>NZ_LR735258.1:1200000-2400000 GCF_902506755.1 Dyadobacter sp. 32 | reverse complement strand
GATTAGCATCAGTGATAATGGTATCGGGATGACCGCAGATGAGATCAAAAAATACATCAACCAGATCGCCTTTTCGGGTGCAACTGAGTTTGTTGAAAAGTATAAGGATAAGGGTGAGGATGGTAAAGGAGACAAAGGTATAATCGGTCATTTTGGTCTAGGTTTCTATTCGGCATACATGGTGGCCGAGAATGTGGAGATCGTGACAAAATCCTATAAAGAGGGTTCGGAGGCCGTACGCTGGGTGTGTGACGGTTCGACCGAATTTGAACTTTCATCTGCCGACAAAGAAACACGGGGATCGGATGTGATTCTGCACATTGCGGCAGATTCGGAAGAATTCCTGGATGAACACCGTTTACGTGGAATTCTGGAAAAATATGGCAAATTCCTGCCCATACAAATTGAATTCGAAGACAAGATCATCAATAACCCAAGCCCGATCTGGACCAAAAATCCTACTGACCTGACGGATGAAGATTATCTTGCTTTTTACAAAGAGTTATATCCATACAGCGAAGATCCGCTGTTCTGGATTCACCTCAATGTGGATTACCCGTTCAACCTGACGGGCGTGCTTTATTTCCCTAAGCTCAAAAATGACTTCCAGGGACAGCGTGAAAAGATCCAGCTTTACAGCCGTCAGGTGTTTATCACCGATGAGGTTAAAGACATTGTTCCAGACTTCCTGCAGCTCCTTCATGGCGTCATCGACTCCCCGGATATTCCTTTGAACGTGTCGAGAAGCTATTTACAGGCTGATGGCAATGTGAAGAAGATTAACGGGTACATTACTCGGAAGGTAGCTGATAAGCTTTCCGAAATTTTCAAAAACGACCGGGAGGGTTTTGAAAAGAAATTCGATGATATCGGGCTGTTTGTGAAGTACGGAATCATCAGTGATGAGAAATTTTACGAGAAAGCCAAAGATTTCTGTCTGCTGAAAAATGTGGAGGGCAAGTTCTTTACCTTCAACGAGTACAAGGAATTTGTAAAGGATAATCAAACGGATAAGGGCGATACACAGGTTTGGCTGTATACGACTGACGAGAAAAAGCAGGATGCTTTTATTCAGTCGGCCAAAAAACGCAATTATGACGTGTTGTCGCTGACCAGTATGATTGATTCTCACTTTATCAACGCACTGGAACAGAAGGTAGAAAAAACTACTGTAAAAAGGGTGGATGCCGATACGCTTGACAAGCTGATCGAAAAAGATGTGAAACTGGAAAGTGTGCTCTCACAGGAAGATCAGGACAAAGTGAAGGCCATTTTTGAGGGGGTGACGCAGAATAAAACAGCCAACGTTCAGGTGGAGGCGATGCCTGTGGACGAGTTGCCCGTGGTGATTACCTTCCCCGAATTTATGAGACGGATGACCGACATGCAGGCATCTTCCGGACAACGGTCGATGTTTGGCGATATGCCTTTGATGTTTACCGTTTCGCTGAACGCCAATCATCCGGTGATCAGCAGGATTTTGCAGTCCGAAAACGAAGACGACCAGAAAACGCTGGCGAAACAGGTTTATGACCTGGCGCTTCTTTCACAAGGATTACTGACCGGAAATGATTTGACACAATTCATCCAGAGGACTGTTGTATCCTTATAGAATTTTAGAAGTTTGTATTGTTGAATGGAGGGCCGGAAACGGTCCTCCATTATTTTTATACCAGTATGAAGCACGCTCTTCTTTGCCGTTGATCACAGTATGCACGCTTTCGTACCTCTAACTTTTGTAATGCATGCCAGAGTTTGCATATTTGAGGTATTGTTGGGACATGGTTGTGAAAGTTCAGCAGCCAGTGACCATATAGCTAAGCCTGTTATCAGAAATAATTTTCATGAATATTATTGAAGTACAGAATATTACGAAGGACTATTCCCATCACCGCGCGCTTGATGATGTAAGTCTGAATATCCCTAAGGGGTGCATTTTCGGTCTATTGGGGCCGAACGGTGCAGGAAAAACCTCACTCATCCGGATTATCAATCAGATCACCGGACCGGATCAGGGCCGGATTCTGTTTGATGGTCAGCCATTGGGGGAGCAGCATATAGGGCGTATCGGGTATTTGCCTGAGGAGCGTGGGCTGTACAAAAAAATGAAAGTGGGGGAGCAGCTTCTCTATCTGGCGCAACTCAAAGGATTGTCGAAAAAGGAAGCGCTGGAAAAACTTAAGGTATGGTTTGTTAAATTCGACATCAAAACCTGGTGGGATAAGAGCGTTTCGGATCTGTCAAAAGGGATGCAGCAAAAGGTACAGTTTGTATCCACAGTTTTGCACGAGCCCGACCTGATTATTCTGGATGAACCCTTTTCAGGATTTGATCCCATCAATGCGAATCTTATCCGCGACGAGATACTGGAACTGAAACAAAAAGGATGTACTGTGATTTTTTCAACACACCGTATGGAGACTGTTGAAGAGCTTTGTGACAACATTGCGCTTATTCATAAAGCCAAAAAGGTATTGGACGGTCCCAAGCAGCTGATCAAGGAGCAGTTTAAAACGAATACTTTTTTTGTGGAATTCAAGGGAAATCTTGAAGGGTTGTCGGAACAATATCGAATAGAAAAGACAAAGGAAATAGATCTTGGTTATCGGCGATCCGACATACATCTTTCCGAAGGAGTGGGCTCCAACGACCTTCTGAGAGAATTACTTGCAATCATTGATATTCGAGCATTTGGTGAAAACATCCCCACCATGAGCGATATTTTTATGAAGGCTGTTAACGAAGTACCCGAGGCCTGATTCAGGGCTTTCCTAACTAATCATTAACCACATAAAAGAATGCGTAATATATTTTTGGTTTTAAGAAGGGAGTACCTTGTTCGGGTTAAAAAGAAGTCTTTTTTGATCATGACCATCCTGGGGCCACTACTTTTTGTTGGTGGATATGCGGCTGTCTTTTGGGTGGCCATGGGCTCTGTCGATCTTAAAAATGTACAGGTGCTGGATCAGAGCGGATTGTTTTCAAACGAATTCAAGGACAGCAAAACGCTGAAATTTAGTTATATATCCACAAGTCTGGATTCCGCTAAAGCCAGGTTCAAGGCGAGTAACGATAACGCGCTCGTGTACATTCCGGCGAATGTTATCAAAGAACCGAAAAGTGTCAAGATCTATGCGCCCAAAAATGTAAGCATGGATTTGAAGTCAGAAATAGAGGGGGTGATCGAAAAACAAATAGAAGAAATCAAGCTGTCTGAGGCTGGAATTACACACAAGATCCTTGAAGACTCCCGGGTTAATGTCGATTCGGAGACGGTAAGCCTGAGCGACGAAGGAGAAAAGAAAAGCAGTTCCGGTGCTGCAACGATCATTGGAGGGATCTGTGCTTTTCTGATTTATATGTCGGTGTTTGTTTACGGTACGCAGGTGATGCGTGGAGTCACAGAGGAGAAAACGAGCCGGATCGTGGAAGTGATCATATCATCCGTGAAGCCGTTCCAGCTGATGATGGGTAAAATCATCGGTGTTGCACTTGTAGGCCTCACGCAGTTTGTTTTGTGGATTGTGTTCACAATTTCGTTAACCAGTGCGGCTACGGCCATACTCAACAAGCAGCGCCCTCAGGATGCAATTGCGATCACAAACGAAATGAATAAGGTGCAGAAAGACATTCCGGGCAACAGCGTAGCGGGCAACGAGGTGAATAATCCTGTCCAGGAGGTGCTTGGTGCCGTTGGGAGCCTGAATATTCCGCTTATTTTAGGATGTTTTTTGTTCTATTATTTAGGGGGATATCTGCTTTACAGCGCGCTGTTTGGTGCGGTAGGAGCCGCAGTCGACAACGATGCGGACACCCAGCAGTTTATGTTGCCCATTACTTTGCCAATCATATTTTCGTTCATTTTTGCCCAGTTTGTCTTGCGGGATCCTGATGGTTCTCTGGCATTCTGGACGTCTATGATACCGTTCACATCACCAATTATTATGATGGTCCGCATTCCATTCGGAGTGCCGGTATGGGAACTGGCGCTTTCCATGACCCTGCTGGTTCTTGGCTTTATGGGGACCATCTGGCTCGCAGCCAGAATCTACCGGGTCGGTATTCTGATGTATGGTAAAAAGGTCAGCTACAAGGAATTAGCCAAGTGGATATTTTATAAGTAAGCAGTTAAAGAAATGGGTAGTTGAGGAGTTAACCTTGAGCTGCAATGAAGAAGTGATTCATCCACCTCCTTAACTGATTTAAAAGTGTTTTACGGTTCTGATATTAAATAATCCTAAAGACCACCGAAGGTCACCTAAAATGTAATAACTAACACTAGATCTGACAGTTGAGTTTTTTTAGGGATTGCTCAAAAAATGATTTTGGGAAGAAGGGGCTGGAAAACTAACAGCCCCTTTATCATTTTCGTCGGTCAGAGTATTCCTGGCGAGTTGCTCTCCAGCAGAGCTCGTTTCCGCTTTCTCTGACATTATAAAGTTATTACTTTTATCAAAAAGCTCATTCACATTTTTACTTTTTGCGATTGCCTTACTTTCTGAAAAGGTCTGCATTGGTGTTTTCCCATAACAATATCTACCGCTATGTGCTCTTTCTGAATTGTAATACTCCATCCATTTATCCATATCAAGTTGCAGAGATTCTAAGCTATTGTAGATTTTTTTTCGGAATGCAATAGCATAAAATTCTTCCTGCATGGTGCGATGAAAACGCTCGCAAATCCCATTCGTTTGTGGGCTCTTAGCCTTTGTTCGAGTGTGATCAATATCCTCGATATTTAAATAAAGCTGGTATTCATGCTGTTCCTTCGCACCGCAATACTCTGTGCCTCGATCCGTCAGTATACGTAGTAAATCAACTTGTTGGTCCTGATAAAATGGCAAAACTTTATCGTTGAGCATATCAGCAGCAACCAATGCATTTTTGCGATCATAAACCTTCGTAAAAGCTACGCGGCTGTATGTGTCAATAAATGTTTGCTGATAAATCTTACCAACACCTTTTATATATCCGACATAATAAGTATCCTGAGCGCCCAGATAACCTGGATGATGAGTTTCTATTTCACCTCTGCTTTGCTCTTCTTCCTTTTTACGTTCCAGTGCTGCGACTTGTATATCGGTCAGAATTATTCCCTCCTGGGCGACCTTTGCATCAAGTGCTTTTAAACGCTTTTGAAACGTTTCCAGATCATGGCGAACCCAGACACAGCGAATGGTTGAAGGTGCAACTGAAATTCCTCTTTTCCTTAATTCATTAGATGCACGTTGTTGCCCGAACGCTGGCGATTCAATGGCGTAGGCTACTACCACATCCTCAATCTGCTTTTCGATCCTGTTCTTTAACAGCGGTTTACTTCTGCTTATTTCTTTCAACGCCAATTCTCCACCTTCATCATACAGTTTTTGAAAGCGATAAAAGGAATCTCTCGAATAGCCCATTACTTTACAGGCATCGGATACATTTCCCAACTTTTCGGCTAATTTTAACAAGCCAAGTTTGGGTTGAATTAACTTTTGCGTTGTCGTCATAACTTAACTGATTTTATGGTTAGTAAATTTACTAACTGTCAGATTAAGTCTCAACTATTACACCTAAAACCTAAGGTGATCTTCGGTCACTTAGGTGGTTTAAAAAATAGTTGCATAAACATGAAAGCGTTTTTCGGTTCTGATCTTTAATGGTCCTTTCAACACCCTCCGGTGCTTTACTTTAAAAAGATCAAAATTCATTTTTACCATTAAACTGGTCTTTAGCACCACCCTGTCCGAGGCTCGAAAGACCACCGAAGGTCACCTAAAACCTAAGGTGATCTTCGGTCACTTAGGTGGTTTAAAAAATAGTTGCATAAACATGAAAGTGTTTTTCGGTTCAGAAATTTAATAATCCTTTCAACACCCTCCGGGGCCTTGCTGTAAAAAGCGTAAATTCATTTTTACACCGGTATAAATTCCATGACCCTACGCAACTTACTCAGTAATCCACCTTTTTAACTTCTCCAACTACCTTAACTTCTCCAACTCCCCCTGTTCCTTTCCCAGGTTTAACACTTTTTAAGAGGCATCTAACCTTGCCATTGCGGTTATTTTGCTAATTTTGAACTGTCATTGGTAAATCCGGATTGGCAGGGTTTCCATCTACATCCAAATTTGCATTCATATTTTATCATTTACATTTTAGAAAATGACCCGTTTTAATCGTTCCAACAACCTTACGGGTTGGATTGTTTTTGCTATTGCCCTGGTTACCTATGCGCTCACCGTCGAACGAACAGCCAGTTTCTGGGACTGCGGCGAGTTCATAGCCTGTGCATTTAAGCTTCAGGTTCCACACCCTCCAGGAGCACCTTTTTTCCTGTTAATCGGTCGCCTTTTTTCCCTTTTCGCCTTTGGTGACCTCACCAACGTGGCCTATTGGGTGAACATGGTTTCGGTTCTGAGTAGCGCTTTTACAATTCTTTTCCTTTTCTGGACGATCACGCTGGTTGCCCGCAAGCTGATTGGTAAAACAGATGAAGCGCTTTCGACTGCCGATATTATTTTGCTGATGGGTGCAGGTGTGGTGGGTTCGCTGGCGTACACCTGGTCCGATTCGTTTTGGTTTTCTGCTGTGGAAGCAGAGGTGTACGGTATGTCTTCCTTCTTTACTGCCATTGTTATCTGGGCCGTGTTCAAATGGGAACGTATTGAAGACCCGGCTGCTGAAAATCGCTGGCTGATATTTATTGCCTACCTGGTAGGTCTTTCGATTGGCGTCCATTTGCTCAACCTGGTAACCATCCCTGCGTTGGCGCTTGTTTATTATTTTAAAAAATTCCCAAAACCAAGCACTTTTGGAGGAATCCTTGCTTTCATTGGCGGATTGGTGATTCTCGGGATTATCAATTCAGGAATCATCCCCGGACTGCCGAGTGTAGCCGGCAAGTTTGAGATTTTCTTTGTGAATTCCCTTGGGCTGCCCTACAAGTCGGGAGTGATCTTTTTCATTGTTATTTTTCTGGGTGCGCTCATTTTCGGTATACGCTATTCGCACAAGAAGGCTAATGTACTCCTGAATACTGGATTACTTTCCCTTGCCTTCGTGTTGGTTGGATACGCGTGTTACCTGTTGGTATTGGTGAGAGCCGAATACAACCCGCCGATCAACGAGAATAACCCGAATGATGTGCTGAGTTTTGTGTCGTATCTGAAAAGGGAGCAGTATGGTAGCCGCCCGTTGCTATATGGGCCTTCATTTGTTTCGCGTCCGATCAGCCAGAAACGTGGTGCGCCCATGTACCGTAAGTTGAATGGAAAATATACCATATACGATTACCGTCCTGAATATGAGTATGAGCCGGGCAGCAGCATGTTGCTGCCGCGTATGTACAGTACACAGGCCGGGCATCCGCAGCTTTATCAGCAATTTACCGGACTGGCGGAGGGCCAGAAGCCTACGATGGCTCACAATCTCAAATTCATGTTCTCCTATCAGATTGGACACATGTACTGGCGCTATTTTCTTTGGAATTTCGTAGGCCGTGAAAGTGATGAGGAGGGTGCTGGAAACCTGCTTCCATGGAGCGTTGTGAAGAAATATCCTTCCACCATTGCCAACAACAAGGCGCATGACAATTACTTCATGCTGCCATTTATTCTCGGGCTGTTCGGGGTAGTGATTCTCTATTTCCGGCAAAAAAGAGATCTGTTGGTGCTGGGTTTACTATTTTTACTTACCGGTATAGCACTGGTGGTTTACCTGAATTCACCACCCACGGAGCCTCGGGAGCGTGACTATATTTATGTTGGTTCGTTCTATATTTTCTGTGTTTGGATAGGTTTGGGGGTTATAGCAGTGGCGAACGGGATCAGTAATTTTATAAAAGATCCGGTGACGCGTGCCGGCGTTGCAGGTGCGGTGTGTCTTGTGGTTCCTGCCATTATGGGTGTGAAAGGCTGGGACAATCACAACCGCGATCACCGTTACCATTCAGTCGATTTTGCAAAAAATTTGCTTAATTCCTGTGCGCCAAATGCCATATTGTTTACCGGCGGAGACAATGATACTTTTCCGCTTTGGTATGTTCAGGAAGTGGAAGGCTTCCGTACCGATGTGCGCGTGTGTAACCTCAGTTTATTGGGTACAGACTGGTATATCGATCAGATGAAGCGTAAGACCTACCTTTCGGAGGCACTTCCTATTTCTCTCGAGAAAAATAATTATGCTTTTGGAAAGAACGACATTGTTCCTTTTTATGAAATCCCAAGTGTAAAAGACGGCATTGACCTGAAAGAATTCCTGGGACTGGTGAAACAGGAAAATAAGGCAATCCAGGTTCCTCTTACCAGTGGTGATATGACTTCCATCCTGCCGTCGTCGGTATTGTTCCTGCCTGTAAATGCGGAGGCCGTTAAAAAGATGAATGTGATCAAGAGCGATCTGATCCCGTTTGTGAGTGATTCGATCAGCTGGACGATCGGTAAAGGGGATTTGTATAAGTCGGATTTGATCATGCTGGATATTATTTCTACAAACGATTGGAAACGGCCTATTTATTTCTCTTCAACCCTGGGCGGATCCAGTTATCTCAATCTGAAAGAATACATGCAATTAGAGGGTTACGCTTACCGTTTGCTACCTGTGAAGGTTCCGGGAGCGTCAGATGGCTACGTGAATGCAGATGTCATGTATAACAACCTGATGACGAAAATGTTCTGGCGTGAGCTTGATAATCCCAATACCTATTACGATAACACGTACCTCGGTTCTCCGGTGTTCTCTGCCCGAATTGCGTTCCTTCGCCTGGTGGGCCAGCTTATTCAGGATGGTCGTACGGATGAGGCCAAAAAGGCAATCAATAAAATACTGACTGTGATGCCCGATAAGAGCATTCCGTATGATCAGATATCCACCTATTTTATTGGTTCGTTGTTTGATTTGGGAGAAACTAAGAAAGCGCTTGAAATTTCCGAAACAATGGCGACCCGATCAGATGAAAACCTGACCTGGGCCAGGGACAATGGTGTTACCAAGCGCCGTGATACGAATTTGGATCTGGGCATTCTGCAGACCATCGTACACGAGTGTCGGGAAGCCAAGCAGGAAGCTGCTGCCAAAAAGTATGAAGTTATTTTCCAAAAGCACTTAGCAGCTTTTAATATGTCTGCCGGTCAATAATTATTTAAAATAAAAAAAACGGGAAGTGTGGAAACGCGCTTCCCGTTTTTTGTTCCTTATTTCTTATATCTTTTGCCTTTGTAAGAACTTTAGAAGTTAAAACTTTTCCGCTGAGTCCATCCGTATCATCTCCGATACCTCTACGCTCAGAAATCCGAATTCTTCGACTACCTTGCCGGTGATCTTATATACCCCCTTGCCGGAAAACTTATACCTGGCAGCGACCGGCGCAAAATGTACGGTGTCAATAAATTGCCCCTCCTGATCCAAAAATGTACCAAAATACATGGTGTCGCCATTGGAGGTTCTGGTGTTTTTGATCGTAATAAGGTAGCCGTACTGTATGACGGTCTCATTGATGTATTTGTGCAGGTCTTTCGACATGATACTTTTGGGAAGTCCATGCTTTACCATTTCAAAGGGGCTGCACAGCGGAAAGCCCAGCAATTCGATCTGGTCGTAGGCATCCTGGGTGGCGGATGAGTCAAAGGACGGCAGTTCGAAATCCTTGACTTCCGTGGTAAATAATTGTTTTTGAGGGACTTTCTGGGTTTTGTTAATCCAGAAATGAGCTTTCCACAACAATGTTTTTTTATCAATACCCGTGAACCGGAATGCATCGATACGGATCAGGATCGTGATCTGTTCGATTGAAATGGCTACGCGATCCAGGAAATTGTTTAACGAAGTGAAAATCCCGTCTTCATGACGTGCGTTAAGAATTTTTTCAATTGTTTTTTCTTCAATTTCGTTGAGAAATTGCATGCCAAGATATATATCCTTCCCCTTGATGATTGTTTCGGCAAAGCTGTTGTTGACGCAGGGAGCCATCACATTGGCACCGTGCATCCGTGCTTCGTGAATGTACAATTCGGGACTGTAAAACCCCCCGCCATTGTTAAGAACAGCCACCATGTATTCGAGGGGGTAGTACGCTTTCAGGAAAAGCGTTTGGTAGCTTTCCACAGCGTAGGACGCCGAATGACCTTTTGCAAAGGCGTATCCTGCAAAGCTTGCGATCTGATTCCATATATCCTGGGTCGTCTTTGGGTCGTACTTCATATGGGCACAATTGGCAAAATACTTGCTCCTGACCCTTTCAAACTCATCGCGTCCCCGGAATTTCCCGCTCATACCCCGTCGGATTACATCGGCTTCGCCCAGGGTGAGTTTGGCAAAATAGTGGGCAACTTTGATCACGTCCTCCTGATACACCATGATGCCATACGTATCAGGCATAATGTCCATGAGCTGCGGGTGTGCTTCCTTTCTTCTTTCTTTGTGCCGATGGCGAAGTATGTACTCACGCATCATTCCGCTTTTTGCCACACCAGGTCTTATAATGGAGCTCGCTGCAACCAGACCCAGGTAGTTATCGACCTCGAGTTTTTTCAAAAGCATACGCATGGCAGGTGATTCTACATAAAAGCAGCCGATACACTGCCCATCTTTGATGAGGTTGTTGATCTTGGGATCCAGCTTAAATTTTTTTACATTGTCTATGTCTATTTCGGGGGCATCAGGGCGGTTGTAACGAATCACGTCCAGTGCTTCTTTGATTTTGGCTAAACCACGCTGGCCCAGAATATCGTACTTGTTCAGCCCTACGTCTTCTGCAATAACCATGTCGAATTGTGTGGTCGGGAAGCCTTTGGGAGGAAGGTTGGTGGCCGTGAAATAATTGATTGGCCTTTCCGATATCAGAATACCTCCCGCATGGATGCTCAAATGATTGGGTTGATTGTTTTTTTGAAAATAGTCGGCATAGCGGATCACCAGCCCCGACAAATGGTCAAGATTTTTAGGGTCGTATTTGCCGTTGCTTAATGCCTCAATTTCATAGGTCGGTAAACCAAACACTTTGCCCAATTCCCTTACAGCCGCGCTGTGCTGGAATGTGCTGTAGGTTGCCAGTAACGACACCTGGCCGTTTTTGCCGAATGTATCGAAAATGAATTTTGTAACATCCTCCCGGTCACGCCAGGAGAAGTCAATATCGAAATCGGGAGGGTTTTTTCTGTACAAATTCATAAACCGTTCAAAGTAAAGATCCAGCTCGATCGGGTCTACGTTGGTGATGTGCAGCAGGTAAGCCACTATACTGTTTGCGCCACTGCCACGGCCCACATGATAATAGCCTTTCCTGCGTGCGTAATCGGTAATGGCGTGGTTTACAAGGAAAAATGGTATGTAGTTTTGCTGCTCAATGAGCTCCAGTTCCGAGGAAATTCGATCGAAAATCTGGTCATTTACCGCATCTCCGTATCGGTTGGCAATGCCATCGTAAGTCAGTTTCCTGATCAGCCGGTAATCATCTGCTTTACTTTGACCAAATATTTGAAGATTCTGGTGTTGTCGGTCGTCTCCAAAACTGAAATGCACATGGCACTCGGCCATTAATTTTTCAGTATTGTAGATTGCTTTTTCAAAGTTTTTAAACTGATATTTCAAGATATGTATAGGCAATATCTGCTCGCCCTCAACTCCCGATTGCGTAGGATCCAGCATGCTTAGAAGTGTATTGTTATCAACTGCTCTTAGCAATCGATGGGCGTTGAAATCCTTTTTATTGCGGAAGCTTACCGAATGTAAGATTACAAATTTGTCCTCATAACTGGACCAGGAGGAAAACCTGATCCTATTCAGGTCAGTGCCCGAAATGCCTATGAATTCATCTGTCCTGAGTGTGGTTCTCTGGGATTTTGAAAGCCTTCCAAACGGGTAAATGAAAATTACACCATCAAGAGCAGGGGGGAATTCTGGAAGGTCCTGCTTTTGGTGCAGATAGAGCGACAGGTAGGTGTTCAGCGCCTGAAAGCCCAGGTTGTCTTTTGCGATGCCCACATAGAGTTGCTCCGCGCCATTTCTGAAATCAATACCGACGATGGGTTTAGTATTGTACCTGGAAGCGGTTCTGATGAAGTTGAGGCACCCCGACGTGTTGTTAATATCGGTCAGGGCAATGCAACCGTAGCCATTTTCCGAGGCCATACTCAGCAGCTCTTCTTCTGGAATCATTCCGTACCGGAGGCTGAAAAACGAGTGGCAATTGAGTAACATGATGTTCTGGAAAATAGTGCTTTGATTTAATTAACATACAGAGAATCATTATATAAATATAAGATCCGCTAACTACTAAGCATTCCTATGCGCAGGAATGATCGGCGGTTCGCCATTGAAAGGGTTACCCATGCTGGCAATATTCGGGATCTCCATGGTAGTGCCCCAGCTCAGAATTGAATTCCCTCGCTTATCTGTCCCATAGCGGTTTCGTATGTAATCCATGGCCATGTACAGATTCAGTTTTTCTTCGGAGTCGTCGAACAAATTGATTTGATAATTGCCCGTCACCAGATCGCTGAAGTTTACACCGACCAGTCTTACCATCATACGCCGGTTGTAGAGCTGTTCAAAAAGCTGCTCGATTTTGGGAATAAGAATGTGGTCGGCAGAGGTGTAAGGAATTTTCAGTTGTTTTGAAAATGTGTTAAAATCGGAATAACGAATTTTGACCGAGATACAGGACGTGAGTTTATTGCCATTCCGGAGCTGATAGGCAAGGTTTTCGGCCATTGCGCGGATCATCTCACGCATTCGCTTCACATCTCCGGTGTCTTTCCCGAATGTTCGCTCGTTCGATATCGATTTGCGTTCGTGAAAAGGTATAATGGGGGAGTCGTCACGCCCATTGGCGCGGTTCCATAGCGCGATGCCATTTTTGCCAAGCACTTTTCCCATCATTTCCACCGGCATATTTTGTATTGTCTTTACATATCTGATACCCAGGTTATTTAATATCTGATTTGTTTTGTCGCCCACCATCGGGATCTTCTGAACTCGCATGGGTGCCAGGAATGTTTTTTCTTCACCTGCTTCAATTTTCAACTTGTTGTTAGGCTTAGCTTCCCCGGTGGCGACCTTGGACACCAGTTTGTTGGTAGAAAGCCCGAATGAAATAGGAAGCCCGCTCTCCCGAATGATCTTTTCTCGAAGCTCAGAAGCCATCATATAGCTGTTGAAAAATTTGTCCATTCCCGACAGATCGGCGTAAAACTCATCGATACTGGCCTTTTCAAAAACCGGTACGCTCTCTCTGATGATCTCAGTTACTACTTTTGAATGCTTGGAGTAAGTACCTCCATCGCCCCTTATGACCGTTGCTTCGGGGCATAACATTCGCGCCATTTTCATGGGCATTCCCGAATGGATTCCAAAGGGGCGGGTTTCATAACTACAGGCGGCAACCACGCCCCGGTCGCCTATGCCTCCTACCAGCACCGGACGTTTTTCAAGCCGGCTGTCCATTTTTCTTTCAACAGAAACAAAAAAGGTGTCAAGGTCGAAATGTAATATCGTACGCTCCATGATATTTTTGGAATATTTACAAGTGTATGGATTTATTCCAAAAGTATGGAAATAATCCTTTTAAATGAAAGGAATTATTCCAAAAAATAATATCTTTGATTTATGCCATTGCGGCAGAATATTTTTAATGATTACTTATGTTGATAGAAGAGGAATTCAAACGGTTCAGACAGATTCGGGAGGACCTGAGGCTCACACAATCTGCTTTTGCCGAGGAGCTGGGTATCGGTACCACTACCGCTGACATTGAAAGGGGACGCACGAGGATTCCTGGCTATGCGGTGAAGGAGCTCTTGAAAAAATACCATGTAAATCCTTTGTGGCTGTTTGGAGACAGCGGACAAAAATACCTTCACGCCGAAGAGGTTGCGGTGAGCCCTAAGGTGATTACGCTCGACAATACCGGAAAGGAAAACATCGTACTGGTCAACGCAAAGGCTGCGGCCGGCTATCCGCTCAACATTGGCGATACGCTCTGGTTCCAGAAGCTACCTGCCTTTAGTATACCCCTTCCCGAATACCGCAACGCCACATTTCGTGGGTTTCAGGTGGAGGGTGACAGCATGACGCCGGTACTATATTCCGATGAATGGATCGTGGGTAAAGCGGTGGATGACTGGGATAATTTGAATGCGAATCGGATGTATGTGGTGATTACCATTGACAGCATACTGGTTAAGAAAATAAGAAAGGATCCGCATAGCACACGCGTTGATCTGATTTCTCTGAACACGGAGTACAGCCCCATCCGCATTGATCGTAGTGAAATTCAGGAACTCTGGGAGGTTAATAGCAAGCTCACTTTTAATCCGGGTTCCGATTCTCAAAATGTAAGCCTTCAGAGTCTTCATCAGGAAATGAAGGAATTGAAAGAGGCGGTGAGGCGGATTGGGAAGGGTAGTTGAATTTAATATCTAAACCTCCATGAGAAATTATCTACATAGGCTTTGATTTTCGACTTGCAGGCTGCAAAAATTACTGCATTGAGCAAGGCGTTGGTAAGGGATACTGAGAGGAATTGGTAAGTGATCATTGCTTTACATGCGAATTAATGTGTAAAATTGTGATGATAAAACTGTTTGTTCATAATTTATCTTCACTATGGCGAAATTATTCCCTTTTCTACAAATCCATGATTTTTTGAGTGATAAGCTTAGCAAAGAAATATTAGACTATGCGGAGGCAAGGCAGGCGGATTTCAGTCCGTCAACTACTTCCAGTGGCGGAGGAATGGCGATGGTCACTAATCAGCGTATTTCCATGACACTGAAAGATCTAGCAGAATTTGGTCCCGCAATACGAGAGAATATTTTAGCCATTGCTCCCGGAATCATAGAACAATTGAAAATTTCCCCTTTTGAAATCGGAGAAATCGAACTCCAATTAGCGGCCCATGGTGACGGCGCACTTTTTGTAACACATATTGATACAGGTGTGCATGAAAAATCGGAGAAGCCCCGGATAATCAGCCTGGTGTATTACATGCATACACAACCGAAAAAGTTTAGCGGGGGGCATCTTAGGATGCACACTTTGCCCATCGGTGAGGATGACGTACAGCCCGTAGACATTACACCGGATCACAATTCACTGATTGCATTTCCGTCATTTGCTCCGCACGAAGTCCTTCCCGTTGTAGCACCAAATGTTGCTTTTAAAGATTGGCGTTTTGCAGTGAATTGTTGGATTCACAGAGCCTAATCACACTTCTTCCGCCATCAGCTGCTTCTCGTACAATTCTCTGTAAGCGCCGTTTTTGTCCATGAGCTCGGCGTGGGTACCTCGTTCTATAATTTTTCCATCGTCCAGTACCACGATTTTGTCGGCCAGCTTCGCCGAGGAAACGCGGTGTGAAATGATCACCGAAGTGCGCTGATCCATGATCCGCTTCAGATTGTTGAGGATGATATTCTCCGTGTTTGTATCCACGGCCGACAGGCAATCGTCCAGGATCAGAATCTTTGGATCCCGTGCAATGGCGCGTGCAATCGACAGGCGTTGTTTTTGCCCGCCGGAGAGTGTAATTCCCCGCTCGCCCAGCACGGTGCCGTACTGCTGCGGAAAATCCATCACATTGTTATACAGATCGGCATCTTTTACGGCCTGTTCAATCCTTTCGAAGGGCATGTCGGTCGTTCCAAACCGCACATTGTTTTCAATCGAGTCGGAAAACAGGAAGACATCCTGTGGCACATATCCGATTTGTCGCCGGTATGCCTGCACGTTGTAATCGGGCAATGGGATACCGTCAATCCGTATTTCGCCTTCTGTGGGGTCATACAATCGGCAGAGCAGGTGTGCAAGGGTACTTTTTCCAGAACCGGTAGTGCCCAGGATGGCCACAGATTCGCCCTGCTTCACTTCCAGATCAAAGTTTTCCAGCGCCTGTATACCGGAATCGGGATACACAAAGCCTACATTTTTGAATGTTATGGCGCCATTTAATGGCTGATCAATATTTTTTTGCGATACAAGTGTTGTTTTCTCATCCAGAAATTCATTGATCCGTTGCTGTGATGAAGCCGCTCTTTGAATCTGACTGGTGGTCCACCCCAGCGCCATTACGGGCCAGGTAAGCATGCTTACGTACAGTATAAACTCCGTGATGTTGCCGGCAGTAAGATTACCGTTGATGATTTCCTTTCCGCCGACGTAAATGATCAGGATGTTGCTGATGCCCACCAACAACAATATAATGGGATAGAAAAACGAGTCCACCCGGGTGAGGCCCAGCGATTTGTTTTTGAAGTCTTCGGCTTCCTTCTGAAAATTGGTGAAGGAGTGTTTTTCCTGTACAAAAGATTTGATTACCCTGATGCCGGAAAAAGCTTCCTGAACATACGTGGACAGTCCGGAGAGTTGCTTTTGTATCTCCTGGGAGCGCTTCATAATCATGCTGTTCACGATGTAAATGCTAATAGAAAGCAATGGCAAGGGTAGCAACACCCACACCGTCAGGGTCACATTTACGGAAAGCATGTAAGAGATGACCAGGAAAAACAACACGATCAAATTGATGCCATACATCAGCGCAGGTCCCACGTAAATCCGTACATTGCTGACATCCTCGGATATGCGGGCCATCAGGTCTCCCGTGTTATGACTCCGGAAAAAGCTGGTTGGCAAAGTTTGATAATGTTGGTACACATCGTTTTTAAGGTCAAACTCGATGTGACGTGACATGACAATGATTGTCTGCCGTACCAGAAAAAGAAAAATCCCTTTTAGTAAAGCCATCACCAGGATCAGTAAGCCATAGAGCAAGATGCTGAATGCGAAGACATCGTACATGTCCGTCTGCAAGGTTGATCCGTCAAAAAGGTAGTAGATATCCAGCGTTTCGATCACCAGATCCAATGCATACCTGACTAGTTGCGCAGGAAGGATGCCGAAAAGGTTAGAAATAATAGTAAAAACAGTACCCAGTATGAGATACCATTTGTATTTCCATAGGTACTGGTTCAGATACTTTAATGCTTTCACGCGTTAAATGATAAAATTCGGCAAATTGAGAAAATGACCTTACTTAATTTCGTTTTACGAGATGCAGGCAGGGAGGTTTCTGATTCCCGGGCCACGAGCAAAATATGTTAATGGCGTGAACCGGCTTGCAACATCACAAATTCCCACCAAAATGTTCCATTTACAGGCAACGTGCAAATGTTTTAAAACGTTGCAAATTTAAAAGGCAACATTTGATTTTTCCGATTCTAAACAAAATAGTCTAATTTTGCGCTCGATTTTAATAGAAACGCAGGGTATTGGCAATCAAGAAACCCTGCCAAAATATGCAGACACGTTCTTTGGTTTACTGTACCTTTTATCCAATTAGTATTCGGGCTTATGCTGAATAGAAGATTATTAAGAACAAAAGCTGTTCAGGCGCTTTATGCGCGAAAGCTCACCGCAGATGCCAACCGTCTGTTGGCTCTGGATCACATCGAGGAAGCTTTTGCTCCGGATCTCAATTCGATGGAATTTCAGGATCGCACCAAGCTCACCGGAATGAAACGCCTGGCGGGTATCACGCTGGACGAATTTATAAAACATGGGAAGCCTGGTGATGATGAAGAACTTCCCGCTCAGGTAATTAATGTAGCACGGAGTGCATTTGAAGCCTATCAAAGACAAACCAATGCGGATGGTCAGAAAGTGGTTCGCAGGGTTTTGAATGAAACGGAATCTATCCATGTCGATTTTGTAAGGGTGTTGTCCATGTTTATCGAGCTGGCACATCAGGCAAAAATTGATCGGGAAAGAAGATATGACGATCCGGAGGCACCATTTCCAAAAGATGGTGGCCTGGATTCCAACAGGGTGATACAGGTGCTTCAAGCCGATAAGAACCTGGAACAGGAGATTATCCGAAATGGGATCAACTGGAGTAATGAGATGGGGATTATCCGAAAAATTTACAAAGAGGCACTCCGCAAAAACGCCGAATACGAGGCCTATTGCAGTAAGGTGGATCATACTGCTGAGGAAGACCAGCTTATTGTTCAGTACATTTTGCGTCAGGTGCTTTTGAAGCATGAAGTTCCGCTTGATTTCCTGGAACAACGTGATCTGTACTGGGTCGATCACAGTGAGTTGATTCGGGGACTGGCGATCAAAACCTTAAAGTCTGCCGATTCTGCCGATACTTTTGAGCTCGCACCACTTACCAAAGATTGGGAGGAAGACCGTTTTTTTGTCGAGGAATTATTTAGGATCGTGCTTGAAGAGAGTGATCAGTATGACCTGTATCTGGATGAGCAACTTAAAAACTGGGAATTGGAGCGGATAGCTTTGGTTGATATGATTATCCTAAAAACCGCCCTGGCTGAACTCATACACTTCCCCGGTATTCCGGTCAAGGTGACGATCAATGAATTTATTGAAATAGCTAAAAGGTATAGTACTCCCAAAAGCGGCAAATTTGTAAATGGTGTGCTGGACGTATTGTCAGTGAAACTGTCAAAAGAAGGTATTATCCGGAAGAGTGGAAGGGGATTGATAGATAATAAGTAAAAAAATGGTTGACTGGTTCGATATTTGTATTTTTACAAAAAACGATTTCAGGGTTTATCAAGAATAATTTTGGGCCTTTGCCTGTCAAAAACTAAAAATATATTGCCATGAGTAAAGCTAGCAATGGATTAATAGCGTTCCTGACCGGGTGTGTCACAGGTGCCGCTCTGGGTATTTTGTATGCGCCCGACAAGGGTGAAGTGCTGAGAACACAGTTAACGTACCGGTTGTCGAAATACAGAGAGAAGTTGCAGACTGTGATCGAAGATCTTGTTCAGCAAAAGGATCAGCCCGATAGTATGGCGCGTACTGAGAGTGAACGTGTGGTCAATGACGCACGCGAAAAAGCCGAAAAATTGCTTGAAGACGTGGATCGTCTGATGGCTCAGATAAAAGGACAGGCAAGCTGATTTTAAGTACATGAAAAAGGCGTCAACGTTTGTTTTTCTGGTAGGCATCGCGCTTGTTTTGGTAAATTGTACGGATGGAGAAAAAAAGAACGAAGCCAAAGTGGCCACTTCGAAACTCCCTACGTTAACCATGCTGGACAGTGCCACTTACGATTTCGGTACTATTAATGAGGGTGACGTGGTGGAGCACACCTTTAATTTCAGGAATGATGGCGTGTATCCTCTGATTATCAATAATATTACGTCATCTTGCGGTTGTACTACGCCTGAGTGGCCAAAAGACGCCGTAGCGTCAAAAACGGTCTCCAGTATTAAGGTACGTTTTGATACTAAACACAAGACTGGCCCACAGGCAAAGACAATCACTGTTTATGCCAATACCGAACCATCAAATCATGATCTTCAATTGAAGGGAATGGTAACCGCAGCCCCAAAGCCGGAGGCCACGAAATAACAATTTCATATTCTAACACGTAATTTTCTCCCAATACCAATGAAATATTCTCTTTTAGCACAAGCAGCAGCAGGTGGCAATCAGGCCATGATTTACCAGGTAGTGATGTGGGTTGGTATTATCGGGGTGTTTTATTTTTTTATGATCCGTCCGCAGCAAAAAAAGCAAAAGGATCTTAAAAATCTTCTTAATAATCTTAAAAAAGGAGATCAGGTGGTGACCATTGGTGGTATCCATGCAAGAATATACACCGTAGACGAAGCAACGATTACACTTGAGCTGGATAAGGGCGTGAAACTTACGGTGGACAAATCGGCAGTAGCACGAACAATTTCTGAATAAGTCATCCATGCTGATAGCCCGTTAAAGAATTGGTAAAATGTGCTTTGTTGTAACCGGGCACATTTTGCCAATATTTTTTTACAAAAATAAAACGAGTCGTGAGCGACATTCCATCGGGTAAAAATAAGATAAAGACGTTTTTGGGCTGCTTTCTGGCAGCTTCCTTTTTCTGGTTGATGAATGTACTCAATAAGGGAAACTATTCTATCAAATTGAGTTATCCCCTTGCGATTGAGTATGATAAAGGGGCATTTGTGCCTGTGCAGCCATTGCCGAAACGCATTTCAGTCAATGTTTCAGGCGACGGATGGAATTTGCTGAGAAGGTCATGGCTTAATTTTAATGCCCTTCCGGTTAGCTATAAGGTTTTAAATCCTACCAAAGCCAGCTTCATTAATTCCACCACACTCACCGATCAGGTTACGGAATTGTTCCCGGATCTGAGGGTGAATTACGTTGTTTCCGACACCTTTGAACTGAGTTTTGAACGTAAAATCCAGAAAATAATTCCAATTAGAATCGATAGCGTTGGTATCAATATGCAAAAGGGATATGTGATATCCAGTATCATTAATGTTTCTCCCTCGCTGATATCGGTAAGCGGCCCTGTTTCGGTGATTCAGTCGTATCCTGATACCCTGCGTATCTCCATTCCCACGCCAAGAATTCAAAATAACTTTGATGAAACCCTGCCGATTATTTTACCCACATCACCTTTGGTAGAGGTGAGCCATAAAGATGTTTCAATTAGTTTCGAAGTAGCGCAATTTTTGAATCAGATCCCCTTGTAATACCAGCCTGCTGGTTTTCTACTATTCCATCATTCCAATGGCAGGACCAAATCTTCCATTACAAATTGGCATAACCGGCGGAATCGGTTCAGGCAAAAGCGTGGTGTGTAAACTGTTCGCTTGTCTGGAAATTCCCGTTTACGATGCGGATAGCCGTGCAAAGTGGCTCACTACACATGATTCAGAAATAAGAGAGCGGATTATAGGATTGCTTGGAGAGGACGCTTATCATCAGGGAATATACAACAGATCCTTTGTGGCTTCAAGGGTTTTTAATCATCCGGAGTTGCTGCGTGGTTTAAATTCGATCGTGCATCCGGCTGTGTTGAAAGATACGGCACGTTGGGTTAGACAGCATACGGATTACCCGTACGTGATCAAGGAAGCCGCTATAATGAACCGGGCAGGAGAGGGTAATAGCCTGGATTATGTAGTTGTGGTGGAGGCTCCGGAGTGGCTGAGAGTTAGGCGTGTACTTCATCGAGATAACCGATCGGAGGAAGAGATCAAAGCAATTATTGCAAGGCAGATAGCGGATGCCGATCGCAAATCGCTGGCTGACTTCACAATTACAAATGACGAAACGAGTGCGCTAATTCCTCAGGTTTTGGCACTGCATCAGCGTTTTATGGGAATAACAGCAGCGATACATTAAAAATCCACATCCAATCCTAAAACTTGTTTTAATTCAATCAGTTGCGGGTTTTTCTCTGCGAGGAAGTTGAACTTTTCGACAGGCGTATAGGGCAGACGCTGCACTTCCTGTGGCGCCACACGAGGGTTGATATCCAGCTTGGTAGTATTGAATCTCGCTTTTAGAAAACTGAGCAGGTCATAGCGCATACCCTGAATGGCTTCGAGCTGGTGATCATTATCAAGGGCAATCTCAATCGAGTGGTCCACCAGGCTGAACGATCTGCGTAAGGCGATTTCTTCTGTGGTAGAGTTCTTCTGGATGCGTCGGTTTTCGGCGAACTCCGTCCATGCACTCTGAAGATTTTCAAAGTTCAGCTCCACAACTTTGCCCTGAACCAAAGCGGGTTTTATTTCCTGAGCAGAAACACTTTTCTCTTCCTTACTATCATTCAGGTTCGGCGTCAGTAATTCGGTGGTGCTGCGCAGGCGGGATGGCCTTGCCGTAGGGATAGCTACGGCTGGCTGAGGCAAAACGGTTTGTGTGGCCGCTACGGAGGCACTTTTCTGGTATTCCGGCGATTTTGGCTCTGAACTGATTAATTGAGATTGTTCTGGCTCAACTTTTTTTTTTGCCGTCTCATCGACGGCTGCAAGCGAATTAAGCTGGAGGAGATTCGTCAGATTGGCCAGTTTCATGAGGCAAAGCTCCACATGCAGCCTATGGTTTTTGGCTGCCTTGTAATGAATGTCACAAAGGCTTGCGACACTTAACGCAGACAGCAGAAAACTCATGTCCGCGTTACGCGATTGTTCCACATATTTTCGTTCCGCTGATTCGGACACCTGCAATAAGGTCACGGTCGCCGGATCCTTACAAACCAGAAGATTTCTGAAATGTTCCAGTAAGCCTACTACAAACAAATGACCATCAAAGCCTTTCCGTAGAATTTCGTCAAAAAGCACAAGCGCTTTGGCAACACTACCGGCGGTTAGGGCATCCGTAATTTTGAAATAATAGTCGTAATCCAGAATGTGCAGATTTTCAAGAACCGCCTCGTAGGTGAGCTTGTTGTTCGTCGAAAAAGTCACATTCAGGTCAAACATAGAAAGCGCATCACGCAGCCCGCCGTCGGCCTTTTGACCAATTAGCTCCAGTGCTTCTTTTTCTGTTTCAATTCCTTCTTTTGCCGCAATATCTGCCAGGTGATAGGCTATGTCTTTTGGTAAGATACGATTGAAATCAAAAATCTGGCAGCGGGAGAGGATCGTGGGAAGGATCTTATGCTTCTCCGTTGTGGCAAGAATAAAAATTGCATAGGAAGGCGGTTCTTCCAGTGTTTTCAGAAAAGCATTGAAAGCCGCCTGCGAAAGCATGTGCACCTCGTCAATGATGTAGATCTTGTACTTACCTGTCTGGGGCGGGTAGCGCACCTGATCGATGAGATTACGGATATCTTCTACCGAATTGTTGGATGCAGCATCCAGCTCGTGAATGTTGAACGATGCGTTGTTCTGAAAGCTGACACAGGATTCACAGGTTCCGCACGCTTCGGCGTCATCACCCAGGTCCTGGCAGTTTATCGTTTTTGCCAATATCCGTGCGCAGGTGGTTTTTCCCACACCCCGTGGACCGCAAAAAAGAAACGCCTGCGCCAGGTGATTGGTGCGGATCGCATTTTTAAGCGTAGTAGTAATATGTGACTGGCCAACCACCGAATCGAAAGTGACCGGACGGTACTTTCGGGCTGATACAACGAAATGATCCATGCCCGCAAGTTAGCTCAGTGCGCCCGAATTTCAAATTACTTTTTCTCGATAAGTGGGTAGACCCGGACGTAATCAACTTCCATTTTTTGAGGGAAAATGCTGTCGTCCACGCCTTTCTGCCCTCCCCAGTCGCCACCTACGGCAATATTAATTAGTAAATGTTGTGGCTTATCAAATGGCCACTCTTGCCATTCCCAGGAAGATTCCTTTTTGAACCTGAAATATTCTTTCCCATCGACGAGGATGGCAATATAGTCGGGCTGCCACTCGCAGGTGTAAACATGGAATTCCGAGGAAACATTTGGCACCAGAATATTATTCCCTTTATTGGTCTTGATGGCATGGTTAAAAGCTTTGGTGTGGACATTGCCATGAACCCGGTTTTGATCAAAACCCACATGTTCCATAATGTCAATTTCGCCATTGTCGGGCCAACCTTTGTTGCCGTAGTTATTCTGGCTTGCCAGCATCCAGATCGCCGGCCAGGTGCCGCGTCCTTGCGGAAGTCTGGCACGTATCTCAAACTTTCCGTACAAAAAATCACCTTTTTCCTTTGATACCAACCGGGCCGAGCTGTAATCAAGTTTTCCGGATTTCTCCCTGATCGCCTCAATAATCAGATTGCCATTTTCGACACGGGCATTTTTTGCATCATTGGTATAATTTTGAAGTTCATGGTTTCCCCAGCCGTGGTCTCCCAGATTATAGCTCCACTTTGTATGGTCAGGCTTTCCGGAATAATTGAACTCATCCTGCCATACTGGTGTGGACCCAAATTCATATAATTTTGGCATCTGCGGGTTGCCGGAAGGTTGTGCGCAACTCACGAGCACATGCAGCGTGCAAACCGCTGTAGAGGCTATCCTGTGCAAATTCTTCATGGTTTCATCTGTGTTTTGTTTTCATACAGCCAATTTTTATCCGCTTTATGTTGGTCAAATCTAAGACTTTTTGAAATAAATATTAGTCTGGTGAAAACGTGTGACGAACATATAAATAGTCAAATTCGGATTAATTTTGCTAACTCATTGAAATGTCAGCACCATGAAGCCGCAAAAATTAATCACAGAAGTTGTTGTCGCACCTTCTGTATGGAAAATTAATCATCACGCGCAGGTAATTACCTGCGGGTCATGCTTTGCTGACGTTCTGGGAGGTCAATTGCACGAGAACAAGTTTCCGGTTCTGAATAACCCGTTTGGTACTGTTTTTAATCCCCTTTCCATAGCCAGGTTGCTGGAGTTGGCCCTGGACGGGAAATTGCCCGATCCGGCACTTTATCACCAGGATGCGGATGGCATCTGGCTGCATCACGACTTCCATTCGTCCATCTGGGGCACCGACCGAAAATCATTTGAAGCTCTGCTGGCTGGCAGGCTGGCAGGAGTACGGAAATTTCTCAAAACGGCAAATTTGTTGGTGATTACATTTGGAAGCGCTTATGCCTATCGGCATCGCAGCTCTAACCTCATAGTCGGCAATTGCCACAAGGTTCCGTCCGACCGTTTTTTGAAGGAGCTGCTCAATCAGGATCAGCTCCTGATCAGTTTTGAGCAGCTCCTGTTTAAGTTGCAGGCGTTCAATCGCAATCTGAAAGTAATTCTTACCGTAAGCCCTGTACGCCATACCCGGGATACATTGCCATTGAACCAGGTAAGTAAAGCCATTCTCCGGCTGATTTCACATCGATTGTCCGAAAAATTCAGGCAGGTTGAATATTTCCCGGCCTACGAAATCATGATGGATGAGCTGCGCGATTACCGGTTTTATGAAGACGATCTGATTCATCCGAATAAACTGGCCGAAGAGCACATTTTTGGTGTATTTACGGATGTATTTATCGAATCAGCATCCATAGATTTTATCAGTGAGTGGCAGTCTGTCAGAAAAATGATGTTGCACAGGCCTGCACACGGACGCACCCGAAGCCAACTTATGCTTTTGAAAACCATCCACGATAAGCTTTCCAAATTAGCGCTGAACGGCAACTTTTCGGAGGAATTAACGATGGTGAAAGCAAGAATTGACGAATTTCCGGTTGAATTGCAAACTCATTAGGTACAATTGGTGTTAACCAAGATTAAAAGTGTCTGGAAAACGCATTTGCCAGGATCATAGTATAGAAAGAAAATCAAGTATCTGAAATCCATTCATGGGAGAATTTACAATAAATAAAGAAAAAGTATTACAGGCGTTAAGCACAGTACAGGAGCCCGACCTAAAAAAGGATCTGGTTACACTGGGGATGATTCAGGATATTGAGGTAGGCGTAAATCAGGTAAAATTTACAGTGGTTCTTACTACGCCCGCCTGTCCTTTGAAAGAACTGATTCGTAGAAACTGTACTGCCGCCATTCATGAGCACTTGAGTCCGGACGTAGAGGTGATCGTAAACCTTACCGCTGATGTGACCACGGTACGGCAAACGGGTCCTTTGCTTCCGGGCGTGAAAAATATCATTGCCATTGCTTCTGGTAAAGGAGGGGTTGGTAAATCTACGGTTACAGCCAACCTGGCTATGGCGCTGCACCGTTCGGGTGCTTCGGTAGGGATCATTGATGCGGATATCTTTGGGCCGTCCATCCCAGTAATGTTTGGAGCTGAAAACATGCAACCGACCATCACGCCTATTGATGGAAAGAACTTTATAAATCCGATCAGGCAGTATGGTATTAAAATGATGTCGATCGGCTTTTTGACGCCTGCTGATAACGCGGTGGTGTGGCGGGGACCGATGGCTAGTCAAGCGCTTAAGCAATTTTTTGCCGATACGGACTGGGGGTCATTGGACTATCTCCTGATAGACCTTCCTCCCGGTACCAGCGACATCCATATTACACTGGTGCAAACCGTTCCCGTGACCGGGGCGGTGATTGTGACCACGCCACAAAAGGTGGCACTCGCAGATGCAATAAAAGGTTTGGCTATGTTCAGGCAGCCTCAGATCAATGTTCCGGTTTTGGGTGTTGTTGAAAATATGGCATGGTTTACCCCAGAGGAATTGCCAGGATCCAGGTATCATATTTTTGGAGAAGGGGGAGGGCAGCGCCTGGCAGACCGGTTTGATGTACCGTTGTTGGGGCAGATTCCTTTGGTACAAGGTATCAGGGAGGCTGGTGATGAAGGCCGCCCGGCGGTGATGAATATGAACCCCATTGTGATAGACGCCTTTACCAATACAGCGGAAGCCCTGGCGCAACAGGTTGCGATCAGGAATGCATCAAAGGGTAAAACGGAGATGGTGGAGATGCAACGGGTATAGTGCCAGCGGCGTAATATTTGATTTCATAAATAAATTTTGCACCTTAGCAAACAGATTACTTTTCAATAATGGATTCAAAAGAAAA
Source organism: Dyadobacter sp. 32 (assembly GCF_902506755.1). Taxonomy (GTDB): domain Bacteria; phylum Bacteroidota; class Bacteroidia; order Cytophagales; family Spirosomataceae; genus Dyadobacter. Next base: position 2,373,761 of record NZ_LR735258.1, on the reverse strand, counting down.
TACAATAGGACTAATTGAGCAGGCACTTGAAAGTGTACGTCCATATCTGCTTGCCGATGGTGGTGATGTGAAGTTGGTGGAGCTGACGGATGATATGGTGGTGAAGCTGGAATTGCAAGGTTCTTGTCAGAGCTGTCCGATGAGCGCCATGACTTTTCGTGCCGGGCTGGAGGAATCAATCCGCAAAGCGGTGCCGAGTGTATCCCGCGTGGTTGCCGTCAATATTCCGGCGCTGGCCTGATTCTGAAAAAAGGTTGCTCAACGAGATGGATTTGCGGTTGGGCAGTCGTTTTTTGATATAAATATTCGTTTGCATTTAGTTTAGGAATTGATTCATCTCAAATAGTGCCTTATATTGCGGGCAGGATGAAAATGGATTAATCAATATTAAACTATGCGTATTGGCGTTTTTTTTGGGGGCACCTCCCGCGAAAGGGAAATTTCATTTGCAGGTGGAAAAACTGCTTTTGAATATTTGGATAAAGTACTTTTCGAACCAGTACCCATTTTTGTAGATAGTTTTGGGAGATTTATCAAGCTTGAAAAAAGGTTGATGTATGAACCTCAGATTAGAGATTTCCATCCTTCCAAAGATTTACAGGTTGCTGGTTTCAATGCCTACATCGAATCATTTCCGCATCTGGCAGATGAACCGGTACCCGATTCCACCGGAATATTACTAACACCTTCTGAATTCAAAAATCATTTTGACTTTGCTTTCCTGGCCATGCACGGCCCCGATTGTGAAGATGGTGCCATTCAGGGGCTACTGGAATGGTATCGCATTCCGTATAGCGGCCCCGGGCTGATGGGATCGGCCGTGGGGATCGACAAAATACTTCAGAACGAGATGATCGCGCTCGTCAACGGCCAGCAGAAAAAAAGCTGGACACTCCGCTATGATCAGTGGATTGCACGCGATTATGGCATCTTATTTCAGGTTTTAAAAAAGCATCTAGGTCTGCCTCTGGTGGCTAAGGCCCCTCACCAAGGTTCCTCCATAGGAGTCGCCATTATAAAGGAAGACTCGCTCGACGCTTTCGTTGCAGCCATTAATCAATGCTTTTTTCAGCTGGAAATCAGCAAAGAGGAGTGGGGAGGTTATGACGAGTCAGGCAAGCATGATTGGGCGCAGCGTATAGCCAACCTGGACGAAGGCATAGGTTTTCCTCTTATCGTGGGAGGCATAAAGACGGTCTACCACCCCAGTGAACTGATAGACAAGCTCGATGTGCTCTTCAGCGTAAGAAATGAGCCGATTATCCTCAGTAGTGCCCATGCAGAGGATCAGGTATTGATCGAAGAGTTCATCAATGGTCAGGAGTTTTCCTGTGGTTGTATCCAGTTTGACGACGGCAAACCTTTGGCATTGCCACCCAGTGAGGTGATCAAGATGGTGGATGTGTTCGACTTCAATGCCAAATATAAGGCCGGTGCAAGCAGAAAACGTATACCTGTGGACGCTTCACTGGAAACCAATCAGGAAATCCAAAAGGTCATTGCCGAAGTGTTTCAGCAACTGGGCATTAATGTATGTGTACGGATCGACGGGTTTTTGACACGGGAAAAGACAATACTTCTGCATGACCCCAATACCATTCCGGGCATGTCGCCCACGTCATTTATCTTTAAACAAATGGCCGAAATAGGGCTAAACGTAACCGACGCACTTACCTATTTGATCAGGCAATCGATACGGGAAAGAATCAGAACGGGCAAAAATACCTGGGCGCTGAGGAAACAATTGAGTGACTTGGACGAAGCAATTGGTGAATCAAAACGGAAACCGAAGGAGATTAAGGGAATTTTGTTTAAAGCTTCTGATGAACAGTATGCAGCTGCGCGGCTTGCCTACGGGAAGATGAATGCGGTCGGGGATTCTCGCCCGCTACCCGTTCTTCAGGCCGAAGATGGTTTCTATTACGCCTTGCCAATTCCTTTGATGTTTAAGGAATATATTTCTGATGTTGAAAATTTATTGAACAGTGAAAGGCACCCGTTGCTGGCTGAAACTTCATCCAGAGCGACGACCATCACGCAGTTTTTTGCAGGCGATGTGGAACTGGAGGTAAAGAGATTTGCGAGCATGGAGTCGATTCCCGGCGTGACGACCTGGCTTGTTATTGACTAAGAAAGTCCTATTTTTCGACTTTGAATGAAAATAAGAGGGGGATTGAATCCCGAGTTTTACTAATTTACACTTTATAAACAAAATTTGGGCAGTTTGTGTAAGCGTTTTGGGTAAATCCAACTTTTACTATTCAGGGCCTGAATTAGAAAATTCATCAAATTAATGGCAAACGGTCCGGAAAAAGTAAGATTAAGCCTTCAAACGGAAAACAAAGGTTGGAAAAAATGGGGTCCATACCTGTCAGAGCGCCAGTGGGGCACTGTGAGGGAGGATTACAGTGGCAACGGAGACGCCTGGAATTATATCACCTATGAGATGGCCACCTCTAAAACGTACAGGTGGGGCGAAGATGGTATTGGAGGCTTTTCAGATAATAAGCAACATATATGCTTCTCATTCGGATTTTGGAATCATCATGATAAGCTCATTAAGGAAAGAATATTTGGACTTACCAACCGCGAGTCCAACCATGGCGAAGATGTAAAGGAAATGTACTACTATCTGGATAGTACGCCTACGCATTCCTATACAAAAATGCTTTATAAGTACCCTCAGCAGGCTTTCCCTTACGAGAAGCTTCGCCAGGAAAATGGTCGTAGAGGCAAGGCTGATCCCGAGTATGAAATCATGGATACCGGGGTTTTCGATAATGATGAGTATTTTGATATTTTTATTGAACATGCGAAGGCGGATGAAGAAGATATACTGATGAAAGTGACGGTTCATAACCGTGGTCCAAAAGATGCCCCGATTACCGTGTTGCCCACCATCCTGTTCCGCAATACCTGGTCGTGGGGTTATGAAGCTTTCAATTATAAGCCCATGATGAATGGAATCGCCAGCAGGTTAATTGAAATCACACACAGAAAGCACGGGAAATATAATCTTTATCTGGACGGCGCAGATGAGTTGCTTTTTTGTGAGAATGAAACAAATTACAAAAAGCTATACGGTACCCCAAACTCAACAGCCTATCCCAAAGACGGTATCAATGATTACATTGTCAGTGGGAAGAAATCTGCCACTGTTAATCCCAATAATATAGGCACCAAGGCTTCCGCCCGTTTCACCAGAACGGTGAAAGCAGGTGAAAGCATTACCCTGCGTATGCGTTATGTGAACCATACGATCAGCGAGCCGTTCGGGGGCTTTGAAGACCTTTTTGCGAAACGTATCCGGGAGGCAGACGAATTTTATGACGATATTCAGAAGGATGTAGTCGATGAGGATCTGAAATCGATACAGCGGCAAGCTTATGCCGGTATGTTATGGAGTAAGCAATTCTACTATTACAACGTGTATGAATGGCTGAAAGGGGACCCGCTTCGCCCTGAACCGAATGAAGGCAGAAAATATGGAAGGAATGCCGGATGGAAACATTTGTATGCCGCCAATATCATCTCCATGCCCGACAAGTGGGAGTACCCGTGGTTTGCGGCATGGGATCTTGCTTTTCACTGCGTCCCGCTTGCCCGGGTTGATGCCAATTTTGCCAAGCGCCAGCTTGAAATTCTTTTACGAGAATATTACATGCATCCCAATGGGCAGATCCCGGCCTACGAATGGAACTTCTCGGATGTGAACCCGCCGGTACATGGCTGGGCTACCTGGAAAGTGTACGAAATAGATCGGGAGCAAAACAACGGGGTGGGTGATATTGAGTTTCTGGAGAAAATATTTCATAAGCTCCTGCTCAATTTTACCTGGTGGGTTAACCAGAAGGACGATACGGGGAACAATATTTTCAGTGGCGGATTTTTGGGACTGGATAACATTGGTGTGTTTGATCGCTCCACACCAATGCCATTCGGTGGCAAGCTTCAGCAGGCCGATGCTACCGGTTGGATGGCCATGTACACGCTCAACATGCTTAGAATTTCGGTTGAGGTAGCGTTGGTGCACCCGGTATATCAGGATATGGCATCGAAGTTTTTCGAGCACTTTTTGCACATCGCGGGAGCCATGGAGTCCATCGGTGGGAATAATTCTTCCATCAGCCTGTGGGATGAGGAGGATCAGTTTTACTACGATGTGATTCACATTCCCAATGGACAAAGCATTTTGCTGAAAGTTCGTTCGATTGTAGGACTTATTCCTCTTTTTGCAGTGGAACTTCTGGATCCTCAGAACCTGGACAAAATGCCGGTATTCAAGCGGAGGGTAGAATGGGTACTCGCCAACCGTCCCGATCTTGCGAGGTTAATTTCGCGATGGTTTGAATCGGGTAAAGGAGAAAATCGTTTGTTGTCCATTCTGCGTGGACACCGTATGAAAATGATCATGAAGCGAATGCTTGATGAAGGTGAATTTTTGTCGGATTTCGGAGTACGGGCGCTATCCAAATACCACGAAGAAAATCCTTACAAATTTTACATCAATGGGGAGGTGTTACAGGTGGACTACACACCTGGTGAGGCCCTTACCGACATTATGGGAGGCAATTCCAACTGGCGTGGTCCGATATGGCTTCCGTTGAATTATCTCATATTCGATTCGCTCATGAAATTCCACACTTATTATGGTGAGGACTTTATGGTGGAATACCCAACCAATTCGGGCAACCTGGCCACCATCAAAGATGCTGCCATGGGCATAGCAGGACGGCTGATTGATATTTTCAAAAAAGATGCCAACGGCATCCGTGCAGTTAATGGCCTGAACGAGAAGATGCAGAAGGATCCGCATTTTAGTGATCATATTCTGTTCTATGAATATTTTCATGGAGATAATGGCCGGGGTTGTGGTGCTAATCACCAGACAGGCTGGACAGGACTTATCGCAGAACTGATTCTGAAAACCTCAAAGGAAACAGTGAAAGAGGAGCTGGTTATAAGTAAAAAATAACTTTAAATTTTTACATTTACGATTCTATGAATCTGCTGATTTGATTCTTAGTCCCTTTTTGATATGAATAACCGGCAGGCTATTTGTATTAAAGAGGGATTCATTTTACAACTTTACTATTTTTAAATCTTATTCAAAACTTACTATGACCTCTCAACTCGAACCGGCTGTAATGGCCAAAATAAAAAGCTGGCTGGACGGTGATTATGATATTGAAACAAAGCAACACATTCAAAAATTAATTGATGACGGCAACGAAACCGAGCTGACGGATTCCTTTTATAAGGATCTGGAATTCGGAACCGGTGGTCTGAGGGGGCTGATAGGAATCGGGTCGAACCGAATGAACCGCTATACAGTCGGCACGGCTACGCAGGGACTGGCCAACTATTTGAATAAGGCTTTCCCCAATGAAGCAAAAAGTGTAGCCGTGGCGTACGACAGCCGTATCAAGTCGGATGAATTTGCACAAATAATTTCGGACATATTTTCGGCCAATGGTATTTCCGTATATCTTTTTGAAGCGTTAAGGCCCACTCCCGAATTGTCCTTTGCGATTCGTCTGCTAGGCTGTAAAAGTGGTGTGGTGGTAACCGCGTCGCACAATCCTAAGGAGTACAACGGTTATAAAGCGTACTGGGATGATGGCTCGCAGGTAGTGGCTCCACACGACGCCAATATTATTGATGAAGTAAATGCCATTCAATCCATAGATGATGTAAAATTTGAAGGCGATTCTTCGAAAATTACCAAGATTGGCGCTGACGTGGATGGTAAATATCTGGATCACATTCTCTCTCTTTCGATCTCCAAAGACGCCATTGCGCGTCAGAAGGACCTGAAAATCGTGTATACGCCGTTGCACGGAACGGGTGTAACACTTGTGCCATCTCTGTTATCGAAAATGGGTTTTACTGCCGTGACCGTGATTGCTGAGCAGGCAGAGCCCAATGGTAACGGACAATTCCCAACGGTGGTGTATCCTAATCCTGAGGAAAGTGAGGCCATGTCGATGGCAGTTAACAAGGCAAAGGAAATTGATGCAGACCTTGTTATGGGTACCGACCCCGATGCGGACAGGGTAGGTATAGCCGTTAAAAATCATCATGGCGAAATACAGTTGCTCAATGGCAATCAGACGGCAAGTGTGCTGATCTACTATCTGCTGAATGCCTGGAAAGATGCTGGGAAATTAACCGGCACCCAGTTTGTATGTAAGACCATCGTAACTACCGATCTTATCGACAAAATGGCGGAGGCTTATGATGTGAAGTGTTATAACACCCTCACAGGGTTCAAGTACATAGCGCAGGTTATTCGTGAAAAGGAAGGGATAGAGCAATTTATTGGTGGTGGAGAAGAAAGTTACGGTTATCTGATCGGCGATGCGGTTCGTGATAAAGACGCCATCGCATCATGCGCAATGATGGCCGAGCTCACAGCGTACGCGAAAGACAAGGGGTTGAGCCTGTTTGATATGTTGATGGAAATCTACAAACAGTTTGGCTTCTACTACGAAGGGCTGATCTCATTAACCAAAAAAGGAAAAGCAGGTGCCGATGAGATTCAGCAAATGATGGCTGATTTCAGAGCCAATCCTCCCAAAACGTTGGCAGGTTCGGCGGTCACCCGCATGGATGATTACAAAGCATTGACAACGACCGACTTTGGCAGTGGGGTTACGGCTACCATTCCTTCTGGTGAAATGGGAATTGAATCTTCTAATGTGCTGCAGTTCTTCACAGAGGATGGTACAAAGTTTACCTGCCGTCCGTCTGGAACAGAGCCTAAAATTAAGTTCTACGTGGGTGTGCGGGCTGCTCTGGAAAACAATGAGGATTTCGACAGCGTTTATGCCGCTTTGAAAGATAAAGTGAAAGCAATAGGCGAGGAGCTGGGGTTGAAATAATAACCTTTTATATTGGATCGGGGCCAACATCACAGCATGTTGGCCCCGATTTTTATTTCGCTCTTAACAGCACATAGTATTTCCCTTCCGTGTTGCCAACAATTTTCGCGCTGATTAACCTGTCAATATTTAAAGAATTGACTTCGTCTAAGGAGATTGGTTTGGCATTGAGAAAGAAGTCTGCGTTTCTTAGTTTTTCTCCAATCATTACGGTGTTGCCGGGCGATTTCCCGATTCCTGTTTTTATAAAAAATGAGTCTCCATTACCCTTTTCAAGGGATTGTTTCGGGAATTCGGTGCTGGAAGATCGGCCGACGCTTCTCATGATTCCTAGCTCGCCAAAGGCCACTTCATTCTCTTTTGCTAGTGCCAAAGCCCTTTGATAGTCTGATTCAACAGACGCAAGCAGAGCAGCCGGTGGAAGTTGGCCCATTCCCAGTCCATGTTGCCATAAAAAACCCGAGCATATTCTCATTGGCTTAAATACTTCCTCTTTTTCCATGTCAGTTGAGCTTGCTTCCCCGGTGGCACCGGGAGCTTTGGCGTCGACAGAAACCGAGGTCAAAAACAGATTCAAAGGGTCGAGTTTCATTGAGGTGATATTGAATTCACAACCGAAATTTTTAATAACTTGTTTCATGCGATTGATGTCATCCCAGGTTGTCAGAGGTGAAATTGCCCAGTAAAGGGTGTCATTGGATATCAATATTCCCTTTGTGGTGGGCGTCTGCGGATCGTTATCTTCAAATTTTTCTCCTGTCAATAGTTTTGGCAAGTGTGCTGCATCATTCAGGTTAACAACTGCCTTTAAGTTAACGTCATCTGCAACCGGTTTCGACGGCTTAGTTGATTCCGGCAGAACCGAGGTAGCAAACGATTTGGTAATTGCTGGTGCCAGCGCGATAAGTTGTTTTTTGTAAGGTGCTACAAAGGCGGATGACATGTAGAGCAAAACGATAAGAAGGGTGTACTTCCCAAGTACCCACAACTTAGATGGTTTTCGGTTCATCATTTTGATTCGTTTTTTTAAAAGTGATTGGGCAAAAGAATTGGTTAGCGGTAACTCACTGGTTCGCATTACTACTTTAAGAAGGCTCAGCTGGTACTGCTTCTTCTCAAATCCATCCCTCAGCACTGACTGATCGACAAGGTATTCGAGGTTTTCCTGAACAAGCTTCTGGTGAACCCATGCAAAAGGGTTAAACCAAAGCATTATTTTTTGCAACTCAACAAAAAGAAGATCAATGCTATGCTTCTGGGAGACGTGCTCCGACTCATGAGCTAAAATGTGCTGTAGTTCTAAATCTGAGTGCCGTTCAGGATTATAAATAATCCAACAAAAAAAGGAAAACGGTGATATGGTCTTCGGATCCTGAATCAATCTGACGCCTTTTGTATACAGCTTTGAGGGAATTGATAAAAGTTTAATTACAATTTCCCTGAGTTGATACAAAAGTCGAACGATCATCACGGTAGCTCCCAACCAGTAAATCAGATAAAAGAGAGCAACCCAGTCAACCTCGGATGAGTGAGAAATGGGATCCAACGCATTCGGAGTGCCTCTTGGTCCGATCTCTCTCGCAATATCCGGAGCTGCCTTTGCCAGCTTGGGAATGGTCTGGTGAAATTCCGTTTGTACGTTAACCGGTCCCCAGTCGGGAAGCGGAATGAGCGGAAGAGACCAGGCCGCGGCCATATTGAAAAGCAGAAGCACCCGGTTAATTTTGGAAAACGTTTCATATTGAATGAGCCAGCGATAGCTAACTGTTAATATGGCCAACAGGAAACTGACTTTGAACAGATATGGAAACAGCATAAGTATGGCTATTTAATTTTATTCGATACGCTCACTTTCCTTCTTCAATCATCCTGATGATCTCACGCAACTCGTCAGGGCTTACTTTCTCGTTTTTGGCAAAATAGGCGACCAAATCTTTGTAAGAATCATTGAAATAATTACCCACTACTTTTTTCAATACGAAGTGATTTTGATAATCCTCCTTGCTTACAATCGGGAAATACTCATAGGTGTTACCAAATTGCCGGTGTCCCACATAACCCTTTTCTTCCAAATTTCGTATGATGGTTGATAGCGTATTGTAGTGTAATCTGGGTTCTGTAAACAGGGGAAGCATATCTTTTACAAATGAATTCTGTAATGTCCATAGCACCTGCATGACCTCCTCCTCTTTGTTGGTTAGTTTTTCTGAATCCATGAAATAAAGATAAAACTATTTTTATAGTTAACCAACTATTTTTATAGTAATTTAATTTAATGACTGTTTTATATAAAGAATATAGAAATGATATAGTTTTTCGACGATAAAATTGTGTGTAGCAAACCCGGAATAAGTAGTTATATTTATCCTTGCCAGTAATTGTAGTGCTTTATTACTGTATTTTTTAATTCATAACTAAAACCTAACAGCAATTTATGATGAAAAATTTACCCCGAACCAGATTCTGGTTTTTGTTCTTTATCTGTACCGTTTTGGTACAAATTGTTTCAGCCCAAAGCCTTGCATTAACCGGAAAGGTAAGTGACGAAGCGGGTTCTCCGATTCCAGGTGTGAGCGTGTCCCTGAAAGGTACTACCCAAGGGACTACCACCAATACCGATGGTGAATACAGTATCATTGCCTCGCCCGGCGGCGTACTCGTATTTAGTTTTATCGGATTCAGAAAGGTTGAAATTAGCGTTGGAAACGCTCAAAAGATTGATGTTAAGCTTGAGTCGGACGTATCCATGCTCAACGAGGTAGTTGTTACCGCCCTGGGCCAAACGCAGGAAAAGAGGGCTATTGGGTATTCTGTTCAATCCGTGAAGGCGGAGGAAATCAGGAACTCTGGAGAGCAGAATGTGGTAGGCGCCTTGCAGGGTAAAATTGCAGGGGCGATTATTACCGGCTCAGGTGGTGCACCCGGGGCTGGTGTCAACATCATACTTCGTGGAGTTACTTCGTTGAGCGGTGGAGCCGATAATCAACCGCTGTTTGTGATCGACGGAATCATTATCAGTAACTCAACCAACGCGGGGAACCCGCTTCCCAGTGCGGGCAGTAATTCGCCGGGTGCTTCAGAACAATTTGCTAATACCAACCGCGCCGCGGATATTAATCCCGATGACATTGAAAGTATATCGGTGCTTAAAGGCCCGGCTGCCACAGCACTTTACGGCTTGAGGGCCTCCAATGGAGCAATTATCATTACCACAAAAAGGGGGAAATCCGGGAAACTGAATATTTCGGTTTCGTCATCGGTGGGCGTGGACGTCTTAGGTAAGTCTCCCGACATTCAAACCACCTTTTTGCAGGGCCGATTCGGCGAATTTGTCCCTCTTTCTGCCAGCGGCAGGACACCCTATCAGTCATTCGGCCCGGTACTGGATCCTCAAAATTCCACGGACAAAATTTATGACAACTTCCGGGGTTTTTACAGGACGGGCATCAGGAACAACAATAATATCAGTCTGACCAAGGGAAGTGAGAAAGGTAATATTTATGTTTCTCTCGGCAGGAATTCACAAAGCGGAATTGTTCCCAACACGAATTTTAACCGTACTTCGGCAAAAGTAGCCGGGGCTTACAGCGTTACGAAATCGTTCGATGTTTCTGCATCATTTAATTACATCAATTCGGGTGGTAAACGCCCACCTGCCGGAGATAAGTCCATTTTTAGTGCGTTGGGCTATTGGCCAAATACCTATGATGTCAATGATTATCTGAATGCCGACGGAACGCAAAAGAATATCCTGCCGGGATTTACGGATAACCCTCGTTATCTGGTTGAAAAGAGCCCCCGCATTGATAAGATCAACCGTTATATTGCTGATGCAACACTGAATTATAAATTCACGGACTGGCTGTCTGCCAAGTACCAGATCACTTACGACACCTATCACGAAACACGGAGCCGGGAGGTTGACAGTACTTTCGATGTGGGTATCCAGGTTAAGGGATTCCTGGTAAAGGAAGAGTTGAATTTCAGAGAAGTAAACTCTAATCTTTATGTGACTGCCCAAAAGAGTTTTAATCAGGATTGGAACGGCTCGGTCATGGTTGGGAATTCTATTGTGGATAGTGAACGGCCTGATTCTTATTATATAAGGGGCGAAAACTGGAATGCTCCTTTTACCCATGATTTATCCAGTTATCAAAACAGGCAGCAGAGATTTTATTCGCCTGCGCACTTTCGCATTGTTAGTTTTTTTGCAGACGCCAAGCTGAGCTTCAGGGAAATCCTCTATTTGAATGCCACTGTCCGAAACGACATTGTTTCCACGCTGCCAAGCGCCAACAACTCATTTGTTTATCCTTCATTCAACCTTGGCTATATTTTTTCGGAACACCTGGTTAAGAATAATATCTTCACCTATGGTAAACTCAGAGCTTCGTGGGCACAGGTGGGTAAGGGCACTGACCCCTACGTGACAGGGTCCTATTTTGATATTACCGACAACTTTCCATACGCGAACACCACGGAGGGGTATTTCAGAAGGCTGACTACGGCAGATCCGAATCTTAGGCCCGAAAGAACTACGTCAATAGAAGTAGGCACCGAACTGCGGTTTTTAAAGAATCGTTTTATGGTGGATGCGACTTACTTTACTATGGATAGTAAGGATCAGATTGTTCGGGCTCCTGTTTCCAATGTATCGGGCTACTCTTTTTATTATACCAACATCGGGTTGATACGAAATAAAGGTGTAGAGCTGCTCATATCCGGAAAACCGGTGCAAACGAAGGATTTTTCATGGAATATATCCCTTAACTGGTCCAAAATGGGGGGGAGAGTCATAGAAATGCCAAAGGAACTTCAGGAGATATCCTATTACGACAATACGGTGGGATCGTTAAAGGTTAGGGAAGGGAGTAAAGTAGGGGATTTGTGGGGTTATGATTACAAAAGGGCACCGGATGGCCAATTGCTAATTAACCCTACTACCGGATTCCCTGAAACCAGCACCACGCTTACCCAGTATGGTAATGCGCAACCCGACTGGATCGGGGGCTTAACCAATACCTTTAATTACAAAGGCCTAGCCCTTTCGGTATTGATGGAGTGGCGCCAGGGTGGTGATGTGATTGACCTCGGAGAAAGAAATGCCTTAAGAAGTGGATCCATAAAGCTGACTGAACGCAGATACGAACAGGTTGTATTTAATGGCGTTGTGAAGGAAGGGAATGACTATAAGCCCAATACAAGAGTTGTTTATCTGGATGACGCATTGTACAATCCATCTACATCCACCCGTTTTAATGGCTGGTCAAAACTGAACATTCAGGATGCTTCCTGGTTCAGGATCCGAACAGCAAGCTTAAATTATTCATTGCCTAAAACAATGTTGGGTAATTCGGTATTCAAGGGCGGGGTGAGATTCAGCTTAACAGGCACCAATCTATTTTTAAACACACCCTTTCGTGGATACGACCCGGAGGCATTGACATTTGGGTCCGGTACAAATCTTATTGGCTTTGTGGGCCGGAATAATCCATCGACCAGGAGCTTTCAGTTTGGGGTAAATCTTAATTTTTAAACATCCCACCTAATTGATCCATCTTTAATTTCAATGACATGAATAAGATAAAAAGAATATACTTTTTTGTTTTAGCCGGTGCACTAACCCTGCTTTCGGGCTGCGATAATTTTCTGGATGTAAATGTGGACCCCACCTTAAAGGCTGATGCCACTGTTCAGCAGCTGCTTCCGACTGCGCAATTCTATACCAGCGAGGCCAGTTATCAACAGGCTTTCGTCGCGTGCCAGTATGGGCAGCAGATCAGCAGTAATTTGGGGACAAACGGTATTGATACCTACGCGGAGTCGGAGAATGCTACGGGATGGTCGACCTTATACCTGTATGTTATTCCCCAGCTTAATACCATCGTAAAAAAGGGACTGACGGAAGACGTACCCGCTTACACAGGAATAGCGAAAGCTTTGCTTGCTTACAATTTAGGCCTGGCAGCGGTGAACTGGGAAAATGTTCCTTATTCAAACGCGGACAACGAACCTAAAAATTTCCAGCCAGCTTATGATAGTCAGGCTGATATTTATAATACCATTCAAAAACTTCTGGATGAAGCAATTATTGAACTGGGAAAAGGTACAGGCCCAAAGCCAGGCAACGATGATTTGGTGTATGGTGGAGATTTGGCCAAATGGACACGCCTCGCTTATTCACTTAAAGCACGGTATTTAATGCATTTGTCTTCAAGGAATACCAAACAGGTAGCTCAGAATGCATTAACTGCGCTGCAACAGGGAATGAAAGGCAATGAGGACGATTTTCAGCTGAACTATAACTCTAAAAACCTGAATCCCTGGTATAGCCGGGTTGCTTTGGCTAATGGTACTGGGAATCTTTCTGTCACCTATGGAAGTACTTTTGTAGATATGATGAATGGCAAAGTACAAGGCATTGTAGATCCGAGATTGTCCAAAGTCGTTACATTGAAGAATGGCCAAACAACTTACTCGGGTGTTTTTCCAGGATCGAATGCAGGCTCAACAGTAGATTTTACCATCAGAGCGTGGCATTCATCCATTACCTCACCCATCCAATTAATGACCTTTTCAGAAGTCAAGGCCATTGAAGCTGAGGCGTTGTTTCTTGTCAATGACGGCACGATCACGTCTAAGGGAACTACCGAGGCTGCCCATAAGGCCTATTTGGAAATTGCCAGAGTCAGTATGCAGAAACTGGGCGTTGCTGAGGCGGATATTGTCAAATATTTGGCTGCATCTTCCGTCAATGTGGGCGCGCCCAATTTAACGCTTTTGGATATCCTTCATGAAAAATACAAATCCATGTTTCTGATTGGGGATATCTGGACTGATCTTAGAAAGTACGATTATTGGGACTTCCCATTACCGCAGAATATCAATGCGGATCTGGCTGGAAAACGTATTCAGCGCATGAAATATCCGTCATCTGAGTTAACCAGGAACACCAGCAATGCCGAAGCAAACCAAAAGGCTCCGGCTATTCCCATGTGGATGTTTTCAAAATAATCCTAATTCACTAATCTTGAGAATCATGATGAAAAAGCTTTTATATCTACCACAGGTTTGGATGATGCTGTTTTCAGTTTTGCTGCTTAGCGGCTGTTATAAAGAACCGGATCTGATCAGCGAGCTTACAGTAAGTAAGGGTAAGGTGGCGCAGGTTTCGATTGTTTGGCTGGGAACAACCCGAACCACTTCGTCCAGCACCGCTATTATTTCGGGTTTAACCACGGATGCAAGTTCATCCACTAATTTTAATATCGAATATACCAGTGAAGTCCCTGTGAAGGAATTCAGGGTTTATTGGGCAGCAACAACTTCGGGAGCACAAACATTGGTGAGCACGATTCCTGCTGGAACACAAAAGTATGATCCGGTTTTGAGGAGTTATGTATTGGCTGTACCCATTAAGGCACAGGACACCAAAGGCTCTACGCGGGTTTTTTTCGCGGAGATTGTTGCAGAGAACGGGCTGGTATCAGCGCAGAAATCCGCTACTTTAACTACCAATAAATAAAAGAGTGTTCAGTAAAGCCTCAACGGCTAATCATAAGTGGTTTTACAACAACGTGCCTGTCATTTTCCAACCGGATGAAGTACTTTCCGGTTGGAAAATCGGGCAGGATTAACGCTATTTTACTGTTTGATAAATAGGTGCCCAATATGGAATGGCTACGACCCAAAAAGTCGGTGATGGTTATCTTATCTCTTCCGGGCATCATTAAATCGGATTCCAGAACGACTTCACGCTGCGAAGGGTTGGGGTAAAGTACTGCCGAACCCAAGACCAAGGGCTCAGTAGCCGTAATGGTTTCTCTGAAAATGGGGAGGTTTGTAAAAGATTTATTGAAAAGTACATCCTTTACTGTGGCGTCTGTAGCGCCAAGCCAGTCGGTTAATACCGAGGCATACACCTGCCTGAAATCATTTTGGATCTTGATGTTATTTCCTTCCAGATCCTTTAAGTCGGGGTTTTTTCCAATGATCTGGGTTTTGACAGCATTCCCGAAAACAAACATAGGGGATGCCCAACCGTGATCCGTTCCCAAACTACCGTTGGAAATAGCCCTGCGGCCGAATTCGGAAAAAGTCAGGCCGGCTACCTTGTCTGCCTTCCCGTTTGCTTTCAAGTCATCCATGAAAATCTTGATGCCATCAGAAAGATACTTGAGAAGATTGGCATGAATTCCCTTCGTTTTGTCGGCGGCATCCACCTGCTGGGAGTGTGTGTCAAATCCGCCTAAAGTAACGTAGTAAATCTTGGTTTGAAGCCCGCCTGATATAAGTCTTGCTACGATTTTAAGCTGATCCAGTAGTGGATTTCCGGTGGGATAAGCCACCAGATTTTTCCCTTTGTCCGCGGCAGCTTTTAGCTGGCCTGCGTATGCCACGGAAGAGGTTTGCTGCTGGCGTACGAACGCGGTATATTTTCCGGCGGGTGTTGGAGGAAGCTCGCCTTTTTCAACGACAGGTTTCTCACCAACTATTTTTGCAAAAGTGTCCGGATTCTGGATGGCAAGCGCACCGGAGGCGCCATTGGTATTGAAGGTGGTGGACGAAATGGAAGAAATCTGTATGGCGATAGGGTCTGGGAAATTTGAGTTTGGGTACGATTCCGGAAAATCGGTATACGATTGATCCAGGTATCGGCCAAGCCATCCTGTGGTGGCCAGTTTATCTGCGTCTACGCCGGTGTACCAAATGTCGTTGGCACGAAAATGGGAAAAATTGGGGTTAGGATAGCCGGTAGAATGAACAATCGATAATTTACCTTCGTTAAAAAGCGTTTGGAGCCCGGTCATCGAGGGATGAAGTCCTGTTTGCGGAAAGCCGTTCAATTTCAGCGCTCTGCTTTCCGGAATGGCAATGTTAGAACGAAAAGTGCTGGCCGTGTAGGTGCTGTACTGATCCAGAGGCAGCACAGTATTCAGACCGTCGTTTCCTCCATTGAGTTGAATTACGACCAGGATTTTGTCGTTGATTTCGGCAAGTTCCAGCATGGCTTTCATAAAAGGAGAGCTGGCACTGGACTCAGCTTTTGCACCATAACCATCCAAAATCAGGGGCAGAAAGAAGGAGGAGGTGGCATATTGAAGAAAATCCCGGCGTTTCATGATAACGAAAAGTTTAGATTAATCAGGTCTTTTGGTGCGTATGAATGATCAGTCACTCGTTGAAACCATTCATTTAATACTAGCCCATCTGGAATTCAGCCAGGCGCAGAAGGTATTGGAATACACTATCCAGCTTCATTTTCACTGCGTTTTCTTTGGCCTTATTGCCTGGATCGCTCATGTAGTTATTCCATTCGAGACCCCATTCATATCGGGGAAGTCCCGGAATAAGCACTTCATCAATCACATAACTCTTTTGAGCCTCCGTAAGATCGAATGCGAACAAATGGGTGGTCAGTTCATTGATCAGTATCACCGGGTCCGATGGTATGGAAACTCTTTTTGCCTGATCAAGGGAGCCGATATCAATTTTTTGCCGGGCATTTCCTTTGATAATGGTGTCTGTAAATGAGCCTCTCAGAGCAAGCGTAGTAGAATTGATCCACAGTTCGTAAAAGTCGGTGTCGTAATATGGCCGCCATCCGAATACCGAAGGCTGATCAAAAACTTCCATCTGCTGCTCTTTGGCTCGTGCAGCAATATATTGCGTGAAGAGGTCGTACGCCTCCCGATCATTGGCCGGATCCGGAACGGTCACATTGAAGTGGACAAGGGTGCCGATAATCAGATCCAACGGGGATTTTATTTGCGAACCCATCAGGGTTTCATCAAAAAAATGCCGGGATGTCAGTAGCTTTTCAAGAACAGGTTTGATCTCATAATTGCTTCGGAATATCTCTGCCAGCGGCTTGATAATGTCATTTTCCGTGGTAGCATTAATCTCGGCCTGTACCAGCCACCGGTATATTTTACTTACGATGTAAATGGCCGTCTGTTCCTGGCGAAGTATCATATCGATCAGCTCCCCTAATTCCACTTCGCCTGCGGTAGGTCCGGATCGGCCCTTGATCGCCGTTCCCTGATAATAGCTTGAAAAAATTTTGTCTCCGGTATCGTGTTGTGCTGGCCTGAACTCAACACTGATTTGAGCAGAGGTGGTGCTCCTGAAACCAAGTGGTCGCCAACCCGTTAGAGCCCGGGCCGCGTTTTTTACATCATTTTCATCATAATGACCTAATCCGATGGTAAAGAGCTCCTGTAATTCCCGTCCGTAATTCTCATTCGGTTTTCCGGTTACATTTTGATTCCCGTTCAGGTAAAGCAACATGGAGGGATCTTTGGTGATTTCCACGACGAAAGTTCTGAAATTGCCCAGTGCGTACTTTCTCAAAAGCTGGTATTGCAGATATATAAACCGTGCGTCTGAAACGTCCGTAGCGGTTGAGACGAAATGATTTTGCCAAAAAAGTGTCATTTTTTCGATAATACTTACCCGCTCATTCATCATTTGCGCCAGCCACCATGCTTTTACCAGTGCCCGCCGGGTGCTGTCGTTTTTATTTTGTTCTGAGTTATCCTTTCCGGGTGAACCCCACGGCAACCCCAGGAAGGGCTGATTGAGCGCGTCTTTTGGGGGAGCTGGTGGCGGCGTTTCCGAAAGAAACGTTTCCACTATACTTCGGGCTGTTTTACCAGTCAGGCGCTTGATCGTGTCCTGATCACCGCCAAAGGTTATCCGGCGCAATAAATGCGCAACCTGTTTAGCAGTTAAGGGTTGATCGTGTATATCGAGTGAAGCCATATTGTTTCGAGGAAGTTTAGAGCCTTATTGGGTCAGACAAGGTTTATCCTCAAAGGTTTAAATGGCACATTTTTTTATAAGTTACAACTTGTTTAAGACTTTATTGGCTTTGTCAAATGAGAAAGACTATAGATTTTCTTGCAACAAAATATCCAAAAGATTTCGTTACTGTTAATGGATTAATTCGCCTCGCTTATCTTTGGGAGGAAAACCTTTTTTATTCATTAAATAATGCTTTTTTACGCCTCTATACTTAGAAGAATTTTTTGCCTGCTGTGCATCCTGGCTATGTCCGGGAATGACGTTTTTGCTCAGTCTCCCGGCGCTGTAATCATTACTGGTAAAGTTACCGATGGCAAAACGGGTAAGCCGCTTCCATTTGCAAATGTTTTTATCAATAATTCTACAATAGGCACCACTGCGGATGAAAATGGCAATTACAGATTGGGTAATCTGGCAATAGGGAATCTGGATATCGGCGTTTCGTTCCTGGGATATGAGACGCTAAGGCAAACACTTCGCTTTGAGCAAGCCGGACAAAAGTCTGTCATGTTTAAAATGAAAGAAGGCTCTGAACTGGAGGGTGTCACTATTTATGCCCGTAAGAATAAGAATCGCGAAAAGTATCTGAAAATATTAACCCGTGAGCTCCTGGGAAACAGCCCGTTCAGTAAGCAGTGCAAAATTCGCAATGCAGAAGTTTTACGAATCTCAATGGACGACAACGGGCATTTGAGCGCACAGAGCAGCAAGCCGCTGATTATAGAAAATGAGGCACTCGGGTATAGAATTTTCCAGGATCTGGACGACTTTGATTATTTTGAAGGCAAGGTATATTATGGGGGAAGCACACGGTTTGAGCTTTTGCAGTCTCAGGATGATTTGCAGAAGAAATTATGGAGAGCGAATCAAGTTCAGGCCTACAGAGGCTCCCTAAAGCATCTGTTGACCAGCATGGTAACCGACAGCCTCACCGAAAATGGTTTTAAGGTGTATCAGGTAATCCCGGATTCGCTGCGGATGTTCAGTTCTGTGAGAAATACGGGCGGCTACAATGCCCTGAGGAATCATATTGGCAATCGGATAATACCGGTCGGTGGCGAAAGGTTGATTCGGGAAGGGTCGATTACCACGGAGCGGCTGGTGGTTTCAAAGACGCAGCTGGAAGTTTTTAATGTCAACAAACGAGGGCGGTCGCCCTATCCGGATATGGGTTATGCCTATACCCAGATCACCATGCCCCAGGGGTTTATTGTCATTACCCCACAGGGATGGGTGGTTAACCCCATGAATTTTGAAATTGCGGGCGACCTGGGCAATGACCGTTTTTCAACTTTGCTGCCTTCCGATTGGAAACGGGATGAATGATACATATAAATTTTCTTGCTGAATCGGGGAAAGGTTCATTACAATTCAGGAGGGTTGCCACAGCGTCTTCGCATCTCTGCTTTGAATTTTGAACGCTCGTCGTCGCTCATTTTCATCCAGGACCCTCTTCTCCACGGAGGCCCGGCCATAGACGGGTCCGGGTTTTCTTCTCCACCTGGTTGGTTATCCTGCGGCTGCTTCCAGCCAGGCCCCTGGTTTCGCATCCTTCCCCCGAAATTTCCAAGTAATATCCGGCAGAGAGCCAACAAGCCCACAGCCTGCCAGTAGGTAATCGGATTGACGTTCAGCAGCGTTGGCAGAATGGCATTCCAGAGGAACTTCACTGCGCCGCCGAGTATTAGCCCCGCTACCAGAACAAAGAGGGGAATGGACCAGAAATGTTTCCTGAATTTATTTCGTTGCATCATGTCGACAAAGTTAATAATTTACAAATTCCTGATATAAAGTTTCGAGACGGGTCCTCAGATGTTGAACTGCATAACGTTTTCTGGAAATCAGCGTTTTGATATTTTCACCCGTTCGGTCAGATATTTCCTGAAAAGTAAGGTCTTCAAGTTCATTCCATATGTACACCTGCCGCTGGTTTTCGGGTAGCTCATCCAATGCCAGAGTCAGTTGTTCCCAAAACATTTCGCGTAGGTAGACGGTTTCGGGTGTACCATCATCTGCCAGGAGAATTTCCTTAAAATTGATTTCTCCTTCTTCATTCTCGTAGCCATAGTCTTCGAGCGATTCGGTTTTTTTCTTGCGGTATTTATCCGTGATTCTATTCCTGGCTACACGGTAGAGCCAGCTCCCCACCTGTTCGATGGCTTCGAGCTCCGGAACACTGCTCAGCTGGTACCATACATCCTGCAAAATATCCTCAGCATCTTCATCCGAATTGACCCGTTGACGGATAAAGCCAAGTAATTGCTTTCCGTAAGCTGTTACAGTCTGAACAATATTTGGCTTTTTTGGTGGCAAAGTCTTCTGGTATGGTTTGATAGTATTGTTGATGACGAATGAAGGCATAAAATACTTTAAATCAAATCATGAATTTTTATAGACACACACTGATATTTCAGGATTTGGATCGAATTACGAATAAGTTAAATGCGCCGTACCCACGAAATATTTGGCTGAGTGGACCATTTTCGGACAATTCTTTGTCGTGATGCTGAATGTGGCAAAGGGTGTTCTGAGCGACTAAGAGATAATAACCTACCTAAATATTTGAAAAGTACAAAAGTGTTTTAAATTTGAAACTAAATTTTGCTATCAAATTATAAACGACTTATTGTACTATTTGCATAAACATAGGATTATTTTGATATTTTTATAGGATTGCAAAAAGAACTTTTATCCGAGCAAACGGTTCTTATTGGTTTGTATCGAATAGGTTGCAACCTTTGTCATGTCGGAAGGGCAAAAATGAACTGAATTGTGAAAGAAGAATCTAAGATTCAGGAGTTGTTAGTTCGATATTTAAAAAGTGCAATTAATCTCCTATTAACTAAATATTAAATAATCATTATCATGAAAAAAGTAATCTTAGTAATCGCCGTTTTAGTGGGAATATCAACCTCTGGTTTTTCATTCTCCGAAGAAGTTTCTAAAAAGGAAAATGCTTCCATTGAATTGATCTCAAACAACGAGTTGAAGTTCAAACTTGCATTGGAAGATGTAAAGGAAAAATCTTCGGTAGTTATCAAAGACGAAATGGGGCAGGTGCTTTACAGTGCTACACTTCGCAAATCGGAAAGTTATACAAAGATCTTTGATCTTTCCGGCCTTGCCGATGGAAGTTACTCTTTCGTAATCAGCAATGGAAGCGATGTGACTGTGAAGCCTTTTGAAATCGCCACGGAAACAAAACGCATGGTTACAGCACTAAAGTAACCCGCTGAAAATATTGACTCATCGTTATGTAAAAAGCCACAGCAGGATGCTTATCCTGACTGTGGCTTTTTTACGATTTCGAAAAATTAATATATCATCACTTTTTTGTCATTGCTGCTCGCTGTTGCGAGGTCTATCACCCTGCTTGTTCTTAAAATTTCTGATGGCTTAACAGCCAGCTCCGCACCATTTACGATAGCGTCATAAACATTTTGGTAGAACGGGGCATAATCTCCAGGCTCACTTTCAATTATTCCTGAATAGGCATCGCTATACAGCATTCCCCAGCGATTTTCGGGTTCATGTCCCCATGGTTTTGTGGTAGGTAGTATATCTTTCCTTAACGTTTCCTCTTGTGGATCCAGGCCTCCTTTGATGAACGAGCCTTTGGTTCCATGCAGATTATACCGCAGGAAGTTTTCGTAAACCATCAGACTGGATTTTACAATTACCAGCTTATCGTCATAGCCGAGACGTACGTCAAAGTAATCGTCAATTTCACTTCCCGGCCTCACTGTACGTACCTCAGCCGTCACGGTTTTGGGTTCTCCAAATAGTACCAGTGCCTGATCTATCAGATGCGGCCCCAGATTGTACAAGTTACCCCCAACAGGTACCTTCTTTTCTTTCCAGGATTCCGTGGGTACTACTGGACGAAACCGGTCGTAGCGGCATTCGTACTCCACAATATCGCCAAGTTTTCCCTCTTCAATGAGTTTTTTTATGGTAAGAAAATCAGAATCCCATCTCCGATTCTGATAGGCCGTCAGAATAAGCCCTTTGGATTCAGCAAGTGCTATCAACTCCCTGGCTTCGGCTTCGGTGCTGGCAAATGGCTTTTCAATTACGACATGTTTACCATTTTCCAGTGCATCCATCGCATATGGGAAATGGGTTTCGTTGGGGGTGCAGATAAAAACCAGGTCAATCGCCGGATCACTGAGCAGTTCATCATGTGAGCGGGCATTTTCTATTTCAGGATCAAATTCCTGGGCGTCGTTTTTACTCCGCTCTACAACCGTCTTGAGTTTAAAAAGCGGATTGGTGGTCAGAAATGGTGAATGGAAATAACGTCCTGACAGCCCGAAACCAATTAAACCAACATTTAAAATTCTGGAAGACATATTTTTAACCAATTGGATTTGAAATTTGATTGCTATTTGTTGTTAAAGTTAGTATTTGAATACGAGCAGGCAACACTTAAAAGTTGGTCTCGAAGTAATTTTTAGTAATGCCGTTGACTATAAGATCCCTCAAGCGCAGGTCTACTCCAGCGAAAAGGCTACATATTTATCGCCCGATTTGGTGTTCAGTTTACCACCACCACATGCAATAACCACATACTGCTTACCATTTACCGAATAGGTGCTTGGCGAAGCGTAACCGGCAGCGGGTAACGGAGTACTCCATAATACCTTGCCGGTGTGCTTATCTATGGCACGAAGTTGCGCATCTCTGCTTGCTGCAATAAAAATGAGTCCACTGCCGGTCACCAGCGGTCCGCCGTAGTTGTCTGTACCTGTCGGGGGAATTCCCTTTTTTGTGAGTTCAGGATATTCGCCGAGGGGTATTTGCCATCGATGCTGGCCTGTATTCATGTCAACCGCAGTAAGCGTTCCCCAGGGAGGGTTGCTGATTGGGTAGCCATTACGGTCATACCAGCGGTTGTAGCCGGTGTGGTTGTAGGGTACCTTACTTTGGTCGGTTGAAGCCACCGTTTCCTTGCTGTTTTTATTTAATATGAAATCCACCACTACCTTTCTTTCTCCTTCTGATATATGAGCAAAGGACGGCATCATGCCCTTTCCGTTGGCCAAAAGCTGGTGTATCTGTACCGCCGTCATGCGCTTGTCGACGGATGCAATGGACGGATAGGATCCGTCGTGATTGCCGGTTCGGTCGGCTCCGTGGCAGGGTGAACAGTGCAGTTGATAAAGCTTATTGCCGGTAAGGGCCTGGTTGGTGGTTTTTTGCTTGTACACCAAGGAAGTATACACTGGAATCTCTTTTGCCGGCACATACATAATTCCATCGGGATCCGTGGCAGAGCCGCCCCACTGAGCACCCCCGTCGGTACCTGGGAAAAATATAGTGCGCTCAAATCCAATAGGTATGTAGGCAGATCCGGTTTTGGATTTTCTGATGATCGCAATGATAGAATCCCTGTCGGCCACGAATGGGCTTAGATCTTCTTCTGTGAATCCTTGTCGGGTAAAAGGCAAGGGAAGCTCGGGGATGGGTTGCGTTGGGCTGGGCGTTTCACCAGGAACAGCATTGGCCGCTGAAAATGCCACTTCAGGAATGGGGAACACCGGTTTGCCCGAGGTACGGTCTAATACAAAAATATGTCCTTGTTTGGTCACAAGGGACACTACATCCATTTTTTTTCCTTTTACTTCTATGGTCAGCAGGTTAGGAGGGGAGGGAGGGTCCCGGTCCCAGATGTCATGATGAACGAGTTGATAATGCCAGAGTCTTTTCCCGGTGGCGGCATCGAGCGCCAGCAGGCAGTTGGCAAACAGATTATCACCAGGCCGGTTGCCTCCATAAAAATCGTAGGCAGCCGAGCCGGTGGGAATGTAAACAATACCCTTCTTCCTGTCGATGGCCATCGCTGTCCAGGCATTAGCTCCTCCGATACTTTCTCGGGGAGAAGGTATCTGCCAGGTTTCATAACCAAATTCTCCTTTTTGAGGAATGGTATGGAAAGTCCATACTTTTTTTCCGGTAATCACATTGTAGGCACGAACGTCTCCCAACAGCGCCGTTTCAGATTCGTTTACCCGTGTTCCCACGATGATCAGGTTTTGATAAATGGTGTTGGGCGAGTTGGAGAGAACGTAGTGGTCCGAGCCTGGACGCTCGAGACCATCTATCAGATCAATTCTTCCATTTTCCCCGAAGGTTTCAATCAGGTTTCCATGCCGGGCGTCGAGTGCGTAGAGCCATCTGCCCGCACCAAAAAATATACGGTTGCTTTTGCCATCCGACCAGTAGGTTACACCCCGGCTCAGCGTTCCTTCATTTTCGGAAACACTTGTTTTCCATATCTCTTTCCCGGTAGATGCTTCCAGGGCGAAGGCCTGAATTCCTGCCGATACCCCATAAAGAATTCCTTCTATTATGATTGGATTGCATTGCATCTGCGATCTGTTTCTAACCGTGTCCGCCCCGCCCGAAGCGTAAGTCCATGCCATTTTCAGACTCCCGACGTTCTTGGGAGTGATTTGTGTCAATGGAGAGTAATGACTACGGGCTCCATCGCCGTTATACTCCGGCCAGTCGGCATCTTTGGTGTTTTGTAATACCAGGAATCCTGAAAAGAGCAGACCCATGATCGAAAACAGCAGGGTAAAAGATTTCATTTCTCAGATAAATGGGGGAGATGATGTTGCAGAGATGCGCTTTGGGAATGTTCGGTCAGGCTTTCTCCCACAGTTCCTTTGCTTTGGCCAGATCCCGTTTCATGGCATCGAAAACCACTTTTTTATCTACTGAAATTTTGTTAGCACCCTGGTCCGCACCACCTAAGGGATATTCAAGATGCAGACAAACAGGAACCTGGATGTTATTTTTTTTGATAAACTTAAAGTAGGTATCAAAATCCACCATACCTTCTCCCAGAGGCACACTGCGTAGCGCAACTTTTCCGTTTTTTTGCTCCCAGGTAGCGTCTTTGAGTACGATCGTCTTGATGTGAGGTTTGATCAGGTTCAAGCCTGTTTGCCAGGATAAGCCACCTTCCACTGTCGCATGGCGAATATCATACTGCGCTCCCATGTGCCGTAGGTCCGATTTCTGAAGTATATTCCATATCTCAAACATGGTGGCACCCACCATTTTTCCGGCGTGATTCTGGTAGCAGCCTGTTAACCCAATTTTAGCATTCAACTGGCTCAGGCCGATCATTTTGTTTTGAAATTCCGCGAGAGATTCTGGAATACTTTTTTGGTCGTTATACTTGTACCAGTTCATCCTGTAATATTTGAAACCCAGTTTGGCGGCTGTTTCCAGGACATTTTTATCGGTCGTATTGGATGCATCCTCTACGGCCGTACAAAACAGAGACGGCGTAAAGCCCACTTTTTTCATAGCTTCTACCGCCAAGGGCAAATCAGACTCTACTTTTTCTGGTAGTACATGTCCCTTCGGCCGTACGGTCAGATCGATTCCGTCAAATCCAAGCTCTTTTGCGGCTTCCGCCATGTCTTTGTAATTGAGGAACTGGAGATGTTTCGAAAAGATGTGGATTTTAGGCATAGCACCTTCCACAGTTTCCGGAGCAGAAATGGCTTCATGGATGACAAATGGGGCGACAATGCCTGCCGCTGCAGAGTGGACTAAGAATTTGCGCCTTGAAATAGATGAAAGCATAATTGCTCTGATGGTTAGTTGTTCAATATTGTATGCACTGTAATTTCAAGTAATTAGTAAGCGAAGATATCTTCTCTTTTATAATGGCTGCTGATTGCTGAAACTACTGATCTGCGAGCTGGAAACGTGAAACAAATTCTTATCCGTGTCCGCAAACAGCTGAAATGCTCAGTGAGTGATAGTCCAATTTCGTGAATATGGACGAGGATTAACCAACAATACCCGTAACATATACCCATGGCTTGCGTCGGATTGGAACGGGTTCGATCCTGTTTGAAAAGATAATTGTGCTTCTACAAATACAATTACTGTTTCTAAAATATGGTATTTTTGTTTTATGAACGAAATATCCGCGATCTTTCGCTTTAAAGAATTGTCAGAGTTGGATTCCATTTCAACCGAATTGCTCAGAATTGGAAAGGATGTTCCGGTCTGGCTATTCAATGGAAATATGGGTGCCGGAAAAACTACATTGATCAAATCGATCTGTAAGCAGCTGGGCATTAAGTCTCTGGTTCAAAGCCCTACCTTTGCATTGGTCAATGAATACCTGAGCGAATCACGGCAAATCATTTATCATTTTGATTTTTACAGAATCAGGCACGAAACCGAAGCGCTGGACATGGGAGTAGAAGAGTATTTTGACTCAGGCAACCATTGTTTTGTGGAGTGGCCCGAAAAAATTCAGTCACTCTGGCCTTCTCATTACCTGAATCTTACTTTAAACCTGGGCGACGAGGGGGAACGTATTTTGGAAGTGACTGAAATAGGGAAGCATCAGGAAGATTGATAGTTGGGTTCGTCATTCGAATAACCGTAACGGGTGGATAAGTGGGCGTACAAAAAATAGTCAACAGTAAAAAGACGATTGGATTAAGATCCACAATTATTTAAAAATTTATCATTCTACACGCTTCAATAAATATGGCGCAACCCCAGATCACCGGTTTCGAAGAACTCGCAAAACAGTCGGCCTTATATCCCCAGGAATCCATGGTGGCTGTTCGCAAAGATCATAATGCTTTGCTGATCGGGTTGCCGAAGGAGGTTTCATTGCAGGAAAACCGGATCGCGCTGACACCGGACGCTGTGCGGATTCTCGTGCGCAATGGGCACGAGGTATGGGTTGAGACCAATGCAGGTAAGGGAGCCAATTTTACTGACCACGAGTATAGTGAGGCCGGGGCGCGTATCGTGCAATCTCCAAAGGAGGTATATCAAGCAAACCTGATCCTGAAAGTGGAGCCATTGGTGGAAGAAGAATTTGGATATATTAAGGCTGGTACAACATTAATATCTGCACTGAATCTGCCAACTCTGGAAAAACCCTACTTTGAAAAGTTAAACCAGTCCAAAATAACCGGTATCGGATATGAATTGATCGAAGACCAGGTTGGTGGAAAACCGATTATCAGGGCTATGGGTGAAATTGCCGGCAGCACCGTATTGCTCATTGCAGCTGAGTATTTATCTACACCAAATGGAGGCAGAGGAATTATTCTGGGTGGAATAACCGGAGTGCCTCCTACTAAAATTGTAATACTGGGGGCAGGAACGGTGTCGGAGTATGCTACCCGTGCGGCGATCAGTGTAGGCGCGGATATCAAGGTTTTTGACAAACACATTTATAGGTTACAAAGACTGAAATATTCAATCGGTCAGAACTTATATACTTCGATCATAGATTCAGACACCCTGGGTGAGGCGATAAGCAGGGCCGATGTGGTCATAGGAACCATGCGGGCGGAAAATGGATTGAGTCCGATGGTAGTTACGAAGGAAATGGTGTCGGGAATGAAGCCGGGATCCGTGATTATTGACGTAAGTATAGACCAGGGTGGTTCATTTGAGACTTCCCGGATGACAACGCACAAGGATCCGATTTTCAGATTCAATGAGGTGATTCATTATTGTGTGCCCAACATTCCTTCCCGTGTGGCCAACACGGCCAGTACAGCCCTGAGTAATGTATTTCTTCCTTTCTTGTTGCAGACTGGGACAATTGGTGGTATCGAAGAAATGATTTATGCCAATCGCTGGTTTATGAAAGGTGTGTATTGCCACAAAGGTACCCTGACAAATTCTTACATCGCAAGAAGTTATAACATGCGGTATAAGGATCTGACATTGTTACTGGCTGCCCGCATGTGATCATACGCGCGAGAGGGAGTTTATGAAAATTAGTATTGAACCAGGTTAAAAGGCGGATGGCCCAAAGCGATCGCCAAACAGCTAAATATGATTAACAATAGCAATGAGAATTCCCTGATGGATGACGCCAATTCTCCTGAATTGAACAGGAAACTAATGGGTCATGTGTCGGAAGATTTTATACGGGTGTCGGATCAGCTTAAAGATGCATCTTACCAAATCAGGAAAAGAGGCTTTTCTGAAAACCCCGTTTTTATTATTACGAGTACGGAGGTTGAACTGGGGGTGCTGCTTATCGGTTCCACAGAGATGACTAACCGTTACAATTACTATGCGTCATTTATGCAGGAGTTCGTGGATAGAGAATTAATCGGCGCAGAATCTGTGGAGGCATTCAAGGAAAATTACAAAGATCCGGATGAATATTGCTGTCTTTTCGCGCTCATCGGCGATTTTTCCGGATTTATTTATGTGCCGTATCCCGAGGACTGATGTGGACCTAAATTAATCAGCTGCTTTACCGCCAATCAGTTTGTTTTTTAATTCCTCAAGTTTCTGCCACTCTCCCAGTTTGGCAAGCTGTGCTTGTTGAGGCCAGGTAGAGGGATCCTGGATTTGAAACCGGGGTCCTGCGTTTTTGAGAATGGAGGAAAGACGGATCGGGGAAGTTTCGGAAAGTACCTGATACGTGGAAATTCCCTCCCGGTTCAAAAGCGCTTCAATTTTAGGGCCTATTCCTTCGATCAATTTCAGGTTGTCGGATTGGGATGGTATCGGATCTGGAATGGGTAGTACCGTTTTCGATGCCTTTCCTATGAGCGGTCGAGACGAGGTAGGAGCAACGTTAACTGTGGCGCGGCAGGATTGGAGTTCTGCCTTTCTTTCCTCAATTTCCCTGCCCAGTTTGGCCAGTTTGGTACTGATAACCAGTTTTGACAATAACCACCCCGCCAAGGTTGCGCAGGAAAGTATTATCATTATTTCCAAAATTGATACGGGTACACTCATTTGATCTGGCTCTAAAAGGTCACTTGTTTGGTTTGTAATGATGGTTTACTCTATTCTCCCTTTATTCAGTACATCCTGCCATGCACGCAGCGCCTCCCATTTGCCAGCAGCAGCCAGTTCGGCCTGTCTGGGCCAGGTATTGGGATCGTGTAAATTGAAGTTCACACCGGAATTTTGAAGTAGTTGGGTAAGCCGGTCGGGTGTACTTTCCTTAAGTTGCACAAAGGTATAGATTCCATCCTGATTGAGTAGCGCCTCGATTTTGGGTCCGATGCCCTCTATGGTTTTGAGATCGTCAGCAGCTAAACTTATAACTTTCGGATCATCGGAAGCCGTCGTTATTACAGGCAGGTCAGACTGTATCACAGGTTTAGGTAAATCAATAGTCTGTTTTTGACAGGCTGCGAGATCTTTGTTTAATTTTGAAAGAACTACCCGCAAAGTTCTCACTTTGTCCTTACCATACACCATGCCGATGATGTAACCCAGTACTGCTGATATGAGCACCATGAGTACATGCTGCCAGAGTGCATCTGGATTTCCACTTGGATTTAGGTCAAACATACTTGTTTCGGTTGGAAATATTGGATTACTGAACGATGATCGTAACACGACGATTGGCTTTTTTGCCAATTGCCGTTTGATTGGAGGCTTTGGGTTGCGTTTCTCCTTTTCCGGTTGTCAGGATCCTATCCGGAGAAATACCAGCAGCCACAAATTGCCGTTTTACCGACAAAGCTCGTTTTTTGGACAAAGCCAAGTTCCATTCCTCGCTGTCTTCATCATCTGTGTGCCCGGTTAATAATAATTTACTGGTTACATTCCTGAGCAAGTATTGCTTCGCAGCCATCAGGAATTTTTGGTTTTGACCCGTTTTAATGTATTGCGCGCTTGCAGTAGGAAAGTAAAGATTCATGGGTTTGAATATACTTTCAAATTGCTCAGCACCCGCAAGATCTTGTTCAGTCAAGAGTGCTTTATGCGCAAATGCAAATGAAATGCCCCCGGTTAGCGAATCTTTATGGAAAGCAATATTGGTATCCACATGGCTTTCCACGTTTATAACGGAGTCGGGAACACCAGCATTTTTCAAAATATTCTTTACCTCCATGGCGCGTGCAATGCCAAGGTCTGGAAAGGCCGAGTAATTGTTTTCCTCCGGGGAATAGGAACCTGTTATTGTGACCCGTTTTGTAGCCTGATTGGCGAGCAGATACCTTTTAAGCGAGTCTAGCTCAGCACGGACATCGGAAAAATTGGATGTAAATCCAGACTTTGCAAATCTGAAGTTGCTCTTCGCTTCTAAGCTCAGCTGCGTGCTATCGGTGATTTGAAGCGGATTGGAAACAGGCTCGGACTCTACATCATTGATGGCCAGCGCTGAGGTGGCCAGTTCGTCGCAAAGGTTTTTGATTTTACAAACGTGCCAATAGGTAGATCCCAATATCCAGCCAGTGAGTAAGGTCCACCACAAATTCTTGTTATTCAGCATAATTCAGAGATTTGCTATAAAGACCACATTTTTTTAAAAAGGTCACATAAATATAGCAATCTGAAGTTCAATCAGCTATTAACTGCCCAATAACTTAAAGAGCCGGATCCAGGACCCGGCTCTTTAGGCTTATCGATTCATGGAGATCAGGAACTCTTCATTGTTTCTCGTTCCTTTCATATGATCGAGCAAGAAATCCATGGACTCCATCGGATTCATGTCGGACATGTGTTTTCTTAGTATCCACACCTTTTTGAGCGTTTCCTTGTCAAGAAGCAGGTCTTCCTTACGTGTACCCGACGACATGACGTCTATAGCCGGAAATACCCGTTTGTTGGAAAGTTTACGATCCAATTGAAGCTCCATGTTGCCGGTACCTTTGAACTCTTCAAAAATAACTTCATCCATTTTGGAGCCGGTATCAATCAGTGCAGTTGCAATAATGGTCAATGAACCTCCGTGTTCAACATTACGGGCAGCTCCAAAGAATCTTTTTGGTTTGTGCAGTGCATTGGCGTCCACACCCCCGGAGAGAATTTTACCAGATGATGGAACAACAGTATTATACGCTCTGGCCAGACGGGTGATGGAATCCAGCAGGATGACCACGTCGTGTCCACACTCTACCATTCTTTTTGCTTTTTCCAAAACGATACTTGCCACTTTAACATGACGGTCGGCCTGTTCGTCAAAAGTGGAAGCAATGACCTCTGCCCGTACGCTGCGCTGCATATCGGTAACCTCTTCTGGACGTTCGTCAATCAAAAGGATCAGCAGAAATACTTCGGGGTGATTGCGAATGATACCATTGGCAATTTCCTTTAGAAGTACAGTTTTACCTGTTTTAGGCTGGGCCACAATCATGCCGCGCTGACCTTTTCCTATGGGCGCGAACAGGTCAAGTATCCTGGTCGAATATTGTTCGGGACGCGTACTGAGTCTGAGTGCCTCCTCAGGAAACAGAGGTGTCAAATATTCAAAAGGAATTCTGTCCCTTATTTCTTCGGTGGTTTTTCCGTTTACGGTCTCTACACGAAGCAGGGCAAAATATTTTTCACCTTCTTTTGGGGGCCTGATTTGCCCTTTTACCGTGTCACCGGTCTTAAGACCGAAAAGTTTTATTTGTGATGGGGAAACATAAATATCGTCAGGGCTTGCCAGGTAGTTGTAATCAGCCGAACGAAGGAAGCCATATCCGCCGTCCTGCATAATTTCGAGTACACCTTCATTGACGATCAGACCGTCAAATTCGCGAACGTAGTTATTGTAGTTACGCTTTATTTTGGTCGACGGATCTTCCCTGTTAACAGGGGCCTGGCGTTCAATATTATTTTCGGGTTGTTGCTGAGGAGCTCTTTCCTGATTTTGAAAGGGAGTTGTGTTTTCTGTTTGTTCCATCTCTTTCACTTCAGAATTTACAACTTCCGGTTCCGGTGTCTGCTGCACGGGTTGAGTTATCACTTCCTCACGACCCAGATCTTCTAATGTATCCCCTTCGCCAATTTCCTGAGTGGTATCCACATTATTGGCCGGTTTATCGAAAAGGGGTGCTTTTGTACGAACCGAAATATCTTTACGAGGTTTGTTCGGCCGCGCAGTCGAAGGTTTTACCTGCACCGGAGCCTCGGTAGGTATAATACGTCTCGCTCTTTTTTTCTTAGGCTCGTCGTCATCGGACGGACCAATTTCCGGCTCAACAGCCTTGACCGGTTCCTGCTGGTTGAAAATTCTGCTAATAAGTTCTTTTTTAGGAAGCTTGGCATAATCAGCGATGCCATTTTTTCCAGCTATCTCTTTCAGCTCGGATAAAAGCTTCAGGTTTAATTCATCTAATGTAAGCATACAGAAAGTATAAGGTAGAGCCTGGCTGTACCAACTGGTTGATAGGATTTGTGATTGACATTGGAATTTTATCCGGGAACGCAGATCCCGAGGTCACGTTAAAATCATTGATGCGTGATTGTTGGAATTTTGTAAATTTTGTCCTGTTGCAAGACTATACAAATAACGGTATGATATTTCAACTAAATAATTGTGCAATGGTATTAAGAAATCGAAGTGCGTAAAATCGGAAAGTTTTCTCGGGTAATCCAATAAATGTTGAGAAAATTTCTAAGCCGGAGATTTTATATATTCAAAAATCTGGGTGAGTTTCGATTCAGCGAAGGTATATTATTGTTTTAATAAAACCAAATAATGAAATGTAAAATTTTAAAGAAGTATCGTTTCTGCGATCAACGGTAAGATTATGAGCAGCAATATGTAGCCCATACCAGCTTTTTAAATCCTGTTTTAACTTTATTTAAGAATGAAATTAGTTCATGGGAGGTATGTTTTACTAGCTATTGTCGGGATAAAAGAGGACTTTTGCACAATTATGAATATTGTGGTGGATTCAGGCAATACCTATTCTAAGGTTGGTTGGTTTTTGGGAAACAAGTTAATCAGGTATGAAGTAGGCCTGGGCTTTGAGGAACTGCTTGCCGCTATACGTTCGGATATCCCTGAACGCATTATGTATTCTTCCGTCAGTCGTCCGGTTGCCGAGTTTACCTCTGCATTAAATGCGGAGGTTTCTATTATGGAATTATCAAGTAATACACCGGTTCCATTGGATAAGGATTACGAAACCCCGGAAACACTCGGTGCGGATAGGGTAGCGGCGGCTGTTGGGGCCAACTGGCTGTTTCCTGAACATGATGCCATAGTCATCGATATGGGTACGTGCATTACATACGATATGGTAGACAAGACGGGGCGCTTTTATGGTGGGCTAATTTCTCCCGGAATGCGGATGCGATTCAAGGCGCTTCATTCGTTTACCAAACGACTTCCCTTGCTAGAGCCCAGGGAAGATGCCGTTTTTATAGGGAAAAATACGTTTCAGGCCATGCAGAGTGGTGTCATGAACGGAATCCTGGCAGAGATGCAAGGAATAATTGAGAGGTACCGTCACGAAAACCCCGCTTTATGCGTAGTTACTTGTGGTGGAGACGCTCCTTTTTTTGAAACTAAGCTTAAACACCCCATCTTTGCAGTGCCAGAGCTGGTTTTAGTCGGACTGAACAGAATTTTACTACATAATGTCGCTTTACAATAAGTTAGGAATAATTACACTTGCCATTTCCCTTAGCTGGGGATGTACAATTTTAAAGGTAAAAGCTCAGGGATTAGGAAACTCGCCATATTCGTCATTGGGAATGGGGGAATTATATAATGATTCTTTCTCTTCCAATACAGGTCTGGGACAGGCGGGAGTCAGTACCAGTAATGGCTTTCAGATCAACAATCTGAACCCTGCCCTCTGGGTTCGGAATAAGTACACCACCTTTGATTTCGGACTGATCGGGCAGTATAAGGATATGATTTCCGGTAATAAAAACCAGCGTAATGCGGGTGGGAACCTGGCTTATGTAGCACTTTCTTTCCCGGTGGCTACAAGGTGGTCCATGGGCGTAAGCCTCAAACCTTATAGTTTTGTAGATTATCAGAATAAATCGACCAGAAATATTCCCGGTACTCCTTACAGTGCTAATTACCTTGTTTCTGGGTCTGGTGGCGTAAACAAGGTATCTTTTACCAACGCATTTCAGGTGGGGAAGTATTTGAGTCTGGGCCTGGAAAGTTCATTTATGTTTGGGAACATTCGCAAGGCTAGTGAGGCTACTTTGTCTGAGGTGGGTGGAGATTATCTGGTAAGCTTAAATGACCGGACAACTTTCAAAGACTTTACCTTCAAGGCGGGGGCTGCGGTTCGTGTTCCTTTGAAAAAGGAGAACAAGCTCAATTTGAATCTGGGTGGAACTTACAGCCTTGGAAACAAGATAGGAGGTTATCAAACGAGCTCTTTCGATCTTACGCTGAATACATTTCCCATTGCCGAGCCCGACACCATTATCAACGACCGCCGTGGCTATCTTACACTTCCCTCACAATACCAGGTGGGTATGAGCCTGGAATGGCCGTATAAACTGACTGTTTCCGCAGACTACAGTCATCAGGCATGGTCGGGATACCGTAGTTTTGAAAAATCAAATGATGGTTTGAAGGATGTAGGCAGGTTCCATCTCGGTGCCGAATATATTCCCAGATTCACTTCTTTGAGATATTTGGATAATATCAGATACCGTATCGGATTCAGCCACGGAAAGGCACCCTATTCCGTAGACGGAAATGATATTAACGATACGAACGCAAGTCTCGGCGTAGCCTTACCCATTGGCAGGGGATTGTTGAATAGTGTGTCAGTATCATTGGTCGGAGGTCAAAAAGGTGCGTCTGGCGGCGGATTGATCCGAGAACGTTATGCCCGTATCGTCATTGGCCTGACGCTGATGGAGCCTTGGTTCCAAAAACAGAAAATCGACTAACCGGAGTGTTTTCAATGATGTCGAATAAAGTTTTTCGTAAACGGCCTGGAGGAGATAAATGTTTATCTCCTTTTTGCATTGTAGTATTTTTAGGTTTTTTGCTTTCGGGGTGTGAGGCAGACAAAAACAAGTTAGGCGCCGAGTATACGGGGCCTGTTTCGAAGGTTAACAATGTGGTGGTGAAATACAGTGAGCTGGGTAGGATTAAAGTCTTTATGAAGTCTCCGATATCGCTGACATTCGCCAATCAGAATCAGGTGTATCCCGATACCATCAACATTGATTTTTATGAACCGGGTGGCGCTGTCATTACCCATTTGCGTGCGGACTCAGGAAGATTTGACCATAGCGCCAATTTGTATACCGTGATGGGCAATGTGAAGGTGAATAAGGTTTCCGAAAACAAGATACTCACCACCCAGGAGTTGAAGTGGAGCCCTGTAACTAAAAAGGTCTTTACCGAAAAACCGGTTGTTGTAAGAGATTTTACCACTTCTGAAATTACAAAAGCGGTTGGTATGGATGCAGACCAGGATTTTTCTCACATTGTTTTTAGAAAGGCAACCGGTATTTACAAATTTGTCGGTCCCTGATTGTTGCTGCATCGGTCCAGACTTTTCGATACAAAATCGATGGTTGTGTAGACACTGTCGGTACCCCATTTAATTTGCACAAATGTCATTATTTCGGCAATCTCCAGTTCGGTAAGTTTGGGATTAGGGGGCATGGGCCTTGAAAATTTCTTCCCATTGACAACAATTGTGTCGCGCATCCCATTTTTGATAATACAGGCTAGCATAGATTTGTTCACAAGGGAAGCCGATCCTGATAGCGGTGGATACAGATTTGCCATTCCTTTACCATCCGCCTGGTGGCAGTTCGAACAGTTGGCCGTGTATAATTGATAGCCTTCTGCGAAATATTGCTCCGTCTTCAACTCTTCATTATTCTGACAAGAGCATATTCCTGTAATCAACAGCGAGCAGAAAATCTTGAAAGTTCTTGATGTTTTGTAAAGCATTAAAGTGTGGACCGAAGCTAAATTTCCTGGAAATAGATCATTTTTAAAATAACACAATGGATGAGCCAAACAAGTTTTGCTACTTGCTTTTGTATTCGTCCAGCAATACCTTCAAATCGGCAATAAGTCGTTGGGTTCCTTCTTCGGTAGTTCCATCGTACATACCTCTTACGTGTTTTTCCTTATCTACCAGGATAAATGCGCCACTGTGAATAAATCCGCCTTCTGCTGTACTGTCCGCCTTTGCGGTCGACATGTAACTTTGCTGGCCGATCTCATAAATTTTTTCCTTGGGGCCGGTCAAAAACTGCCATTGCGCCGCTGATACACCCAGATCGTCGGCAAACTGTTTCAAAACTTGCGGGGTGTCATGTTCAGGATCAATCGTGTGTGAAATGAGCAGTACATCCGGGTTTGTTTTAAATTCATTGTAAACTTTCACCATTTGTTTTTTCATTACCGGACAAATGGTGGGGCAGGAGGTAAAGAAAAAGTCTGCCACATACACTTTACCTTCCGTGATTTTTTCAGTAACGGTATCCCCCTTTTGATTTACAAATTTAAAACCAGGAATGGTGTGGTAAATCGTGTCGGTAATTTGTTCACCATTTACGGTTTTGGTTGTCCAATCTCTTTCACCGAATATGGGAAGCTTCTTCTTGCCAGTATCACAAGAAGTTAATATCAGGCATGCCAGGCAAATAACAAGTAGGTAATTTGTGTTTTTCGTTAAGCTCATTACAATTAATTTAAATAGGATGTTGCATCCTGGATACTTTTTAGCGTGAATTCCTTCACATGAATCATTTTCTTTTTTTCGTTTTCGAAATAGAGCAGCGATTGTTGAGGCTTTAATTTTTTGGCCGAATCACCGTTGTATTGGTGCATCCAGTCCATCATGAGCTTATCCGACTCATTTAATTTTTGATTCAGATCAACTGCTCTCATCCGCTCTTCGGCAAGATTATTTCCAGTGATTCCTTCATTTTGAAGGCTGTCCATACGCACTATTTTCCTGGAAAGCTTTGATTTCAAAGCCATAATTTCGCTTTGTTTCGGCATCACTTCGTCATGGAGGGCGAGTACCTCCGTTTCCAGTTCCAACACTTTCTCTTTGTCGCCATTGCAGCCCGACAGTGAAAAAGACAGGGCCAGTGCAAATAGGTAAATTTTCTTGATTTTCATTTTTAAATAGGGTTATATTCTATTTGTGTTATAGCAAAATATCGTATTCAGCAGGTGAGAAAATTATTTTTTCATCGGAGAAACCTTGTTCGTCAGGATGAATAAATACCTGGGATTTCTTACGCTTTCAGTATCATTTCCCGGGCATTTTGAATCACTGCCTGAGTTGGGTTATTTCCACCGATCATCTGAGCAACTTCCATCACCCGCTCATCGACTGTGAGCCTTCTTATTCTGCTGACTGTTTTATCGGATGAATGATCCTTATAAACAAAGTAGTGTGCATTTCCACTACTTGCAATCTGGTGTAAATGTGTAATGGCTATAATTTGGTGATTTTCAGCCATTTGTGACATCATATTTCCCATTTTTTTTGCTATTTCTCCGGAAACACCAGTATCAATTTCGTCGAATATGATGGTGGGTAGTTTTCGTTTGGCTGCAAGAATGTACTTAATTACCATCATCAGACGGGAAAACTCTCCTCCGGATGCTACATGCTTCAATTCCTGAGGCTGAATACCTTTATTCCCGCTAAATAGCAGAGCAACCGTATCCATACCCGATAGCGAAGGGGCGGTTTGGCTTATTTGTATAGAAATGGATGCATTCGGAATACCTAGCTCACTTAGGCGGTCAAGGATGAGCTTTTCAATTTTTTGTGTGACCGCCTGGCGCTTTAAAGACAGCTTTTGTCCGATTTTCAAAAGAATTTCTTCGGCAGAATCTGCTGATTTTTTGGCGTTTGACAAGGCTTCATCTAAATTGAGGACCTTGCTGACCTTCCTGCCCAGCTCGTTTTGGAGTTCTAATAATTCCTTTACCCCGGATACCTGGTGTTTTTTCAGGAGGGAGTAGATCAGATCAAGGCGTTCGTGCACAATCTGCTTTCTGCTTTCGTCCACGTCCAATGCATTTCCAGTGAATTCAATCTCATCGGCCAGATCACGTAGCTCTATTAGAGCACTTTGGGCTCTTTCTCTGAGTATGTCGT
Source organism: Dyadobacter sp. 32 (assembly GCF_902506755.1). Classification (GTDB taxonomy): domain Bacteria; phylum Bacteroidota; class Bacteroidia; order Cytophagales; family Spirosomataceae; genus Dyadobacter. Next base: position 2,336,248 of record NZ_LR735258.1, on the reverse strand, counting down.
AAGAGCTGATCAGCTTTGCTGTTTGAGCCAACGCATTTACGGATCCCTTTAATAGCTCAAGTACCGAAGTTTCGGGGTTGTCCAGATACACATGAGCAAGTTGTAATTTCTCCTTGATTTCGGCAGCGTTTTCCAGCAGTGTGAGCTCCTGTTCAAGCTGAAATTGTTCCTCGGAGCCCAGGTTTGCATTGATAAGCTCCTGATGTAGAAACTGATCGTAGTCAAACGCTTTTCGCAGTTGAGCAGCCTCAATTTTTAAGTTCTCGTAATATTTAGATGCTTCTTTAAACGTATGAAAGCGCCGTTGATATTCCTGAATCAGTTCTGCATTTTCCGCATAGGTGTCCACTACCTGTAACTGAAACTCGTTGTTCCCCAACAGGATGGAATCGTGCTGGGAATGGATATCCAGTAACTGTCCGCCAATACGCCTGAGCGTATCAAGATTCACAGGAGTATCATTGATGAAGGCCCTTGATTTGCCGGCCACAGAAATCTCTCTGCGTATGATACAATCCTGCGAAAAATCAAGATTTTCCTCTTCAAAATGATCAGCAAGGTCATATCCCTTGAGATTAAAGCTCCCTTCGACGATGCATTTTTCGTTGGGATCATACAGCGATTTTATATCTGCCCTATTGCCAAGGAGTAAACCGATCGCTCCCAGCATGATGGATTTCCCCGCTCCGGTTTCACCTGTGATAATGTTTAATCCCTGGTCGGGCGACATTTCAAGTTCCTTAATTAGCGCGTAATTCTTTATCAGTAAGTTTGATAGCATGCCTGGTCAATCGATTTCGGGAAGAGGGTTTTATTTGATTGTGCGCGTTCAGCACAATGCTAAAACTGTCTTTTATACGAATATAGTAAGGATATATGCAATTAGGAAGCCGGGGAAGATCTGTATGTTAATTTCCATAATCGTAAACAACCTCGTAGATGGTTGTTATGGGAAACTTATGGCTATGGTAGCGGGTATCTTCCAACACAATGAAATCATTAGTCACTTCAACCAAGGTTCCGTAATAGGTTTTCCCATTTTGCAGAACGGCATTCAATACGATGCCATTCAGCGTTTTGAGCTTTTCAAAAATCATGACAGGCTTGATGCGCATCATTCGTTTACTCATTTTGAGCGGATTTGGTGTCGAAAATTGGAGATAAGTGTGAGCGGGTCTGGCTTACATGGACAGTTTCTGATAAAACTGCGTTTTGGTCGGATCCAGATTGGATAAGATGCCATAGGCCTGCCTTTTTTCCTCCGGGCTTGCTTCCAGCATGATCCTTAAAAGCTCATCAGACTTCGCATCAAAAAATGAATTGATCACAATGCTTTGTGGCTTCAGCTGCGATACATTTTTGATCGTTGTAAGCAACTCGAGGGTTTTTGACCTGGTCACAGCCGGATTTTCGGTGGCCACATCCAGGCCTTGCCTGTAGTATGCATACAAGCTCTCCCGGAATGGTAAAAACTGAGGGCTATTCAGGTTATCAATCAGTGAAAAGCGATTTTTTGTGTCCTTGTTGGCATCCCAAAAGTTTTTATAAGTGGATGAACTGCGTGCATTGTTGGCCAGCGTATAAGCTTTTTGAACATAAGGCGCCCCGCCTAATTTGCTAAAGGAATCGTAATCGAAAATTAGGGCTATGTTGGCATAAAACGCCAGAATGTATGGCAATTCCTCTGTGTAACTGTTTTCGTTAAAATACAGTTGGGTAGTAGGCAAATAATTGAACGAGAAATTTTTGTCTACATAGGTGAAAAGTACCGTTTCATAATTTGAATTGAAGACAGGCCGGGAAATGACCAGCTGCGCATTGCCCTCGTAGATTCCTACTCCGGGTGAATGAAGCAAACTGACATTCAGCTTGCATTTAATCTTTTCTTCCTTTTTGAACACGTCATTGGTCCAGCGCTGGTTGTTCAGGAAGTCATTCATGTAGGTTTGCAGCTGTGACATGGATTGCGGATCTGTTTTCTGGGATCCGATCAACTGATCATAATTCAAATTCACCATGAATTGCAGCTCCTGCCCGTACGACAAGCTTATTGAATTTGTTATGGTCAGTAACAGTAGTAATAATGATTTACGTATCATACTTCGCTCCATCTTTTCGTAACAATATTTAAAATATCCTGTGCCACTTCATCTTTTGATTTCAATGCAAATTCCAGAACTTTCTTTTTACTATCAATAACGGTAATTTTATTCGTATCGTGCGCAAAGCCAGCACCGGAATCGCGGAGGGAATTGAGAATGATATAATCCAGATTTTTCCGTTCTAGTTTGCTTATAGCATATTCGAGTTCATTTTCGGTCTCCAGAGCAAATCCTATCATCAACTGGTTTGGCTTTTTATCCTTTCCCAATGTGCCTGCAATGTCAACAGTTTTGACCAGATCAAGGCCCATTCCGTCACCTTGTTTTTTTATTTTTTGGCTCGAAATAGTCTTTGGCGTGTAATCGGCAACTGCTGCTGCATAAATTACCAGTTCTGCTGATTCAAAGGCTTTTTTCGTGGCTTCAAACATTTCGCTGGCCGACTCTACTTTAATTAAATGAATCGGAGAGTCGCTCACTGTCAAATCTGTGGGACCGCTAATGAGTGTTACATCGCAACCCGCATTGGAAAATGCTCTGGCCAGGGCATATCCCATTTTCCCCGATGACCGATTGCTTATGAAACGTACGGGATCTATGGGCTCCACCGTGGGACCGGCAGTAATTATTACCCTTTTTTGGTAAGCAACCGAAATACGTGAAAAATGGCGGATCAATTCAGAAACAATGGATTCTGGTTCAGCCATGCGACCGTCTCCAATCAAGCCACTGGCAAGTTCGCCGAATCCGGGTGTTATGATTTGGTTACCAAATTCGGAAAGAGTATTCAGGTTTTTCTTCGTTGTGTGATGCGCATACATGTCAAGATCCATTGCGGGAGCGAAGAAAACAGGGCAGCGGGCGGAAAGGTAGATTGCCGTTAGCAGATCGTCACAATTTCCAACCGCACATTTGGATAGGGTATGAGCAGTAGCAGGGGCGATCACCACAGCGTCAGCCCAAATACCAAGATCTACGTGGCTATTCCATTCGCCGGTAGTGCTGTTACTAAAAGCCGATAAGACTGGCCTGTTGGAAAGCGTAGCAAGTGTAAGTGGCGTGATGAAATCCTGAGCTGCCGAGGTCATTACAACCTGAACCTCGGCACCGGTTTTGACAAGTAATCTAACCAGCACGGCTGCCTTGTAAGCCGCGATGCTCCCGGTTACGCCCAGGATTATTTTCTTTCCTTTCAACCAATGCATGTCTATTGTGGCGTTAGGTTTAGATATAAATTGTCGGTTGGCCTTAATTGGCGGTATCAATTTACAGACTTCCTGCACAAAACAAAACCAGCCGCATAAACGAAACAATGTCTATGCGGCTGGTTTATTTTCTTTCAATAATTATTCTTCGGTAGTGTCACGAACACTGTGGTAGGTTTTACCTTCCATGAATTCATCGATGGAGATGCTTCCCGCTTTGGGCATGCGTTCGTAGAACTTCGATATTTCTATCTGCTCGCGGTTTTCAAATACTTCTTCCAAATTGTCTACACCGGAAGCGAATTCGGCCAGCTTGTTATTCAGTTCTTCTTTCATCTTGCTCGAAATCTGACGTGCTCTTTTTGAGATGATCGAAACAGATTCGTATAAATTTCCTGTTACGTCAGCTATTTTGTCGGTATCGCGGGTTATGATGGATGGATTCGTTGCCATGGTTGCTTGATATAGTTTAAATCTCTGGATATTAATTTTATGGTACTTTGGTTTCAGAAGCGGACGGCGCGGTAACCTTTGTGGGTTTCGTAGCGGAGTCCGGATTGGCTTCCTGTGATTTCAATCTTTCATTTTCTGCCTTGGCAAATACTTCCAGTTGTTTCTGACTGGCGGAATACATTTTTTCCGCGTCACGCAGATATTCTCCTGTTGGGTACTTATCAACCAGTTCCTGATAGAATTTAACAACATCCTTGAATCGTTCCTTCTGCTTCACATCAAAACTGTTCACTGCCAGGTCGTACTGCGCGCCTACCTTCAGAAACGCCAGTTCCTCATTGTATTGCGAGTCCGGGAAATCTTTACGAAAATTGTCGATAGAAATCACAGCGGATTTCAAAGACATTGGATTGTAATCACTTATTTTAAAATACAACTTCGCTTTTTCGTAGGATTTCTTCTCCAGTTTTGCACGAAGTTCCAGAATGTATTTGGTGCATTCTTCGCGGAACGGGCTTTCAGGATACGTGTTAATGAAATCCTGCATGGCCGATATGGCTGTAAAAGTGCTTGTCTGATCCAGATTGAAAGGCGAAGAATCCTTGTATAAGGAGAATGCATGCATATAAAATGCCTCCTGGGCGAAATCACTACGCGCATAGGTGTCATAAAACTTCTTGAAATACATCTGGCTCGTACTGTACTGCCCCTGCTGAAACTGGCAGTACGCATTGTAGAATTGTGCCATTTCCGATTCTGAACTTCCTTTGAGAAGAGGAATTATTTCTTCGAAAAGAATCCCGGCTTTATAAAACTCACCCTTCTTGTAATAAGAAATCGCGGCATCATACTTTTCCGTATCCGTTCCGGTCTTTTGTAATTTGTTGAATTTACCACAAGAAGTAATAAAAACTACTGAAAAAACGAGTAGTAAATAACCCGCAAAGTTTGTTGTTCGCATATAGCTGCAAAGGTAATAAAAAAGCTACAGCATCCATAACGAACGCGGTAGCTGTTCAAGTATCTGTAAAAATCTATTGTTGGTGTCGTACTAGCATTTTCTTGGTTGCCACCTTTTTACCGTCTACTGAAAGCTGGTAGAAATATAACCCTGTGGGCATTTCACGGGTATCTACGCGTATTTTCCGTTCGGTTTTGGACAGTGGCAATTCATTCATCTGAGAACCTAAGACGTTGTAAATGATAAGCCTGGCATCCCTTAATGAGGGAGAAATTGTATAGTCAAGTTCAGCCTGGTCATTGGCAGGATTAGGATAAATGTTGGAAACCGTGATCTTATCGCTGGTGTAAAGCTGCTCCTCGGCCCGAAGGGAGGCATCCATCATTGGTTTTGACTTTTCAGCTACATTTTCATCCATTTCTCCGGCAAGCGCATAGCCATTGTCGGAAGCGTTGTTGTTATTGAATAAAAACGTGCGGTAAAAGTCACTTACATTCGCCTTGTATTTCAGTGAGAGGGGTTTGTAGCTCAGTTTAGCTGGTAAACCCATGGTTCTCAGGTTGTCCGCGGCTACCACTTTTTTCTTAGCGGTCATATTCAGCCTGCTGCCTGTGACGTTGGTCTGAGCATGAATACTTTGCCAGGCAAAGAGTGATAGTAATAATATGTAAAGTATATTTTTTTTCATAGCATGTAATGGAATACTCTTAAACTTATTTGAAATTCGAGTTCAAAGTATAAAACAAAAATATATAGAAATTTTTGATACTTCAAAATATATTGTGCAAACGGCGTTCTTTATTTTTAAAATCTAAAAAATCGTGCCTGAACGGAGCTCCGCTATAACTCCTGCCAGGTGGTTTTAGCCTTTGTGGGCTTATTTGTTATTTGCCAGTTAAACCCGTCGAGCTGCCTTTCTACCGGTTTAATTTGTTTCGGCGGAATCAGGCGTCCGTCTGGTTTTCCGATAAAGGAAATCCTGTTCACCCTGTTGTCTGCAAAAAGCAGATTCATTTTACCGCATTCTACCCTGTTTAGCCCGACCATTTTGTTCTGATCGTCGATTGCGTAATAAACACTCTCGCCATTTCCGTCCACAAGGACTTGTTTTAACTTGCTTTTTTCTCCAAAATAGGCATTAATAACGCGTCCCTTCACCTGATTGAACTGCTTTACCAAGGTGTCCTCGGTGATTACAAATGCCTTTCCTTTGAGCAACATTCGATTCATTGCATTGTTCACCAAAAAAGCGGTAATGGAATCGGCCTCCATCTGATAATGCTGATCACTCCACAAAACCGGCTTTCGGAAAAATCGGATAATTGAATCAGCAGTGTTATAGCTTACCGAGTCGCATTGCCCTTGAAAATCAGACTTGTAAATAAATACGTTTTTATTTCCCACCAGCTTTCTGGTACTGTCCAGTTTGTTTTCAAAAGAGTAAAGGGTGTCTGCCCGGATATATAGTGTGTCGTTGGAGACGACGTTTCTTACATAGGCATGTCCAAATATTTTGGAGTAACCTTCCGCTTTCCAATAGTAACCCTCATCTCCGTTAAGAATGGTTTTATCCTTTTTGGCGAGAATAACTACATTCCCTTTTCCTTTTCCATTGTTGCTCTTTCCGTCCACTGCCAGTGAATCGGCTGTAAGGGTATACGTTTCATTATCTACGGTAGTTCTGGTGTGAAAAGAGGACTGTGCGGATTCTGTATTGTATCTGCCTTTTGTCCCCAACACGATTCCGTCCTTATTCACAATTTTTGTTTTTCCTTGAAAATCAGACCATTTTGTGATTGAATTATACAATAATGTGTCCGTTGTAAGCGTGTATTTTTTATTAACCAGCTTCACATTTTTGTAATAGGTAAACTCTTTCGATCTCGTATTGTAAAACCCTTCTTTACTTGTTAACACATTTTCCTCGTCAACGGTACGACCGGGGACCCTATAATTGGCAATGCCGTTGGCCATATCGTATTCAATCTTCCGGGTCGTAAGCGTGCGTTTTTTATCTTTCAACACCGTCTTTTTTCCGCTTACAATGGCAAGTCTCGTATTGCCGTAATAATAGAGCGTATCGCCGGTAACTGTTAATGTATCACCCTGCATGATTTTGACATTTCCAAAGGCCTCAATCAGATTCGATGTTACATTTTGAATGGCCAGATTACTGTATAATAAAGCTCCCTTGTGGCGGAAAACCCCGTTGGTAACCTTACGTAAATCAACCCCATTCTCAGTAATCAATTCAAGCTGATCGGACTTGAGTATTTCTACAAGATCCTGAGACTGACTCGCTCCGGCCGGTTGTAACTGGTTCTGAGCGAATGTATTGGAATAGGTAAACAGAATAACAAAGAACAATAGGCGTGTCATATTCCCTTTGATTAATATGACGCACAAAAGTTTAAAAGGGTTGCAACTGTGTGAAATAATTTTTTCTATCATGTTGTGGCTGATTCCTTTACCTTTGAAATTGAAAATATGATTCTTAAATGCTGGTAAGGGAATCTGAATATTTTTCCAAATTTACATCAATTACGTCTTATAGGTTATGTTGGATTCTTTTTTAACTTTTATTAACCAACAAAAATGGGATCTCGGTAAGCAGAAAACTTTATTGGCGGTTAGTGGAGGTGTAGATTCTGTTGTAATGGCGCATTTGTTCTACAAAGCGGGATTTGACGCCATTATTGCCCACTGCAATTTTGGGTTGAGGGCCTCAGAGTCAGATGAAGATGAGGATTTTGTACGGCAGCTTGCGCTGCAGTATGGTTATCCGATTTTCGTAAAACATTTTGACACCAAAGTATACGCAAAGTCTAATGCTATTTCAACCCAGATGGCTGCACGAGATTTACGATATGGATGGTTTCGGGAGCAGTCAAAATTGTCTTCCTGTGCATGGGTGGCCACGGCGCATCATCTCAACGATTCTATTGAGACAAGCTTACTGAACTTTTCGAGAGGGACAGGACTCGCAGGTATACCCGGCATTGCAGCAGAAGCAGATGGCATCATACGTCCGTTACTCTTTGCAACCAGAAGTGAAATCCAGCGCTACCTGGAAGAAAACGAAATACCCTGGCGAGAGGATCGCTCCAATGCCACCTTGGACTACAAACGTAACCGGATAAGGCATCAGGTAATTCCTGTACTAAGGGCGTTGAATCCATCCCTGGAGCATACATTTAAAACAACTTCTGCACGCTTGCGTTCCGCCGACAACCTGTTAAGCACCTTCATGAACGACTGGATGGATTCATTCGTGCAAAAGGTGGGTGAGGAGATTCACATGTCAGTATCCAGCCTACTGTCTATGGCTGAACCCGCGTATGCGCTTTGGTTCATTCTGCATAGATATGGTTTTGGATATCAGCAGGTTCAGTCAATCACTGACTCGTTGCCAGGAACATCGGGCAAGGTGTTTTATTCTTCTGATTTCACAGTTCTTCACGATCGGGATCTGTTGATTTTAAGGCTTACGCCGGGTCGTCCCCAGGCAACAAACTGGATATTGGAAAAAAGTAGCGGTCAGTACCAGATAGGGGATGTGCAACTTCTGTTTTGTGAATTTGAGAGGGCTGCAAGTTTTAACCCGGATAGAGATAAAAATGTTGCCTATTTTGACAGGAATATGCTGGTATTTCCACTATCGGTTCGTCATTGGATGGCCGGAGATCGGTTTTGTCCATTGGGTATGGGGGGGAAAGGGAAGAAGGTAAGCGATTTGCTTATTGATGCTAAAGTGTCTGTTTTTGCCAAACAAAAAGTGTGTGTGTTACTTAACGGGAACGGAGAAATTTTGTGGGTGATAGGCATTCGGGCCGACGATCGTTTCAAAGTTCTGCCCTTTACCACGGGTGTACTTCGTGTAACTTTAACGTCTGTGGATGAGTAGCTTGGTTTAAATCACGGGAATTTTACGAGCACAGTACGCAGGTAAAACATGGGTGTCGGAAACAAAATATTCAGAAATTGTTGCTGAATAAGAAATTGTTTTTACCTTTGCACCACGTTTCGGATACGCCGAAAAATTATAGAGAGATGGCAGAGTGGTCGATTGCGACGGTCTTGAAAACCGTTGACTGTAACAGGTCCGGGGGTTCGAATCCCTCTCTCTCTGCAGGACATGATGTCAAAACATTCAAAAACCCCGTTTAAACGCTTTAAACGGGGTTTTTGCGTTTTTGACGTATATCAAAATATTCAAAAATTCCCAATAAAAATGTAGCGATTCGTGGAAGTGAAAATTCTCAAAAAAACTTCCATGATTCAGTACTTAACTAGCTGACGGAAAGATGTTTATGAGATAAATATCTTGATTTTCAATGGTAACAATTCGATTTTTGTTCATCTTAAACATTATTATCATGTTAGAAACAAGCTTCGGGTTGATTTTCTTTTTGAAAAGACCCAATCCAGAATTAGCAGACGGAATGCGCTACCTTTACTGTCGCGTTACTGTCAACGGAATTCCAAAAGACATCTCTACAAAACGTATCTGGCATCCATCTAAATGGAGTGTTAGCGCTGGGCGGGCCACAGGGAACAAGGAAGACACCAAAACATTGAATGCTTATCTTGATACTCTGACCTCAAAAATCTACGAGGCAAAGCGATCACTCATTGAGGCGAATAAAGAGGTCACTTCAGAAGCAATTAAGAATCTCCTTCTGGGTCGAACGGAAAGTGGGAAAACTATCCTTCCTATATTTCGCGAGCACAACGATCAAATCGCAGCTTTAATCGGAGCCGATTTTGCGCCAGGCACATTGGAGCGGTACGAGACTTGCCTTAAACACACTCGTGACTACATCAAATGGAAATACCAGGCAGACGATCTTGAAATCAAGAAGCTGGACTACGAATTCATATCTCAGTACGAGTTCTGGCTCAAGGCTGTCAAAAAAATTAGTCATAATACGACGATGAAGTATCTGGCGAACTTCAAAAAGATCGTTCTGCTTTGTGTGAAGAGAGGTTGGCTCCACCGCGATCCATTTTATGCTTTTAAGTTCTCAAAAAGAGAAGTTGATAGGCAAGCCTTAACCGAAAGTGAGTTGAAGAAGGTTTGGGATAAGGAAATGGGTGATGGACGTTTGTCATACGTTAAGGATATTTTTCTATTCTGCTGTTACACCGGGTTGGCCTACGCTGATGTGTATAAACTAAAGCGGACTGAAATTGTAGAAGGGATCGACGGCGGCAAGTGGATCACTACCAAACGGCAGAAAACAGATACACCTTCCAGAATTCCGCTGTTGCCAATGGCGTTGGAAATAATGGAGAAGTATGAAGAACATCCGCAGTGCGAGAATGAAAATAGGGTGCTCCCGGTGCTGTCTAATCAGAAGATGAATTCCTACTTGAAGGAGATTGCGGATCTGTGTGGGATTAAGAAGAATATCACATTTCACTTGGCTCGGCATACTTTCGCGACTACGGTGACTTTGACAAATGGGGTTCCGATTGAGAGTGTTTCCAAGATGCTGGGGCATCGGAATATTAAGACTACTCAGCAGTATGCAAAGATTGTAGATAGGAAGATTAGTGATGATATGAGAAAGTTAAAAGAGATTCTAGCTAAGTAAAGTTCTTTTTTCTAAGACCAACTTTCAGAGATCGTGACACGCAGGATTAAAATCCTGTGTGTCACGATAAGTAAGTCAATTGACCTCACTGTTATCTTCCGAGAGTCCGGCTTTTTCTTTTTCCAGGGCGCTCAATTAGTTGAACAAGTCGATCTCCGGCGACGCCGCCGATGTTAGTTGGTTGCGTCAATTGTATTCTCCTGTGGTGGTTGTAATTGTGATTTTCGCTCCTCTGCTACCTTCAAAATTTCCTTAAACGCCGAAGCATCACTTACCTTTTCACATTCCTGTTTTGCTGCATCATGCAGTTTGGTAAGATTGTCAATGTCTTTAGCTTCTTTAATGGTATTTATTAGGAAAGTTTTACGTTCTGCCGTGATTAGCTCTGGTTCGGGTGGGCCGGGATCTACCTTGCTACCGGGAAGACATTTTTGTAAACGCTCGAATTCGCCTTTCGGAATGGCGTATGAATTTCCACGAGCTTCAAGATTGACCCATACCGAGTCAATGTCATACAGATAGCGGCCAACGCCCCACTTGACGGCAGCACGTTTAAACGCATCCGAGATACGGCCTTTTTCAGCTTCAACGGCAGTATCACCAGCGCCATCGGCCTTTACAATCCATTCACCGCCAATGCGAACAGATAAATAACAAATGGCAGTTGAACCGTAATATTCATATCGATCCTGCCAGTTTTCAGGTCCAAGGACCTCGTCGAGACGACGCATAACGTCACGGGCGTCAATGTATGCAAGCGCCATGCCTTTGTCTTTGTTTTTGGTTGTTGAACCAACACGCCATGAAACAAGTGATGGGTCGAATGGAGCGCAGAGCTTCTCAGTAATTTCAGACATTATTTGCTTCCTCTCAGCACATATCGGCCATTGATGTATTCGATCTTGCCTTCAACTGTCAGCTCTTCAATCGCTACGGGTACATGTTCTGGCGCACCACTTTTCTCTATCAATTCATCTTTTGATAATGACTGGTAGAAAATAGACAGACGATGAACAATGCCATCTTTGACGGCTTGTGGTGGTGTGGTGTATCCGTAGATCATGTATTTGTTCTCCTTGTTCTATTTTCACAGTAGCCGCCACGGTCACACCTGTCAACAATAAAAATGCAGTTCAGTGAAAATAATTTTAGGCTTGACTTTCATGGTCACGCGAGATAACAATCGGGCATGACGTTATCAGAATACCTCACCGCTAAGAATATAAGCGCAGCTTCATTCGCTAAGGAAGTAGGGTTCTCAATTATAAAAAAGCCCCGAAAGTTAGTTTTGTTGGGGCCAGTTTAATTCGAAGCGTTATTCACATGCGTTGAGAAAAAGCTTTCCAAGTGGAGCCAGATCATAAACATCATTCTTTTTCCTTTTGACCTTTTCGTTTGGTGTTCCGTCTAATTCCTTAGCCCTAAATGTGTATTCAATTCTCGCTTCTAAGAGCCGTAATCGTTGTAGATTTTCGATCTCCTCACGACTGAGTACAAGTTGATTTTTCAATTCAACTTCAACAGGAATGTCATTGAAAAGAATTCGCGAATGAAACTTCACAGCGTGGCGAAGGATTTTGACCTCATTTACCGTGAGTTCTGATAAGATAGATGGAAGTGCGTTTGTCGTTAAATTCTTTTCAGCGTCCAGATAGGTGACCAAGAGATTGATCCAAAGCTCCTTTAAAAATAGATCGCTCTCGCGCGCGTAACCTTCAAGGAACATCAGCAAGGTTTTAAAAGGAATTTGCTTGGTAGTTATCCCTTTCTCGTGGATCTTTTGATACACGAGCTTTGCAACTCCAGTATTTTCCGCGTGAGTCAAAATTGGGAAATAAGGCGTTACGCTCGAATCAAATTTTGGATTTGACCTGTCAAGCATTCTTTGAAGCCAACCCGAGAGGGCTTCTGAGATTAAGTTGTTCATAAAAAAATTTGTGTGTGTGATTAAAAGACAAAAGTGCAAATAATATCACTGAAATCCAAATAAATGTTACTGACAGTATCATTTATTAATAAAACCCCAACAGATTGCTCCATCGGGGTTTTATTGAACATCCTAAGGCCTCAGTTACTTTCTTGTTAAGCCTTCTTCCGCAAGACGGTTATCAACATACGATAGTAGTTCATCGGGCGAAAAAATGACTTTTGGGTCACCTTTACTATGAATACCCGCAATTAATCCAACGACAGACGCCAGTACGCGGCCTTCTGGTGAATCGGCAATGCTTTTCGCTGGTGCTATTCCTGTTAATAGCGTTTCGGAAATATTGGATTTTAATCCATTTTCGTCACTGACGCATTCGGCAACTAAATCAAACCCGCCACCAGTATCAAACATGAAACTTTCATTGAATGTGTAGGATGCTCCTTCGCGGTCATAAACCTTCTGTCCACGGTAAAATTTTTCAGTAAAATCAAAACTCATAAATTGTAATTTAAGATTATTAATAATTTACTTACAAAATCTATCTTTTTTTGGTTCATTTTCTGATAAAAAATCTTTTAAGTTGCCAAATTTATTACGAATTCACTTTGATAGTAAAAAAAGATAATTCTGACTTGACATTGTACTAATATAAAATATAGTTCTCGTATAGGGGCAGCCGGGCACGGTGTCCTGTTTCATCCTTCGCCGGATAGGACAGCCCCATTTTCCATCGGGCGGAGCAAGGCGGAGAACACATGAATGTCTTTCGAGCAATTTTACTCACTATATCCCCGATGCATAAACAAGGCGCAGGCGTTGAAAGCCTATACCAAGGCAATCAAGCAGGGGGCAACCGATGAACAACTTGTCAACGGTGCAATCGAATATCAGCAATGGTGTGACCGCAACGGCACAGCCAGAGAATATATCGCGCACCCTGCAACATGGCTTAACCAAGGCCGGTGGGAGAATGACTACCGCTCAGATGATCGAAGCCAGCCAGCCAAGGGAAGTGGCAATCACACTAGACAGAGCCAAGTCGGCATGGCTATGGCTGTGGCAGTTAAAATCGTCCAGAAAGAAAGTGCTGGTATCCCGGTTCATTCCCCAGGGCGAGAGAGCGATCTACCGTTCTGAGTACAGCTTGCCAGAGGGCATGACTGAGGATGCGGTTATTAAGGGGCTGACTGAAATGGTTCGTCCTTGCTCACCCACCGTTTTAAAGTATTTCGTCACCTTACAAGCGTTCAAACCGTTCTTTGATGCAGACGCTGAGCGTGTGAACATCATTTATGACATGATTTTTCAGGACTTAAAAGACGAACCGGAGGTTGCGGTTGTTCTGGCGCTGGAAGATTTACGCACCGCGAAAGGCAAATATTTTCCACTCGATGAAGTTCTGCCAGCGGTACTTGAATACCGTGATCTGATTTACGACGCCCTCGATTTCTTTAAAGGAGAATACCATTAACCAGCAGAATTCCGGTTGGGCAACACGGCGTTATTTTAGCCGATCCTCCATGGGCATATGAGATGTAATCAGAAAAGGGTCATGCAAAATCACCCTATGCTCACTACGATTGTATGAATTATCAACAGTTGGAAGCTTTGCGGGACGACATCCTTTTTTCAACAGGTCCTAATGCAGTCTGTTTTATGTGGGCTGTGTGGCCCAAACTTGACGAAGCATTCAAGTTGATGAAAGCTTGGGGTTTCGAATATAAAACGGGCGGAGCATGGCACAAGCGTTCAAAAACTTGGGTTGAAGGCCAAAAAGACCCAAAATCTGCATTTGGGACTGGCTATTTGTTAAGAAGCGCATCAGAGCCTTTCTTGATTGGTACAGTCGGAAACCCTAACATTTTGAATAAATCAACAAGAAATATCATTGAAGCAGCCGTAAGAGAACACAGTAGAAAACCAGACTGTCAGTACAAGATTATCGAATCACTGTTCGATGGGCCATACTTGGAACTGTTCGCTAGAAATCAAAGAGAGGGTTGGTCTGTTTTCGGTAATCAGGTTGACAAGTTTTGATATCTGTTTTATAAATAAAAGAAAGCCCCATGGTTGCTGGCAGCATCCCACAGGGCGACTAACTGGATTTTTCCGAGCAGTTAGGTGATAAGGTATAATAGTACCATTTCGCCTTTTTGTCAATCCCCCCAGTTTGTTTGATTTGTTGCTCATAAAGTTTCGACCGCTTTCTACATTAGCGGTAATCGCGGGTTCAGCTTCGCCTTGCTTCCCGCAGCCTGTACGGAATGGGTATTCCCCAAGAGGTAGGTACTTCTGATGACTTCCAGCCGATTTTATCACCCGGCCTATGTTTTCAGGAGGCAACAGCCTTAAAGTGTTGCGGCAAGGGTTAGATTGGTAGTCTGGCAGGGGGAAACCCCAAAGGGAAACGAGTATTGCGCCCGTAAGGGTCTGGCTGATAACCAGCTACCGAGACGACAGTGGTTATTCCGGCAGGCAAGAAAGGCGATAGCTATGAGTTAACACACACAGGAGAGTAAAATGGCAGACTTCATGATAACCAGAGAATTCGACGTGTCGGATATAATCACTGAGATTTCACCCAACTTTAGAGGAATACTGGTCCTTTACTGTGATAAGGAGGGCGGCCACCGATTAGAAACCCATGGCGATCATGAGCATGTTGAGAAAAAGTGTCTAGAAATATTAACCAATACGAAAAACAGCAAATGAATACAGGAGGCTACATTGCCGGATGATAAATTAAGGATCAAATATCTGAAATACCTAAAGTCCGACCACTGGAGCGATTGAAACAGGAGAAGGCCAGTAAAACAGAAAAGAAATGCGAAGTATGCCCTTCAATTGAAAACATTGATCTTCACCACTTGATTTATCGGAACTGGGTAGATGTCAAACCAAACGATTTGATATGGCTTTGCCGGAGATGCCACCAGATCACCCACGATTTATTGAAGTCAGGCAAGTTAAAATACAGATCCGGCTCATCCCGAGCCAGGTACATTTCAACCAAGTTTCATGTTCGTAAGGAGATCAAAAAGCGCTACAATAAATCTCTGGACTGGAAGATAAGACTACGCGTATTTTTAAACGAGACTGTAAAATGAACTCTGTCTAAAAGTTTTAACTTTAAGACAGAACATGGAAAAGACAGAATTCGAACAGATGCGCGACAAGGCGCTCGAACAGTTAATGAAAGGACAATCGTTAACTGGTAAAGATGGCGTTTTCGCGCCCTTACTTCAACAATTTTTGGAAAGTGCTCTTGAATCAGAGATGAACACTCACCTCAGTGAGCAAGAACGCGAATCAGGTAACAAACGCAATGGTAAAGGTAGCAAACGCTTAAAAACCATGTCTGGCGAAATCATTCTGACTACGCCAGAGGATCGAAAAAGCAGCTTTTCGCCGCAAATCGTCAAGAAACGCGAAACGGTCCTGGCTGACAATCTGGCTCCTCAAATTATTGGGTTATATAGTAAGGGAATGAGTTTTCGGGATATATCCGACCACATCCAGCAGATGTATGATGTTGAGATATCTCATGCCACGCTATCAGAGATCACTGAACGCGTGATTCCTCAGGTCAAAGAATGGCAGAGTAGGCCTTTGGAAAGCCTTTATACCATTGTATGGCTCGATGCTATGCATTATAAGGTTCGAGACGGGGGGCGGGTGGTAACACGAGCTGTATATAATGTTCTAGGAGTAAATCGAGATGGCTATAAAGATCTGATTGGCATGTATGTGTCTGAAAGTGAGGGAGCTAATTTTTGGCTTTCGGTTCTTACTGATTTGAAATCCAGGGGCGTAAAAGATATTTTGATAGCTTGTACGGACAATCTGACCGGCTTTTCTGAGGCAATATTAGCGTCTTTTCCGGAATCAGAGATACAGAGTTGCATCATTCATCAGATCAGAAATTCGTTGAAATATGTAGCTTCCAAGGATCAAAAAGTTTTCATGCAGGACTTAAAAACGGTTTATCAAGCTCCTACAAAAGATAAAGCGGAATTGGAGCTTGATAAACTTAACGATAAGTGGGGCTCCAAGTACCCTGTCGTAATCAAATCCTGGCAGAATAATTGGCACAAACTGTCAACTTATTTTGCTTATGATGAGCAGATTAGGAGGCTTATTTACACGACAAATGCCGTCGAGGGTTTTCATCGGCAAGTCAGAAAAATCACCAAAACAAAAGGAGCTTTTCCTAATGATATGGCATTACTCAAATTGATCTACCTGGCGGTCGAGAATATTAGCCGAAAATGGACGTCGCCTTTGCAAAATTGGGCACTGACAGCTCAACAACTGCATATCAAATTTGGCGACAGAATGCGAATGGACCTTTAATTTTGCTTCCCAATATAAAACGCAAAAATAGCCCGTTATTGAATTTATCAAGGGTATATAAACGGCCTCGTGCCTCAGCCGCCCTTGACAAATCCAATAACAAGCAAAAAAGCATTTGAAATCGAAAAGAAAAATTAAATTTGAATCAACTTAGATGGCCAGACAGAGTTTAAATTACACTCCCTTTTAAACATCACTTAACGAATTCAACAAATGTCCAATTGTCGTATCTTCTTTCGTCTTTTTTCTCCCAAGGTTTACCTACAAATTTTAGCTTTTTAGATTGTTCTTCTCCGTGGATAATAGGAAATACTTCGATAATAATTTCTTTGCCCAAAACATAATTTGGATACTCTTCCTCTGCTTTTTTACTTGCTAATCTAATGATGTCGTGTTCTGTCATTGTTTGAGAATTTTAATAACAAAGGTAACAAAAATGAATTGCTACACCCTTAGACCAGAAGAATACGAACCGTTTCACACATCTAGGAACTTGGAAAATTCCCATTCCCTATGGGCTTCCCCAGAAACTGCTTCAATAACCAATCGTTCTCGAAACTCTACAGTATGTTTAATCCTTTTGCCTTCAGATTCCTCGAAAACGTCAATGTAAATTACCTGCGGATTTAAATTGAATGGGAAATTTACAGTTTGAGGGATGGCAATTTCTATTATTTCTTCTTGGCTCATCATAATACAATCGGTTAATTAAAGACGAATAAATACAACTCAACAGCCACAACCACTATAAACACAAGGAAAGCAACCCATGACAGAACAGCGCGATAATTCACCGGTTTCGACGGCTTCAGATACGGTTCATCAACGGGACGGAATGGAACATCAAGAGCCTCCGTCTCGACTGGATCAACTGATTTTAATGAAGGTAGATCTAGCTGTGTGCGAGCATAATATTGAACTGGCTGCTCAATTACGGGCTGCACAACGGGAGCTTCGACTGTCACACTTGGCACACGCGGTTTCGGCACTTCTGCTACTGGCGGCAATTCTACGGCTTTGGGCAAATCATTGACTGGTACAGAAGAATTCGGGATTTGCGCCAAACGCGCTTCCATAGCTTCATAAGCGAGTTTCTTGCGTTGTTCTTCCGTCATAGCCAAGGGTTTAGGTTTGAAATATAGGAAGTTGCCAGTGAAAAAGCAATGGACAGTAACACGAAAACAGATTAGTATTTAGTGGGTAGGGCGGTACTGAAAGCAGAAGTACGGTCAGAAGATGATGACCTAGGGCGGTTCAAATCGAAAGCGTAACTACAGGTAAAGCTGGCGTACATCCATGGTTTGATAGTAGCGGCGGGTTGAAATAGACCACAGGCGATACACCGACGAAATGGGGATTACCAAGCCAGAGTAGCGACTGGCCTCTACTCAACAGTTTCGGTTCCAACTTATCCTTTCTACTTGGTGGTGAGATAACAAGTCATAGCGACAATGCCAGAGGAAGCGGCTCCCGGATACACTGGTTGCTCTGATGGTCAAAGGGTAGTTGGGTAATTATTAGCCTGTAATTGTCGTTACTCACTACTCAAATCTTTTTTCTTCTTCACTGGATGTGTCATTGCCTGATGAAGTAAGCAAATTTTTCGGTATCAAAATGGTTCGACCTTTTGGGTGGCCGTGGGCAATTGATTTGGACGGACTATATCTCCCAGTTTGACAGGCTTTGTGCGTCGAAACGCCTTTCCCGCCCGTCTTTTTGGAGATAATAGCCTTTAAACCACTGCCTTTTAAAGCTTTTGGCCCAGGTTTGCCACCGTTACTTTTTTTCATTCTGGCTGGAAGTATTGTTTTGTTGACTTGAGCCGGTGCTGTCAGTTTGTTTTGGCGCGGATTCCTTCGCTGCAGCATTAATCAAGCTACTATGAACGGGAACGGTTCTACCTTTTTGCTCTAAACTGTCGGTATTGATAATTGCTTTTTCTGGCATAACTGTTGTTTTTGGTGTTAAAGCGTTAATTGAACAAAATATGATAAGTGTTGCCATCCCTAAAAATAGGGTGGCAGTGGTAACAAAATTAAGAATTCGGATAACCTTGTTTCGAGAGCGGATGTTGGCAACAATTACCTTGGCCTCGAATTTCTGTTCAGCATTTTCGTCATAAGACTTTTCTGCGAACAGGCTGGATAATTGGTGTGACAGAAGATTGATCCCCAGGGTAAGGCCCATTAAGACCCAGCTTGCGATCAGGAATGATATGCCTGTTGAAGTCTCAAGCTTTACAATTTTTTCAAGAAAGGTCAACGACAGCACCAGCGTGCCAGCAGAGATGTAAGTAACATTCTTCTCGTAATCGTCGTCGCTTTTATCCTTAATACTTTGTATTAAATTAACGGAAATTTCCTTGTCAGGAGTTTTCGCCATGTGGTATAGTGTTGAGCAAAGGATTTAACCAGCTGAATAAGAAAGGTTTCATCCACAAATATACGCCATTTTATATGAAGCTGGAAACATACCGCCAATGGCTGAACGGCATATCATGGATCGGATTACTGACCCAGCCTCACGCCCGACAAAGATTATTTTTTCTTCTTGTCAGGAGCCTGCGTCAATAATGCTCCCGCCAAACTTTTAGTCAGTTTAGAGGTGTTAGGATTGGACAGAGCCTTGGCAGCTTTTGCAGCCATAGCGGGGGAGGTTTTTTCGTTTTTTGCCATGATATATATAGTTATTTTCATATTGAACGTATACTTAATCGTTCGAGTTCACATTTTCTTAAAATATTTTTAATCAGCACTTTGTAAAATTAATGATACGTAGAATATCTACGATCAGTATCAATTTATTCGACATTGACGAAAGCGCTGGGATAATGTAAAATAATCGGATCGGGGCAAGGCTCCAACCGTTTAACCCAAGGGGCGCAACGTGACTAAGTACGTAGATAAATTTAAGAACCCGGCAAACAATTATGTTGAGACAGCTACAACGCCATTCTCATTTCTGCTTTGTATGTTATTCGGGCCGCTGTATTTCCTAATGAAGGGCAATTTCAAGCACAGCCTGCTTTCCCTGATACTCATGGTCATGACCGCAGGCGTATCAAACTTCATTTATCCCTTTGGCGTCTATGTAATAAATAAAGAATATTACATGAAACGCGGCTGGATCGCGGTGTAATGACACTTACCGCCAAACAAGAGGCATTTTGCCAAGCAATGATGAGCTGCGACAGTTCAAGTGAAGCATACCGAAAGGCCTACGACACAAAGGACATGCTTCCGGCCAGCGTTCACCGCAAGGCAAAAGAGCTTATGGATAACGTCAAGATTGCGGCAAGGCTCGCAGAACTGAGAGCACCGGTAATCGAACGGGCACAGTTAAGCCTCGAAGAGCATTTGAACGACCTGAAAACCCTGAGAGACAAGGCAGCAGCCAAATCACAATTCGCGGCAGCCATTACCGCTGAGATTGCCAGAGGGCGGGCCGCAGGTCATTACGGACCGAAGATGCCAGAACCACCAGCCGGGGGATTGACCGTTCCAGAGGATTATACTTTAAGCCCTGACGAGAACGTGCCGGATGCGCCAATCCTCTAACGCACCCGTTCAACTTACACCAAAGCAAGCATTCATATTCGTATGGGGATGGCAGCCGTTAGCCCGCTTCCGTGATGCTGTATGTGGACGACGGTTCGGCAAGACATTCCTTGGTAAAGCCGAGATGCGAAGAGCTGCCCGGCTGGCAATGAAATGGGGCGTGAGCGTTGAAGACGAGATATGGTACGGCGCACCAACCTTCAAACAGGCCAAGCGGGTATTCTGGCGCAGACTTAAACAGGCAATCCCTCCTGAGTGGCGGGAAGGACGACCAAACGAGACTGAATGATCAATCACGCTGAAAACAGGCCATATCATACGGATTGTAGGTTTAGACCAATACGACAACCTGCGCGGATCTGGATTGTCTTTTGTTTTGATTGACGAATGGGCAGACTGTCCATATGAAGCCTGGGAGGAAGTTATCCGGCCAATGCTTTCCACCTGTAAATATTGGGTTGGTGGCATTTTAAGAAGGGGAGGCTATGCGCTAAGGATTGGCACACCAAGGGGGTTTAACCACTGCTACGATACATATCAAGACGGACAGGGCATTGAGCCAGACCACAAAAGTTGGCAGTACAGTACGCTGGACGGGGGAAACGTACCAGAAGAAGAAGTGGACGCGGCCAGATGAACGCTCGACCCGAGAATCTTCCGGCAGGAATACGAAGCCACCTTTGAAAACTATCAGGGCGTCATTTAGTACTGCTTTGACCGCAGGAAGAACCACACAGATACGACCGTTAGGCCGGGCGAAAAGCTGCATATCGGAATGGATTTTAACGTATCTCACATGGCTGGGATTGTGTTTGTCATTCGAGACGATCTACCGTTTGCCGTAGATGAGTTTATTGATGTGTTTGATACCCCGGCCATGATTAACAAGATTGATGAACGCTACCCAGATCACGACATTACGGTTTATCCTGATGCTTCTGGCGACAATCGAAAGAGTACAAATGCCAGTGAAACAGACATCGCTTTGCTGAAAAAGGCTAAATACACCGTCGTGACAGATAGAGCCAATCCAACCGTGAAAGATCGTATCAACAGCATGAATGCTATGTTGTGTAACACATATGACGAACGCCGATTGCTTGTCAACACAACAAAATGCCCGAATTTCACACGATCCTTGGAACGTCAAGTATGGGATGAAAAAGGCGAACCGGATAAGAAGTCAGGATTTGACCACCCGAATGATGGCGGTGGAGACTGCATTACCAATCTATATCCAATTATCAAGAGAACGATGTCAACGGCGAGAGTGGGAGGGCAATAAAAAACAGTACCCAGTCCCCCGTTGTGCGTAGTGTTCTTCGAACACTGCGTGCTTATAATCTTAGACCGTTTGCAACGGTCTAAGACATAGTTGAAATTCATCATGGACCATAATTATACGGGCCTTCGAGAGCCTTTATTAGCAATTTATTAATTGATTGGTTCGAATTCCTCGCTAAAAATAACTTCAGTCGAGCTTAGAGCTAAGTGCAATAGAAAATTTCACGATAAGTATTTGGGGACACTTACAAACTGATTATGAATTTGAGAAGCATTCTTTACATCGTAACCAACGCGAAGAATTTGCGCCGTGCAATATTGGCTACTGGAAGAATAACATTTTCACTTTCGTTAGCTTTGGAAAATACTAAGATAGCTTATGACAAAAGCGCTTGCACGCTAACGGCGCGCATGCGCTTCTGATGACAAGTGGCTTGATCTTGCGTAGTTTTTATACATGAGATCATCTTCTTGTCGCTCAGAAGGTGCCATTAAACTTGTCTGGTCACCTGATTGAAGGCGACGGTTGAGCTGCACTTGCTACATTGCTGCAATCCTCTTCCAAAGATTTGCTGCAAAAATACATAAGGTAAGATTGCTTTATGGGCAGATTTCGACAAAACGGTTGAAAATAGGGTCGTAAACCCAGTAGCAGCCGTCACCAAGGAGCGCATCCTGCCCGCTTTTTCCTGCTGGAGTGGACTTTAGGGTGATGCTTTTGAACTCATATGGGGAAAGTTCAAACTCTTCTAAAAGGGCGTTTAATTTACTTGCAAGCCCTGCATTAAGCGCTGATACAACTTGGTCTGGGTTCATAATATTAGTTGTTATTGATTACATTTATTTTAATGGAGTCTTGTATCTGTGTGGGTTCATTTGCTTCATTAAGAAGAAAACAATGGATGGTAATGTCGGAACCTGCTGGATAATAGGTTGGAGAGTATGTTGTGCTAACCTCCGAGTTTGCATCGCTGGAAAGTATTTGCTGTCTGAACCTGCCTTTTGCTCCTTGGCCATTTGCGGCTATGTCTTCAAATTTTACTTTGTAATTTTTGGACACTCCTGCATTTTTTTCGCTCGTTAGTTTTCCAGTAATAACAACTTCAGATCCGTAGCCAGTTTTTACTGAGAAACTTGAAGCAGAAAGTTTTAGAAATTTAGGCTCTGACTTGGCCAATGTAATTGAATCCTTAACCAGAAAGTCTATATATCTGCTCTGAACTTCGGGTTTTGCAGAGAAAACGATTTTCCCTTCAGTGTTTGGTACTACAAATTCAGCTTTTGCAATAAGCTGGCCGCCTTCAAACTCTGCTTTTTTGGTAATTGCCCGATCTTTTCCATTGACAAATTCGCCATTGCTTGCCGTAAAGACAATATTTCGTTTATCCACATCTGCCGCATCGTCTAGCTGCACAGACACTTTCAACTTGGTGCCACCGTCGGCCAGGATGCCTTCTTTTGGAGAAATCTGAAGGTTCCTGATAACCTGATCGGTCGTTATTTTGTTCTCGCATGCGACGGCAATAGCCGCGGCGAATACGATTAAGATCCAGTTTCGTTTCATCTTATTTGAAAACCATGTTTACAATCCTTGTCACCGGTTCTAGAAAGTCGATGTCTAAAGCTATCGAGACATATCCGCCCATAGTCGCTTTCTTCTGATCAGATAGGGGGTTTTTCTGAGTTCTGTTTAGAAACATGGGGCCGGCACTTACTCTAAAAAGTCTTGATACGCGTACGGAGGGGCCAATAGTAAGAGATGTATTGGCATAAAAATTATCAAACTGATTGTTCTTCATTGGTCCAAGAGTTAACCCCACATTGAGTCCTACGAAGTGCCATATGTCACGTCTGGTCAAAAGTGCGGCAGTGTCTGCTTTGGCGTTGCGTTTGGAATCCTTCAGTGGGCGTAAATCCTTGTTGAGAGCCCGAAAGTTGATATTGAGACCTAAAAACAATTTTGGTATTTGCACGATTTCACCAGAATTGGTTTTTGCCGCACCGTAGGCAATTCCCGCCAGCATAGAAAAATAGTTTTTGCCTTGAGCTTGCAGATCTTTTGCTCCAGAATTTCCAGTCAGCCATCTTGCCTCGAGCTGGTTTTCAAATATTGAGGCCATTTGCTTGGAGGCAGTTTTCAGAATGTCCCGGTTTTTTTGGAGCAACCCGATTTGAGCCACTAAGGATTTTTTCAGCGCCGCGAAATTCACTGGATCGTAAATTGATAGTTCGGATACGATGTCTTTGAATGTGGTGAAATAACGGATCGTACTATCAAGATTGGCGATTCGTTTTTCTTCATTTATGGGATCTATCTTAGGGAAATCGGCTGCATAATTCAAAGGGGTGTACCCAAAAGCGATGTACGAACTTTTTGTGCGTAAATTCTCTCCAAACAAGACCAAATCAGGTTTTAGCGCAATTTTCCTCGCAGCATCACCTATTAGCTTCAACTGAGGATCTGAGACTGTACTAAGCTTGTTGAAAGTTGTTGTATCGTTTATGGCGTCCAAATACGGCTTGGTTTTCGCGTATAAATTATCATAATATATTTTTAATGTCTGATGAAACACATAGCGGGAACTTTTATATGAGAAAGTTGAGTCATTGGCTTTTTCGCGTAGATCTCTCCCTTTGTCGATTATTTTCGGGTTTTTAAATATGGAATCTGAATCTGTGGTTCTCTTTTCTACTCTATAAATTTCTCTGTTAAGATCTTTTGCCAATTCAATATTTTTTTGTGAAAGCTTGAATATCAGCAAAATGTCGAAATCGCGACTTGGTTTCAACTCAGGAACACGCAGCAACAGTCGTTTAGGATTGGCTGCGTCAGGAACGACAGTTAGATAATAGTTCGGTATTGCTAAATTGTTGCCTTTAACATCATTCCCGTTACTTACCAGATCGCTCACGCCATTTTGATAGTTTACTTCGTAGATCGAAGCTTTTTTGAGGGCATCGACACTTAGCCCATCTACCTCAAGATAAAATATTTCATCAAAGGGAATGTTGTTGTCTCCGGCTACGCTCCGCGTAACCGGGTCAAATTTGATCACTTTTACGGACTTGGCTCTTTTGGACCCTCCTTGCGAAAATGAATAAAGGGGGGCCATGATGGCAAATAGTAGTAATAATCTTAACATATAATTTTATAGAGGGATGGTTTCTGAGAAGTTTCGATCAATGTTGTCAGGTAATCAGTTAATTTGTTTGAATATCTTTTTAAATTTTTGATGCTTATCCTATTCCACCTCAATCCAATGGATTTTGATTTTAACTGCTTCTTAGAATATTTCACACAGAGATCCATTTGCATTCCTGTATTCTATATTTGTTTTGCCATGGGCGTGAAACAGATTAGTTAGGTTATAAATGTTGCTGAATTAACATGTGAAATTTCTATTTTCCCCTAGGTAAATTTACAAAGCGTAATTCTCATCCTTATAGCCATGTTTGTGAGTCACGACAAGGAGGTCTTTTCGTAGAACAACAATGGCTAGAAAAATTGTCACCTACCAAAAATGGGATCAACGGTAGTGTCTCAAACCGTCATTGTTTTATGCTCACTGAAATTCGGGGGAGTTATTATTCATAGTTTTACGTAAGGGAGGATTAGGTTGCTTTTGGGTTTTTGGGAAACAATGAAATTGGATGTTCTGGCAGAGTAAGTATAATATAAAACTGTTGACGAGGATTATTCAAGGGTATAAGGTATGGAAATTAGCTTGCGTGACCAAACCGAATAGTAATTTTTTATTTGTATGTTGGGCTGTTGTATAAGTAAGCGTTATGTTAGATAAAGATCAATGGCAGCTATTATTTGTTGTTTTAGATCTTGATATTCAATTGGGTCCATTAGCAAGGCATATACCCAGACAATGAACGCGGTCTGCGCGTACAAGACGAAGGCCATCACCTTATACACTATGTCTACCTCTGTATCTTGTCGCTCGTGAAGTGCGATCTTTGTTGTCATATACACAGCCAAGCATAAGCTCAGGCCAGATAAATCAGAACTAAATCTTCTAACATTGGTGAACCTTACTACTGTGTTTGGGGTGGCAATAGCCGAATAATCACTTTTAACAAATATTGTTCTGAAAATCAAATATATTTATTATATATGTGACGATTTAATCTATATAACCTATGACTTCTGGCTCACCTAATCCTTCCAATAATAGTAGGACTTGGCGAACACCTGCGGCTATCACGGCTATTGTCGGTGCATTTGTTGCCGTGGCAGGCTTATATTATGACAGGGAAAAGACCAAGGCGGAAGAGCATGATAGGTATATCAACCAATTACATAAAGACGAAGATATACGGAATTTCAATTTAGGCATCGACGCTGCTATATACGATATAGTCCAAGAAATTGACCAAATAGATCGAGATATTGAGAGAGCGGTTGGTGATAGAAACGTAGCAAGCTGGACCGCAAAGTCTAAGAATGTAGATGCCTTTGATAATACAAAAAAAGAAGAAGAGCGAGATGCTGCAGTTGAAGAATCAAAAGAGGCTCTCAGGATCATGCAGAATAGCCAGACTATTATAGATGAGTTAGTTAAGAAGAAGGAAAAATTAAAAGCGAACAGAATAGACTTAGTGAAAAGCAAAAAATAAGGGAACTGATATTCGACATATTTTACTCTGCTCTTTCCGCTTAACCTGGTTGACATTCTCAATCCGTTGTTTCTCGTCGTGATGGTACTGCTTACACAGTGGTTGCCAGTTAATAACATCCCAAAACAGGTTAAATTAAAAGATTGAACAAAAAGTAGCGCCGGTTCGGTAGAGCTGGATTTTCTAGTGAGACGTTTGCTAGATGGAAATCTCACGGCCATCTTTGAATATTGAAGAGTTTCCTCTCTGGAACTGGTTGCCATAAAGCATAGGCAATTTTATTTCAACTATATGGATGTTCATATTTGGAATTTAAGGTTAAAATTATCAATAAATTATTCTGTCGCGTTGTTATACTTCTTTAACTTCCAATCAAATTTCTGCTTATGAATATTACAGTACCTAAAGTTGATGATGCATTCATATACATTTCGGGGGTGGTGCCACCATTGTCGGACGATGGTGTTAGAGACGTAATATCCACTTTTATGCATAAATTTGGCTATCAGCCGATGAGTTACGAAGTATACTTTCCTAAATTGTTCCGAGCAAGGAAAATTACCGCTAAGTCTGTTGATGATGTGACCAGCAACACTTTGACGAAACCAAAAGACTTTTCTTACCCGCCGGCTGGGTTGGGAGTCGCTGGACGATGCAATTTGCAAGGATACCCGGTTTTTTACAGTTCGACCGACAACGGTGTCGCACTATTCGAAGTAAGGCCAGAAGTCGGAGATTTCGTTGCAATTTCTGAGTTTCGTAATCAGAGCACCACGGATAACCGTATTCCCGTTGCTGCAATTGGGGTAGATGCCATAGTATCATCTTTGACCAAGCGTAATCCGAATGACACTATGGCTAAGCTATTTTCAGGAAGTCCGATATTTGGCTCATCCACTCCAGAATTACTGCGGATTGATCATAATCTGTCTGAATGGTTCACCAGGATTGTCAACGCATCCGACACCTTGACGTACAGATTAACAACCGGATTTTATCGAATGTATACTGATATTATTAAAACAGATGATAACGATCGGTTCCATGTCTTGGTTTACCCGAGTGTTGAAAGTGACGTCACGGGTTACAATGTTGTCATGGAAACAGGGATTTCCGACAATCATTTCGCTTTCGATAGAGCATATCTCTATCAGGTTAAGTCCAGAGTTGGCAGGGATTACGAGCTGGAAGTGTTGAAGACGACAGAATTTCTTCCAAATGGTGATATCAATTGGATCGACGACCCAAATAAAGGAGAAATATGGTCTGTGGGGCCTGATACAAACTCATTTTATCATTAATTCGCAATAAACTTGTCGCTCAATGATTAGGTTTAATTAACTTATCTTGTGCAAATCGAAAAGCTATGTACAAGTCCAAAAGGGAAATCTACGAAGATTACCAAATTGCTATCAAACTGGGAATTGATTCCAAAGTAGGCGGGTTTGGGAGCGGATCTTATCAGGAACTTTATAACAAGCTTTCAACGGAACATCATGCTGTTATTAGAGAGCTTGAATGGAGTGTTGAAAATTTCAATACAAAATATCCTCACTCCTTGGGAGTTTTCGTTGAAATTCCAGAAAAAGGAAAAGATGGCGACACAATTGGCGTGCGATATCTTTTCCTGCAGCATGAAACAGGCTTAGAGGTTTTTGTTGATATAGGGGAATTTATTAAGGAGCATGATGTTATAAGCACGTTATTGGGGAAAGAGGTAATAAAGTATGCAACCAAAAAATCTCTGAAAAATCTTTTTATATTTTTAGCAAAAAAGTGGGGTACCGTAATGCGTCATGGGATTTATTTCGTTGAAATAAGAACAAGATACAAAGGAGTTAAACGACTGAAATTTGAAGATTTTAAAGTATTGCAACTGGAATGCTTGATTAATAGGTTTGATGGTATAAGTCATTTAAGCGAAGTAAATCAGTCGTGTTTCGGAGGTAAATTGATGGATCCGCCATCCGAAAAGCCCCTTAGTGACGATTAATACATTAAATACCAGCAGCACCGACCGGACCGATCGTGCGTTTAATGACCGGCCATTTCTTGGTGATGAAATATCCGGCTGCATCATTGGCGTGATCAGCGCCGCCGTCCTTGTCTGTTTCACCATTTTTGCCGTAAACCTGTTGTTCCAGACTTTCGGTAAGACGCGGACAAAGGTTTGTGTTCACCAGCCATCAGCGCATGCCTTCGACATTTTGGATCACTGCGTTCGCCGCATTGACCCAGTCTTTAACGACCGGATTTGAATTATCGACGACGATGTTAAAACCAGCCTGGCGCAGAATGGATGGTTCGAATACACAGATCGTGCCAGCAGGTTGACGAATTGAACGCGCAGGTAGGCGTCGATCAGCTGTGGTGGGTATGATACGAAAAGTGAAGGGATATAGTTGTCCTGAAGGTTGGCCTCATTCTCGTAAATGCTGGCCTGAATCATACCGTACAGGATTAAGGCCGAATCTTCTTGCCAAAGTGGTTCAGTTTTGTTGAGAACATCTTTTCTTTGGAGGCGGCGATAATCGCTTGCTTGTCCTGCTGTTGATTTATTTCTTGGACTTCCCCCTTTGTGATCTTTTCTGAGGACCGAATATGCTCATCAGTGGCTCCCAAAGGAAATAAATCCAACTGCCCTTCCGCCGCTCTTTTTACCCGGTTATCGGACTTTATCCCGAATAGTTTACGCCGAAGTTCATTGGCATCCAGTAACGCCAATTGAAGTTCTTGTTTCGCTTCGGCCAGCAATCTTTGGGTTTGCTTTAAGCCTTTTTTGCTTTTCTCCAAGCTTTTTTGGCTTTGTTCGTAGAGAAATTTGTAGTCTGGCTCGGCTATGATCATGTCTTAAAATAAAAAAAAAGGCGTTTTTTCTATATTTGATGCACTTTTTTGTCTATAATTTAACAAGAAACGACCCGCTCATAACGCTTACGAAGCCGCACAGAAGTGAGCCGGACACCTTGTAAAATTAGTATTAGTTCCCGGGAGGAGATCAATAGCTTTTCACCTTTTGGACGTTCAAAAGTACCTGCTTCAAGTCGCTTATTGTGGATATTCCGGAGCAAAGAGAGCCACTTATTCCGGACAACTTGAGCCAGTAATTCCGGGAACTTGAGCCACTTTATCGGAAGGTTTTTACAGCTATTCCGGCAACTTGCGCCAATCGGGACTACTGACATTCCGGCATAATTGAGCCACTTGTGATTGCTCTTCAAAGTTATTCCGGGAAAGTGAGCCAGTTGTATTTTGGTATTGAAGTAATTATAACCACCATCTTTTGTGAAAAACAAAAGCAACGGATGGCAAACAAAGTTACTTCAATGCAGACACTGCGCATGATCATACAGTTGCTGGATCGGAATCTTTCCGAACGTAAAATATCCAGGCAACTTAATCTTTCCCGTAACACGGTTAAATATTATCGTGAACGCTTACTTCAGAGCACGCACAGCTTCAAGGAACTTCAAGCCCTTAACGATGCAGGCTTGTCTGCCATTCTATATTCTGGTACACCCTCGGTGCAGGATGAAGACCAGCGGAAGGAAGATTTTCGCCAGCAAGTACCTTATTTTCTTTCAGAGCTTAAACGTACCGGTGTCACGCGCCAACTTCTCTGGGAGGAATATTTTGACAAACATCCTGCGGGATACCGTTATTCCCAATTTTGCTATCAACTTAACGAACTCGGTAAAGTTCTACAGCCAAGTTTCCATGCGACTTACAAGGCGGGTGAGGTTGTCATGGTGGACTTTGCGGGCAGCATGATGCACTATTTCGACAAGTCCACCGGTGAACAAATAAGTTGCCCGGTACTGGTTTGTGTGCTTCCTTTCAGCAATTTAACTTATGTTGAAGCGCTGCCTAATGCCAGGCTTCCTTATTTGTTGGCTGCTTTGAATAACTGCCTTCGGTATTTTAAAGGCGCCCCATTGTCTCTGAAGACCGACAACATGAAACAGGTGGTCCAAAAGGTCAATCGCTACGAACCGACCTTTACAGATCTTATGCAGCAATGGGCGTTGCATAACAACATGGATTTGGTTGCCGCAAGGCCATATAGACCTAAAGATAAAGCGCCGGCAGAAGGTCACGTAAAAATTGCCTATCAGCGCATTTACGCTCCCTTACGGGATCGTATTTTCTGTAATATCGAGGAAGTTAACGCCGCTATACGAGATCAACTCGAGCTACATAATGACAAGAACTTCAAGGGAAAAAATTACAGCCGCCGCCAGCAGTTCAACGAACAGGAACAGCATTTACTTCAGCCGCTGGCAGACAATCCGTTTACCTTAAAGCACAGCACTTCTGCCAAAGTCCAGAAAAATTATCATGTCACCCTGGGAGAAGATTGGCACCATTACAGCGTGCCTTACCACTATATAGGCAAGCAGGTAAACATTATTTATGATACCCAGACGGTAGAGATCTTTCTTGATCATCAGCGTATTGCTGTTCATAAACGCTTCTATAATCAGCATGGTTATACTACGCTCAAAGAGCACATGCCAGAGAACCATCGTAGCTATTCACAGCAAAGGGGATGGGACAGTGATTACTTCCTGCGGTTAGCATCACAGATAGGACCATGCACACAGGGTTACATGGAAGGTGTTCTAAAAGGGCGGCAATTTACCGAACAAACATTTAATTCATGCCGTGGTATCCTGCGGCTTGGCAGCAGCTATGGTAATGACCGCCTCGAGTCAGCATGTCAAAGAGCACTACCCTCCGGTTCTTTTAGTTATAAAACACTAACGAAGATCCTGGCTAATAATCTTGACAAAGCTCCCCATTTTATGCAGACAACCTTATTCCAGACACCTGACCATGAAAACATTAGGGGAGCCGGAGCGTATGAATAAAACGCCCTTACGAATCAATTGCCTCACTTAAACAAAAATAACAATGAATACAAACAAGACCTGGGAAGAGTTAAGAGAACTAAAATTGCAAGGAATGGCGAGCCGGTATTCCGCCATTCTTGAACAGCCGTTACACCAGCAGCCTGAAGCGCATACAATGGTTGCCATGCTTACAGAGGCAGAATCAGAACAGCGAGTCCAGCAGCGCACCCAGATGTATCTAAAGCTTGCCAAACTGCGGTACAGCGCACATGTTGAACAGGTGAATTGCAAGCCTGAACGAGGACTTACGTCCGAGCAGTTAATCCGTTTAAGCGATTGCAGCTTTATCGAGAAGTCAGAAAACGTACTGATCACAGGCGCCACGGGATGTGGAAAATCCTATCTCGCCTGTGCACTCGGCAGGCAAGCCTGCGTAAAAGGCCATAAAGTACTTTATTACCCCATAAACAGGTTTATAGAGCAGCTTGCGTTGGCCAGGCTGGATGGAAGTTACTTAAAATGGCTCAATCAAATTGCACGAGTCAAACTCCTGATTCTCGATGACTTCGGCTTACAGCCGCTTAGCCACGACATCAAAATGGCCCTATTGCAAATACTCGAGGATCGATACGCTTCCGGATCAACAATTATAACCGCACAGATGCCCGTAGGAAACTGGCATGATTACATAAATGACCCAAGCCTGGCTGATGCGATATGTGACAGACTGACAGCAAACGCGCACAGAATAAATCTCGAAGGAGCTTCTTTGAGAAAGATAAAAAACAGCTAAATTTACAACACTTCAATTCCAAAAAAGAACTGGCTCACTTTCCCGGAACGCTGGCTCACTTTCGCCGGAATTTCCACTTATTGTAAAGTGAATACCCGTCTCCATCCCATTGTAATAAGCGTATCTGGTTGGATCGCTTGCCTATAAAAACAAAAATATCCCCTGACAATGGATCCAAGTGCAAGCCATTTTGTACAAGGCCATTCGATGAGTAAATACCACAGCGCATATCCACCGGATGCCCATATAGGAAATACCGAGCGGCTGATGATAGAGATAGCATTTTACAACAATAACGACCCTAACCAGGCGGGATCTGGTAGCTCATAAAGGTGTAATGTGGCTTGAGTACCTACACGAAGAACCGCTATGGGCCCAAAACTCGTCATTATTGAAGGTCTGCTTAGTCGTAGCTCCGTAAAACCAGGCACACCGTTATCGGGTTGCTCGAATTTCTTTGCCCAATATCTGAATGTGGCATATTTAATTGATTCTTGCTGGCAAAATGTGACTACCGTAAGACCGCTGCTCTGCCAACGCCTGTACACTTGCCGGTAATGTGGTTCCATTTTATGTTCTTTTTCCATGCTCCAAAGTTCGAGAGCTTAAACCTTATTAGGAAGATGGGGATCAGCGTTTACTTACCTCTACAAGTTTAGTATTATGCTAATAACTATTTGAAATACAAGATGTTCAACATTTGAACATCTTGTATGTGATTGGCAACATGTCGACTTTTGTTTTTGTAAACATGACTATTATGATGGAAAACAATGTCGGCTTGCCGCTGGGTCTGAAGACTCCAAGAGCAAAAATTGAGAATGGTAAGAGACCAATTCGAATGCGTATCATGACGAATCGTCCCAGAGATGTTGTTCCAAGGTGTTTCTGGAATGGAAGCAAATGGACTATATCGATGGGACATGAAATGCGAGAAAAGAAAGATGTCAGGAGGCTTAGGAATTTGCAAATCGAAGGGCAGGTGTTGTTCCATGATGATGAATAGCGAACTCCTGATTGATCTGTTCGAGCGGAAGGATAAGAAGCGTAGGAAAATTCTCTACGAGCAGTATGCCGATCTGCTGCTTACCTCCCTTTCGGCTTTTTATGTCGCTGAAATGATTAGTGTGGAGTTGGGTATGCCCGGACTGGTCACGGCAGACGACGTCCGCTATTGCCGATTTTACTTTCGGAGTAAACAGACGCAGCGTGCAAGTATTCCAATAAAATCAGAACGGCTTCTCCCTTCATCAGCCCCCGAACCTAGAACGCATCGTACTCATCAGTGTAATGTGAAAGATCCCAGTGCGCTCAGGTGGTCCGATCCGGACACTATGAACATGCAAGACAATATTATTAGAAAAACCAAATTCGGAAAAAAAGATGAAACGTAGATTCAATTTAATACTTCAAGCCAAAGGGGGTGTTGGTAAGAGCTTGCACACCTATTTACGTGCGTTGGCTGAAAAAGACAAGATATCGCTCTTTGTGGATTTAGATAGTTCCACACAGACGTCCACCAGGCAACTGGCTTTTCTTGGTGACGAGCGCGTTGAGACCATTTCGCTGATCGATAACCGTGAGATGTTGGTCAGAGACATTTTTATTGGCTACATCGAAAGTTTAATGCAGGCACCCTTCGATGAGTTCTTCATGGATTTTGGCGCACCGGAAAGTGAACAGTTTCCAGCCCTTGTTTCAAGAGATCTAGCTTTCAAGGAATGGTGTGATGAGGTAGGTGCTATATTCCTAGTATAATAGGAAACGGTGGCGCTTATCGGGAGAGCGTAGAGTATTTGCAAAATGAGTGGGAAATATTACGCAGCTTAGAGGAGATTGTCGACAAGAAAATCGGGGATTGAGAACGTTAAAAGAGGTGTTAGGAAATTCCTGAAGACAATAGTTCGACACGAAAACTCGTCAAAAGAGCAGCTAAACTAGTGGCCCCAATTGTTTTAGAATTACCAAAGCCGCCAAAAGCTTACGGCATAATGGCGGCTTTTTCTATTGTATAAGATGTGAAAAACTTTAGCCGCCAGCCTACGGCACTTATTCCGTTTCCTTTTGGCTTAGATGGTGCCACTGTTAGAAGGGCTTTCTTTTTTCTCGTTTTTTCTTTGTCAAACTATCATTTTAAGGGGCATTCGAGAGGAAGAAAAGAAAAATAAATTTTCTAACTTTTAACCAATTAACATCATGGCTCACAACATCAATTTCGACGAAAACACAAGAAGACACAGCTTCTTCTCGGTCAAGGAAAAGGCCTGGCACGGACTCGGTCAACTAATCGAACAATACCCTACAAGTAAAGAAGCTATTTTGCATGCTGGGCTTGACTACCAGGTTGAAAAGACAAAACTAGTTACCCACCCGAACCTAGAAACGAACGACGAATCTGAGAATCAGCTGATTCCGGTTCCTGGCTTTTATGCTACCATGAGAACGGACACGAAGGCAGTTTTAGGAGTAGTTGGTAAAGACTACCAGATCGTGCAAAACAGGGACGCATTTACTTTTTTTGACAGCATCGTAAGTGGCGACGGTATTCTTTATGAAACAGCTGGTGCGTTGGGTCAGGGTGAGAAAATTTTCATAACGGCTAAATTACCCGAATATATCCGTGTTGGCAAGGATGATTTGATTGAAAAGTATCTGTTTCTGACTACTTCTCACGATGGTAGCGGAAGTATAACAGCCGCATTTACACCAGTGAGAATAGTTTGTGCCAATACACTCAACGCAGCCATGAGAAATATGACCAATGTAATTAAAATCCGTCACAACAGTAATGCTACGGAAAGGCTTAAAATGGCTCATCAGGTGATGGGAATTTCCAGCCGGTTCAGCGAGCAGATCGGTCAGGTATTTAACAGCTGGTCTAAGAAACCAATAAGCGATCCGCAATTAAAGAAGCTCATAGAATTTGCCATGGCGCCTAACAAAGAAGTGCTCGGCAACGTTAAAGACGGCAAGCTGAACGCCTTGTCAACTCAGTTCACAAATATTGTCGACGATGTTTACGAGTATGCGCTTTCCAATCCCACACAACAGCTACCCACGACAATGGGAACCGTTTTTGGAGCTTTCAACGCGGTAACAGGATATTTTCAGAATATCAGAAAATTTGCAGACGACGAAGCAAAGGTGAAGTCTATACTTTACGGAGGGACTGGGCAGCTCAGAACCCAAAAGGCTTTTGATTTATGCACCGATTTTGTCCGTCATGGATCAGATCTTTTTTCAATGAACTAAGTGATGGGGCGAAAGCCCCATTTCTATCATCTCATATGAAATCTGAACGGCCTTCTGAACGCTGCTCCAAAACCGCAGCGCTCAGAAGGCCGTTTCTGAAGATTGACCCAATGCTATACAGGTGTATCAAACCCCATCCAGAGCATCAATGGCTATTGTAAAGCTCTACAAGGATTAAGGCAGCGCCTCCAAGGACCATGATCGCTGAAATGATAGCAGCTAAAGACTCCAAAACGCTTGTCAGAAGGCCTGCCCAGTAACTTGAATAGTGCTGCAAGCCTGCAAAGCCACGGCGATCGAACCGACGTTTGCCGATTACCAAACGTAAACCTATGCCTCCAGCTAAAAGGATCAACCCATAGACACTCACGGCAGTAAGACTGAATAAGAATTCCATAACGCGAATCTTTATGTTTCATTCTAAAATTAACACCCTCAAAATAAAATGGCAAGGTTTGGTACAGGACTATATAGTTTTTACTCAGGTGAGCCATACCTGTGTCCCAGTTCTCGAATCATACGAAGGCACATACCTGATGTAGCCAAATTTTTCCAGGTCCTGAATGTATTTATGGTAGGTGGAAATACTTTTGATCCGGGTAATGCCCATAATCTGTTTTCGGCTGATCCGTACAGGGTTTTGCTCATTGTTTTTATGCCATAGCAGAACCAATGTTAGGTAGGTGCCGACATGAAGGACACCAACACGCTTGTCAGAAAGGACTCGCGCCAAATACATGGAGATTGAGCTTTTCATCGTGTTAATTTTTATTGCCTGATTGTAGCAGAGCCTGAATGTCCTGATACAGATAGTAAAATGAACCGCCTATTTTAGTCGGACGCAGCTGACCATTGATCCGAAGATTTTGCAACGTTCCTGGTGAGATATTGAGCATCTTCCGGACTTCACCACTTTTGACCCATTTTTTTGGTTCCTCTTTCCGGCTGGACAAGTATTGTTTCAAATCTTCGAGCAAGTCACGTCTGAGGTTCTGAAGATCTTCTTTGGTGATAACCTCGATTTGCATAACTATAAGTGTTTAAGTCAATTATTGGCAGATTCAAGTAGCGTAATTGAGCTCCTGCGATTGTGATTAAATGAAGGCTGATAATGAAGGTATCCTGACCTTGAGAGGTCCGTCAGTGCTTTGCAGTAGGTTTTCCTACACGATACCTTTGCAATTTCCATCAGCTCATAACTGTATACATGAAGCGTGGAGGTTTGCTTATCCGTGGCAAGTTGTAGGATCGCTGAAAAAATGCTGATGTGCTTGGTGGTGATCTTCGGGTCATAGTGCGCACGCAGGAAAAACCGTATGAGAATTTTCGAGTAGTCCATTTCGGTGTTTTTTAACCGGTCGAGGAGACACTCCCCGACCGGGGATGGAATGTTCGTCAATGCGTAAGGCTGAGGTCTTTGCTCTTTTTTGTCCTTTTACTTCGGGAAGGCTTGTCATCGCCAGGCTCTCCGATATTATTTTCTTTACTGTTTTTTTTAGGACTCGCCTGTTGTTCAATCGATTGTTTTACGGACTGTTCCTGACGCCGCCCTACAACATGCATGTTTTGATCATACACGGTCAGATTCTTAAACTGTGGATTGGCTTCGATAAACCCCTTCCGTTCTCCGGCAGCATCAAGGAAAGTTACCATCTGACGGTTCCCCTTTTGCAAGGATTCGATTAAGCGGGATCTATCTTGTTCAGTGGACAACTCTTTGATCGGGTGCTTGGCCAGCTCCTGTTTCAGGTCAAAACCATAGTTTTGGTGATACTGTTTGGTCTTGAAATTACCGTTGTTGTCGGTTTGCTTAAAGTCAAGCTGTAACCATGCGTTGTATATTTTACCCTCCTTGTTGACAAGGTCTTTATTTACTGCCCGGCCGCTCATCAGGTTATAGCCTTCTTTGAGCGTGATATTATTCTCCTTACCAACATAGAATGTCTGGTTCATTTTCTGATCATCCTGATCCTTCTTGAGCGACACCATGTAACTATTCAAAAAGTACATATCACTGGTAGCAGAGCGGTTGAACTGCAGAGAGGTTGTGGTCTGGTCCCGTCCGAAGGTGGCCTGATGCTGCAATGCGAATCCCGGTGACTGGCGAATCAGATTTTCCTTCAAGGCATCTTCCAAGCCTTCTCCAAAGCCACTGTATTTGATCTGATCGCGCAGAAACTGAAAGTTTTTCTCATTCATGATTTCTAATTTTCAGGTGATTAAATTGATTCAAACAGAAGAGCATTCAGGATGTGTCTGTTCCGAACTTTAAGGTTAAGATGACGTCCGCCATTTTTCTCGACCAAACGGATTCTCAGGGTCTTTTTGTCCGGAATCGTAAATTTTGGTAGAGCAAAAACCATCGAATGAGCCCTGTAGCCGGGTATCGCGGAAGTGTCGCCATGGATGTAGATGGGCTTGATGTCAAGCTCCTGCAATGCCGTTCGCTTTGGTAGATTTTTATCGTTGATCAGAAAGCGAAGACTTTCAATATCATATTTGACCGGAGATTTATTGAAGATGTTTAACTTGAAAAACAGGACGTCATTATCAATGCAAATTCTTTCAAGAGACAATTCAGATCTGTTTTTGCAAGTTCGGGCAATGGGCTTCACCAGGCCTGCAGCTTTGACACGCCGGGCGTTGGCTGCAATTGACGGAATATTGAGTATGCTGCTCAATTGAGCAGCTTCAATATTCTTCTGTGCACTTAATTTGTGTATGGATTGCTTTGGGGAAGCATTGAAATCCATCACAAATCCGTAAATGTTACCGTCTGCGGTAACCACCGTTAGGTTGGTTTGCTGGAAATCAGGTATTGCTGCCTTGACTTGCAGGATGTTTTCGACACCTTTTGTTTTTTGAGCCAATATGTCACGGCTCCCTTTGTCCACTGAGATGATTGAAAAAGGAAAGACCAGGTGCGTTGTTTTGTTGGTTGTGATCTCGAGGCGAATCGTTTGGAAGTCAGGGGGACCCATTAGTTGTGCCAGTGAAAGATGAATGCTGAATGGGCATAGCGATAGCATATACAAAAGAATTGTTCTCATGTTTGGGAAGTTTAGAAATGATGGGAAAGATTAATTGGATCGTGAATTTTTATCTATTAATAGGACACGGTAACCGGCTTTGACAGTCACCTGTACAAGTTTAGCCTTTCTTCCCAAAAACGTTTTCGCTGCCTGGATGCCTGCGCTGGCAGCCTGAGCACCCAGGGACGGATCGGTTATGGGTATACTCAGGCCCTGAACTGTCCGGTCAGCGGATTGTTTAGTGAGGTCACGTGAGATGGCTCCGGGGATGTAAATGCCTTCGACTCCATCTGCATCATAGACCGAAAGGTTTACAGCGAATACTGAATTCTCATTCCGGATGGATTCGATATGCACAAGCAACCTCTCTTGATTCAGGCTTGCGGTCCCGAATATTGCTTGCCCCTTGGATAGGCGTTCACCAGAGACGAAGATATCATTGGCAAGACGGAGTTTGACAGTGGCACCTGTAACCAATTTTTGGGTCTGGTCAATCCATGCTTCAATGGCGTTTTGACTTGAATTTACATCCTGCTGATCCTCCAAAGAATAGAACCCCTCATTTTGATAGTTGACTGGCGAAGGAGCTAAGGAATCGCCTGGTAAATGACCGGCCTGTAAAATAGTAACGGGATCGGCGTCACAAGATTTCAGGACTGGAAATACCTGCTTTTTATGGGCCAGTGACTCT
The DNA here is from genome assembly GCF_902506755.1 of Dyadobacter sp. 32. Classification (GTDB taxonomy): domain Bacteria; phylum Bacteroidota; class Bacteroidia; order Cytophagales; family Spirosomataceae; genus Dyadobacter. Next base: position 2,297,559 of record NZ_LR735258.1, on the reverse strand, counting down.
GCCCTAAGTTTATCTGATGCCTTTTCGGGATCCTGTATTTCAAGAATCTTATCAAGCATGTTGTTCAGCTCGACCATTTCTGGATCACGGCCTGCCCTGGATTCATCGAGGTTGATTCCCGTCATCATTTTTTGCAATTGTTGAATTTGATGGTCTGTGTCGGTTCGGACCCTTACGGTTTGCGTGTCGTCCCTTTTTTCCTTAATTCCTGGGTGGGAAGTCTGTGTCAGGGCTTTATCAAGTTCTGCCAGCTTTGAATGCATCTGCTGTTCCTGGTTGTGAATATCCATCTGACTACTTTTTGTGCCGCGAAATTTCCGTTTGTGTTGCGAGCCTTCCAAGCCCTTCAATGGTATACCCAAAAGTGTATCAGCGGAAGCCATGGCCGTGTCAAGATAATATGGATCCTTTGCAATCAGGTCACGCAATCGTGCCGAATCGGCAGCAGCCTTTTTGTAGTAGCTCAGTTTGTTAAAGGCATCGTCATTTTTTAGAATCGCGTCAGGGAGTTTCATCAGCAGGCCTTTGTGTACTCCTTCGGGCTGGTTGCTTTCTTTGCCCAAATATTTGCCAATCAAGATCCAGAACAGCATCGTGATGAATGGAATGACCAGTAAGGGAAGAAACGTGTAGAATCTTCGTTGTAAGAGAAATTTACGGGAGTAAGTTGTTGTCTGCATCTTGATTTTGAAGTTGAGACTGATTTATACTGTCTTTAATAAAAGCTGCCTCCAGGCTATCCAGATAGGAAGCATGAGCCTCGGCCCAGTCCGACTGGTCGGCTTTGGGAGGAGTAGAAAATCTTTGACGGACAAACTCTAAATTGCCAGCCGCAGGCCATCCAAAAAAGCTGGCGCCAATTAGGTAGGCACTGTACGTTGACCCTATGGCTAACAGGATCGTGATCAGTAACCATTGCCATCTAACCCTTAGTCGTCCGAAGGATCTGCTGATGATTGCAGGAATGCCTGATTTTGGATTACCCTGAACAGCTTCTTTATTGGAAGAGAATTCTGTTCGGTATTTCTCTTTGTGTCTATTGAAGTTGTAGAACATGGCGTTAGCGATTTTGAATGTTGATATCCTTGTTTTCAATGGTGCTCCACCGCTCGATCAGAAAGCCATGTGGATTGTTGTCACTTCTTGAAACCGAGCGAAGAAATCCTTCTGTTACCAATCTTCTGGTGACGATGCTGGTAGCCCTTGTGATTCGCTGGGTGGCCACACAATGAAAAGTGTACGGGTAGGTTGCTGTGGAAATCTCGACAGTGTCGACAGCTATCTGCTGGCTGATGTTGCCGGAGATAAGACTGGTATAAAATCCGGATTCCTTCAGGTTTTCATACTGAGCTTTTGCAGAGGCGTCGGCCAGATACAAGGCCCTTATCAGATTTGCTTCTATCACTTTGTCGTCCGGATCGAGGCTGAAAAAGTACCGGTGGAAAGTGGCCACATGATCCCGGGCTTCCACCTCAATATTTTCGTTGCGCTCTGAGGCGTAGGCATCGAGTACTTTTCCGCTGGCGAGAATATAAACTCTCTGCTGGCTGAGTTCAACAAGCTGATAACTCTTATAGACTGCGAAACAGCAGAATCCGATAGAGCCAATGATCACCGTTAGTGTGAACCAGCGTATGTGCCGAAAGGCAGTTTCCAGATTTTTTGCTTTAGTAAACATCGTGTTTAAGAATTTGATTGTTTGGCGGCGGGTGTTGTTGGGATAGAGCCGAAACCACCTTTCGCGGGGAATGCACGGTTGCCGAAGCCTGTGGTCGTTTGAGAAAAGATACTCGTAACCTTAAAGAGCAAGGCGTTCCCGCCTCCCGCATGAATGATGTAGTTGGCTACCGAGGGAACGGAGAAATAACCGACTATGCCAATGATCATAAATATCAGATAGGCCATATCCGTTGCGCTGAAAAATGTGTCACCGGCCCCTTCGACCTGGCTGATATCCAGCTTGATCATCATCTGCTGTATCTTGCCGATGATTGCTCCGAAAATGTTGGCCACCGGCAGCCAGAGGAAAATATTGATATAGCGGGCAATCCAGCCAGTCAGTGTATGCTGAAAACCATCGAAGACAGCGATTCCGAAAGCGATGGGACCGATGATCGACAGTACCACCAAATGGAAAGTTCTGATGGTGTTGATACACAAGGCTGCGGCTTCAAAGAGCAGTCTCAGGACTTCGCTCATGGCTTCCTTGATCGAATTCCTAAAGTTGTACGAAGCCTTAGCCATCGAGAATTTGATATCGTTCCCCACGCTGGCAAAAATGCCCTCGCCGGATGGACTCTCATTTCCGTGGGTGTACTTGTACCATTTATCACGGTCTCCATTACCGTTGTCGCCGACATACATCTGCCATGCATTGGTCTTTTTGATGGCTTCCTGTTTCTTTTCTAAAAGCAGGGTTATTGCTTCGTTTGAGCCCTGAACCATTGCTGATGTGGCTCTCACCACCGGAGACATTACCCCATTGATCATGGTAAGTACTGATGGAAAAATAAGGATGGCAAAACCCAGAGCGAAGGGCCGGAGCAATGGATAAAAGTCGATGGGTTCGGCATTGGAGATGTGACGCCAAACCCTGGAGGCGATGTACCACATGGCTGCAAACCCGGCAATGCCTCGTCCGACGCTGATGAGCTTCGCGCACATCGGCATCATCTCTCCGTATAGTTGATCAAGAACACTGTGCAGTCCACTGATCTGCTCGGGAAAGCCCTGGGCTTTGCAAATTTCAGGCAATACTGTAGCGAGCACCGCAAGACCTGCGGTTTTTAAATTCGTTTTCATACTGGTGGTTTGATTCTAATTTCCTTGAAGTTGGCCACTGATCATTACCTCACTGTAGGCTTTGGCACGTTGCAGCCCGAGTGTTGCTGCGGTGGAATTGAAATGCCTGAGAAATACAAGCCTGTCGAGCATATCTTCATAGATATCGTCAATTGCTGCAATTCTCTCATCATCAGACATTCTCAGCTTTTTCGCAGTGACGACGTTGGTCAGTGATTCCAGGTTTTTAAGACTTTGTGCGTTGAGCCTCGAATAAACGCCTGCCATGTATTCAAGTTCATCCCTGTTGAAATACGGCCCTGATTGAAACTGAGAAAATGCAGTCTGGTATTCAGAGACGAGTTTTAGCTGAATTTCCACGATCATTGCTATCCGCTTGTACTTTTTTACACCGGGGCTCACTTCAAGCAAAGCATCCAGAAATGCCTCATGTAACTTGAAATTCCCTCTGGAAATATCCTTGATGGTCGTGTACCCTTCGAAAAGGATTTCATAGCCTTTCTTGATTTCCTGAAGGATCTTTCGGAGTTGGTTGAGCTTTTCAATATTCAGGACAAGCTGGGTAACCTCAGGGGTTTGTGCCCGGGATCCGGCAGGTTGCAGGAAGAAGCCCACTGCCAACATTAATGTTACGATCTGTTTCATATGATCTTAATTTATGCCCTGCAAAAGCAGGCCTGATCTAACGTCTTCCGCCTCTTTCCCCCTGGCTGCGGCGAGTAAAGCAGCCTCATTGCTGAATGCCTTTGAAAATTTCCAATTGAAAAGCATTCGCTTATACAGATCGTCAATTCTTTTGATCCGCTCGTCATCTGTCATTGCCAGGCTGCCATCTTCTATCACAACTTTCAGCGCGTCCATTATCTGATCGGCATCTAAATGCAATCTGTCAAAAACGGCCCGGAGATAGGCCAGCTCTTGCTGCACCAAAAATTCAATGTCGTAGAGCTCTGGCAACGTGCCAACTTTGATTGCCTGAATTTGGGCATAAAACCTTTTGATCTCCTTCACCCTTGCATATCCAGCTACTTTGGGATTGACCACCCGCAGCGTGTCAAAATAATTTCTATGAAGTTTAAACTCTCCTTCCTTGAAATTAGAAATGGCAGTCAGGCCTTCCCTGGCGATCTTGTAGCCCTTTTCAGTGAGCTCCAGATAAAGTCTCAGGTACGCAATTTGCTCTATCAGATATTCCTTCTGCGTTTTTTTCTGCCGGAGCCATTCCCTGAACCTTTGCGCATGAGCAAGCTCTGGCAGTATAATCAATGCGAGTATCACAATTAGCTTTTCCATTAGTTGAGCCCATAAAGTTTTTTTACAACATCAACTTCCCGCTCCGTTTTTGCGCGGCTAATACTGAGCATCACATTTTCCTGATTGAAACGGATGAGATCGCTGAAAGTCTGATCAGTCTGCCTGGCAGCATTGTCGATGATCTCAATTCGTTTGGCATCGGTCATCTGCATGGTGAACGACTCGACGACCAGCGTCAGCAGGTCTACATTCTTAGATGCACTTTCCAAAATTCCGGTGTATACCTGCTCCATGTAAGCGAGTTCTTCAGGTGTGAAGTGCTTGTCATTGTTGAAAAGCGTCCAAAATCTCCGGTACTGAATAACCAGAAGGTAATTCTTGTCGCCGATCTGCTTGATCTTGTAGTAGTAAGCAACAATTGCTTTCACTTTTTTTAGCTCGTCATAGTACTCTTTGTATAGATCCCTCTGCTTTTTGACCCATTCCGTTATTTCGTCGAGTTGCAATTTCGCCATCGTGTTCTCCAGCGCCTTCTGTGCGTTTTGAAGTTGAATTACCCGGTTTTGCCTGCGCTGAATCATCAGGTCAACAGCCTTAACCACCTTGGATATGGCAGCTTTAATGATTGCCGCCCACGGAGTCGCTGCCTGCGCGTTTTGTAGCGGAGTGACAATGAGGGCGAAGGCCAGTGTGAATAATAGAACAAACTTTTTCATATTTTTCCAGTTGTCCTGATTTGCTCTGCCAGGGCGGCGATTCCCTTTTGCATACTTCCGTAGCGCCGGGCGAAGTCGGTCACCTTCATCTTTTCAGTTTCCTCTGTTGTGTAGCATAGGTATTCTTCCAAACTTACTTCCGTGCGGTACACGCGCGAAAGCGTCCCTCCAAGACTGATAAACACTTCCTTATACCTATGAGACGGATCATTGGCTTTATTGACAGAGAGTATCAGTGTTTTTTCCTTTTCGGTTAGCCCGAGTAACTCCTGGATCTGGTCGAACTTGTTTTGATACTTGCTCTGGTCAAGAAGGATCTTGCAGTCGCTATTGTTAATGATCGCCTGTTTTACCACTGGTGAGCTGATAATGTCCTCGACCTCCTGGGTCACTACCACCGCTTCGCCCATATATTTTCGAACCGTCTTGAAAAGATATTTGATGTAATCCGCCATGCCTTCTTTGGCGATAGCCTTCCAGGCTTCCTCTATCAGGATCATTTTACGGATTCCTTTCAGTTTTCTCATTTTACTGATGAAAACTTCCATGATAATAATCGTCACCACGGGGAAAAGGATAGGATGGTCTTTGATATTGTCCAGCTCGAACACGATAAAGCGCTCACTTAAAAGGTCAATATTTTCAGTTGCATTCAGCAGGTAATCAAACTCTCCACCCTGATAGTAAGGGCGCAATACATAAAGCAGATTGGCTACATCGAAGTCGCGGTCTTTAACCTTGTCCTGCTCGAGAATTCCCACGAATTGGTCTCGCAAGAATTCGTAGAAGGTGTTGAAACAGGCGAATTTACCAGTTTTGTCAAGGTTTGCGTAGTAAAGGGTCAGTGCATTAGATAACGCCACATATTCACTTCGTTTGTAAACCTCATTGTCTTTTTTCCAAAGGGCCAGGATCAGTGTTTTAATGCTTTCCTTTTTCTCTGTGTCCAGCGTTTGAGATTCTCCGATATAAAACGGATTGAATTTGATCGGGTTGTTTTCCTGATAAGTGAAATAGTATCCATTAACCAGATCGCACAGTCCTTTGTAGGAATGGCCCACATCGACAAGCACAATGTGCGAACCCTGCTCATAGTAACTCCTTACCATGTGGTTAGTAAAAAATGATTTGCCACTTCCCGAAGGCCCAAGAATGAATTTGTTCCTGTTTGTGCAGATCCCTTTTTTCATCGGCTCATCGCTGATGTCGACGTGTACCGGCTTTCCTGTTAGCCTGTCTCCAAGTCGTAATCCGACTGGACTGACCGACGAACGGTACCCTGTTTCCAGATTAAGAAAGCAGGACGCCTGCTCGGCAAAACAGTCAAAGGTTTCATTCATTGGAAAATCTGCTGCGTTCCCTGGAATACCTGCCCAAAAGATCTGAGGTGCTCCGACCGTTTCCAGTTTTGCAACGGCTTCCATTTGGGCGAGTGCGGCTGAGACTATGTTGTTGAGCTCGTTAAGCTCCTCCTGTTTCTCCGTCCAAACCAGCAGGTTAAAGTGCGCTTTGACCGGCATGCGCTGACCTGCAATGGCCTCGTTCAAAAAGGCATTGGTAGCGTCCAGTGCGATGGCATTCTTTCGGGAATAAGCGGCGAGTGATTGCAGTCGCAGTCTTTTGGTCTCAATTTTCCTAAGCGTCTTCGCGCCGTCTTCGATAAAGATGTATTGATTAAATAGGTGATTGCAGCTCAGCAGCTGTCCAAGCGATGATGCATATCCGATGCTGAATTTGGTCTTGTCAGTCGAATAGCGGTCGAATCGCGACTGTGAACTACAAGTGGGCGGCAAGTCTTGTGCGTCAGCAAGCGTGTAGATACCGCAGTGCTGATTACCGATCCGGATGTGGTCCCCGAATTGCATATCCTTTATCGAAGACGTATCACCACCGGATAAAAAACAATACCGCTCTACAATTCCCATTTTTCCACCGCTCCATAGTTCATCATTTTTTAATCTTCTCAGTTTTACAAATCCTCTGTCCTGCATGATATGTCGGAATTGACCCACACAGCTTTGCAGCTCCTGGAGCACTTTTTCATCCATTGTTTCTTCTGGCATCAGTGTTGGCCGGATAAGCGTGGATAGCAGCGAATTGGACGCTTTTCGGTCTGAGGGCTTTTTAGTGATGTAGATATAACACTGGTGATCAAGGAACGGACGCTCGTTAAAATGCCGCTCACTTCGCATCGAAAGGAAGCTTTTCTCCTCGCCGGAGAAATCAGGATCATAACGGCTGTCGACAAACCAGTCTTGCTTGTGAAAGACGGAGTTGGCTGGCAACACACGCAACGCTTTTACCCAGGTTTGATGAAAAGCTTCGTAGTCATGATCGGAGAGTGTAAATATTTCAGGCAGTTCAGCCTGAAATACCACCGTAATATCACCCTGCTTTGAAAGGATGCAATCGTGCTCCACATCCAGAATCGGCAGCAGGTCATTGAGTAATGTTTCCATCAGATGCACAGTTTTTGAAAGTTTTACGCGACCTGGACCTCACATATTTGGGGATCCTTCGCCTGGCAAGCATTTTGGTTACACCATGCTCTCCGTAAGCTGCACTAAGGTGATAAATGCCCATGATCATCGGTATCCCAAGGAGAATTACAATTCCCACACAGATGTAAGATCGGACTCCGAAGGAATACAGCAGGGCATAAATCCCAAACAAAATGATGGCTGCTGCCCCCATGTACCAAATGTACTGGGCTTTGAGCCCCTTGAACTCGATGGGCGTATTGATACCCTTGTTGATTTGATAGACACTTCCGGGGCCCATAACGGTTATAATTATAGGCCGAAGAATGATTGAAGTACTGTCGCTACAACGACCAGGAAAATACAGCTGCCAAACCATGCAGCGGCGACCTTACCGGTGTCGTTGTCGCCGGCATTCCATTTCTGAAAAACCTTCACAGCACCCACGAGCCCGAGCACCGCGCCGATGGCATACATCAGCTGAGTGCCTGGCTCAAAGTAACTGCGGACCTGAGTGTCGGCTTCGGAAATACCCGCGGCCCCATCCTGCGCTTTGGCGATAGTTGCCACTATTGAAAGCAGCGCCGCAGCCCATAATTGCTTTGCCCTGATTGAAAGGTCTGTTTTCTCACGTTTCATACACCTCATTGTTTGTTGTTTTAAATTGGTTTGCTTGTTTTTGTCTCCTTGCACTCCCTGGAAGTATTTCCAGGGAGTGCAGGAGAACGGGCTCATCATTAAACCTCCTTCCATATCTCCGTCAGCTCAAAAGCACAGAGGTTGATGTAGCCATATTTTGCAGATTCCCGAAGGATTAATTTTTCAATTTCCACACGGAACTTCTTTCGTTTAATGTTGGAAAATTCGTTGGCCAGTACCTGAATTTGGAACAGCAGGTCGGCTTCTTCGTGGCCCTTCTGGTATGCATCCAAAATGGCGAGTTTGATTTTATACCCTAGTTTTTGCAAGCGTGTGAACCTGATCTTCTTTTGCCTGTTTTCTCCTAATGGTTCAGTAGCATATACAGTTGCCATTTCTGACTTATATTCTTGTGCAGGAAGTTCTTCATTTAGATTCTCTGGTTCTAAGCTTTCTGCCATACAGATTTCATGAATAGGGAATTCTCCGCCTGTTTTGACGGGAGGAGGTTTTTTCGGCTTGTCCGACATCCCTGAACGGGACTGAAGCAAAGCTTTGATATCTTGCCGGTAGTACCTGATTCCGATAATTACATAGTAGATTGTCACTGCTGCCCCCACTACCAGAAAGTAGCCTGTCCAGGAAAAATGCGTTGCCATAACATGGATTGGTTTAAGATTTTCTGCTGCATTGATTACCCTACAAAACAACAATCAAAACCAAGGCGCTTCAAGTACAAGTTTTTGTAGTACCCATAGTTGTACCTTGTACCCCATTCTAGATTCAACGAAAAGGAAGTTACAAGGTTGAGCGAGGTGGTTTGTCGATGGATGAGTTCGGTATCCCGACACAACGGGAAGTTTGAAAATACGGTGGTTAAAATGAAATATGGATAATCACTATTTATAATCGTTTCAGCTATCTGGAAGCTTATTTTAGTATGTTTTAAGTACTAGATAGCACGTTAAATCGTACTGTTGCTCGTTTGACAATTCAGAGCAGTGTTGTATCCAATACACAATAATTTCTCCCCTTCATTAACCGGTGGAGTGTCCACCTTATACAGAATAATCCAGTTTTATCTGTCTTGATATCGGCTACTGGTTTTCCAAAGACATCGGTGATATACCCGGTCTTCTGACCTTTGACAACCTGATCCACTTTTCAAATCACTATAAAAGATCCCTTTTGCGGGCGATTTAATGTAATGCTGCCCGTTCAAAACGGCGGTTTTAGTGATAGGCTTACGGTTAATTTCATACATGCCAAGCTCTGCAAGGTTATTATAAACGCCAGTTTTTATTCGCTCCACGGACTTCTTCTGAACACTTCCTAATTTGCCTGCTTCCATACTCAAGGCCGTAATTCCTTGCTGTGTCGCATGCTTAATAGCATATTGCGCAGGCTCGGTCTTAATTAGGTTAAATGGATACACTACCATAAGCGGAAAACCTGCGCTTTCAGCACTATTGCCTTGGGGCAAACTAATATGCTAATTGCAGAAGAGTGGGTGCGCCTTACAAATAATGTCAATATTGCGGTAGGCTGGAAGATGTAACAAGAAAAAGTTAAAGAAACCCATAATGCAACAATGTTGCATTATGGGTTTCTTTTATTATCTTTGCTTATACCTCTGATGCATGGTTAATTACAATTCACATGGACCAAACAAAGCAAGTCTTAATCGATAGCAAGGTACGTCCTACGCCAAACCGCATTGCAGTCTTGGAGATTTTCCTGCGGGAACATAAATCACTATCCCATGGCCGGTTGCAGTGCATGCTGCAATATGAGATCGACCGTGTAAGTTTGTACCGGACATTGCTCGACCTGGTAAATGCGGGGTTGCTTTTCAGGCTAATTGATTCAGAGGGCGTTGCGCAATTTCATTATCGCAAAATAGAAGGGAATAGCAATAGCCATGACGCGATAACGCCGCATTTTAAATGCAAAAATTGTGAAGAAATAGCTGCGCTTCCCAATTTGCCCACAACCTATTTACAACACATTTCAGGTTTTGGACATATCCAAAATTCACGGCTCTTACTGGAAGGGATTTGTCTTGAATGCGCTAAATCTAGCAAATTGGTATAGCACTGACGCTAAACTTTCGAGGATGCGGCACTATACCAATTGCAATCCTTTGTTACTTCACTTTTAGGTTGAAATCAAGGTTCACGTCATCACTTCCGGGTGTTGGGGTTCCATTTTTCGCACCTGGCTGGTGGCGTAGTTGGACTTTCAACTTGCCCAGGCCCGCAGCTCCCGACTTTGCAGTCCCTGTAAGGCCAATCGGGAAATTGTTGGCATCCTTGTCCCCATAAGTGTAAGTAAGCAATGTAGCAGGGGAAGCTGTAAAGATAAGTAAATGCTCATCAGACTCTTCCTGAACTTCTTTTGTTATATTTTCCACGGGCGTTTTGCTTTCATCTAAGAATTCGACTGTCATCGTGTACTGGGTATTGGCTTTCAGTGATACAGTATCGAACCGGCTTGCAGGATTGCCACCATCGCCATCGGCATCTTTGTAACTAAACGAAGTCACTGCGGATGAACCTGCTTCTTTAAAGTTCAGTGTGACCGATGTGATCAGTTCATTTTCATCATCGGGTTCAACGTCATCACCGGAGTCCTTACATTGAACGAAGGCGATGGTTGTAAAAAGCAATAAGCCATGAAGTAAATGCTTTCTTAGTTTCATAAGTGTTGGATTAGTCAATTGAAAATCTTGCAACTTTGTTGCAAATGTATTTCTATTGCAACTTCGTTGCAATAGAAGAGGGCATTAATTTTCAATTATAAATGCATCTTCGAGGATGTAATTCAGATGCTCAATATCTTGCGCATTGAGCCTTAGCTTGCCACTGACAGTTTTGACAGCATCAGTCTTAAAACGTTGTTTCTTGATGCGCAGCTGCAATTCGATGATGGACTCGGGGCCTGCGCCACCACAAAAGAAGCACATGGACATTGGTTGGGCAGAGATCACATAAACGTTGTTGTCAGGGTCTGCGGGTATGAGATAACCTTTGATCTGGATTTGTTTACCTTCCAGCCCCACAACGCTTTCTCCAAACGTAGGATAAAGGAAATACATACCGAGCCGCTTATTAAACTTTTTGGCAAAGCGGACATCAGAAAGATGTTTCCAGGTGAGCGCAATGGGCTTGTTGTCTATGAAGCCTGAAAGGGAAAGAATCACAAGGCCTGCAATGAGTATGTTTTTCATGACTAGCTGGTTCTTATAAGACTTGCCCGGCGGCTTGGGCACGGATTGACTGGATTGCTTTCTTCGCATTGCGCTGATATTCCAGCATGGACTCATCTGTCATTTGGGGTGTAGGCTTATGCTCGTGACCTCCTGTATGCTCATGCTCAAAGCCAGGAACCTCAATAACGGATTCTTCCCAAAGTTCTACCAGGTGGGCCAGGCTGTCTAATCTGATTTTTTCAGCGGCATTGGCCTGCTGGCTGAGACTATCCAACGACTTTTCCAATTTGCCAGCTATGCTGACGGATTCCAGGTGCAGCTGATTTGCCTCGATCAGCATTTGGCTTTTTTGGTCAGATCCCCCGCAGCTGAATGCGAATGCTAACGGGAGGACATAAATAATTGTTTTCATCAGAACGAACTTTACTATTTGCAACAACGTTGCAAAGATCAGTAAAATTAAATGAAGTAACCTGTTTTCTTCCCGTATGATAAAAAAATTTGTACTCCCTGTACCTATATCTCTGCTCGTTTCAATTTTGCATGTGGGCTGCTGCATTTTCCCTTTGATCAGCATTGCCGTAGGTTCTGCTTCCCGTTTTGAGGGACTGACCCGGTATAAGCCATTCTTTTTAGGGTTGCAGGTTTTGCTTTTGATTTACCTTAGTATAACACTGGTAAGGTTTTACTTAGGCAAACACTTCTTTCACAGCCAGTTCGAAAACTGGTCTTACCACGTTGCTTTTGGAATCGCTACGGCTGGACTCTTTATCGGATTATTAGAGCCCTTCAGGACAGAGCAGCAAATGCTCGCGCAAAAGCAGTTTGAATTATTTAGGACCCACCGGCAGATTGAGCTGTCTGTTTCCGGCAAATACAACAGTGAGCAGCTCAAAGAAGATATCACTTCTATCAACGGTGTCAAGCCTACATCTGTACAAATAAATGGAACCTATGTAAGGGCTACCTTTCAAAGTAACCAGGTAAGCTCAGACAGCATTCTGGCAGCACTAAGGGAGCAGGGCTATGAGGTAGCTATAACAGAATAATAATAGATGCATCATTGTTGTATTCGATAATTGTATTCTATATTTGCAACATCGTTGCAAATATAGAATTTCATGAATAATAGAAAACTTCCGGTAACCGTTTTAAGCGGATTCCTTGGCGCGGGAAAAACCACTCTGCTTAACCACATTCTTCATAACAAAGATGGATTGAAAGTGGCCGTGATCGTCAATGACATGAGCGAGATCAATATCGATGCACAGCTTGTCAAAAATGAGAATACGCTGAGCCGTACCCAGGAGAGATTGGTTGAAATGTCTAATGGCTGTATCTGCTGCACACTGCGTGAAGATCTGATGGTTGAAGTACAAAAGCTAGCAGAAGAAAACCGCTTTGACTATTTACTGATTGAAAGTACAGGTATATCAGAGCCGGTGCCCATCGCGCAGACATTTAGTTTTACCGATGAAGAAAATGGTATTAATTTGTCTAAATTGGCAACCATTGACTGCATGGTCACTGTGGTGGACGCATTGAATTTTGCCAAGGATTTCGGTTCGCTCGATACAGTTCTGAGCAGGGAGATGAATGAGGATCAAACCGATACTCGTACGATCGTCAATCTGCTGACCGACCAGATCGAGTTTGCGGATGTGATTATTCTGAATAAAACGGATTTGGTTTCAAAAAGTGATCTGGGTGAACTTCATGCCATTATTAAAGCGCTGAACCCGGCAGCAAAAGTCATCGAGAGCACATTTTCAAAGGTCCAACCCCAAAGCATTCTCAACACAGGTCTATTTGATTATGAGAAAGCAGAGCAGTCTGCGGGATGGATCCAGGAGCTCAATAAAGTTAAAAATGGCGGTCATACCCCAGAAACCCTGGAGTATGGCATCAGCTCTTTTGTGTTTCGCGACGAGCGGCCATTCCATCCAAAGCGCTTTTGGGAGTACATATCACAAAACTGGCCAGCAGGGGTTATCAGAAGCAAAGGGTTGTTCTGGATTGCTTCACGCAAAAATGATGCATTGAATTGGAGCCAGGCCGGGGGCTCGGTGCGGGCAGAGTCTGCGGGCGTTTGGTGGGCAAGTATGCCGCAGAGTCAGCGGCTCCGGTATCAGGCATATATAGATAACCGTGCACAGATCGAATTACGGTGGGGGCGCTTCGGTGACAGGCAAAATGAGCTAGTAATTATTGGGCAAGACCTGGACGCTGAATTAATCTTATCTGAACTTGCTGCCTGCCTATGTACTACTGCTGAAATTATCCAGATGGAAAAAGGACTGGCGTTCAATGACCCCTTTCCTGTACTATAATATAAACAATGACGTGTGGTGCGGCAATTTTTAATCAAAGGTGACTATGGTGAATTTTACATATATAATACAAGCTTGGTTTGCACTGCTGGTTTCATTTTTTCTTCCCCTCCAGCTTTTTTCGCAAAATGTTAAAAAGCACGTTATTGGCAATGTGAAAGACCAAAGCGGCAACGGGTTGACCGGTGTTAATATCCAACTGGTAGATAAAGGGCAACTTAGGAATACTTGGTGGACTGCTAGCGACTCTGTTGGAAACTTTGAATTTACCGAGCTTCAACCAGGACGATATTTACTCAACGCTTCACTAATTGGTTTTACAACGGTTAGTGAGACTATACTTATCCAGGATAGTACATCAGAAAAACTTACCTACAAGATAGTATTGAAAGAAGCTGCCTCTGAGTTAAGGGCGGTAACGGTAACATCTCGCAAAGAAGCGATTGAAATAGATAAAGGAAAACTGATCTACAATGTCGGCAATAGCGCAATGAGCTCTGGATCATCGGCGCTGGACTTGCTCCGTAAACTGCCTGGCGTAAGCATCGGGCAAGACGATCAGATCATGCTTAAAGGCGCAGGCGGGATCAATGTAATGATCGATGGGAAGATGACTTACCTTTCCGAGCAGCAGCTGGTGCAGCTTTTAAGAAGTATGAGCGGAGAAAGCATCGCTAAAATCGAGCTGATCTCTGCGCCGGGGGCTGAATTTGACGCGGCAGGCAATGCAGGCATCATCAATTTTGTGACCAAGAAAAATGTGTTTGTAGGTTATTCGCTGGATATTTTATCTGGGATCTCCAAAGGAAGGTTCTGGATGAATAACCAAAATGTCGCTGCCAGCTACCGCAATAGCAAAGTAAACGTCTCGGGTTCTTTTGACTATAACACGCCGCACCGTTTTATGAAAAGCCAGACCAGTAATACGGTCCTTGATCAAGGACAGCGCATCACCCTTGACCGCAGGCTGCAAACGCCGACAAAAATCAATTTCTACACCTACAAGGCAAATATAGACTGGCAGCTTTCTCCAAAACATCAGATAACGGCGGGGTACAACGGTTACCTTGACGATTATGTAAAAGACAATGCAATCTCCCGCGTGAGCAGATTGGATCCGCAAAACAAACTCATTAGCGTAGTAGAAAGTACCAACTATCTGACAGAGCCATATCATTACGATGCGGCTAACCTGGGCTACCAGTTTTTGATTGATAGCGCGGGCAAAAAGCTCACCGCCGATGCGCATTACATTTCATACCGTAACCTTTCCGATGGGCTGCTAACAACCCGGTATCTGGACGCAAAGGGGCAGGCAGCTGCACCTGATGAGCAGTTACAAGTTCACCAGCCTGGCACTGTCAGCATTAAATCCATCAAAGTGGACCTGGACCTTCCCTTCACTGGTTTTCATGTGAAGGCAGGCTTGAAGTATGCAGACGTTCGAAACCAGGCCAATTACCGTTTTGATTCACTGGCAGCAGGGGAATTCATTGAAGCAGAATCAATGTCAAACCGTTTTCGTTACACCGAGCAGATTGCAGCTGCCTATGCGTCCGTTTCCGGAAAGCTTGACAAAACACAGTGGGAGGCAGGTCTTCGGTTTGAATCAACAAACGCCAGGGGGTATACGGTAGAAGAAGAGATTGAAAATAGCTGGAAATATGGCCAGCTTTTCCCATCACTTTCAGCCGAACACGAGATCAATAAAAATAACAAAGTCAATTTCTCAGTCAGTCGCCGGATTAACCGGCCCGCATATTCCACCCTGAACCCTGTCAGGTGGTATTATGATCAATATTTCTACTATTCAGGAAACCCCTACCTGCGGCCGGAAATGGCGTGGATCTACTCGGCAGGTTATACATTAAAAGACCGGTACGTACTTTCGGCCAGCTACTCGACCCGAAGCAATTACCTTTCCCGCAGATTGGTAATAGAAGAGAATACAGGTGCAATCATCAGCCAAAGCGCTAACCTGGGCAGTATGAGACGTTTTGATTTGACCGCGTCTGTTCCCTTGCATTTGCTTGACTTTTGGGATTTACAGCTGACGGCAGGTGCGAGCCATACCAGCTACCCCATCCCTCTTTTGGGGGCCGAAAAAACAACTGCATTATGGGCTGCGAGCGCAATGCTGAGTCAGCAATTCAAATTGCCGGCAGGCTTTCATGCAGAACTTTCGGCAACCTGGACTTCCCGGGAACTTTGGGGTATTTATCAAAAGCAAAGCATCTTCTTTACCGATTTTGGCCTGAAAAGATCGTTTATGAAAGGCAAATTGGATGTACGATTCGCCTTCTCTGATTTTCTCAGGACAAACCGATACCGTGGGCGCTCGCTGACCGATTATACCGATTACCGTTATGATGATCTCCCGGATACACGGCGGGCCTCACTTTCGGTCAAATACCATTTCGGCGGGAAATTACAGCCAAGTCGGTCCCGCCGCATTGAAGAGCAGGACCGGCTGTAAGCCTGAAATCAGAAGCTTAATGTCAGTGTCACATTACGTGGCGTGCCAGCAAATAACCATTGAGCTGTTTATCCAGGACGCGAAAAAATATCCAGTATTTTTAAGCCAGCTATCATAATCAATGTCGTCGATGCAAGCCAGACTAACAGTTGCGTTGCGGCTTGCGTATTTTCATGGTCTTTTTCTGACCAGTCTACCTTCGGCAGATAGAAAAAGTCCTGCTCTCTAATTTTTTGTCTCAGCATAATCTTCCCAGCAACAAACAGGCGCCACTTTCGGCTAAATTCCCGGAGACTGGATTTGTATTGCTGGAAACTGGCAAGGTCGGTATGGCTTATGAATTGGAGGGTTTGGGAAACCCAAACCGAAGGCGCTATGTAAGCAGTGGTATTGACGAAATCTTCTTGTCTGGTCAGTACAGAATCGATCTGGATTTCAAACCTATCTTTACTCTTGATCATATCGTGCTGCCATGACAAAAAACCGGGGTACCAATCAATAAAGGCAATCTTTGTACTGTCTTTAATGTTCGCTGGCCGGAACTGTGGGTAAATATCAAGATAACTTTGAAGGGTCTGCTCGCGGCGGTTGTCTAAGTATTCAGCATGCTGCCTGCTCTTTAGAAGATTTATTGCCCGTGAGGGAACAGGAAATTTATTGGTAGTAATCGTATTAATTGCGGAAGGAACCATAAAAAGGATGGCCATCCATAAAAGGGTTAATACTACGCCATTAAGAATCGCCTCTTTCAAAAATGCGTTGATAAACAGGCAAACTGCCATCCACAGACCGATATACACCATGGCCACGATTAAAGCCAAAAGAACCCATTCGGGTTCAGCTTTCAACAAATCTGATTGAAAGAAAAGTATCCCCAGCAGGGTAAAAATGACGAAGCTTACCGTAAGAACAAAGAAGCGGTAGGACAGTTTAGCTAGCAGCAGTTCTTTTAAACTGATATGTTGCGTTAAGATGATACGAAGAGTGCCGAGTTCTGATTCCCGGGCATATAGGTCATAGCTAGCAGCTATAATAAACAATGGAATGATATAAATCAAAACGAAAGTCCAGTCGAGCTTCCCTAGTAAGAGATTTAAAGGGTTTATTATTTCATTCTCAAACAACAGGGTGTTTTCTTCTAATCCGGTGAAAATATTGTAAAAGCCATACAAGTCGCTTTGCCCGGTACACAGCACCATTAAGGGCGAAAGCGGTTTGACAGGGTATACCCTTTTGAAATTCATAACAATTGGATTGGCAGGCCCGTCAAGGCCAGCCACCTCATGCGTTTTATTATATTCACGATAGTCTTTCAGATAGGTTTGCAGATGCGACATTTTCATCTGACTGATTTGCTCAACGGTTTTTTTCTGGCTCTCAAACCAGACGCTTCCATTGTATAGACTCAGAAATACAAGTCCTGCCATCAGTATGAGGATAATGGAGTACATTCCTTCCCGCGTACTTTTTAACAGTTCAAAGTATAGAAGATGACGAAATCTTTTCATATTGTTAAACGCCGGGCTGTTTTTAAAAAGATAGCGATGCCTGCCACGAACCATCCGAAAATAATCAGAATATCATTCGTATTGTTTTTTAGCACGCTGGCAAGTGGTACAGGGCTGTAATTGAACGCTGGGATCTGCTGCCAAAGATCTCTTCCCTGAACATAATCCTTGCCCTTGGCTGAGCGCTTTTTAAGGTCGTAACCGCTGGCATCAGAATGGTAAGCAATATTGAGGTTGAGCTTTTTCATCATCGTTCGCCTGTACTGTTCAGCCTGTCTGACAAATTCATCGTGTTCCTCAAGGCCGGTGCCTGCGATACTCATTGAAAGAAAACGGATTGCTGAAAGCGGGGAGATGATGCCAGCAAAGCGCTGAATTCTAATCTGACGGTCAAAATTACGATTGATTACGCCGTAGCTCTCATCATTGATTCTTTGCCCGGCTTCTTCGGTATGTTCAATAGCAAATCCAAACGGATTGACTTTCAGGCTATCAACAGTACTTACTCCTTCTGCTTTCATCAGGCTATCGGTTATCTGTCCATATATTTTATTAAAAGTATCAAAGCCCTTATAGCCTAATACATAGGAATTACCCTGGCCCTTATCGAAAGCAACCTTCATTTCGAAATTAGAGGGGGTGGCCGCAATGCTCTCAGATAAAGAAACAAATACTCTCGGGGCCACTATACTGGTAATGATCCAGAACCCGGTAAGAACAGCCAGCGAGCGGGACGAGGTCTTACTCCAGACAGATATGATAATGCAGAACAGAATCAGTATGAAATAGTATGCGATATAAAACAGAAACATTAGATTCATCCTGACCCACGCCTGCAATCCGAATTCGGGTAAAATCCAGAATACTATTGACAGGATTGCATATAAAGGAAGGATAGTGATACCAACCTTTGCAGCACCGGCAAATACCTTTCCGGTTAAAATTGCTCTTGCGCTGATTTGCTGACTGAGTAAAAGCCTGAGGGTTCCGTATTCTCTTTCTGCCGTGACAGCGGAATAGCATAAAAAAATGATAAATAACGGGATCAGGTATTGTAAAATGAAAGCAGGTGTAAATACGCCGCTCCGGATCAGAAATGTCTGATCATTTGCGGGCCGTTTCCCCACCTCATGTTGCGTATGAGTTTGCAGCTCAACCCAACGGCCGGTATAATTGTATAAGCCATTCTCCAAGGCAAACAGTGGCATGATCGGTTTAAACAAGACCGTACCGGTATGCCCTGCGCCATGAGGCCCTTTTTCTCCCTGGTTAAGCCAGGCTTGCCTTGCCCGCTCACCAGCCTGCTGGTGTTCCCTGCGTAACTGATTATATTGGCTAAAACTGATTACTAAAGATGCTGTCAGGCAAAAGGCCAGTGCAAATGCGCAAACAAGAAGTACTGCTGAACGGCTGAACTCTTTGAACTCTTTTTTGACGATGTATATGACTGCTTTCATCTGGTGAGAATCAGAGATCTTTTTTAAGCATTTTAAAACTCCACAGAATACTGATGAGCGATATGCCGGCTAGCCAAAGAATGCCCGGGAAAATCGACGTTCTGTCGGCGGAAGCTTGCATAAACCTAAATTGTGGAGCTTTGCTGAAATCATTCTGCGTCAGGTTATTATCGGCAAATAGTTTCGGATAATAAAAGGAGACGAGCTGCGCGTGAAAGTTTTTGACAGCATGGTAAAATTGCTGGAAAGATTGCAGGTCTGATCCGGCGATTGCATCGAACATGTTTTGCGCATTCACAGCAGGATTTATAAAATCGATGTGCCGTGCGAGCCCTTCGCGTACCTGTACCTGATTCTGATATCGGCGCACCATTTCGGCGGATTTTTGGTCATTTAATTCTGTGTAGGCTGCAAACCCTTTTGTAATAAGATCTGATTTATACGTCTTGCTGCCGAAATCCAGTTCCGGTCGCTGTTTGAGATATTCCCGGATTACTTTCTTCTGATTCTCGTCGTTTTCTTCGTCAAACACGCCTGTGCGCCGGCTAATGCCTGATAGCACCGATGTGTTTAGCGGCATGGCCACACTGATCAGAATATTCAAAACGGCAGGGATTATTATCAGAAACGTGAGCCAGGCACCCATGCCGGCCATGGCATTGAATGAAGAATTTTTATTCAGGGCAATGATAATGAACAAAATAGCGAACCAAAATACAAGGTAAGCGGTCACTACGGCCAGCCATGCGATGATATTTCTCAGATCTGGACCAGGCCGGATTCCGGATGCTGCAAAACCTGCGAAACTAAGCAAGAGGGCCAGTGCGAAAATGATCAGGAAATAAAACAACAGTCTGTAGATAATAATACGATGTACGGGCGCTGCCTGGGATTTAAGTAATGCGAGGAGCCCACGGTCCTTATCAGCAGACAGCAGGCTATAACAAAAGGCAATAATCAGCAGCGGGAACAGGTAAACAAAGACAAAAGAAAGGTCGAAGTTGCCAATCAGCAGTTTTTGAGGGTTGGCAATTTCATTCTGGAAGAGCTGATAGTAAATGCTCATCGCAGTTAACTTGTAATAATAAGTCTGTATATCCCTCTGTCCCAGAGACAGCGCGGAGAGTGCAGAGGGAGGGAAAACAGCCGCGTAGAACTGCCGGTGCCATACAAAACGAGTTACCGCAGCAAGCTGCCATAGCCGTTTGCCGTCCGCGGTGGTGGTGTCTGCTTTAAAGCCCTGTTGAATACGCGCCCGTTCCTGTTTGTCCTGCTGGTGGACTGAAACAATTGCTTTTTTCTGCTTGGCAATCTCGCTACAACCATAGAAGATGGAATACGATCCAAGTAAAAAAACGAGAAGCAGCATCACTATCTGAAATTTATTTCTGATAAAGCTCAGCCATTCGTAATAAAAAACGTGTGCAAGCATGGACATTATAAAACAGATTTGTTTATGAAATAAGTGAGCAGTATAGCTGTACCTAATGTCCAGGTTAGCAAGGCGGCCAGTTCGAAAAGTACTTTCGACAGCGAGCGTGAAATAGATGGTATCTGAAAGTTGAAATCTTTTATCGACTCCCATAAATCCCGCCTTGCTTTATATTCATAAAACTCCCCTGTGCGGGAGTTATCCCTGTAATTGCCATTCATTTGCCGTACAAGGTCGCGCCGATAGGTTTCAGCTTCGTTCTGGAAATCTGTGTAGGTGTAGAAATCGGTAGACGACAAGGCCATGGAAATGTTCCGGATGGCCGTGAAAGGGTTGATCAGGCTGCTATATGTGCTTACCTTATTTTGTAGAGAGAGCATATGCAATAACTGTCCGGCGTGTTTATCGTGTACCGAATTGCTAAAATCTTCGTAAACCTGTGCATATGCGCCCTCATAATTGAT
Source organism: Dyadobacter sp. 32 (assembly GCF_902506755.1). GTDB lineage: Bacteria > Bacteroidota > Bacteroidia > Cytophagales > Spirosomataceae > Dyadobacter. Next base: position 2,276,790 of record NZ_LR735258.1, on the reverse strand, counting down.
CGGCAGTTGTGAGATGGAGTCAACGTTATACTGTTTTAGAAGCCTGGCCGTGAAATTTAAAATAAGGGTGTCTTTTCGGGGGTTGCGTTCGATCTGTCGGCCGATGTCATCACTGATTGCCTTTTCATAATCGGCTAGTGTGGGCAGTAAAAATATATTGCTGGCGATATTGGCAGAAGTTTTCGGAATTAGAATTGTAAATAATATCCAGGCTGACAACAACACAAGAAGGGCGTTTCTTGAGGTGCGTGAATAGGATGATACCCAGACTGAAAGCCCGATAAAGATAAAAAAGTAGGCAGAGTAGCAGGCTATCAGCACAAGCAGCCGCCACAGGGTATCCGCAGTGAAAACAAGCCCCGGCTGAAGAAAAATACCCAGCATTAAAATACTGATAACGGGAAGCAGAATGCAGAATACAATCATGCTATATGCCGTGATTTTGCCCCACGCCAGCGCACGCATGGATACGCCCTGTGCCGCCAGAATCCGTATTGTTCCGTTTTCATTTTCTTGCGTAAAAGCCGAGAAGCACAGGAAAATAATCAGCAGAGGGATCAGAAACTCAAGTACCAAAGCAATGGATAGTTCGCCGAAGCGGATCATGGCCCCGAAATCCTGTGCCGGGCGGAACATAAACTCATGCTGGTAATGCGCCTCTAAGTAGATGGATGACCCAGTGTAGGAATCCAACCCAAAATCGAAAAAGCTCAGGCCGGTTTTTGGCTTGAATACAAAAGTGCCGTAATGAGCCGCAATGTGCGGGTGTTTATCGCCCTGATTAAGCCATTGTTCCCGTTTTTCTAATCTGGCCTTATCTATCTGCTCTTTCTGAGACTTGTAATTCAGGTAACCGCCCACGCCGGCTATCATGAGCAGGGTAATGATTATTAGTCCGGTTACGATAACCTGGCTGTTCTTAAACGCAATAAGCAGCTCTTTTTTGGTGATAATTAATGCGTATTTCATGAACGGAATACTTTTTGCTTAAGCCTTGCTTACGGTGGCTCTGAATGAATAGGCGCTTTGCAGGTAAAGCTTAGCGATGCATGTGCTGTAAATAAAGCTTTTCAAGATTTTCAAAACTGATATCCTCAGTCCGGAAGGAATCAAGCAAAACGCCCTGCTTCATAATACCGATATGTGTACCTGTTTCTTTGGAGCGGAAAAGATCATGGGTTGCCATCAGTGTGGCAACGCCAAGCGCTTTCATTTTGAGCAGCAGCTCTGAGAACTCATTGCTGGCTTTCGGGTCGAGGCCCGACGTGGGCTCGTCCAATAGCAGGATTTTTGCATTTTTTGCGATGGCCAGGGCGATTCCAACCTTTTGGCGCATCCCTTTTGAATAAGTAGAAACACGTTTTGTGAAAAAATCAGGCTGTAAACCCGCCTGATGTAGAAATCCCTCAAGTTCATCCTTTCTCAATTTCTTGTCTGACAAGCCGCAAAAGAAATCCAAATTCTCCAGTCCGCTTAGCGATGGGTAGAGCATCAGATTTTCGGGAATATAGGTCAGATATTTTTTGGTGGCCAGGGGATCGGCCTTAACATCAATTTCATTGATGTATGCCGCGCCTGATGTGGGTTCAATGAAGTTGAGAAAAAGGTTGATGGTGGTGGATTTTCCTGCCCCGTTTGCTCCCAACAGGCAAAATATTTCGCCCGGATTGACTGCTAAATTTAGATTATTGAGCGCTTGGTGGTTGCTGTAACTTTTGCTTAGTTCGACTGCTTTTAACATGCTGTTGGGTAGGTTTGGAATAAAGCGGGCAGCAGTATGCAGGATGAACTGCATACTCCGCTCAGGGGTGGCACTTTGTTACTGATTATTAAGGGTAAATGCATTGCACGCCCCGGAGGCCAGATCAAATTCTTTCTTCACACTGCCGTTGCTAATCTGGTAAGAATAGATCGAATTCGCACTGGCTGTTCCGGCCACATTCAAATAGATCTTGTCGTTTTCCCATTTGGTCATGAATGCGCTGTTGCCTTTTAACAGGGGAATGCTTGTAGAGATATTGCCGGAACTGGTTTTGTTCACCAGGTTTATTTTGTGGTACTGGCCGGCCGGGTCCCCGCTATCAAATGGGTAGGCGGCTGCCTTGGTATAGCTTACGGTGAACGTTTGATCGTGCCCAAAGTGGAACAAGCCAATACATGGGCCGCCGGTGGTAGTCGACAGGTTAAAGAAATACGAAGCATCGAACGTTGTTTCATTGTTTTTAATCCTTAACACCCCGCTTGGTTTTCCATTATTCGCATAGCCCATGAGATAAATATCCTCGCCTGCATCTTTGATCATGACATTTGGAGAAAAGGAGGATACCGTGCCGCCGTTCCACATCTGGCTGCTGCGATCGTCAGAAATCAACTTGACAAACGTATCAGTGCTCCGATCTATAACAGCGACAAATACTTTGTCTTCCAGGTTATTAAAGCCCGCATCCTGGTAGTTTACACCCATAAAAATGTTTTTGCCCCGCTGAACCAGTCCAAGGTAATACACCTCGGTGGCGCCGGCTTTGTTCAGGCCGCTCAGATCCAGCTCTTTGGTAACCTGCATATTGGATGGATTGAATTTTACAAGTTTCGGAGTAACCCCGAACGCGGATACTGTAGCGTAAGCTTCGGTTTCACTTATAAAAAGTGCGGCGCCAATGGTGTTAAGCCCGGGTATCGCGAACGAGCCGATTTCCTGCGGCTTGCCTTTGGCATCAAAACTATATTTTCGAAGTGTAGTGGGTGCGCCGAAATTATTCTGGTAAATATGATTACCATATTGGTAGATAAAAGCAGAACTGGCGGATTCGAGGGCATTACTGGTTCCGACCGTACCCGTCGGAAATTCCTTCGTGCTAAATAGGTAGCTTGTCTGGTTCGGGTAGGCACCTCCAGTTACGCTCAACACATAATTCGCTGCTGCGGTCACATCATCGTCGTCGTCCTTGCAGGCCTGGGTACCTAGTAATAAAATGGCGCAGATAATAAGTAAAAAGTTGGTTTTCATATTTCTAACTGTTGTTTTTTGGGTTTTTGGATAGGTAAATTCTTGTTTTGAAACTGAATGAGCGGCCGGGCAACTGTACGTTGAAGTTGTCGTATGTTTTTTGATTGCTGAGGTTGTAACTTTCTAGCGTGAAGGTCAACCTGCTGCGGGTAGTCACCGAGATCCCTGCATTCTGAAGAAACTGGGTTGGGATGCGATTTTTAAGGTCACGGTCGCCATCTATTGCCCAATACAAAAAATACTGGTTGGTGTAATTCCCGTTGAGCCAGACCTGCGCTTTGGTGCCCTTCCAAATAAAGTTTTGCAGCCCCCAGGTGATACCGGCATTAGCCATCAAATATGGAATGTTGGGCACTCTGGCGTTGTAGTACAGGTCGTTGTTATACGTGGGGTCTATCGATCCTTTGTTTCTCAGATCCTGGTAAGTGCCATTGATATTGAAAATCAGTGATGGCGTTAAACGATAGTTGAGGGAGGCTTCCACCCCGCTTACTGTGGCCATGTTAAGGTTTCTGCTGGTCCCGCTGCCGCGGGTATCGGTCTGCAGGAATATCATGTCTGATACATCCTTAAAAAAGGCGCTTAATTCTACATCAGCTTTATCCGAGCTTAGCAGCAGGTTTAAATTGATGTTGTTGCTCTTTTCCGGCTTTAAAGCTGGATTAGCGCGGATAAGCATCAAATTGCCAAAGGTTTCTTCCACATCCGGCAGGCGAATTGCGCGTTCATAGGAGGCTTTCAGAAGGATGGTTTTGCTGAGTGGGTAGGTGACAGCCAGGTTGTATGAGATATTATTTATATTTTGAGCAGATTTAATATGACTTTCATCCATGAGTTCGTAACTGCTCATGGCCGCATAGAAATGTTTTACAGATGCGCTCGCTTTGAGCTTATCATCCAGGAAAACCGACTCAATACCCAACCCGCCTACATTTTTAATCATGGTAGAGGGCATGCTATAGAAATCAATCCCCGCATTGGCGTTCAGCGCCAGCGTATCCTTCCCGCTCCGCCTATAGTGTTGAAATGTATTAGCCAGCGATATTTTAGTGACCTCATTCAGCCGCCACCCCAACACCAATTTCTCGTTAAAAATATTGGTGTAAATGTGCAGGTATTTAGCTGGCCCATATTCAGCTTCGCCGGGTCTGAGCCTTCTGTCGAATACTCTGCCGTCCCATACATATACATTTCTGGAAGTATCAACATTCAGTCCGTTGATCCTGTTGAGGGAAGTTTGGCTGGATAAGCTCAGTTTCTCGGCCAACAGGTTTTTCTGATATTTCAGCTGGGCATTGTAGAGATTTTCGCGATAAAATGCTTTGCCATAAGGCTGGGTCATGAGCAGGTTGTTCTGAAGCTGACGGTCAAGCGCGCTTTGACTGAAGGTCAGGATCAACTGATCTGCCCATCGCTGATTCAGCAGGCCGGCTTCGGCTTTAACGAGATAATTCTGATACCTGTCATGAAAACGCCTCACATCGTTAATTTCCGGATTGTAGTTTTCGTTTGGTATTCCTACACGTACTTTATAGTTATTTTTAGAGTAGCCGCCAGAAGCCTGGAGGCTGGTGTAAAAGTTGTTGGAAAGGTATTTTTTGCCAAGAATATTTAGTCTGTGCGTGTTGAATGAGCCCAGCGCGTAGGATGCATCAAAGTATTGCTTCCGGTCTTTTCGAGTGATGATATTAATTGCTCCCCCCAGTGCATCGCTGCCCAAATCGACAGGTAGCACACCTTTATAAACCTCTATCCGTTCAATCAGCTCAACTGGAAGATTATTCACACCCTGAGTCTCTCCCAAATTATCCAGCGGGATACCATCCAAAAAAAACTTGATCTGCTTGCCTGTGCTGCCGTTTATAAAAAAATCGACACGGGAGCCATAGCCGCCATCCTGCTTTACCTTAATGCCGGAGGATTGTTTCAGCAACTGGACCGTGGTAATGTTTGAATTGTAAAATGGCTTTACATCTACAATGGATAGATTACCGGGCGCTTCTTTTAAAAACTTGATCGTACTGCCCGAAACGGTTACTTCATTTAATACTTGGACAGAATCCAGTTTCGACTTGACAGGGTCTGTTTTAGTCTGGCCAATCAAGCGAAGAGGAAGCAGGTATATAAATACCAGCATTGTAATTCTCATTTGATGAATAAAACATTTTGTGAGTAATGACCAGGGCACGATTGGAAACGGTGGTGGATACACGGCCCGAAGCAAGTAATGATTGTTAACCGACCCGGCGGCCGACGTACTCATGCCGGTTACAGTGGTAGTCAAGGGATAAGTCCGCTTTTTCATGATGCTCCCAACAAGCATGGTGATCGTGCTATGCAGGGCCCGGACTCGTTTGATGAAGAGCGGGTCTGCGCAATTTTGGCCTGTAAACATTTTCGTGAACACTGAGATTTTCTTATTTGCAACGAAGTTGCAACAAAAAAAAGATATTTGCAACGTGGTTGCAGGATTGATAGCACATTTGTGCCTCAAAGCAACAATTGCTTTCGGAAGTTGCTCATGGCGCCTGAAATTCATCGGCCAAAATGCAAGACTAGCTCTTGGGATGTCGTGGATTTCTGGCTCGCATCTGATGGGATACGATCACATTAGCTATTTAATATTTGCAATGTTTGATGACGTGCAAAGGCTGTCAAGCTGTTGTCAAAGTGAAAATAAAGTGTCGTCCACTGAGGTTTGATGCCTGGTTCAATCCAACTCCTTTATAAAGTATTCCCAGGCGGCTTTCGCGACGTCTGCAATGATTTTTTCGTTGGCCCCGGCGTTCTCTTTCGAATCGGTTACGAAAACCGAGATGTAGAAATGGCGGCCATTGGGCAGGAAAACAATCCCCATGTCATTTACGGCCGCGGTTAAACCTTCCTTGTTTGTTCCAGACGAGCCGGTTTTGTGAGCGACAATGGTTTTCTCAGGAAGCTTCCCTCTCAGTCTTGCTTTGCCGGTCTGTGTTCCCTTCATCACCTGCCAGAGAAAGTCATAGCTTTTGGGGGAAAGTAAGGCTTGTTTGTTGATGAAAAATTTTTGCAGCACCGCTACGCTAGCCTTCGGCGTTGTCCAGTTTTGAAATTGCAAATCCCAATTCGATTGCTGGGTTTGTTCGTTTATCACGATGGAAACGTCGTTAATTGCATTTCCCTTGATATACTTCTCCACTACTTGGGGGCCGCCAAGTAGTTTCAGTAACAAATCGCATCCGACATTGTCACTCTGCGAGACCGTATAATCCAGGATTTCCGACATTTTCAGCGCGGCGCCATTTGGATATTTGTCGCGGATCGGGCTATACAGGTCGGGTATCAGGTCCGCCTTTTCTATTGTAACTTTTTGATCCAATGAGAATTTACCCTGATCGATCTGAGAAAGCATTGCCAATGCGATATGGTATTTGAATACGCTTTGCAAAGGAAAGCGCCTGCTTCCGTGAATGGATAAAGTATCATCCCCATCATCGGAAACAAGGCAAACCCCAACGGTCGCATTTTTCGATGCTACAATCTCTTGTATGTGTTTACGTAACGGTTCCGTGTTTTGGGCTGAAACTTTACAGGATAAGAGTAGCAATAAGGCAACTGACAAACGAAATGCTTTTAGCATAATATATGATTCAAGTTTAAGATCCTGAGTGTCTCAATTACGGCTTTACTATTTTTCAGGCGCGGTACAACATTGATCGTCCGCGCATTGGCAATACTTTTTATTGTACAAATGGAGCAGGGTTAAACGTATTGCCGGGATATAGATCATCTCCTCCGGCAAGCGGATCCCCTCCAATTTTTCATTAAATATAAGGAAAGCCGGGGCAATCCAGGTTGTGTAAAGGGCATATTTCATCCATTGCTTGGAAGATTTTCTCGCTGACCATACAACGGCGAATAATGAAACGACGAACAGCGCCACATCGATCATGCCCCACCAGGCCGGGCCTTCATCGTGGTTTGCCGCTACACCGGCGCTTTGACTCGCAAATGCGGCATAAGGCATTCGTTGAGCAACGAAAAGTAGATTGAAGACAGGCAAGTAAGCAGCTAAAGTACCCATATAGGAAACTTTTGTTAAATGTGATTTCTTGTACTTTTGATAGTCATTCGTTTATCACTTTGCAGATCAATTACAGCCTTGCCGGCCGCGCCGCATTGAAGAGCAGTACCGGCTGTAATCCTAAAATTTGAAGCTTAATGTCAGCGTAGCATTACGTGGCGCACCGGGAAACAGGCGAAGATAGTTCTGTGCCCCCAGCCAGTAGGTTTTATCAAATAGGTTAAGGGCATTGAGCGCAAGCAGCGATTTGCTTAAATGAAAAGATCGACGTAGCGATTAAATAGTTTCCAGGTATAGCTGCTGTAATTGAACTGCATCAATATCCTTCGCATTGAGTGTATGTATCAGCCTGCCCTGACGCATAATGCCAATGGTTGCTCCTACATTTACCGCATTAAAAATATCATGGGTCGCCATCATTACGGTTTTACCTTTCATGCCCAGGGTTCGTACGATCTGCGTAAATTCGTTGGTTGCTTTCGGGTCCAGGCCGGACGTGGGTTCATCCATGAATATAACATCTGCATTTTTTGCCAGAGCAATAGCGATTCCTACTTTCTGACGCATTCCTTTACTAAAAGTGCCCACTCGCTTGGAATTAGCCTCTGGTTGTAGTCCGGCCTGAAAAAGATGATGCTCCAATTCCTGCCTGCTATATTTAAATCCAGCGAGTTTGCTGAAATAATCCAGATTTTCAGCAGCAGATAAATTACCATACAACATAACAACTTCCGGAATATAGGAGATGAATTTCTTGGTGGAATTATCTCCGGACTTTATCAATATATCATTGATGAAGGCTTCTCCTTCTGTTGCCTCGATGAAACCAAGGAAAAGGTTGATCGTAGTGGTTTTGCCCGCTCCGTTCTGTCCGAGCAGGCAGAAGATCTCTCCTTGTTTTAAAGTAAGATCCAGATGGTCCAGGGCTGTTACTCCATTGTATTTTTTTGTAAGATTCTTTGCCTGTATGCGGTTCATGAAAATCAAGTTTAAGATCTGAAGTTAAAGTTTACGGGTCTTTAGGTAAGCGGCTGAGCTTAATAGCAATATCCATAAAAAAAGAGGGGTAACAACCTTGAGTAAAGCTATAAACGAAAACGATGGCGGATGAAAAGTAAATTTCGGAAATTGAAGAAACTGCTCCCGACTAAATTTCTTTTCTGATAGCTTATAGGAGAATATAAAGTGACGTCTTTGTCTCTGATATTCCTTTACGGCTTTGGTGAACGCTAACTGGTCTGGGATCTCTGCAGCTGCAATATGATTGAGACTTGTCAATGCTGTAAATGCCGGATTAATTGGGTTAAAGAGCAATGCCATCTGATAGGATTGATTCATTTTCTGGTCAAGCTTTTCACCTATTTTGTTTTTCTGTATCTGAGAGAGTTCCATGTACGCCATAAAGCGCGTCTCTGAACTATCTTTTACCGGATATGCCCGGCTATCAAATTGCGGGGCAACTTTATGGAATTGCGCAATCGTTTCGCGAAACGGAAGTTTCCAGATATCATTGTCACCATCCCGGTCAGCTGAGATTAACTCCAGGGATTCCGGGTCATCCTCTTTTTGGGATATTATATAGTTGATAGCAGAAGGTATGAAAAGCAAAAAAAGTATCCAGAAGCTGATCAGGATCACAGCATTAAAACTACTTGTTAAATTAAGGGATGCTATGAAATAGACCAATGCAAACCAAAATCCGATGTAGAGAAAATTTGTCAGTATCCAGCCAAGCATTAGTTGCCAGCTAAGTGCTATACCCCCATTCAAAATAAAGCCACACACGCTCAACAGAACAATACAGACTGAGAGCAGCGCAAATCGGAAAAGGATTTTGTAAAACAGAATTGCATTAATCGAGACGGCATGTATTTTAAGCAGACTGAAGGTGTGCGTGTCTTTTTCCGAAGATAGTACGCTGAAGCCAAAAGCAATAATAAAAAGAGGGAAGAGGTAAATGATCACAAAGGCCAGATCAAAATTTCCCGCAAGCAGCACGCTTGGATTTCTTATTTCCTGTAATTTGCTGGTATAGATGTTGTTAAGGATGTAAACATTGAAGTAATATGGAAAAACATCTTTTTGTCCGATAGAGAGCGCAGCAAAGGGCGATATTGGATTGTAGACCGTTTTCTGCATACGATAGTCTGAAAGATAAGCATCGTTGGAAAACATATAATCTTGTTTCCCGGTAAAGGTCAGCGTATCAACGTTGGCATACAATGCTAAGTGTCTTTGTACACGGCCTGCTTCGGTCGTGTCTATGCTGTTAAGAACATTTTGTTGCCTGACTGCAAAGGACCGCCCATAAAACAGACTATAAAAGCCGCTTGAAAGAAGCGCCATCAAGCCGAAAATTAAGAATTTATTACGTGTTAGCAGAAGCCACTCGTGTTCAAATATTATCTTCCACATAATAGAGTAAGTAATGATAGTTTAGGTGAGACCTATAAGATGTCTAGTCTGGGAGCCGCCCAGTGCACCAGAAGAAATGTGGCAAAAATCCAGAAAATGAATGCACTCAACTCCCATTTGTAATAGCATAAAGTTTCCTGAAAGGTTGGGGGAGAATAGGTGAAATCGTTTATTTTCTGCCAGTAATCTTTATCGACAGACCAATCCCAGTCACCGGTCCGGGATCCTCCGTAGGCCATGTCATCATTGAGTTTCTTAATCAGAAATCGCCGGTAATTTTCTGCCTGATCCAAAAAACGGAAATGATGAAAAATATCCGTTCCGGCCAAAGCCATAGACAAGTGCTGTACTGTCAATGCCGGATCAAGCACTGCTGTCAGGTTCGTATAGCGGTCCTGTGCCCGGATTGCATCTCTGAGGCTGGCAAACTGCTTGTCATAGACAACATTGTGATACTGTTCGTCTGCCTGCATAATGATACCGTCTGCGTTTACAGGAAGATTTTCTATCGAATCAACTTTGTAATGAAGCAGTAGCGAATCCTTAATACGCTGCGAACGCTTATCCCTTGGATCGTGCCCGTTGATACCTTGCCTGTTAGCTTCGGATATCTGTTTGTCAAAACTGAGTTTGGAAGGCAGTGATACAAGTTGTTCACCTAGATTGGCTGAGAATTTTGGTATAATAACAGCCAGCAGAAGCCATAGTGAAAGTATGGTCACTAAGGCACTGGCAGACGATTGGGTTTTGGCTGATAACAGTACGGTCAGGGCGATAAGCAGGAAATAATATGCTGCATAAATGCCCAGTAGCGCGACAGTTCTTATTAGAAGATCTGCGCTTTGCTGAGATACATCATTGAAACTAATGATGGAGATAAATATCAGAGTGATAAATAACAGGACAGCAAATGCAAGCACGGTAAAGCCTAGAATTTTACCCCAGATTATTTGTCGGACAGACAGGCCCTGAGCCACAAGCAGCTTGAGTGTGCCTTGCTGCCGTTCGCTGACCATGGTTCTATGAACAACAAAAAAGATCAGCAAAGGCAAAATGATCTGAAGAAGAAGTGAAAAAGAGAGCTCGCCGAACCTGATTAACGAAGAAGCTTTTTGGCTTGGTGCAAATTGTATATCATTCTGCTGATGCCCCTCAAGCTGCAGACTCACGCCCACATATTTTTCAATTCCAGGGTCTATAATGGTCAGAAAAGAATGCGGTTTAAATACGAAATGACCGTAATGCGCAGCGCTATGGGGATTGACCTGCCCCTGCGATAAAAACTGTTTACGCATAAGCTCGCTGGAATGCTGTCTCTTGTGAGATGTATCTTCGTACCGACTATAGCCTGTAAGGATACAAAAAAGACCAACTCCAAGAATCAACCCTGCCAACCAACCGCTGCCCTGGGTACGAAGGGTCAGGCGGATTTCATTTAGCGAAATTTGAAAAACTTTTGACATTGCTAGCGCGTTCAGACTGCTTTACAAGCAGGGGAGATTATTATTTGAAAGAGGCAGACAGTGTGACCAGGAAATTTCTGGGCATACCTGGTGCGTAATCAGAGTAATTTCCACTTACCGCATAGACCTTGCCTCCAAGATTATTGCCATTAACCTGTATCCCGTAATTTTTATACTTGTAGCCAATCACCGCATCCAGGGTTGTATAGGATGGAAGAGATCCGTAGGAAGCCTTGCGTTGTCCTACGTAATTTACCCCAAATCCCAGATTCAAGCCTTTGAGAGCCGATTTGGTAGCATTGTAAGAAAGCCAGCCGTTAGCCAGGTGGTAAGGCACATTGCGAAAAGTGGTCCCCAGATCTGTTGGTTCGTTGCTTTTGGTAATCCGTGTGTCGTTATGGCTGTAATTGGCAATAATGAAAAGGTTATCTGTGATATTTCCGGTCAGTCCTAATTCAATTCCTTTACTTCTGACCTGCTGCAATGGGAGGTAGCCATACCCATCCGGAAGTGATTCGTCTTCATAATAGGTCAGTACATTTTTCTTGTCAATCTGGTAAATTGAAAGGGTTGGATGCAACCGGTTTTTTAGGTAGTCACCTTTAATGCCAGCTTCAAACTGGTGAGAGGTTTCCGGGTCAAAAGGGCCTCCGAACCTTCGTTCGTTGCTATACTGAGGGATAAAACCACGGTTGTAATCAAAGTATAGACTTGTTGATTCTACCGGCTGAAATACGATACCAGCCCTGGGCGTGAAAGACTCGGTACGGGAAGGTTTTTCATCGTATAATGCTGATCCGTCACTGTCATTAATGGCAAGATAACGCATAAAGTAGTTATTGTAACGCAGACCGATCAATGCCTTTAACTTTGAGGTGAATTCGATCTGATCCTGCAGATAACCGGCAACAGTATTGTAGGTAAATAGTTCATTTCTGGTGTCCAGCCATACTTCGGCATCCGAATAATTGAATGGAGCGTAATCGGGTCTTAAGACATTTAGAGAAGTGGCTGCGTATTGTTGTATGCCATTAGGATACTTGCTTCGTCTTAATGTTACATCGATACCGGTAGCGATCTTATTCTTGATTTTTCCTACATAGAACGTTCCGTTCATGTAAGGGTTTATCGTTGTTGTAGGCGAGGTGAGTTTTTGTCTGGTAAAGGATCCGCCGACTTCATTGGTTTGCGGATCAATACTCCATACTCCATATTGCTTAATATCCGCACTGCTACGGCTGTATCCAAACAGCAAATTGCCTGTCCAGTTGCTGTTAAAATCGTGGGTAAAGACTGATTGGAGCTGATATGAATTTCCTTTGTATCCCGAATCTTCTCTGTCTGTTGTAAAGTTTTCAGGCAGGCTGAACAAACGCGGGTCGTCGCTGTAGACGGGAATTGTCGGCTGCCAGTTACTGGTTGATCGGTCGCGGGTGTAGTTCCCGTTGATCTGCCAGGAAGTCTTCGGACCCAATTCCCACTTCAGGGAACCATAGAGCTGAAGGTTTTCATTGTCAAAATTTTTGGTAAACCTACCGCCATTCTGATACGCAGCCCCTGCCAGAAAATATAAGGATTTACTTTTATTGATGCTACCTGTCAGATCACCCTTTGCGCGGTAAAGATCAAAAGTTCCGCCACTGACCGAAGCGTTTACAACAGATTGTTTCTTTGGCTGCTTGGTAACCAGATTGACTGTACCGCCCAGCGCGCCCTGTCCGTACAGAATAGCTGACGCTCCGTGTAATACTTCAATGCGTTCGATGTTTCCCAGCAGGGGAATCACCCCTTCGGGATAAGGGCTTCCCTTCATGCCATTTGTTAGAAACTGGTTTGCATTGGTTTCAAAACCTCGCATGCTGATTGATCCCGATGCAGACATGTTTACTCCTGCGACATTCCTTAATGCCTGATCAACCGTAAAGAGCTGCTGTTCCTCAATCGTATTACGTTCTACAACCTGAACACTTTGTGGAAGATCTCTTATTAAAGTGTTCGTTCTGGTAAGTGAGCTGGAACTGTTTGTTACAGATCTTCCAGTGCTTATCAATACTTCCTGCAAAGTATTGTCAGATGGATTCAGACGTAAAAGAACAATTACCGGTTTTCCCGAAACAATTAGATTTTGTTTTTGAGCTGACAGTCCTACCCCCGAAGCCTGGAGTGTATAGCTGCCGTCAGGAATATTTTTCAAAATAAAATTCCCGGAAGAATTGGTGGCGGTTTGCAAGCTTGTATTTACAAGTGAAATATTTATACCCGGTAATTCCTGACCTAGGTGATCAAGAATCTGACCACCTATAGATCCTGTGTTCTGTGCATACGCTTTATTGAAAACTAGAAAAAGAAAAAGAATGTAAAGGTTTTTTTTCATGATTGAGAGTGTTTAGAAGACTATGACTGTCCGTGCTTGATTTATTTTAAAATCTATGTATTCAAAGCGAGTTTGCTATATGTTCAATATTGTTGCAATATGCCTGGCTCACTACATAGTAAGCCCCCCAGTTCCTACTCAGATAATGGTTTGTTGGAGTCTTTACAACTTGGCGTGGCAATCCCTAATAATTTGACTGAGGTTCAGTGATTGGGATAGGCTTTTCTTACTCAAGGACTTTGATGCAACTTTGTTGCAAGTTAGTATATAAATATATTTTTGCAACTATGATGCAAGAATATTTTGGAGCTGTACCCGAAATGGGAATCATTATTTGCAACCGCTAGTAAGTTAAATAGATTAGGTTGATATCAGGGAGCCCTAACCTTTTCTGAATCATAATGATCTAGTTAACCTTCAATCTTATAAAATATTTCTTTTTAATTTCTTGGATTGTTCCGAGCAGCAGCTGATCAAATAAATGAACGATTTCGGCTGTCGGGAATACTACATGTAAGGCTTGTCGGTAAGATGCGTCAATGGACCATGAGATTGGTAAGGAAAATAAAATCAGCTTATCCGCCATTAGGTGCATTGATCGCCAGACCTATGCAAGTTTGAACCCCGGAGATGGTACAGCGATCAGTACTTTTTTTATTCAGGCAATCCATATTTAAAGCCAGAAATGGGCTGGCTATTTTCTTCCGGTTACACTTTCAAAGATAAGTATGTGGTGACTGTCAGTTATGGCAGGCACACTGTTTACATCTCACGAAAGATGGAGGTTGAAACCGGCACTAACGCCATTATAAGCCAGAGCGCTAATTTTAGCAAGATGCAGCGTTTTGATATACTCACTTCCGTTTCCTTATTTGCATTCTGGTAAATGCAGCTCACAGCACTGTAATCCTAAAATTTGAAGCTTAATGTCAGCGTCACATTACGTGGCGCACCGGGAAACAGGCGAAGATAGTTCTGTGCCCCCAGCCAATATGTTTTGTCAAATAGATTACCAGCGTTAAGCGCTAGCTGGATATTGCTTATGGCCGGCGTGTAATACAGGGCTGCATCAAAAATGGTGAATGCCGGTACTTCAAAGCTGCGCGTAAACCAGGGCACTTTACTTCCCTGGTGCTGCACGGCAATCCCGATCCCCAGATCTTTCAAAAATGATGAACCGTTAAAATTATAGCGCGTCCAAAGGTTAGCGCTATGCTTTGGTGTGTTTTGCTTCCGTGCACCGACCAGGCTTTCGTCCTGGTCACGGGTGATCTCTGCGTCGATGAAACTGTACGAGGCATTCACCTGCCACTCGGGCGTAATGTATCCAGCCAAATCCCACTCGATCCCGCGGCTGCGCTCCTGTCCCCGCGTTACGAGCCGGTCGGGGTTCACAGGATCATTCGCGTTCATGAGTATATTTTTCTGGATGATCTCGTAAAAAGCCACGTTTAAACGTAGATGATTTTGAAATAGATCCGTTTTTAGCCCCAATTCTTTCAGGTTGCTTCTTAAAGGGTCAAACTGACTACCGGCTGGCAATGTGCCTGTCTGCGGCATCAAGGTGACTGTGTTGGATTGCGGCTGAAAACCTTCCAGGTAGGTCCCGTACACATTGATGGCCTTGTTGATCGCATAAGTCAAACCGACCCTGGGAAGCAGCGCGTTTTTGTGTACAGTCAACGTATTGGGCGCTTTGTAGTTGGTAATATCCTCAAACCATTCATTGCGTAAACTCAGCAGCACAGTCAGTTTTCCCATTCGGAGTTGCTCCTGGATATAAACCGCATTTGTCGTAGTCAGCGCAGCTGGAAGTGCTGTCCTTACGTTCAGGTTGTAATCTTGCACGTTGCGGATGGTGTACAATGGATTTTGAAGATCAAAATGATTTACGTTGGGTCTTGGAAGCGTTTTGCCACCTACCGTAATTGTCTGATAATTGGCCGCATTGGCAAGCACAAACGAACTTGCCACAGAGCCGTCTTTCAATAAAAAACCTCTTGCTGCGTTTTGCCCGCCGCCTTTGAGCTTATGCCAGCTGCTCAGATCATAGCCTGCCAGTAGTTTGTGGTTTAGCTTTCCCGTGTTAAAGTTGAAGCTGAAATACGCATTCAAATTGTCGATGTTCCAATACTGCTGACGCTGCACAAATTGCATTGCTGCAAGACTTGTAACTGGCTGATTCGTAATGTCCGGGGCAAAGGCATTGGTTGTGCGGTGTTCCTGCAAATCCTCTGTCCAGGACTGCTTCATGTAGGATGCGTTGAAGCTGATCTGCGAAGTCAACTGGTGCGCCAGGGTCGTCATGATGACCAATTCCTTTGAGTTGAAAAAATCGTTGGGTGCACCCAGGTTCAGGCTGGTGGGTGTACTGTTAAGTGCAGTTTCACCGGCAACCGCCCCGAAGATAGGTTGGCCCCGGTCCAGGGTGCCGCTCATGTTACTATAAATCAATTCTGCATTAATAGCAGTCTTCTCGTTGGGTATGTAGCTCAGAGAAGGAGAGAGCAACAGCGCTTTACTACCAACCATGTCCCGGAACGAGCGAGCTTGCTGATAAGCGCCATTCACGCGGTAAAGCAGTGTTTTAGACTCGTTGAGCGGGCCGGTAAAATCCAATGTCCCACGAAATGTGCTGAAACTACCCGCGCTTAGACTGGCTTCCTTACGCGCATTGGCCAGCGGCTTTTTGGTAACCAGGTTTATGCTGCCGCCGGGATCTACGGATGAAAATGTCGCACTTGCCGGCCCTTTAATTACTTCCACACGCTCAATATTGGCCGTCAACGGCTGCAAAAAATAATACTGCCGGGTGCGCATCCCATTGATGATCTGCCCTTCCTCGTTCTGGCTGATACCCCGGATCGAATACTGGTTGTAGAAACTGGATGGAATCACCCCACTGGCAATTTTGACGGCATCGGCCAGGTTGAATGCCTGCCGGTCTGCGATCAGCTCCTTGGTAATGGAAGTGATAGACTGGGGAATGTCTTTATTTAACGCCGAGATCCGGGTTGCAGAAAAAGAGTAGTCACTATTGTAATCTTTGGCCACGCGTCCCGTCACTTCCACGGTTTGCAGCTGATTTGCCTGGGGGACCAGCTCGATTTTTAAAAATTGCTCCCCAGCTACTAATCGCAGCGGTTTGTAGCCTACTGCGCTGACTTGAATGCTACCCTTGCCTTCCAGCAAAAAGCTGCCCGTTGAGTCGGTAAGGGTTCCTGCGGCTGATCCGGTTAGTGTCACGCTGGCACCAGCAATTTTGGCTCCCGTGGACCCATCGGAAACCAAGCCAGAGATGGTGTTTTGGGCGCTAACATGAAGCGCCATCAGTAATAGAAAGAAGATAAAGATCCTGGTCATAGTAAGCTTGGGATGGGCATAATTAGGTTTAAACAGTTTTTAAGTAAAGACTTTCAAGCTCGTTGGCCGAAATCATGCTGGCATCAATCACAGATTCGAGATTGCCCTCCTTCATAATCCCGATCCGGCTGGCCACCTCTTTGGCCCTGAAAATATCATGGGTTGCCATCAGGATCGCTGTTCCATTTGCCGCCAGTGTCTTGATGATCTGAGAAAATTCATTGGATGCTTTGGGATCAAGTCCGCTGGTGGGCTCATCAAGGAGCAGCACTTTTGCTTTTTTAGCGACCGCGATGGCGATACCTACTTTTTGCCGCATTCCCTTTGAATACCCGGCCAGTCTTTGATCAAAGGCCTGGGCTTGCAGGCCGGCCGTTGTAAGCAGTCCGCCCAGCTCCTTCTTTGAATAATCAAAACCAGCCAGTGAAGAGAAGTATTCCAGGTTTTCCATCCCTGTCAGGTTCGGGTAGAGTATCACCGTCTCAGGTATATAGGCCAGGTACTTTTTAATCTCCTGGGGATTTTCAGCAACCGAGATTCCATTAATGGACGCGCTACCTTCGGTGGGCTCAATGAAACCTAAAAACAGATTGATGGTCGTAGTTTTTCCGGCACCGTTTTGGCCCAGCAGTGCAAAAATTTCACCTGGCTGAATGTTCAGGTTCAGCTTATTTAAGGCGGTATGGCTGCTATAGCGTTTGGTAAGGTTTTTAGCTTCAAGCATTTTGAATGTCTTTTATTTTTATGAAATTTCTTTTGAACAAGATCAGGGCAGCTATTAATGAACCTGCTGCCCAGATCAGGATCGCAATCATCCCGCCCCTGACGGGTTCTTGCATGTATTGGTTAGGCCGATAAGCCGGGTATCCAGCCCAGTTGATGCTTTCAGTGGGCGTGTCTTCAAAAATGAAAGGGTAGAAGTACTCCCGGATCTGCCGGTGGTGAGCTTTTACCGATTGCAGGTAACGGATGTGGCTGCTAAGGTCTGTATTGGCGACTTTGTTCAATGACTGCTGCGCCGCAATCACAGGATTGAAGCTGGCAATGCGCTCTGAAAGCGTTTGTCTTAGCGTTAACTTTTCAAAAAGCTTTTCCGAAGAGTTAGTAGATTCCAGATCTCCTGAAAACTGCATGGCATAATACCAGCCCGGAGAGTACTTGTCTTCCGGTATTGGGTATTTGCGGTACTGTGGATACACAGCATAGAACTTTTCCATCGTAGGCTTTTTAGGCTGATCCCATTTGGCGTGATACCCTTCCCGCTGGCGGATGGCCGTTTCAGCTGCTTCGGGCACGGGTATGCTGTTGTTGACAGCAATATTGGCCACACCCGGAAAAAGGATAGCCAAAAAGATCCAGATGCACACCAGCGTAGTTGCATTGAATGAAGAACTTTTGCCGAAAGCAATGATTAGAACTGAAACCGTAAACCAGAACAGCACATAAAGTAACACCACGAGCAGCAGCTGAAACGTGGGCTGCGAGAATGGGAGCTTCAACGCAATGACTGCTGCTAAAAAGACCAGCAACGTCGTTACCAGAATTACTGCCAAACGAACCAGCAGTTTACCGGCAATGGCGGCACCGATGCTATCACTGGTAGTCCGGACGATTTTCCAGACACCATTTTCCTGTTCTTCGGAAAGCACATTATAAGTAAATGCAATGATCAACAGTGGGAAAAGGAATATGAAAACAAAGGATGCATCCAGGTTGCCAACCAGTAGGGTGAGCGGGTTGGTGAGCTCCGAATCATAGAGCTGGCCCTCAATAGCTAGCATTTTCACCTTCAATGTGAAGGGGTTCACATCCCGTTGCCCGATCGAGAATTTTGCCCAGGGCGATGCAGGGTTGGTCGTGTAAAAGAAAGGATAATAGGCTGTAGTGCCGACCATTTTTCCTGTTCCGTGTTCAACAATTTCTTGCAAATGGTGTTTCTGCACGCCAGGCACTGATGCTATGATTTTCTGCTGTCGGCCGATTACCTGGTTACCATGGTAAAAGCTGTACAAACCAAAAAGCAGCAGGCTAATCGCCCCGATCAGCACGGTTTTTCCCAGTAGGAAATTTTTGATTTCCAGCAATAGGACTTTCATATTTATTTTCATAATTGGTAAGCTCGTTTGGAGGAAACATAGGTCAATGCGCCAAATCCCGCTAAAACCCACGCAAGCAGCGCAGTCAGACTCAAACCGCCGGCAGTCAGGTTTTGGTTGATGGTTAAAGGCTGGAAGGCAAAGTCACGTTGCTCCTGCCAGTTTTTAGCGCTAACCTTTTGCTTGCTATCATTCTGATATTTGATCTGGGTCAAATGGATCTCATTGAGCCTTTTAGTTTTCTCAAAACGGTATTTTTCGGTCTGTTTTTGAAATGCTGTGAAACTATCAAAGTCGGTACCTGAAAGGTTCATGGAGATGTTTCGGATCGCCATATACGGGTCGATAAAGCCCAGTACCGAGGATATAGCGTTTTGCGATTTGTAAATGCTGATCAGCCGATCAAAATGTTTGTTGAAGATGTTGGACGATATGTTTTCACCTTCCTGCATCACCAGGGCGCCGTAGTTGACAGGCAAAGCTGAAATGGAATCGACGCCATATTTTTTTAATGTATTGGCTTTCAAACCCGCGAAGTAGGGATCGTCGGGATTATGGCTGTCACCCTGTTTGCTCACATCTTGCTCAATAGCCTGCTCAAAAGCGATTTTGTCCGGAGCTTCATATAGACTGCCGCCGAGCGTCTGGGCAGTTTTGGGAATGACAATGAAGAACAGCATCCAGATCAGCACGAGGACCATCAATGCATTTTTGGAAGATTTGCTTACTGCCGATACAGCGACTACCAGTATCGTAATGATCAGAAAATAGAGCGCGTACAAAAATGTCAGCAACGCAAGGCGCAATAAGGTTTCTCCACTGATTTCACCCGTGATAAGCAGGTTGCCAGCGATCAGGCTAACCAGTAGTAAGGGTAGAAACGATGCCCAGACGACAGCTGTTAGCCCGGCCGTTTTGCCGACCAGAATATCCAGGTAGGACGCCTTTTGGCAAAGCAGTATTTTGAGCACACCATTCTGTTTGAGCCCGGCAACGGTCTGAAAGCCAATAAAAATGATAAACAGTGGCACGAGCAGTTGTAGCACCATGGCCATGCTGAGCTCGCCAAACCGCAGCATTCCATTGGAAAAGCCTGCTTCGCTCATGTTAACCGTGTTTTGCCGGTGTGCTTCCAGAAACACGGAATTGCCCACGTAGCTGTCCAAGCCAAAATCAAAAAAGCTAAGTGGCGATTTTTCACGGAAAACCATGTAACCGTAATGGGCGACGCGGTGCGGGTGCCTGTTGGGCTGGCTCATCCATTGGTCGTGCACCTGCTGATGCGCGTTTTTTTGCTGATGGTTGAACTTGCTTACATACTGCCAGCCGGTAAAAGTGGCGAGTAAGGAAACAATCAGCAATACGGAAAAGAGTCCAAGAGGGATCTTACTACGGAAAATGGAAGCCCACTCCTGGCGGGCAATGATGGTAATGAATTTGAAATGCATTGTTTATATGTATTCGTCTATCGCAAGTACTGCACCAGATTCTCGGTGCAGTATGCTAAATGCAACCGCGTTGCAATTTAGATAGATTACTCTTTTGTTGCATCATGGTTGCAAGATAAATTTGCGGCGGGATTCGGTTACCAAATGGGGATTATGTAACCGCTTTGGTCTGTTTAGATATTCGGTGGTATTTCTGTACTCTATGATTCATCGATTTCTCTCTCCATTTGGTTCTTAAAATGGCTAATTTCGGTACTTTCAAATTACAGATTAGTAGTACATCAAAACAAATTACTGTATATTTCGAACTGGCACGTTAAACTGTACTATTTCGAATGGTGATTGATACATACGGGTTTCGAAGACCGAACAGAACCAGGACCTGCAATTTGATTCCCTCAAGAAAGCAGGTTGCAAGAAAATTTATCATGAAAAGATATCAGGAGCTTCGACACAGAGACCTGAATATATAAGGATGATTTCGGAGCTTAGAAAAGGGGATGTCATTGTTGTTTGGAGAATTGATCGCCTGGGTCGAACAACTTATGAGCTGATCAAGCTCATGGTAGAATTGAAAGAAATGGGGGTGGACTTCCGGAGTATTTCAGAGGGTATTGACACTTTCACCAAAATGGGTAGGCTCTGGTATATGCTGAGTTCAGTATTTGCTGAGAATGAGAGAGAGGTTTTGATGGAGCGTACTTTGGCGGGGATGGAAGCTGCACGCGCCCGCGGTAGAGTAGGAGGTAGGCCAAAAGGGTTGACTAAAAAATCGAAGGAGCTTGCAGGCTTGGCAGCGACCTTATATCAAAGCAAGAAATATACCACAATTCAGATTTGTGAACAATTGAAAATTGGTAGTAAAGCAACGCTTTATAATTACCTAAGGCATGAGGGAATTGAAATTGAAGGTTGGGTACGGCTTAGAGAGGTTGATAAAATTGATAATTGAAAAAAATGATGGAAAGTGAAGAATTCCAATAAGGGCAGATTTTAAAGTAAGTTTGTTTGTCAATGATATTAACACAATTGCAAATTAGTGGCTTTCAATCTTTTGGATTGAAAGCGACGACGATCAAATTTGAAGAGATGACTTTCTTGCTAGGCCCAAACGGATCAGGTAAAACAGCTGTCCTTCAGGCTCTGACTCGGTTATTTAGCTACGATCAATCGCTAAGGCGTATTAGACAAACTGATTTCAATATATCAATTGCTAATCACCCCGATGGGGAGAATGATGCTTATGCTCTTTGGATCGAGGCGACATTTGAATTTCCTGAATTAAAAAAAGCTAATGAAAAGTATGCTACGATACCTGTTCATTTTGCACACATGCAAATGGAAAGTAGTGATGATCTTCCTAAGATACGTTTTCGTCTGGCTGCAAATATGGACGAGAGTGGTGAAATTGAGGAATCATTCGTTTATGTGATTCAGGCCGATAGGAAGGGTAATCCAGTTAAAACTGTTCCGGTTCCTAAATTTGGTCGCAATGCAATTCAGGTGCATTATATACCAGCAAAGCGAGATCCCGGTGATCATATATCGTATGCAGCAAATTCACTTCTTGGGAGAGCACTACGCGCCGCGGATTGGAAAAATGAACGCCAGTCGGTGGTAGAATTAACGAGTAAAATTACCCAAGCAGTCGCCAGTAATATTGGAGTTCTCGGGATTGGCGAAAAATTAGGATCTAGCTGGCAGAGACTGCACAAAGGGACTTATTATGCTAACCCGACTCTGGGCTTTGATAGGAATGAAATTGAAAACCTTCTCCGTCACTTGACTGTTAGTTTTACCCCGGCGCACGGAATACCATTAGTGGATTTTTCACGCCTTAGTGATGGACAGCAGTCCCTCTTATATTTATCTCTTGTCTTAGCACTACAAAGCATCGGTAGTGATGTGCTGGCCAATAAGACCGAAGCTTTTGACGTTGATAAACTTCGACCTGCTGTTTTCACACTTGTCGCTATGGAAGAACCAGAAAACAGCTTGTCACCACATTATCTTGGGCGTGTAATAAAAGAATTAACGTCCTTTTCAAATAAAGTAGATGCACAGGCGGTCATTGCAACGCATGCACCTTCGTTACTTAAACGGGTAGCACCTGAACAAATTCGCTATCTCCGGCTAGACATTAATCGAAATACATTTGTCATGTCAATACTAATGCCTGAGAAGACTGATGAAGCATACAAATTTGTGCGTGAAGCTGTTCAAGCCTATCCAGAACTTTATTTTTCACGCCTAGTAATTTTGGGTGAAGGTGATAGTGAGGAGATTGTCATCCCCAAATTACTTGAAGTTGGAGGTTTACAAGCTGATGAAGTGTCCATCTCGGTTGTTCCACTTGGTGGGAGGCACGTAAACCACTTCTGGCGGTTGCTTAACGGACTAGGCATTCCGCAAATAACTTTACTAGATCTTGATCTGTCGCGCCATCAAGGCGGGTGGGGACGAGTCAAATATGCGATTCAACAATTATTGAAGTTCCCCACCACAAAAAGTTCTCTGAATGCGAGTCATTTAAGTGGTCTTCCTAAATGGAATGGAGCGGACCTAGTTTTGGAGTCTAAGCTTGGTATTGACTGGCTGAATTGGCTTGAAAAAGCTGGGGTCTTTTTTTCATCACCATTAGATATAGACTTTGCAATGCTACAATGCTTCTCCGAGGCTTATGGATTGGAAGATGATGAATTGGAAGAGCCTGATGAAGAGGTAATCAAGAAAGTGCTCGGTAATAGCCACGGTGATGTGCACCAGTATGAGGATAAAGAACTATTGTATTTCGATCCGTACTATGATCTCTTTAAACTTGGCAGTAAGCCGGCTACTCACTTGGACGCTCTTTCTAAACTCAGTCCAATCGAATTGAAAGAGGGAATGCCTGAAGTGTATGTTCGGCTCCTTGCACAGGTAAAGGAAAAACTTAATAGCCTACCTGAATGATTATACCTGATCGATGGCATCCAGCTGACAATTTACAACTCGAGCCAAATGCATTAATCGCCGCAAAAGAGATTAATCGGTGCCTGGCATTGACGGCAGGTCCTGGCGCCGGAAAAACGGAAATGCTTGCGCAACGTGCCGACTTTCTTCTTCGAACCGGTTCTTGCAGATATCCCCAACGAATTCTGGCAATCGCATTTAAGGTAGACGCTGCCAGTAATCTTAAGGACAGAGTTCGGCGTCGCTGCGGACCGGAACTTTCCGTTCGACTTGATAGCCATACATTTCACGCTTTTGCTAAAAGACTGATTGATCTTTTCCGGCCAGTGCTGACAGGTACAGATGGACTGGATTCAGATTACTCCATTGGAACTAACCGCGTTGAAAAACAACAGATTAGATTTGATGATTTAGTACCGTTGGCAATACAAATTCTAAAAAAAAGCGAGGTTGCCCGTAACGCAGTTCGTCAGACATATGGATATGTCTTTCTGGATGAATTTCAGGACTGTACGAATTTACAATATCAGTTGATCAAAGAGGCCTTTCACGGTTCAGGCATTCCGATTACAGCCGTGGGAGATACAAAACAACGTATAATGGGCTGGGCGGGAGCTCTTGAGGGTATTTTTCAGAAGTTTGCGGATGACTTTGGGGCAACCTCTCTTAATCTATATCAGAATTTTCGTGCGAAACCTATTTTGCGTCGACTACAAAATTCAATGATTAAAATTATGGATCCATCAGCTGCTTCCCCCGAATCTGATCTTGTTGGGCACGGAGGTATAATAGAGGTTATTCAATCAACTAATTGCCAAGAAGAAGCTAAGACTATCGCGGATCGAATTGATAACCTAATCTCCAATGGGATGTTCGCTTCAGAAATCGCTGTGCTCGTATCCCGACAGCCAGATTTATATACTCAAATGCTCACTTCCGTATTTCAGCTAAGAAAGATTCCGTTTCGTCATGAGCAGAGTATGCAAGATTTAAGTAGTGAGCCTGTTGCTCAGCTTATTGTTGATTTTTTGTGTGTTGTAATAGGGCAAGGTGAAGCAGATGCTTATGGTAGACTAATGAATCTCCTAATTTCGACGGGTATAGATGAAGATCTCGCGTATATTGAACGCGCTAGATGGCATCGCTTCATAGATAATACGCGGAATAATTTGACAAAGCCATTGACAATTAAGGCACTGCTGAATTTATCCCGGCAATTCATTTCAATGGTAGGAAAGGAAGTTCTTACTGGTCTCTCAGTTGACTATCAACAGGGTGCGCGCATGGATGAGATAATTAATCAAACCTACCATAAGTTGACCGAGTTATCCGAACGAAATCCGGATCCTTTAACTGCCTTGAAACATTTTTCAGATAAAAATGGCGTCCGAATAATGACTGTCCACAAAAGCAAAGGACTGGAATTTGATTGCGTGATTCTGCTTGGAGTTGAACAGGAGATGTTTTGGGGTAAAATTGATGAAGAACGTTCAGCCTTCTTCGTTGGAATATCTAGAGCCAAAGAGATTCTTATTTTGACTAATTCTAATTCCCGCCAGCAACCGTGTGGGTCAACAGGGCGTTGGAAGCAAGAGCGGACCATACACAATGAATTTTTAGGGTATGTAAAAAATATTCTAAAATGAACTTTCTCACACCAGAATCAACGGCTTGGGTATTTACTTTATCGAAAGCAAGTTGATAGAAGTAATAGTTGATTGAAGATATAGATATTCCATCTAATTATCTGCCATCGGAGACATAGAGCATCCAAAATCCG
Source organism: Dyadobacter sp. 32 (assembly GCF_902506755.1). GTDB lineage: Bacteria > Bacteroidota > Bacteroidia > Cytophagales > Spirosomataceae > Dyadobacter. Next base: position 2,251,832 of record NZ_LR735258.1, on the reverse strand, counting down.
CATTTTTTATAAACTATTAGAGTTTTTTTCGCTTCTTTTAAACACCAAAGTTTTTGGAGACTGACTAAGATGGCGCCTTGTTAATCCTAATTTAGTATATTATGGAAAAAGTGGGGGTTTTGAAGGGAAGGAGGGGTTAGGGGGCCTTCAAACAGCAACGGAGCATATGAGACTGGTCATTATGGTCTTAATGATATATGGCACAGATATCACTTTTTTTGAAAAAATGTAACCTATGAGCGGATATGTCCATTAAAATCATGTTGTCTTCAACCGTTCTGGGAAACGAGTCGACAATTGAGACTATATACGCAACACTCAGTAATTTTGGCTATGATGTCTTTTGCTCGCACACGGGAACTGTTTATACCGCTCCTGGAAATACTACTGAACAGGCCTGCCTTGAAGCTGTTGAGGATTGCGATTTCTTTTTTGGTATTATTTTCCCCTATTACGGCTCTGGAATTACACATTTAGAGATAAAGAAGGCGGTTGAGTTAAATAAGCCAAGTGGATTTCTTGCTCATGCAAATGTTGCGTATACCCGTACATTGTTGAAAGACTTGATGTTCGTATATACATCTGAATTCAGAGAGTTGTTGTGGAAGCAACGTTTTGAGCAACGAGAACATGATCAAATTATAACATTGATCTTGAAGATACTTATGGTGGATCTTCTGCACTGTCAAGAGAAGGATTTGTTGAACCACTTTTCGGAATCGGAACTGCTTGAATAGAGCTTTTATCAACTGTTTTGCTCGATTTAACTCAGGTAAAATGAGCGCGAATAAATATAGGAAGCCGTTTAATAAGAAAGTTTATTTCGATATTGAAGAGAGCCGAAGATCTGCGTATCTTTTGTGAATCATTCACTCACCTCATACTCTCATGCCTTTCTATCAAAATATTGACACTTCCACTGTCCAGGGAAAAAGGACAATCGAACGTCTCTTAACACTTCGCGATCAATTAAAAAGGGAAATCCCACAGAAAGATTTAGAAACAAACCTTCTTCTGGCAACATGGAACATCCGCGAATTCGGCACGACCAAATACGGTGGCCGCCGACAGGAATCGATATATTATATTGCTGAAATCATCTCCAAGTTCGATCTGGTAGCTGTACAAGAGGTGCGCAAAGATCTTCAAACGTTGAAAGACCTGATGAAAATTTTAGGCAGCAACTGGGAATACATCTTCACGGATGTTACCGAAGGGACCCAAGGGAACGAGGAGCGGCTAGCATATGTGTTTGATAACAGAAAAGTACGCTTTGGTGGACTTGCCGGAGAAATGGTGTTGCCACCACAAGAATCCCGTGATCCGGATTCGAAGCAAACTATTTACACACCAAGTAAGCAATTGGTCAGGACTCCTTTCATGTGCGGTTTCAAAGCTGGATGGACAGACTTCGTTCTAACTACTGTCCATATACTTTATGGTGAAAGTGTTGCCGATGATCCTAACAGGATCAAAGAGATCCAAAACCTTGCAGAATCGATGGCCACAAAAGCCAGGGGCAAATATGAATGGTCTCCCAACATTTTGTTGCTTGGTGACTTTAATATATTTAGCAGGGACGATGATACCATGAATGCAATTTTGAAAGCAGGATTTGTGATTCCTAAGGAGATCCAGGCGTTGCCTGGGAGCAATGCCCCGAAGAATAAATTTTATGATCAGATTGCTCTGATGGTCCGCGAAAACCGCTTTGAGACCAGCGGTAAGGCAGGAGTTTTTGACTTTTTTGAATCCGTCTACAAAAAAGAGGACGAAAGTATTTACGAGAAGGATATGGGCGAAAATTACCTTGTCAACTCAAAAGGTGAGCCTAGAAAAGACAAAAGCGGATATTACAGGACATATTACCGCACATTTCAAATGTCCGATCACCTCCCGATGTGGGTCGAAATTAAGATAGACCATACTGACTCGTATTTAAAGTATCGTTCGTTACCGCCTCAGGAAGAAGATGAAAATGTGGAAGCTCCGGCAAAAAGTCCTTCCAAGACAAAGGATAAAGAGATTTAGATGTGAATTGTGATGTGATCAATTTGCTTTATAAAGACGCAGATCGTGCCGCGATCGACCTGACCGGCGAGACTACGTTCGATGATCTGTTGTTCCAGTACGAAACCATTAAGACACCGGCGGGCCAGTATGGCAAAGATGCCCAGGTATTAAAGACCGCCATTCATTTGCGCCTGGAAAATTCTGCCGGTCACAATCAGTGAACAAAAGCCTGATGTTATCGTCGAGAAATATGTTGTTGCCGGTACAATAGATGAAGCTGAAATATGCAGCAATTTCTCCAAAATTTACCATCACCCTTTTTTTGATATAGTTTGGCCAAGGCCTGGTTCATTTTTTTTCTTGTCGAACACTTCACTCCGGTGTTTGAGATACCACCAAGGGGCATTATCAAGATCAAGGTCTGGAACTTCTCCATTCTCAATACTTTCGAAGACGTTTGATAAGGTTTCCTGGATCCATCTGAACTGGCCGATCAAAGCATCCTGATATGCATAAGGCCCGCCGACGTCTTCCGGAGGGCACGCCCTTCGTCCGGCTGTACAAATTGGTGTCGGTATCCTGGCCAGGCATTCTCAACCTTCTCGACACGGATTTCGTGTTTCCAGTAATCACCAAAATCATAAAAGAAAATTTGTCGCCAGCTCTCAGACCTAAATCTCCAATGTAAATCTCACTGGAATCGTCACGACAAAAGGTACCTCCTTCATAGGCAATTACATAATCAACTCGACAGATATGAAACGTGTAAATGCTGGTTTTCGCAACCCATCATCATCTGTATCAAATGATGGAGCTCTGCAATGTGTGTATTTCCGTCAATGATAAAGCGCCGGTAGATCATCGGTGATATATTTAAAATGTGTACCTTCAAATGATACACGGCAGTTCGAGGATCTATTACAACTGGCTGGACAACATTTTTTGCTTTCATGAGAAGACTTTCACATCTTCTCAAGTTATCAAAGAATCAATTGCGCCACACTTTCTGATGCTCTCCGTCAAGGCTAAACTTCACCCGGGACAGGTCTAAACGAGAAAAAACTGAAAAGATTTACCGAATAATAAGTCATTTGATATAGTGCTGATTTTGTGTCGTAATTTGGTTGAAATCCTACTCTATCTTGGTGACCTATGAGAATTTCCTTAGCTAACTTTTCGCTCTACTTTCGATTTGTATTGTCAATTGCTTTCCTTAGCCTTATTATATACTCAGAGACGCATGGACAAGTGTCAAAGTCAGAATTTATAAAAATCCGCAATGCTGAGAATATGGCTCAGACATTAGCTGATTCAATGCTATCTGATTCGATGAGATCTAACTTCTATTTTCGAAGGTATTTCAAGTCGAAAAAGACAAATAAATCGTCGTACTTTAAAAGGGATGTTGAACTGTTAAAACCGAAAACATTTGATAAACTTATTCGTAGGGATATTCAATACTTCGTTGTTGGGGAAGACAATCCACTCGGCGGCTTTTCGCTAGATGTCAGTGACAAAGCAAAAGCAAAAATTTCAGGCATAATACCAAGCGATCATGGAATACATGCAATCGAAATCGAAGCAGGAAAGAAAAATAGTGAAGTTCCCCTAGTCGAGGGAGGTAAATATAACGGACAGATTGAAATAAAATATAACTGGCACCACATTCCTCGGGCCAGTAGCCAACAATTTTTTAAAGGTGCTGACCATATAACAAAAAGTCTTTTTAAGAAAAAACAGAAAGAGCTTACCATGGATATGCTCGACTCGCTTGAATCAGTTTCACTTTTGATGTATGCGATGGACAGCGAAATATTTTTAACACTTACGGATTATTTAGCAATGTATAAAGTCTCCAAAGCCGATAACGAATTGGCCGATTATTATGGAGCAAAGTTCGGGAGAGCAGATACTTTGATAAACTGTATTAGAAAATATAAACTTTCAAAGCTAAGCAATCCTCAATTGTTCATATCTCTTGCAAAAAAGTATTATCCCAAGACAAAATTAGATTCGATAAAAGTATTTCAGAATGATCTGCCTTACGTTTGGAGAACCCTTACTACCTTCGCTCAAGATAGCTCAAATGCTGAAAACATCAAACTGGATTTATTGTTTAAGGATTTCAAAACGATTTTAACACGTATTAACAAACGTTTGGAATTAAATACAGATGCTGAAATCTCCATCGCCAAGCCATTTTGGACGACAAAACAATATTTTTGGATAACAGTTTCCCCATCGATCAACTATCAAGCATTTAATATCTACGGGACTCAAAGTAATGGGACGCCAGTGCCTGCCAAAAGCTTTGAACCATTCTTTACTCCCCAAATCGCTATTTGGGGACAATGGCTACAAGTTTACAAATACTCAGCCAGGCTCTTCAGGCTAGGAGCCGATTTATTCTATGGAAATAATTTATCGGAATATTCGGAAGTAAAATACTATGAAAGAGATACATTACTAGTAGAGCAGAGCGGTAACCTAGTGATAAAGGAAAGTGTTACTTCGGGCATTTTTCGGAAGCAAGAGACAGATAAGAAATACAAATTGTACGGAAATTTTCATGCTGAATATTACTTACTTCCTAGAAAAAACTTATTGCCGGGACTGAATTTTAAAGTCAGCTATCTAAAGGGAGGAATATCGCCAAGCGACGTTTATAGGTTAAGGGTACAAATTGGTACTATCTTAAATTTGCTAAATAAAGAAAAGGACAAGCCTGTCATCAGTATCCTCCCTTACATGAGATATTCAAACGTGTTAAACGAAAAGATTAAAGATGGTGACGGACTACGCACTTTGACTGCAAAGGAAAAATTTATTGTTGGCATCACCATTGGCCTTCCGATTAAAGGCTTGACATTTGAAAAGGATGAGTAGCACTTATTTTCTATGGCTACAACAGTACATTTGATACTGCTACCTAAACCAAATAATATTTTGTTGTATAACAAGACGTTATGATAAATAGTCTGCATTTAGGTTGATGCTCCGCTCCGGAGCAAGCCCTAGAGTTAGCAGCGGATTATCTAAGAAACGATTAATTGGTATATACTTGTCGGTTAGATTTTTCTCTCCCCAGTTTTACGGTACGATGCGAAATTTACTCTGCGATACTTGGCGGTGGGGCTAGACCGAATACTTTAAGAAAATCAGTGTATGCCTCAAACGGACTGCTGTAATGTAGGATTTAGGCCAGATCGCGGAGGTTTGTAGACTTATTTTATATTTTGCAGCAAATGTCAGTTTCTTAGCAATGGGGTCTTGCCTGTGCACAATAATATGGGACTATGCTGTTAAAAACGAGATTGATCAAATCATAGGAACGGAGTTAGTAATACCGAAACAACTCAATAGGCGACATCTCCAATCCCTCAGCGAGCGCAACAATAGTAGAAAGTGAAAGATTAACCTTGCCTTTGGAAATGCGTTGTACCTGGGAATATTCTAAACCGGAAGCGGCTGCGAGTTTACGCAAACTCAGATTTTTATCCTCAGCAGCTCGTAAAAGTGCTGTGGCAAATCGTTGCTGTATCTGCTCCCTTTCTTCCATGCAAGAAAGTTGAAGCGATTATTAAAAATTGTTGACGTATGAACATACATCATGGTCGCATATTCCTTATATTTGTTTATATTTTTGCGTTGCAATGACGATACATCCTGATGTATTTTACGTTTTGGGGACAGGTTCAACAGAATATTCAAAATCGATGAATGCCGCGCTTTCGAATTATGCCGGATTTGCATACCCCGCATCGAAACTTCGTAAGTTTATTGCGGTGGAGGATCTGTTTACCATCATCCTGCATGATGGTGATATCGTGAAATATACTGCTGGCCATCCGGACCATTTCAAGCGGTGGCTCCTGGAAAATAATGTCGCTGACATCCGAAATGAAGACGGCTGGGTAGAGACGGAAGATTAATCAGAACTGCTCGATTTTCTTCACCAGTCGATGAAGCGCATCAATCACAATTCGTTTATCACGATCCTCCGCTGCGTAGGATTTACTTCTCATACTGTCCGGAGATATTTCTTCCTTGAAGGGAGACGAGAGATATGGCGTGATCTGTTTATAGACGGCACTTATGGACTTTGCATTCAATAGCTTAGATTCGTCTGCGGCCCTCAACAGAATCGCCATCTGGTCGACTGTCAGCATGCAAAGTACTTTTGAGGAGGGCTCTCTTTTTATAGAAGACGTCTGTTCCAGAGGGGCAGCATTGTGGCTGGTCGGAATCAGATAGTCCCTTGTCTTTCTTTCCAAATAGATAATTTCCTGTGCAATCCACTTTTCGAGCGAATTGACAAGGGAGTCGGCCATGGGATGCAATCCAACATCTGGTATGACTATCTGCTGTTTCAGCTCTTTGGAGATCAGTAACAGCTTATCGAGCTTTTCGAAATAGGTTGGCATTTTATTGATCACCTGAGCAATCCTGATCGTAAGGTGATCAAAGCAATCATGGCTATTGAAATTGATTCGAATAAGATGCTTTTCCAAATTCGAGAAATACGATTCGGACGTTTTAACCGGAATCAGGAAATTGAGGTCTGTTCGAAGCCTGGAAAAATACAACATGTGCCGAATGGTTTTGTTCTCGGTACTACCGGTACCCAGCCACCTACGGACAGGGGTAAGAATTACGTATGCAATACCAGGGTCCGCGGTGTTTAACTCATGCGTAAAAAAGGGGATTTGGGATTTCCAGTTGCGTTGCACCCTTTTGAGATACACCTCTGGTGCTCTCGAATTCGGATTGATTACCAAAGAATATTGTCTGTAAATTGCTGTGATTAAGTCGGTAAGTAGCGTAGTGATTTGACTTGCTAGCTTATCGGAGCTGTTATTTAACGAATTTGAGTTTGGACGATTTAGGGCGAGGTCTAGCAGATTATGTGCGTACGTGTAGTGATTCGTAATGAAGAATTGCTGGCTGTCTTCGTTGTCGAGCGAAAGCATCATAGCCCGGACATAGCCAACTTGCTCGGACTTCTCGGTTCGCAGTTTTTGTAACAGCAAAGCGAGCTCGGCCTCGGTTATTTCTTTCCCCTTCTCGGATATGCTGGCATGAGCCGTTATCAGCCGATCCAGCCATTCCATTGCATTTGCCGTTTTCATACACGTTAGTAATGTTGCTTTCGCCCATTGATATTTTGTGTTATCGTAAATGAAGGTTTAGAGGCGGCATTCCGTTAGGTCACGGGAGATAAGAATAAGACTCGCAACAAATTTCATGATACATTACCGATCCGCATTTATTTGCTGGATATTGAGCAAGTCACCTGAGGAGACGATAGGATGTCAATCCAGTAATGGCCAGGAAAATGAAAAGGATCGGATTGAAAAATGGAATATTTCGTTCTGTCAACATTGGCCAGACTAATAGGCAGAATATCAGTAGCACTCCGAGAGAGATCAATGAGATGCGGTTATTAGCAGTTGTTCGTGCTTTCGTTAGGCCAGAAATGAAAAGGACAATTGTTGCAACGATAACCATGAAAAGTAAGGAGATCTCTACTGCGTGATTTATTGACCTACTTCCAAGATCCAGGTTGCTTATACTTGCCGAGCCGTCCATTAATGAAATTGCGGCGTAGGGTAAAAAAATGAACATAAACGAAGATAGATGGTCGTTCCCTACCGTGATCAGTAAAAACGAAATAGCGGCGACACATTTTAGAATTGCATTGACCTGGATGCTTTGAATATTCATATCTGTTTTCATAACAAATTGTTTTATTGATTAAAATCTCAATCGTAAATAATACTCCCGGCTAACAGGGTGCCGCTGCCACATTAGGGGCATGAACCGTTACCGGTTGGCGCATGCCAATTTCCAACCCCGACATTTTGTTTCCCTTGAGCTTTCATTCCGACGAGGGTTTTATAGAGGCCATTTGGTGTCGTTCCGTAATTGATGCCGGTGGAAGGTCCAATCCAATCCGGCACGTGTATTTGTTCACTTTCACTGATACCGGCATTTATAACTTGTAACGCGAAATCTGTGCAGTTGAAATCATCCAGATCGTATTGCATTGAATTTCCAAGGCTCTTCGCCATATTTTTCATGACATTAAAACTGGCCTCGTTTGGTACTTCGAATTCAATATAAGCATTGTATTCATGCTGTGTGGCTCCATTATCCTCAATCTGACTTGCCACAGGTTGATGAAACGAACTGACTTTTCCTATTTCAGGATAAAAACCGAAGGACTGGCTTACGGATGTTCCATCGTTTGTTTTTGTCATAGTGAGAAAAGCATGTCCGGGTTTTAAGAGTTTAGTTAGTTCGTCCGGGTTTCCGTTGTTGACAAGGTCGGCACATAAACGGACTTTGTAGGTAGCATTGTGGGAAGGCAGTTTATCAAAGCAGTTAAAATATTTTTGAATGTCGATACGATCACCATTTGTAGTCATCTGATATTCTATGCCTGGGTCAGAGTTGTTGGTTGTCGGTGGGTAGTCTGGAATACTTGAGTCTAAATCTTCCCGCCAGAAACCATCGCTACCCTGTCCAGCCAATATACTGAAGCTTCCCTGATCTTCATCGTCAACTTCGTCACAATAGGTTTCTGTATAGTCATAATAGCAGCCAATCATTTGGCCACCGACAGATGCGCAAGTGTACCAATCAAAGTAGGTACAGTAATTGGTTGTACGCATATTTCCTTTATTTTGAGTAATTGCCTTCCGGCTAGACTTTGATTTTGAATAGCCTGCAATGAAATCACCTGCCAGATTTTCAACGATTATGTTGCCAGAGAATTTGCGATCTTTTTGTTGCAGGAACTCGGTATCAGGAAGCAAGCTTACAACTTCAAAATTGACTTTACCTTTGTGGGTTGATGCGACTATCCAGCTTGCCTTTGAATACGATATCTTTGAACTGTCTGCGAGCTTTACATAAATCTCTTCTTCAAGATGAAACGGAATGACCAATCTTCTTTTAGTTCCTAAAGTTCTGAAATAGGATCCATCCCAGTCAATTCGCTTTTTTATTGTTTTTTCCTTTTTGGATTTGCCTATGCGAAATGATTCGTTCACGATCGACATTTCACTGTCGTAAGCCGCCTTCACATTTGAAACCGACAAATCGGTGTCAACACTGGTCGCTACAGGTGCTAATTCCTGGCGATTACAGGATTGACCGACCCAGAATATAAGAATGATAATTTTGAAGAATGTTTTCATTGTTGTTCAAGTTTAGCCCAGAAGAATAATGATTTAAAATTCTTGAAATCTGTAATAATTTCCTTTGATGTATGTCAAAATCGAGCTGATATCGAAGATTTGTACGAGGAGCGTATTCTGCTAAGCGTCTCCTGGGTTACGCCGATATACGATGCAACATGGCCCAGTTTTGTACGGTTAAGGATGCCGGGAACCACTTCTAATAAAGACTCGTACCGACCTTCTGCGTTTGAGAAAACAAAGCTTTTCATTCGCTCATCGAGAAGCAGGTAGTTTTTCGTGACCAGTATTCTGCCGAGTCTTTCAACTTCCGGAAACGCCTGAAATACCGGTTCGATCTGGCCATATTGCAGGCTCCATATGATCGAGTCTTCCAGGGCCTCGATATTGTACATGGAAGGTTTACCAGCAAATAGGCTATCAATAGCGCTGATGATTTGATTTTCAGCTGCGAACCAGGCCGTCACATCTTTCCCGTCTTTATAGTAAAAGGCCCGGGCAATACCTCTCTCGATAAAATGAAATTCTCGGCATACGTCCCCATTGTTTAATAGCTGACTGCCCTTCGGCACCTGCCTTTTGATAGTGATGTCGTTAATTGCTGCTCTGCATTCGTCGGAAAGCGGCACGATCTGGTTGAGAAACTCGAGGAAATAATTAGACATCTCCAGACTGGTTAAAGTTGACCAAATAACTCAATTCATTACTGCCAATGTAAAATGGGCATGCTTGTTACCAGAGGAGGAAGTGAGGTGGGATTTTACGTGTAGACTGTTGGATACAAGTATAATGTATTTTTCTCATTTTGGTTATAAATATTCTGAATAAATAAATTGAAATTAATTCATGCTTAAACCATATCAGGTCCGCTGCTGTAAATTAAGGTTTCTTGCAAATTTGGATCGGTGACCTTAGGTTGAGATTGCTTGTCAGGTCACCGATCGGTCATCAGCTTTTGTGGTGTACCTGCTACAATTTTAGAATCTTTTCATGCAGTTCGATCAACCCCGTCCTTTGGAGAAACTCCTCGGCAATATTGGTTAGCTCCTGTTTTGATTCTTTTGAGGCAATATCAAGCAGATCATGACCGTGCTCCCCCGGTGTTGTCATCAGCGCTTTCCTGATTGCCTGGGTGAGAAGTAGCGCATTTTTCCTGCTGACTTTGATGTCAATTTTTACTTGTTCGTTCATGCCGGGGATACTCATGATGGTATCATACACACTGGCCAATTCTTTCGCATTCATCATGTTTTCTGGTTTTGATTTTACAGTTCCAAAAATAGGAATATGCATTGGGATGATCCCTGGGAGAATTTACACCGGATGGGTGTATGAAAATAGGCATAGCTACCTTCGCTTATTGTCAGCCAAAATAAAGGGAGACGATGAGGGATTTTGAAAGAAATAGGCGAAGGGCAAATCTAAGCGAAATCAAATCTTTGGATATGGTTTCCTATTTGGCAAGCATTGGTATTGATCCAGTAAAAATTCGGGGAATTGATTATTGGTATTTATCCCCATTAAGAACTGAGCGTACAGCTTCGTTTAAGGTTAATCGAAAGCTCAACCGCTGGTTTGATCATGGTTTTGGACAGGGCGGGAATCTTGTAGACTTTCTTATGAGATTTTACAACTGTGAAGTGCGGGATGTAATTGCCATGTTTGCTTCTGATTCATCTCTTCATCAGTACCCGTCTGTTCAAAATTCATTACCCAAAACTTCTCAGGAAAATTCCATACATATTAACTCAGTTGCTCCGATCAAATCTTTCGGTTTGAAACGCTACCTGTTCCGTCGTGGAATATCATTTACAATTGCCTGTCAGCATTGCCATCAGGTTAGCTTCTCGGTCCGGCTAAAAAACTACACAGCGATAGGCTTTGCCAATGATGGTGGTGGATATGAACTGCGTCATGTTTACTGTAAACTTTCGAGCCGTCCCAAGGATATTACTACCATAGACTATGGATTCGACCGCGTGGCAGTTTTCGAGGGGTTCTTTGATTTTCTGTCATACCGGACGATCAGTAATAGCCAGGATGAGATACGGGAAAATTATGTGATCCTGAATTCGGTCTCATTGTTTGAAAGAGCTCGCGGATTTTTGGATCGTCACAACCAGATCGACTTGTACCTGGACAGAGATGAAACGGGGCGACAATGTACGCAATCCGCACTGGCGATCAGTAAAAAGTACAAAGATGGAAGCGAATTCTATGACGGCTTCAAAGACATCAATGAATGGCTGATGGATCAAAAACAGATTCCGGTTTGAACATTTCGGTCTCCTTAGGAGCTGCCGGGACAACATTCGGAAAATCTGGTGGGATTGCCTCTTAATCGCAATCGGCAAGATGTACAATTGTCTGACAATTGCCGGCCAAAGGAGGCCGATCTTGCCACCCCCTCCGAAGTCGGGGGCGTTTTGTTGAAGATTTTTCAAAGTGAAAATGATCAGTGATGGAAAGCAAGGAAAACAGAAAAACAAAGCGTGTTACAATCCGGCTATCAAAGGCCGAGCACGAACAGATCTTCAAGAAGTGCAAAAGCAGCACCTGCCGTAAGTTCAGCGAATATGTTCGCCTGGTACTACTTGGGAAAGCCGTTACCACAATTACACGCGACGGCTCGATGGACGAGATGATGGGGGAAATCATTAAGGTCAGAACAGAGCTCAGTCGGATTGGCGTCAATACGAATCAAGTTGCCAAACGCCTGCATAGCCTGACACAGATCAATGAGTTTCGAGAGCACTTACAACATCAGGACGAGCATAATGAGGCCGTCCGCAGTGCGCTGGAAGAGGCTTTCACAGTGATCAATAAACTATCGGACCGATGGTTGCGGTGATCCATACCAGCGGCAATTTAAGGGCTGCCATTACCTACAACGAAAAGAAGGTACAGGCAGAGCAAGCGGTGTGTCTGATGGCCGAAAACTATCCCAAAGCCGTAGCCGATCTTTCCTTCAAACAGAGACTGAATCTGCTTCAAAGGCAGGCTGATCTGAACCTGAGAACAAAGGTCAACAGCGTGCATATCTCTCTGAATTTCGACCCGTCGGAGCAGTTGACGGCAGAGCAACTGGCATCAATTGCAGGTAGCTATATGGAGAAAATCGGATTCGGGAATCAACCGTATCTGGTGTATGAACACCGGGATGCCGGACATCCGCACATCCATATTGTAAGTACAAATATCCGGTCGGACGGTAGCAGAATTCCAATGCACAACCTGGGTAGAAACCAGTCTGAGCCAGCAAGGAAACAGATAGAATTAGACTTCAATCTTGTCAAAGCGGAGGGGAGAAAGCAGCAATTGTACGAGCTGAAACCTGCCATGGTGAAGGCGGATTATGGGAAGATGCAGACCAAAAGAGCGATTGCCAACGTGCTTGCCGGGGTCATCGATAAATATAAATTCACCTCGATTCCCGAGCTCAATGCGGTGCTGAACCGGTACAATGTGGCAGCCGACCGGGGCTCGGAAGACTCACGAACCTACAAGAAGGGAGGGCTTCACTACCGGCTTTTGAACGAGAAATCGGAGCGGGTAGGGGTGCCGATCAAAGCGAGTTTGTTTCCGGGTAAACCTACGCTAAGCTATCTGCAAACCCGCTTCGAGATCAATGAAAACAGCCGGCAACAGGACAAGCTACGGATCAAAAATGCCATTGACTTTGCCCTTTTCAAAAGGACAAACGTGACCTTGGATGCACTGAAATCGATACTGAAGAAAGACGGAATAGACACTGTAGTTAGGTCAAATGATGCTGGTGTAATCTATGGAATTACTTATATAGATCATCAGACGAAAGCAGTTTTCAACGGCAGTTCACTCGGGAAAAACTACAGTGCCAAAGCCATGCAGGAGCGCTGTCTGGTCACGCCAAGGTTCGAACAAAGCAGCGAATTGAGAACTCCGGAGCTAAAAAATATGGCTGCGAAAAACGGTGTCAATCAAATAGTAACTGGCGAAATATTCTCTCAACCAAAGGTTGAGTCGGGTCAAATCTCACGTGACCTACCAGGTGAAGACAACCTTCTCGATCCTGTCAAACAGAACGGGTATATGCCGTATCAGCTTAGATCGAACCGAAAAAAAAGGAAAAGAAAACAATTATCACAACAACTTTAATCATACTGTTATGTCATCAAATACAGGAGAAAACGATCAGAGTCTTCGAAAGATTACGGACATGACCAGGCTCATTAGCCTGGCAGTACTTGGACTGCATTTTTACTACTATTGTTACCAGATTTTTGCAGATTGGGGTCTTAATTCCGTTATCACAGACCGTATTCTTGGCAAAATTGCCAGCAGCGGTCTGTTCTCTTTCCCAGACAAAACAAAGCTGATCGCCCTTGTTTTTCTGGTAATATCTATGATTGGAATCAAGGGGAAAAAAGATGAAAGGGCATCCGCAAAAAATGGCATTATCAGGATTTTGATTGGGACAGTAATCTATTTTACCAGCAGCGTTTTCCTGCAATTTGACATCGCCATTCTGCTCGCTGCTGCCATATACATCATCTTCTGCCTGGTCGGATACATGCTTATTTTGTCAGGTGCAAGCGTTCTATCCCGGATCATCAGAGCGAAACTTGCTAAGGATATTTTCAATAAAGAGAATGAAACATTTCCACAATTTGAGCAGCTTTTACAAAATGAATATTCAATAAACCTGTCAGCCAAATACAAGTATAAAAACAAGGTTCGAAACAGCTGGATTAATATCATTAACCCTTTCAGGGCAACGTTGGTTTGCGGTTCACCAGGTTCAGGGAAAACACATTTTGTGTTCAGACATGTGATTTCACAGCATGTCGCCAAGGGTTTTTCCATGTTTGTTTATGATTTCAAATACAGTGATCTAACGAAACTCGCATACCGGGCCTGGCTCGAAAACAAGGCAAACTATCCGGTGGAACCAGCCTTCTACACAATCAATTTCGACGATCTTTCCCGTAGCCACCGATGTAATCCACTGGACCAGGCAGGTATGACTGATATAACAGATGCCGTGGAATCTGCCAGGACGATTTTGCTTGCTTTAAACAGAGAATGGATCAAACGCCAGGGAGACTTTTTTGTGGAATCCTCCATCAATTTTATGACGGCAATCATCTGGTTTTTGAGAAGATACAACGATGGCGAGTACTGTACTTTACCGCATGTAATCGAACTGATGCAAGTCGATTACGATAGACTTTTTACGATTCTGCGAGTGCAGAAGGAGATAGAGGTTTTTGTAAATCCCTTTGTGAGCGCCTACCTGAATGAAGCGTTACAACAGTTGGAAGGCCAGATAGGGTCGGCAAAAATCGCACTTGCACGACTGGCTTCCCCACAGCTTTATTACGTGATGTCTGGCAACGATTTTACCCTGGATATTAATGATCCCGAAGCGCCAAAGATTCTTTGCATGGGAAATAATCCGCAGAAAATTCAGACTTATGGAGCGGTGCTATCACTTTATATCAGCCGGCTGATAAAATTGGTGAACCAGCCGAATAAACAAAAAAGCAGTATGATTTTTGACGAGTTCCCGACAATTTATCTCAACAATATGGACACGCTGATAGCCACGGCCAGATCGAACAAAGTAGCAACCACAATTGGTATCCAGGATCTTAGTCAGCTCAAAAAGGATTACGGGAGAGACTATGCCGAAGTCATCATGAACATCGCTGGAAACGTAATTTCAGGGCAGGTAAGTGGTGAAACTGCAAAGCAAATTTCGGACCGATTCGGTAGGATCATGCAAGACCGCACAGGTCTGTCGATCAACAGAATGGATACATCAGTGAGCAAATCGCACCAGCTCGACCTGGCTATTCCTCAATCAACAATATCGTCATTAAGCTCGGGCGAATTTGTCGGTTTCGTTGCGGATAATCCTGACCAGAAGATTAACTTGAAAGGATTTCATGCGGAATTTACGACCGGAAATACAAGCAGTAAATCAAAAACAGCCACTCCGGAATTGCCAGTTGTCAGAACGGCGAATGACAGCATTGTGCAGCAAAACTACTTGCAAATTAAGAAGGAGATTGAGCAGATTGTAGGGTCGGAGATGAGGAGGATAATGGAGGATGACGGGTTGGAGCATCTGATTTTACGTGGGAATGAAGATTAGGAGTTTGTGCTGGTCGTTCGGATTTTGGTTGTTTAGGATTTTACATGGAGAAAAGTTTGCTCGTTTATAGTGAAGCTGATCTTTAAAATAATCTGCGAGATTTGGTACATAAATTTTCGCTCATACTGCATTTTCTGGATCTAGCCTGGGCCGCCACCTGAGGTGGCCTAGAAAAGCGGCACACTTTTTTGCATAAATTTTGCAAAAATGGAGAGTCAAAAAAAGAAAAAAGAGCGTCGCAGTTACGAGCCCGATTTTAAGGCCGAAATTCTAAAAATGCTGGTTTCGGGCAAGAAAGTTAGTGAGATTTCTGAGACATTTGGAATTGCTGAAAATCTGCTGTATCGTTGGAAAACTTTATCCACAATGAAGACAAGAGTCAAATCCAGTGAGTCTGAAAGTAACTCCAAACTGGCTGCCGAAAATGCTAAATTGAAGGCTGAGATTGAGCGGTTAAAAACAGACCGAGAAATATTAAAAAAAGCATTGGGTCTCTTGAGCTCGTCCGACTAAGAGACGTCTTTGACTTGGTATCATCGCTTACTAAAAAACACAAAATAAGCTACTTGTGTGCACTTTTTGATATTATCAGAACTGCCTATTATCGATATAAGCGAGGTAAAAGTTATAATGCGGACAAAAAGTACAATCGTCCTAAATACGAGATTCGAATCGAGTTTATCCGAAATATGAAACGTTATGGCAGTCGGAGAATCAATGCATCCTTACAGCAGCAAGGTACAAAAATCGGACGCCAGAAAGTAGCTGAGATTATGCGAAAAGAGTGATTAAGGGCTATTCAACCGAGAAAATTCGTCCCGAGGACGACAAGGTCCCTCTGGGATTTTTAAATTTGTCTTTCAGGTAGTAAAGCCCTGGATCCACCGTCGCTGCATGCACCAAATGAATAATGTTCCCATTCTCATCACCACAACTCAGGCCCAGGACATCGTCAAACAAATCGACTTTGCCGAACCGTTTACGAATGCCCCAGATATTAACCTTATAAGCTGAACCTTCTGGAAAGAACACATAGTTTTTACTGGCGTAAGCTGCTTTGATTTGGGAAAAAGACGGTTGCACAGGATAGAAATTTCGGGGTGCATTGTGAAGCGTTGACAGTTATATGGTTTAATCGAGATGGAATTTAACGATCAATAGCCAAACAAATCAAATTTTAGTAGGCATTCTTTTTTGGAGACTTATTAAACGGCAAATTTCACCCGAATAGTCGGTAAAAATCACGATATAAGAATCAATTAAGCCACTGTATTGCCTACCGCATGAAAATTGCAGGCTCTGATAGCCTTGAAAAACTTCTTAGTCCGATCAACAAAGGTATGGGTTCTATTATCATGAAATTTCCCGGGATCGATGCATTGGTTGCAAGTTTACTCCAGGAGTTGAGTAAATCTAACCTGCTAGGTTTGAATGCTAAACACCGCTCGCAATAGAAATCAAGCGTTCTTCAAGCTCAACAGAACTCTAGCAGAAGTCATAGAGAGATAATTTTTACACTGCAATTTGCCGTATCAACTACGTTGAACTCTTCTTGATACCGAAATTTACTTGATAGATGTGTTATCAAATTTTTCAAAAGAACAGTATCTTTATCTTTACTTGATAAAATTCATCCTCCGTCCCTCATATTTTCATGTCGACTTTACTACTTACGTTTGCCAATAGTAATACATCTCCATTACCAACACTTGCGGATGAATATAGAGGATTAAATGATGCATTGAGGACAAGAAATGCAGCTAGAGATTTTTCTACCATCTACGCCCCTATCGCCACACGGGATGATATCATCAAAGACATTCGGGCAAACCAGAATGATATTTCCCTTTTCTTATTTAGCGGACATGCGGGGCGCGACAGGATTATCCTGACGGATGGAGGTGCTCCATCAGATGCCCTAGCCGATTCCCTCGGAAACTGCCCGAACTTGAAGCTGGTAATTTTGAATGGCTGCTCTACCGAAGGGCAAGTAAAAGCCTTGCTGAATAAAAACATTCCCATCGTCATTGCTACCAGTTCACCCGTGAATGACGAAAAAGCTACCAAATTCTCCATTGCCTTTTTTAGGGAAATGGCCATTGACCGAACGATTAATGAGGCATTTGAGATCGCTGTGGATGAGTCGAATTGGTATGGAAGCAAGCAGGAAGCTGAAAATTTAGCACGTGGGCTGGTTTTGGAACGGAATGATGATGATAAACCTATGTGGGGAATCTATTATAGCCAACCAGAAGGCGAGATCTTCATGAATACTTTTCGATTGCCAAGGCTTGCCGCAAACAATGACGGGGACGGCATAAATGACGAATTAGCAGACGCTCTTTTGGGTATTTCTGAAAAATATAAGGTTGATCCTTCCAAGGAAAAAATGTTGGCTTTGTTACCCTATTTAATCAGTGAACCCATCAGAAAGTTATTGACGAAAAAGGAAGGAAATGGTGTGTTTTATGATTCTCCTTCCAAAGAGCGCTTCAAAATGCTTCTGTTCGCCTATCGTGCCATTATCAACTTGGCGACCTACACGCTATTGGCAACGCTTTGGGATGAGGCATTGAAAAAGGGCAATAAATCAAGGATAACCGGTGAAGGCCAAAAACGCTTTGCAACTTCCTTTTTTAAAGAAAGTCAAAATATAAATCCTCAATCAAATCTTGAATTGCTCAAACTGCTTCTGCAAGTGATGAAAGAAGCGGATTTGTCCTGCTTTATTGTGGAAATGGACGTGCTTCTAGACAAACTCAATGAAAAAGAAACGAGGAAGGCTTTGGATGTTTTGGAATCTAAAATCGCCAAAGAAAGCGAAAACTCTGGGGCTCCTGATTTGCTAAATCAATGCCTAGAAACGGAGCGTAGTTTAGCAAGAATCCTCTTTGATTTTGGCTTTATGATCCAATATAGCTTGACATCAGTTCCTAACATTGAGTTCCTGAAAAATCAACGACTAAAATCACAATTGTATCGACATCGGTTTCTTACCTTACGAAATCAAGGCGATGCCCTGAGAAAAGATGATGAACAATTCTTAAACAACTCCTCCCTAGACAATTCTTCGATCATAATCCATCGTCATAATGATCGTTCAACAGAACGAAATTTGAACCTATCTCCTTTTTTGGTTGATAAAAATGCGCTGGACAATGCAGGTAAGCCCGACCTTCATTTTTTGGTACACTTTTCAGAACTAAAAAATACCTTTTACTATTGCCCGGCAACCTCATACAAGAATCTCTGGGAAGTAGTGCCGGGTACAAATATAGCACCCGTCAAAAGCAAGTATTCCGCTTCGTCACAAACAGCAGATAAATCCGATTTGAGTGCACCGCCGACCTTCAATTCCCTACTACTCGATCAGATCCGTTCTTTTTCGCAGATAGTTCTAGATAAAACACTCCGTGAGCCATGAACAGCCCCTTCAAGTTTCTTGACCCTTTCACGTTGGAGGATCGGGATGAGTTTTTTGGGCGAGAAGCCGAAACCCAGCAATTGTACCGTGAGGTGCTACGAACCCGCTTGCTCCTCCTATATGGCTTATCCGGCACGGGCAAAACCAGTCTGATTCAATGCGGACTCGCCGGAGAGTTCGATGGTCCGGATTGGTTGCCGCTCTGGATTAGAAGGCAGTCTGACATCAACATATCATTGAATTCTTCAATCAATCAGACGCTTAGCACAGCAGCAGGAACCCTTTCGGAACAAATCCGGCAACTCTATAAACACTTTCTGCGACCCGTCTACTTGATCTTTGATCAATTTGAAGAATTATTCATTCTGGGAGAAGAAGATGAAAGGGAAACTTTCGCAAACACATTACGGGACATCATGGAGGAGGATCTTCCCTGCACGGTAATCATGGTTATGCGGGAAGAGTATCTGGGTAGACTGTTTCCTATTGAGCAGGTACTCCCCAACCTATTCGATTTTCGGGTGCGGGTTGAGCCTATGAGTGCTAAAAATGTTAGGACTGTGTTGAGAGAATCTTTTACAAGGTTTAACATTTCGGTGGATGGAAAAGACGAAACCGATAAATCCAAACGATATGAGGAAATTATCAGCAAGGTTAGTCGCGAACGCTCAAGTATTGAATTGACCGACTTGCAGATTTATCTGGATCAGTTTTACACGCAGGACTACGAACGTACTTACCCCAAGAACACTCACTCAAAATCAACCAGGCATCCAATTGTTTTTACCGGGGTTGAAATCGATGCCTTCGGGTCCATTGACGAGGTCCTTTCACGATTTATGGACGAGCAGGAAGAATCCATTCAGCTAAGGCTGACAAAAGAATTTACGACTGCTGCCAATAATACGGTTAAGCTGGTAATGAATGGTTTTGTATCTCCCGAAGGCACGAAGCGGCCAATTAAGTACAGCAGAACAGGGAGGCTGATTAAGATTACCACTGAGCAGCGAGGCTTTTTTCCTGCTTTACTCGCCGAACCTATTCTTTCCCTCTGTTTGACCGAATTAGAACGCGTAAAAATACTTCGGCTTGAGGGAGATTATATGGAATTGAGACATGACAATCTCGCTCAGAAAATATACAATGAACGGACTGCCGAACAGCGTAAAAAGGACAACTTAAAGATCATCATCAAGGCTGCCCAGGAAACCACGCAAGACGCCAGGGAATATTTATCCTTAAACCAACTAGCTGTATTTGAAGATGTTGTACCTTTACTGGATCTAAATGAGAAGGCTTTTTTTGAAGAAAGCCGAAAAGTTCGTAAGGCTGAGGCTGAGTCAAGGCTTGAAAAGGAACGGGATCATAGCAATAGTTTGCGGGTAGCGTTAAATGAAAAAGAATCTGCCAGACAAGACGAACTGGTTGCGCGATTAGCAGCTGAACAGGCCCTTAAAGACGCAGAAGCCGCCAAACTCAAAGTTGACCAGGCCTTAAAGGACACAGAAGACGCCAAACAAAAAGTTGAAAAAGTTTTAGAAGATGTAGAAGTAGCTAAAAGCGATACTGAAATACAAGCTAGCAAAACGAGATATTGGCTAAATGTCGCAATTGTCGCATTTATTGTTACTTCGATTACTGCTTTCTGGGCTAATCAACTAAGAAAAAAAGCGTTATGCGCTGAAAAAAATGCTATTATACAAAAAGATTCAGTCAATATTGAAAAAGAAAAATCAGACAAGCTTAGAATAGAATCCGATAAAAACCTAAGACAATTTCAAGCCTCCGAATTTCAAAGGTACTTACTTGATGCTGAAACGTTCCTTAAATCAGTAGATACCACGGACGCGAAAAGTGCCTTGAACTTTGCGCGCAAATTGAACGATACTTACTTTTTTGAGGACTCAGTGGCGTATAGGGAAAACCAACTAAAAATTGAAAAAATAAAAAATAAAGGTTTAATAAAATGAGAGCTCTCCTGCTATTGGTTCTGTTTCTAGGCTTACCATTCCTGTCTTTTTCTCAGGATCGTTACAATTGCTATAAAAAACGTATAAAAGAGGGGAGAGACTTCCTGAAATCTAAAAATCCAAAAAAATACGAATTCGCTATACAAAAATTCAATTCCGCTCGGAGGTGCGATCCCTCTAAAAGTGATCAGGTAGATTCGGAAGTAGCGAAGGTGTTTGAGTTAATTTTGGACTTAAATAGGCAGTCAGACTATAACGTGAAAGCAATGATCAAAGCAAATTCCAATGCTGAGGAGAAAACGAAATTAGCAAATATAGCTACTAAGATGTTTACGGCACTATACTGGGCTTCGGAATCGGATAAAATCGTTCCGGCCCAAGGAATGCGCTTACTGGAGCATGCTGAAGGTACAACAAAAGACGAGAAAGCTTTGAGATTCATCAGGGATCAAACGGAAAAGATCTTCAAGGGAAGTACGACTCATCAGTTCAAAGAACAGTTGCGATATGAAGGGAAGTTTTCTGCATCATCTGCTGATGGGACCTGGCTAATTGCTCGTACCAAGAAAGGGGAATTTCATGTGTGGGATACACGCAACGGCCAAGTACATAAATTCCTAGAAGGCCTGGGAGAGATCGTTAGCGCCAGTTTTTCGGCCAACGGAGCATGGCTGGTTACAAATAACGATAAAGGGGAAAGTCGAGTGTGGGATACGGAGACCGAGAAAGTGCCAGTTGTTCTAGAAGACCAAAAAATTGACCACGCCAGTTTTTCGCCTAACGGTGCGTGGCTCTATACACATAATAATAGGGGGGAGTCACAAATTTGGGAGACTGCCACCGGACAACTGCATGGTTTTCTAAAAGACCGGAAGATTGATCATGTTGTTTTTTCGGCTAATGGCACATTGCTAATTACCTTTACCCGGGATGGTGAATCTCAGGTGTGGGATGTGCGCAACCAACGAATGCATGATTTCTTGAAAAATCACAAAGAAGTCTACTACGCCAATTTCTCGGCCGATGGGGCATGGCTCATTACAATTTCCAAGGAAGGGGAATCATTAGTATGGGAAACTGTTAGCGGGCGCATTCTCAATTTTCTAAAAGATGAGAGAGGCATCCGCGAGGCTAGTTTCTCAGCAAACGGAGCCTTGCTCGCTACCCAAAGTAAATTTCATGGTGAATGGGAATCTCGTGTCTGGGAGACTGCCAACGGGCGCGTGCCCGATTTCCTCAAAGATCAGGGAGATTTTGAAATTACCAATTTTTCAAATGATGGAACCTGGCTTTTTACTCGCACTTTTGACGGGAAATCTCAGGTATGGGATATGGCCAAAAGGCAGGTGCCTAACTTCCTCAAAGACAAGATTATAGACTACCCTAGTTTTTCGTCGGATGGGGTTTGGCTTAGTGCTAATACAAAGGAGGGGAAATCGAAGGTGTGGGAGACGCGAACAGAACGTATTTATAATTTCTTAAAGGACCAGAATGGTGTTATAGATAGACGTTTTTCATATTACGGGACTAAGCTCTATACAGGAGACATTAGAGGAGAATCACAGGTGTGGGAGACAACCAGGGGATGGATACCGTATTTTGTAAAGAAACAGCAAGACATTGAGTATGCTAGTTTTTTGGCTGACGGGAGCTGGCTCATTACAAAACATGGTGATAAGGAATTCCAGATGCAGGCAACAAGTGGTGGGGAAGTACATAAGTTTATTCTAAATGACAAAGAAGGCTTCCTTCGCGCTGAGTTTTTGGAAGACAGTGCGATGCTCATTGAATATGGTGAAGGTGAATCACGGAATTGGAAAATCCAAAATGACGTCATGTTCGATTTTATAAAAGATCAGAAAGATGCAACGATAAATTTTTCAAGTGACTGGAAATTAGTTATTACTGGGGCTCGTACGGGTAGGCAATTGCATTTACCGGAGACGACGTTGGGCAGTGAAAAAAAATATCACTCGTTAAAATACCAAGATGTAAATACAAACCTTTCAGCTGATGGTAAATTGAAGGTTTTTGAATCTAACAAAAAAATTACTATCATAGACATCGCCTCAGGCAAAACCTTGCAAACTTTATATTTGAACACAAAACCTACAGAAACACACCTTCTGCAAAGTCGCTACCTGTACGTGGTGGCTGGTAAAGCCATCATCAAAACCGACATTCTCACACAACCAGGCAATCTCTTCTCATACGGAGACGAAGAAAACCTGGATTATACCTACGGAGAAATCAAAGAGTGGATGAAGGTATTTGGAAGGGAAAACCTCCTGCCTTTGAGTGAACAAACCAAGGAATGGATGAGGCGCTAAGTGAATAAGCAAAAGTAGGGTATTATCTAGATGGCCAAATACATGATGTGACTGGTTCAAAAGGCAGCATAGTTTTTGCATTTATCTGGTTATTTATTTTTTTCTGAATTGATTGGTTCAATCTTTCTGGTTCCCTTAATTGATCCAATTATTGTGTTGTAGCTGGGAAAGACCGTTATGGGACTGTATTCTTTCGAACACTTTTATTAGCACTGCCGCTCTTCAACACAGTTTTTCCTGGATGTTCCCATTTAGGAATACATGGTTGCTGTCATCTCAGCTACATGGTGGGAACCGGCAAATAAAAATGCTTTTCTTCCCAATTAGATATTCCGACGAAAGTACCCCACGATTCCGCTGTAAATGACCCCATTTATTCCGGCGCAAAGTACGCCAGCTAGAACCGGCTATTTTTACCACCAAGCGAGAGTGATAATTTATTAAACTTAATGATTTTTCTTCTTTCTCAAAGACTTTCCGGTTAAAGCTATCCGATGAGCAGAAGCTGCCAATCTGTCCATGATTGCATCGGCAAGTGTTGGCTCGTCAATGAAGTTGTACCAATTGTCTACCGGCAGCTGTGAAGTAATGATTGTTGAGCCGTTCCCATATCTGTCTTCAAGGATATCGAGCAGCGCGATCCTGGCATCATTTGTTAGTTGTTTTAAACCGAAGTCATCGAGTATAAGGAGTCTGTTCGCTGATATGGCCCTGATCCATTTCAGATAGGTGCCGTCGAGCCTAGCCTGTGCCAGGGCCTCCAAGAATTTGTTCCTGCTGAAGTATTGAGTGCGAATTCCTAACAGACAAGCACTGCGACCTAATGCACAAGCCAGGAAGCTTTTACCGCATCCGGTAGCACCGGTTATCAGTATATTTTCTCCCTTTTCGATAAACATTCCGTCCGACAACCGCAGGACTTGCTCTCTAGTAATCCCACGTTCTGGGGTGCACAGAATGTCTTCCGGGAGGGCGTGGTAGCGGAGTTTGCTGGCCTTCAGGTACTTCTGCGTCCTGGAATGTTCCCGGTATTCCACTTCGGCCTGCGTGATCATTGCTACCAGAGAATGTACATCTACCAGTTCATGAACAGGAAGTAAAAGAACGGACTCGTAGCGTTTGGCCATGCCACTTAGTTTGAGTGATTTTAATAGATCGACGGTGCTTTGTGTATTCATTTTATTGGAGTTAAAAGTGATAGCTAATTATTATTCATAGGCCGAAGGCCCTCTTAAATTGGCATGTTCAGGTATACGGTATTCAGTAATATTGGTTTCCTCGATCATGTCCATATTGTTATCCAGGATATTTTTCACAGCAGTGTAACTGAACTTACAGCCCGTTAATGCCCTCTTACAGGCATTCTCCATCCGGAGGGCGCCGTAGGCTTTTATCAGCCTTAGAAGGCCCAGACAAGAAGAATAGGACTGGTCAATGATGAGTTTGCTATCCATTACTTTTTTAAACAGCTCATATGTACACGGTCCGTTTTCAGTAGCTTTTCGCAGATAGTACTCCGGATCCCAGCCCTGTTGTCGGGATATCGCCTTGTGGGAATCAGGCATGTGTTCAGCAATGGTGGTATGTCCATGACTTTTGTAGCTTCGCTTGTGCAAAGCAACCCGCTGATTATCAAAATATATCTCAACAGTATCCTCGCAGTAAGCAATGCGCACCTCTTTACCAATGTAGCGGAACGGGACGCTATAAAAGTGCCAGTCTTCGCCAATGACCACATGGTAATTCTTCTGGACTTTGGCTTTTGTGTAGTGCCGGATTTGATACGGCGATTCCGGTAAAGGTTGAAGGTATTGGGCTTCTTGATCACTAAATAATTCCAGTCTGCTGAAGGTCTTCTTTTGAAAATTTATCTGGTGGTGTAATTCAAGTTTTTCTTTAACGGCTTTGTTCAGCAGCGCCAAACTCTGGAAAGTTTCGTTTCGTAAAAGTGCATAAATACGCCTGTATGTGATTTTAACAAAGTTTTCAACAGGGGCTTTATCCTTCGGTTTGTAGGGACGAGAAGCATACAAAGCGATATGATTATGGTCTGCCCATTGTTCGAGCATATCTGTAAAGACCGGTTCATAGCGGCAGCTACGCGATACCCACTGCTTCATATTGTCCGACTTGACAGCCAATGGAACTCCACCCAAATAATCAAGTGCATTATTGAGCGCCTTTACCACGTGGACGAGCTTTGCGTTTGGCAGAGCTTCCACATAGCCATATCCGCTGAAAGGCAGCACAGCAACAAAGACAGGGCATCCAATCAATTCGCCGGTTGAAACCTCGACATAAAAAAGCTGATCACCCGCAAAATCCACCTGCAACATTTTGGCTGGATAGTGCTCAAAATGCATAGCAGCATTGCCAATTTTCACATGGTCTTTTAACAGCTCACAGAATCTGGAATACTGAAATCCCGAAGGATATTCCCTGATATACTCCTCCCAAAGCAGTAAACGGGTGACACCAGTTCTTCTAAGTTCGTGAGTAAAATACTCCAACAAGGAATCAAAATGAAGCTTTCGGGGATCCGTATCCTGAGGGATATCAGATTTAATAAGCCCAAGAATCCGGTCCAGATCCTGATCACTAAATGCAAGTAGTCCCTTAAAATCATACCCCGTCTGTTGGAATTTGAACAGATAAGCGGCAATGGTTTTCCTTGAAATTTTGACCTCTTTTTCAATGGTACGTTGAGAAGCGCCTCGTTCAAGAAAAAGAAGTATCTGTCTGATTTTATGCATACTAAGAAGCTTATTGGCCATTCCAAAGGGGTTTAGGTAATCCTAAACCAAACTTAGGTCAATGGACAGGTAAACTCTGCTTAGTGGTATACTTTGCTCCGGAATAAGTGGTGTAGTTTGTGTCGGAATGTCAGTCTTTACAAACTTCAACCATTATCAATACCCAGCGTTTCGATCCGGAATAGCTGATAATTTCTTACTTCAATAGTGGGGTACTTTGGAGCGGAATCAGTGGTATACTTTCGATTGGAATGGTGGCGTACTTTGCACCGGAATATCCAGGCTACCGCCACTCTTTAAAACGCAGTGGACGCCCCTCTGACTTTGCACCCAAGGGACCATGCCCCGTCACTTTTTCTTGGAGTGAAGCAGGCGATTGCCCTGAGCACAAAGCTGGGGTGGCCCCGCCGGGCCGTGAAACTTCAAGACTTTCAATCTTGAAATCATTAGAAAATGCTCCAAGAATTTATGTTGGCAATTACGGAATGTACAATAGCGGTTCACTCCTCGGGAAATGGTTTGATCTGACAGACTACACTGATGCTAAGGAGTTTTATCAGGATTGCTATGAATTTCATCGGAATGAGTTTGGCCCAGAGCTTATGTTTCAAGACTGGGAAAACATTCCGGGCTTTTTGATTTCGGAATGTAGTCTGGATGATAAGGCATTTGATTACCTCCGAGCCGTAGACGAAATGGACGATGCTACAGCCGAAGCTTTTAAGCTTTACTGCGAACAGATCAGTAGCTGGCCTGGCAACCCAAAGTCGTTAGACGAGCAGATTGAAAGTTTTCAGGAAAGCTATCGAGGATACTTTGGCGGATCGATGAAGGATGCGAAAATAGAGTATGCTTATCAGTACGTTGATGAAATTGGAATGTTTGATGATGCACCTGCGACACTTGAATGGTATTTTGATTATGAGGCTTTTGCTCGAGATTTGTTTTTGGAAGGGTATACTGAGGTGGATGGGCATGTGTTTGCTGATTATTGAGTTTTCATGGCGAGTTAACCTATAATCGAAGGATAACTAGCTGTAAAATAATGTTTTGAATCTTTGTCAATGTGATCAAATACAGCATTAGTCGTGAATCATGGATGGAGACTTGTTTAAGACTTGAACTGCTTGGCTAGCAAATTATTCACGTGCTCGTTTCAATCCCTCGCTGTGCTCATCATTTTATTGCTTCCATTAATATCCGACTTAGCATCAGTTGGATTTAAGATTTGATTGCACTGTTCTCTCCTAAATTGCTGAGTAAAATTGTTGATATGGCCATATGTTTTGCTAGTATTAGCTAATTGAAAAGGTACAATTAGTCAATAATCCTGCCGGCCAGCAAGGGCTCTGATTAATATTTTTATTTTGTCCAAAGCGGAACATATTCAAGCCTAGTTGCCTTCATTGATCAGCTGGGCGATGTCTGAACTCTAGCGAAAAGGACTTGAAGCTTCGTATGCTTGTTTTCATTACATAACGTGTGTTATTGCAATGCCATTCAAGTAAATTGAGGTGCTCGTGAGAGTCTAAAAAAGTACAAAAAAAGTCGCATCAATCTTCATCGCAGGTTCTGGCATTCGAATTCCGTGTTTGTTAGAGTATACCTTGAGATAACATGAGATTTTATAATTGCCCATTTGCCAATTCACTATTATACTTTGCTAACATTGGTCACTGCTTACCTGAGAGCCCGCTCGCAACTTGAGATAACTCGACCCGGGAGTGCTAGAAGAACATTGCCATATAATTTTATATAGTACCGGAAACTAAGTTTCTTAAAATAATTATTGCGACGGGTAAATAGTTGCCGATCTTTTAAATAAGTTTACTTTATCTCTATCAAACCCCAAAATCCTATGACCCTTTCAAAACTTCACTACGTAAACGTCGGCAAGCATGGTACCTTCGAGGGTAGCTCTACCCCTCAGTCAGATATTGATGCCCTGTTTGAGTATCTGGGAAAAAACAACAAACGGAAAGTGCTAATTCATTTTCATGGTGGCCTGGTCAAGGAAACGGATGGCGAGGAGACGGCGCAACGCATGATCGCTACCTTTGAGGGAACTGATGTCCACGTGGTTTCCTTCGTGTGGGAAACGGGCTTTGGCGAGACCGTCATCCGCAATCTGGACAAAATCAGCAGTACCGCTTTGTTTAAAAAGATTTTGGAAATAGTGTCCAGGAAGGTAGGCACTAAATTGGGGCTGAACGTGGACGGAGCCAGAGGCATGGCGGATATGGGGTACCCCGAGGTAAGGGAAGAGTTAACTAAGACGCGGCCCCTGGAAGACTACGAACCAGTAGCACGGGGCAGGTCGAATCAGATTAAGGAATCGGAACTGTATATAATAGAAGATGAGGTTTTTCAGGAACTGGAAGAGGAGATAAATACCAAATCGGAGGTGGCTATTCTGCTGGAAACCGAAGCGCCCGAAACCGAACTCTTCGACCAGCAGTACGCCATTGACAGTACTCAGAGGGGTGAGCGAGGTCCCATCACACTGGCGGTTTTGAAAGCGCTGGCAGCTATCGTTGTCAATGTGATTCGCCGCTACATCAGAAAAACGGACCATAGCCTGTACCCGACCATCGTGGAGGAGGTACTTCGGGAACTGTACCTGGCGGATTTTGGCAAGTGGATGTGGAGCGGCATGAAGGCCATTGCAGAGGACGGCATGTGGAAATCCAACAATGGACTATCGGGACAGCAGCAGCACGTAGGAACGTATTTTTGGGGGAAGTTATTTGAATACAAACAAAAACACCCTGATTTTAAGCTGGATTTGTGTGGACACAGCGCGGGCTCCATTGCGGTATGCAATCTGCTAAAAAATGCCTTCATCCAAGACAAGGAAATCCCCGTGCGGTATATCTTCCTTCTGGCACCGGCCTGTCGTACTGACTTGTTTTATGACGAGATTTTGACAAAACCAACCCGATATGAGCATATACTCATGTACACTATGACTGATGAGGGTGAGCGAATGAACCAGTTGCTTAATCGCGTATATACACATTCGCTACTCTACCTCGTTTCGGGGCTGTTTGAGCAAGAAACTGATATGCCGATTCTAGGTATGCAGCGGTTTTTGACCAAAAGCAATACATACGCTGACCCGGTGATGTTTGAAAAGGTCAGCGCGTTTTTCAACGATGAAAATCTCATCAGCCCCATTACACTGGACGCAGCCTTGGATGGCTTTCGGTGTAGCTCCACCACCCACGGTGATTTTGACAACGATCCGCTCACACTGGCGAGCTTAAAACACATTACTACCCAAAACGCTTAACACTGGTTTCTCTTGGCAAATTCTAATAATTATGCCTTCATTGTGGGCATCGACGACTACCCCGGTTTCAGCAATCTGAAAGGAGCCAGGAAGGATGCGGAAGCGTTTTGGGGCTGGATCACCACCGTTGGCGAGGTGGAAGAGAATAACTGTGTAAAGCTGCTTTCGTCCATTGATCCGGCGCCTCCAAGGCCTACCCAATACGACATTGATCACAAGCTCAACGACCTTATGGATACAGCCCGGGCTGCCCAAGAAATGGGCAATGCCCCCAACCGCCTGTATTTTTATTTTAGCGGCCACGGCTTGGGGCTGGATACCACAGACGTCGGGCTGTGCCTGCCTTACTGGTCCAGGGCCTTGAAAGGGGATAACCTGAGTACCAATAGTTATCTAGAAACGCTCAAAAAATCGGGTCTATTTAAAGAAATCATTGTTTTTTTGGACTGTTGCCGGGTTAGAGATACCAATGTGATTGGGCGCCCCCCTTTTCTTACGGTACTTGCTCCCGCTCAGAATGCCCCTAAGGTAAAATCCATGGTTTTCTATGCGGCAGAATACCTGAGTCCTTCTTTTGAAGCCAAAAGCAATAATGGTGATCAGGTAAGGGGATTTTTCACAACGGCACTGCTGGACGGTCTTTCGGGTGGAGCGGCCGTAGCCAACGGACAAGTTACCTACAAATCGCTGCTCAACTACCTGGCGCGAGAAGTACCCCGCCGCTCCAAACAAAGGCAGAAACCCCGGTGCCTAAATGAATTCCTTCCGGCTGATTTTGATCAGGCTTTTCTCAAAGCGACCAGGGAACCAGTCAAGTATACTTACTCCGACGATGTCTTCGTACTAAAAGTTACGGTACCCCAAGGGGATCCTAATTTTCAAAGCGTGACGGTCTACGATATATTTAATGAGGAAAAAGCAGTTCCAAAACAGTCTTCTTTTAAGTTACCGTTGTTTGGTGGCAAGTATTTCGTTGTCAGTGAATTCACTGACTCCTGCATTACCGAAGAAGTGGATTTGCTGGCAAACTTTGAACACAGTATTGGATTAACTAGCATTATGGTAGCCCCAAACGACCATGAGTATCAATGCTATCCGGCCCAAAACGCTTCGCAAAATCCGACCAAAATTTGTGGGGATAATGCGAATGCCGGGCTGCTTATTTTCATCCGCTACGAAAACCGAGAGGCGGTGGACCCTAGCATAAGCATGAACGCTTATCTGGAACTGCGCGATGAGCAAGCCGTAGTGATTACCCGCTTTGCGGAGGAGGATTTGTATCATGAAAACAACGATAAAACACTCTACCTCAAAGACGGCTACCTCAACTACTCCATAAAAGCCCCGGCTGGACTATATTACCTTGTTTACTCTGGTGAGCCGAAACGCCAAATGCCGCTGTATCTTTTTGACAACCGGCAAACCCAGCTTTTCATGTTGTTCTCAAAAGCACCGATTTTTGACAGCGCCCGTATCTATTTGGCCGGATGGGACGGGTTTCAGGCCTATAATACTCAGGATTCAATTGAAAATAAGATAGACGCTGCCACGCGCTTTCTGCAAAATGCCCATGGTAGCGTGCCGGTGGGGTTGTTGGATGATCTGTTCAATGGTAAGTTTCAAGAGCCCATGCGCGGGCTCTTGGCCGCCTACATTCTGCTGAAAGGCCGGGCCGAGAAAGCTGATTTTTACAACGAGTTTTTCGATAAGGAACATCCTGAATTAGTTGAGCGCAAGGAGGACTACTTTCGGATTGTTGTCCCTAATCTGAGTAATTTATTAGGCGCAAATTCACCGGATGTGAAAGCCATCAAGCTGATGACCACGGACTTTATGGAAGACTTCAAAAACGAAACCTTCCAGTTTACACAGCCGCCTCTTTTCAGCTTTGGCTTGCGAGAAGTTATTCGCAGGGCTTCCCTTGATCCTAGTATCCTTCCGGCCGGGAGTTTGTTGATTCAAATTGCCCCAAAACTAAAAACGGATTCGGTATTCAGTAGCTGGGAGGCGTTGGCGGCGTTTCAACCGGAGACTATTTTCTGCGAATCTACAAAAGATTTGAGCGAGAACCCTGATCTGGATGCCTCTTTAATCAATAGTATCTATCAGTTGACCATCGCCGAGTACCGAAAAAATTCGAAGGAGGCTGTCAAGAAGGGTTTCGATAAGGAAGTAGCTCAAACCCTTGCATTACCTGTTCAGACCGTCCGAGCGTATATGACTGCTATGTCCGCCACCAACAAAATGAATGACGAACAACGGGAGTACTTCCAGCTGAGTGTCGAAGATTTCAACGGCATAACGAGTACTATTTCACAGTTCCCGGCTCTACTCCAAAGTCCAAAACTTTCTGATATTACAGGATTGAAATTTCTGGAACAACAAAAACTAAAAAAAGCGGGCATCCACGATTTGGGAAGCCTGATTCAGATCGGAGCTGATGTTAATCGGTTTGATACCCTTGTGAGCCAAATCAAGACTACTGGCGATACCCTTACAAGCTGGATTACTCAGGCAAAGAAACTGGTGGAGTAATGGTCACTCGCAGCTCAAAGGTCTGGGTACCCCAGGTAGGTTCTACCGGGTCGGGTTCTCGCATATCCCCCCGGTCGAGGCCTTTCGTACCTCGGGTGGCTTTCAGCCCGGCTTGCTGAAAGCTACGGAGGTTGATGCGCTCATTAGCGTACATGAGTTTGATCCACACGGTTTCGTATGGTAGGGGCGTACGATTCGGGGCAGTGGTGATAAAATAGGTACGAGGCGCATGTACGGCTTCGCCCGGATTTAGCACGTAGGCATTATCATCAATCAAAGATTCGACCACAAATTCCTGTGACATCAGGAAACAGTACACAAATAATTGTTGAGTAGGTGACGTATTCGTTATTTTGAATTTGATTTTTTCGCCCTCCCGAAACTGCATCAAATTGATTTCCTGGGTGCCATATATTTCCCCCGTTAATTTTTCCAGTTGCAGGCCCATCAGATCGCCCAATCCCGAAGTTGCCGGATTTCTGATTCCACGCACATAATTCCAGTGCGCCATCTTTTTAAGGTCTTCCAGGACATCCGCCGACGACTCTTCTGTAAATTCTTTCACTGGATCAGAAAATGCCCTGCTTTCGTCCAGTTCCTCCAATTCTTGCTCATTCACTTGCAAAGGAGCCCAGACACAATAGCCCTTGCTGGACAGGCCAGTCGTTTTTTTCCAGTAGGCTACCACGCTATAATCGGCTAGCGCCACATCGTCCGTCAGGGCTATGTTGAAATTTTGAAGCTCCCCGGCCTGTTGTTTTAGGTACTCTTTCAGCACACTGACACCCAAAACATTTCCTTGCAGATAGATGCTCGTGGTGGTTTGGGACAAGCCGTTGATTTCAGTAAAATAGGCTACGGAGCGATCCAGATGGTTGGCATCAGAGGGTTCGACACTGGTCGTATTCAAAAGTACCTGCCCGATTTTGCCTGTAGAAATGACCTGATCAGGCACCGAAAAAATCGGAATGGAGAGTGCCTTATCCGACTGCAAGCCGTGGATTTGGCCAATGTCTAGTTGCCAATTGCCCGTCTCGGTGGAGAAGGTAACGTTGTACCGCGACCGTCCCCCGCCGGAGGTACCTTTCAGAAATGGGGTGTTCAGAATTTCCTTATTCTTGCTTTGGGCCTGAATTTGGGGAGTTTGGGTGAATTTATTGCGCACAAACGACTCGATCCGACTTTGCAAATTCAGGTAACTGATACGGCTCTCGGACTGACGCAGTACCTCCATTAAAACTGAAGTAAACACCCCGCCCCCGTCCGATTCATAGGCCAGTTCTGCTTCCTGACATGCCGCCATGGAAATGTGGTCGGCCAGGGGTAGTATCTCATCCAGCGTGGTGGCCCTTTGTACTTCAGCATATGGTAGGTCAGCATTGAAAATAAACTGCTCCCATTTCCGTAGGGGCGATAATCTATCCAGTTTTTTAGGTTGCAGATCACCGCGCGTGAGATCACCCGAATGGCAGCAGTCGAAGATCGTGATCATTTCCACCGCATTGTCCTGCGATAAGATTTGCATGAGAAATCGGAGTTCCTTGTCGGCCAGCACGCCGTTACCCGCAAAATCAAAATCATAACATACCAGAGACTCTAGGTTTCTGCCATTGTCTAAACGTTCCCACTCGGCGTCAGGTACCTCCTGGCAGCCGTGACCTGAAAAGTAAAGCAACGCTACATCGCCCGTCTGTGCTTCTCCCCAATGACTGAATAGGGCATCGCAAATTCCCTCCTTGGTGGCGTCTTCTTCCACTAGTTTTTTGATACTTAACTCGTAATTGTCGGGTTTATGTAGCCGCAGGTATGTTTCCATTTTTCCAGCATCCACCACGCAGGAGTTTAACTTTGGTACGTGAGGGTACTTTTCAATTCCGATCAGTAAAGCGTGGATGGTGTTCATGGAAACGGGGAGAGATTATTGATTATTTGCAAAATGACTTTCAAACACACAAGATAAGGATTGAATATATACTTTGCTTCGAATACTTAGCCAGCGGCTTTTCTTTTTTGATGATTCAAACTCCTCATTATGAAACGATTTGTCGAAAATTACCGATGGATAAGTTCTGGAATAATTATATAACAATGTCGGGTAAAAAAAATACATTAGGGTTCTGTTTTACTCATTCCTCTTAACCTAATCCTTCTTTATGCCCAGAACCCTGCACGCCACCCTCATCGGGATCAACACTTATTCTGAAAGACCTCTGACGGGTTGCGTCAAGGATGTTCTAGCCATTGATCAGCTCCTGCGAGAGCAGTGCGATCAGCAAAGTGAAACGTTGCTATATGACCCCTTGTACCTGCTAGCGCCCAACGAAGTAGATGAGCAGAGCATCACACGCTACAACGAAGGGAAAAGTAAGGCGGTGGTATTTGCCCCCCCGAGTTTCGACAACGTTTCGAAAAAAGCATTTGCCCACCTCAAAAAAGCGCAGGATGGCGACATCTGCGTGTTTTACTATAGTGGTCACGGTTCCCAGACCGACGCCCCGGAGGTGTTCTGGCATGCCAAACCTGATCGGAAAAACGAAACCATTGTGTGCGTGGATAGCCGGAACCCCAAAGTACCTGAGGCGAGGGATTTGATAGACAAGGAACTGGCCTTTCTGCTTTGGGATTCCCTGAAAGGCAAGGAGGTACATGCGCTGGTGATCATGGATAGCTGCCATTCGGGCAGTAATACGCGCGAAATCGCCGAAGGCGTCGATACGGCTCGATACCGGTTTGAGCCTTCGTCCAAAACCAAAGTTCCGTTTGAGAAATACATAGGCTTTGGACAGGGCGATTTTTACGAAATAAAGGATGGAAATGCCCGGATCCAGATTGCCCGCTACGTACACCTGGCCGCAGCACGCGATTCGGAAAAAGCCCGGGAGGTGAGTGATGGCGGACTGTTTACCACCAGGCTTGTAGACCTGCTCAGATCTGGCGGTACATCCAAAAGCTACCGCGACCTGATTCAAAGTGTGGCCGTTACGGTCCGTAACTACAATCAGCAGCAAAATCCGGTGGCTTATGCGAGGGAAGATACGGATATGAACCTGCAATTTCTTGGTGAAGGGGTTTTGCCTTTTAAGCCGAGTTTTGACCTGCGTTATCAAGCCGACTCCGAACAGTGGGTACTGAGCGGCGGTGCAATGCACGGGATTACCCCATCGTCGGGCGCAGCCAAAACTTCGATAAGGGTGATTTCTGGTGATTCGACCACGGATAAGGAGGTCGCAGTAACGGACGTGTTCGGGGATATCTCCATTCTGGATAAAACTGCAATGGATGAATTCGACCAGACCCGAACTGATTATAAAGCAGTGATCGTGCGGCTGGCCAACGCTGCCATTAAGGTAGGTCTGTCGCAAGCCCTGCTGGCTGACGAATCCATGACGTTACGGATCAAGGAAGCCTATACCCAAGCTATATTTCCTTTTATCGAGCTTATTTCGGAACAAAATTCGGAATTGGCCTACCTTATTCAACCTACCAAAGACAATAAGTTTATCCTTACGCGTTCCAATAGCTCAGTGCCCTTGTTCAAAAGAGAAGGTGATGCTGACGTATTCATTCAGCAGGTTGATAAGGTTGGAAAATGGCTCAACACGGTGGAAATAAAGAATCTGATTACCGCTTTCCAGAAAGGTGATTTCGTGTTTGCCATCGAACGCATCGGGGGGCAGGCGATTACCAAAATCAATCGAGAATTGGTTATCGGTGAAAAGTGGAACCTGTCGCCCGACGAAGAGGTGGTGTTTCCCTACATGAATAATCAGCAGCCAGGTTTCCGGCTCAGTATTTCCATCGCCCCGAATTCTACACTACAATCCTGTTTTGTGGGAGCGCTATATCTCGATAGTATCTACGGCATAGAGAGCGGCATGATTCAGGCGGACTCGGGGGAACTGGTTAAAAATGGTAGCCCGCTGAATCTTGGGTATGCCGCAGACAACCGATTTACAAAGACGATTAAGCTACAAATAGACCCGAAGTACCGCCTTTACAACATCAACGAAATCACGGATCATCTCAAAATTTTCGTATCATCGAGTCCCCTGGACTTGTCCCGTTACCAACAGGAAAGCCTGGAACTAGACCCGGAACCCACGAGAGCTCTGGATAAAGGACTGGTAACGAGTGATAGCCTCGAAAATGAAACCGACTGGACGGTTTTTGACTTTAAATTCAGGATCGTAGGACCAAACAAGGAAAAGACACTGGCCCCGGGGACTACCACCAACTTCTCTTTGTTTTCCATCGAGGCCCCGGAAGGATTTACGGCCCACGCCTTTGCTGCCACAAATGATGACATATTACGAAAACAGCGGTACGCAAAGCCACGGGGTGTCGACGAACTAGCCGATGCACAACTCAATAATATGACGCTGTCCGATACTTTTTGGGGGAACAACATTACTGAAGCCGGTTTTTCGGCTAGTCTGGCTACCGGTTCTGATAACAGCGTGCAGGTCATTGAACTCCGGTCAGTAGATGGACAACCGCTCGTACTGCCGGAGGGGAAATCACTGCTCATTCATCCCTCGAAATTGGCAGCCGGCTCCAAAGATCTTGTTGACAACGAAGAAGTTATAATTCCCTGCGGCTTTGACGAGGAGGCCAATATGCTGTACCCAATTGGATCGTCTGACGAAAACGGTATCGTTCACATTGATTTTCTCCCGCCCGAAACTCAGGGTCTGGTGCAGGCGGATGAGCTGGGGGCCAAAAGTGTGGGCGTGTCGGTAAAGATGTTTTTCAAAAGATTATTCCGGAAGAAAGCAGGATTCAATACGCTCGTCCTTCACGAAATCAAAAACGATGGGACTTGGGAAGAACGCTCAACTGAGCCAAAAAAGATTACGAAAGAACTGAAAAACAAACCGGCCGCCAAAGTACTCCTGCTTACCCACGGCCTCACCGGGGATACCGGGCCAATGGTGGAATCGATGAAGGATTTGGATGGATTACCCGATCTGGCCGACTATGTTCTCACTTACGACTACGAAAACCTTTCAACTCCCATTGATGATTCCGGTAATACTTTGCACGAGAAGTTAGCGGACATTGGTTTTGGCGGTCCAGAATTCCCAAAACTCACCATCATTGCCCATTCGCAGGGATGCCTGGTTTCGCGCTGGATGGTCGAACAGTCTGGTGGGCATGCCTACGTAAAACATCTGATTCTCGTAGCAGGTGCTAGCGCGGGATCGGAACTGGCCAAGCTGGGTACCACAATTTTTAGCCTGCTAACCCATGCCCTCAATGTCACGGGGCCAATCAAACTGGCTATAACGGGATTGACCTTCTTACTCAAAGCCCTGAAATCTGATCCAGGACGTGCCTTGAAAGATACTGCTCCAGGTTCCGACTTTATTAATAAACTGGGTACTTCCCGGCAAGCTGATGGAGTTCGGTACAACGTGATCATCGGCGACCTTGACTTGATAGAAAGGGACTTTAACGAGAACGATAATTTTCTTCAAAACTTAAAAAGGGTACTGGCAAAAAATGTGGTGGTTCCCTGGTTTAAGAAAGGATTATTTGATGGTCAACTCAATGACATCGCTGTGACACATACAAGCGCCGGTTCTATCACAGGCTATGATTCCACCAAAACGCGCATCGTGGCGAGCAATCATCTGGCCTATTTTCGAAAGAAACTGGCGCAAAAAGAATTGATAGCGCTTTTACAATCCGAGGATTCATAACAATCACTGATTGGATTTTGTACCGATACTTTAAATATCAGACTTTCTGTTGGAAAAAACTTTATATTTTACAACCTTTTGACAACATATATGCAACCCGTAACTATCATTGTTGATACTGAAGAGAAATTTTCGTCCATTAAATTCCCAGGCCAAAAGTCTATTACGTATCAATTAAGTGCAGATGGCAATCAGCAATGGTGCGACTGGTTTATAAAAACTTCTCCCAAAGGCTATTGGAATCCATTGGCCTCAGTGATAGGGCTACGGATGAAAAATGTAAAATGTTTTTGCCTATGTGGTTGCTATAATGATGATATCAGTACAGCGTTTGCAATTGGTGAAGATTGTCAAATAATTGCCGATCAAGATGGTTATTTGTCATTTTTTGCCAATGATTCTGACAATTACTATAACAATAACCGTGGTAGCATTGGCTGGAGATTACAATGCTAAAGAGTTGAATTATTTGTAAATCACTAATGCTGGAAATATGAAATTTTACACAGAACCCTCCATTACAGAAAGAGGCTCATTATCTTCAATCGTAGAGATCGAATCAAGAGATCTGATACAAGAAAACCCTTGGGACGCTGCGCATGCATTGGTTAAATCCAGGGCTGAAATCGGTTTTGCGGAGCCATTAATGGACTATACGGAAGATATTGGATTACCTGATAGTCATGCGGCCTACATTGTGTCAAATGAACGTGGAGGGATTGAATTTCCCGAACCTATATTCGATCCGGATTGGGCAGGCCCCGAACCACCAGCTATCTGGCATTTGGGGGAAGGTTTTTCCGGACTCACGGCCGCTTGTGAGCGTGTGACGGAAGTAAATCCGGATGTGGTGATTCGTGTTGCACATCTGGATACAGGATACGACCCGAACCATTCTGTTACGCCCAATATCAGGATAGATTTACAGCGAAATTTTGTAGAGGAAGATCGCCCCAATGATGCGACAGATCCCAATAGCAGCCAGGGATTGATCTCTAATCCGGGCCATGGAACAGGCACAAGTTGTATTCTGGCGGGAGGTAGTGGAAAGATCCCAACCGGCGAAATCGTTGCTATTGGCGCGGCACCGTTTGTAGAGGTCGTTCCATGCAGGATTTCAAATTCCGTTGTACTCATCAAAACGGATGCTTTTGTGGATGCGATGAATTATGTGATCTCTCTACACGAGAATCAGGATACGAGGGTTCATGTGGTAACCATGAGCATGGGTGGAGTCGCTTCCAAGGCTTGGGCAGAAGTGATCAACAAAGCGTATGAAAAAGGAATTTTTGTAGTTACCGCTGCCGGAAATAATTTTGGAAGGGCAACCCCCAGGACTTTGATTTACCCTGCAAGATTCAACAGGGTTGTTGCAGCCTGTGGGGGGACATTTGACCAACGTCCATACAGCAAGGTCTGGGGAACAGAACTCACAGAAATGCAGGGGAATTTCGGTCCTTTGGCCTTGATGAACACCGCTCTTTCGGCATATTCTCCCAATATGCCATGGGCACAGTTTGGCACTACGGATAGAGTATCCTTACAAGGAGCAGGAACTTCGTCGGCAACACCGCAAATCGCTGCCGCGGCTGCTATTTACTGGAAAAAATATTATCATGAACTCATGGCACTGGACGGGTGGAAGCGCGTTGAAACGATTCGGCAAGCACTATTCCAGTCGGCTGATCTTACAAACATACACAGCATCGAAGGCCAGGAATTGGATGATGAAAAGAAGCGGTTTTTCTTTGGAAGGGGCTGTATTAAGGCGGTAGGAATGCTTAAACTATCTCCGTCTTTATTGTCGTCGACGTTGAAGGAAGAGGATAAGGATAAGGTTTTTTTGCCTTTCTGGAGGGTCGTGTTTGGCACCAGGGATTTGATTGAACGAGACCTTGACCCGGAAGAGGAGATGTATCAGATTGAAATTTTGCAACTGATCCAGATATCTCCGCGACTCCAGGAAATCCTGAATAATGAAGAAAAAACCATTGTTGACTTGAATGAGGTGGAATTGCGTGAATTTATAAATGTAATTCTTGGGATGGAAGAGGCTTCGGAGAGTTTGAAGATGTTTTTGGGACGGTAGGTAACGTATTCAAGTCGGGCGTGAGGTTGAGTTGAATTCCGGCAAGGAGGAAAGTATTGTAGCTGATGAAGCCGAACATGGGGGGAGTCTTAAAATGTATTTATTACGTTCAAAATTGGATTTCAACCCAAGGTAAAAGCTTTTTTATTTCGGATTGTGTTGCTTCAGGAATTAGATTATCGCCTAAATCCAGCGTATTCAGAGTGGTTAGCTTTTCAATCTGGGGGGGGAGGACTTTGAGTTTATTGAAGCTCAAATTCAACTTTGTCAGACTGGTCAGCTCTCCTATCTGAGGGGGGACTCTAGTGAGTTGATTCATACTCAAATTCAGCGTTGACAGACTAGCAAGCTCTTTGATCTGAGGGGGCAGGATTTTGAGCTTATTCCCGGCCAAATTCAGCTTTGTTAGACTAGTTAATTTTTCGAACTGGGAAGGCAGGATTTTGAGTTCATTTCCGCTCAAACTCAGGTAAGTTAAACCGGTTAAATTTCCGATTTCGGGGGGCAGGTTAGTGAGTTTATTTACGCTCAAACTCAGGTGAGCAAGATGGGTTAAATTTCCGATCTCACGGGGTATATTCGTGAGTTCATTCCCGGTCAAACTCAGGTGAGTAAGATGGGTTAAATTTCCAATCTCAGGGGGCAGAGTTTTGAGTTTATTCTCGGTCAAGATAAGCTTTGTCAGATTGGTCAACTTTTCGATTTGGGGGGGGCATTTCGTGAGTTTATTCCCGTTGAAACTCAGGTAAGTAAGATGAGTCAGATTTTCGATTATTGGAGGAAATATTTTGAATTTATTTTGATCTAAATTTAGCATTGACAGATTAGTTAACGATCCGATCTGGTTAGGGAGATTCGTGAGTTGATTGTCGCCCAAATTTAGTCTAGTTAAATTAGTCAACTCTCTGATCTGTGCAGGCAGACCTGCAAGTTGAGAGTTCGCTAAATTCAGATCTGTTAAACTTGTCAGATTCCAGATCTGAGTTGGTAGACTGATAAGTTGATTTCCACTTAAATCTAGGCTAATTAAGCTAATTAACTTTCCGATCTGGAATGGTAGTTTTGTGAGTTTATTATATCCCAAAACTAGCGTTTTTAAACTATTTAACTTTCCAATTTCAGAGGGTAGCTTTGTAAGTTTGTTTGAACTCAAATTCAGCGTAATCAGACTATTTAGCTCTCCTATCTTGGAGCTGAGGCTTACAAGTTCATTTGATTCCAAATATAGGGTTTCTAAGCTGCTTAGTTTTCCGATCTGGGGGGGGAGACTTGTGAGTCGATTATGACTCAAATTCAGTGTGATTAGACTATTTAGCTCCCCAATCTGAGGGCCCAGGCTGTCAAATTCATTGAAGCTCAGAACCACCTCTCTCAGAGCGGTCAGCTTTTCGATCTGGGGGGGGAGGCTGGTAAGTTTATTAATGTACAAATTCAGTGTGGTCAGGCTGGTTAACTCAGCAATTCGCTCTGAAATATGCTTTATCGAATTGTTATAAAGTAGAAGGACTTTTATCTTTGGATATCTAAAGATGGTTTCTGGAATAGAGTCTAATTGCTGCGAACTGAGATCCAACGCTGTAGTTTGGTCAGTGATTTCATTTAGAGTAGTTGCTAGTAGATACTCATTTTTAAGAGTATCTAGAAGATAATTTTTCTTTTCCCGTTTAACCCTCGCAAATCCATCAGTTTCACTAAACTGGGTGACCTCATCATATATATAATCAATTTCAGGAAGTCCATTCTTGTTAATAAATCCAAATTTGGTGCTACCATTAATTTCTTTTTGTGCTATGGCAAAACGACCTTTATAGAAGTATAAGGCATCAATAATAGCTTGCTTTGTATTTTTTTCTTTTTCAGCGTTCTGTTGCTGCCAATAAGCGTATACGCCTCCAATTGCAGCAACAATGAATCCTACAACTGCGACAATGAGCCAGTTTCTTATTCTGCTGGCTTGTTCCTTTTCTTTTTTCAGATTTTCATTCGCTTCATTATCCCTAACCTTTTTACTATCCTGAAAAAACTTCCTTTCTTTCTCATCCAGCTGGGGTACTATATCTTCGAACCTGACCAGTTGCTTTGGGGTGAGGTAGTCACCCGTTTTTGAAAACATAGCCAGCGCCAGCCGAATTTGGCTCCTCATGTTATTTCTTTCCCTTTGTTCGTCCGAGCGCTCATTATCAATAATCTGAGCAAGCGTGTCATGCGCGATTTCGATAAAATCATCTCCCACGCGGAGGATTTTGGCCCGCTCCAGTTCATCAAGACAGAGAGTAAGAGTAAGTTCTGGTAAGGCCGGAAATAAGACCTGCTGCGCCGGGTCTATCTTGATCGTGCCTTCGTGGCGTGCATACCGTATGGGGCGCTTGGTCCCTTCATCTGTTACGAACCCATCCAACACCAGCTTTACGGTTTCGGGAGCAATAGCGAAATCACTTTCTACCAGTACGTGCTGGATGCGCTGTTTTTGTTGGTTCAGAAACCGGAAGAGCACTTTGTCGATAGTGCCAAAATCCTGGATTTCCTGTCTTGTAAATTCCAGAGTTGGCCAGGGATTACCTTTCTGAGAACTGTCGTTTGGGTAGGTACGGCCAAGGTCCTGTCGGTAGAGCTGATCGAGGTACACCTGCAGGTAGGGGAGCTCGATCCCGGATCGTTCGAGGCTGATATTATTGATAATCTCGTCCAGAAGAATTTCTTCAGGTTGTTCCATCGCAATGTTGAATTCCCGAAAAGAGTCTCGCAACACGGATTTTACATTGGCCGTATCCATGCGTTCTACCCGCATCCGAAAATCGAACAGGCCCGGTATCGCTTTCTCGAACTGGTACAGCCTCCCCAGATATTCTTCTCGTATCACCAGTATGATGGTACAAGGTGAATCATCGGCCAGGAGGTTTTTCAAGGTTGAGATAAACTGGGTTCTTTCGGATGGAGTACCCAGAATAAATATTTCCTCAAACTGAT
This sequence comes from Dyadobacter sp. 32, assembly GCF_902506755.1. Taxonomy (GTDB): domain Bacteria; phylum Bacteroidota; class Bacteroidia; order Cytophagales; family Spirosomataceae; genus Dyadobacter. Next base: position 2,209,416 of record NZ_LR735258.1, on the reverse strand, counting down.
CGAAGATCAAATATATGGGGCGTAGATATTTCTGGTATAGTTGCCGAACCTGCTCCGGAATGCTGTCCTTTGCGACAGGAAGCAGCCGTCGAATGGCCGATTGGAGCGAATCATTGATGTCGGACTCCTTTCTAATCCAGAGCGGAAGCCACTCGGGACCATTGAACTCACCGGCTAGGCCACATTGAATCAAGCTGGATTTGCCGGTGCCAGATAGGCCATACAAGAGCAGTAGACGAGTACGGAGGACCTGCCTGTAAAGTTGTAGAGTTTCTTTTTTTCGCCCAAAGAATACGTTCTTATCGGCGAGCGTAAATGGGTCAAGAAACTTGAAGGGACTTCTCATAGCGCACCATGTGTTTGATGGAGTACTTGTTCAGAAAAAGCGGCCAACTGATCTTCCAGAAGGGGGTAAAAATTCAGAGGAGAGCCTTCTTCATGTTCGTCCTCCACTAATTCAAAGAAAGTATCGTTCTCGTTCACTTCCTTTTTTTTAGGACGGATGGGCCATACCTGTATGTAGGAAGTGGCGCGGCGATAGTGAAATACCTGGTGTTCGGCAGAATAGGACAATAAGTAGTGAAGATCGGCCTTGGGGGATTTGATTAGTGCGTTTTTGTCCAACAAAAAAGGCGATAGATTGAGGTAGGTCTCGGGTACGCCATTCCCGTGCCGATGAAAGATAATGGAAGTGGTGTCCAGCGGAGCATCACTAGCCTGTCGATTGTTTACTTTTTGTGCCACAATATACCCGATTTGTATTTGTAACGGGATAATTTGATGCCAAAACGACGGAGATTTTCGGTAGCGATACTTCAAAAGCTCAATGTCCTTTACCGAGGTGAGACTGTAGTTGACCATAAATCCAAAGGAATACAGGATAAAGGAGAAATTTTTCTCGGTGTCAAGACATAGCCGTACCATGGCAGCTTCAGTCGATAAAGTGGTTTTGATGTTATCCTGGTTAGCAATTTTTGATTCCAGATACTCCATTGCATTTTTTAGAGGCTCCTTGCTTAATAAGTCATTAAGCAAGGCACTTATTTCTGTAAGAAAGCAGGGTGGCTGTTTGTCTTTCAGGAGCTGGGCCAATTGCAGGAGCAGCGCGAGGTTGGAGTGGTGTTGGTCGCTGGTTCGGCTTGTAAATAATGTGGATTGTATAAGCTGTCGGCATTCGTCCGACAAATTGGTTTGTTTGCCTTCCTGCAAGCTTTTATCCCAAAGTTCGGCAAGTAACACATAGGTGGTCAGGTTGATGATTGACCGATACCCGTAGAGAATCATCTGGAAACGCTTCCAACTGGGCGTATCATAAAACTCATTATCTTCCTGAGTTTCGGCCCGTGTGGCAAACAGGTTTCGGATTGGTTCATTGATTAGAAAGGGGAGTTTTTCCAATACCGAATTGACTCCTGTTGTGATTGTGTATTTTTGGGCAATACCCCGCAGGGCCTTAGTGATGTCTTTATTTATATCCTCATGCGCGCTGGCCGACACAATCACAGGTAGTCGCCAGGTGTCGAGAAAAGCCTCATTTTCTTTATTGTAGTATATTCCCCAGAGGATCGTATCTGCCTTTTGCTGTCCAGTTACCAGCCCACGGGATAGTATTTCATTTACTTGAATTTTACCATACGCCTTTTTATCGCGATATGGTTTGGCAATGTCTATCGATTCCTCAAATGAGGCACGGATTGATTTTCCATTCGACAGTTCTTTGAAAAACGAAATAGAAAACTGAGCGGCTGTTTCGTCCCCAACTGGTGCGCTGGTTGCAATGACAACAGGGATACCATGATCTAGTAATGCTTTAACTTGGGCGACCGTCGAGCAGCCATTTAAAATCACCAGACCTAGATTTTTACATTTGCCCAATAACCCAGCGATACCATCACTATCCCCTTCTCCGTCGGTCAGGCTAAGTTGTTCAGGGCCGGCGTGTCCACTGAATAGAAATAAGATGATGTCTTTTTCGTAGGACGAAATCGCATTTATCATTTTTCTACGGGTTGATATTTGATCTGCCACAATCACAAAATCCTTGTTAGCAGCTCTCCCTAAAAGCGCGTCATTTATTCCATCATATTCATCTTGAAGCGTTTTTAGGAATTTATTACCCTCACCATTGGCAAAGTGCAGTAAAAGTGTTGGCATAATATGAAAAGAGGGAAAGGGTATGATTTTCAATAGTTAAAGATCCGGGAGTTGTGGGGGAAATGTGGCAGTAAGACATCACTTATCAATCCACACTTCAAGTTGCCCCTGAGGTACCTTATTGTTGGTGACGCAGCTGAGCGGCAATTGCCGTAATGCACATTTGATCCCATTTGAATTTACAGTTTTCATGATCTTTTTTTTTATCAAATCAGCAATGCCTTTATTCTCTTTATGAAAGTTTTTTTAATAGGGATAGCTATATTCTACAATTCTTTAACAATCTTGGAGACTAATTTAATTGCGCTTGCTATTTTTACGTTAAGAATAACGAGCCCATTGTTCACTAACAATAGAAGAAGTGAGGAATCTAAATTCCTTTTTCCTGAATAAAAAACTAATGGAGTATCACCCCGGATTTTATTGAAAATATTTAATTCTTCTATTTTCTCTTGTTGATGTTGATTTTCAGGAATTGCAGATACAATTAGATCAATACTATTTTTTTTAAGAAAGTCAGCAACCTTATCAAACGAGGGTAACCTAGTGATATTCAACAAATTTTTTGGTATCATATCTATAATTGGATTCACGAACCTGTAGGAATTTCCAATTAGAAGAATCTTTAATGAAGCCTTTCTTAACAACGGGTCGAGTTGCTTCGTATTTAGATAATTGCGATCGGAGTGTAATACTATTGGAACGGAATTATTAAGTTTATTGAGAGCGTTTCTAACAGAAGCAAGGATACTTTCCGAATCGTATACCGAAAGCGAGGATACCACAAAGTCAAATTCCTTTACTAATAATGTATTTTTTGCTTCCTGCCATGAATCATGCTGATAAAACGTTATTCCGTCTTTGGATAATGTATTGATAAAACCCGTGTATGAATTGCTTGAGTCTAACCACAAAGCATCAAAATTGTGTTTATAATAAAACTTTTTAGGTAGCCCCGATTGCTCCATTAAGTCTAACTCCAACTCTGTGCCATCTTCAATAAACGCACCAATCGTGAAGGCTTCATAGGCGGTTATTTCAAGATTTACTGTGCTACTATCAAACTTTAAAAAATTAATTTCATTAGAAAACGTGTTATGAAGAAAAATAGCAACCTGCCTATATTCACCTTGATGATTTGAATGAATGCTGATGTTAATCTTGTAGTGCGCATTAGAAATGGAAGCCTTCTCTACCTTTGCCTTTAAGGAATATCCATTAACATTTGCTTTTCCACCCCAGCGGAGTTTTTGGAGGTCGTCGTGGACGACAATTTTTAGTTCATTATATAACTTATTGATTCTCCTCTGGAAATAATCTGGCTCCTGGGAATCCAGAAAGTCTCGAATTACATTTGTGAGCTGTTCCCAAGTATCTTCCGGATTGACCATGCTATTCAATGGAGTAAGCCGTCCAAATTCATTCACAGGTAAAAACTGGAAGTTTGCGAGTTCACTATCTCCCCAATCACAATTTTTTAGTAATACAGGGATAATTTTTGTATTTCGGTCAACTGAGTTTTTTAAAGCCAACTTTATTTCTGCCTCAACGTAAGCTGAACTTATTGAGGTTTGACTTACCAAAAAAATCACAATATCGGCCTCCGCCAACTTGCGACGAATTGCATCATCCCAGGAATCACCAGGTTTTAGAAGTCCATCATGCCAAATTTCAATTAAATTCTCTCTTTCTAAATTTTTAAGGAATTTTTGAGCCTGCGAAAAATATTGAGAATCAACTTTAGAATATGAGATAAATACCTTCTTAATGCTCTTTTCTTTTCCCTGAAATATAAGGATGTCCACCGCATAATATTCAATAGGCCACCATGTTTTTTCAATCTCCTTCATTCTCCCTCGTGAATATATATGAGCAGCCACGTCAGCGGGTGCTTGATTCTGATATCGCCCGACTAAAATTTCTGAATTTTGAAGCTGTTTGTTAAAAAATGACCATGATTCATTTAAAGTAAGGTTAATATCATATTCTAGTTTGCGACCTTTCTTTTCGATTTCTCTCGGAGGATTATAATATTTTAGATCATCTGAATAAAATTTTTCTTTAAGTAAATCACCGGCCCATTTCTCACGTACCGGCTTCCAATTGGAAAAATAAGTTTTAATTTCTATTTCGACTTCATAACCTGAGGAGCTGTACATTAATGGGCTTTTAATAGAAAAAACTGGGTAATTTTTTAAATCGATTGCCAGCCAATCACACTCTTCCCACAAAATGGAACACACTATTTTGTTTTCAATATGACTCATATAATTAATAACTCCCATAATTGAAGAGTGCTGATGAAAGTCATATAGCAAAGCCGGATTTAAAATAAAAATTATTAATTGTGCGTCTTTCAGAATTGATAAATTATCTTCGATAGGTTCAGTACCCGTTCCATCTTTCAATCCACTGTTATCGGAAGTGTGTAACAGAACTATATCTTCAATTTCTATTTGGTAAGGGAGTTTTTTAAGGTATGTTTGACGAAAAATAGGAATTTTCTGTACATCCATTTCGGACGAAATCCTGACTACTTTCAACTTTTCTTTTCCATTCAATATGGAATAATTTCCGAGTGTTCTAATAATTTCAGTTTCTTGATCATCTATATTAAAATCTTTCAAAACTGTTTCAATGTTTTGATAGGATGTTTGGTGCAATAGTTCGTTGATGTAAGTAGTTTGATCCATACTACCTCCCAAAAATGCCTGATTGATGGATGTGGTGTGACCGAAAAGCTGGGGTAATTGCTCGAGTGAAAGTTTTTTAGTGTAAACACACGCATCACGCATTAGTTTTCGATAACTCACTTGTTCTTCGTTACTCTCTAAAGTAGTTTGTAAGGCCGTGGTAAACAGCCCCTGGCCACTTACTTCTTTTGATAATTGGTAACTGGCCGATGCGGCTAGCAATACATGTTTGTTATTTCCAACGTCAATCCAGCCCGAGCTTCCTGCATGTGTATCTAATATCATTACAACAAACGGATTTATGGATTCAAAGGAGGCGATGATATCTCTAAATTCGGTTTCGGAAAGATATGTTTCTCTCTGAGCGGCAATGCTATCATATGTAGCTAATGCATGAGGATAATCTCTGTTATGAGCATGCCCTGAGAAAGCGAATAGTAGTGTATCCTGTGGTCTGAGGTGACTCATAGTATTTTTCAGTACCTCAACTATGGCAACCTTGGTTGCTTTTGTATCTAACAAACTCGATATAGATGCGATAGGGTAAGATGGACTTAACAGATCTTGCCAAGCGTGCACATCATTGAGACAACCGTTAAATTCTTTACCTAACATGCCATAACCATACCGGTCTATCCCAATCAAAATGGCATAAATTTCTCCAGTTACTTTTGCTGGCTTAAACCGAAATATCGAAGGCCTATTAAACCAAGAAGCTTGGAAAGCTTCGAAGGAGTTTACCAATGGTTCTTCTTTATCATTATCGAGATTTAGCCCCATCACTTGTCATTTTAAAGTTTTCCACGTACTTTTTAATGTCTCCATCACTCAGGAGGTGTTCAAATAGAGACGAACCCCATTGATATGCAAAATTATCATCTATGAGATTTTTTGCCCCAACCCCAATACGAACTCCCAGTTGCGTCATGAATTCGGCAAAATGACCTGAACGACAGGTGTTAGAAACAAACAGCTGTATATTTTCTTGATAATCAAGATTTTTCCCAAAGTCAGAAGCACTAAAACTTCCGTCTTTAAGGACGAAATTGCCTTTGTTATCCATTCCAGAATAGTATACCAAAGCGATTCGATTTCGGTTTTCATTTTTTGTCAATTCGTCTGTCAATTCTGCTTTGGATGGAGTATCTAAAACTATCAATCGGCTTTTCAACTCGTGTAGCCGTTTCAAGATCTCTTCTTTTTCCTGAGCAAGCAGGTTAAGCTGCCTGTATGGGTCGGAAAATATAAGTAGGTATAAGGGAGCTTCTTGATCTGAATGCTCGGATTTTTTTTTCATCTCTTCAATAAAGACGGCTTTTGATGAGTTTGCGGGAACTGTACTTTTTTTGCAATATTGGCTAAATGCATTTGCGGTTGAAGTATCCCACAAACCGGAAGATAACTCATCTAAATAGCCTGTATATCTTAATAAGTTTTGAAGCTCAGCTCTTTGATTTTTTCCTCTACCGAAAAATTGATTGTAGGAGATAGGATTTCCTAGCAATTGGGGAGATTTGAATTCCCATAAACTTTCATTTGATGGTTCTCTAATCAAATCTTCTTTGCTTTCCGTGAGTGCCAATGCCTCAATGAATAGCTGCCTATTCGAGATCAAAAGCTTTGTCGAGTGAATTACCTCGACCAATGAATGGGTAAATACGCAATAGATATTTCCTCCTTCATTAACATTGAAATGTCTTGGCTTTTGTTCGAATTTGCTCGATGCAAAAACTATATTTTTGGGCTTGTTGGTGTCTAACCAGTGAGTTGTTGCTGCATGATCTACTTGTAGAATCATAGTTACTGATGCACAAGTTAGCCCGTTAGCAATGTCGCCAATATCCTTATCCTTTAATGAAGTAGCATTGGGTGTCATTGTGGAATTTGGGTGACAAATTATCTTGCAGCTATTTCCGTTGGTCTGGCCGTTTGCAGCAATGTAGAAAACTACATCGTCAAGCGGTTCTACTGATTCGGCGAATTCTTTCCATTTTTTTAAAATATTGTCTGCCGTCGTTTGTTGGCGCAAAAGTATCTCCAATTCAAGATCTTTGCTGGAAACATATTTCTTTATAGTGTCAGAAAACAACTCTGCACTACTTATATCCGCTTTTGAATTCCCTGCGGCTACAATAAACACTTTTACTTTTCGGTGAGGTTTTATAACCAGTTCATTTTTAGTCCTACTAGGAATAGCAATAGAGTTTGCTGTCGGATAATTGCTAAAAAAAGAGTTGTAGGTGCTATTGTTTAGCTCGTCTGTATCGTTTTGAATCAGTGCCCTCAATCCTGTCAATTTTTCCAAGTAATCATTTCCGATGTTTTCGAATGTTTTTATATTTAGCCTATTGAAACGGGTTCGAATTTTTTGGATGGTGTTGAGCGTGTGTATTAGCTTTATATCGCGATTGTTTGCATCCCCCTCTTTTTCATGGCTTAGGTGTTTTGCTTTATCAAATAGAATCTTTACAGTCGATTCCGGGTTCAGATAAGAAATAGCATCGTCTTTTTGCGTAGCATTATGGGCGTCTCCCCATCGCTCGGATGCCGAATTAGGCTTTTCGTGGTATTGAGCAACGAAGGAAGCTACAACACTAACAGTAGATATTTTTCTGGTTTCCCAAACAGAATTGGTGTCCTCCGTTTTGTGTAGCCATTGCAAAAACCCCAATTTGACATCTTCATGCATTTCATATAATTCATAGCCAACTTCTCTACACAATGGAGAAAGTAGTACGTCTGCAACAGCAATTCGATGAATATTTTTGGAATTTCCTAACCAATTATAGCTGTTAAAATTCTGCCAGATTTGATACAATAAATCGGGTGTTAACTGCGCAGGAATTGACGCATATGCTGCTAACAAAAAGTGTCCAAAACAATATCGATCATATTGGTCTTCCACAAACTGGCGGTAAAACCACTGAACCCTTTGAAGGTTGGTGATAGAGATTTGGTCAAGGTTTGTTGGAAAATTAGATGGCAATGTACTCATGACATATTTTAATTTTCTTTGAATATCGTCTGAAATACGTTCTGAAAGTGACCTTGATTATCGTCGATAATTGGGGTCATCAAAACTTTGCTTTGAACTATTTCTTCAGCCGCATTTTCTTTCCATCTATGTTGCGGAAGGGGATTTAACCACACAGTTTTTAATACTGATTTTGTCAATTCTTCCAAAAAAGGGCTAGTCATTTCAAGTCTTACTTTTGTTCTTTCAGGAGGGTTTTCCGAGATTGCAGCCCCGGCATCGCTAATAATAATTGCAACGGTGAGTTTTGGATTTGTTTTTACAAGAGCTTCCTTAAGAGTTATTGGATTTGTTAAATTCTGTTTCTTGAATAAATAGCCCATTGGATAATTATGAAAGTAGTATACAGAAGCCATCGGATGCCCCCCAGCGCCTTTGGCAGCATTAATCAATCTTTCTGTCAATTCATGAAATGGGGCCATTGAGCCTTTGTAATCGGCGAGGATGATTAAAGAGTCCTTACGATTGAGATAATTAGATATATATTTTGCCTCAGTAAAAACCCCCTCTTTAGCGATCGATTTTATTGTGGCTTCCACATCAAGCATCGCTGTTCCGGTTTTGTTTTTTTCGGGTGACCTCAACGTTTTCCATGCTTTGACCATTTGTCGACGTGTTACACTAAAATATTCGTCTGTAAGCAAGAATTTGACCATAACTTTTGTTTGATCATTGTCCTGTTCTTTCCCTTCGGACGCAGACTTCAAATTATCATTGAATTTATCAAAGTCGGGAAGTTGGAAGAATTTTTTCTCTTTCTGATTATTCTCAATTTCGTCTTCGTCGTAATCTTCAAATGGTTCCGGGAATAGTGCAGCATTTTCAATTGGAGGTGGCAAAGGCGACTGGACTTCATCCGTTCGCTCTTGATTGTCAATAGTATTTGATAATGGGCTATTTAATTTGGCAGTTACAACTTTGTCATCTACATTCTTTTGAAACCGAAAAAGGAATTCATACTCTGTCTCAATTGCTTCTTTCAATAAATTTCTTAGCTTATCCTCGTCAGTTGATTTTTGTAGTAAAAAAAACTTGTAAAACTGAAATAAATCAATTTCGGAAAAATCGGAAAGGTGATCGTCTTCGGTCATTACCTTCATAATAGACAGGTACGAATCCATTGAAGTTGAGTAACCCAATTCTGATTCTGCTCGTTTAAAAAAATTCCAAAAAGGAAGGTATTCCATACAATTCTAGATTATGAATTAATTCAATTTTATTTTTCCTCCTCCTCGGTTACTTTCGACTCCCGAAGCAAAATGGAATATGTTTTTAGAAGCGTTTGATAGTAACGTGGAAGCGTATCTAAACTCTCTTTTACTATCCCAGTGCTTGCGCGATCGAAATCGTACACTTTCAGCCAGTCAAGGAGCTCACTTGTTGATACTTGCTTGTTTTCTGAAGGATTATCGTTTATCGACTTTCTCAAAGTTTCGAATCTTGTCACCGCTTGATCAACAAATGCACGTTCTTTTTCAAACAAAGAAGGGTATTTGGCCTCGATGATATTCGATAGTTGTATCCTACCAGGGAATTTGATGTAACAAAATAGGCATCTTCTAAGAAAGGCTTCGGGAAGTTCACGCTCGGCATTACTGGTTATAAATATAATTGGAGCAATTTTGGCTTTTATGATTTCTTCGGTTTCAGGAATTTTAAATTCATATTTATCCAATTCCAAAAGAAGATCATTCGGGAAATCTATATCGGCTTTGTCGATCTCATCAATGAGAAGGATGGGAGGTTTTGTTTCATCCTCAGTCATTTTGAACGCTTTTCCAACTGGACCAAATGTTCTATACTTTAACTTGTTTTCCTTATTGGTTCTTACCTGATAGTTACCCTTTGATAGTTGTGCGTCTCGAAGGCGAGATATGTGATCGAAAAAATAAAGGCCTTCACTAGCTTTTGTGGTTGACTTTATATCCCACCTAAAGTAATGTTTCTCATAGTCTTTACCGTACCATTCATAAGCCACCGAACGGGCAAATTCTGTTTTACCACTTCCCGGATCCCCTTTAATGAGGATAGGGCGTTTTATGATCTGGGCTAAACGTACAAGGGATATCAAGTCATCTGATGGGATATAAGGGGGTATTTCAACACCATTAACAATGACAGAACGAGGTTGCCATTTACCATCGATTAATTTGTCAAACCGCGAAGTTTTCGAGGAGTCTCCGTAGGGGTACGCTTTAATTGCCATTTGAAATCATTTTTGGAAAGTTGTACATATGGTTAGAAAATTCTCTCTTAAACTCCTCGTCGTTAAAGCCGCAATGTGTACAAATTTTTTCTACAAATTTGTCATGCTCACAGGTGAATTTATTTAAGTCGTCGATCTTAAATAAAGTTAGTATTTTTTCGTCATTTGCGAGTTCCTGAATCGTCGTAGAAACTTTATCAACAAGAATATCTTCGCGCCATTCATTAAAATGTGGTTTTCGAATTGGTTTAATATTTCCTAGATCTATAAAATTGAATCGGTTGGATTCATCCAGTCCTTTCACCTGCTTAAAATCTCGTTTAACCCATCCGTCTGAATTTTTGCTTACATCAGTAAAGAAAATAAAGAGTTGTCCAATATCCGCATCCTTCTTTTGTAAAAGGACTTCTTTGTGTTTTTTGCAAAATTCCAAACAGAATTCCTTGCAAAAATTATCTATTTCCTCAACATAATTTTTGCCAATATCTATAAAATCTATCAACAAAAAATAAAATATCTTTTTACTGTCAATCGATATAATTTTTTCGATAAAATAGTTAACTATACTCTTGATGCTTTTTTCGGTTAACAAATTAGTAAAAATAGCGTCCTTTAATTTCTCATCTTTTATTTCAAAACGGTCACATAGTATTTCGGTGTTTGACTTCATTGATTCTGGAATCGAATGTCCAAATGAGCTTTTGGCGAGAAAATTTCTCGCATCAAGATTGTAGCTTTGCAGAATTAGAATATTAAGGTAATTGTATAATGTACTGTAATCGTCTTTTAAAATTTGCTTTTGTATTCCGAATCCAAGATTTTTAATAAATGAATTTCTTAGGAAACCTGGCTCTGGTCTGCCTTTTTTCTTTTTTGTTAGGTATAACTTTGTTTTGCCGCTGGATGCTCCTTCAGGAACTCCAGAAACAAGAGATTGATATTTATAATTTATTCGGTCTCCAATTTCATCAGCCGTTCGTTTTGCCTTTTGATTTTTATTGAATTGCTCAAAAAAGTCAGAGTCAAGCTCGGGCTTTGGGGTTTCATTTTCTCGTAATTTGGAAATTAGAAATTTGCTAAATGGGCTTCCGTCACCTGGAGGTCCATCTTTGGCTTTTTGATCAGAATCGCAAGAGGCAACATAATATCGCGAAGAGTCAGTCCCGTCCTCTGTCTTTATACCTTCCTTCCCCATTCCGGAAAAGCAAGCATCTACAATGATTAGAAGATGGCGACAATTTGTTTCGTATTTCCTGGAACGGTCATACAAACGTGTAAATAAAAGTTCTTCATTATATGCAACGAGTTGGAATGTCTGATTATTTTCATCTATATCTCCGTGACCTGAAAAGTAAATTAAAAATGCGTCATTTGGTCCTATTTTTTTGTGAACGGCTCTGATGTGATCATCAATCTTATTTGTAGTAGCATTTTCGTTGTACAAGCATTTTGTTTGAAGACTGCTATAAACAATAATATCATCGATGTCGCTATCCTTAGATCTCGTAGAAGAGATTTCTGATTCGTCGGTTGGCTGAAAAAAGGTAAAATCAGTGGTTAGAATTTTAACTAGTGCATCTGCATCCCGAACTGGGTTACTAAGGGAATTCTTTTGATAGCTATCAATAGCAATTACTAACAGATAATATTTATCTATTGGCGTTGGAATATTTTCAAGTTTCTTCTCTGTAACTAAACCTTTTTCAGCACACATGCTAATCGTTTATTGTATTAAAATTACCGATACCATTTTTCTACTACTAATTTTCTTAGTTGTATTTGTAACATTACTCAAATATCCACCTCCGCAATAAACTCCACCATCTTCCCCCCCCAGCTTCGCCACAACAAATTCTCGAATCTTTCCATAAACAATCTCATTCAACGTACCTGTTCGTGAACAGTAATCTAGTTTGGTTTTGTCTTTAGAGGTTTTAAAGAATAGTATCCTTTTAATTTCGCTGGAAGAGGTAATCAAAAACGTGCCAATTTGTAATGATACGGCACCCTTCTCTTCTTTTGCCAATCCAATCTGGAATGCGCCTTTTGAAAGGGAGTGCGTATTTTTTTCAAAGATGGTAATTTTCCCATAGCCGTCTGCCAGGCCTTTTATAGCATTTAATGTCTTGGTGATCGCATTAATGAAGGTGCAACCAAACGCTGTTAGAAGAATATCGATAATCACATTTTGCACTTCGAATAGGTCCTCCTTAGATTCGAAATGTGAGAATTCAGCAGCCTGTATATTCCATCCAATATTATTCAGAACTTTCACGGATTCCTTGTACCATTCGAGGCTCTGATCGTCACCGAGGAATTGTTTATTCGCCGCCAATTGTGCCAGCAACACTGAATTGAGGACATCATCTCTGCGCTGTCCGTTAATTTCAGAGACAAATGAAATAATGCTCTTAGCATTCAAGAAAGATTGCTCTATTCCATCCGAGGTAGACAACTCTTTTGCAAAAATATCTCTAGATGCTGGGAAGGCGTTCTTCAAATGTCCAATTGTTTAATGTATTGTAAGTGGTCGTTGCTTTTCATTTTTTTGCATAATTTGGTTTATATTACTCTATAATTTTAACTAAGCGCATCATTCCGTTTTACTTGTCTAAGTGGATGTCTCTCCTTAGGGTGTATTAGTCGATTAAATGGACTTCTTTGACCGCACCCGCTCAATCTCCTTCATAAACTTATCCCCCACTAACTGAAAACCAGCACTAGTCGGGTGAATCTCGTCAAACCAGCCAGTGCGATTCACTAGTCCACGGGTATCCACGAAGGAGACCTTATCTTTAAACTTCGGTTTATTCACCAAAGCCGTCAGTCTACTAGCAAATTCATCCAGAATGAAGTGGATCAGCGTTTCGCGCTCAACCTGTGGTTCAATACCTTTGGCAATCATGTGTTTGCCGCTCCAACTCTGTTTCTTTGGAGTTGAATCCGTATCTACGGGTATGATGTAGTCGTAGCAATGCACCATGATGTGCAGGTCTGGGTACTTATTTAGCAGTTCGGTAAACATTTCGTGGTATTGGCTCGAAAGGGTCGTCATCGTTTCGAAGAACTTTGCATTCAGGTAGCGTTTTGGCGTAGTATCGCTAGTATCCGGGGTTTCGCGAAGGAAAAACTTGAATTCATCACCCAGAACATCATTCCCACCTCCGCTCACAAGAAAAAAGTGAGCATCCTCAAGGCCGATGGGATCGAGATATTCTTTTTTTATGAGGTAGTTGGCCAGCGTATCCCCGGCCTCAGCAAAACTACGGATGGCGTATGCTTTGTACAATTGGTCAATGGTATCCTGCAACAGGATCGGGTACTGAAACCAGGAGTCACCTTCAGCCACAATCCTTAGGCGGCTAGTGTCGTGTTTGAGGATATTATAGCGTCGCTGACGTATGGCAGTTTCCACCTTATTGCTCAGTAAAAGTTTCAGGTCACTAAATAACCCTTTTTCATCTTCTGGTACCACCATTTTTATCCCGTCTTTCAGTTTTAAGAAGGTTGGTTGCCCCGTTTCTTTGTCTGATTCTACGTCATAATATAGCCCAGCTGCGTAGTAGGCAGTTTCGTCCCAATCGAGGAGGGCCTTTAAGGTGGAAGCTGGAATCTGATTATGGACCGGATTTTTGAAGACCAAGGTCAGAGTTTGCGTACCCCAGCCGGAGAATTCAACGGGTTCTTCTTCTGTATCAAATCCCCTTGTTCCAGTATCCAAACTTTTCTTTTTATCTTTATCCGCCGAAGTCCAAGGTTTGGGCAACTCTTCCAGAGTCAGGGCTTCGGCCACAAACTCTTCGGTACTGATGATAAATTTCAGGGCCTCTAAAGTTTGGGGCCAGTTGTATTCCCGTTCTACATCGCCCATTTTAAGGTTGATGCGGTCTTTGGTTACTCCCTTTTTATCCGTTGCTCCAAGGAAGATAGATTTTCCAGATTGTAGCAACTTTACCCGCTCCGGTATAAAATCCAGAAAACACTGAAACTCTTTGCTGAGGTAGGCTGCACAGAAATACAAATCCTGGTCAGTAGTATTCGTAACTTTGATCTGAATGGTACCCTTCCACTCATTTCCAGCTTTTTCATAGTCCAACTCAGCAGTATCGTTAGTAACGTCAATAGGCACTGAGGTACCATCCGCTTTGACGTGGGTCAATTCTATGGTCAGTGGTTGGTCCGGGAAGCCTTCGGGTTTGTCCTCATTTTGCAGACCCTTGATAAAATGCCACCGCGAGACGTGATGCAAGGTTGCCACAGTCCCCGAAATATCTTTGGTGCCATCGTCTTTTACATATAGTATGGGACGAGTCAGTGGTCGGTAGGGGTCATCGGGCCAGGTGAGGTACATTTCGCCACTGTGTACGTGGAGAGAGTAGTCGGCGGGCTTTGAGTTTCCAGAGTCGTTCTCTTTCTTGATGTTCTTTACACCATCCCCACCCCCGAACGAAAACCCTCCGCTTGTTTTTTCCAGCAGTTTATCTGCTAGTTCTTTCATCTCTTTAAGCGTGCCGTCGTGGTTTTCCAGTTTGAGTACCAGCTCCTGCATCAGGAGTCCCGCTACTTCGGCTTTGTAGGTGGTGTCGTCGTTGAGCCCGATGGCATCGAGCAGGGTATAGTCCACAAACACACCACCCTTTCGCACCGTAGTCGTGAAGGTTTTCTTAGGGTCTTGGGGATCAAACAGAGTTATTTTGGTGCTAGACTTCATGCCGTGGATGGCCCCCACATTCAGTTGCCAGCCCTGTTTGGTATTGTGGGTAGCCTCGCAGATCATTTTTTGCGGGTCAATGGTGCGGTTTAGAAAGCCGGTATTCAGTAGTAGTTCGGCGTCGAAAGGTAGGTACACGCGGGGCGTCTGCTCGAAGCCCGCCCGCATGTACTGTCGAATGCGGCTTCGGAGGGTATTGTAAGAAATATTACCGCCGCTGTCCGTAAGCATTTTGAGGAGGGTTTTGGTAAATACCCCCTCCCGAGCTACTTCCAGCGCCACCTGATCCGACTCGCAGGCGGCCATCTGCACGTGCGTTCCCTGAGGGAGGAACGCGGCGGGTTTCTCGCCGGCATCGGAAGGCTTATGAATGGATTCGCTGAATAGGAATTCATCCCAATTCCGCATGGGAAAGGCTTTTCCCGCCTTATCAGTAACCCGGCGCACATTCCGGTCAGGGTAGTTCGCTTCGGTGACGCCGGCGTTACGGGTGTTATCGCCCGAGTGGCAGCAGTCAAAAATGGTAACGATATGGGCTTTGGTTTTTTGCGAAAGCTGATGGATCAGATAGCGTAGTTCCTTATCGGTGAGTAGGAATTGTGACGTTTTGGTGGTACCACCGTCGTGACAAACGATGCATTCCAGCGCTTCGTCAGTTTCATCCCAGATCGGATCGGCTTTTTCCTGGGTACCATGGCCCGAGAAGTAAAACAGCACGGTATCGTCCTTGGTGGCCTGGCTCAGAAAAGTCCGGAATCCCTTGATTACGCCATCCCGATTGGCGGCAGCATCAATCAATTCTTCCACCTTTAGGTCGAAATCTGTGTTGTTTTTGAGGTACTTGCTGACGGCGTTCACATCGTTTACACAGCCCTGCAGTTTGCGTACGCGTTCGTAGTTGTTAATGCCCACCAGTAGTGCGTATATTTTTTTTATCGATGTGATTGGATTAGGGTTTATAATGTCTTTGTCATCGTAGTCATTCGGGTTATAGCCTTCGTTGTCGGTAACTTCTACGTCTGGTTGCAGAACATCCCTGTTAATGGGGAATTGCGATTCTATTTCTTCCTCAGAAGTGAGTACTTCTTCGAGGCCTCTGGCGTTGATTTCTTTGGTGTCGGCGGAGATATACGCCGAGGCCTGTACGCCTTCAGTCACCATAGCCCAGTCGAATGCCGGGCCAAGGTCCCACTTGCCGCTGCTGCGGTAATTGACGTGCGAGACGATACCTTTGAAATTCAGCACATCCTGGATGGTGGTATATCGCTTGTCGGGCGGCAGAAACTGCCGTGGGATGTTGTATTTGGTGGTGAGGTACCGCAGCAGAATAATCAGGCTGTCGAGTTGCTCGGCGGTATAGGTAGGATAAAAACTTTGCTCGCGAAAAGGCGAATCAGTTTTAGTGTATGCGGCCTTGTTGTCGAGTGTGCAATAGACGTCCACCGGACTAACTTGCCCGGTGTCCTTATCTTTGACCCGGGAATAGATCGTTTCCAGATTCCCGTCTTTCGGCACCAGAAAACCATAGTTGGATAGCTCGATACCAATGGTGGCCTTGTCCTGCGCATTGCCCGTGCCTGCATTGCCCACACCTGCACCCAGATGGCCTGACCAAAACTTGGAAGGAAATAGCTGGTAAATGGTACCATCCCGACCAATGACAAAGGGAACTGATATATGGCGGTCCTGCGTAGTAAGTGTAATCATATCTGAGCGTACATTCCCGGCGGTGAAGTGGAGTACGATCCGCTCTTTTTTGTGTTCCGTTTCGTAGTAGTAGTTCCTGCGATTGGGTTTGAACAACTGCCCGTTGAGCATTAGGTTTTCGCCAGATATTGGCAGGGAAAAAGGTTTAAGCGCGGATGCCGCTTCTTTACGGAAGCGATCCTCAATCTGGGTGAGCGTATCGAAGCGCATTGGGGATAATTGGTTAGGAGGTTTACATGGGATATTTGGGTAGTAATTTACGATTAAAAATTTGTAATCTTTTGGGCTACATTGCTAGATTTTATTAAGCGGTAAATGGAGTGAGCTTCTTAGGGTGGTTATAGTTCAGATTTTCCAAAAATAGTACGATGCTGTACCAGAACCTTTGGATTTGCCACCAGAGGGTCAGATAGAAGGGTGCGGGGTTGCTTTTAAGCTCGACTTCTACTTTTGTTTTTTCTTCCGATAGATATTTTTTTTCGGATTTGACTTTGGTTAGATTGATTAGTTGCTCGTAACACCAGTTGAGGTGGTGGAGGTTGTAGTCCTGATTGCGTCTGTCCCTGTCGTTGAAATGATAGATTAGCCGCATTAGGTCGGTACGATCTAATCGAGACGCTTCCAATACTTTTTGAAGCGTGTAAACACGAAGGCCGTTTGTGAAATAGTTCGCAAGGCTGATTCTTGAAATTCTATTAGGACTTGCCAAATAGACATCAAAAAAATCTAAGATCCAAACTAGTCCGTCCATCCCCCCTGCTACAATAGTGGAGCCGTCGGGAGAAAAAGCCACACTGTTAACGTGGAATTCTGTTTCGTAGTTGATCGATTGGCCGCTTTCAAGATTTAATATCCGTATAAGTCCCGCATTCCCAAGTCTTCCACAAAAGGCAAGATATTTACAATCGGGGGAGAAGGAAATGCTATTTACAGATCCACCCTCCCTGTAAATAACTGTTTTTTTGGTTCTCTGATTCCTAACCCAGACGATTCCCCCGACCTTAGGAGTGAATCCACCAGCTGCGAGAGTAGTTCCATCGGATGAGAAAGCCACACTGCTAATATAGCCTCTTCCTTGTAGGGAGTCTATTGATTTTCTCATCTCTCTATCCCAGATCCAAACCCTGGAATGAAAATTTCCAGTAGCTCCCCCTACTGATAGGAATCGCCCGTCTGGAGAGAATGCGCTACTGTAAGTTTCGCCATTTACTTGAAGTGAATCTATTCCTAGTCCGAGTTTCCAAACCCAAACCCAATTACTTGTCCCTGCCGTATGTTCAGTCGCGACAACAGCCGTCCCGTCCGGTGAGAAAACCACACCGCTTACTTCCTCCCCGACCTTTATCGAGTCTTTTACAACTCCACTTTTTAGATCTATAAGCCAGACCCGACCACCAATTCTAGATCCACCTCCCACGGCAAGATATCCACGTTTAGGAGAATATGCTAAACTCTTTACATAGCCGTCCAGGTAGAGGGAGTCAATAGCTCTTTTATTTTTTACATCCCAAAACCATATTTTTCCAACTCCATCCTGCGAGTTTCCGCCGATTGCCAGAATCCTTCCATTGTTGGAAAAAGATGCATAATTATCTCCGTTACCAAGATTCAGCGTGTTCATTGCTCTTCCACTTTCCCTATGCCAAATCCATATTCGTCCATCTTCTCCTCCCGAGGCGAGGATACTGTCTCCGGGTATAAAGAACACATTGTCAACTACGTGACCCACATCAAGGGAATCACTAACGATTCTTTTTTTTCTCTCCCATATATAAAGTTTCCCACCGCTCCCTCCTGCTACTAGATCAAGGCCATCTTTTGAAAACCCCACACTTCTAACCTCATCATTTACCTGCATTGAGTCTACCACTTTTCCTGCTTTCCAATCCCATATCCAAATACCTCCTAGTTTTTTAATTTTTTCCTCGTGAAATTTAGTTCCAACGATCGCAACGCTCGAGCTATCAGGGGAGAAGGCTAGACTACTAAAGCTTCCTCCAAGTTGAATTGACTTTATAGAATTTTTCTTATTCCAGTCCCAGGCCCACACTCGTCCACTAGTCCCACCCATAATAACAACCCTACTATCGCGGGAAAATGACACAGTAGTAATCATCTTATTTTCAACACCTAACGAGTCCGTGACTCGTCCCTCTTTACAGTTCCAAACCCAAACTTGTGCTCCGGCTCTTTCAGCGTATCCAGCTACTGCAAGTGTTTTCCCATCGGGGGAAAAGGCTAAACTATTTACATTACCGTTGTACCGACGTGTGTCAATAACTTCTTTATTCTTCCAGTCCCAGATGGTTACAACTCCTTTCCCACCACTGCCGGCAATTGTCGAATCATCTTGAGAAAAGCTCAACTCATAAACAGGACCGTAGGCCCCAAACGAAGACAAAAGTGAATGATCTTTTGAATTGTAGATTTTGATAATGTTACCATCAATTGCTGCCACAAATCTTTTATTGTCTGAAAATATTAGTTTAGAAGCACTGCCCAGAACAAACTCCTTTTGATAAGTACTTGCTTCCAAGTTTAAGGAGAGTAATCTGGCAGCTGATGCATTCTCTGGCTCAAGTTTCCAGGCTTTGTACGATGCCTGCGCCGCCAGGGTTTTATCGGATGTTTGTTCAGCCAGAGAAATGAGATGGCTTACCAATAGGTTTTTTTGGGATGTTAAGAAGCTATATCCTAACAGACCAAAGGCAATCAAAATGCTTGCGAATATGCCTGTCCACAAGAGACGAGTTTTTCGGCGATACTTTTGTAGTTGGCTTTCGCTATTTTGAAAAGCTATTTTTTCTTCGTCACCCCACTTTTTCATGCCGTCCCGACCCGCTCTTAGAATTTTTATATCACTCTCCCCAAAAGGATTTTTCTCGGAAATATTCTTCGCGGCAACAAGTCGGCAGGCTACTTGCCCTGGTAGAATGCTATCTGCGTTCATTTTTCGTACAATGAGTGCCAGGGTATCATGGCTGAGGCGATAGGCTTCTTCTCCATTCACGGTGGCTTTGGCCACCACGTATAGGTCATCCAACTTTTTTAATACTTTGGTCAGAATAGTTGAGTGGGTATCGTATCGTTCAAATATAGCCGAAATTTCTACTGCCCTCGCAGTTCCCAAATCGGTTGTTAGGTTTTGCAGCAGATCCAACACCAATCCAGATTTTATCTGGTTAGGAAAAAGTTCCTCGACCTTATTGAGTTGTTGCTTTACGAAATCCTTCAACCAGATTCCTTCATCAAGAAGGGCGTCGAGCATAGTGATTGCAAACGTCCGTTCGCTTTCCGTTGTAAGGCTGGATTTCTCCCACATATTAGTCAGAAGCAATTGCAATACGGGAGAAATGGCATCAGTAGTATCCTCGCTAAGTTTGGCCTGAATGCGGTCTGTGACTGTCGAAGGTACCGTGAGCTTGTATTTTTTGAGCAACTGGGTATCCTTAGGGATGCCCTCCACTATTTCCTTAATGCTTTGGTGAGTCAAGGGCTCAATTAGCACCTGTTCAGTTGCAATTCCTTTCTGTCTGAAGATATTCTCAATTTGCGCGTGAAACTCTTCCCTGTAGCCTAAAATCAGTTTTCCAAGGATAGGAGACGGTAAAGTTTCACCCGTATATTCATCCTGTTTAGCGGTATTGAAAATAGAAATTATGACTTCTGCCAGGGCCTCAATTTCTTCGACTCTATGGTTTGTAATAGCTTCCTCTACTTGATCCAGAATCACAATCAGGGGACGACCTCTCGTGCTTTCTACTTCTCCCCATTTTTTCTGATAATTTGCATCAGTACAATGTAGCGCTTCGGCAAGTGTAGCGAGCAACCCCTCACTGCTACGGCGTGAGTATTTGGAGGCATATCCGGCCTGCTTCAATCGTCCCTCTACCCCAGCAGCCAACACGGAAGATTTCCCAACACCCGATTTCCCATACAGTAAAATAAGTTTGCTGTATGAGTCATCTACACTCACGATCAGCTCCCGAATAGACTTAGCTCGACCAAAAAACAGGGGTGAAGTAAAGGTATCATACGGTCTCAAACCAATAAAAGGCACTTCGGGGAGATTGTCGTAGGCGTTCGGGGGCAATTTCGGTAATCCAAAATAAGGATTATTGATTGCGCTAGCCAGAGTCCAATCCTTAGCATACTTCTGGCTATAAAGAGAAATGTATTCTATGTCGGCTGGAATCTGGGTCCCGGTATCCAGGCCACGAAACAGCGAAAATCTTTCTGAAACAAATTCATTCCCAGAAGTAGCATTTTGAAACGCAATTTCAATTGTATTTCCATTCAAGAGGTTCTCGTAGAAATATCTTGTGAACCGGGCAGCGGTCAAATCCTTCACGGGCTGATTTGTTGCAATCACGGCCGGGATCCCTTTCTCTATTATAAAAGAGCCTAGGTTTTGAGTTTCGCAGGCATTGATTACCACTAACTGAAGACCTACTTGCAAGGCTAGGAAACTTCCCAGAGTTTCACCGTGGGTGAGCTTGTCGTTGAGCAACACGTACTTTTTATTTGCATGGCCCGAAAAGTGAAAAACACAAATGCGCCCCCGGTGCTGGGGATTTCTGAAAAAGTCGTAAATGGCCTTCGCATCGGCAGCAAAGATAAATTTGTATTCAAACTCAGTTTCCTGATTGAATAACTCTTGAAATAGGTTGATTTCACGATCTTCATCCAGATCTTTCTTGGGATTAGCAAAAGCCAGGAAGATGATGGGTTTCTGAGAGTTATACATAACGAGAGGGGGAATGGTCTTTGGAAAGATAAGTTAAATAAAAAATTGTTCGCCGAGCGACTAAATACCATAAAACTTTGCAAGTGGTAAATTTGCTGACATTGATTCATAGTCTCCAAAGCCGAATAGATAACCTTAACCTTTCGATTAGTTTATATTATTCCTGAAGGCCTTTATTCAATTTTCTTTCAAGCGGATCCTGGCAAGTTGTGTTGAAACATCAACTACTTGCAAAGGTTCAACAGCACAATCCTTAGCAGATATTACGACAATTATGGCCTGAAACTGCTAGAAATTGTCGGATGGGTGGTGAACAAATTAGTATTTCCATACTCAACGCAACGAATATAGATATCTGGACAGGCTTTTATTATACGGCCAATCTTAGTAGCAAACCCGATTTTATGACACAAAATTTTCTGCGCCTAACGGGGTTTCGAACCTTCGGAGAGAAGGGATTCGAACCTTACAAATGGCAAAAAATCAACCAATTTTTGCCGTTAAAAAGCAATTTTGTATATTCACATTGAAAATGAATTGTTATATACTGATAATGAGGTAGTTGTATAGGATTTGAATTGGGTTTAAGAGAAGGTGTCGTGAATCATGGAACAGGAATGGGAAGGTGATTAACTTGCTGTTAAATAGATAGTTATATTCATCTTTCGAATCCCTCTCTCTGCAAAATGCCCTTACTGGTATCAGTTTGGGCATTTTTTGTATTCGGGACAATAGCCGGGACAAAGACAGGAAAGAGGAAAACTACACACACTAATAGGATGGTAAAAGATCTGAGCGGCGACAAGCCGTTTAAGCGCGCTGTGATGATAGATCCAGGTGGTGACCTAACCAAAGAATGTTATATTGAGTATTATGCCTTCGATGAAGGAGCGAACGATCTCGTTCGCAAACGTATCAAAATTCCTACTTCATTTCAGACAAAAAAGGCAAGGATGGCCGAAGCTGTGAAGCTTATCGCGGAAACGAATCAGCTTTTGGAAAATGGGTGCCATTTTAAAACAGTGATGACGGATATTGAGACTGACCTGGTTAAGCATTCCTCCAACGATTTGATTGTCGTTCTCGAGAAAGTTTTAAGGATTTTCAAGCCAAGTTTGAGGCCGAAAACCGCTGTTACTTATCAGAGGGCGATTAATAAGCTCAAAGCATATGCGGATAGTAAGGTTTTGGAGCTTCCTGTTTTTACAGATAAAGATGCAATAAAAATCAGTCATTGTGTTTTGCAATGAATAGGATTGCGGCATCATGGATCTGTTTCGATTGATTTATCTCGATGATTCTGCTTTTTTGATTTTCCCACGCTTTACACGCCCTATTGTTGAACCACCATGATCGAGTTGGATTTTTGGCTAGGAAACTCGATTATCGTTTGACTGATGATGACCTATTCGTACGCGCCATTTGAAGTGTACTGGCCTGGGTCAGGTATTCATCACAATCAGAAAATAGGCAGGCATGCCGATTGTAATGTTGACCGGGAAGGTCACAGCAAGTGCCATGGGTAAGAAAAGGCCCGGATTGGCCTGCGGAACTGAAATTTTCATCGCTGCCGGAACAGCAATATACGACGCGCTTGCACCCAAAATGGCGAACATAAAACGATTGGTAATGTCCGGTGTGACAATTGAGCTCATCATCGCAATGACGCAACCGTTGAATATGGGAATCACAATCGAAAAAATAATTGGAAACCATCCGAATGAAAAGAAGGCTTTTAATTTTTTCCCGCTTGAAATACCCATATCCAGGAGGAATATGGCGAGAAAGCCTTTAAACAGGTCGTTGGTAAAGGGTTTTATGCCTTCTGCCTGTTTGGCATTAGCTACATATCCGATTATCAGACTACCCAGAATTAACAAAACACTGCCATTGGTAAAGGAATGTTTCATCACGCTTCTTTTCTGTATTTTGTTAGACTTATCTTTGTTGAAAATAGAGATTAATATTAATCCAATGATAATTGCCGGGGATTCCATCAAAGCCATAATGGCCACCATGTGTCCATGGAGTGATAATTGCTGCGATTCGAGGTAGGATACGGCCGTCACAAATGTTACGGCACTTACTGACCCATACGCAGCTGCAATAGCTCCGGCGTCGTTTACATTCAATTTTCTTTTAAGAATAAAAAAAGTGTAGATCGGGATAACCAGGGAAATGAAAACGCCAAACAGCATGGACCATCCGATTTCACTTGTAAAAGGTTCATGCGATAATTCCTGGCCACCTTTGAATCCTATGGCAAACAGGAGGTAAAGTGAAATGAATTTTGAGGAGTTGGGTGGTATTTCTAAATCGCTTTTTAAATAAACTGCCAAAACACCAAGTACAAAAAATAGTAATGCGGGATTGGTAAGATTCTCGATCAATAAGTTATAATTCATATGATATTTTATTGTTTTCAATCCGTATTTCCTGGAGTGATTTATTTTGTTTCGAAGTAATTAAACCCTTAATCGTGAGCTGGGATTCGTAAGGATAAATTTCTGATATAAAAGAGTTCGTGATCTCCTTCAGTTGCCTTCGAATATTAATTTCAGCGAGTTTATGCTTCTGATGTCTTACGGGTTGATCTTTAAATTCATTGAAGAAATGTTCTATGTACAGCTCTTCCATCACTTTTTCGGACGGCAGGCCAAATAGCTTATTCCTAGTGATGATGGCATGGATGAATCTACATGCTGTATCATTGACAATGTAAATGGTTTGTATGCGCTCCCGGATTACGAATTCCTTTATTTCCGACATGTAATCGAATTCGTTGTAAGGCAAAGCAGCTCCCGGACTGGTGATAAAATAGGTATCGTCGCCAAATCTGCTTTTCAGAAATGTTTCGATACAGGAGAAGGGACATACGATAAACAGCTTTTTTTCCATGATAGTCGTTTGAAAATTTTACTAGCAAGTTTTCGCCGGGGCGTTTCACGTTAAGTTCTCATCAATTTTAATGGTTGCTTCCAGCCTTAAATTTTTTATCTTACTGTAATTCCTTAATTGATAAAATTCCGCCTGAAGTTTTTTTATCTTTTGTTCCCTGGCTTTTATGTCCTCCTCACGGCTTTCTTTTTCAATTTTATTTTCGTGATACTTGATTTTGACTTGTATCATTTGCCCTATCAGAGAAATAGCGTCTTCGGAGCTAAAAACTCCCTGTATCAGTTGTATGTCCATTTTGTTTTCTTTTTATTGACCTTGTCCCATTGAATATGCTGCGTTTCCGTCGAATGAATAGAGATTTTCCGTTTTAATGGTATCAATGTTTTCATACAGGGCATTTTTCAAAATATCAATGATATGTGATTTGTTTATGCTGGTTCCTTCTACTGGCTTAAAACGGCATCTCCAATGATCTGTACAAAAGGTTTCGTTAAATCCATCCGGCCATACTTTTATTCCCCTGTTGGTGATCATCGTCAGTTCTATTCCCTGGCCGCTCAGCTTCTTTACTTTTTCTGCTAAATCGTCAGGGTTGGTTCCATTCCAGTGAACAAATACGTCCACACCGGCTAATTCTTTCCTGGCAGCTGGTTTTCTTACATAAGCAGGGAGCATCAGCGCCGAGTTATTTGCGTAGGAAACAGATTTCAAGATGGAAGGCTTTTTCCCGAGATTCGCAATGACAGCCTGTGCAAATTCCTTGGTGCCTACTTTTTGCTTGCTGCTTCCTTCTTTAAAAATGTCATAGGTATGAATACCCTCTTCCAAAGTCCTAAGCCAGGCATTTTGCACGTTTTCGGCTATGTCTGTCTGCCCGATATGGTTCAGCATCATAACCGCCCCCTGCAATAAACCCGATGGGTTCGCGATGTTTTGCCCCGCTCTTCTTGGTGCCGACCCATGAATGGCTTCAAACATGGAACATGATTCTCCGATATTTGCGGAACCTGCCAGACCAACTGAACCGGTAATCTGGGCCGCCACATCGCTGAGCACATCGCCGTATAAATTGGGCATCACAATCACGTCAAAAGCCTCCGGGGTGTCGGCCATTTTAGCAGCTCCAATGTCTATGATCCAGTGTTCGTTTTCTATTTCGGGATATTCACTGGCAATCTCATCAAACACCTTGTGAAACAAGCCGTCGGTTTGCTTCATGATGTTGTCCTTGGTGAAACAGGTTACTTTTTTCCGATTCTGCTGCCGGGCATACTCAAATGCATAACGGACAATTTTTTCGCATCCCGGTCTGCTGATCAGTTTCAGGCACTGCACGACCTCGTCGGTTTGCTGGTGT
Organism: Dyadobacter sp. 32; assembly: GCF_902506755.1. Classification (GTDB taxonomy): domain Bacteria; phylum Bacteroidota; class Bacteroidia; order Cytophagales; family Spirosomataceae; genus Dyadobacter. The sequence goes on along the minus strand of NZ_LR735258.1, from coordinate 2,183,909 downwards.
TCGATACCGGCGTATAAATCCTCTTCATTTTCCCGTACAATCACAATGTCCATGACAGGGTGTTTGGTACTTACAAACGGGTGTAAACTCATGCAAGGTCTCACGTTTGCGTATAGTCCGAGGAATTTGCGGGTGGTTACATTTAGGCTTTTGTACCCTCCGCCTTGTGGGGTGGTGATGGGTGCTTTAAGGAAAATTTTATTCCTTCTGATCGTTTCCCATGATTCAGGTGCGATGCCTGCCGTATTGCCGGCCAGGTATACCTTTTCGCCAACTTCGATTTCATCAATTTCAATCCTGGCACCAGCCGCTAAAATGATTTCCAATGTGGCATCCATGATCTCAGGGCCAATTCCGTCTCCTTTCGCTACTGTAATTCTTGTCATTTTACTTTTCGTTATAGGTTTAACGCTGCAAAAATGGAGATTTCAATTAATAAGTTTTTATTTATCTTTGTAATGTAAACCATAAGTAAAATTTATGAATTATACTTTAAATCAGTTGCAGATATTTTTGAAAATTGTTCAGACAGAAAGCGTAACCAAAGCTTCCGAAGAACTGCACCTTACCCAGCCAGCGGTTTCTATACAGTTGAAAAATTTTCAGGACCAGTTTGATATCCCATTGACGGAAGTAGTCGGCAGAAAAATCTACATTACGGACTTTGGAAAGGAGATCGCAGAGGCGGCAGAGAATATAATCAACCAGGTGCATGCCATCAATTATAAAACTTTAACCTATAAAGGTCAGTTGACGGGGCGTTTGAAGATCTCGGTCGTGTCGACGGGAAAGTATGTCATGCCCTACTTTCTGTCCGGTTTTATGCATCAACATGCGGGGATAACATTGGTAATGGATGTTACAAACAAAAATAAGGTTGTTGAGAGTCTGGAAAATAATGAGGTTGATTTTGCGCTTGTTTCAATTTTACCGAATACCTTAAACGTAGAGAAGCTGGATCTGCTTCAGAATAAGTTATACCTGGTGGGAAGTACAGGCCCTGATTTCGGTGAAAGTTCCGGTACCCAGGAGATATTTAAAGAGTTACCATTAATTTTCAGGGAAAAGGGCTCAGGAACAAGACAAACAATGGAAAGTTTTATTGAGCGGAATCATATTTCAGTCTTAAAGAAGATGGAGCTCACATCCAACGAAGCCGTAAAACAAGCCTTGCTGGCCGGCCTGGGGTATTCAATTATGCCGCTGATTGGTATCAAAAATGAACTTCACAACAATGAACTGCGGATCATACCGATCAACGGCCTTCCGATTATTACCACATGGAGTTTAATATGGCTGAAAGGGAAGAGGCACTCGCCGGTATCCAAATCGTTTCTGGATTATCTGGAAAATGAAAAAAAACAAATTGTCCAGGATAAATTTCACTGGTATGAACAGTATTAGCGACGGCTCGATATACACGTTTGTGTGGCGTTGTTAGCCTGGAACCTGAGAAATTTACTGAACTGTCTGTCAAATTTCAATGTCCATTTTTCGTAACAAGTCGTCCTCCAATGTGTAGATGTGTTTCACTTCACCATCAAAGATCAGATTTCCCTGCAAGTCCTTTACAATCTGGTGAACAGTTACTTCAAATGTCCCGTCCGGTCTTTGATCAAACGCGACCGGTTCAACGGTCGGGTTTATTTCCGTCCATTGCCTTGTCCAATACGCCCTTATTTCATCATGCCCGCTCACATAACCACCCTCAAAAGCCTTCGGCCACTCCACGTTTTCATGAAACGTCGAAAGTGCCGTATCAATGTCTCTTGAATTAAAAGCGGGATAGGCTTTTTGGATTAGATTTTTGAAATGGGTGGGCATGGGGGGGGGGGTGGTTGGTATTTGTGGCGGGTTTTGTTTGGTGTTTTTGGTTTGCCGCTTACGGTCCTTGGCATTGTGAACGTGGGGAAATAGAAGCACAAACCTCTGAGTTAGCATTAAAGCCCACTATTGCCAAACCGATGTTAGCGGTAGTGGTTTTGTTCTAAATTAAGCTAACAAACGTTCTTGCAGGCAAAAGCTCTGGATCATTTTTCAGATCTTTCACTAAAACTTGGTTTATCCATTTTGGCCCGTGATTTCCAATACTTTTTACAAAACTTTCTAACTCCCCAACCTCTGGTATTAGTAATCCTTTTTCAATAAACTTTTTTTGAATTTTATCGAATGCTTGTGTTGCATTTCCATTTGGAATGAATGCTTTTCCAACTTCTTTCGCTTCTGTCCAAGGAGAAGCTTTTTTAAGTACTTTTTGAATTTCATTTACTTTATTTTTTGGAAATATTCTATCCGAAATTAAATCCAAAATACTGTTTATTTCTGTTTTTACCTCTGATGTTAAGAATTCGGGTCTTTTACTTTCGATTTCACTTTTAACTAGTTGCCAATCGACCGATACTTCACTCCATATTCCGCCCAAATCTTCATAAATAGTTTTCAAGGGTTCAACATTATTTAAAATGTCAAAATCAGCAACTACTTTTATAGGTACATTTAATTTGTTTAATGCCTTAATTGCAACGGGAATTCTGTGCTTACCTCCTACATTAATAAACAATACGTCAGGTACATTTAAACTACTATCATCGTACAATGAATTTAAAACGGAAGAATAAAAACGTGAATCCGAATCACTCTCGCAAATCACAACCTTCGAATGGAATAAACCACTTAATATATTTGAATGACGTAATAGAGAATCATTCCACATCGAATTTATTTCGTTGCCATCTAGAATGCTGATATTATTTATATCTCCATTTCTACTTATTCTAACAATTTTTATATTTTTAGGATTTCCTTCCAACAAACCTTTGAGAAAGTCTTCACTATGTGTAGCAAGAAACAATTGTTTTTGTGATGGCAAATACTTGGATAACATCTTACCAAGAAGTTTAGCTTGTGGTGGATGGAGGAACGCTTCGGGTTCGTCAATAAATAGTAAATTATGATTGGAAATAAATGAATTAAGTAATACACCAACAAAACTTCGCATTCCGTCACCTTGTTGATGTAGTAAATCTAGTTTTTCAAGTTCTATAATATAATTTTCCGAAACTCGATCTTCTCCCTGTTTCGGAATTGGCTTTTCTCCAACGTACAAAGGAACTTCAGATCCAGCATTTCGGTGAACAACTAAATCCTTTCCAAATGCCTGTCTGAAGTAATTACTAAAACTTGCTTCCAATGTGTCACTTTTTTGAAGGTAATGAATAGGATGTTGCATTGGCTGATCTGTCAGTCGAATATTCTGAGGTGGATTTGCAGCAGTGAGTCTCTGTTCAGTATTTAGTACATTAGCATAAAATGGAAATAAATCTCCAACACCAGTCAAATAATTCGAAAAAAAATGTTCTATACCTTGAGAATAAATATGATATCCAAAACCTTGATATGATGAATTACCGTTTTCTTGCTTAAAGATCGAGTTATTCTCAAAAAAACTTTTAAAAGAGATTTTTTCACCATGTTGACCGATTGTTATATCTGTAACTACTTTTGAAGTATTTAGCTTAGATCTAAATTTGGATGATATTTCTTTGAGCGAAGCACTTTTTCCAGCATTATTTGCTCCAACAAAAACAACAATATCATCTTTATCACATTCGAGTGTTGTACCGTCGTTAAATGTTATTTTTTCAATGTAAAATCTTGGTGTCATAATATTCGTTGTTTTTAGGATTTCCGCCAACGAGCAGGGCTTTATACAGGTTGGGAATTAGTGTTCCGTCCGCCCGGGCCGCTGCCGATTGAAAATATTTTGATGAAGCTAAAACTAATGCTGAAAAATGTTTGTCCAGCCCGAACCAATGACTGGCTTTGCAATTAGCTGGATCTTGGTTTTTCAAGCCCAACTTGCGTAAAACCCAAGTTGGTGGCTTCCCGATTTCGGGTTGTCATTTTTGTTTCAAGAGTTTTATAAGTCGCTTAACTTCCTTTTGTTTTTGCAATTTATGCTCTGTCAATAGAAATATTAAATTGTCATCCAATTTGGAACGCATTGGGCTATTAATTGCAATTTTCATTTTGTCATCAGAAGTTTGCTGATAGTCGTAGCCATACGCATTTAAGAAAGCAAGGTTAAGCATTTTCAATATTTGAAACCATTGCCACCGAAGTCTGTCTTCTTGGTCATTGACGCCGTCGAGCAACCTATAAAAAACAAATAGTTTGTCTTGGCAAAGTGTTGATATTTTAAGAAGGTAGTCATTAAAAGAAAGTATCTCAGCTCCTGTCGTTATACATTGGTATAGTTCGTCAATATTATTCTTGAAAATGTGGTCTATTTGATTATTAAAATCGTATGTATATCCTTTGAAAAAAGCTGTGTCAGAAAAAATACGGCCATAGAACCGTATGAATTTTATAAACTCTAAATCTTCTTTTGATGCAATTGTTGTGTCTAAATGAATTAGTTCATTTTGTATTTTATGCATCCAGGCGTTAACGGCAAGTATTCTGTAAGTAAATGAATGAAAATAGTAGTGAGGGTTACTGTAATCTCCATTGACGTCAAGCCATTTATAATGTTCAGGTTTTGCAAAGTTCCAAAGTCGATGGTTTAAATTTTCACAGGCATTCAACAAATGCGATTTATTGGTCGCTAGTACATTTTTAATTTTCTTGCGTTGCTCAAACTTGTGTTCTGTGTCAAGTTTAAAAACAAGCAGTTTCTTCTCAATGAAGTTTTTGGTCAACAAGGTTAATAAAAGCGTAACTAACGATGTTATAGCGGCAACTATTGCTGCTATTGCTTGAGGTGTTGTAAAAAACTCTTTCATTAATTTAGGTTGTCTAAGTTATTAGGGACTTTCAACGGGTTGCCACCAACTTTGTAATATGCACAAGTTTTGTCGTACTTTTTCTATTTATTTAAATCCCATGCATAATTAACATAAAAATACTAATAGGCAACAATCGTATTTTCTTCACCTCAATGCCAAAAAAAGCCAGTTCCCCCAACAATCTACCATCATTTTCCCGAAATTCCGGCAACTACATCTAACCAGTGATCTATACAACTTACCCACCCGTCCTATAACACTCCCCGTACCTGGGATTTCCATCTTTGCAGCGTAATAGAGTTGGTCAATGCTGAAAAATGGTTTTACAAGAGGCTTGCAGAGGGTAAAATTGGGCGAATGCTTTCACAGCTCACCCTGTTCACAGGAAAATTTCCCCTTCCAATTTCGAAACAAAAGAATTTCTGGCTACTTTCATTCCAACGGAAAATTTGAATCGTTATGAGCCTTATCCGATTTTTTGAATCGCAGATTGGTCAAAGGCGGAAGCCCGGAGTTATAAGGCAAAGAAACGCTAAGCTTTTTGGTTGGAGCTGGTTTGATAGTTGATTGTCTAAAGGGACTGTACAGCATCACCAGGCTACTCCACATCGCTTTCGCCAATTAACACCCATGCATCTTTCGTGCGGGATTTAAATAATGCATTTACCATATACAATGTCACCTGACAGCTAATGAACGAATTACCGGTAATCCATCAGTCTCTGGCATCTTACATACTGCGCAGATTTAAGGTGGATCATGAAAAACTTAAAAATATATGTTCATATTTCCAACCTCTAAAGGTTCACCGCAAACAGGTTTTGATAGATTATCATGAGACTTGCAAAGTCTACTATTTTATAAATGCTGGCTGTCTTCGGCTTTTTACAATAAACAATGCAGGGATTGAAACATCCCGTTATTTCGCGTTTGAAGGAATGTTTGCAACTGCCCTTCCCAGTTTTATAGATCAGAAGCCTGCGTTAGAATATTTGCAGGCCGTCGAAAAGTCGGAACTGCTTGTGATTTCTCGGAAGGATTTTTACCAGCTGGTAGATACTACGCCCGAGTTCAGTCACATTTATAGGGAAATTCTGGAACTTGGTTTTGTGAATGCTCAAAAACGGATTTATGGGTTTCAGGGGTTAGATGCACTGGAAAAAGTAAAATGGGTCATCGAATCACAGCCTAACTTTTTGCTCCGGGTATCCAACAAGATGGCAGCTTCCTATCTGGGAATTTCACCATCCACATTAAGCCGGGCAAAATCAAAGCTTTAAAACGTTGACATAGATCAACACTTATAGGGGAGTGGAATTGTAATTTTGCAAAAAAAGAAATTACGATGAAGCTAAAAATGTTAATAGTAACTTGCTTATTACCAGGCGTTGTGGCAGCGCAATCGGTTGATTCTGGTAATGAAGTTTCCAAGGTCGCGACACAATCAGCGCGCTACCTTAACCCCGTATATCAATTAACACTCGACGCTGCCGTGGTGCTTACAAAGCAAGCAAGAGCTTGCGCCAGCCATTTAGGCAAATCAGTTACCATTTCAATTTTGGATGCGGCTGGACAGGTCATTCTCATCAGCCGCCAGGAAGATGTTGGGCCCCACAATACGGAAGCATCCAGAAGAAAGGCCTATACCTCGGTTTCGACCAAAACGCCTACTTTAGCTCTATCCCGAAATGCCAGGGGCAACCCGGATACGGAGAATTTGGCCAATCTTCCTGAGCTGCTGTTGCTGGGTGGTGGTTGTCCTCTTTGGTTTCAAGGTAAGCTTGTTGGGGCCATTGGCGTCGCAGGGGGAGGAAGCCCTGAGAATGACGATTTGATCGCAAAATCTGCTGGCATTCAGGAAGCTGGAATATTTACACAACTTAATTAACCCCAAAACAGATGAAAAATTTATTTCTTTCGCTAGGTTTTATCCTGGGCAGTACGCTAGCCTACTCGCAATCGTTCCAGTTATCAAGTCACATTCTCGACATATCTAAGGGGATGCCGGCACCAGGCGTACAAATTCGACTTGAAAAAATGGATACAAATAAAAAAACATGGTCGATGATTGAGGAGAAAGTAACCGATGCGAATGGCCGGATCTCGGACTTTCTTAGCTCTGAAAGGTCTAACAATGGTATTTACAAATTGACTTACCTGACCGCAGATTATTTCAAAAGCCAGAACATAGAGAGTTTTTATCCGTTTATCGAAGTCGTCTTTCAAATCAATGACAGCAAACATTATCACGTACCAATCACACTCTCTGCATACGGATACTCAACATACAGAGGTAACTAATCCAGTGCAATTGGCGTGGGGCACTACTTTTTAATCGCAGTGGAAGTAGTAGAGAACATTCTCCGCTGTGTGGCTTTCAAAGTGCATAGCCGACATCGTATTTTAACCCGCCACACCATGGTTTGGCCGTCTGCTTTTGGTTTCCACATGCAATCGGTATGAGCTTATTATTTCGGTATAATACATTTTAATCCAAAAAGGGTCGGGTTAAAATGTATTTTACTGCCTTCTTTCAAATCGTTTGATTCTGGCTCTTTGTGTTTTCTGCCGCTCAGTTCACGAGCAGGTTGGCCTCTTTTCTGAACCCCCAGTACCCATAGGAAGCAGTTGTTTTTTTGCTTTTGCCTGGCTGATAAATTGCCCTGAAAATATTGCTATTAGCTCCCGTTTCGATGACTTTATATTTCACCGGCTCTCCCTCGTTCTCTTTGAGTTCTACCCATGCCTCATCCTTAGCGTTGGCGTTGATGTTAAGTGGCGCATCAAGTTGTACAAAAACTTGATCCGTCTTTTTTGCTTTTGTTACGGCTTTTCCGGCTTCGTTTACAAAACTAACCCGGGTACTGTGTAAGGTCGAAAACGTAATGGTGGTCATCCAGCCACGATTTGAAATAGCCCATCCTTCGGTAGCATAAGCATTCTGTCCAATTTTATCGGTCGGGGCACTGGTATAATCGGCTTGATTTTCGACCTTCAATCTTGGAAAATCCTTGTCAAGAGGTGTACCGTCCAGCGTCCCCCTCACTAATCCTAATTGTCCGTAGCCGTCGGGGTGAGCTTTTGGCCACCCATTTTCAATCCCTTCCCAATAGCCATTGATTTCGATTCGTTCTTTGCTTTTATTGCCAAAATGAGCCCCCAGCGGATTCAAACCAAAGGTAAAATTAACCTGCGACCAGGCTTGTTCTCGTACTTTCGGAGTTCTAAGCAGGTAAGCCGACGCAAATAAACTTCCTCCCAAAGCAGGTGCGCCGCCAAGCTCTTTGGTGCGTGGATGCGCCCATTCTGTATCAGAATGCACCCGGTATTGCCACGGATTATTGGTTTTCGAAAGAATGTGATTCTGCCAGGCAGCGAGTTTTTCTTTGGTACCTTTCGGGGCTTTTTCCGGTAGTGTCAACAGGTAAAATGCCAGCGCCTGAGGCGTAATGTGCTCTGCATTTCGAATCCACCACATGTGTCTAACATTAGTAAAATCCCAGTTCTTAATAATGTCTTCGGTACTTTCCTGCGCCCACTTCAAAAATTGTTCGGGTTTGCCATCTTTTTCGTTGAGCTCGGTCAAGTACATGAACAAATTGCTAAAGACAGACTGGCCGTAGGCATTGCCCATTTCGTTGAATTCCTGGTAGCCCTCGTCTACCCATTTATTACTATATGTCCAGTGCCGTACTACTTTGTGGCGGTCATATTGAGTCCATTTTTCCAAACAAATCTTGCGATAGGCCTGGTACTTTTCCTCGGCTAAATAGGGCTTTAAAAAACTGTGATAAGCCGCACAAACCGCTGCAAGTTGATCAAGGGTGTTCCAGTAATCGTAATTCATTTTGGGCGTACATTCGTAGCCCAACCAGCCATGCCGATTAGCCACAGGGCCATTGTAACTAACATGGTGATAGGCAAATTCGGCATGCCATAGGATAAGGGCTATTAAATCGGGCGTTTTTCCATTTCCCATTTCATTTTTCCAGTTGTCGAAAAGAGCAGGATTAGACGCATAAAACATAGTTTCAAAAACCGTTTCGAGGGTGTAGGCCCCGCAATCCCGCGACGGCCCGCCACCGTATACTTTGGCCTCGTTGGAGTGTATTGGGTCGGTTGAACCTCGAACATCCATAAAAAAATCGTAGGCTAGTTTTGAAGAAAGGATTTCTTGAAAATAGGGCTTGATTTGAAAAGGAACAGAAGGTTGTAATCCAGCCACGTGAACCCTGTACTCCAGTTGATAGTCGGTAGGATTGAAGGCAGAAAAATCGCCGCCATACGCTTTGATGGTTCCATTGAAAACCACTTTAGCTCCTTGCTTTACTTGAAATGGCGCACCATCCTCAACACCCCATGCCACAAATCGTTTGGACTCGTTGTGGTTATATCCTGCTTGATTGACCAAAACCGTTTTGAGCGCGGGAGTCTGAGCAAGAGCGTGGAAATTAAGCAATAACGTCAGAATTAAGTACTTTTTCATTTGATAGGTAGTTACATAAAATGGTGAGTAGCATCTCACTTCCATCAGCAGATGTATTGACACGCAGATTGAGCTGAGTTTTTACTTATTATATCTAATCTTCATCATTTAGAAAGGTAAGAGCCTCCTCGGAAAACTACATAAATCTTTTGGTACTTCTGACGCATGAGGCGATTAGAACAAAAATAAGAGGTACATTTCCAGGCATGCCAATATAGAATCATTAATAATCAACCGGTAAGAGGCAAATACTCTCATAATGTTGTGTGTGTTAGCATAAACATTATCATGCCCTACTCAAATATTCAGTATGCTACTAAAACAGCCTATTCAGGCAATACATCTTCCAATCCTGCCCAATTAGTGTGGTTAAAAAAAATGTCACCGGCGATCCTGTTGGATTCAGGGATACATCAATTCACCGTCCTATCGGAATACATTTGGCAGGCCCCTACCGGAATTTATTCATGGTAATGGCTGTGAAAAATCGAAGAATAAAAAAAGTGTGGAAAATATTTTCCTGTTTGTTCTGGATCCAGAGTTGTAGGATTGCCTTGTAAAATGCGATGTGCCACACGCTGACGCGCCGATTCAGCAGAATGGTGGTGAGGTATTCAATGAGTCCTTCTGTTTTCAGGCCTTTTTGGGTAATATTTTTTCTATTTCATCTGAACTGTAGTAAAATGATCCGCCGATCCTGGAGGGTTTAAGCTGGCCTTTGATTCTCAGGTTCTGCAAAGTGCCCGTAGAGATCTGGAGCATTTTTCGCACCTCGCTTCCTTTTAACCACTTTTTGGAAGTTTCAGGTTTTGAGAGCAGGATCATTTTCATGTCTTCGATAAGCTGATACCGAAAGGCTTGCAAATCTTCCTTTGTAATTAAATCCACATGCATCTGATCAGGTTGTTATCGTTTCTCAATCATTGAAATTCTGCTGGCTCGGCCTTTGTAGAAGGAAGGCTCATAGCACAGGTATCCGTAGCGATCCAGATCATGGACCAACTTGTGGTAAGTGGCACGGTGCTCCTCGTGGCAATCTGGTATCGTCAAGATTATTTGGGTCATCTCAGCCTTGGAAATTCGGGTGACGAGCACAAAAGACATTTGCGGACCGGATTTTGAAACAGCAGGCTTTAGTGTTAACAAAAAGACAATATGAACTAATCTGCCAATTTGCCTAATATTGGCTCAGTGAGTATTATCTGTCAGCATTATGAAAATGAAATTCCTTTGCCTTGTTGGTTTTCTGATGTCGTGTTCTGGTAACAAGGACGTGATAAAAATCAAAGGATCGGATACCGAAGTCAATCTGGCCGTGGAGCTCGCCGAAACCTTTCATGATAATAACCCCACTCTTTTTGTATCGATTTCCGGTGGTGGTTCCGGTTTGGGAATTGCTTCTCTGCTGAATGGAACGGCGGATATCGCAAATTCTTCCAGAAGCATCAATGAACAGGAGACCGCACTATTTGACAAGGATGGTGCACGCATCGATTCCTTCATTTTTGCACAAGATGCCATTGCGTTCGTAGTGGCCGAAAGCCTCCCGATCGACTCCATAAGTACCGACCAACTGGCATCACTTCTGAAAGGGGAACACACGGACTGGTCTTCGATAACGACCAGTAAGTTGCCAGTCAATATCTATGGCCGGCAAAGCAACTCAGGGACACACGATTTTGTCAAAAGGAAGCTTGAGATCGAATTTAGTGACAAGGCAAAAGAAATGAACGGGAACGCCCAGATACTGGAAGCCATCAAAGCCGATGACTCAGGTATCGGTTATGTTGGCGCGGGATATGTATCAAATGGAGGGAGTGAGGGTATAAAAGTGCTTAAAGTATACTCGAATGAAGCACCAAAGGCGATCTCACCACTTGATGCGGAGATGATTGCAGCTGGCAAGTACCTATTCCAGCGTCCGCTTTTTCAATATTACCAGGCCACATCTTTTGAGAAAATAAAACCATTCATTGACTTTGAGAAAAGCCCGCAAGGTCAGCAAATTATCAAACAAGCCGGTTATTATCCCGTCATGAAACCATGAGTATCAGAAAAAGAGAACGAACGGATCGAATTCTGAAAGTCGTTTTCAAGACGACAGGCCTGGCAACGATTCTGTTGCTTGGGGGGATTTTTTTTATGCTGATTTACAACAGTGTAGCTTTTTTCGCCGATATCAACCCCATTGATTTTTTCACAGGATACCAATGGAATCCGGCCAGCGTAAACGGCTCATACGGTATATTTCCATTGCTGGCCAGTACGGGACTTGTTGCTTTTGGGTCGATGCTGATTGCCGTGCCCCTGGGAATTTTGACTGCCGCTTACATTTCTGAATTTGCCCCAAAGAACCTGCAGACCGTTTTAAAACCCGTGATTGAAATGCTGGCGGCGATTCCATCCGTAGCAATCGGTTTTCTTGGGATTGTTTTGATAGGTCCCGCCATCGCAAGCGTATTTGGAATTCAAAATGGCTTGAATGCATTGAACGGTTCCATATTGCTGGCTGTAATGGCATTACCTACAATTATAACGATTGGGGAAGATGCCATCAATGCCGTGCCCAAAACCTACCGGGAGGCATCATTTGCGCTGGGTGCAAACAAATGGGCAACGCTTTTCAGGGTCACCATACCGGCTGCGCTTCCGGGTTTGATTGCCGCCGTGATGCTGGGACTTGGCCGGGCGCTGGGGGAAACGATGACCGTTTTAATGGCGACCGGAAATGCGGCTGCTTTGCCCAAAGGCTTTTTGGATTCTATTCGTACCATCACGGCAACCATCGCGATCGAAATGGGTGAGGTGCCTTATCAGACCACCCATTATTTTGCTCTTTTTGCCATTGCTGCTGTGTTGTTTCTGATCACACTTGCGATCAATTTACTGGGTGAATATTTCGCCAATCGAATTAGAAAATTTCACGCATGAAAAAGAAGCTGACACATTATATCAACTGGTTTCTTTTAGTTGGAAGCACCGCAACAGTTTGTTTGTTTCTGGGGATTATTTTGTTTGATATTTTTTCAAAAGGATTCTCTGCTGTATCCTGGAATTTCATCAGTCTGCCACCAACACAGGGCATGACAAAAGGGGGGATTCTTCCGGCGCTGATTGGCACGTTATGGCTCACTTTGATAACCACTCTTTTTGCCGTTCCTTTTGGTGTCGGGTGTGCAATATATCTGAATGAGTATGCCAAACCATCCTTGCTTACCAATGTAATCCGGGCTTCTATCCGGAATCTGGCGGGTATCCCTTCCATTATCTATGGCTTGTTTGGGCTTGCTCTATTTGTTCAGGGGCTCAGGATGGGCACTTCGGTGCTGTCGGCGGGTTTAACACTGGGCCTTCTGTCTCTTCCTTACATCATTACCACTACCGAGGAAGCCTTAAAACGGATACCTAACAGTATGCGGGAAGCAACTTTGGCGCTGGGTGCCACACAGTTTGAAACCATCAGAGATGTGGTGCTGCCCAAAGCATTGCCCGGCATACTGACAGGAACGATTCTGACACTTTCGAGGGCTGCCGGTGAGACCGCACCCATTTTGTTCACCGGTGTTGCTTTCTATATTAATGGGCTCACCTCATCAATTAACCAGGAATTTATGGCCTTACCCTATCATTTATATATGCTCTCAACCCAGCACCAGTCCATCGAAGAGGTTAGGCCACTTGCTTACGGGACAGCGGTAGTGCTCATTCTTATGGTTTTCGGTCTGAATACGATTGCCTTTTACATTCGGTTTAAACAAAGAACGCAGGACTAATGGATCAGATCAAATTATCCGCTCATTCGCTCAATCTTTCTTTCGGTAAAAAGCAAATACTGAAAAATATCAACATCAATTTCGGCAAGAATGAGGTTACTTCTCTGATTGGCCCGTCCGGATGCGGGAAATCGACTTTACTTCGCGCCTTCAACCGCATGCATGACCTTTCACCGGATGCGTCTGTTGAGGGAATACTCAGGCTGGATGATCTGGATCTGTATGACAAAAATGTTTCGGTTACAGAGATCAGGAAGCGGATCGGCATGGTTTTTCAGAAACCCAATCCGTTACCAAAGAGCATCTACGAGAATCTTTCCTACGGGCTTCATATTCATGAATTTCCTAAAAATGAAATTCCCGGTTTGGTCGAAAAAGCCTTGCGAGAAAGTTATCTATGGGATGAAGTAAAGGACGACCTCAAAAAACCTGCCGTAAAATTGTCAGGTGGACAACAGCAAAGGTTATGTATCGCCCGAACGGTTGTTCTCCGGCCGGAAGTGATATTAATGGACGAGCCCTGCTCTGCACTGGATCCGATCAGCACAGGAAAAATTGAAGAGTTGATATTAAGTTTGAAAAAAGACTACACCATCGTGATCGTGACGCACAACATGCAACAGGCTCAGCGGATATCGGATAAGGTCGCATTTATGTATCTGGGAGAAGTTGTTGAATTTGATACAACCGAAAATGTATTCAGAAATCCGAAAGAGGAGCTCACCCGGAATTATGTTGGTGGCCATTTTGGATGAACCAACCGATGCAGACAACACCAGGTCGTACTTATCACCCCGTCTATGACAGTCGATTTCCGTTTTCCGGTGAACGCTTTTACAATGCTGGCACAATAATAAAGTTGCTGCTACACAAACATAGATACTAATTCCTTTGCCCAAGTTTATTACTATTGAATTATCGCGGACATTAATTATGCGATCAGTTGGGACAATCAGGATGGGTATATTGATCGCTAAATTGCAAATGATAATTGAAATCTTCCTGCACATGGACAATGTCAAAAGCTTGCAGTTTTCTGCCAATAGCTGTGACGCTGGTCTGCCCTGGGCGTTTTTGCACTGCAAATGATAGCTGGCAGACCGACAATATTATAACTTATTGCCAAGAACTGCCCTTCGGTTTCATCTTTCATGAAACGGTTATTTCCAATCTGCAAGCCTATCACGCTTGACCTACCACTCGTGCCCCCGGTGTTATTGCACGTCAGCACCAACGCTAAAAGCCCCCATAAACCTAAAAATCGTTTGTTTTTGCAATTGTCTGGCATACTGTCGATTTATATAATGCCAAATTACAATTGCAGTATGACCTCAATGAAGAGGAGTTGTTATTGTTTTATTAACTCTGCTGTTAAGCGCCCTTAGCTTATAATAAATCTCAGTATTCTCGTACACCCCTCGAAAATCCAGTGAATGCGGGCCGTATGCAAAAACCGGCACCATCACCCCCGTGTGGTCGTCGGTGCTAAAATGTCCGTCAACATAACCATTTTTCAAATTGCCGTCGAGCAGGGTAAGCCCTCCCGTTTCGTGGTCGGCGGTGACGATCACCAACGTCTGACCATTACTGTCGGCGAAACGCAGCGCCTCTCCTACCAGTTTGTCGAAGTCCAGCATTTCCAACACGGTATAGCTAACATCATTGGCATGGCCGCCGTAGTCAATTTGAGCGCCCTCTGCCATCACGAAAAATCCTGGTCTGTGCGTTTTAAATTCTTGAATTGTCTTTTTAAAGGAATCTGACAGAAAGCTGCCGCGACCGTTTTGCATGGATTTGGCATTATGAGCATCAAGCAGCAGGAAAGGAGTTTTAAGACGGGAAAGCTCGTCCCATTTCTCTGAAACGTTCACACCTTTCACCTTTAATTGTTCAGATACATCGGTTCGCTGGAAATGTTCCATTCCTCCTCCAATAGCGATATCGACCCAGTTGGATAAATAGTCTTTTGCTATGCTGTCCTGCATACTTCTTTCCGGACGGTGCGCGTAAAACGATGCGGGCGTTGCGTCGGTAATGTCGCCCGATGAGATCAACGCAACCTTTCTTCCTGCAGCCTTGAAATTTTTGATAATTGATTTTGCCGGAACAAGATTGGAATCCACACCAATGGCTCTGTTTCGGGTTTTCTTGCCAGTAGCAAAAGCCGTTGCGCCTGCGGCAGAGTCGGTAATGTAGTTGTCGGAAGATGCGGTTTTTGAGAAGCCGATGTTGAGAAATTGTTCAAGGTTTAGTTTGCCTGCGTTGCCAGTGATTCCCGCGTAGATCTGCGCCAACCCCATACCATCGCCGATCAGTAGAATTATGTTTTTGACTTTCCCTCTCGAATCATTGTTGAGATAAGTCGGCTTGTAGATTTCGTGAAAGCTTTGCGCTTTAAATTCTGCTTTTTCGCGTCCATTTAGGAATTCACCGAGCGCTGCGACTTTGTCTGTGTTGATATAATCTGCGCCGAGGTTAATCAGTTGTTTCCAGGCATTGATATTGTCGGGACTCGCCCAGAAACGGAAGGGTTTCTGTTGATCATGTGCCGCTTTGACGGCGGTAAGCAGTTTTAGGCGATCGTTTTCAACCGGAATGCCTTTTCCGTTCCATTTTGAAAAATGGCTGAAATCCTGGCTTATCAAACCAATGCGTTTGAGCTGTTCAGGCGTGTATTCAACACCTGGTCGACCATCGAAATAAATGAAAAGTGGATAGCGGTCAAATTTTTCGGGAGCCGGAACATTGCCGCTTACAACGACCTTCACAGGCCCTTTTTCTCCAAACACAGATTCATGAGGCGCCAGCAACTTCGAAAGTGCCAGCAATGCCGAATCTCCCTGGGTTTTCAGATCAATAAGCAATTGTAATGCTTTGTCGCGGTAAACCCTTCCTTCATTTCTAGCCGCTGTTTCTAAAATGGGTTGTAGATATAGTTTATCAAAGGTCCGCGCCGGATCGATCTGGGTTTTTTCGTGCGCTACGAACAGGGTGTCATTGATTAAAAAAACGTCCGCTTCGATGGAACCAAACTTCTGGTGATATGCTGATGTAAATGGTGCGGGTTGCTGGTAATCGTTGTGCGAATGTCCCTGAGGATACTGAACAATTACTTGTTGACCCAGAACAGGAAGTGCGGCAGCGAAGCAAATCCATAAAAGCAGTCTTTTCATGTTGGTCAGATAGATAGTTAGCCGGACATTACTGCCCGGCTAAATTGAGATGCTCTGAATTGATTGAAATTGTATTGGGATCAATATCCAGGATTTTGGTACATTTTGGTTGGATCCAATTTGTGTTCATCAAATGGGATAGGGTAGTAACGGTCTTTGGGACCGAAATTCGATAACTTAGCGAGACCAAAATTCTCCTGGCTTTTTGCCTTGAAATAGGCTACAAGCTCTTCGGTTGAGAAAAAGCGCAGCAAATCAAACCAGCGGTGATTCTCAAACGCAAGCTCCACGCGACGCTCGTGCAGAATCGCAAGTTTCAGTGTCGGGTATTTGGTGCGATAAGCTGCGTTACGGATCGATTCGGCATATAACGGCAGGCCGGCGCGCTCCCTCACCTGGTTCAGAAATCCGATGGCTGCGGGTTCATCGCCAAGATGCATATGGACTTCTGCCAACATTAAAATTACATCTGCGTAACGAATCAATATCCAGTCATTCCCTCCGAAACCCTGATTTGTTGCGGCTGGACTGGCATCCCGAAATTTGGTGATAAAATAGTTGCGAACGATCGGGTCATTTGCAAATTTAATGTTGAAACCCTTTCTCAGATCCGCTTCTTCATAGTCTAATACAAGATCAGGCGTAACATTGCCACCAGCGCCAGTTGAGTTAAAGAGTGAGTTGATCGTTTCACCCTTTGCCTGATTGTTTCGCGCAATGGCAGAAGAAAAATTAATGTCGCCCTGCTTATTGACTACCTGGAAGATAATTTCGGGGACGGTAGATTTTTTAGCTACATCGAAAACATCTGAATATGGAATCTCTTTTAATGTACCAAAGCTGCGAAGGTCATAACATGCCGTAAGATGACTTTTCGCTTTGTTCAGATTATCCGCCCGGTTCGCCGGATCCAGTGTGGTTGCCATCGTAAGGTAAACTTGTCCTAGCAATGCATTCGCCGCAGCTTTGGTCACTTTCCCTTTGGTCGCAGTAGTTTGCACATTGGGTAAAGTGCTGTTTACGGCGTCGGTTAAATCTGTGACAATCTGCTGGTAAACCACATCCTGCTTTTCCCGAAAGGTGTTTGCCTGCACCTCTGCAAATGTCAATGGCCGAGTGATCAAGGGAACCTCGCCCCATCTGCGCAAAAGATGGAAGTAAATCAGGGCGCGCATGAATTTGGCTTCGGCCTTGTATTTTTCTTTGAGATCATTGTCCGTAAAATTCACCTTTTCGATTCCTTCCAAAACCTGGTTCGAGCGGGTAACGGTCTGATATAGTGCCAACCAGTGGCTTTTCAGATAAGTGTTGCTAGGCAAAAGTGAAAAATCATTGAACTGAAACGGCTCACCTGCATTGGACTGGTTGTCGTTCCTGCCGGTATTGTCCGAACGCTCCTCGCTGTAAAGCCCGCTGGTTTCCCCTATTCCGCTTCCATTTCGAAGCGACTGATAGATGCCGTTTACTGCCGCTTCTACCTCGCCCGGCGATTGATAAAAGGATGCATTGGAAACCGCATTCGGATCTTCCAGGTCAATAAAATCGGTTGAGCAAGAACTGAGTAAGCAGAGAGCGAACGCAGTAATGATATGGGTTAGTTTATATTTTTTGTCAAACATAGCTGCTTAATTAAAAGGTGATACGTGCACCAATGTTGTAGGCGCGGGCAAGTGGATATTTACCATAATCTACACCTGGCGTCAGGTTAGAACCATTGTTGTAATCGACCTCGGGGTTATAGCCAAGATACTTGGTGAATGTAAATGCATTATCTACTCCTACGTAAATCCGGAGATTGCTGATTGCATTCTTGCTGATCTGGGCAATCTGAGGGAAATTATAGGCCAATGTCAGGTTGGTGCATCTTAGGAATGAACCATCTTGGAGATAGAATGTCGACAGCCGGGTACTGTTGCTTTGTGTGCCTCCACGCGCAGCGCGATAGACCTTACCGTCTCCCGGCTCAGCCTCTGATCGGTAACGGTTAAGCACTTTCGAATACTGGTTACCCGATCCTTCCATATTGAAAATGTAATAATCCTGACCATCCAGTACCTGGTTGCCATAAATCCCATTGAACGACGAGCTGAAATCGAAATTTTTGTAGCTGGCAGAAATAGCAAATCCGTAGGTAAATTTCGGATGAGGCGTGCCGATCACTTGCTTGTCAGCGTCATTCACAACACCATCACCGTTGATATCCTCAAAATAAAGATCACCCGGACGAAGCGGGTTCGTCGAGGCGGTTGAACGTGCTGGGCCTTTTAAAACATATCCGGCCGGAAATCTCTGTGTCGAAGCATTATATACCAGATTGTCCGCCGCCAGGTTTTCCATATCGGACTCGCGCACCATGCCTTTTACTTTAAAACCATAAAACATCCCGATCGGCTGCCCCTGCTGGGTAATGTGCGTAATGTATGAGCGCTCCGCACCCGTAGAAAGTATGGTGTTTGCGCCACCCATATCCAGGACTTTGTTACGGTTGAGCGAAATGTTACCGGTCAGGTTCAGGTTGAAGTCGCGCTTAGAAATAACGCGCCCATCAACCTGAACGTCAAAACCAGTATTTTGAACTTTCGAGTTTCTCAGGTTTGTCAAAATGGTTGAAGAACCAGAAATTGCTGAAAGTGGCTGGTTAAAGAGCAGGTTGTAAGAACGGCTCAGATAATAGTTCGCAATGATGGAAAGTCTGTCGTCAAACAATCCCAGGTCCAATCCTACATTGTATTGCGCAGTAGACTCCCAACCCAGATTTTGATCCTTAATCCCCTCGGCCCACAAGGCGGTATTAACTGTTCCGTTTCCAAAAACGACCCCGCCCGGCGCAGCCATGGTTTGCAGGAAGTTGTAATTGCCAATATTGTTGTTTCCGCTCAACCCCCAACTGGCACGCAGTTTCATCGTGGAAGCCGGGCCCAGTAATTCGTTGTAAAACGGTTCATTCGAAATGTTCCAGCCCGCAGAAACGGACGGAAAACTTCCCCAGCGGTTGTTTGGACCGAAACGTGAAGAGCCATCGGTGCGGAACGATGCGGTCAGGTAATATTTATTGTCAAAATTATAAACGGCGCGAGCCAGGTAGGAAAGTAGTGCCCAGTTGGTTTTCCCCGTTCCGTCGCCTTCAGGGTTGCCAGAATTAAGACCAAAATAAATGGCGTCCGCACCTTTTCCTGTGATCTCCTCGATCCGGTCATTCTGAAAACCACGTGCAGTAACCGAAATTACATCGCGGTTGTTTTGCTGTGCGGTGTAACCCAGCAATCCGTCAAAATTGTGCTTGCTCCATGCTTTTTTATAGTTCAGGGTAAATTCAGCGAGCTTGTCCATAAAATTGACCGTACGCGCCACCGAGTTTGCGGCTGCAATCGCTTGTGGTGATCCGGGAGGGTTAGCGCCTTCGCTCAGGCTCGTTGGCCGGTAAAATTCATATTTTTCGTTATAAGTCTGTAATCCCAGGTTTACTTTGAATGTCAGATCTTTAATGATTTCAAAGGTGGCAAATCCATTGTATGTCCCGCGTTGACCAGCCCTGTTAATGTGCGTTTCGGTTGCTAATGCCACCGGGTTTTCAATGGACTGTAAACCAAACCCTGCGCTCAATGCAGCTGCCTCATTCTTGGCAAGGGACCCGTCGTCATTATATGCTTTGAAGATTGGCATATAAACCAAGGCTCCCAGGATCGGCCCCTGATTGAAGCGGCCTTCCTGCACTTCGCGGTTGGTATTGTAAGTGTATGCCAGATTGACGCCGACTTTCAACTTCTTATTCACGTCGGCGTCGATGTTCGCACGGAAGTTGGTACGTTCCTGTTTTGTGCTCAGGATGATGCCTTGCTGGGTAAGATGCCCACCGCTGATGGCATATCGAAGCCCTTTCTGTCCGCCACTGAAACTAATGTTATGACGGCTCACCGGCGCATTACGGTAAAGCTCGTCCTGCCAGTCGGTGTTGTGTTTGGGTGTGATCAGTCGCTGGTTTGCAAAATCATAAATATCAGTGGGGATACTTACCGATCCGGCGCTGCCGCCCAGGTTTTTGATCCTGGTTGCATTATCGTCTGAAAACATGGCGTCATTCCATGGCTTGCCACCGTTCACCATCAGGTCACGGTAAGTGTTGTTACGGCCGTCGATCAGCAATTGGGCAAACTCAGATGAATTAAGCATATCCACCTTTTTGGCCAGCTGGTGGACTCCAAATTGATAATCGTATTCCAGCTTTCCCTTTCCTTCCTTACCGCGCTTTGTTGTAATTAAAACTACACCGCCAGCCGCACGTGAACCGTAAATGGCCGCAGATGCCGCATCTTTCAATATGTCAATCGATTCAATGTCGTTGGGGTTGATAAACACGTCATTACCGGCCGGATAGCCATCAATCACATAAAGTGGATCAGAGCTAGCGTTTATAGAACCGACACCCCGAACACGGATTTTCGTTCCCACATATGGTGCGCCACTTACTTGGGAAATCTGCACGCCTGCCACTTTTCCAACCAATGCCTGGCCAACGGTCGGCGTACTCAGGTTTAATTCCTTCGCCTTTAAACTCGAAACTGCACCGGTAAGGTCGCTTTTTCTGAGCGTTTGGTAACCCACGGCAACGACTTCATCCAGCATCATTGCATCTTGCTTTAACTGTACGTTAAGTGCTTTTTCGTCCGAAATCACCACTTCCTGAGCCAGAAACCCAACAAAAGAAAACACAATGGTAGCACCCTGGGCAGCCTCAATGACGAAATCTCCGTTCACGTCTGTTATGGTACCGGTACTGCTGTTTCCTTTTTCAATTACAGTAACACCCAACAAAGGTTCTCCGTTGTCGTCAAGCACCCGGCCCGTCACCCGGATTTTGAGCGCTTGCGTTCCGGTTTGACTGATTGCCTCATTGTGCTTTGGTTTGGCCGCCCGAGCCTGACTGAATGCACTGAAGACTAATGAACCAGCAATTACCACTGGAACAATGGGTAAAAGTAGTTTTTTCATAAATTGATTATAAATTAGATTTTTACAAGATAGTAGCTTTGGGTTCTCGCAGGTACAGACACGAAAAATGGCCAAATAGCGACCAAAAGTAGCTTCTGTGTATTAACCTAATAGATATTACAAGTTATGTTAATGTGAATTTTACAAGAAGGTGTTTTCGGGGTTTTATTTCCCTACCATTTGATTTCGATGAAATGTGCATTTTGCTGGCGCGAGGAAGAGACGGCAATGGGGCTTTTTTGCTTGCCAGCAGTTATTAGGCAAAAGAACTTTATTTGATATGGGGAACCTTCCATTCCCCAAACCCTTTGGAACCTGTCTATAATTGTTATGCTTTTGGCATCATAATTATAGACAGGGATTGATTCTAATTCCCTGTTTTTTTCGTTACGCAGCGTTTTTTCGATTACGCAGCTTTTCTTCGAAAGCTAAGGGACTTAGGTATCCCAGAGATGAATGTCTTCTCTTTCTATTGTACCGCGCGACCTTTTCTTTAAAATCAGGTTTACTAAAACTTGCGCGCCATTTACTGATACGTCCTGCATCAATCCCGAGCTCTGCCGCAGCTTTTGCTACCGAGCCCTTAGCTTCCGACAACTCCATGGCCATCCTCTTGAAAGATTCGTCAAACGCCCGTCTTTTTCTCTTAGTCAAATTTAGTTGAAATATTAAATCTGCCTATTTCTGTCTCCAAACAAATGTAGCAACGTCATACCGATGAAGACAGGGCGAGGGTTGAAAAATATATGTTGCTCAATGAGCCGGAGTTATATCGGTTCACACGCGTTGGAAATTTGGATACCATTTCCCCGGATTTGGATAACGTTCAGCGGACTATCTGAGCGATATGCTGGGCACGGTGTCGGAACAGAATGCCCAGCAGCATATACAGGCCAGGGTGATGGACAAGGCCAAGCAGCTACTGGGGACCACCAATTTTGCAGGTCAGCGAAATTGCTTACCAGACGGGCTTTGCGTATCCACAATCCTTTCACAAGTTATTTAAGAACAACACGAACATGTCTCCGACGGAATACAGAGAAAGTCTAAATTGACAACGGAATAGTTTGTCCATAAGAAAAGAAGATGTTCTGCCGCCGATGTTGCTACGCAGGAAGATATCGCAACACATGGCAATTGCTATTTTATCATTTCAAAAGCATCAAATGTCTTTTCTGTTCCATTGACATTCACCATGGCCTTCAACCTTCCGTATTCGAGCACGAGGTGGATATCAATCGGGTCTTTTGGCGGCATAGGCATCCTGGAACGCAGGAAAGATATCATCTTTATTTGATAATGTTTTAAAATTTTGGCATCCCAATTGGGGTCACGGAAGGTATTGAGGAAAAGGTAGTATTTCGGGTCGTCGATCAGGGTAGTAATCTTTTCGGCATCGGCACTCAAGCTAAGAAGCTTTCCTTCTTTCTCCGATAAATGCGCGACGTGTTTCTTTGCCTTCGCTTCATCGACATAAGGTGTACCCATAAATGCGTGACGTTCTGCAATTCCTGGCCAGTTAAATCTTTGCAGCACGATTACGCGATTGCCATGCCGGATGATCCCGCGAAGCAGTGGTAAGTTCAGTATCTCGAAAGGATTATAAGCGGCGGTCATAACGAATCTTGATGCAAAAGGACGTTAGTTAAAGTTACTAAGGAACGGGCAACCCGGAACCTACCGGAAGTTTCTGCCGGATGGGAAGATTTCCAGTTGTACTGCTTTCTTCGGGACTTGTGTTTTGCGGTTGACGGCCTGGCTTACATATTCATCTTTTTCATCGGCTCGGGATAATGTGAGCAGATCCGGATCTTCTTCTTTTTGGATATTCAAACCGCGCAGGAGCGAAGACATATCGAAGCATTTCCTGACCACAACATGGATCACTTCCCCTTCAATCTGCAATTTGCCTTCTACCATCAGCAACCTTGAACGGAGTATTTCTTTGCGATACGTCTCAAACAGCCCCTTGAAGACCACCAGGTTAGCCACGCCCGTTTCATCTTCAATGGTAATAAAGCAAACACCGCCCGCCGTGCCCGGCCTTTGCCTTACCAGTACTAGTCCTGCCACGCGCACAATTGTACCATCTTTGTATTTGGAAAGGCTATCGGTACAAAACGCATGGTTGAGTGTCAACTGATCCCTGACAAAACTGACCGGATGAGCTTTTAATGATAAGGCCGTCGAAGCGTAATCCTGAACCACGTGTTCAGACATGGAGAGCTTTGGCAGGTTGACCGGCTTCTCAAAATCGCTGGCAGATTGTTGTCCGGTAAATAATCCCATCGGACGGTCGGACAGCGCAGTGGCTTCCCACATAGCCTGCCTTCGGTCCATACCCATCGACCGGAATGCGTCGGCATCGGCCAGGCGTTCGAGTGCAGCCTGCGATACACCGGCATCCTTGATATGGTGTATGGCTTTATATGGAGATGTTCTGCCATTTACCAGAAGCTCCATGTCTTCCTGCCTGATCCCCTTAACCTGCCTGAACCCGAGCCGCAGGGCTTTGTACCTGCCATCCTGCTCTTCCAGCCTATTATCCCAAAACGAAATGTTGACATCAACGGGACGGACTACGACTCCATGTTTCCTGGCATCACTG
This sequence comes from Dyadobacter sp. 32, assembly GCF_902506755.1. Lineage (GTDB taxonomy): Bacteria > Bacteroidota > Bacteroidia > Cytophagales > Spirosomataceae > Dyadobacter. Next base: position 2,160,093 of record NZ_LR735258.1, on the reverse strand, counting down.
ACCAGTTGCGCCGGCTGATAAAATCCCATGGGTTGGCTATTCAGGATCGCGGCTGCAAACACGTCGGGGTAATAGCATTTCAACCAGCTGGATACGTACACCAGCAAGGCAAAGCTCGCAGCATGGCTTTCCGGGAAACCATAACTGCCAAAGCCTTCCAGTTGCTTAAAGATTCGCCTGGCGTACTCTTCCGTGTAGCCTCTACCGGTCATGCCATCGATCAGCTTCTTTTCAAATTGCGCCACCACGCCGCTCAGCTTGAAGGTCGCCATCGAGCGCCGGAGCTTATCCGCTTCTGCCGGGGTGAAACCTGCCGCGACAATGGCAATCTTCATGGCCTGTTCCTGAAAAAGAGGTACGCCCAGAGTGCGACCCAGGATATCTTCCAGTTCCTTAGAGGGATATTCCACCGGCTCCTCGCCATTGCGTCTTCTGAGGTATGGGTGCACCATGTCGCCCTGTATAGGTCCGGGCCGGACGATAGCTACTTCAATGACCAGATCGTAAAAGTTTTTTGGCCTCAAGCGGGGTAGCATCGATTGCTGGGCGCGGCTTTCAATCTGGAATACACCAATGGTGTCCGCATGACCGATCATCTCGTAAACTACCGGGTCATCCTGTGGTATATTAGCAAGGGTCAGATCCAGGCTGTAATGCAATTTTGCCAGATCAAAAGCTTTTCGGATACAGGTAAGCATACCAAGTGCCAAGACATCGATCTTCAAAAAGCCAAGCGCATCGATATCGTCCTTGTTCCATTCGATATTGGTGCGTCCGGGCATCCTTGCATTCAGGATCGGGCAAAGGTCGGTTATCTTTCCCTGGGTAATGACAAATCCGCCGGTATGCTGGCCTAGCTGCCTGGGGAAGCCCATGAACTGGCGTGTCAGGTCAAGCACTTTGATTAGGTGTGGGTCATTCGAATTAAATCCCTGGTCAGATATCCTTTTCCCTTCGAACCATTCGTCGGTAAACTCCCAGATCGAACTGGAAAGCTTATTGATGGCATCCCCCGACATACCCATGACCTTGGCTACATCGCGGACGGCACCTTTTTGATGAAGCTGGGTGACGGTAGCGACAATGGCTGAGCGGTCGCGCCCGTACTTTTCATATATATATTGGATAACCTCTTCCCGCCGCTCGTGCTCAAAATCCACGTCAATATCAGGCGGTTCATTCCGGGCCGAGGAGATAAAGCGCTCAAACAGTAAATCGAACTTTGTAGGGTCAACGCTAGTGATACCCAAACAAAAACATACCGTTGAATTGGCTGCTGATCCTCGGCCCTGGCATAGAATGCCGCGTTCCCGCGCAAAACGCACAATATCATAAACTGTGAGAAAGTAGGCGGCATAGTCCATTTCCTTCACAAACCGGAGCTCATAGTTAATGGCGCTCACCACCTTTTCCGGTAATTGCTCACCGTAGAAATCCTTTGCTCCTTTCCAGGCCAGGTAGGTCAGTTCTTCTTGGGGTGTCCTGCCTGGGCTGGTGATTTCTTCGGGATAGACGTATTTTAAACTATCCAGGGAAAAAGTGCAAGCTTCTGCGATCTCCTGCGTGCGACGTATGGCATCCGGGTAATTTCGGAATACGCGGATCATTTCTGCTTCGTCCTTCAGGTAGCGCTCTGCATTTTGTTGCAACCGGAAACCTGCATTGTAAATCGTACATTTTTCGCGTATGCAGGTAACCACATCTTGTAGCTCGCGACGCTGCGGGTCGTGATAGTAAACATCATTAGTGGCTACCATTGGAGTGTCCAGGCGCTGAGAGATTTCGGCAATGCGGAATAGTTTCTTGTGATCGGTAGCCAGATAAGAGCGCGCTGCCGACAGGTATAGCGCTTTACCTAAATGATTGCGATAGTCTTTGAGTGCAGTTTCAAAGCCCGGCTCAAATTTGAACCCGGCCTCTAGGGCGTCCGGCGACACGGCAATAAACTTCATACCCTCGGCATACTCGTAGACATCGCGGCGGTAGATTTCACATTTCCCTTTTTCTGTCCTCAGGTTTCCTTTGGACAATAGTCCCGATAGTCTTGCGTAGGCCTCCTTATTTGTGGGATAGGCCAGTAAACTTGGTCCATCCATCAGGTCAAGACGGGCAGCGGGAATGATCTGTATCTTATGCTCACGGGCAGCCGCATGGGCCCGGACAATCCCTGCCAGCGTATTGCGGTCAGTGATTGCTATCTTCTTATATTTCAATAAGGCAGCCTGTTCCACCAGCTCATCAGGATGGGAACCTCCACGCAGGAAGCTAAAATTCGTCGTGACCTGTAATTCCGTATACTGCATATCTCTTCAAAGTTTTAAGCAAAGAATCCATGGATAAACCACTCCGGGGTGCGGTCATCGGTGTATTGGCCTAGCCGGAATATCCAATACCGATAGCCACGCTCATCCTCCACGGAATAGTAGTCCCGGTGCAGCCCGTCCGAAAGCCACCATTCCTGTTCGATCCGGTCCGGGCCATCTGCCCGCCTGATCTTATGCACCTCGCCCTTATAGCGGAAGAGCATCGGAGGGTAATCAGGGACGGGGGCTGTGACATCAATCCGCTCAGGAGCAGGCAAAAGCGCAACAGGCCTTGGCTGGTCAATCTTCCAATAGGTCTGGGCTTCATCCAGTAGTGATATTGCCTCTACAACCGACCGCTCCGGCCAGTGGTGTTCTGCAGGCAGGTAGCGGTGAACGATATCATTGCCTGCGCGTGCAACGAGCCGGTCAAGCAATTCGGCAATAGCGACATGCTTTTCCCTGCCATTTAAACGCCACAGCGCTTTCTGGGCTGCCGGTAATTCTTCCACCACGGGTGCATCCAGAACAAATAACTCAATACCCAGGGCAGGCTCAATAGTGGATATTTTTAGCTCGAACAACTTAAAAAGATGCCCTGCGCTGCACGAAGGCCCATTGGTGCCAATTTCGATTTGACGGGTTTCGCCATCAATGCGGTAGCAGGTTAGTATTGCCTGTCGCAAACCTTTGTCCTCTTTAGCAAGCCTGGAGCATAACTTTTCCAGGAGCTTTTGCAGGGCTATTTCTATTCCGGTAGCTGTCCGTATGGGTTCAAGGCTAGGTAGCCGCTCCTGATAGACCTCAACGGGACGGACAGGTTCAAATGTCTCCTGGTGGTGGCCAAGGGCTTTACCCAATTGATCCAGCAGGATCTGGCCAAACCTGCGCCGCAACGCGGACGCAGGCATATAGATGAAGCTTTTAATCTGGTAGAGACCAAGCTTGTTTAGTTTTTCAACGATTTCACGGGGCAGTCTCAATGCGTTCGGTGGTAGCGGCATCAACGCCTGCATTTGTTCACCGGGCTTGATGATGGGAAAGGCGCGGGAATACCTTGAAACTGCCCAGGCAGCAGCGATGGTATCAGCTACCCCTGCGCGGACATCATATCCCGAAGTTTTCAATCGGGCCATAATGTCTTTGAGATAACCTACCTCGCCGCCCCACAGATGTGCGCATCCTGTTGCGTCCAGGATGAGACCGTCAGGCGGGTCTATTGCCACCAGCGGAGTAAACCGGATGGCCCATTCAGCTATAGCAGCAAGCATTTCACCGGAAGCCGAAGGGTCATAATCGAGGACCTGCAGGGATGGCAGCAGAGCTCGGGCATCGGCTACGACCATCCCGGCCTCAATCCCTAACTTCTCAGCCAGTTGATTCGCCGCCATCACCACAATACGGTTCTTTTGTTTAGCGGCCAGCACAAATGGCTCTACAGCAAGCTCAGGTGCCCTAAGTATTTGACGGTCTGTAAGAAGATGCCGGAACCATATGGTGATATACCGTTTCATGATTAGCCAACTTGCGAAACCTGCTCGTGTGCGATAAGTTTTTGATAATTAACCTGTTCGAAGTGATCTTCCGTCCACTGAATGTGCCAGCGTCCGGGTTCACCATTCCGCACCTTTACAATGTTGACCTCCCAACGCGGACAGCCGATTCCCGGTAAGCCATCTGCCGCCTGGGTAGGCAAAGGATTAATCTTCCATCGGCATGCGGAGGCAACGGCAGTAGATATCCTTGGCGATATTCGGTGCATGAGGCCGGTCACCCGGCTTTCTTCAACCGCTAGTTGCAAGCGACGGGATTCAGTCAGGTTCAATTCTTTCACCTGGCCGACAACTGCTGAAAATGCGTCGCATTTAAGGGCTTCTTCGACTGCCCAGAGCAGGTCGCGCTCCCTTTTCAGGTCGATAAAAATGATTCGCTCCGGTGAAAGGCCGAAAGCTTTCAGGCCAAGTGGAAAGATGTTTCGTCTGGTGCCGATCCATGCGCACATCCCCTCTGTTTTCATCAGTTTGCCCGTTAGAGCGGCCATAAAACCTGATGTGGCCGCAGACTGTTCGGGACTGTTGCTTATGAATTCGTGCACGGCCCCGGTCGGAAAGATGCCGTTGGGAAAGGCCCTTTCCACAGGGCCTAATCCGAATTGGGTTTGATGCCCCCCGGCAGCAGGCGAACGGAATCCCTGCAATGATAGAATCTCGCTCCGCAGTTTATCGATCAGCTCATTTTTTCTCATCGCAGTTTCCATATCCTCATCTTTTTACTTTATATTTGATACCAATTGTGACAAAACTGTGATACCAATAGTAGCTAAAACATATGAATACTCCAAAATATTTTTTTGCACAGAACATTAAATTTCTCCGAAAAAGGAAGCAGCTTACCCAGCAAGACCTTGCGGATCAACTTTCTATGACGCGTGTTAAATTAAATGCGCTGGAGTCGGGCAAAACCGGAGCACCTCAGCCTGCTGACTACTTTAAATTCTCGGATTATTTCCAGCTAAGCATCGACACATTGATGCGGATAGACCTGGTCAAATTGGGGGAACTGAAGCTGCGGGATCTTCAGGCAGGCAACGATGTGTACACTACAGGCAGCAACCTTCGGGTACTTGCCATCACAGTGGACAAGTCCAATAAGGAGAATTTGGAATATGTGCCAATAAAGGCAAAAGCCGGGTACAGCGCGGGCTATTCCGATCCCGAGTATTTGGCAGCTTTGCCTAGGTTCTCTATGCCGAATTTGCCTTCGGGCAGTTTCCGCATGTTCCCGACAACCGGTGATTCCATGTTTCCTGTCCCGGAAAATGCGGAAGTTATCTGTGGGTTCATAGAGGATTGGACAAGCATCAAGCGTGGAACGCCCTGCATTGTGATCCTGAGAGGAGAGCAGGATTTTGTATTCAAGAAAGTGACCATGAACGCCGAGGAACGCATGCTTCACCTGGAATCATTCAACCAGGCATACAAACCCTACCAGGTCAGCATTGGCGACGTGCTCGAAATCTGGAAATACCATAGCTACCAGTCCAAGGAAATTCCCAAGCCTGTCTCGGATGTGCAGCATATATCTGTTGCGATGACGGAAGTACTTAAAAGACTAAAGAAGATAGAGGACAAAATAGAGAAGTAATGAAAGTTTAAGCCTTTGGACAACCAGGAGCAACTAAGATTTGTTCCTAACCGCTTTATCTTTGGACTGGTTTGTGCCCCAAACCAGAACAAAAATGATAGACGATTTAATTAAAAATGCTCGGTTAACATCCACGGGGAGAAAGCTACTAACGAGCCAGGAAAAAGCATTTTTGGTTGAAGAACTGAGCCGCTTTTTTCAGTCTGATGGATATCAAAAAGTCACTGACCTACATATCCGTTCCGTAGCAGTTTTGAGTTTTTTATCAACTACCGACTGGCTCATGCCGATTTTTCCGAAAGCATTGCATTTTCGTGCTATAAGCCCAGTATTTTCAGGAACTCATCTTTAAAGTTGCCTCCCAGCGGAACTTCCATTTTGCCCAAAATGATCTGGTTACCCTGTAAGCTGGTTATTTTTGAAAAATTAATAATAAATGACCGATGAACTCTGAAAAAAAGTTTGGTAGGAAGTTGTGTTTCAAGAGATGAAAGTGGTGTCGAACTGATCAAGATTTCGCTGAGGGTGAAGACTTTTGTGTTGTTCCTGCTGGCTTCCAAATATACAATCTGATCATAATTTAACTTGTTGATCCTGCCCTCTGTTCGCAATAGTAAATGATTGCTTAGGCTGGCTGGTGGTAGTGTAGCTTTGGTTAGGGTTTCGGAATTCAGCTTTTCTGCTACACGGTCGATTGCGATGATGAAGCGTTCGATAGAAAACGGTTTAAGCAGATAGTCACAGGCAGCCAGGTCAAATGCATCGGTGGCAAATTCTTTGTACGCTGTAGTGAAAACCACCAGCGGAGGTTTTTTCAAAGTCTTTAAAAGTTCAATCCCCGACAGCAACGGCATGTTGATGTCCATCAGAAGCAGGTCTACTTGTAGCTGTTGTATTTTCTCCCGAGCTTCGAAAGCATTACTACATAGCCCCACCACGCGAAGCACAGGAAGCAGTTTGCAGTATTCCACCAAAATTTCCCGAGCTACCGGGGCGTCATCAACAATTAGGCAATTGATCATATTATTTTGCTTTCAACCTTAATTCTACCTGGTAGGTGTCAATGTCGGTCCGGACATTGTAAAAAAAATCCTTGCCGTAAATCAGGTTCAATCTTTTTAAGGTATGGTGGAGGCCAATCCCGGATGGCTCGTCAAAGCCTGGTTGATCCTTATGGTCAGGGTCAAATGAATTTTGGATCGTGAAGTTAATCCAGTCATTTTCCCCATGCAATGTGATGCCAATCAGCATATGTGGCTTACGGGTAGCCTTGGCATATTTGAATGCATTTTCAACAAAAACAATCAATAGCATGGGTGCAATCCGGACCCGATCGTCCCGATGTTCATCAATCTTAAGTTCCAGAACCAGCCTGTCACTGTTCTGGATTTTTTCAAACTCAATGTAATTGTTTAAATACAGCAGCTCATTCTGAAGTGGAATAAATTCTTCTCGGGTTTCATAAACACTATATCGTAGCAGTTCGGAAAGTTTAAGCAGGAGTTTCGGTACTCTTTGCTGTTGGGTAAGGGAAATTCCATAAATATTGTTGAGGGTATTAAATAGAAAATGTGGGCTTAGTTGCGACAAAAGCAGCCGAAGCTCGCTTTCCTTATGTTCCTGTAAGATTTTGGCTTCATTGACTTGCATCCATATGGCGTGACGGGCAAGGGCAATGGCGAAACCAAAAAATACAAAGAGTACTGAAATGGGAAAACAAATAGCCAGGTTCTGGAAGAAGAATCCGTTCACATTACCTTTGAACATATATGCGGCGCCAGCAGCTCCCCCCAATACGAGTATAAGAAAACTCAAAACCAACCTAGGAAGGGACATTCGAACGGCTGATCGGTTTAGCCAGGACTTACCATACCATCTGCCCACATAAGTAGACGTCAAAATGTATAGGCAACTAATCATGGCAGCAATGGCCACGTCATGATTGCCACTTAAAATGACGGAGGAGGAAAACACCGTAACAAAAGCCAGGCAGAAGGCCAGGTGCAAAAACAACCTGGAGACCATAACTTTTCCAATAAAATATTCCAGCTGTTTCATGACTCAAATATGGGCAATCCATGCCGCTTTCGAAACCTTTCGTGCCGAAAGCAGACTTTTTGGTGCCCAACGCAAGTAATGAACCTCCAAAAGATTCGGCACCACAACTGCACAATCAGGCAGGTGAATAACCGGTTATGTCCGGATCATTTTCCTATGTCAACAAAGCCGGGAATATTTGTCAGTCATTTTAAAATACAAAGATATGATTGATGAGAATGAACTTGCCATTGAAACCCATAGTCTGTCTTTTAGCTTTACCAAGGATCGGCCCGTTGTGAAGGACCTCGACCTGAGAATACCAAAAGGCGCCATTTACGGTTTCCTGGGGCAGAATGGGGCAGGTAAAACAACGACCATTAGACTATTGCTTGATCTGCTTCCCGCCAGCACAGGATACGTCAAAATTTTCGGAAAATCGCTTAGCAATGATCGGAATCTCATACTTTCCCAAACGGGTGTGCTCATTGAAACACCATCCTTATATGAACACCTAACAGGTTTTGACAACCTCAAAGTAATTGCAAACCTGAGAGGAATTGCAAGGAGCCGGGTACAGGAAATGCTCAGCACTGTGGGGTTGGGTAAACAGGCAGGAAAACTCGTTCGAAACTATTCACTAGGCATGAAACAGCGGCTTGGCCTGGCAGTGGCACTTCTTCATTCGCCAGGGTTGCTGATCCTCGACGAGCCTACCAATGGACTTGACCCTAACGGAATCGTAGAAATTAGAGAGCTGCTGGGCGAGCTGAACGAGGAGCATGGCGTCACCATCCTGGTATCCAGTCATTTGCTGTCCGAGGTGGAAAGGCTGGTCTCTCATGTTGGTATTATTGGTCACGGGGCCATGCGTTTCCAGGGCTCTGTGGAGGAACTGCGGCAAATGGGACTTAGTAAAGCGGTTATTGAAATCGATACTGATGACAACAGTTTGGCGCTGAAAACGCTGAGAGAAGCGCATCAACAAGTGATAAATGCCACCAAATTTCTCGAAGTGAAATATGTGGATAAAGATCAACTAGCTCAGGTGATTACTATCCTGACCATGGCGGGGCTACGCATCCATCGCGCACAGCTTGTGGCATGTAGTCTGGAAGAAACCTTTCTCTCATTTTTAAAGGATGAAATATAATGAAACTGTTCCGCACGGAGCTCCTGAAGCTTAAAAACACATTTGCGCTCTGGCTTACGGTATCAGGCGCCCTTTTTGTCCCTCTAATTTTGTTTATCACCTACCTGTCGGATATTAAAGCGTTCCTACCGGGACAGGGAGTAAACCCTTGGAACGATTTTCTTATCCGCACGTTGAACGGCTGCTGTTTTTTTTCAGCAGGCTTTGTGCTGTTGATCGTTGGCCTGATCATACATATCGAACATCAGGCAAATGCCTGGAAACACTTATTTTCTTTGCCAATTAGTAGGGGCTGTATTTATCTGGGTAAGCTGATGATTATTGTCGCCATGGTCATAGCCTTTTTTACATTATATCTGTCATTCGCCGTAGGGGCTGGTCTTGCCTTAGGTTATCTGGTTCCCGCTTTCGGATTTTCAAAAATTCCGGTACCAGGACTTCACCTTTTCAGGTTTATATCGGAGTTCCTAATTTCTATTTTACCAATGGTTTTGTTGCAGTTCTGGCTATCATTCCGATTCAAAAACATGATCACTTCGCTGGCAATAGGTTTGGGGGGGCTGATTAGCGGATTGCTGTTAAAGGGGTGGCAGTATATCATTTTTCTGCCTTACGCTGCTCCTTTTCGTATGTTAAATTACACGGAAGGAGTTGGAACAAGCCGGCAGAACTTTTATTTGCTTTCTGCAGTGTATGTAGTTCTGCTCCTGGTACTAAGCTATAAGGACTTTACCAAAAAGTTTCGTGGATAAAAGGAGAGCTCATCAATGAAAATCCATGTATGACGTTACTGGCGGGATATATTTCTCAGCTAGCTTTTAATCTGAAAAATGTTTTAAGGATATCTTAAGAAATCTTTAAGGGATAATATAGGCAGGTGTACTTTAATTGGCATGCTCAATTGAGAATAATCAATTTGCTTTATATTTATTACTTAATCTGTAACAAGTAAGGTTTATGAGAATCCTGATAATAGAAGATGAGAAAGGAATCCTGAATTTTCTTCAGCAGGGTTTAGAGGAGGAAGCGTATGCGGTGGATACCGCATCAGATGGAAAAACAGGTCTGGACATGGCCTTAACCGGCGACTATGACTTGTTGCTGATAGACTGGATGTTGCCGGGAAAAAGTGGCGTAGAGATCTGCCGCGAGTTCAGGAAGTACTTTTCAAAAACCCCCGTTATCTTTCTTACCGCGCGTGATACGGTTCAGGATACGATCTTTGGATTACAGGCGGGAGCGAATGACTATATAAAAAAACCGTTCAGTTTCGACGAGCTTCTGGAAAGGATCAAGGTACAGCTGCGTCCTGCTACCGGTGAACAGGCTGAATTTACACTGGGGCCTATACGTATAGACACACAATCGCATCAGGTGTTCAAGGGGTTGGAAGAAATAAAACTCACACAAAAGGAATTCAGCCTACTTGAATTTCTTTTGAGGAACAAGGGGAAGGTTTGTCGGCGAACACGGATCATTGAGAGCGTATGGGACATCCACTTTGAGTATAACACGGGCGTGATCGACGTTTATATCAATTCATTACGGAAAAAACTCAAACTGGCAAAAGAGGAAGATTACATCCAAACTGTTCGCGGGATGGGTTACATAGCAAAAGATATCGGCCAGCCAGTATGATGATTACTTCCTACAAGAACAAGATTGCTTTCAATTTTACAATGAGTACGGCGCTTTTGGTGGCGTTAATCTTTTTTGTGGTTCACTATGTTGTAAGTCTTGCCGTATATAATGGTCTGCAGAAAGATATCATGTTTGAGGCCGACAAGCATTACTATGAGGTCGGGATCAAAGATGGGGAACCCTATATAGCTGATAAGGCGGAGTGGTTTGAGCGGGAGCACCGGGAGCTGGAAGTCAATCCGGTATTTGTGCAGATTACCGATCGAAAAGGGGTTGCCATAGAAAAATCGCCGAATCTGAAACAAGATTCGCTCACAGCAGATTTTTCCAAAGAAGACAGGGTGTTTTTCCGGAGCAAACTCAAAGGACTTTCCATTGCACAGATGCAGGTTGCATTGAAAGAAAAAGCTGAAATGGCCGGTTACCTGGTTGTGGCCATACCTATTGCCGAGTCGGAGGAAGTTTTGGATACACTCAAAAATGTACTCCTGATCGCATTCCCGATTGTGCTGCTGGTGCTGTTTTTTGTGACCAGGTTCATTGCGGGCAAGAGCATTCAGCCAGTGCTGAGCGTAATTAATACAGCCAGTAAAATCACCAACGAAAACCTGAGTGCCCGCATTCCGCTACCAGTTGGTAAAGACGAACTGGGAAAACTGGTTGTTACCATCAATGATCTGATGGATCGGATAGAAAATGCGGTGGAAAGGGAAAAACAGTTTACTTCTGATGCTTCACATGAACTGAGAACCCCGCTGGCTGTTATCAAGGGTACGCTGGAAGTGCTCATCCGTAAGCCCCGGACTGCCCAGGAGTATGTGGAGAAAGTTGCTTTTTCCATTAAGGAAATCAACAGGATCAGTTACCTGGTGGATCAATTGTTGCTGCTGGCACGTTTTGAGAGCCAGAAAAAAGCCATGGATCATCAGCGGATGGACCTTTCGGAGCTGGCGGAAACCATACTCCAAAGGCAACAGAAACAAATAATGGAGAGAGGACTTTCTGTTGATCTGGACAGCGATGAACATTATTACGTTTACAGTGACCCGTATATGGTAGATATCATTATTGAAAATCTCCTATCGAACGCCATCAAATATTCGTTCGAAAACGGAAAAATTCATATTGTGATCAAAAAATCAGGAAACGAAATATCTTTTTCTGTCAAAGACACAGGTATCGGAATTGCCGCGGAGGAGATCCTGAAAATACAGGAACCTTTTTACCGCTCCAATCCCCTTCAGCATCCTCAAATTACAGGCAACGGATTGGGACTTTCAATTGTAAAACGGATGTGTGAACTGCTTACCATCCGATTTACCATCGAGAGTCAGCCAGGCACAGGCACCACTGCACGCCTCACCTTTCAATCTTAAGCAAACCTTAAGATTTCCTTGAGAATACACTAAGAATGCCCGCTTTACATTTGACTGGTCTTTGAGACAAAAGCATTTTTAAACAAATACATTCTTATGAACTCTGAGCAAAACGCGGAAAACATCAACCGCCATGAATTTTTAAGAAAACTTGGTTTTGCAGGGTCAGCTTTGGCGGCAGTCTATTTTGGAGCTAATCTTCAATCCTGTACCAATGATCGGGTAAGCCCTGCACCTACAAATCTGACGCTGGATTTGAGCGCTTCCGAAAACGCAGCCCTGAAAAATAATGGCGGATATGTGATCAAGGACGGTGTCGTGATCGCTAAGAGTAATACCGGTGCCTACATCGCCGCCACGCTTACTTGCAGCCATGAAGGGAAAAGGGAGATTATTTACCAAACGGATCATTTTTACTGCACTGCACATGGTGCCAAATACGACAACAATGGAAAGGGGCTGAACGGCGACGGGAAAAAAGGAATAGCCGTCTATACCACCAGTCTGACCGGAAATATTTTGACCATTACAGCCTAATTTTTAGCAGAATGAAAATACGCTTAGCCATTGCAATGGCCATGATCAGTTCGTGGTCTTATGCACAGGATGATTTATTAAAACAGCTGGATCAGATTCAGGATTCGGCGACAGTATATAGCGCGGCAACTTTCAAAGGAACGCGTATCATCAACGGGCATTCTGTGGAGACCGTGGGTAAAAACAACATGGATTTTATTATTTCCCACCGGTTTGGGGCCGTCAATTCCGGAGCAAACAATTTCTTCGGATTGGATCAATCGCAGATCCGGCTGGCTTTGGAATATGGAGTCACGGATCGTCTGATGATCGGCATTGGCAGAAGCAGTTACCAGAAAACCATTGACGTTTTTGCCAAATACCGTTTGCTCAGACAGTCATCGGGTTTTAAAAACATGCCGGTGTCGGTGACCCTTTTTGCGAGTGATGCCCACAATGCAAGCACTTCATCAACAGAACTTCCTTTTTACACCATCGTGCAGCGGCAGACTTACACTTTCCAGGCCTTGATAGCCAGAAAGTTCAATGAAAGTCTGTCGTTGCAGTTAATGCCAACTGTGGTTCACCGTAATCTGGCAGAAAACCAGATCGATGCCAACAATCTTTATACGCTGGGAATGGGAGGCCGTTACAAACTGACCAAACGCACTTCGTTTAACGTCGAATACTGGTACACGCCGGAAAGTTTTGCCGGTTCTACGCAGAGAGATCCAAGCTTTACGAATACGCTATCACTGGGTTTTGATATCGAAACAGGTGGCCACGTATTCCAGCTTCACTTGACAAATTCAAGAGGAATGATCGAGAAACAGTTCATTGGACAAACAACAGGAAAGTGGAACAGCGGCGATATTTTCTATGGTTTTAACGTGGCCCGGACATTCAGTTTTGACAAAAGTAAAAAACGCAAATCCAGTGGATACTAAAACATTTAAAGTGATGCTGGTGCTGATGATCAGCCAGCTCCTAGCGATTACCTGTTACGGACAATTGTACATGACCAAAACAGGCGAGACCAGTTTTTTCTCCGAAACCCCGCTTGAAAATATCGCTGCGGTCAACAAGCAGGTTTTGGTAATTCTCAATACTGCCAACGGCGAGCTGGCGATTAAAATGCAACAGCGCAGTTTTCATTTTCCCAATAAACTCATGGAAGAACACTTCAATGAAAATTATATGGAAACCGAAAAATATCCGGCGGCGGTATTTACAGGAAAAATCAAGGAACCTATTGATTACAGTAAAGATGGAAATTACGCTGTGCAAGTGGACGGCATTATGGACATGCATGGCGTAAAACAGAACCGGAGTATAAAAGGTCGAATTGTAATCAGCAATGGACAAATCACGCTGATCTCCGATTTTGATGTAAAACTGGCAGATCACAAAATTGAAGTACCCTCGCTGGTGATCACGAAGATTGCAGAATCTATCGCGGTGAAAAACAAATTTGTACTGTTGCTAAAAAAGTCATCCTGAACGGTCCGCCGCAGTAACTATTTTTTGGAGTAAACAAGCTATCGCTTCGGCCGATTGAAAATGACATGATCTCTGTCAGGTTGAGCGGAGTCGAAACCCGAGCAACCAAACAGCGTCATTGATAAACAGTACTTTATAAATCTGCCAAACTATATCGTTATGCTTAATAAAATAATAGGGTTTGCAGTCAGCAACAAACTGATCATCGGACTACTAGTCGTGGCCCTGATCGGTTACGGAAGTTATGAGCTAACGCGGCTTCCAATTGATGCCGTGCCTGATATTACCAATAACCAGGTGCAAGTCATTACGATTGCACCATCTTTCGGCGCCACGGATATTGAAAGATTGGTTACTTTTCCGATCGAGCAGGCCAATAACAACATCTCCGGTTTGAAAGAAATCCGGAGTTTTTCGCGGTTCGGTTTATCTCTGGTAACCATCGTTTTTGACGACGATGTCGATATATACTGGGCCAGGCAGCAGGTTTCGGAGCGGCTTTTGAAAGTGCAGAATGAAATCCCGAAGGGAATCGGTACGCCTGAGCTGGGGCCGATCAGTACCGGACTGGGTGAAATTTATCAGTATGTGGTTCGTCCCAAAGAAGGTTACGAACACCGATACAACGCCACCGATCTGCGCACAATTCAGGACTGGATTGTCCGCCGTCAGTTACTGGGCGTTAAAGGCGTTGCAGAAGTGAGCAGCTTTGGTGGAAAGTTGAAGCAATATTCTATCGAGATCGACCCGCAAAAACTTCTGGCTTATGGCATCACCATCACTGATGTTTTCACCGCATTGGAAAAAAACAACGAGAACACCGGAGGCGCGTACATCGAAAAAGGCCCGACGGTTCTCTACATCCGGAGCGAAGGTTTGGTGGAAAACCTGGAAGACATTAAAAATGTTTCAGTCAAGTCACTCGCTGACGGGCAGCCTTTGTTTATCCGCGACGTTGCGGATGTAAAAATGAGTTTCGCTACCCGATATGGTGCCATGACCTACAACGACAAAGGGGAAGTTTCGGGCGCCGTGGTGATGATGCTCAAAGGCGCGAACAGCAGTGAGGTGATCAAAAACGTAAAAGAACGTGTGGCCCAGATCCAGCAAACGCTGCCGGAAGGCGTGGTCATAGAGCCTTTCCTGGACAGAACCAAAATGGTAAACAATGCCATTGGAACCGTTGGTAAAAATTTGCTGGAAGGCGCGCTGATCGTCGTTTTTGTGCTCGTGCTGTTTCTGGGAAATTTCCGGGCCGGTCTGCTCGTAGCTTCGGTGATTCCGCTCGCGATGCTTTTTGCCGTGATTATGATGAACACTTTTGGCGTAAGCGGTAACCTCATGAGCCTCGGCGCGCTCGATTTTGGATTGATCGTCGATGGCGCAGTGATCATCGTTGAGGCGGTCATGCACCAGATCACCCACAATAAGAAGTTTGCCGGCCTCACGCGCCTCACCCAACAGCAGATGGATGGAGAGGTGAATGAATCCGCCGACCGGATGATGAACAGTGCCGTTTTCGGCCAGGTCATCATCCTCATCGTGTATCTGCCCATTTTCACTTTACAGGGTATTGAGGGTAAAATGTTTAAACCCATGGCACAAACCGTTGCGTTTGCTTTGTTGGGCGCGTTCATTTTGTCGCTGACCTACATACCGATGATGAGTGCTGTGTTTCTGAGCAAAAAAATCAAGACGGAACCCGGTTTTTCGGACCGGATTATGGACAAGCTGGCAATGAAATACCGCCATGCGCTTGAACGGGTAATCCGTTATCCCAAAATGATCCTCACGTCGGTGCTGATCCTTTTTGCATCCGCTGTATACCTGCTTACCACGCTGGGGGGAGAATTTATTCCGGCTTTGGAAGAAGGTGATTTTGCAGTAGACACCCGCGTGCTTACAGGAAGCAGCCTGACCACCACGATTGACAATACAACAAAAGCGGCGCATATTCTCAAAACACAATTCCCGGAAGTTTTAAAAGTCGTTACCAAAATAGGCAGCGGCGAAGTCCCGACTGATCCAATGCCGATGGAAGCCAGCGATATGATGGTGATTTTAAAAGACAAAAAGGACTGGACGTCGGCGAAAACTTTTCCCGAACTTTCTGAAAAAATGGGCGAGGCGTTAAAAGAAGTTCCGGGAATAACAGCCGGGTTTCAGTTTCCCGTGCAGATGCGTTTTAATGAGCTGATGACCGGCGCCCGCCAGGATGTAGTTTGTAAGATTTTTGGCGAAAACCTGGATACACTGGCGCTGTATGCCAGGAAACTCGGCGTTATGGTGAATCAGGTCGAAGGCACGAAGAATTTATACGTAGAAGCGGTGTCAGGTATGCCACAAATCACGATCCGTTACAATCGCAACGCGCTGGCCCAATACGGCCTTGATATTTCTGCTGTCAATAAAACGGTCAACACCGCGCTGGCTGGCCAAAGTACCGGTATGGTTTTCGAAGGCGAAAAGCGGTTTGAACTCGTGGTCAGGCTCAGCGGCGAACGCAAGAAAAACCTGGAAGACATCCGCAACCTGCTGGTGGCCGCCCCGAACGGGACACAGATACCACTTTATCAACTTGCTGAGGTAATCATTCAGGATGGACCGAACCAGATCCAGCGCGAGGATGCTAAAAGAAGAATCGTAATCGGATTTAACATTGGCGGAAGGGATGTGCAAACCATTGTAAATGAGCTGCAAAAGAAGGTAAACCAAAATCTGAAACTTCCGGCGGGATACTATGTAACCTACGGCGGTTCCTTTGAAAACCTGAATGCTGCCAAACAGCGGCTGATGATCGCCGTACCGGTGTCGTTGCTGCTGATTTTTGTGCTACTGTTTTTTGCTTTCAATTCGGTGAAAGACGGGCTGCTGATTTACTCAGCCATTCCGCTTTCTGCCATTGGCGGGATATTTTTTCTGGCGCTGCGCGGTATGCCGTTTAGTATCAGTGCCGGAATTGGTTTTATTGCACTTTTCGGTGTGGCCGTTTTAAATGGAATTGTGCTGGTGGCCGAATTTAACCGGATCAGAAAAGAAGAACAAAAGGAGATCAGAGAAGCCGTTCTGGAAGGGACCCAACATAGGCTGAGACCTGTGCTGATGACGGCTTTTGTGGCGTCACTGGGATTTTTTCCGATGGCGATCAGTGCCGGCGCAGGTGCCGAAGTGCAGCGGCCACTGGCGACGGTGGTCATCGGCGGACTTCTGGTTGCCACCTTTCTGACGCTTTTTGTCCTTCCGGTGCTGTATTTGTTTTTTGAAAATGGTTTTAAGTTTAAAATGAATGGAAAAGCGAAAATCGTTTCCTTATTAATTCTGGCTATTATTTTTTCTAATAATTCAACTGGTTTTTCTCAGAACAAAATTGATCTGAAAACAGCTCAGGAAATGGCGTTGGCGAATAATCAAAATCTGAAAACGGAAAAACTCAGGACAGAGTACCAGAAAGCGCTTGTAAAAACGGCAGTCGTTTTACCACAGACGGGATTCCAGATCGAAGCCGGGCAAATCAACAGTTTTTATACCGACACGCGTTTTAACATCTCGCAATCATTCAGTTTGCCGGTTGTTTACGCAAAACAAAAAACACTTTTGCAACGTGAACTTTCAGGAAGCGTTTTAAATGTAGCGGTGAGAGAAAATGAACTGAGCAGAAATGTTGCTCAGGTTTATTATATGTTTTTATACCAAAAGAAAAAGGAAGCATTGCTGATCTCACTTGACAGTCTGTATACCGGATTTTACCGAAGAGCTCAGGAACGGTTTGATAAAGGGGAAAGTGATGTTCTCGAAAAAACAACCATCGAAACCCAGCTGGCAGATATCAGAATGCAAAGGCAGCAGCTGGAATCCGATTTGAATTTGTCCAGATTGCAATTTCAATTGTTAATAAATTTATCGGATAATTCAGAGCCGCTGCAAGCTGAATACCGTTACAATTCAATTGCAGCGATTGATTCAGTTAATCTTGACAACCATCCGCAAATGCGGTTGCTCCTGCAACAACAGCAGATCGCGGTTGCCGGGATTGATGTAGAAAAATCTAAACTTTTGCCGCAGCTGAATATTGGCTACAACAACATGAGCATGCGTGGCACGGGTGCGGACGATAAAACTTACGGAAGTGGCCAAAGATTTCAGTCGGCACAGATCGGTGTGGGGATTCCCATTTTTGCAGGTGCGCAAAAGGCAAGGATCAATGCTGCCCGGATCAATGAAGAAATCAGCCGTCAGACTTATCAGGCGGGTGCGCAGGCTTTGAAATCACAATATTTGTCGGCCTTGGCAGAATACCGTAAATTTCTGACAGCGGTTGAATATTATGAAACGAACGGACTAAATAATGCGGCGTTGATCACTACAACGGCCAATCAGCAACTGTCGGGCGGTAGCATCAATTACCTGCAATGGGTACAGCTTATCAACCATGCCACTGCAATCCGAAGCCTTTACCTGGACGCCCTGATGAACCTGAATAGCAAAGCCATTGATCTTGATTATTACCTCCAAAATTAAACCTGCCATGACCAGATATTTGATATATAGCCTAACTTTTTGCCTGTTTTTGGCTTGTTCGAAAAAGGCTGAAAATGAACCGGCAACAACCGAAAACAATACAGCGTCCAATGTGGCATCACTGAGTGAACAGCAAATTCAGAATGCGGGGATTAAAACGGCCGTGCCGGAAAAAAGACAGGTTTCTTCGGTTTTAAAACTTAATGGGAAAATTGATGTGCCACCGCAAAACCTGGTGTCGATCAGTGTGCCGCTGGGTGGATATCTGAAAACGACCAGACTGTTGCCGGGCACGCGGGTGAGAAAAGGGGAGGTGCTGGCGGTGATGGAAGACCAGCAGTATATCCAGTTGCAGCAGGACTACCTGACGGGTAGGGCCAGGGTCGATTACCTCGAAAGTGATTATTTGCGCCAGAAGGATCTGAATAAAAGCAAATCGAGCAGTGATAAAATCTTCCAGCAGGCCGAATCCGAATTTCGCAGCCAGCAGGTGATGATGAAATCCTTGCAGGAAAAACTGAAACTGGCAGGCATCAATCCGGATAAGCTGACGAAGGAAAACATATCCAGGAGCGTCAGTATTCATTCGCCTATTAACGGTTATGTATCCAAAGTGAATGTCAATATTGGCCGGTATGTCTCACCAACCGAAGTGCTTTTTGAACTGATCAATCCTACGGACATCCATCTCGCGCTAAAAGTTTTTGAGAAAGATCTGGATAAAATAAAAATCGGTCAGCAGATTATGGCTTATACCAACAATGCGCCGGACAAAAAATACCAGTGTGAAATAATTCTGATCAGCAAGGATTTATCACCGGAACGGACCGCAGAAGTGCATGCGCATTTTGAAAATTATGAGCCGGGACTGCTTGCTGGCATGTTCATGAACGCAGACATCCAGCTCGACACCCGTTCGGTGGTCGTACTGCCCGATGATGCCATTGTTACTTACGAGAACAAACAATATATTTTTATTCCAAAAGGAACGGGCAAGTTTGAAATGAAAGCGGTGCAGACAGGGACTTCGGAAAACGGCTTTACAGAGGTTATTTCAAAGGAAAACATTGAAAATCAGCCCTGTGTGGTCAATGGCGCGTATTCACTTTTGATGTCGTTGAAGAATAAATCGGAAGAGTAGTTTTTGTAAAAAGCCAAACCCAAACCTTCACTTTGTGAAACAACCATGGTCAGTCTAAAAAACATTCAAACGGAAATTGATGCAGGTTTTCTTTATGGAATTCTTGCCAAAAACGAGGCCGACGAAAATGTAGCCAGTGTTTTCAGGCAGATGAGTGAAATAGAACATGGCCATGCGCTTGCATTTATGGCAAAAAATGGATTGCATTTGTTGCAATTACCGGGCCCTTCTGCCAGAGCAAAAATCCTGAATACAATCGGTAAAGTTTTTGGTTACGACTATATTCTGGGGGTGCTGCTGGATACCGAGAAGAGCATAGCCTCGTCGGTAGCCAGCGCAAGAAACAAGAACAGATCTGCCAGTTCTATCTCGGATACGGCACATGTGTCGATATTAAAAAACATACTGGAAAATAACCCCAAGGTCGCCGGATCGGCCCTGACTAGATTTGAAAAACGACACCGGTCGGTGGGAGGTAACGCGCTTCGCGCAGCGGTACTTGGAGGAAACGACGGTCTTGTTTCGAATTTTAGTTTGGTGATGGGCATAGCGGGTGCTGCTATCGGGCAAAAGGAAATACTGCTTACCGGGATGGCAGGTCTGCTGGCAGGAGCATTGTCCATGGCTTTGGGCGAATGGATTTCAGTGAAAAGTTCGCAGGAACTCAGCGAAAATCAAATGCAGCTGGAAATGGACGAACTGGAAACGAATCCGGAAGGTGAGGAAAGAGAAATTGCGCTCATTTATCAGGCCAAAGGCATTCCGGCGGAGCAAGCCCGAAAAATGGCCAGTGAGATCATGTTGAATAAGGATAACACGATGGCCATCCTGATCAAGGAAGAGCTGGGTATCAATATAGAAGAACTAAACGGCTCGGCGATGGAAGCTGCGATTACTTCATTTTTGCTTTTCTCCGTTGGCGCTATCATTCCTGTGGTCCCGTTTTTCTTCCTGAGCGGGGCCCCGGCGATTCTGGTAAGTACCGTTTTTAGCGCGTTGGGCTTGTTTCTGATTGGCGCCGCTATTACGTTGTTCACTGGAAAAAGTATCTGGTTTTCGGGATTCCGGCAGGTGCTTTTTGGACTCGCAGCAGCCGCCATTACATTTGGAATTGGTAAATTAATAGGTGTTTCAGTAGCAGGTTAAGTCTTTTCAATTTTTCACCATAAAACGCCCTGATCATGTTCAAAAAAATTGCACTCGGTTTACTTCTTATTTTGATGATCATTCAATTTATCAAACCCGAAAAAAATCTTTCCGACGACCAGTCGCACAACATGGCACTGAAATATCCGGTTTCCGGTGAAGTAAAGGAACTTTTGAGGGTAGCTTGCGATGATTGTCACAGTAACAAAACAGCCTATCCATGGTACGTCAATATTCAGCCGGTTGCCTGGTTTCTTGACAATCATGTAAAAGAGGGAAAAAGAGAGCTCAATTTCTCTTCTTTTACCAAACTTCCCATTGCGGTTCAAAACCACAAATTTGATGAGATCATTGAAATGGTGGAAGAAAAGGAAATGCCGCTGAAATCGTATACTTTTTTTGGACTACATAAAGAAGCCAATCTGACCGCTCAGCAGCGGGAGCTCATCATCACCTGGGCACGGGAGCAAATGACGATGCTGAAAAAGGAATATCCGGCTGACAGTCTTGTGATGAAAAGAAAGACGCCGCCTACGCCGGAAGGATAGTAATGATTCCCCCGATTTCAGGCTATTTGTTGTTGATGCTACTGCCTTTTTGCTCTTATACTCCCGACATTTTGCCCAGCTAACAATAGATTATTTTCTATTGAAAATCAACAAGTTAAATCCGGGTAAAGCGACGTGATGTAAACAGCGGTCAGTAGATTAAGTCGCCATAGGCAATAGGTGCACGAGAAGGATAAATCAGGGCGGTTAATCATTCAAAAGGGATGCAAGGCGCTGATCATGAATGATTCTGCCATCTTCCATTTCAATATTCCGATGGGTCTTGCTGGCAAAGTTTACGTCGTGGGTTACAATGAGCAGGGTCTGGTTAAATTCTTCCACCAGTCTTTTGAAAGTGTCAAACACGATCTCACTGTTCTTTTTATCGAGGTTTCCGGTTGGCTCGTCACCCATGATAATCATGGGATCGTTGATCAGCGCTCTGGCAATGGCGACGCGTTGCTTTTCTCCGCCTGATATTTGTTTGGCATTTTTGAGAGCAAGATGGTCGATGCCAAGCATTTTAAGCTTGTCCATGGCGTGATGTTCTATCTGGCTATAAGGAAACCTGTTGAGTTTCAACCCGGGAAGCATCACATTTTGTAAGACCGTAAATTCGTTGAGCAGGTAGTGAAACTGAAATACGAATCCAATTTTCTCGTTCCGGATTCTGGCAAGCTGTTCCTCTTTTTTATTTTTCATGGATTCGCCGTCAATCCGGAGCTCTCCCTGGTAATCGGTGTCCATGGTTGAAAGGATGTAGAGCAAGGTCGATTTCCCACATCCCGACTTTCCGGTTACCGAAATGAATTCACCCTGGGTTATCGAGAAGCTGATATCCGAAAGAACCCGAACCTGTATCGGATCGATGAAGTCCTTGTTTATGTGTTGAGCCTCTAAAATGATCTTTCCCATTATTTTCCTCTGATAATAACGACCGGATCCACTTTGCTGGCTTTTCGGGAGGGGAACCAGCCTGCCATAAAGGTGGTGACAAGCGAAAAAACAATTCCGATTCCATAAAACCATGGGTCGTAGTTGACGGGGTAGGTTTTGATTGTGGGCAGAGAAGGTGTGACAAAAGGAATCTGGTCAATGACCAGAGAGAGTCCAAAGCCCACCAGCAAGCCAACAATTCCACCGAAAAACCCGATTACGAGCGCAATAAGCAGAAAGATCTTTTGAACGTCCCTCCCCGAAAATCCGGTCGCTTTCAGTATCGCTATGGTATCCATCTTTTCATAAATCATCATGTTGAGGATGTTGTAAATACCAAAACCGGCCACTATCAGAACAGTGATCCCCACGGCGTAAGAAATAAGGGTGCGGATAAAACTACCTGTTTCAAATTGTGCGTTTGCGGTCTGGATGTCTTCGGCATCGGTGTTGAAAATGCGGGCAAAACTTTTAGCCATTGCCGGAGCTTCGTTTAGATCAGTCAGTTTGATCTGGATATCGGTAACGTAGCTACCCGTCTTTCCCATTAGCTTCTGTACCACACTGAGTGAAGCGAAACTTTGGGCTTTGTCATATTCCTGTACGCCGGATTGAAAAAGACCAACGACCTTCAGCTGAAAAGTTTCACCTTTGGCGGTTGTTACCTGTATCACTTTACCTACATCGGTAAGCAGAAGTTCAGCTAAGGTTTTACCCAGTATAATGCTATTGGGGATTTTCACAAGATCCGATCCTGCACCCGCAATGATGTAGTCATCAAAATGAAACAGCTTGTTTTCCTGCATAGGTTCAATGCCTTGTATCAAACCGCTGAGATCAATACTCCCATCATTGAAAAATACCTGGGTGGTTATTCTGGGGGTAACGCCTGTTACCTTATTATGGTTTTTCAGATAGTCAATGATGGCGGCGCTGTTGTGTATTTCCTGTCTTCCATTTACCGCCTTCACAGAACTGATAAAATGATAGGCGTTTTTATAAGTGTCGTCGCGCATAACTGGCTGCTCGGGATTGGGTCTGATGGCATTATACAGGCGGATATGCGGCACCCGGTTTAGGATGAGTCCGTCAAGTAATACATTGAGGCCGGTCATAAAGCCCAGCAACGAAATAAACATGGCAATGCTGAAAGTAACACCTACGGCAGCCACCAGCGTTTGTTTCCATCGGGCGATGAGCAGCACTTTCGCAATATCAAATAGCAGACGGGCTTTCATTGGGGTTTTATTAAGTTTTCGTCTCCTTTTAATCCTCCCAGAATTTCCACACGTTGGTAGTCCATCAGTCCCGTCGACACTTTTTGTTTCTTTTCTTTTTGTAAAAGGACGTACCCGCCATCCAGGAGGTAATCTCTTGGAATGGTAAGCGCTTTTTCCTTGTGGCTGATCACGATGTTCGCTTCACAGGTCAGGTTTGGATAAAGGGTTTGCGGCGCTTTCACAAACACGGCTTCAATGGTAAAGGATTTGGAACGTTCGTTCATATAGGGAATCACTCGTGACACTTTCGCTTCGAAGGTTGTCCCACGGTAACTATCCATATTCACGAGAATTTTTTGTCCAATTTTGATTTTGGCTATATCGTACTCATCTATCTGCAATTCAATGAGGAACCTGCTTGCGTCTCCGATGATGGCGATGGCAGTCTGTGGCGTGACCATTTCGCCGGCTTTTTTCAGAATGTCATAGACTTGCCCTTCACTTTCACTTTTAATGATATAGTCTTTGGCGGAGGTTTGTAAGATCTGGAGATTCTTTTGAGACTGCTGCTCCTGAAAACGTAATTGCTTCAGGGCCTCGTTGTACCTTAACTTTGCGGTTTCAAAGGCATTTACCGCGTTGCTGTATGCAAGTTCACGCTGTTCGTATTCGAGCCGGGTTCCTATTTTTTGATCCCAGAGATTTTTCTGTCTTTCGAAAAGAGAGGCGTCGTTGTTCATTTTTTGTCTGGCCAGCGAAATGTTATTTTCCAGTTCACTCAATCGCTCACCGTTGGCCGAGATTCTGGAATATGCTGCAGCAAGCCCCGCATTTTCGGTATTCAGCATGGCAACCTTGCCAACCAGCTGGATAACAGGTGTTCCCTTTTTTACCAAATCTCCCTCAGATACCAGCACTTTTTCAACCAGTCCGTTCACTGTGGAATAAACCTGATATTGGTTTTCGCCTTTAATGACCCCAGACGCATACACCGACTCGGTGATGGTTCCGGTTACAGGCCTGGTTGTTTCCGGTTTACTGCCACAGGATGTACAGAATGCGGATAGGAGTAATAGGATCAGAAATTTTGAATACATCAGCAAAGCTCGAATTTATTATACTTCATGTTTGTAATCTGAAATCTCGTGTATGAGAAATGTCCTTAATTCAATTGCCAGGCAATTTTCAGGTCGATGGGGGTGAGCCATTTTGTTCCTTAACTTAACGTTGGACAGCTCGTGTAGCTGCCCCGTGCCGTTTTTCTTTTGCCCATACGACACAGGATTTGCATGTGCTCCTTTCATATTTATTGGTGAAGAAAACCATTCAAGAAATTGAATTTAGTCACTAACTATTACTTACAAATTTAGTACTTGGATTTACGCGAATGGGTGATGCTTGTTTTGCGCATACATGAGCAACATCAGGATCTGGCCGGTAACCCTTTGGTTTTGCGGTAAATGATATGGCCTATGGCAATTACTTTTTAAAGCTTACTCTGAAAGTGGTACCCACGTCCACCTCGCTTTCTACCTCAATAAACCCGTCCAGCGAGTCAACCTGATATTTGGTTATGTACAGGCCAATGCCATTGGCGTCGGTATTCCCGTGGAAAGCCTGATGCAGACCAAATAGCGAGTTTCCATGCCTTTGTAAGTCTATACCCAATCCGTTATCGCGAATGTCCAGGGCGATGTACTGTTCTGTTTCGCTTGACTGTAAGGTGATGAGGGGTTGTCGGCTACTGTGCCTGTATTTTAAGGCATTTGTCAGCAGGTTAAGAAGAATACTTTCCAGGTAAGCAGGGTTTGTTATCAGGGACAATCCGGAATCCACATTCATCTGAATGGTAGCCTTGCATGCGTCAATTTCGAGTCTTAATAGGGCCACCGTTTGGTTAATAAATTGCAGCAGATTACACGGTATGTGATTTTTCTCCTGCTGATTTTGCGTTCGGACAATTTCCGTAAGGTGGTTTACGGTAGCTGTAAAGCTTTTGGACAAGTCGCCAAGGTAATTCAGGATGACTGCTTTTTCATCGTCGAAGTCGTTAGGATTCAGCATCTGAAGCAGAGAATCCAGGTTTCCGGAATAGGACCTGAGATTGTGCGACACTACGTTTGCAAAGTTTTTGAGCTGATTGTTCTGTGCAGTGATTACCTCATTTGATTTAATCAGCTCTTTTTCAAGTACTTTTAATTTGTGCACATCGGCAACATGCGCACAAAAGCCCAGGACTTTGCCATCTTCAATATCAGGGAAATAGCCCGCTAGTGAGCACCTTACTTCTCCGGTAGGTAGTGTTATTTCACGTTCAAAAAGCTGTGTTTCACCTCTTAAAGCGCCCTGAATATAGGGGAAGTTTTTTGCGTAGAGGGGACCTAATAGATCAGGAAGCGTCATTTTATCAATCATATCTTCCTGGCTTTTACCAAACCATTTCAAGAATGAAGCATTGGCAAATCTGCATACCAGATTTTTGTCCCAGTAAGCTATCATTGCGTCGATATGGTTGGTCACCTTGGTGGCGAAGATTTCAGTCCTTTTCCTGTTCAGGTCTTCCTGCATATTAAGTTAACAAAATTGTATCGCGCTGTCCGTATTAATTGAAAGATGTATTCGTTGCTGTTTATACTTCGTCTCTCTGGTTTTCCGACATTGTTTATAATGATTGCTATTAATGGAGCCGGTATATAAACAGTTATTTTACAAATCTTTACCTTATTATTCTCCCCTCCGGGTAGCGTTAGTATCATTTGATACCCGCATATCTTTTGATAAGGATTAGGTAGGTTTTTAATCTCTCGAGGTGGTAATTGAAAAGCTGCTTATTTTCGGCCTGCCCGCAATGGATGGCATGCACCTTCGCCCGTATATTGGCTCGCAGACATTTGTAATAGTTAAAAAGTGCAAAGTCTTCACGATCTGGAAAACAGTCGAAAGCCACCCTGTATTCTGTAACAAATGTTTCTGCAAGATCGTTTCGGTTATATGCTTCAAGTTCCATGCATAGAAATGCAATTTCGTTAAGCACATCGATTTGTCGGAAGGCGTCGTTGAATTCGATGCAGTCGAAGATTATCGGGTGTTTATAAACGAAAATGTTTCCCGCATGGAGGTCACCATGCACATCTCTTTGGTAACCAAGGGTTATTCTAGCGGCCATCCGCATCTGGTGTTCAGCAAGTATTTGCTCGTTCCAGGCCATGCTGTTTTCAATAACTTTAAGAAATTCTATTCCCAGATTATCTTCTACAAACCGGCTGATGGTGCTAATGTCGTTGAAAGTGGCAGCTTCTCGATCCGCTATAATTGTTGTGTGGATCACCTGGGCGTTCCGATGAAAATGTGCAACTTCTTTGGCGAGCGCAATAATGAAAGGTTTGAAAACCTGTCGCTTAGCAAGAAGTTTATCCATTCGTTTCGCAGGATTCAGCCGCTTCATTTGAACGGCGTAGTCAACGATTGTTCCCTCGCCGTCTCCAACAGTCCAGTCCGGAGCCGTATAACGTACCGGAACAACGTCTATATAAATGGTGGAAAACCTCTTGTTCAGATACAATTCCTTTTCACAGAATTCTTTTCTTTTAGCCAGGGTAGAAAAATCCAGAAAGGATAACCGAACGGGTTTCTTGATTTTGAAAACGAATGCTTTGCTCAGGACCACCCACGATATGTGTGTTTCTTCCAGAGTGCCCCGAATTGACTCCTGGTTAAAACGACCACGCTCTGCAAGCTGTTTTATCTGATCTTTATTCATGAACAGCTGACACCTCCCGGATCGCTTTACGTAGCATTTCCTCTATGTTGTCATTTGAAGAAAAGAGTTTCAGATGTGGAAAATCGTATTCTTCAAACTGGCTTTTGATCGTGAGGTACACCCCGAAATCCGCCTCACTATCAGTTCGGTTTAAGCTCAGACGTTGTCTAGCAAGCGGTTCGTCGGTTTCTATCAAAATAAAGTAGATAGGAACTGACTCCTCCCCGGCAATTTGTTTGAAAAAGTCGCGCATTGTGTGATGATAAAAGGTGGCATCCACAACGGCCGTTTTTTGTTGCCGTACGGTCTTTCGCACGCTTTCGGCCATAGCCAGATAGATGGCAAGCTTATCTGAAAAGGTGTACAGCCCAGATGCGTTCAGCACCTTCCGTGTGCGGTCGCTACTGATGTATTCAGCGTTTAATTTTTTCGATAACCTTTCGGCGAAAAAACTTTTACCTGATCCGGGTAATCCTGAGACGATGACAATCAAAGCAAATATTGGTTAAGGATTTTTTACAAAGGTTGATGTATAGTAGAAGTTTGAGAGGAGGGCAAACTTCTGGTTTTCTGTGCTGTTTACTATATCCGCAACGGCAATCCGTGTTTCATCAACAGAAGGATTAGATCTCAGGATTTTGAATCAATCTGAGATTTGTACCTCTGCGAAAACGACTGAAACAGTTTGTTAAGGGTGGGGTGGGAGGGCAAGGGAGCGTTAACGCTGTTGACCCCTCATTTTATGCCACTTCATCCCTGATAATCAGGGGCGAGGAGCTTTGTCAATTTCTAGGCGCTATGACTTACCAGATAAGGACAGGGATAGGTTAGGTAATTCACCACGTTTCGTACACCGAATATATCCGTCACAGCTTCGTAGGCCAGGTTGCGTTCTCTTTCAGAAGTTACCATTCCTTCCAGATATACGGTGTGGTCTCTAACCCGAACCACTATCTTTTCATGGTTGATAAAGCAGTCGTTTTGCAGCGTTTCGTACACTTTTTGGGTGAGTTCAAAATCGGACTGCACTGTTTCGCTATTCAGTACAGCGCGCTCTTTTTCGCTTTTAACATTTTCCATATCAGGCTAGTCGGGTTGTGGTAGGTGAGTAAGAGGCCAGAATGCTATTTCTCGTCGTAGTGCAAATCGCTCATTAATACTACCTCGAATTTAAGGTAATTTTACTTGCAACGCAATGGTTATCAATATTTAATGAGGTGATATTTGTCATCATTTTTTTGATGCAAGTCGAGTTGCCCAGACAGGCCTGCCACCTTCTACTTCTTTCATGAGGATTTTTGCAGAAGGGGCATGTATCCGTCCGGTTTTCGTCCCTTTTATGATACCGCCTTGGTAAGACCTGCCCGTTTACTGATTAGGTAAATGGCACAGGATGCCTCTGCGCCGTATCTTCCTTTTAAATATTGCCAGCCTATGCTGCTGAATTTATTTATGCGCGATGAAAAGTGGTGTTTTTAATTCACGCATAAGAACGTCGGCCATACTGTTGCGAAACCATCTTGAAACCATATTTCTTCGGTAAGCGCCCAGCACGATGAGCGCATTCGGGTTTTTGTTTTTCAAATATTCGACTATTTCCACTTCCGGTGTTCCATTTAACACGGTATACACCGCTTTGGGATAATGACGTTTCATAAACTCTTTCATCAACCTGTTGTCGGGAAGATGCAGGTTTTCGTCCGGTGATTTAACGGAGAGTACTTCCACGGGTTTATTCAAACCCTCAAATAAGCTGCTGAACATTTTGATGGCAAAAACAGAGGAGGGTTCTCCGTCATAGAGCAGGACTACGTTTTCTAATTCTTCGAAATCCTGTGGTACCAACAATACGGGACATTCCACATTCAGCAGAACTTCTTTCATGAAGTCGGACGGGATTTCGGCATCGAAGTGCGACATTGTTTCCGTTTTGTCAATAATCAGCAGATCGGCGTAAATGCTTTCATGTAGCAGCTGTTTTCTGGCGAAGTTTTCGTCCCGGTGAACATTGTATTCTACCTTGGCCGCCCGGCATATATCTTCAAAATCCCTGACAGCCTGGTCTCTGACTTTTCTGTCTTCGTCTTCCCTTTTTCTGACAATGTCTTCGAAGGAACCCTCATCCGGCACAAGACTGTACACCGAAAAGCTGTGGTATGTGAAGTCCTCCAGGAAAACACCGACCAGGTGCCCTTTTGTTTCCCTTGCAACAAGTACGGCGTACTCCGTGGCGCTTCTTGAAAATTTTAATCCGTCAATGGCAACGATGATTTTTTTCATGATCTGATCAATTAAGGATGTGTAATAAAAATGGGATTGGGCAAACTTAGCATGAGTTTTTCTGCTGTGCTGGAGGAGAGCGATCGGGATATTTTGGATCGGCCATAGGCACCCATTACCAACAGCGCTTTCTTTCGTTGAAACAAAAACTGGAATAGTTCCTGCTGCGTCTCGCCGTGTACCACATTGAAGCTGGCACTTGAATAATGCATACCCAGATATTGTTTCAGGTTTTGTTCGTCTATTGGCTCGTCATCCTGGCGGACCTGCAGCACGGTTATTTTTTCTTCGTCAAGTTCCGGGAATATATTTGTGAATTGTCTGATGGCAAATGCCGCTGACGCCCCTCCGTCGTAAGTAAATATAATTTCGTCAATACCTGTAAACTCCTTTGGGCATACCAGAACCGGACATTCCGATTGTACCAGTACGTCTTGAACGAAATCGGAAAGCTCCTCTTCCTCCTCGCCTTCAAAGTTCATGGTGGAGTTGATGAGCAATAAATCTGCAAATCGGCTTTCCATTTTAATCTGTGTTCTGGGAATGGCTTTGTCCAGGTGAATCGAATGACGGACACCTTTCATAAGGCATCTTTCCTCAAAAAGCGCTTTGTTTTTCTTGATAATGGCCTGTCGTTCCGGGTAGTCGGGAAGGTCGCTGGAAACAATGGTTTCCACATAAGGGAATCCCAAAAACGTTTTTAAAGCTGGGAGTTCTGCTGTCGAATTGTTTTCCAGAAATACCCCGGTGAGCCGCGACCTGCTGAGGGCAGCTATGTGGCAACCAAAATCAATATCTGAAACATTTAGCTTTTCGGCTTGGATGGCAAGAAGGATGTTTTTCATAACCTGTTCTGTTTTTAATATCAGGATTGCAGAGGTGGTATCTCTTTAGGAATAATAAGTGGTGTAGGAGCAGGCTCAGGCGTTGTCTCCGGAATGCGCGGGTTTCCGGGTTCAGAGGGAAACGGGATGAACTCCGGAGTTTCTGGCAAGGGAGGCGCTTCCGGTATGTGGGGTTGTATAGCCATTGTTTTGATTGTTAAGGATTTATGCTGAATTCTTTAACACGATAAATTTACGTTCGGTGACCTGTGTTTAAAATGATCTTCATCACGTATGGGTGTGACGATGGGCATGGACAGGTAGGCTGAGGTGCCATCCTCGATTGCTGGTAGTTTTCAGGATCAGAATCAGGAGTAATCCTGAGATTTGTCAGGGTTGGGGCAAAGAGTTTTGGCTTATTTTACCAGAGTAATTAGAAATGGGTAAGGCAGCGGTGTCAGCGAAAAGGTTTAGGAATAGTCTTCTGAAGTCATCCATAAAGTAACCTGAGAAATGATGAGATACATTTTTGTTTTCGCAATGTTTATTCACGGCTTCATCCACCTGATTGGCTTTTTGAAGGCATTTGGCTATGGCAAGCTGGATGGGTTCATTGCCGAAATTTCCCGATTCAACGGCTTGTTTTGGTTAATGGCATGCCTGCTGTTTGTGACGGCTTCGGTGTTGCTATTATTGAAAAACGAAAACTGGCTATGGGTGGCCCTGATCGCCGGTTCGGTTTCCCAGATATTGATATTTATGTTCTGGCAGGATGCGAAGTTTGGCACGATCGTAAATCTAGTGGTTGCCTGTGATGTAATTTTCGTTGTCATGGGAAAGGACATGAGCTTCTTTTTAAGGGACTGAGTATTGCCGTTTTATACAAACTGCGTTCCTGGTTCGGGATCGGACAGGCATTAATTAACAGGATAAAAATTTTATTTAAATGGAAGCAAAAACAAAATCAGAAATTCTGCTGGAATTGTGGAAAGAAGCACGTACACGTTTCTCCAACCAGCTTTCGGGTCTGACTGCTGAGGATCTGAAAAAAAAGTTGCCATTGACCCAAAATAGTGCTGGGTTTCTGATACGCCACGTCGGCGATGTCGAGCTATTATTTGCCAAAAA
Source organism: Dyadobacter sp. 32 (assembly GCF_902506755.1). Classification (GTDB taxonomy): domain Bacteria; phylum Bacteroidota; class Bacteroidia; order Cytophagales; family Spirosomataceae; genus Dyadobacter. Next base: position 2,128,922 of record NZ_LR735258.1, on the reverse strand, counting down.
CGTTTTTGGAAGCGATGTAAAAGTGAGTGCTAAAACGTTGATTGCCCAACATGATACTGGGGAATGGACAGATCTGGACGCGTTGCTTGAATATGTTGCGTATTCTGGGCAAACCCTGGAAGCGATCATCAAAACACAAAGTGAGTCGGATTGGGAAACAAGCATCGTCACAAAAGAATTTGGTACCAAGACGAAGGTGGAATCTTTGGGAAGAATTATTTCGCACACGGCCCACCACGGAGGTCAGCTGGCGATTATTCTTAAATACGCTCATGTAGACAAACCAGAATTAAAAGCGGAAGCCATTTAAAATGGCGCTCATCAGCTCATATCTGGATGTTACACGGGGGGCTTCATAGTAAAAGGTAGTTCATAATCACAGAAAACATTTTTTCATGGATCATTCACCTTTCACACCGTACTTTTTCGTGGTGGCCTACATTACCTCCAATGTGCTGGCACTACTGTCCATTCTGGCTGCCTTCAAGGCGCCAAATCTGGCGCGTCTGTTTTTTCTTTTGCTTTTTGGCTGGGCCTGCTGGTTCAATTCTTCCATGGCGGTAGATACCCCCTGGGCTTATCAGGACTATGCCGATACCGCCATTCCGCTCTATAAAAGGTTCATTCTGGGCGCGTTTGAAGCCATCATTACGCCTATGGTCTTGTTTATAGCGGTCTGTCAGGGATTGATCGCAATTTCTATGTTACTGAAAGGTAAAATATTCAGAATAGGCTGCTGGGGAGGGGTTATTTTTGGCCTTGCGGTGGCGCCATTGGGTACTTACGCTGCGTTTCCGGCAACCTTATCTATGGCTATCGCTTTGTACGTCTTGCAGCAAAGGCATAATAATCTGTTTCTCTGGGTGCTTAGGCATCGATCTCGGCCCAGCTCAAATCTTGCCAGCACTTCACCTTGACCAAAACTTTTATTCCATTGTAAAAAGGTGTCATGTAAATCCTTTTGCCGGTCAGGCCGAACAGGGCTTGTGGTGACAAAACAGGGTTGACACGACACATATCATTTTCACTAAAATAAACTCAACATGTATTCACTTGAAGGGAAAACAGCCATCGTAACCGGGGCAGGATCCGGTATTGGTCGCAGCGTAGCACTTCTTTTTGCCCGGGAAGGCGTTAAGGTCAGTGTTTCTGATATTAATGCAACCGACGGGAATGAGACCGTATCAATGATTCGTGAACAGGGAGGCGATGCCTTTTTCACACAGGCCGATTCGGGCAAAGCAGAAGATAATGAGTTGCTCGTTTCAAAAACAATAGAAAAGTATGGCAGGCTGGACTTTGCCTGTAATAACGCAGGAATAGGCGGTCCGGCAGCACCTACGGGAGAATTCCCGATTGATGGCTGGGACAAAGTCATTGCGGTGAACTTATCCGGCGTGTTTTATGGCATGCGGTATCAGATCCCTGAAATGTTAAAAGCCGGAGGCGGTGTCATTATCAACATGGCCTCCATATTGGGAGCGGTTGGTTTTGCAAATAGTCCGGCTTACGTCGCTGCCAAGCATGGCGTTGTGGGCCTCACCAAGAATATAGCGCTTGAATATGGTGCAAAAAATATCAGGGCTGTGGCGGTGGGACCCGCTTTTATCAAAACGCCTTTACTGAAAGATTTTGATGAAGACACTATGAACTGGCTGGTCTCCAAGCACCCGATTGGACGAATGGGTGAACCGGATGAGGTGGCAGAGCTGGTTTTATTTCTTTGTTCTGGCAAAGCCTCCTTTATTACCGGCTGCTATTATCCTATTGATGGGGGGTATCTTGCTTCCTGAAAAGTTTATTTGGCATAAATTGAATGTGAAAAGCAAAGTCACTCCGGAGGGTTAAGCCGGTAGTGACTTTGCTTTTATTTATTTTTTTTCAACCGAAAATTTTGAATTTTTCAACGGTAAACGCCCATGTGCGCAAAAAGGCACCACTGCGTTTTAGTTCTAAAACGAGTAAAAGCTCAGTAGATTTCAATGAGCTTTTCGCTGCAATACTGAGACCTTCCCATCGACCAGATCAGTTGAGCCACCCAAAAACCTTTGGCAAGTTTTTCTGTAGACACCACATGTCTTGGTTCTTCATTTTGATGAATCTGGAACCGTATGTTTTCCAGGCTACCACTGCCTTTGGTGAACACAACCTCAGCCTTTGTGAAATACAGCGGCAGAACAAAACTCATCTGTTGGGTGCTTGGTTTGTAAGTCATAACGTGAATGATTTAGAAGGTCCATGTTTAAGAACTCATGCGGGTTGATCTATTTGGGAGAGCTTGGTTTTTGTTGACACCGCGCAGGTCCAGGTGGGCAGTGGAGCATGATTGACCACGTCGGCCGCAATGCTCGCGGCGAAAAGGTGCTCCATGTCCAGGTTACCGTGTGTTTGCATGGCGATCATATCTGCATGGATCTCTTTTGCAAAATGAATAATCTCCTCTCTTTCATCGTGGCCAAGCCTCACGTTCAAGGTTACCTGGTCCAATCCGTGCTGCGTGGCGTATGTCTTCAATCGCGGTATCAACGAGGAATCCTCTTTTCCGGCATTGGTGTTTACATGCAAAAGGTGTAACCTGGCTCTGAAGTGCCGCTGCAGACCTTTGACTTTTTCCACAAATGCTGATTCACAATGCCGCAAATCGCAGGGCAAAACGATATTTTTTATTGACCGTACTGCGGTAGGGCCTTTAATGGAAAATACAGGAACGGGCGAAGTTCTGACGACTTTTTCCGCATTTGAACCCATAAAAATCTGCTGCCAACCTCGTGAACCTTTTGTGCCCATCACCACCAGGTCGATATTGCCTCGGTTTATGTATTCAAGAATAGCGGGCAGTTTTTTTCCAGTGCTCACCACGTGTCGCAGGTTAGTAATGGGATAGTTTTTTTTTATTCTGTCAAATCCTGCATGAGCTTCTTTTCGCTGTTTATCGAACTCTTTCGCGTCCGAAGTGATTTCGGGAAGGTTCAGGATCGTAAGGATAATCACCTCTCCGTTGGATATGGCTGCCAGCTCCACTGCGAATGCCACAGCGTTGTCGCAACAAGTGGAAAAGTTGCAGGGAACCAGGATTTTTTTCATCTCAAAAACACAATTTAGAGGGAATTTGAATGCATGCGCAATGCAATTACTGTTGAGCGCCTACTGAACAAGTCCAGAGCGTTTCCAGGCCGTGATTGGCAACACTTTCGGCAATACTGCCCGTCATAAAATGGTTGAGTCCTTCATTTCCATGTGTTCCCATCGCAATGATAGACTGGCCCTTCTCTGTGGCAAATTTAATGATGCCCTCTTCCACATTGTTTTGTTCACGGATATGAACAGAATAGTCAGAAAGCGAATAAAAGTGGGCCATGTCATGAAGATTCATTGCCAGTTCCCCTGTTGCCGCAGCATTGATAGGCGTTTTGATATACAACAGATGAAGTTGGGCGCCAAAAAATACCTGAAGCTTTTTGATTTTGTCAATCACCATGTTTTGACTCAAATCAATTTCGGTAGGGAAAATGATGTTTTTGATACTGGAAATACTTTGTGCACGGTGTATGACAAAGACCGGAACCGGTGCACACTGAACCATTTTTTCGGTATTGGATCCGATGAGAAATTCTTTGAGTCCATGTACACCATTGGTGCCCATTACAACCAGATCGGCCTCCTGTTGCCGGATTTGATTTAGCAAAGTCTGGCACACCGTTCCTTGTGCGGTTACAAAAGTCACCTTCACGTTTTTGGAGTCTACAACCTGTTGCAATTTTTCGAAATCGCTCCAGGCATCTTCTTCCAGGTCGTTCCGAACCGATGACACGTGCAGGTAATAGGGATTCACGTTCAGGCTGTCAACGTATAATGGTGTCAGGTCTATGATCCTGACCATAATGACTTCGCCGCCACTGGCGGCAGCCATTTCGATCGCGAATTTGTAGGCTTGTATGGCCGAATGCGAGAAGTCACAGGGAACAAGAATCCTTTTCATAACTATTGAATTGCGTTTGGGTAGTCATGTGGTTAACGACCATGCTAAGCTATTGTTTATCAGGTGTTTTTAGAATGACATGGGTAAGGGGTAATTATGATATTTATCACAATACGTTGAGGTGATCGCAGCAGCATTAATCGGAGTGGCCGAAATGCCTTTTCATGAGAAATGTCATTGCACAGCATTTCAAAGGTCATATTTCCCCATCATACAGCAGATTATTTTTAATCATTGTAATAACAGCAGTAAATGCTAAACCAGCGTCTTATGAAAAAGTTAGCTATGTTTCTGATCATCTGTACAGGCGGGTGCAGTCCTGCCATACGAACCTATTATGATTACAACAGCGACGACAAAATCCAGACATACAGATCCTACACCTGGGAAGCGGAGAAATCTGAAAGGGTAGTTGGTAACCCGTTGTATTACAGTAAACTGAATGACAATCGAATAAAGGCTGCTGCGAATGACCTGCTGAAGGTAAAAGGTTATGTACTTACCGAACAAGACCCGGATCTCACACTGGATTATCACATGGTGGTGGAGGAACGTTCCCTACTGTTGCCCGATCCTTACGGTTATATGTATGGTGATTACTTCATGCGACCAAGAGCCGACTTTTTCACCTATCGCGAAGGTACTTTGATCATTGATTTTATGAATACAAAAAAGAAAACACTGGTGTGGCGGGGATGGGCCGTGGCACCGATGGAGGTGGTGTTGTATGAGGCGAAAGACACGGAGGTTCTTTTCAGATCTGCGTTGACCAAAATCTTTCAAAATTTGCCTGACTCCGAAAGTGCTGTTGACTCAACCGTGACTTTTCGCGAGTGACTCTTTTCCGGTTTTCTTGCCGATGTTAAACGCTCAGGTTGTTGTTACTCAGGATCACAAACTGAGCCGGTGCAAGTTTTAATTTGATAAAATGCAGGTCTCCTTTTTCGTTTAAAAGCACGTTAACCTGCCCGGAGTCACCGTAAATGTATTTGAAGACAGTACCTTCGGGATTTAACAGCCTGTCTACCAGGATGTATTCTTCGTCATATTCTGTAAGAGAGCTATTGTAGGCAACTACAAATTCTTCGTCATAAAGTACTCTTGAGAATGCCAGAAGGCAATTGGGGAAAGAAGGTAAGTGGAAAGTTTTGCCATCTTCGGATAGCTTTCTCATATACATCCGTCCGAATTTAAGGGCGGCACTGTTTTTTCTTATGCAAGCCAGTTTGGCTATTTCGACGTAGATGCTGCAGGATTGATTTAAGGCATTCCGGGTAGGGTCGTCCAGGCTGAACATCGCTTCCCTGATGGCTGAATCTTCATATCCGGAACCATTGAAGCCTTGCTCTGTTCCGTAGTAAATGCAGGGTGTTCCCAGGGCGCACAATAAAAAACCGATTCCGGCTATAATCTGTTCCTCAGATGCTTCTCTGCCAAAACGGCTTTTTAGCGTCTGTCCCACCTGGTCGTGATTGTCGATGAAAGTTACCAGGAATTCGCCGAATTCGCCTCTGCGCATGGCATTTTTCCGGAGCGATTCGTAACGTTCAATGAGCTTTTCAGGCGTGGCTTTGCCATGGATAACGTCTGCCAGAATGTGGTACAATGGAAAGTCAAGCACGGAATTAAGCCCAAAGTAGATGGCCTTATCTTCGACGTAAACGGATGTCTTCGGTCCGATATATTTGTTGTACATCTCTTCCGGGCCAACAAGCTCTCCGAACAGGAAAAAGTTGCGCTTCCCAAGTTTGTATGCATATTCACGTACATGAGAGCAAAACTGGCTAACGGTTTCCTCACCCATATGTTTTACGGCATCAATCCTGAAACCATCCACATCGGTTTCACGGATCCAGTAACAATGAACTTTTGTGAGAATTTGCTGTACCAGAAGCGCCTCTGGTGAAGCGTCATTTTTAAAGGTCTTTAACTCATGAAAATCACCCTCACGGGTTTCGGGATACGTGTCGTAGTTACGGATTTGGCCTTTTTTCCAGTATAGTTCCGGATTCCTGAGTTCGGTTGGTATGGGGGTAGTCTCACTTCTCCATTTTTCGAATGGGAAAGTAGCACCCTGGTAGTAGTAGTAATCTTTATCTTCGGGGTAGCACCAGTTGTCTCCGGAGTGGTGGAGTACAATGTCGAGAAATACACATATTTCCAATTTGTGCGCCGCATCCACCAGGGACTCCAGGTCTTCTTTAGTACCAAACCGGGGGTCAATTTTCAAATAATTCTCTATGGCATAACCGTGATAGGAAGCGGGGTTGTTTTCAAAAACCGGACTTAGCCAAATCGCTGTACAGCCCAGGTTTTTAATGTAATCCAGATGTTCTTCGATTCCTTTGATGGTACCTCCACAGGTATTACGCAATTGCTCTTGCGTGCCGAAACCACTCTGATGATTGGCATCCTTCCCTGGCGTCCGGAGCAGGTCATCATGGAATCGGTCGACCAGCAAAAAGTATATAAATTCCTCACGCCATTCCCGGATACCATTTTTCCAATAGGTTTTACCGGGTTTGGGATTCAGGTCAATATCTTTAATGGATGTGATCGGCATACGCATAATAATGGGTTGCAGCCATCAGCCTTGCGTGCAAGACTGGTATTGAAATTAAGGCTGGTTACAATTCGGGTAAAGTTACGGTTTTAGTATTTCTATAATGATAAACAAAAAACGTTAAAATCATTCGAAATGGAGTTCGGAGTTATCTTGTAAATGTCTGGCAAATAGTGCAAAGGTAAGATAAAAGAGGCCTGCGGTTAAAAGCGTCGTTCCGGTCCAGAACACGACCACAGTCGCATCAAAAAGCCTGTTGGATATGTTTGTCCAGGCGAAAATGAATCCGGCCATACCGAAAAATAAAAGCCATTGCCAATGTGGTACGCCCCAATGTTTCAGTTCCAGAGAACGTGCGATGATGAGCATACTCCGCAACAGCAACCAAATGCCCACGAGCAGCGGGAGCGAGGCGGCGGCCATAACAGGGTTGGTTAGAAAAATACTGCCAATGATCAGATCAAGTACACCACCAACAAGATACCAGCGCCAGCCGAATATTTTGTTTCTGTTGGACAGTGAGAAAAAGATCTCAATGAAGCCGTTGACAAAGAAAGTGCCGGTAATACAGAGACTTAGCGTACTATAACGCAAGGAGGGATCCAGTAGAACAATTGTACCCAGCAAGATTAATCCGGCCCCGGAGAGGAGAAACATCCACCAAAAACGCAGTGAAATTTTGGTTTTTGCGACATGCGTTTTCATAATGTATTTTGAGTGACTATGAGTATGAACAAATTTATCCTTCTCAAATGCTCCTCCATATGACTATAAGAGTCCATTGAACTGACTATAGTCAGCATTTAGATGGAAACGGCCTCAATACTTCGTGGGAAATCAACCTGTCAGGTAGAATTGAGGGAGCCTTCTGTGTAGCATGCGCTCCACTAAATGAGGTTCCCGTATTGGGGTTAGGATGGAGAAATGTAATCCGTTTTTTGGTGTAATTTATTGGTGGTTAGGTGCATATAAGCGTATGTTTTTTGTTGTATACTAGGAATTATGCTTCCCATTGCATGAAAGTGACGGTTCGTGTTTGTGGTGCCATTCGGATAGCCCAAAAGGTTAAAATAATTTGGATCATTTATTTTAATGTTTGAAAAGAGATCATCTTCCCATGTTGATTGTCCATAACAGAAGGGGCTTCCATTCTTGTACCAATAGATTGCCGGGTGTCTAATTTGGAAAACCTGGCCAAACCGCTCCTGCCGGACGTAGGCGTTTCTTATATACCTCCCAATGACATCCTCAAATCAACAACCCGAACACGTTTTTATCGAGCGCCTGGTCATCCATCTGGCCCACCGTCGACAGCATGTACTAGGTAGCTGGCGCACTGTCTGTGAAGGGGACTCTGCTCTGAATGAGACGACCAGATTAACCAGCAAACAGTTCAATAATCAGGTGCCGGAGATGCTCGATAGGTTGGGTGAACAGCTGCTGGGGTATGAGGATGGAGCACAATTTGACTTATTATCTGCGGAACATGGTTTGCATCGCTGGCAAATGGGCTATTCGCTTTCCGAACTGGCGACGGAAACGCAGCATTTGTGCCGGCTCCTGTTAACGGAGCTCAGGACTTTCTGGCAAATTAATCCGTCACCAGAGCCGGTTGTGATGGCCTTCTGTTACGAACACCTATTTGAGTTTGGCAGTCAGATCAATACCGGCAGTATCACGCAGTATGCCGATTTACAGCGCCAGGCGGCATCCAGGCGCGTAGACGCATTGCAGAAAACGCTTGAGGAAATCAACGCGGCAGGTAAGCAGCGGACTGATATATTGCGCCATTCCTCACATGATCTGCGGGGCAGTTTCGGGGTGCTGCTGGGCGCTGCGGCATTGCTTGAGATGGTGACTGAATCGGATGATGAGCGCAAACAGCTGCTCGAAATTCTCAAGCGTAACCTGAGTAATTGCCGGAATCTTGTAGTTCAATTGATGGATCTGGCCCGTCTCGAAGCCGGGTAGGAAGTACTGCACATCCAGAAGGTCGATGCCGGGCAGTTGCTGGCCAGCCTTGTGACCGGCTATCAACCCTTGGCCTATGAGCAGAGACTGTCGCTGAAAGGTCAGGGGCCTACGCAGATGACCGTTCAGTGCGATCCTGTGCACCTGTTGCGTATCATCCAGAATCTGGTTCTCAACGCGTTGAAACATACCCAGGAAGGTTGGGTTCTGGTAAGCTGGGATCTGGACGACGATCATACATGGAGCGTTAGCGTGCAGGACACGGGTCCAGGATTGCCCGCCACCGAGCGTGGTGGAACTGTAAATCGCGTGTCATCAGTTACCGACCAGTCCGACACCTCGCTGGTAGAGGAAACTCCTGATGTGAATGTACAACATAGGAACATGGAACAGCAGACCTCACTTGCTCATCCCGGTGAGGGTGTAGGATTGTCTATTGTAAAGGGATTGTGTGAATTGCTTCGGGCTAAGTTTGATATGGAGAGTAAGCAAGGGGAGGGCACCACTTTTCGGATCAGGCTTCCCAGGCACTGGCCTGCTAAGCCCGTTTACGACTGATATGGTATGCAGACCAATATGTAATTTTCCCCTTTATAAAACAAAAGAAGCCGGCTACAATTGCCAGCTCCTTTCACTTAACAACCTGAATAGTTTTTACTCTACACTGGCCTGCTCGTTTACGTATGACTCGGCCAGCTCCGTCAGCAGGTGATCGGTTTCGCCTTCCTGATCCAGCGTTTGTTGCAATAGCGTGGCAGCATCTTCGTACCCGAGGGTCCTGGCGATGTTGCGAAGGGTGCCGTAAGATGCAATTTCATAATGCTCAGCTTTTTGAGCCGCCATGATTAATCCACAGTCACGAACCATGGTTCCTTTTTCTGTACTTTCGATAATCTCATTGGCTTCTTCGATCAATCCCTCCATGGCCGCACATTTTTTGGCCTGGGCTTTTTCTCCAATTATTTCAAACACCTGTTCTACGGTGGCCGCGTGCTCCTCAGTTTGGGTTTTGTGAAGATCGAATGCGGATTTCAGTTCGTCCGAAGTCGCGTTTTTTGACATTTTTGAAAGTGCTTTTGCTAGATTTTTCTCAGCCCAATAAATGTCTTTAAGGCCGTCTACGAACAATTCCTTAAGTTTTTCTCCGTCTTGCTCGGTGATTTGCTTTTTTGCCGTTGACTTGTTTTTGGTCGTTTTCATAAATCGAGTTTTTAAGTTATTGTTGAATTATCGCAGCATGGTTAACAAAATATCATGCCAGTCGCGTCTGTAAAAATGGCGTTTTCGAGAGGTTGTTAACATTTATTTTTCCTTCAAACTATTCACCTTCACCTTCTTGAGGTTCTCGCGTGCAGGACCGGTCAGAACGGCTCCATCTGTGTCAAAACGAGCTCCATGGCATGGACAATCCCAGCTTTTTTCAGTGTTGTTTCCATTCACGATACACTTTGCATGTGTACATACCGCATGCGGAGCCCGCACAGTGCCATCTAATCATTGTTTTTATACTTGAACTTCAAAAAAAGCATGACTACATTCAGTATGATGGTGAATAAGTTTGTGGTAATAATCGGGATGTCTTTCTTTTCAACACCATAATAGACCCATAAGGCATTCCCTGCCAGCAGGACGATGTACATAATCGTGGAAACGTCACTTGCTTTTTTCTTCTTAATTGTAGTAATGAGCTGGGGTATTACCGCCGAGGACGTGCATATACCGGCAACCAGGCCGAGCCCTTCTATAAAATCCATTGTATTTTGATTATTTCAATGTGAACTTGATGAAGCAAAATTTGACACGATCTTAGTCAATCCGACTACACGCAGTGCTGTGGTGTATTGTTTGTTTTCTGATAAATTAGTGGGGTGCTGCTTAAATCAGACTTCCCGTTCCAGCCAAAAATTGCAGATGCTTTCAACCGTCTGTTTCAACTGAACAAAATCATACGGTTTCAGTATGACTGCGTCCGCGCCGGCCTGGTAACATTGCACAATCTGGCCTTCGGATAAATAGCTGCTCATCACTACCAGGGCAACGTCCTGAAAAAAATTGTCTCTTTGGATATCATCATGCCTGATCAATTTCAATAGCTGCAGACCGTTCATTCCCGGCATGTGCAGGTCAGTCAGGATGAGAGAAGGCCTGTCAGTCGCATTTACCAGTCGTAAGCTTAGCATGTGCTGGTGACATGATTTGGCATTTTCAAAAAACTTCACGGAATAGGGTCTGTTCATTTCTTTTAGGAGCTTAAAAAAAATGAACTGGTAATCAACATTATCATCAATAACGAATAGTCGACGTGTCATAGCTCTGGACGGTTTATTCCTGCCTTTTAATAGGTTGCATAATGGACCGGTATAACACCCTTTAATCCGTTGATGGTCATTTACTTATGGCTGTGCAGGTTTGTCTGCATCTCCTGGCAAAGGCCTTTCATCATTCTCGCGGTTGTTGCATCTTAACCAGCCGAGGAATACGTTCGCCATATGTCACTGTGTCTTTTGTTTTTTTTAATGCGGATAAGGTCACCCCGAAAATCAGGTGAGCCACCACGAGTTGCAAGTAATACCCTTTCCGGTGCGTTTCAGGCGGGTTAGGATGGTTTTTGAATAAGGTATTCCAGATAAGCACACCGATTCCGCCTGCCACTGCGCCGTAAAGCAGCCCGTTTTTTACTGTAGGGCGTTTAAACCCGCAGCCAAGAAATATCTGGTATACCCCTGCAAAGCCGACTCCGGTCAGATAGTGAATAGCCCATCCCATAAGCGTTGATGTCTTTTCATTACTGTTAAAAGTTCTTTTAAAGAAATCTCCAAGCAGCTTTGGTTCTTTGAAGTTTTCACCTTCCTTATCAGAAACAAAATAACTGAACAAGGTCATGGTGGAAGTGGCTGCTACGGCAGACAGAACGGTATTACGAATTGTAGTCATCGTAGGTAGATTTCGGATGTAGTGAAGGCCGGATTTTCCGCTGGTGAGCTTCTAAAAAACGTGTGCCAGTTGGATGTATATCCCGAGAGCACTTATTCACCTAAGACCGCTCTGGTCACATCACTAGCAATTCCCTGTGTAGGAGAGGGGGGCAGGTGGAGGTTTCAGATTATTCACGCTATCCGTCAAACCTCAATAATTTAGGCACCTTAATGATGATTGCTGGCACAAAATTTGGTGACAAGGAATTGTGCCGAATATTAACCATACGTTTTAGCCCAAAATGAAAACACTTGTATTCTCCACAAAAGTGACTCTGGATGGTCTGCCATCCGGATTTTCAGGCTCATTCAAAATGCTGCACATGGAAACAGGGCAACTCTACACCTACCGGGTCCATATTGCAAAACATATTTACGTTGGAACCCAGGTTCCCGGAATGGGAAGTAGAGAAGAGGATGACAAGTGGTGGCAATGCATGTTCCAGGGCCTGACCGCCTTCATTGCAGCCTATAACGATGTATATGGCTGTCTGCCGACTGATCGAAATATTTATCAGGATCGGCGCCCCTACACTTCTGAAGAACAGCCGTTTGGAGAGAAAGTGTATTTTTTGGTTGAAGAAGGAAAGCGGAGGTCCTTAGAACAACGGGAACTCATTTTGCAGGATTTTAGCGACCGTTTTTCCCCGGAGCCCAGCCTGTGATTTGAGATAGGGAGGGTTTTAGGACATTCAATTTTGTTGTACTGTTTTACTGGAAAGGATGTTGGCATCTTCGGTTGCAAGCTGGTTGTCATCCACCCAATAATGACAGATCTTCATCAACAGCTGCTTTAATTCATCAAATCCCAGGGGTTTGATGAAAAAAGACGTCGCCCCGGCAGCATAACACTTGTTGATCTCTTCCTGACGGGCCATTCCGGTCAGCATAACAACGGGAAGAGTTTTCCACTGCGTCGCCATGTTTGATGGTGTCCGGCGCAACATTTTGAGCACCTCGTAGCCATTGATAGTGGGTAGTTTGAGATCGAGCAGAATCAGCACCGGCCGCCTGCCCTTGTAATTCTCATCAGACTGGAGGATCATGTACTTGTATAATTCTTCGGCTCCCTGAAAAAACCGGACGTGGTATTCCGGAAGGAATCGCGAAAATATGGTTCTTACTATCTGACGGAAATCGGAAGAATCCTCGACTATGAATATTTCCTTTTGTATCATTGGGAATGGACTATTCGTGTATGATTAAACCTGCTGTTAGGATAGTACGTATCAAACAGTGTTCCACAGGCAGGGAGGGAGATTTTAAAAATGGTGTGTTGCGCGTGGCTACCTTTGATTTGTCATGGAATGCACGGAGATGGCTTTTCCGGACCAGTCTTTGCCAGGCTGTCCACCCGGAATACTACTAAATACGGGCTTATTTGTGAGCATGGTTACTGATTTTTCTCTATCCATTTTTTTATATGATTTATGTTTTGTCTGATGTATTATAAAAAGGAGTAGAAAATTCACCTCAATATGTCCGGGTCTCAGCGGACAGATCAACCCATTTAATCTTTCCCGCCAGAAGCGATGTTTGCCAGACGCCCAAGCGGGTCTTTGCTCGCTGACCGTGGTACTGAGGCACCTGGAGAGAAGATGCAAACGTGTGGAATGGTTTGGCATGATGTTTACAGATAAGCCCGAATCCCATCAGGCCTTGCTTTCTTTAAATAAAAAAGTAATAGGGCCAGGAATATGGGAAAGCACTCTTGGTTACGTATTGCAGTGTACGTCTTACGCTCACAAAAACAATATATCACCACATGAAAAGCCTCGCTGATACTTCCGGACTCATGGAGAAAACGACCAGCATGCTGATGGGCAGCGAAGAATCGTTCACGGCGCGAGCTGGGGTCGACTTAATTGATCAATGGATTACTCCACTTTCCAAAAGTGAGAATACGCAGCAGGTTGCCAGGGAGTTGCAAAAGTTAAAGGCGCTGATCAGCGCCAGTCCGGCCAACTCGTCGGAGGTTTATGCACAAATGGGTGTATTGGCTGTCCAGGTACTTTTGATTGCTCCCGATATCGGTGCCGAGGGAGAAATGCCATCGCTGCTCGCAGCTTTGGCGGCGGCATTGCGTATCGGAACGGGCGTGAAATCTTAAATTTTTAACTAAAATTAAAACCATGGAAAACGAAAATAACATGCAAAATCCTGAAAATAAATACCCTCAGCCACCGTTTCCCAAGCAGAAACAGGAATTTCCCGGCACCGAGCGGGCTATGAATCCACTTGCAGACCATGGAGAAGAAAGCTATCAGGGTTCTGGAAGGCTCAAAGGTAAAAAAGCAATTATAACGGGGGGCGATTCAGGAATAGGGAAAGCAGTTGCGATCGCGTTTGCCAGAGAAGGTGCAGATATTCTGATCAGTTACCTCAGTGACATGGAAGATGAAGATGCACTGGACACCGCACATTATGTAGAAAAAGCAGGGCAGAAATGTATCGTTGTAAAAGGGGATATTACAGTGGAGGATCATTGTAAAAGGATCGTGGCGGACGCAGTGGCAGAATTTGGGCAAATTGACATCCTGGTTAACAATGCGGCATTCCAGATGGCCCGTAAATCCTTGCAGGACATACCTTCCGATGAATGGGCACATACTTTTGCGGTCAATGTGCATAGCATGTTCTATCTCTGTAAGGCCGCTGAACCGCATATGAAGCCGGGCAGCTCGATTATAAACACAACCTCGGTGAATGCGTACCATCCTTCGGATGACCTGTTACCCTATGCCGCTACAAAGGCTGCGATCCAAAACTTCACAGCCAATCTGAGTCAGATATTACTCAACGGGGGCAAAGGTATCCGCGTCAACGCTGTGGCGCCCGGCCCGGTGTGGACGCCACTTATCCCTTCCACCAAATGGGAAGATGCAGCCATTTTTGGAGACAATACGCCAATTGGCAGACCAGGGCAACCGGTAGAGATTGCTCCATCATACGTGTTCCTTGCTTCGGAAGAAAGTAGTTACATTAGTGGCGCCACCATTCCGGCAACCGGAGGGAGGATTGCTTACTGAGGAAAAGTTAAAGCGTTCCAATTCATAGTTCGGGACGCTTTAACCCAGATTACGCAATAGGAATAATATTGCAGCCCATGATCTAATGCGTAATCTGGGTTTAACGCTCTCTTGATTTGAAAGTCAGTGACTGGGCAAAATTCCCTTGAACCAACTTGATCCGTTCAGATTTCGCATTTCCAAAATAGTATTTGTTTTTCAGGGAATTGAATCCTGTCTCTTATACTGAGGAAAGCATTACCTGTGGAGTGCGCACCCCCAACTGAGAATCGTGTTAAGAAGGTGAACTTTTGTACAGGAACAGGCTTGCGGAGCGTTCAGATATACCACGAATCTCAGCTCACACTGTCGAAATGTACTTGGCACTGATCAGTAACAGAAGCGTTCGATCCCCTTTAGCTTCCTCATAATTTTGCTGGATCAATAACTTTATCCGGTCGTTTTTTAGTTTGACGGAGGCCATTTCAAGTATTTGAAAAGACGCCATTTCCATACATTCAATATTATGGAGGTAAAACAAGATCGACATGTCCCTTAATTCAGGGTTTTCACCATACAATTTTATGTCGTTGAAAGAATCATTGATCAGTCCCTTGAGTCCATTGGAGTCGTACTCGGAAAAGGTTGCAGGCATTATTCTGTAAATCTCTTCCATTCTCATAATCTGATTCTTAACACTCTCGATCGTGTCGTACATGGCTTCCCGAAGATCCGAAAAGTGTGCGTTGTCCAGGACCTCGGGAAGTTCGGTTACCAGTAACTTTTTCGCAGCGTAAATTTTATTCAGGTGATGAATAAAAAAGAGCTCAAGCTGATCCATGTCTACATTGATATTGTCAGATTGATCATTCATGTCAGGAAAGGAATTTGTTAACGTTAGACAAGAGAGATACGGTGTTATAAGGTTTGATCAGGTACATGTCCGCCCTGCACCTTCGGGCAATCTCCGGTAGGTTATGCTCTCCGGAGCATAAGATTACCGGCAACATTTTTGTCTTTGGATTGGCTTTCAGATCGGCACAAATATCAAAACCCGATCTGGCTGAACCTTTTAGCCTCACATCCAGCAGGATTAGGTCGGGATGAAGTATCTGTATGTGGCCGGTGTCCAGTTCGGTCGGAGAAAATATGACCTCATGTCCCGACTCCCGAAAAACAATCCTCAAAAGTTCCAGTATGTCCGGATCGTCTTCAATAATTAAAATTTTTTTACGCATCCGTTTGAGGTAGTTGGGTTACAAATAAAGAGGCACAAATCTTGTGCCACAGGCTACATGCACCCCGTATCGTTTAGTTAACCCGGATTTGTACCATCCTTTGAATTTCAATATTTGCTAAAAATAAATTTGTAAACAAGCGAATCACATTTACCGACCAGCCGTCCATTCATCATTTTCAATAGACCTGGTCTGGCTAAACGGTTGGGTTGGTTCATTCTCAGATCTTAGGGGCAAGGCTTTATGGGCCACTTTCCCAAAAGTGGCTGGTACGGTATTTGTCAATTATGTTTTAGGTAAACCCAGGGCAAATATTGATACGATATGATTACAGACAAAGAAATATACCTGATTGAAGAAATAGATGTGTGCATTAAGGTGTTAAGGGATATTCATCTGTCTAGTTTGGGAACACAAATCGAAGCACGTCAGGAAAGTAAGTTGGAGTTGGTAAGGTGGTATGAGGAATACCTGATGAATAATTTACAATGACGCTTACTGCCATTCATTTCGCCGGCCATGTAACTGGCTACACTTTTTAGGTTGAGTCAGAGCATCCATTTTCGGTTAGCATCCACTCGTCAACGAACGGGGACGGATCACATTTTCTTGCCGCAAATGAAGAGAAGGAGGCTTTTCCATTAACGAAATAGCCTCCTTGTGCTCTTTTAGCGACCCGGCCCTTGTTTAAGATGCATCAGGGCTTCATTCTTTTTATCGAGTTGCCCCTGAATTTCCTTAAGTGCGGTGATATCGTTGAAAGTAATGATCGCTCCTGAGGTCACCGGGCGAGAACTTAATTAACCTGATCTTGTCATCCACAAAAAGCTGCCCGTTGACGTTACTTCTGAAATAATTGTTGAGATCATCATTGAGCTCCAGAAGTTCTTTGTTCTTTTGCTGATAATCGGAGTTAATGGTATGCAGCTCCTCATTGATCGATTGCATTTCTTCGCTGGTGCTCTGCATTTCTTCATTTGCCGAAAGCAGCTCCTCGTTAAACGATTGCATGTTTTCATCGAGCGAATACAATTTCTCATTGGACGCGACGAGCTTTTCTTTCAGGTCTTTCACTTCCTGTTCCAGGCTTTGCGTATACTGGCCAAGGTACATTTCCTCGTCAAAGAATTGTAAATCAATGGCCTGGTTGTTTTCTGCCAATTCCTCACTGATCCGTACCACCAGAAAACCATTGCTCCGGCCTTTGTAGATCATGGGGCTGATGGATAAGGTAACACTGGTGATTCCCTCGCCCTGTTTGATCCTGATGCCACTGACCGAAGACGCTTCCCCTTTCTGCACAACCTGGTTAATAATGGTGCGATAGGCCACAGCCAAAGGGCCTGGAAGCAGTTCGAAAAAATCGGTGGTCATGATTTTCTGAATCAGGAATTTGGTAGTATCCCCATAAAACTTCAAAATCCTTTCGTTATGATCAATGCATATCACCAGATGGCCCAAATCTTTCATCAAAGTCTCACTCACGGCGTCACCGATGGTTCGGTCGGGAATCTTGTGGGTCTGCTCTTGTGGCTGCGGTACATGTGCACGTGTTTTATAAGACACTTCCGGCAGCGATAATGATTCAAACCTTACCAGGTGATTGGACTCCTTGTTTTTATAGACTTTGAATTTTTTGCTGATCACAGTTAGGCTCTGGAGGATCGGCAAGGGGTTTTCACTGGATCCTAAAAAGAGATATCCATGCGGTTTGAGACCAAAAAGAAGCATCAGATATATTTTCTTTTGCAGAGCCGGCGTCATGTATATGAGCACATTGCGACAGCTTATAAAGTGCATATTGCAATAGGGCGGGTTTTTAACCAGATCGTGCTGGGCAAAAATAACCATCTTGCGCAATACCGACTTGACTCTGTAAACATCTCCGTCCATTTGAAAAAACCTGCTCAGGCGCTGTGGCGACATATTGGCCAGGATGCTGGCCCTGTATAGCCCTTTACTCGCCTGTGCCAATGCGGCACTATCAATATCCGTCGCAAAGATCTTGACCACATGTTCATGAATTCTCTCTCCCAGCTGCTCACTCAACAGCATAGCTATGGAGTAGGCTTCCTCGCCCGTGGCACACCCGGTAACCCACATCCTGATTTCCTGATGGGGTGACAGGTCAGCAATGATCGCAGGTATCACCTCGGACTCGATGAAATTGAACGATTCTGTATCCCGAAAAAACCCTGTAACACTGATTAAGAAATCCTTTGCTAAAATTTCCAGCTCTTTGGGGTTCGATTTGATGAATTTTATGTAGCTGCCCAGCTCACCAAAGTTGTTGCCAGCTGCTCTTCTTTTTATTCTTCTGAGTATAGTAGAATGCTTGTAATCAGAGAAATCTAGCGGTAATTTCCGGTTGATCAACTCAATAATTTCCCCGACATACTTTTCGTCATGAACGTCTGAGGCCAGATCAATCTCACGCTGAACATAGTCCTCGATCAGCTCGGGCATCATCTCTGGTTCCAGAATAAAATCCACCATGCCTGTAGCAATGGCATTGGCGGGCATACTGTGAAATTCTGTCCCGTCGGGTTCTCTCGCAATCACCAGTCCACCTGCTTTTTTTATAGCTTTAATCCCATCCGTTCCGTCGGATCCAAGCCCCGATAGTACAACCGCAATGGCTTTCGAGCCATAATCGGCAGCCAGCGAAATGAAGAACGTATTTATCGTCATGTGGGGACTGCGGTCGCCCTTTTTATCACTCAAATACAAACAATGACCACATACGGTCATAAATTTGTCGTTGGGGATGATATAAACCTGATTACCCCGAATCAACATGTCATCTTCGGCTTCCTGCACCACAAGTTTGCTGTGTCTGGAGAGTAGCGCAACCATATGGCTCTTAAACTCAGCAGACAAATGCTGCACAATGACGTAGGAGACACCATCCGATGGGGTATGGTCAAAGAAGGTATTGATTTCATCAAGACCACCAGCTGAAGCGCCAATTGCAATGATATGATGTGGCTCTGCTGTGAACATGTGTGGAGGTTTATTGAATGTACTACAAGGTAGTACTAATTATCTGCCTGATCATTTAAATCTCGAAAGAGTGCGATTTAATTTTATGTCTCATCTCATTATGATTATGAATCTGGCAACAGAAACAAATAACGTATAAGCAGGCTCTGAAATAAGGAGGCTTCGAATTGTAAGTGCTTTTGGTAGTGTTGAAGGAGGGTTAGGCCAAAATCCTGATCCTTACCGGGTGGAATTCCAATCCGCTCGTCCTACACAGTGTAACCAGAAAGTAGCCCATTAATCTACAACTTTTATGTCTTCCCAATATTTCAAAAGCGTGTTCAACTTAGTTTGCATGATGTTTTTGTGTGGCTTTTCATACGGACAGCAGGAACTTAAACTTTGGTATAAGCAACCTTCCAGGCAATGGGAAGATGCCCTGCCAGTTGGTAACGGGAAACTGGCTGGGATGGTTTTTGGCGGAGTGACCAACGAGCGAATTCAGTTTAATGAAGAAACCCTCTGGACAGGTGAGCCGCGAAGTTACGCCCATCGGGGTGCACACAATTACCTTGGGCAGATCAGGACTTTGCTCAATGAAGGCAAACAAAAAGAAGCAGAAGCACTGGCAACGAAGGAGTTTATGAGTGAACCCCTTCGGCAAATGGCGTATCAGGCTTTTGGTGATTTGTATCTCGATTTTCCTGATCACGCCCATTTTAGTGATTACAAAAGAGAGTTGAACCTGACCGATGGGTTAGTACGGGTCAGTTACAGGAGTAATGGCACCCGTTATGCCAGGGAAGTGTTTGCAAGCTATCCGGGTAAAGCGATTTTTATAAAACTTACCAGTGATCAAAAAGGGAAGCTGGATTTTTCCGTACGGATGGATGCCATTCATGCAATCAAAAAAGTGAAGGGGGCCGGGAATGAGCTGATCCTGCATGTCAAAGTGGCCCATGGTATTCTGGAGGGCGTGGCACGGGTGAAGGTGACAACGGATGGCAGGCTTAATCAGGCAGATGGCCTTATTACCATCCGCAACGCTACTACGGCAAGCCTGACTTTAGCCGCCGCGACCACCTATGTGGATTACAAGACGGTTAACGGAAAACCGGAGGAGAAGACTGCCGGCGTTTTGAAAAATGCACCTGCGTATGAAGAAGCCAGGAAAGAGCATGTTGCCGACTATCAAATGCTTTTTTCAAGATTTAAGCTGGACCTGCCGACCAGAGCGCATTCGAATCTGCCCACAGATGAGCGGCTTATGAAGTTTAAAGAAACGCCTGATGATCCTGCTTTTCTTGCTTTATATGTACAGTATGCAAGATACTTGCTTATTACAAGCAGTCGGCCGGGTACACATGCGGCCAATTTGCAGGGAAAATGGAACCATAAGCTGGATCCATCCTGGGATAGTAAATACACCGTTAATATCAACACGGAGATGAACTACTGGCCGGTGGAAATGACCAATTTGAGTGAGTGTCATGAGCCGCTTTTTGACATGATCAAAGATCTATCACAGACGGGGGCGGAGGTAGCGCGGGAGCACTACGGTGCCGCAGGCTGGCTGGTACATCACAATACCGATGTATGGCGTGGAGCGGCGCCGATCAACGGGGCCAATCATGGCATCTGGGTTACTGGTGGGGCATGGCTAAGCCTGCATTTGTGGGAGCATTATCGGTTTACACAGGATACAGAATTTTTAAAGAAAACGGCCTATCCTTTGATGAAAGGTGCTGCCGAATTCTTTACAGGATTTTTGGTGAAAGACCCTGTAACTGGCAAACTTATAAGTTCGCCTTCCAATTCACCCGAAAATGGCGGCCTGGTCGCCGGGCCAACGATGGATCACCAGATCATTCGCGGGCTGTTTAAAGCCTGTATCCAATCAGCGGAAATTCTAAATACGGATAAGGTATTTTCATCCCGGCTGCAACTGCTTTTACCTGCCATTGCTCCCAACCACATTGGTAAAGCAGGCCAATTGCAGGAATGGATGACCGATATCGACGATACAACCAGTCTCCATCGGCATGTTTCGCACCTTTGGGGGGTATTCCCCGGAGAGGAAATTGTACCCGGCAAAACGCCTGAACTGGTGAATGCCGCAAAAAAATCGCTTGAATTTCGCGGAGACGATGGCACTGGCTGGAGCCTGGCCTGGAAGATCAATTACTGGGCGCGCTTTCTGGATGGGGATCATGCCTATACCATGATCCGAAAGTTGTTTAACCCAATCATGGATGCATCTGTGAAAAAAGGCGGGGGAGGATCCTATCCGAATCTGTTTGATGCCCACCCACCGTTTCAGATCGATGGAAATTTTGGAGGCGCCGCAGGCATTCTGGAATTATTGGTGCAGAGCCATCAGGGAGCATTGAACCTGTTGCCCGCACTGCCTTCCGCGTTGCCCGATGGTAAAGTGGCCGGACTTGTAGCGCGTGGCGCATTTGAACTGAGCATGAAATGGGAGAATGCCCGATTGCAATCCGTGGAGATTTTTTCAAAAGCAGGAAACCCATGTGTGGTCCAGTACGGACAGAAATCGGTCACGTTTGCTACGGAGAAGGGCAAGGTTTACAAGCTAAACGGAGATTTGAAAGTCTTGTAGATTTTGTTGAGATCATAGAAGTTATCTCTTAAAACTCCTTTTGGTAATTTTCTTCGGGTATGAGGCACCAGGCACTACTACGTTTGTTATGGCCTCTCCTAATAGTCCTCATGTGTCCGCCAGCAGTACAGAAATAGAACCCGGCATCGGATCCGGCGCTCAGGGTGTTTCACTCATTATCAGAAATGCTCCTGGCCGTGTCTCAATTTCCAGGGTAGAAAAAGGGAACAATTCTGTGCACTAAACGCTTTACGGTTGGACAAATATCAGCAGTGGTTTACAACAAGAAGAAAGTTTATCACTGAATCTATTTCGATAGGACTCGGTGTAGCATTAACAGCCAACCGTTCGGCTTTGGCTCAAAGGAATCCCCAAGTCCGGAAGAAAGGTTTTAAAGTACGTACAGATTTTGCCGGTGGCGGCGGGACTGTGGAAAAGATAGACGGAAACGCAGGAACCATCCGATTCAAACCGCATAATGAAAGAGCAGGTGGATGGTCGCAGGTCTGGTGGTATTTCAAAGTGGAGGGCGTGGTTCCCGGTGACGTGGTCACGCTGATGCTCAATCAGATGAACCCGGCTGGCGAGGGGGTGGCACCCCAGGCTTATTGGAGCTACGACCAGACCCGCTGGGAGATGACAGCTCCGGCGGAGGAGATTATGGAAGAGCAAGTGAGGTATGTTGTTTATAAACAAAGGGTAAGATCGCGGCAGGTATGGTTTGCCTACAACATTCCCTATTTACCTGAACAAAGCCAATGGCTTCTGAACCCAAAAAATAAAAGCGTTACGGTTCAAAACTTATGTTTGACGAAAAAGGGAAGACCCGTTTACGCCATACATCTTGCACATACGGCCCCTGGGATGGAAAAGCCATTTCAGGTTTGGCTGCAGGCTCGGGCACATGCCTTTGAATCCGGGGCCAGCTGGGTTCTTCATGAATTGACTTTGTGGCTGCTTTCCGACGCCCCCTTTGCAAAGCGTTTAAGGGCTACTGCCGATATAACCATTGTGCCCATCATAGATGTTGACGGCGTGCTTGAAGGCCGCACTGGAAAGGATCATATTCCACATGACCAGAACCGGGACTGGGATGAGAAACCTCCATACTGGCCGGAAGTTAAGGCGATCAAAAAACAACTCCAATCGTTGTCAGAAAGCGACGGGCCGGATTTATTTATCGATATACATGGGCCTGGAAATGCAACTCACCCGTACTTCATTTGCCCCCTGCCGACACTTTTGCGCAGCGATAGGCAAAGGAAGAATCAATCAGCCTTTTTGAGCCAGTTTGAAAACAGCACGATGACCGGAGAAATAAAGAAGACTCAATCCATGGATAAATTTTACCACAGTCTGCGCGAAATCAATCGGCAGAGCGCCGCCGGGTGGGTGGGCCTGCATACGGGAAGCGCCACGGTAGCGGTAACACTGGAAGTCAATATGCTCACACCAATGAGTACGGCGCAGGGCTATCAGAAACAGGGGCGTACCCTGGGAGCGGGCATAGCCAGATATTTTTCAGAAAAATAGATGAAGCAGGTTGAAATGAAATCTCTCAATATTTAAAAAACAAAAGTATGAAGGTTAAAATGTTAATTATCTGTTTTTTAGTGTATTGCTGCACACATATTCAAGCTCAGGACTATCCGGATGCTGTCAAAAATACACAGTCCCGGGTTATGCTCAAAGGTGACTGGGTACCCAAAGATCCGCATCAGATTGACTTCGCCAACCTGCCAAAAGTACCCGGTCAACATGCCGTTATCAGTGATGTGAACAAAGAAAAAGGCGTGAACCAGCACAACTACCTCGTGCATTACGGGGGCAAATTCTGGGCCATGTGGAGCGATGGGCCTGGGATCGAAGATCAGGTAGGCCAGCGTGTGAAATACGCCACCAGCAAGGATGGACTGAAATGGACAACGCCTCAATTCATGACACCCGAACCTCCCGGATCGGGAAAGGACTCCGAATATTACGGAAAGCGTACCGATAAGGGATTCCGATACATAGCCCGTGGGTTCTGGATCCGTGAGGGCGAACTTTTGGCACTGGCCTCCCTGGATGAAGCCAAAGGTTTTTTTGGGAAAAGTCTTGAGTTAAGGGCTTTTCGTCTCAATAAAAAGAAGGATAACTGGGAGGATATCGGGGTAGTTTTCGATAATACGATCAATAATTTTGCTCCTGAAAAGCTACCTACCGGCGAATGGATGATGTCCCGCCGTACGCACGACTACGTAACTACCGGTGTTCACTTCCTCATTGGAGGAGACAAAAAGCTTACGGACTGGACCTCAGTACCCGTCCTGGGTACGAGCGACGAGCTTTCGGCGGAGGAGCCCAACTGGTGGCTTTTACCTGACAAAAATGCCATGGCCCTTTTCAGAGATAATAAGAAAAGCGGGTATATCTTCCGGTCGTTTTCATCGGATCATGGTAGGACCTGGTCCAAACCGGTTAAGACCGATTTCCCGGATGCCCGATCAAAATTCAGCGGTGTACGTCTGAAAGATGGCCGGTACGTGCTTGTTTCTAATCCAAATCCGAAGAAAAGGGATCCACTCACGATCTCCATCAGCCAGGACGGAATGGTTTTCGATAAAATGTTTTACATCGTAGGGGGCAGGCACATCGACTATCCCCATGTGATTGAGCATAAGGGCTATTTGTTGGTGGCATTTGCCGGCGGAAAAAGAAGTGTGGAAGTAATGAAAATAAAAATCTCCGATCTCAACAAAATGAAAATGCCGGTCGCCGGGAATTAAAAGCATGAGAAGAAGACATTTTATCAAACTGGGCACTCTCGGTGCAGTGCTGCCGGTCGTAGCCACAGAGACCGACGTTTTCGGAAAGGTAGCCATACCTGATGTGGCCGTGATTGGAGCTACGCCTGCAGGAATCATGGCGGCTATATCCGCTGCCCGGCTGGGCATGCACGTCACGCTCACGGAGTATCATAATCACATCGGAGGGCTGTCGGCCAGTGGGCTTGGAAAAAGTGACATCGAAAACAAAGATGCCATAGCGGGAATTTTTAAGGAATTTGCCCGGAACGTGCACCAGTTTTACATCGATAAATATGGACGGGGATCTGAGAATGAAATCCTATGTAAGCTCGGTTATTATTATGAACCTTCGGTAGCTGAAAAGGTTTTCAACGACATGATTGGGAGAGAAAAGAATATCACACTGCTGCTCAATCACCAGATTGAGCGGGTGATTACCCGGTCCAACCGGATTACCGAGGTGGTATTCATCAATAGGAAAAGCCGTAAACCCATGGCGTTCCAGGCCAGCGTGTCCGTTAAGGCCCGGGTATTTGTTGACGCCACCTATGAAGGGGATGTTTACGCCCTCGCGGGTGCAGCTTACCGTTTGGGACGCGAAAGCAAAACCGAATTTGGCGAAGCACATGCCGGACGTATTTTCTTTGATTACAACGAAAACACATTTCTGGAAGGGAGTACCGGCGAAGGAGATAAAAAGCTTCCTGCCTACACGTACCGCCTCTGCCTTACCGACAATCCGGATAACAGCTACATACTCAAAACACCTCCTGCCGGCTATGACCGAAATAACTACACCCGTTATTTTGCTGACCTGAAAGAGGGCCGACTGGCCGGGCCTAAGGTTTTCAAAGAGGGTCATGGCTATTACAAGGCACACTTCGATACCATGCTACGGGTTTTTTCTTTTGCTGAAATTCCCAATCGCAAGTACGATGTCAACATCAATCCGAGGCCGCTTGGTTTTCCCTTTCCGCAAGAGAATACAGATTATGTGGAGGCGGGCTGGGATCAGCGACAGAAGGTATTTGACAGGCACCGCGCACTCGCGATAGGGTTATTGTATTTTATTCAAAATGATCCGGAAGTACTTCCGGAACACCGGAAGATGGCCATGCAGTACCACCTTCCCCTCGACGAGTTTCGGGACAACGGACATTTTCCCTGGCAGCTCTATGTGCGCGAGGCCCGAAGACTCAAAGGGAAATACACGCTGACGGAAAACGATGTTACATTAACGCGAAATCAAAAACGGACCACCTTGTTTGCAGATTCCGTTATTGCCGGCGAATTTCCTATCGATAGTTTCCCGGCCTCGCGCGAACCGTCCAGCAACAAAAAGGTTTTGGAAGGATACATTGGCATGTTACCCATTTCTGCGTACCAATTGCCTTATGGGATCATGCTACCCGAAAAACTGGAAGGATTGATCGTCGCTGTTGCCGCATCCACCACACACGTGGCCTACTCCACACTGCGGATGGAACCGCAATGGATGGGTATAGGGCAGGTAGCCGGAACAGCTGCTGCATTGGCAATCCAAGCAAACCGAAGGGTGAGTGAGATACCTGTGAATAAACTGCAAAAATTTCTGCTGGATCAGGGGCAGATACTGACTTATTTTGAAGATCTCGACATCAATGACAGGGCGTTCAAAGCGGCTCAGTTTTGGGGGACAAAAGGTTTTTTCGACTCTTACCGGGCAAATCTTCACGAGCCGATATCGGTGGATGATCTGAATGCCTGGCTACAAATTTACTACAAAGTAATGGCCTTGCCGGGGGAACCCATACGTTATACGGCTCAGTCGCGAACCTCTTTGACGTTGGACGAATTTGCAGTCCTTGCGGCAACGCTACCCGACGCGGCTGCGGTCATCAAAGATCATTCGAAATGGATGTATCATACTAAAAATGAGATGATTTCCAGAGGAGAGGTGTGCCTGGCTTTATTTGCGCTGGCGCAAAAAAGTATGTAGTACGGGCTGTCAGGCTGCTACATCTAAACGGTGTCGAATACCGGACCACCAGAATCGAAATTATGAATATCGCTGGCTTCTGGATCATCTGGGTACCTGGTTGTTTTTTGTGTTTTCCAGCACTTCCACTATTCTCGTATAGCCGCGTGATTTGGCATGCTGTAACGCGGTAACCCCGTTTTTGTCCGGAATGGTGATATCACTTCCGGCATCAACCAGGATCTGAACAATTTCAAGGTGTTTCTTGCCACCATTTCCCAGCACTACTGCCTCCATCAAGGCAGTCCAACCCAACCGGTTTACATGATTGACCGGGAAGTTTTTGGTATTTGCCAAAAGTCGGGCTACTTCTACATGCCCTCTTTCACAGGCCGGGATCAGCGCTGTTCCATGGTAGCGGTTAAAGATATCGAAGCGTGCATTTTTGGTTAAATACAGTTTCACTAACTCAGTCTGGCCCGAAGCTCCAGCAAGTAGAAACGGGCTGTCCAGCTTATCATCCTGCTGATTGACATTTGCCCCGGACCTGACCAACAATTCTGCCATTTTCAGATCGTTGATTTCCGTGGCGATAAGCAACAGAGATTTTTTGTTTTTATCCTTTGTATTTACATCACCGCCCTTTTTTAAAGCTGTTTCAACAACTGCATATTGCCCGTTTTTCACGGCTTCAATAAGGGAATTCTGCGGGCTTTGCTGCGTTTCCATAGGTTTAGAAAATGAACAGACGTTCAGAAAAAGCAGGTTGAGAATAAAAAGTAAATGCTTCATTGGTTTTGAAAGACGATTTTGCCCTGGTGTATCAAAGATTTAACCGGAGATACCCGGGAAACGGCTTCTGCTGAACAGCTGGCGTCGATCAGCACCACGTCAGCCTGATCACCCGGTTTTGGCCAGACCTGATTTCCATTCGCGTCTAAGGGAAGCACGTCATGTGTCGCCAGTTTGAGAATTCGCGAAAGGTCGTACTCCGTGCGATACCCGTAGAGCTGAGCAGCCAGGTTGGCTTTTTGCAGCACGCTCCCCGTTCCAAAAGTACTCCACCAGTCCATAATACTATCATTGCCCGTTACCACATCCACACCATGCTTGAACAGAACTGGTATGGGCATAATGGTACCTCCGAACGGAATCGTTGAAGCAATCCCAACCCGGGCCTGAGCCAGCTGTTCAGCCATTTCCTCTGTTTTATTTTTGTCAATGTGGGCGAGCGCGAAGGCGTGGCTGACAAATGTTTTGCCCTTTAAGGCAGGATTTTCTATGGCTTTTTCAATCAGATAATTGATGGTTTTTATGCCCGATTCTCCGCCTTCATGGAGATGAATATCAATACCTTTATTTTTATCCAAGGCCAGTTGCACAATAAAATCAATGTGTTTTTCAATCGAACCGTCTACCACCGTGGGGTCCAGTCCACCGATGAAATCAATGTCCATTCCAGCCGCTTCTTTCATTAACTCCGCTGACTTGGTGTAATATATCCCGTGTTGAGGAAATGCCACCAGCTCAGCATAGAAGGAATCTTTCTTGTTTTCCAGTGCCTTCTGAAGATTCATCAACGAATGAAGCCCCGACGTTGGGTCAATATTTACGTGAGACCTCGCGTAGTTAGTACCATGCGACTGTAACAATTCGATCAGTTTCTCAGAGCGTGGGATGGAATTTTTGAGCAGTTCAGGGAGAATCTGCTGCTCATAGGCGATCATGTCTTTCACGGATCTGTACTTTGTAGATTTTGCTTTCCAGGGAAGTCCGTAGAAGGTCTTATCCAGGTGAATGTGCATATCCCGGAAGGCGGGAAGCATCAGAAATCCTTTCGCGTCAATGGCCCTGGTGTCAGGTTTGTTGGGTAAAATGGCTTTTATTTTTCCATCCTGGATTTCAAGGCAGAACAGCTCCGTTTTGGTGTGGATCACTTCATCATCCTCGTATTCAAAGCCGGTTTCCAGTCTGACGTTCTTTAAGGTCAAAGATTTCTTAGCGATTGGCGGGCATTTTTGCTCTCCCACAGCAGGCGATGAGGGAGAGCGCAATATCCCGGCTCCCGCCGCAAGGAGCATGGATGAACTTTTGATAAAACCTTTGCGTGAAATTGAATGTGGTTCCATAAGATTATAATATCTGCAAAGGTAGCTGTCCTGGCACCAAAATATCAGCGTGATCAGTATTTCGCCTTCAAATAAAGAACGCCGTGTGCGTTGCCCGGATTGTACAAAAATGAGTACTATCCTTATTGAAACTCCATCCATTATGAAAGACCATCGCCTCGTTCCTTTTGCCTTGCTGTTCGTTATCAGTTTTTTGTCAATTGGCCACGTTTATGCCGGAGACAAGAAACAAAAGCTGGTTCCGGTTGGAGTGGCGCGCATAGACATTACACCTGACAGGCCCATCCGGCTCACGGGTTATTCCGACAGGAGTGCTTCATTTGACAAGGTTCACCACCGGCTCTGGGGTAAAGCACTGGCTTTTGGTGATGCAAAAAACGGCTATTCTTTGTTGATCACAGTGGATTTGCTGGGTATCCCCGGGCGCATCACCGAGCAGGTAAGAAAGGCACTCGGGAAGGAATTGGGGATTCGGCCGGAGCATGTATCGATCTGTGCCTCTCACACCCACAGCGGTCCTCAGATTGGCAGTATTATTTCTCATTTTAACAAACCACTTTCTCCTGACGAGCTGGCCGAAGTTGCTCTGTATTCTCAGGGGCTGGTCCCCAAACTCACCGAAGTCGCCCTGCTGGCGATCAAAACAATCCAGCCTTCCCTGGTTTCCTGGGGACAGGGAGAGGTGGGTTTTGCCGTAAACCGTAGATTAAATTTTAATCCAAATGGTCCCGTGGATCACGCCATGCCGCTTTTGAAAGTTACTAAACCCGATGGGACAGTACGGGCTGTGTTGGCTAGTTATGCCTGTCATGCCGTTACCCTCGGGCCCAAAAACAATGTAGTGCACGGAGACTGGGTAGGTGAAGCACAATTGCAGATTGAGCAAAATCTACCTGCCGGGGCTATTGCGATGGTATCGGTAGGCTGTGGTGCTGACCAGAATTCCAATCCCCGGATGGACACCAAAAATCCTGCTACAGATTTGGAAAACGCCCGCATACAAGGCAAAAGCATTGCCGATGAAGTAAAGCGCCTTGTTGACTCTCCGTTGCTGACTCCATTGCAGAACCTTCCAATAGCCAGGCAGAAGTACATTGACCTGGATTTTGCAACCATGCCCGATCCGCTCTCATTAGCCAAAGACGCCAAAGGGGCGGGCCGTACAAGTAATTATTCCAACCTGCTGCTGGGGCGCCTTGCCCGTAGCGAAATGCCCGACAAAATTTCCTATCCTGTCCAGGTGTGGCAATTTGGGAGAAACCTGACGATAATCTTTCTGGGAGGAGAAGTTGTGGTAGATTACGGATTGCGGCTTAAAAAGGAGTTTGGTAAAGACAGGATCTGGGTCAACGCCTATGCCAATGACATGCCCTGCTACATACCTTCCTTGAGGGTATTGAAAGAAGGTGGCTACGAAGCCGAATCGGCCATGATCGGCTACGAAAAACCATCCAAATTCACCGAAGATGTGGAAGAAAGAATCATGAATGCGATCTATGAGCTGATGGGTAGCAGAGGTTTGAAGTGACAATTTCAGGTACCAGACCTGATCTTGAAAATTTTAATCCGGCCTACAACGGAATTTTACAACCCTTAGATGTTTTCCGGAGTTGGTCTTCAATGGAATTACCGTCAAGTAGCGCCCAGTGTGCTATGATCTTTCCATCGGACAATTGGTAATATCGGTATCCGACTGCTGAGATTTTTGAAAGTGTCGGTTCGATTTCTCTCCACACACCGATGTGTTTGAGCTGTAAACGTATTTTTAGCATCACCTTGTCGTGCTCGCACACCATGTCTTCAATGGAGGTCCTATGCTCAAAGGACTTCCCCATTCCCATAATCCAGCTTTTCATGCCCTCCATGTTTGCGGGGAGTGCGGACGGTAGCGAATGGTCAATGAAATCGGGGGAAATGTAGGCGTCAATTTTTTCAAATTGATTATTATTCCAAATGTCCTCGATGAAATTTGTAACGATTGATCTGTTATCTGAACTCATTTTTAATTTCGCTTTATATGAGTTACAAAGGTAAATGAAGGGAAATGCGTCAACCTGTGACAATGGTCACAAAGCGTTTTGACTTACATTTTTTCGGACCCTGCTTAACGTTTCCCTCGCCATTCCCAGATATGACGCCAGTTGAGAAAGCGTAAGCCGTTGAAATATTTCGGGGTGATGTTTCAGCAGATGCAGATATCGCTCTGTTGGGGAATATATTTTGAACAGGTTGGCGTGCGCTTCCTGGGAGATCAGAAGTTGTTCAAGCAGGTTGCGTCCAAATGTTTCTATTTCGGGAAAGCTATCATAGAGCATCAGAAGTTTGTTTTTGTCAAATTCATAGATTGTGGTCGGTTCTCCAGCTACTATGGTCGTGTGGGAAGGAATGGAGGTGCGCAGACTTTTAAGATTTGTCGTAAAGCTACCTTCAAAAGTAAAATTGGTGTTTACATCGACGCCATCTTTCTCAACGAAGGTTCTCAAATATCCTTTTTCAACGAATACAATCGTCCGGCATATTTGTCCGTGCCTTAGAATTGAATCCCCCTTCAAAAGTTGGCGCTGGACAGCCAGTTCAAAAAACGCACGCATACCTGAATCTGAAAGTGTCGCCAGGCTGGTTAATTTTTTGTGCAGTAGCGTAGTCGGATTTTTTGTCATTTTATAGGAAGTGCAAACTTATTTGTTTTCTGCGTTTTAGATTACCTGATCAACCGACCTACGAATATAACAGGGCTAACACCCCTCTTTTATGGAATGCCTGTTTAATTTTTCTACTAAGATAACAGGGCTAACGCCCCTTTGGCGAATGGTTTATTATTTTCTCTACGAAGATGTCAGGGCTAACGACCTTTTCACTTTTGTTTGATTTGGGGCATAAATGAATTTATAAATACGCACACCAAAATTTAAGTTGACAAAAGCGGGGCGTAGCCCTGTCCTCTTCTTAGCAAAAAAGTTTTCCAACGAAGTCGCAAGGATTTTTCAATGCAATATTTAGGGTGTTTTCGCCAGTGGCAAAGTAATCACATCCCATAAGCCTTGGTGAAGCATTGCCTAATTTAACACGATCTGAACGCTTTTTCCAAGATAAACTCCCTGAGGGAGGTCCACGATAAAGAGTGTGCTGTTTTGTTTTTCATCAATAACGGTCCGATAGCTGTCGCCCTGTGCTTTGTAAATGCCGGTAACTGAAAGTAGCATCCTGCTGAGTTTTCTGGACGGATCAGCCAGGGTCAGTCCCTTTACTTTACCATCTTTTGTATTTACCATTACCATTCCCGGGCTGTCCAGGCGAATGTTCAGGCCTTTGTCAATGTCAATGGCACCGGCTGTGTGGAAAGCCAGCTGGCTTATCCCGAGTTTGGTTTGTTTTACCGCCTGAAGTGCGGAGGTGTTGGATAGGATTTCTATAAAACGATTATTTGAACTGGTCTCATTCAGGTCCTTCTCGTTGATGTTTGGCACTACTATGTACTCGTAAGATCCCGCGCTGGGTTTGGCTCCATGGTTGTACCAAAGTTTGAACACGTCCTTGCTCAACACGTCCTTGCTGATGTTTTTCTGATCTGTGATGGCGGCCCAGGTGCCTGTTTCTGTCTGATTGGACAAACTAACGGTGGCCGGCTGTGGGAATATGTATCCGATCTTGTCATGGTGCACCCATTTAACCTTCTGGATCACCCGGTTTCCTTTTGTGACGATTTGTTGGCTGCCCTCCTGCATCATGGTTACGTCGCTGCGAAGCAGAGACTGATTTACTGTGGTAGCCACCTCCATATTACCCTTGGCTTTGATGTCCGTACCCAGGCAAACGTATTCTTCGTCAAAAAAGAACCAAGTTTTTTTTGCCTCCATTGGGTCATGCGGGCTTTTGAAATCAAACACCACGGCTCCGTAAAGACCGTCGGTGACTGCGCCTACAAAATCCGTAAGTCCCTCTTTCTGTATTTCATTGGGGCCAGGGAGCTGAGGTTTTTGCATGATGGTGGTGCCGGATATCTTCTGCCAGTCGTACACTGGCCAGATGTTGAGGTATTCGTCACCCTTAAGCATCAGATAATTGGTGCCGTCGGCCCGGTGATGAGTCAGTTTGCCGGGGCCGTTGTAAGGTTCTTCCATGTTTCTGTTACGGGTCGAAAACATGCGCACCGTGGTGTAAAATGCCGGTCGCTGGAAAACAAAATGTTCCGTTTGCCAGAAGAATTTGGCAAATGAGGCAGAAGGTTTGGCTTCACCTTTTCGCAGTCGTATAATCTCTTCCAGTTCTTTTTTACGGTAGTCTGTGCTGATCAGCACGCGCTCTATTTCAAGTGTACTATACGGTTGGAAACTGGAAGGATTGGATATGCTCCGGTTTTTGACACTGATATCCTCGTAAATGCCGTAAACCATCTGCTTGTAAATCCCGTCGAGATAATAATCGACCAGCTGATTTATCTTGTCTTTCGAAAACGCATAGGGCGTCCCAGATACATAATACGACCATTCGCCATAGGCATTCGCATACTTGCCATATCCATACGAAGAGGTATTATTTACCCGGTCGATGCGGTGGTGAAAGCTGTAATCGTGCTGCATGCCCCTTTCGCCGGTTCCAAATTTAAGCTCACCTTCAATGATTTTGATGATGTTGTCAAACTCCTTGTAATCGTTTTGGAATAACAGATTTTTGGCAAGGATTCCGGCGATTACGATCCTGTCCCCACTGGGTCGCGCACCTGAGGCATTCATATTAGCCCGGAAGATCATTGGCTGTGCTTTGGCGACCAGATCCTTCGGAAGTTCGTCTCCAATCACCAGCATGAGGTTTCCCAGGTTGGTGGGTGTGGTGATCTGATTGTCGTGCCAGTTGTCACCTACAAAATCGTTTTTTACCCAAAATTCCAATCCGTTGATAATGAGGGCTTTTAAAGCTTTGCTTTTGAAGTAGCGGGACGATTTATTTTTGTAGGCCTTGGCCATATACACTAAGTCACGTGTGTGTCCGCCATGGGGAAAGCTGGCTGTCCGGCTCAGATCTTCATAATTGATTCCCTTAAAACTGCCGTCAGCGTTCATTTTGTTCATGAGTAGTGCTACATGTTCATCCTCAGTTTTGGTTTGCATCAGGTCGGCTACGATGCGCTCTTTAATGATTTTCACATCGTTTTGTGCCATACACAGAGACGTGAGTAAAGTGAACATGGAAATGGAAAAGAGGTGCTGGCGTAGGAAATTTTTCATTGGTAACGGATCTGGATACAATTTTTTCGGCTTTTGTTTATAAAGCCTTTCCCACAGGACGCATTTTGTACCCTGTGCCCCCTTACACGAAGCCGTTTATCTTTGAAAGAAGGAGGATGTCTGCCAGCGGTGTAAGCTACCGAACATGGCCATTAAATAACAGATTAAGCCTTCACAAGAATAATACTGCAATTTGAAGATGATCTTGAATTCTCAAAAGATCAGGGATTCTCAAAAAAATAAGAACTTCGAAACCCGAAGTTCTTATTTAAATACCCTCCTTACTGTTCATTAGAGTGGAACAGTGCTGAAATATACATACATACCTTAATTTTTTGGCGAACGAATGATTTAACGGCAAGATCAATGAGCCAATGGTGAGGATGTAAGATGTAAAAAGTGAGAAGTGAGATGTTGTGAGATGTGACCGGGCCGCCGGGCGGATGTGAAATGGGACCGGGCGGGGCGGATGTGCGATTGCATACTGGTGTGCCGGTGTGTTGTGATCCGGCACACAGTTGTAAAAGGAATTTATCAGCTGAGTTCTGCTACCATTTTGTCGAATACTGCCCTTTGTTCCCGCATGGACTTAATTTTGTCGGCAGGATCTGTGTGACACTCCAGGAGCACCCAGCCTTTGTAGTTCATTTTGATCAGGTTGGATAGCAACTCTTTGTAGGGATAATCGGTATTATTTACTTCGCGTACGTGAATGGTATCTCCGAATCGGTTTTTTACAAGTTCAAAATTTGACTGAAATCCGTTTCCGTTCAAATCTTCCTTATTGCAATTCCAGCATATTTTCGCGTTAGGGTGATTGGCATAGTCCATGATCTTTTTGATATTCGGAAGCTCCTGCGTTTCCTTTCCGTGAACCTCAAGTCGAAGTTGCTGGCCAAAATCTGCCGCATATTTTGCCAGTTCATGAAGCGACTCCCCGATTTGTTTCAACGTTTTTTCAACAGGAACATCTTTGTGTAAGGCATTGGGTTTTACTTTCACACCAGACCCACCGATATCAGCACCCAGTCTGATAAATTCTTTCGTACGCTCAATGGAGGCTTTAAGCTTTTCCTGGTCCGGATAATCATATTGTTGGTTGGTACCCAACCCGACGATCTGGACGTCGCTGTCGGCAAATTGCTTTCGTACTTCCAGACGTTCCGCCTTACTAAGTTCGGGGGAAACCTTATGCGCATGTTCTACACGCAATTCCACACCCAGTATTTTTGTCTCCGAACAATTTTTGATCAACGTAGGTACGTCCCAGTTTTTTCCCCATTGGTAAGTGACAAGCCCGAGTTTCATCTTTGATTTTTTTAATTCCGGCTCCAATGCGAGGGCATCAAGGGATAACATGGATACCCCCGTTAGTATGGATATTTCTTTCAAAAATTGTTTTCTATCGATGGGCTTCATTAGAATTGAGTTAAAAATGGAATGATGGTCTTCTGCACAAAGGATTCAATGCGGCTTATTTAATCACCCGTGGGCTAATTCTGGTTGATTATTTTAGCTGAGGCAACCTGGTGGGGTTTAGCATTGTGTTTGTCACAACAGTAAAAAATGATTGTATTTTGTACTGCCATCCTAATTCTTCTTACGAATTTTTCATTGATTTTCAGCTTGTTAGTGATCTTGTTTTGCTTTTCAACTGATCCGGCTCTCCTTTTTTGCCTGTAACTTGTGTAATTTTGCAGCCCCAGGCCGGACGAAGAAGTATTCTGAGCCCAATTAAAACAACACTGATGAAACTTGACAGGATTCTTCCCCTTTCGATTTGTGCAGCCATAATCATTTCTTTTTTTTTCTTAATTCTTAAAAATTCCGTAAATATTCCCAATGGTGACGACATGTATTGTCTGTTGCTTTTTACCCAGCAATTTCAGGATGCTTCTGGTGTGGTGGAACGGTTTCAGCTGCTCATTCAGCAATGGGTCGAACACCGTATTGTTTTTTCCAGGCTCAGCGCTTTGGCCTCTTACGCGCTGCATGGCGGTCAGGTCAATTTTGTAACGATTATCTTTTTGGGGAATCTTAGCCTGGTGGGATTTGTGCTTTTGTTCAGGAAAATGCTGCTGAAACTTGGTGTATCCATGTATTACCTTATTCCAGTTGTCTTAACCCTTTTCAGCCCGATTATGTATGAGGGGAATCTTTGGGCCGGGGCTTGTACGGTGTATATGCCAGTATGCTTGATGGGTTTGCTTACTGCTTACCTTCTTGCCCATCCGTCCAGGGGGAGATTTGTAGCTGCTCTGGGTGTGGCTTTGCTTGCTACATTTTCGTTTGGAAACGGCATGTTTGCTTTCGTTGCCGGTCTTTTCATCCTTATTTTTCAGCAGCAATACCGACGGGCTGTCATTTGGTTTATCATCATGGTTAGTGGCGTGGCCTTCTATTTTCACAATTTTTTTAATGCAAGTGCGACCGATGCATTCAGCTTTTCGGCCCATTTTCAGCATCCCAGCTATCTCTTTTATAATTTGTTTTCCTTTTTGGGTGGCATTTTGGATTCTACTGAAAATAGTAATATGCCCCTTCAACCGAACAATATACCCGGTGTGATCTTCGGTATTTTGCTCACGGTGATCACACTTTTTGGGGTATATCACTTCTTCTTTGGCAAAAGTGCCAGGTCTCGCAATGGTAAAGAGCGGGTGCCAGAAATAGCCTGGCTGGGCATGGTGGCATTTTTTGCGCTGACGGCATTGTCCATGGCCTATTCTCGAACGTCGGGTGAAAGTGTGAATACGTTGTCGAGTCGCTACAAAATATACTCAATGATCGCTTTTATTCTGGTATATATTTGGTGCCTCATGGCCATCCGTAGAAAAACGGTAATAGGTTGGCTCTTTGGGGTTTTCAGCTTTTCTTTATTGGCATTCAATTATTATGCTACTTACGGCAAACTGGCCAATTTCAAATCAGTGCTTCTGGCCGGACAATATAACTTTAATAAAAATCATCAGTGGGTGATTTACCGCCACACTGCCTATTATGAAGGGGCTAGCCGGGCCGTGTGTGATACAATCCAAAGTAAGGCGAAACCCGTCTTTGCGTTTGCAAAACCATTCCAGGACCTTGACCATGAGGCGCTCAAAAATGGGAAGACACTTTCAGATATTCAAATATCAGAGAGCAAAAATTGCCACGGATTTGTCGGTAACTGTTTGGTTGTCAATTCGGATAGCTACCCGGAAATGGGAAATTTTGTTTCAGGAATTTACCTGGTAGCTTATAATGACAAGAACATTTTTCTGTTCCCGGCTATTCCCAAAAGAAACGGCCGGGTAAACATGCTGACCCAGAGAGATTATTTCAAGCCCGGATTCTATGTTGATGAGAATTTCGGGAAAAGCCTGGGCGTGGGCGTAGAATACCAGCTAGCCGTTTTTTGTCCATCAGCTAAGGAAAAGATCCGATTAATTGATCATAAGATTAAAGGATGATCTGTATATCAAAATCCAGGTATGAGGTTTTTCAGTGATAGGTGCGCAGGATGTTTTTGACCCAAAAAAGAGCCGCTATCTTTCAATATGCGGCTCTTTTTGCTTTTATACAACCACGTTATTTCGTCTGTTCCTGTACCCATTTGCGGGCATTGACAAAAGCTTCCAGCCAGGGTGTGCATTCATCGTTTTTGTTTTCTTCGGGGTAGTAGCCACACTGCCAGGGGAAAGTAGTCCTTTCCAGGTGCGGCATCATGGCCAGGTGCCTGCCATCGTCTGAAACAATTCCTGCCGTATTGAACGGAGAGCTGTTGGGGTTGGCAGGGTAGGTGCCATGGCTGTAACGCAGCGCGATGTTGTACGTTTCCTCCGGGAAGGGGAATTCGAATTTACCTTCTCCGTGTGCCACCCAAATGCCCAGCTTCGAGCCGGAAAGCGATTTGAGCATCACCGATTCCGTATCGGGCGTCACGTCCACATTCAGGTAGATCGACTCAAACTTGCCCGAACCGTTGTGAAGTAGCCTGGCTTGTTTTTCATGCGATGGGTAAATCAGTCCCAGATGTACCATCAGCTGGCATCCGTTGCACACACCCAGGGAGAGCGTATCAGGTCGGGCGTAAAAATTGTCCAGGGCCAGTTTCGCTTTTTCGTTATATAAAAATGCGCCGGCCCATCCCTTGGCTGAACCTAAAACATCACTGTTGGAGAATCCTCCCACGAAGGCTATGAAATGAACATCGCTCAGATCCTCACGGCCTGCTATTAGATCGGTCATGTGCACGTCCTTCACATCAAATCCTGCGAGCCACATGGCATAG
This sequence comes from Dyadobacter sp. 32, assembly GCF_902506755.1. Taxonomy (GTDB): domain Bacteria; phylum Bacteroidota; class Bacteroidia; order Cytophagales; family Spirosomataceae; genus Dyadobacter. The sequence goes on along the minus strand of NZ_LR735258.1, from coordinate 2,091,213 downwards.
GCCATTTCCCGGTCTCCGTTAACCCCCTTTTCGCGGATGATCGCTGCTTTGATTCCGGTGCTCGTTTTACGACCGTGGCCGATCCCGTAGGCGTCGAGTGAACCCGTGAAGTTTTCCGGCAATTTGAATTCGAGTCCGTGGTTTTTGTAATTTTCAAAACGCTCTTTGGCATATCCGGAAGCCGTTTGTTTTTCATCCAATAGATAGGAAGTTTTGTACCAAACATCACGAAAGGCGGGTATGTCAAACACGATCTCTTTACTTCCCAAAAGTACCGTAAGGGAAGTATCGTCGATGACCGTTCCCAGAATGGAGGCCGAAACGCCTTTTTGAGCCAGCATTTCTACAATTTGCCATGCGTCGCGCACCTGTATTACCAAAGCAGGATTTTCAGCAAAGAGCGATTTTACCAAACTCGATTCTTCCAAAACTGCCAACTCTGCATGGATACCAATACCATTTTCTGCAAAACACATTTCCAGCAAAGTGGTGATCAAGCCGCCACTTGACACATCGTGTCCGGCAAGTATTTTGTTCTGGTCAAGCAGTTCCTGGACCGCATTGAATGTTTTTTTAAACTGTGCCGCGTCGGTAATGTCCGGAACTTCTGTGCCCAGCTTGTTTAATATCTGAGCAAATGACGACCCGCCAAGCGATAGCGGTACCTGGGTGAGTGGAATGTATACCAGCTCGGTTCCAGCCTCTTTCAAAAGATTTGGCGTTACCCCCTTGCGAACATCAGTTACTTCACCCGATGCCGAAATGATGACTGTGCCGGGAGCGTATACCACGCCATCCTTGTATTTCTGGGTCATGGACAGGGAATCCTTTCCCGTAGGAATATTAATCCCAAGTTCACAAGCAAAATTACTTACGGCTTCTACGGCCGCATACAACCGTGCGTCTTCGCCTTTATTTTTGCATGGCCACATCCAGTTGGCACTCAGCGAAATACCGCTCAGGCCGCCTTCGATAGGAGCGAAAACAATGTTGGAAAGTGCTTCACCGATGGCTATCCGGGAGCCCGCTGCGGGGTCGATCAGTGCCATCGTAGGTGCGTGACCTACTGCGGTGGCCACGCCACTTTTGCCACGATAATCCAGGGTCATTGTTCCGTAATTGCTCAAAGGCAACTGTAATGACCCAACGTTTTGCTGCTGAGCGATTTTACCGGTTACAGAACGGTCCACTTTGTTGGTCAGCCAGTCTTTGGAGGCAACGGCTTCCAGCTGCAACACGGCCTCCAGATATTCGTTTATTTTTTCTTCGTCAAATGTTATCTCCTCAAACGAACTCGTCTGGGTATCATCATTCATGATCGTCTTCGGAGGATTTCCGAACATATCTTCCAGGGGCCAGTCAATTGGTTTTTCCCCGGTTAATGATGATTCAAATGTGAACTGGTGGTCGCCGGTAATGTCTCCAACTACGTATAGCGGAGCTCTTTCTCTGGCTGCCACATCCTGAAGCACATCCAGGTTTCGCTGATTGATCACCAGTCCCATGCGTTCCTGCGACTCGTTGCCAACAATTTCTTTGGCTGAAAGCGTAGGGTCTCCGACGGGCAATTTGGAAAGGTCAATCTTACCACCTGTACTTTCAACCAACTCCGAAAGGCAGTTCAGGTGACCGCCCGCGCCATGGTCGTGAATGGAAACGATCGGGTTTTCTCCACTTTCCATCATGGCCCGAATGGCGTTGTAAACGCGTTTCTGCATTTCAGGGTTCGAACGCTGGATTGCATTCAGCTCTATAGCACTGTTGGAAGCGCCGGTATCCAGCGACGAAACGGCACTGCCGCCCATTCCGATCCGGTAATTATCACCCCCCATCACCACGATTTTATCACCTTCGGCAGGTATTTGTTTCAATGCATCTTTCAACACACCGTAGCCAATACCACCCGCCTGCATGATCACTTTGTCGAAACCGAATCGCCTGCCATTTTCTTCATGTTCAAAAGTGAAAACGGAACCATTGATTACCGGCTGGCCAAATTTGTTTCCAAAATCGGATGCTCCGTTGGAAGCCTTGATCAGGATGTCCATTGGAGTCTGGTACAGCCATTCGCGCTCTTTCATCCCGTTTTCCCATCCACGGTTATTCTCCAGGCGGGAGTAGGAAGTCATGTACACCGCGGTTCCGGCCAATGGAGCGCTGCCGATTCCGCCGGCAATACGGTCACGGATTTCTCCACCAGAACCCGTGGCAGCTCCGTTGAAGGGTTCAACGGTGGTTGGGAAATTATGTGTTTCAGCCTTTAAGGAAAGGACAGATTCAACCTCTTTTATTTCAAAAAAATCTGGCTTGTCCTGCGTTACTGGTGCAAATTGCTCCATCACCGGTCCTTTGGTAAAAGAAACGTTGTCTTTATACGCCGAAACGACTTTGTTTGGATTAGTCTCCGTTGTTTTTCTGATCAGTTTGAACAGGGAAGACGGCTTTTCTTCACCATCGATTACAAACCGACCGTTGAAAATTTTGTGACGACAATGCTCCGAGTTCACCTGCGAAAAGCCGAATACTTCAGAGTCAGTCAGTTTACGATTATTTTTTACAGCTACCGAGTCCAGATAATCGATTTCCTGCTGGCTTAGAGCCAAACCCTCTTCCTGATTAAATGCGGCAATATCTTCAATATAACGGATGGGTTGCGGCAGAAGGTGAATGTCAAAAACTTCCTGGTCCAGTCCATCGTAAATGACTTCCAGCATCTTGTCGTGTGCATCATCCGCACCATCAGCTACGAAGAATTCTTCAATCCTGAGGATGCCTGTAATGCCCATATTCTGGGTGATTTCTACCGCATTGGTAGCCCATGGTGTAAGCATTTCTTTACGAGGACCTCTGAAAAAGCCACTTAAAGTATTGTCTGTCAATACCTGGCCATCAAGCAGCCAATTGAGTTTTTCGGTATTTTCTTTGGAGAATTGTTGTTCGGTGTGAATGGCGTAGATACTGCCGTTGAAGCTTCTTGCGAAAACGATCATGATGCTGCTTTAAATTAAGGTGCAAAGATACGATTTGGAGCCGGGAACATCCTAATGAGAGGGGAAAAAGGGTTTGCTTTGCTTCAAAAAAAACGGACATTATTCCTTTCAAAGGAATTCCTGCCTATTTTTGAATCATCGTCCTACACCCTGATCCGTTTCAACCTTATGTACAAATTGACACTTCTGATTTGTTGTATCCTTGCCTGCCTAGCGGCTCGGGCTCAGCCGCTTCCGAAACACGATCTTACCTACACCAAACTGGCCGCTACCTGGGATGAAGCGATCCCTTTGGGAAATGCAACAGTGGGTTCATTGATCTGGCAAAATGGGGACAACCTCAGGTTTTCGCTGGATCGCGCGGATATTTGGGATATGCGACCTATGGCCGGCCTTCACAGGGAGGAGTTTAGCTACAAATGGGTACAGGGGCAGGTAGCCAAAAAGGACTACAAGCCTGTTCAGCAATTTTTTGACGCCCCCTACGACAGGGAGCCGGCACCTTCCAAGATTCCTGCAGGTGCTTTGGAATTCAAGATTCCGGGCTCTCCGAAGGTGAAATCGGTGCGCCTGGACGTATCCAGGGCTCTGTGCGAGGTGCAATGGGAAAATGGTCAGGCTTTAAAAACGTTCGTTCATGCCAACGAGCCGGTAGGATGGTTTCGCTTCGAAAATGTGAAGGCCGATCTGGTTCCTCAGTTGATTGCACCAAAATACCAGGGTGTGGTGAAGGAAGGTGAAGAGGTAAATTCACTGGTAGGAGATGATCTGGCCCGCCTGGGTTACAAGCAGGGAAGTATTGAGCAAAAAGGGCAGTTCATTACGTACAGGCAGGAAGGCTGGGGCGGATTCAGCTATGAAATTACTGTTCAGTGGAGGTCACCCGGTGCCGGAGTCATCGAAGGCACGTGGAGTATTTCGTCCCAGTATCCCAATACAAAACTAAATCCTGTGTCATCGGTACTGACCAAAGCAGCAATGCAAAGAGGGTATGCCAAGGATTTTCAAAGTCACACCGCCTGGTGGAACAAATTCTGGGCTCAGTCGGCAGTACATGTCCCGGATCCCGTTATCGAAAAGCAGTGGTATCTCGAGCAATACAAATTTGGGTCGGCCGCAAGGCGTGGTGCACCCCCAATTTCATTGCAAGCGGTATGGACGGCAGATAATGGCAGGATCCCGCCATGGAAGGGCGATTACCATCACGACCTGAACACCCAGCTAAGCTACTGGCCAAGTTACAGCGGCAATCACCTTGAGGAGGGATTGGGTTACTTTGACCATCTGGACGAAAACCTGGAAAATTACAAACGATACACCAAATTGTATTTTGGTACGGATGGACTGGCAGTGCCCGGCGTCACCACGCTGGACGGTACCGAAATGGGAGGCTGGATACAATATTCGCTTTCGCCGACGGTATCTGCCTGGCTTGCACAGCATTATTATCTGCAGTGGCGGTACAGCATGGATAGAGATTTTCTGAAAACCAGGGCGTATCCATGGGTGAAAGAAGTATGTACTTTTCTTGAGAAAATTACCGTGAAGGACGAGAAAGGAAAGAGAAAATTGCCAATCAGTTCGAGCCCGGAGATTAAGAACAACAGCCTGGAAGCCTGGTTTCTGCAAAACACAAATTATGATCTTGCACTGATGCGCTTTGCCTTTGGAGCTGGAAAAGAATTGGCGGTAGAGCTCGGTAAACCCGACGAAGCAGCGCATTGGAATGATATATTATCTGAATTTGATACCTATGCGTTGTCTGAAAATGATGAAATGATGTTTGCGCCGTCGTTGCCATATGCAGAATCCCATCGCCATTTTTCGCACCTTATGGCCATTCATCCGCTCGGGCTGATAAAATGGGAAGATGGGCCCAAGGCGCAGAAAACCATTAAAAATACCATAAATCTTTTGGAAAAGGTGGGGCCGGATTGGTGGTGCGGCTATTCCTATTCCTGGATGGCAAGTGTAATGGCCCGCGCCAAGGATGGCGAAGGTGCAGCCAAAAATCTTTCCATTTTTGCCAAAGCTTTTTGTCTGCCCAATAGCTTTCATGTGAATGGCGATCAGACCAAATCAGGCTTGTCCAAATTCACCTACCGACCTTTTACCCTGGAAGGTAATTTTGCCTTCGCGGCCGGGCTACAGGAAATGCTCATTCAAAGCTACGCCGGATTTATAGAAGTCATGCCTGCGGTTCCTGCTGACTGGAAAGAGGTGGCATTTGAGCAGTTACGGACTGAAGGTGCGTTTTTGGTAAGTGCTAAAAAAACAAACGGACAGCTTGCGGAGGTGAAGATCGTTGCGGAGAAGGAGGGAACTACCCTGGTGAAATTGCCTTATGGTAAATGGAAGACGATTGCCGCTAAGAATATCACCACGTCCGCTGGTGACAGTGAAGAATTTATTGAACTCAAATGTAAAGCGGGCGGCAGTATCGTATTGAAGCCTTTAAACTGAGCATATACCAAATAAAATGAACCACCGAAGTTACCTAAGAACACGTTAGGTTATCTTAGATCGCTAAGGTGGTTCAAAAAATTCTGGAAGGATGATCTGGAAATTCCACTTCGTACTCAGTGCCGAGTAAAATGCGCTACCGAAGTTACCTAAGAACACCTTAGGTTATCTTAGGTCGCTAAGGTGGTTCAAATCCTGGAAGGACGATCTGAAAATTCCACTTCGTACTCAGACCGAGTAAAATGAACCACCGAAGTTACCTAAGAACACCTTAGGTTATCTTAGGTTGCTAAGGTGGTTCAAAAATTCTGGAAGGGCGCTTTGAAAAATATACTTCGTACTCAGTACCGAGTAAAATGAACCACCTAAGTTACCTAAGAACACCTTAGGTTATCTTAGGTCGCTCAGGTGGTTCAAAAATCCTGGAAGGACGATCTGAAGATTCCACTTCGTACTCAGACCGAGTAAAATGAACCACCGAAGTTACCTAAGAACACCTTAGGTTATCTTAGGTAACTAAGGTGGTTCAAAACCTTCGAGAACAGTCTAAAAAATAAACTTCGTGCTCAGAAAATTGGAGCTGTTGTTATTTACGATTTCATTGATCAGATGTTTGTTGCTGTCATTCATTTTAAACGCAACCAGCGAACGTATTGAAAAAGAACGTATCGCGTCTGCCACGGAAAGGGTTCCTTCCGCACTGTCTTTACGTCCTGTAAATGGAAAAACATCCGGTCCGCGCTGGCATTGACAATTGATATTGACACGGCTTACCTGATTGACCACCGGATCAATTAAGGCTGCTACTTCATTTTCGTCTTCACTGAAAATACTTACCTGCTGGCCGTGCGTGGCTTCAATCAGATACTCGATGGTGTCTTCCAGGTCATCGAACGGTACCACAGGTACGATGGGACCGAACTGCTCTTCATGATAGAGTTTCATATGGCGGGTTACAGGATATACCACCGCCGGATAAAAGAAGGAAGCTGCCGAAGATCCACCGTTTTCATTCATCACTTTTGCGCCATGTACTTCCGCATCGGCAATGCAGCTATTGAGGTATTCTATTTTATTGGTTTCGGGCAATGGAGTGAGAGATACCCCTTTTTCCCACGGCATACCATATTTTAGCTTGCCTACGGCCACATTGAATTTTTCCAGAAATGCATCTGCTACACTTCGGTGAACCCACACAATTTTTAATGCCGTACATCTTTGACCATTAAATGAAAGAGAACCGGAAATTACTTCCTGAACAGCCAGGTCGACATCGGCATTGGCAGTGATAATGGCAGCATTTTTTGCATCCAAACCCAGTACTGCCCGTAACTGGTTAACCTTAGGATGTAGTTTCTTTAATTCATTGGCCACCTTGCTGGAACCAATGAGTGTGAGTACGTTGATCTTACCAGACTGCATTAATCCGGGCACAATGGTATTGCCACGGCCATAAATAATGTTCACGACGCCTTTTGGAAAACAATCTTTAAAAGCTTCCTGCAGGGGATAATGTAACAATGTTCCAAATTTCGGAGGCTTGAAAAGAATCGTGTTGCCCATGATCAGCGCCGGTATGAGTGTGGTAAAGGTTTCGTTCAACGGATAGTTGAAGGGACCCATACAAAGTACCACACCCAATGGCGAACGCCGAACCTGGGCGGCTATGCCATCCACGATTTTAAAACCAGACGAATCCCGGTCGAGATTCTTGAGCGAATCAATCGTGGCGTAGATGTATTCAACGGTGCGGTCAAACTCCTTGTTGGAGTCGGCAAAAGACTTCCCGATTTCCCACATGATGAGCTTTACAATGATGTCTTTCTGCTCGATCATTTTCCCTGTAAAATGCTCCACACATTGGATACGCTCTGCAACCCCCATGGTAGGCCATTCGCCTCGTCCGTTGTTGTAGGCTGCCACAGCCGCATCCAGTGATTCCTGAGATTCCTTTTCGGTACAAACCGGGTAGCTTCCGATCAGTTTACGTTCCAGTCCGGTGCTGGTTTGCACACAGATGGGAGAGTAAACTTCGTGAACGGGGCCGTTCCATTGTTTCATTTCACCATTGCTCAGATACTCTCGTTGATGAATCTCCGAAGGAAGTCGAAACTCTGAAGGAATTGCTTCTTCCGTTGGGAAAATGCTTTTTAAAGTTGAATGAAAATCCATTGGATGGAATTGATTGATTAAAATAGATACTGATTTTTGATTTAGTTACATACTTGTCTGATTGACAATTAAAATTAAGCCATTTTTTTCTGCCGTTGTCAGGTTTTCTCAAACCTGAACCAACCGGAAGTAGCTATTGATTGTTACAAGTACCGCGTTGATGACGAAGAAGTATGCCGTTCACCCCATTGCTTCCCGCACTTCTTTCAGGAATATGGGTACTTTGACGAAGGGGTCTCCCGGTCCGAGGGTCTCAATTGGTAAATAACCTCTGTATGTTGAGGCTTTTATGATTTTAGAAAGTTTTTTCAGATTTACTTTTTCTTCACGGTCATTCACATAGACGAGCTCCTTGATCTGCCAGTTAACGGCATAAGGAATGCACCGCTCTATTTCCGGGTACGGATCGCCTTTTCGAAAGCTGCCAATGTCCAGAATCAATCCAAACCAGGGGGAATTCACTCTTTTGACGATGTCTATCGTTTCTTCGGCTGTTTTCAGGAAATCATTGTGGTTTTGGATAGCGACCACCACACCATGCGCCTTTCCAAATGCTACACATTCCTTTATGTCCTTTACCATCCATTCCGAAATCGTGTGCCAGTCGTACTCCTTCGGAATGCGTGTACCACTGAAAATACGGATAACCGGTGCGCCGATCTTGGAGGCGCACACGATCCAGTTTTTAATGAGGTCAATATCCTCTTTTCTCTTTGCAGCATCCGGATTTGTGAAATCATTCCGCACGCCCGTGCCACTGATATCCACGCCAAGTTTGAATGCCTTTCGTTTCAGCTCGTACAGGAATTCGTCCGGCGGCACAACCGGATAACCAGGAAAATAATAGCCGGTCAGGTCTACGCCATCGATATTTTGCATTGCGCAAAATTCAAGCAGATCATCGAGTTTCATGCTTCCATCCATCAAGGGTTTATTGAAAGAGTAAGCATTCAGGCTCAATTTGAGTTTACCAGTGGGGGGGATTGATGGTTCGGTGGTGGGCGAAATAAACGCTCCTGCGACAGATGCAGTGGGAGCCAATAATGCCAGATTTCGAAGCGCATTTCTTCTGCTGATGGGGAGTACCATAATCGTTGATCGGTTAGGAATTTCTATAATCGGTTAGCTGCGTTTTATCTAATTTCGTCCCAGGGTTATTTTGAGCGATGCAGATCAAAGCTAACACTTACCGTCATCATACTGAGCCTGTAAGCATGACGGTTATCCATCCGTAGCTCCCTTATCGCGCTATGATTTAAATAACAACGGCTTTTATTACTGCCTGGAAATTATCTAACTTTGCGACGTTGTATTCAGGATAGATAAATCCTGGCGAATTGAAATAAAACCGACCATACGCTTGCTGCGCTACCTTAAGGACTGGCGAAAACGCAAATAAAGTCTTTAAGAATCTATTTTTGAAACCATTGTCATCTTCTCAAAGTCCCATTTTCAATTCCTTTTCAAGGTCGCTGGCTGGCTATGTATTACCCGAAACGTTCAAGTCTCCGTTCGGTTACGAACCAGACCCCATCAGCCTGCTTGCTGTAGCCGAGCTACAGTCACACCTCCGGGACCAGCAGGATTGGATACATAATTTTGGCCTGGGGCAGCAGGCAGGACCCGTGGTAGGCAAGATGTTTGGTATTCTGGTGATCCGGACACAACAAAACGAAATCGGCTACCTGGCTGCCTTTTCGGGTAAGTTGGGTGGTCGAAACCATCATGCTAAATTTGTTCCTCCGATTTTTGACGGCATGGAGGAGGGGGGCTTTTTGAATTCGGGCATGACTCAACTTGCCCGAATGAATGAGGCGATCGGAGTACTCGAAGACGAGCGCCCGGAGACGTTTGAACAACAGGTTCTTGCGATAAAGACGCGACGTAAGCGCTTCTCGGTTGCTTTACAAAATAGGATTTTTGATCAATACCAATTTCTGAACAGGGCAGGAGACAAAAAGGGGTTACGCGATATTTTTGAAGAAAAATCGTATCAGAATCCGCCCGCCGGGGCAGGTGAATGTGCTGCGCCGAAATTGCTTCAATACGCTTTCCAGCATCGAATGACCCCGATCGCGATGGCGGAGTTCTGGTGGGGGTTATCGCCAAAATCCGCTACCTGGAAACACGGACATTTCTATCCGGCATGCCGGGAGAAATGTGAGCCAATTTTGAATTACATGCTGGAGGGAATGGAATTCAACCAGGGATTGAATTGGTGGCAACAATGAAGACAACACCGAGACCGATCAAGCCGGTAACCCATCGGCATCTGTTGTCAATACTTCACTCATATAATCAAAAAATGGCCGCATATTTCTGAAGGTCTCATTGGCCTGTGTTATAAACGTAGGAGCAAGTACTTCCTCATCGGTAAAGTATCTGATCAACAGGAATTGTTTGTACCGAAGCAGATCGATGGCCTCGTCGTTAGCGTCAAAACCCTTCGGCTTCGTTTTAAGCTGTTCTCCCCGTAACGTGCCAAAGGTTTCTATGAAATGAATATGCGTCAGTATTTTACGGAGGGGTGTGGGGTTAAAGCTGATGTCGTCACGGATGCGTTTGATATCAGCCGCATTGGGTGCCCAGAAGCCACCGGCCAGAACGGTGTTGCCGGGCTCGATGTGGAAATAATATCCGCCACGTCGTTGCGCCGTGGCTCGCGAAAGGCTGCCACTCCAGTTGGTTTTGTAGGGCGTTTTTTCTTTTGAGAAGCGTGTGTCTCGATAGATCCGATGAAGGCTTTTTTTGCCCGAGGGGGTTTCGATCACATCGTGCAGGTTCATTTCTGCGAGAAGTCGGTCAGCGAAAGATTCTATATGAGCCTGCTGTTCAAGGAAGTATTCCTTATGCGCATTGAACCAGTCGCGATTGTTGTTCCCTTTCAGATTCGTAAGAAAATCCAGCGTTGAAGAGGGAATGCCTGTAAATTGATTTGTCATGAAAAATGTAAACGGGGTTTCATTACCTAACCCAAAAGTATGTAGGAAAATCTCATCTTCTCTCATGATTTCTAATTTACTTTGGAGGCAACATCCTCAGACACCAGATAATTTTGCGTTACTATACTTGTTTCAAATGATGCCGTCGACACGGGCATTGAGACATCTTTGCATAACTAATAATTGAAATACATGCCATGGCATTACTAAAAGATCTCTATTCTGAAACTTTTTACCAAAAACTGTCAGATGCTCTGGACGAAGTGATTCCAGGCTTTGTGGAAAATGATTTTAATGCAAAGATTTACACTCCCGAATTTGCAAACATGGAGTTGAAGCAACGCATGAGACATACGACCATGGTTCTGCACGGGTTTTTACCGCCCGATTTTCCGGATGCCGTCGGAGTGCTGTACCGTTTGATCAGTCAGCTGCGCAAGAATGCCTTCGGAGAGGATCAGCTCGCTATGATGTTTTTGCCGGACTACATCCAGGTATACGGCCTCGACGATTATGAAACTTCGATCGAGGCAATCGAGCACATTACCCAGTTTATTACCTGCGAATTTGCCGTCAGGCCTTTTTTATTGAAATATTTTGATAAAATGATGCTTAAAATGCATGACTGGTCCATGCATGAAAATGCAAAGGTAAGGAGGCTGGCGACTGAGGGGAGCAGGCCGGCATTGCCCTGGGGCCTGGCTGTTCCGGTCTTGAAAAAAGACCCTTCAAAAATTTTGCCCATACTGGAAAATCTGAAAAATGATCTATCGGAATCGGTTCGCCGGAGTGTTGCCAACAATCTGAATGACATTTCGAAAAACCAGCCCGAAGTGGTTCTGGGCATTGCGACCCGCTGGAAAGGGCATAGCAAAAATACGGACGCGATTATCAAACACGGTGCGCGAACCTTATTGAAACGGAGCCATGCAGACATTCTTTCGCACTACAATATTGAAAGCAAAAATATTGAGCTTTCGGAGTTCAGGATTGTAACGCCGAAGGTGACTGTTGGGCAATATCTGGAATTCACCTTTGTGGTACGAAATAGTGATGCGTTCAGCCAGATTGTAAGACTGGAATACGCAGTGTATTTCAAAAGGCTTAACGGACAATATTCAAAGAAGGTTTTCAAGATCAGTGAACGGGAATACACACCAGGTCAGTCGATCGTCATCAAAAGGAATCAAAGTTTTAAGATGATCACGACCCGGGTTTACCACCCAGGCACACATCGGTTGTCCGTGATTGTAAACGGAAGGGAAAGCGAATTGCAGGATTTTGAGCTGACTAATTTCTAACGGAAATCGGTCAGGGTTATTGACCTGTCAAAGGCATTCCCTATCAATGGTTGTCGGCTTGTGTTTTGGAAGAAACACGGATTTTTTTACGAAAAATAGGGTAGGTCATTGGACTCTTGGACGGGCGCTCATCACCCAGCAGAACACCCCATTGTCGGAACATTTCCGTCCTGTCAAATATAATTTTCAATACAGCAATAATGGGCATGGATAAAAACATGCCAGCTACACCTGCGATGTTTCCGCCGATGATAACACCCAGAATGGCGAAAAGGGCATTAATCTTGACCTTGGATCCGACAATACGGGGCATCAGAATGTTGTTATCCAAAAATTGTACACCGGCGATCACACACAACACCGTTATGACGGGCCAGAGTTCAGGAGAGGAGGTGAGGGTGAGCAACACGCCGATGATGTTTCCCAGTAAGGCTCCTACATAAGGAATCAGGTTCAGTATTGCGAAAATTACTCCGATCAGCAAGGCGTGTTTGATGCCGATAACCATCAGAATAAGGCCTAGCAGGATGGTCATGTAGCTAACCTGGATCAGCAGGCCGATCAGGTAACTTTTGATGATCACCTCCGTTTCATAAATTGCCTCCTTCACCTTCTCGTGTGCGTCATCCTTGAACCACATGAAAATAAAGCGCAGTAAGATACTTTTATAAAAAAGTATCAGGTAAATGTAGATCGGCAGCAGGCCCAGAAATATAAACAGAGAACTCACGGTTACAGCCGCCCCGCTGGCCGTTTTTCCTGCGAAACTCAACAAATCGTCTGTGTTTTTGTTAATTAATTCTACCTGTTGCTGTGTGGAGTAATCGCTAATGGAGAAAATCCAATTGCTTAGTGCATTGAGGTGCGTACTTACGTTCTTTTTGATTTGTGGAAAATCGGCCACAAGCAGACTTATCTGGGCTGAAAAAAACCAGATGATCAGTCCAAGTACAGTGATTAAAAGTAATATGGGTAAGACGATGGCAAGTGGCTCCGGAACCCTGTATCGTCTCAGAAACCGAAATACGGGAAGTATTACAATGCTGATGAAAAAAGCCATAATGATTGGCATCAGGATACTTCTGCCTATAATGAAGAGCGTTCCCAATAACACCAGGCCAAGCAGCTCAATGGATCTCTTAACGGTTAGGGGTAAATTGTTCATAGGTGTAAAGTTGATCGATATAAGTAGAGGTTTGTTATGATACCTGAAAAGCAATTTCGCGTGTGGTTTCAGGCATGCGTTTCAAACGGGTAAAAAATTCCCTGATATTTTGTCTGATTGAAAGACTACAAAAAGCTTACCATGATGCCTGGGGCTGGCGTTGGTTATGGGCGGGTGCTGGATGAAAGCGTAATCCTGGGTGGGAGCAGCTTTTTATCAAGGGTTGGTGGCATGTTTAAAAATAGGTGTCCATTGTAAACCGTAAAAACCAGGGAGTAGCCGGAACTTATTACGATTTTACGCCCTGGGTTTTGCAGTGGTTGCCATTGCGTCCGTTACTTTTCGGACATAGATAGAGGAGAATTTACAAATAGCTTAGCCGGTGTTCAGCTGATATCAAAGCTAATGATTATAATGGTATATCCATTTAGAGAGCATGTGGGGGGCTTGTGTTTAAATCGAGACAATGTATAGATATAATTCTTTGAAATGTGCTTATTTTCAATAGATTGGGAGAAAAATATGGCTTAAAGCTGGATAGTCCGGCGTCGATTTTTTTTGACATTTGTCAATAATTAATTTAACGCTGCACCCAACTATTCAGCAGCTTTTAATTAGGACATTTGTTTTAGGGAACCGGATGCGATTGGCTGATGCGTTATAACAGTTCCTGGCCTGGAAATGGGTAAACAGCCGAAGCAGCGTGTTTTATTTCTGACAGCTCCTTTTTACTTCTCAGTCTGCTGAGCGTTTCCATGTTTATGCCCAGGTAAGAAGCAATGTATTTAAGTGCTATTCTGTTGGCAAGGTGACCATTTTGAACTAAAAAATACTGGTATTTCTGCTCCGCATTTTTGAGGCGGGCAATGAATGCCCGGCTTTCCGCAGAAACGTAGTATAATTCGTATATCTTACGGGCCGTGATGTTAAAGGAAGGGAATTTTTTGTATATTTTTTCAAGATCAGTGAAAGTCATCTGGAGCAACTCGCAGTCTTCAATCGCCTGTATGTTTTCCAGGGTAGGCATCTGCATCGTAAAACTTCCAATTGACGATACCAACTCATTTTCGGCCGTAATCCAGGTGGTGATTTCCCGGTCATCGTCATTTACGAAACCACGCAGAATGCCTTTTTTTACAAAGTAAATGTGTGTGGCTATTGTACCGCTGGAAAGGAGAATTTTGCCCTTGCGAATGCGAATCGGAAAGCTATGTTCAATAATAAACTGTTCGATACCTTTAAAGGTAGGATGAAACATGTTGACCATTTTGATGAGGGGTTCCGCTTCCTCTGGTGTTGCATGGGGTCTGGACGGTTTCATATTGAGGTTTCATTACGTTGTCGGTTTTCGATAAACCTGAATGGATACGCGGGAAAAGTGGATGTAATTTGGATTCTACTAGCAAGGAAGATTTTTATTCAGGCGTCAACCAACACTTCCCCTTGTCAGGGAGCGGTATTAAAAACGGTATTTCGCCTTGCCGCTTGTGTCGGGAGGAAGTGACGATTCATTAGCAAAAGGGCCGGTTTAAGTCAACCAGTTTGGGCTGCTGCAACCAGAACCTTTTTTATCAAAGCCCATTCAATATTTATAAAGTCGGGAAATATCTGTTAGTTTGTGTGTCGCAATCCCGGCATCCTTTGGCTGTATACATCGGGAACGATTTTAATTCATTCATTGACAAAGAAGTTATCAACTTTAAACTAAAAAAATATGCGTTGGCAAGATCTTCGTAGAAGTGGAAATGTAGAGGACCGCCGGGGGATGTCCGGAGGAGGTAAAGTGGCCATTGGCGGCATTGGTGTGATTATCGTGCTGGCGATTGGTTTGCTCACAGGTCAGGATCCATCGGAGATACTGGCAAATCTTCAGCAGGGTCAGTCGACGGAGCAATCTGCTCCCCGGGCAGCAGGGCCACGCCCCGACGATAAGACGGCAGATTTCGTTTCGGCCGTTTTGGGTAGTACTGAAGATGTGTGGGATCAGATCTACAAAGCCAATGGTAGTACGTATCAGAAACCAACGCTTCAGATATTTGAGAATGCCACAGAAGGTGCCTGCGGAAGTGCGTCGTCAGCGATGGGGCCTTTCTACTGTCCTGCTGATTACAAAGTGTATATTGATCTTGAGTTTTGTAATCAGTTGAGAGATAGGTTTAAGGCACCGGGAGACTTCGCCGTGGCCTATGTGGTGGCACACGAGGTCGGGCATCATGTGCAGAATTTAATGGGCTTGTCGGATCAGCTTCACCAGCAGCGGGGTCGTATCAGTGAAAAGGAGTATAACAAATTATCCGTCAAACTGGAATTGCAAGCCGACTTTTTTGCAGGCGTATGGGCCAACCATGCCCATCAGATGGACAATATTCTTGAGCCCGGAGACCTTGAGGCAGCCCTTACTGCAGCAAACGCCATCGGAGATGACAAGTTACAGAAGCAGAGCCAGGGTTATGTGGTGCCCGATGCATTTACGCATGGCAGTTCGCAACAGAGGATGTATTGGTTCAAAAAGGGTTTTGAGACTGGGGATCTCAATCAGGGAAAATTCAATGATATTCAGTGATTCTGATGGTTTTCTAGACAGTTTCTTTGTTGGCAATAGCTCTTTCGGTCATTTTTAAAAATCGGGTAATCAGAAACACAGATGCAAGTGTCAACCCGGTGATCAGTCCAATCCACATCCCGGCCGCTCCAAGCTTGTAACGAAATGCAAGCAGATAGCCGAACGGGATGCCCACCACCCAGTAAGCGATCCCGATCAGCATGGTGGGTGTTTTTACGTCTTTGATTCCACGGAGCAATCCGGCACTGATTGCCTGGGTACTGTCGGATATCTGGAACACCGCCGCAAAAAGGATGAGCGTGGCAGTCATTTCCAGCACTAGAAAATTGTCGTTGAATGCCTTGGGAAGTATATTTCGGAGTAGAACAAAAGCAATCGCGCAAAATGCGCCATAGGCCAATGCCGTGTAAATGGTACTCTTGCCAATAACCGTTAGTTTTTTCCAGTCGCCCCGCCCAAATGCATTACTCACACGTATGGAACCCGCCTGTGCAAGTCCCATGGAGACCATAAAGGTGAACGATGCACAGCTTAAAGCGATCTGATGGGCTGCCTGAGCCACAGCGCCAAGTGTTCCTATGATGATTCCGGAGACGGCAAAGGCACCCGCTTCCATACCAATCTGCAGGCTGCTCGGCACGCCAATGTGTAGCAGCTCACGTAAAGTGTTGATTTTTAGCTTCCATTGGTTGCTCCGGACAGCCACATATCTGCTGAAAGTTCGGTGCCTGAGAATGACGCCACCCAGCGCGATAAAAATAATGGATCGGGTAATGAGTGTTGCCCAGCCGGCCCCCACCAGTTCCAGTCTCGGAAAGCCCCAGTTGCCGTAAATCAGAAGCCAGTTGAGTAAAATGTTCAAGGGCATACCGGCTAGGGAGAGGATCATCGCGGTGCGGGTAAATTCGAGCCCGTCCGCAAATTGCTTAAGTGTCATGAATAGCAGCATCGGGATGATAGAGAAACCCATGAGTTGCATGAATGGCAACGCCAATGTAACCACCTCGGGATCCTGACCGAGGTGCCCAAGCAAATCTTTTCCCAAAACCAGTGTGAGGGAAATGAGAATGGCTACCACTGCACAAAGACAAAAACCATTAAAAAGATAATGTGACACCTGCTGTGCATCACGCCTGCCATTGGCCATGGATACCATCTGAGAAACCGAGATCGTCATCCCGATCCCGATTACAAACGGGATGTTCATGGCGTTGATCACCAAAGCCGCCGCAGCAAGTTGCTTGTAACTAATAGCGCCTACCATCGCCGTATCTATGAGATGAAGGGCCATTTGGGCCAGTTCTCCGATGACGATCGGCAATGCCAATTTTATAGTTTGTGATGCTTCGTTTTTCATTTTTTATCTATCTGCCAACCCTCCGTTTCAATTAAGGGCTGCAAAGGTACGCAAGTTTTGAGGGATGGAAATGATTTCTCCAAGGTATTTGGCGATGCCGGACATTCACCTGCAACCATTCATGTTCACGGATGCAGAGGGTAGCATGAATTTTAGTTCGTCAAGAAAAGGGCTTGGTAGAGTAAAACTGATTTTAGAATGGGTTTCTATTGGAGTTAAATGATGATCTTCGCAGTTATAAATTGTTTAAGTATTCGTAATGAAATCAGCAGGGGGAATAATCGCAGCTGCGATAGCGAGTGTAACCGGGATGCTCATCCCTATTTTTGTTTTGTTTTTACTGATGTTTGCGACATCGGATTCATTCGGACAAAATGGACCTAAATTGAAAATTACAGGGAATATCGCTGATGTTCAGAATAATAAGCCTTTGAGTTACGCCAGCATTCGTCTTTTCAAAACCGTTGATAGTGTGTTCGTGACTGGGGCAATTACCGATGAAACGGGTTCATTTGTCATTGATGTTGCAGCCGGTAGCTACTATGCGCTAACAGAATACATCGGCTACAAATCCCAAAAGACGTCAGGCATACAACTGACCAGTGCCAATTCGCCTTTGAACTTTGGTGTTATCAAGTTGGGGGCTTCGGCCAGAACCTTGGATGAGGTGACCATTCAGGCAGAGAAAAGTTCCATGGAACTGGCACTCGACAAAAAGATTTTCAACGTAGGAAAGGACCTCGCCAATGCAGGCGGGACAGCGGCCGATATCCTGACCAACATCCCATCCGTAGCTGTTGACGTGGAAGGCAATGTGAGCCTTAGAGGAAGCGGTAATGTTCGTATCCTGATTGATGGAAAGCCGTCCGGGCTTGTCAGTATCAAAGGAGGAAGCGGTTTGCAGCAACTTCAGGGGAACATCATTGAGCGGGTCGAGATCATTACCAATCCGTCGGCGCGGTATGAGGCCGAAGGTATGGGCGGTATCATCAATATCGTTTTGAAAAAAGAACGAAAAGAGGGTTTCAATGGATCCTTTGATCTGATTGCTGGAAATCCAACGAATTTTGGTGTGGCAGCCAACGTGAATTACCGCAAAAAGAACCTGAATTTTTTTGTTAATTATACCGTTTCGTTCCGGAACACACCGGGTAGAAACACGCTGTATCAGGAATTGTATCGCAACGACTCCACTTTCATTTCTGAAAAAAGCATGACCAGCAAGCTTCGTGGACAAAATAACAGCGCCAGGGGAGGGATAGATTATTATTTTAATTCTAAAAACGTGCTCACCGGTGCTTATACCTACAGGATCAGCAAAGGGAAACGGTTCTCCAATATTGATTACAAAGATTATTTAACGAATCTGAACAACCTGACAGGCAGCACAAACCGTACACAGGACGAAAAGGAAACAGAACCCAATTCGGAATACGCTTTAACCTACAAGAAAACCTTCGACAGAAAGGGGCGGGAATTTACGGCTGATGTACGATACCTGAACAACTGGGAAGATTCCGACCAGTTTTATGGCCAGCAAAGTTATAATCCCGATGGCAGCAAAACTTCGGTGCCATTTTTGCTTCAGAGAGCCGTAAACTACGAAACGGAGAAGCAACTTCTTTTTCAGGCCGACTACGTTCACCCTTTTGCCAAGGATGGAAAATTCGAGGCGGGCGCTCGGATCAGCTCACGCGACATGACCAACGATTACGCGGTCACGGAGGAAACCGACGCGGGCTGGATTCCGGTTCCGGGCCTCACCAACGATTTCCTTTATAATGAGCGGATTAATGCGGCTTATGGAATGGTGGGTAATAAGACGGGCAAGTTGTCCTACCAGGCAGGCCTCCGCGCCGAATGGACTGGTGTGACTACAACCCTAATGCAGACCAATGAGATTAACGACCGGAAATATGCCAACCTTTTCCCGAGTGTGCATGTGACTTATGATCTGGCCAAACAGAATGCACTTCAACTCAGTTTCAGCCGAAGGGTTCGCCGGCCGCAGTATAATGATCTCACTCCATTCGCAACTTTTAGCGACAACCGGAATTACTGGAGCGGGAATCCGGATCTGAATCCGGAGTTTACAAATGCTTTTGAGCTTGGACACATCAAGTACATGGATAAGGGTTCGCTCAGTTCATCCTTATATTACCGCCATACCAATGGTAAAATTATTACCATTAAAACTGTAGAAGCCAATGGCAATTCTTTTACCCGACCCGAAAACCTCGGAACTGAGGACGCCTATGGTGCTGAATTTACCTCCTCGCATAACCTATACCAGTGGTGGAAACTGGATGGAAGTTTCAACTTTTTCAGGTCTATTATCGACGGTACACAGGTAGATCAAAGTTATAAAAGCGATACGTATAGCTGGTTTGTTCGGGCCACCTCCCGTTTCACCTTGTGGAAATCGACGGACCTGCAACTAAGGGGTAACTATGAGGCGCCTCAAAAAACACCTCAGGGTCGGCGCAAAGCCCTGGCAACGCTGGATCTTGCTGCGAGCCGGGATATTCTCAAAGGAAACGGCACACTCACACTGAGTGTATTGGACGTGTTTAACTCTCGCAGATTTCGCTCGGTTACAGAAGGGCCTAATTTTTACTCAGTAAGTAACTCTCAAGGCAGGCAGCGCCAGATCAACCTCACGCTGAATTACCGGTTGCACCAGGCCAAAAAGAAAGCGAAGGTAATAGGAGAGGGGGATTATTGAACAGGCATTTTTATTGAAGGAGCCGGATAGAATTTCCCCCATTTCCTCCTTCAAACCTTTTTGAATGACTGGGCCATTAATGAAAAATCAGCTGTGCGGGCTACCCGATAAGTGCCGACATCCCGACATAAGTTTTGAGACTGTCTGTTCTGTGCATTGAACTATCCATTTTCCCTGTAATTTATATTTCATCTCTTGGCATCAGTGCAATATTCAATCTAACGTTTCTTTGATTACCTCCCTTGCTATGTTCTGGTATTTGTTCCTTCGCTTCTAAAATGCATTGGAATGTCTATTAGTAAGGATTATTTCTGGCCAGATGTGGTTCAGGCAAGGGCCTAGGCGACATTCCGCAGCCATCCCACCGATTGCGGCTGGGAGGCATTTCTGACATTTTGCAGCAGGAGTAGCCTTTGGGCAGGATTCTACGGATTATTTTCTAAACGCTTTTTCTGTTTATTGGTGATAGGGATAATGCGCCCGCTAAGCCGTACCGGATCAATAGACCAACCGCAGTAACAGTCCGGCAGCCACAGAAACTCCCCAAGGCGATTACGTAGCCAATTTTGGACCGGTCGTGATTTTAAAAACGTGTAGAATAAAATATTTTCCTTTAAAAAATGTTTTGGTTTCATTTTCAATTCAAGCATTGGCTACATTGGACGTATAGGATTCATTGATTTTTAGTACCTTGTATTTTAGAGTCTTTGATATTTATTAAGTGGTCTTTTGATATTAAATTTATTTTCATATTTTTCGGGCTGAAAGAAATTGTAACTCTCTGTTGATAAAATAGCTTGGGCAAAGTTTTCTAAGACCAGGGTTGGAATCATTTGGGGTACAGTTTAAAATAAGTACTCGTTTCTTTACATTAAATGCCTTTCCTTTAAATTTTTAATGAAATCATGAAAAAATTATTCGTAACCCTTCAAATTTTATTTTGGGTCAACTTATTTTCCTTATCTGCACATGCGCAGCTTTTCATCAACGAAATAGTTTCATCCAATACAAGTGCTTCCGGTTTCGCCGACGAAGATGGTCAGTATTCCGACTGGTTTGAAATTTATAATTCATCGGGTAGCCCGATTAACATTGGCGGATATCATTTATCCGACAAAGTGGATCAACCAACGCAATTTGTAATCCCGGCAGGAGTAACCGTCCCGGCCAACGGGTTTTTGGTGATGTGGGCGAGTAGCAAAGCGGCTGTCGGCAAGCTGTTGCACACCAATTTTGGTCTTAGCAAAGGCGGCGACTATGTAGGTCTCTACAGCAGCGCAGGTACCCTGATCGATGGGAAAGCATTCGGCCCTATGAGTGATAACATTTCTTTTGGCAGAAATCCGAACGGCGGGCCAGATTTTTCATATTACTCAACACCCACCCCGGGTGCCACCAATGCGAATGGGGTCGTTCAGCTTATCAAACTTGCGCCCCCTACTTTTTCGCATCAGACCGGATTTCATACAGCCGGTTTTAACCTGAGCATCTCACACATAGAGGCAGGCGTTAGTATCTGGTATACTTTGGACGGATCCGAACCGGTTAACAACCCCACACCAGTTTCATGGAATTATAAAAATTTTTATAATGAAGCAGGCACCAGTGCCCAGGCTACAGTAGTGAAAGGCGTAGATGACGGGCTCCTTACCGCACAGCATCAGTCGATTGCATGGGTAAATCCTATTCCCATCATCGATCGAACGGTTGAAGCCAACAAAGTTTCCATGAAGTCGTCCTCCGTGACTTTTACTGCACCTTATCTGCCTTCATACAACGTTTACAAAGGAACTACAATCCGCGCCAAAGCATTTAAGGAGGGATTTGCCCCCAGCGACATTGCCACCGGGACATTCTTTGTAAACCCGGGTGGGGTTAAATATCCGGTTCCGGTTGTTTCGGTAGTCTCCAACGAGCGTTCTTTTTTCGATTACACCTCCGGTATGTATACTGCGGGAAGGGCATTCGATGTGATCAGGGTAACACATCCTACGGGTGCTGCCAGCATTTGTACAGATGCCAATTTTACAGGAAACGGCGCCGCATGGGAACGTTCGGGCAACGTAGAGTTTTTTGATAATGGTGCGGTGGTAAATCAGCCCATCGATTTCAGGATTCATGGAGGATGTTCCAGGTCACTTCCCGAAAAAACCCTCCGCCTTTACAGTAATACAGAGTTTAATTTTGCTGTTTTTCCTGAAGCCCCCACGCGTTATCCCAAAAGGCTCCTGCTTCGTAACTCAGGAAACGATAATCCATCTACGATGTTCAGGGACTCTTATTTTACAAGGCTTTTGAAAAGTCTCACTGTGGATACGCAGTTGTCCAGGCCCTCGGTGGTGTTTTTGAATTCAGAATACTGGGGTATTCATAATATGAGGGAGCGGTTTGATAAGTATTATCTTCAAAAGAAATACGGCCTTGACCCCGATCAGGTGGATCTGATGAACGTGGAAAACAATGAAGTAGAAGAAGGTGATAATGTAGCCTACAATGCCCTTAACACGTTTGTTAGTAATAACACCTTCACTGGCAGTACCAACTACAATACTTTAAAGACTATGATCGACATCGTTAACTTCACGGATTACATGATCGCTGAGATATTTGTAGGGAACCAGGACTGGCCTCACAAAAACATGCGCCTCTGGAGACACAAATTGCCCAACACGGATATCAATGCGCCTTTCGGGCACGATGGCAAGTGGCGTTGGATGCTGTATGATACCGATTTAGGTCTCGCTTTCGAGAACTCGGTAAATGATAATTTCTTTTCCCGAGCCCGTGGTATTGTGGGTGGAGGTGGACCTGTGGCTAGCATGTTTAATAAAATATTGGAAAATGAGGAGTATAAAGCTTACTTTCTGACCCGGCTGGCGGATCTTTTAAATACCACTTTTCTGGCCGCCAGAACACAATCCATGCTGGCTGATTTGAAGGCTGTTTATCAGCCTATCATGCCTGACCACATCGCCAGATGGAAAGCACCGGCAACCATGACCGAATGGGATGCAAATGTGGCCGTGGTCAACAATTTTATGGGGGATCGCCCGAATACTTATCGTACCCATGTGCGTGAGAGCTTTGGAGGTGGCTATTTGAATAGGAGTGTTACCGTGGACGTCTCCGATGCTGCACATGGTTACGTGAAGGTGAACACGGTGGATATCATTCCGACCGCAGACGGTGTTTCTGCAACGCCATATCCTTGGACGGGTACTTATTTTCAAACACTTACCATGACGCTTACAGCTGTGGCCAAACCAGGGAATCACTTTGTGCGGTGGGAAGATGGTGCCGGAACCTCTGTGGGTTCAACCGAAGTGTTTACCTTTCCTGTGGGTGCAAATTCGTATAGCTACAAAGCCATATTTGCGTCGGGGGCTTTGCCGGTTGTCCTGACGAGGTTTGATGCGAAAAGGAAGGATAGCAAGGTGAACATTGCCTGGACCACTGCCTCTGAGAAAAACAATGATCATTTCGTGGTGGAGCGTTCCCGGACGTCCAAAGATTGGGAAGTTGTGGCTACTGTGAAAGGGTCGACTACGACGAATAATATGAGTAAATATAGTGCGGTAGATGAGTTGCCACTACCAGGATTAAGCTATTATAGATTAAAACAAGTTGATTTTGACGGCACAACTGCTTATTCCCGAATGGTACCCGTCAACATGGGAGAGTTTATGATAAGTAACGTTTGGCCTAATCCGGTAACTGATGTGCTCACCATCACCGCGGACCTGCCCTTAACAGATGCGGAATACGAAATAACGGATATGCACGGAAGAACGCGCAAGGGATATCAGAAGGTAAACATCGCAAAAAACGGAACCATACAGGTAGGGCATTTGGAAAGAGGCGTTTATATCCTGAATATCAGAACGAAAACGGGTAATTCGCAAAGCCGATTTCTGAAACAATAGACGGGCTTTTCCGGTTGGAAATATACATTCAGGGAGGTTGCTTATACAGCAGCTTTCCTGAATGTAATTCCGATGCCTGATAAAATAACCAGGCCTCCCAAGACCATTCTAAGGGAAATGTGCTCGTCAATGAAAAGCCATGCCATAAGTGCGGTGATTACAGCCTGACTGAGCAGGCTGAGCGAAACGCGCTGCGCATCCATTTTTTGCACCGCATAACTGAGTGTCAGCCAGCCTAGCAATTGGCAAATGGTTCCCTGAATGACCAGCACGCTCCATACAGAGGAAGAGAAATTCCATAAAGGCTCACCCCTGAGGAGGCAGATGAGAAGCAGATATATACTGGATACACCCATGCTCATAATCATAAACGGAACAATTTTACTTTGACTCAAAGCGCGCTTGCTTACGATCATGTAAGTAGCGTAAAGTACCCCCGACAAAACAGCCAGTACGAAACCTTTATCAAACCGCATTTGGGTAAAAGTATCCGTTCCCAAAAGTATGATCATGCCTGTGATGGCCACGGCCGTACCCAGCCAGAAACGTTTATCAGGCTTTCTGGATAGGAAAAAAAAGGATCCTACACCAACCCAAATGGGGGAGAGGTTGGTGAGTAAGGTAGCCTGTGTTGCATTGGAATAATGGATTGAAAGGTTCCATACCGCAATATCGGTTCCGAAAAGTATGCCACACGCTATGATCGGGAGCCATAGTGATTTTGCGGGTACAGACAGTTGTTTGGTGATCAGTACGTAGGGAAGCAGGCAAATGAAACCAATAAACATCCGGTAAAATGCCGATGAGATCCCGGATACCGGAGCCCATTTAACAAGAACCGGAAAAATGCTTATGGAAATAACACCGATAACTAAACTAATCCGGGGATTGAGCATGATTAAGAATTTATCCCAACTTATGTTTGAGATTATTGACTACAATTGATCCAGCCGCTGATCTTCCCATTGAAACCATGGATGAAAGACTCAAACTTAGGATCAACAGGGTGTGGGAGCGGCTGGAAAATTAGATTATTTGCTAGGCTTAGCCCGCTCATACTGAACCGGCCATGCCATCGGAGCATTCAGGTCACCGGCAGCATGCAAAGGGAAATAAGGATCCCTCAGGAACTCCCGAGCCATAATGATGAGGTCGGCATCACCTTTTTCAAGGATTTCTTCCGCCTGACCTGCGTCCGTGATGAGCCCCACTGCCCCGGTGAGGATTTCTGCTTCGGCTCTGACCTTCGACGAAAACGGCACCTGGTATCCCGGACCGATGGTGATCTTCTGATGACTTGCCAATCCACCCGATGACACATCAATGAGATCGATACTTTTAGCTTTCAGCATGGAACAAAGTTGGACAGACTGCGCTTCATCCCAGCCGCCCTCCGCCCAGTCGGTTGCTGAAATACGGACAAAAAGCGGCAATTCTGCCGGCCACACTTTTTGAACTGCGTCGATGATTTCCAGAAGCAACCGACTTCGGTTTTCCAGATTTCCGCCATATTCATCCGTTCTCCTGTTGCTCAACGGCGAAAGGAATTGATGGATAAGATAACCATGTGCAGCATGCAACTCAATCACTTTGAATCCCGCTTTCAATGATCTTTCAGCCGCCAGCGCAAAGTCGGTGATTACTTTTTGAATGCCTTCATGATCCAATGCGTCAGGCGTGTCGTATCGTTCCGAAAAGGCCAGGGCCGACGCAGAAACGGTTTTCCAGCCGCCATTTTCGGGCAACACAACGCCGTGGCCCTTCCAGGGTGCATGGGTGCTGGCTTTACGTCCGGCGTGAGCAAGCTGGATGCCCGCCACAGAGCCATTTGAATGAATAAAATGGGTGATCTGCCTTAGTTTATCTATATGTTCGTCTTTCCATATGCCCAGATCATCGGGAGAAATGCGTCCTTCGGCCGATACAGCTGCCGCCTCACTGATGATGAGCGCGGCGCCACCCACAGCCCGACTTCCCAAATGAACCAAGTGCCAATCCGTGGCGAAACCATCCTCTGACGAGTACTGGCACATGGGAGACACGACAATTCTGTTTTTTAGCTCAATGCTTTTAATGGTCAATGGTGAAAAGAGTGCAGACATTCGTTCGGATATTTGTAGTTCGTCGGTAACTTATTTAGCTATCATGCAACAGTAGGGGCTGGTAAAGAATTCCTTGGAATGGTTTAAGAATGCATTTGGAACTGGAAATCTTAGTTTTTGATCACCTTAACCCTCCCTACCGCACCCGATTCCAGCCTCACTTTAATGCCATGGGTATGTTTTGGCGCACTGGTAAGAATATCCTTTACGATACCTTCCGTAAGTTTTCCACTTTTCTGGTCTTGTTTAAGCACAATTGAAACCGAAAGTCCGCGTGTGATATTTTTTCGTTCTGTTCCGGAAATAAGCTCCATCGGTTGTATTGTTTAGTGATTTTAGCTGATTGCTTTGGCAGGTGTTATTTTTTGAAGGATCTTGATCTCATCAATGGTAATCGTACTGATGAGTTCAAACAGGCCATTGATGGTTTTTAAGGTCGACAAGGCCTTTCTGGCTGGAGATTGTTGCGATTTTTCGATTCCCATCTCCTTGATTTCCTTTTTACGCATCGTGAGCAGTTCCAGAAGCTTTTTGTTCTGCGGCAACGATTCTCGCATCACCTCAGGGCCGTTCTGGCTACTGCCGTCAATGATCCCAGTGGCCGACTGAAACTGCCGGTCGATCTGCCTGATCATGGGTTCAAACTCTTCGAAAATATACGCATCACCCTCGTTTTGGGCGTAGGTAGACAGCGACGCAATGTAGGAAGTTAGCATATGACTGGTAGCTACAAACTGGTGATATTCCTCCATTTGAAGCTGTTGTTTTTTTGGGTCAGATAACATGCGTTGGAAATTATCCGAAAGGTTTGCCATGGCGATAATGGCGTCTTTTCGATATAGTTTTAAGTCATTGATAGATAGCTTCTTACCTGTAAAGGTTGCTGCTACGTGATCAAAATATTTCCGGTTGGCAATCAGTGCAGCCTTCATATACTGATTGATCTGCGTGTGTTCCCAAACCGGCAGGACGTATGCGGAGATAAAATACGCGATAACGGATCCAATTATTGTATCAATCACCCGGTCAATGAGAACAGTGGATATATTCTGGGGATTCAGGAAGTTGAACCATAGTAAAACATAGACGGTAATACTTGCGGAAGCAACAAAGTAATTGATCTTTAAAAAACTATAGGCCAGTATCATCGCGATCATCAGGAGTACAAAATGAACGGTGTTGTCTTCGCTCAGGTAAAGCGTCAGAAATCCTATCAGAGCACCCAGCGCGGTGCCGGCAATCCGATACAGATTTCGTTGTTTGGTGATGCTAAACTCCGGCTTCATGATGGCCACAATGGTTAACAAAATCCAGTAGCCGTGCCCAAAATCGAAAAACATGGATACGAGATAGCCTATCATCAGCGCGATCGTTACACGGAGCGCATGCCGGAAGTGACTCGATTTCAGCGACAGGTTGTCGAGCAGGATACGTGGGTGGTATTCTCTCTTGGGGATAAAATTTTCCAATTCCACATCCATCCGATGTTGTTGTCCCAGTTCAGTATCATAGGTGGTGGCCCTGTGTAGCTTTTTAACCCGCTCAGTAATGTCTTTCAGGCTGTTCAATATCTGCCTCAGCATGATGTAATCTTCCATATTTTCATGGGTCATCCGATCTTGTCTCATTCTTTCAAAAGCCGATTGACATTTGTTGAATGCTTCATCCAGGTCGTGTTTGGGCCTGGAGGAAACGCCACTTTGTACGGCTATCCCGATTTGCTGTATTTCGGCAGCCAGCCAGCTGATGTAAGTTCCAAAAAGGCGGAGCACTTTACTGTCGTCAAAAGCCCGGTGGAGGTTTGCGTAATTTTGTTGTGAATTAAGGATCTGCTCAAAAAGGTCGATGCTGTCGAGGAACATCAGCATCAGGATCCGGCTTTTATTGGTCGATTCTGCTACGATTTCCCGTGTTTTAAAAAGAATTTCGCGAAGATTTTCATGGTTTTCCCTCAGGATCACCTGCTGGTGGATTATTTGATTGAATAGTTCATCGTAATCCGGTTTGGCAAAATAGTAACCGGCTTTAATGGACAGCAGCTTTCCAAGCTCCACAAAGTTCTCTCCCAGAAGTTGTTGAATGAGCTTATAGGGTCGTAGTTTTTGAACAACAAAGAAAAGAATCAGATACCAGAATCCACCTGCCGTGAAAATGCAAGCATTACGCCAGACGGATTCTCCGCTTAAATGGTCGTCAATGTTGAAAACAAATACGAGCAGAGAAATAAGGCCGATACTGTTAACCCGGTTGCCGTAAACGCCTACCAGTGAAAACAGCATGCCAAAAAGTACAATTTCAGCAAAGACTGCAAAATGTATGTGGCGGAGAAAACCGGTGACAAAGATTACAAAACAGCAAGTGAGTATGGCAACCAGGATGGAGTTTCGGCGACGGACGAACGGCCCCGGGTTATCGGTGACCCCAATGAGCAGTGTGCCTAATGGAAAGGCAATATAATCGCCTAAAACTCCGTAATGATGGAAGATGAGGCATGGAATTACAGCTCCAAAGGTAAGCCGGACCCCCGTGTGGAGATAATGACTTGTAATGAATTTTTTGAACTCGTCGAGGTAATTCATGGGTACCAATGGTAGCTTGTACAATACTACCAATATAAAAGTTTACTATAACAGCTACTTGCCTGATTTTACACAAATTCTGTTCCTTCCTGCATGGGGTCTCGAAATTCAATTTTGCATTTTTTCCGGATAAAGAAAATTTAAAACCTTAAAAAATATAGTCAATACCTGAATTAACTATTAAATTTGAACCCTGAAAATGACTTAATGGTTTCAAAGCCAGGGCTTCCCAATATTAATAATTTGAGTTTTGAAGAAAAGGATTAAGCGAAACGTACGCCTCGCACGTTATGTGGTCTATAAAGAAACACTGATAGATTTCAAAGATCACATCTGGACGTTCATCGGATCCTTTTTGGGTATCGGAATTATTGGCTTTATTAATCAGGAGCATTTTGCGCAGACTGACAATTTGTTTCTTATCGGTTCATTTGGTGCCTCCTCGGTGCTTATATATGGGATTGTCAACAGTCCGCTTGCTCAACCAAGAAACCTGATCGGAGGCCACCTGATTTGTGCATTTGTGGGCGTTACGGTTCATTATATCATCCCGGATCAACTTTGGCTGGCCTCCGCTTTTGCCGTATCGCTGTCCATCGTACTCATGCAGATTACAAGGACCTTACATCCGCCTGGAGGGGCCACCGCTTTGATCGCGAACATTGGTTCTGTCAAGATCACCAGCCTGGGTTATTGGTATGTGCTTAGCCCTGTGCTCTCTGGTGTGATGGTGTTACTGCTGGTGGCGTTGCTGGTTAACAACCGCGCCGCCCACCGTAAATACCCCGCAAATCCCAATTGGTACAAGATCTGGGAGCGACGGTATCGTTAGAATTCATCCGGGTTTGGGTTCCAGTTTGATCCTGCTATAGCGCGATTTGTTAGCCACGTATTTGCCTGCTTGAAAATGCGTTGTTAAGTGTTAAGTTTAGGTTGCCGAATGATTAGGGTATGCAGGTTTGGCTACGAGGTAGTTCATTTGCAAGATGTATTGCGTAAAATACTGTATCGAAACCCGTTACGCTGGAACTCTCTGGATAAATTAAATATGATTGACCTGAATTTTGAACCGTTTCCTGTGCTGGAAACACCCCGATTATTACTGCGCAAAATTTCTATGAAAGATGCCGCAGAAATTTTTAACATCCGGAGAAATCCCATCGCAATGCGATACATAGGTCGTCCATTGCTGCAGTCAATGAGCGAGGCTCAGAAATTGATTGGGGAATTTCAGGAGGGTATTCGCGACCAGAAGAACATCATCTGGGGTATTTCGCTTCAGGGCACCTCGAAGCTCATCGGAACCATTGGCTTTCGTACCATAGATGCAGGTAATTTCCGGGCAGAGATCGGTTATGTTATTGACCCTGAATTCTGGGGCGCAGGATATGCAACGGAGGCAATTGCTGTTGTGATCCGGTATGGTTTCAGGGAGATGGGGCTTCATAGTATAGAAGCAAGAGTGAATCCTGAAAATATAGATTCAAGTAAGGTTCTTTTAAAACAAAAGTTTGTGAAAGAGGCACATTTCAGGGAGGACAGTTACTTCAACGGGCGTTTCAGAGATACCGAGGTTTATAGTCTTATTCATTCAGGTAAATAGTCCCGCATCAATTTTTTTCGAAATGAGGAGTCAAATATGAGCGACACAACACATCAACAGGAAAAGGAAGGTTTTCATGAAAGGATTCTCTGCCTTATACAGTCCGAAGGTGATCCGTCCATCGGGATCGTAGATTTTACAGCCCAATACGCTAAGGCTTTCTATGAGCTGAACCACGGTTGGATCTCGGAGATTTACGAGGTGGAGCCTGAAGACGAAAAGATATTATCTGATCCTGAGGCCTATTACCTGGAAGATGGAGGCGCAATTCTGATTGTACTTTACAAGGATGAACCCGTTGGCACTTGCGCCCTGAAACGCAGAGGTGAGGATGTGGTGGAGATGAGTAAAATGACCGTGGCGAAGCGCATGCGGGGAAAAAGGATCGGTGAATTATTGTGTAAAGCAATACTAATAAAAGCCAGGGAAATCGGAGCCAAAAAAGTGGTCCTTTATTCAAACAGGAAAGGCTCTGCGGCCGGTGTGCGCTTATATCTGAAGCTTGGCTTCGTGGAAGTGCCCCTGGTGGAACGGGAATACAAAAGGGCTGATATTAAAATGGAGTTAGACCTTTAGTTATAATAAGGCCTAACCCCGCTGGTTTAGGAAAGGTCTGTTTACTTTTGTTTCAAAGTCAGGCAGATAATGATCTTGCAATCATATAGCTACTAAGGTGAAAGATATCGCTGAAAAGCACGTGCGATAATTTTGTTGTATTAAAAAATGTTAAAAAAATCTTACCGGAAAACCTCATGCAAATCAATTACTAAATCGGGAAACAGGACGGATCGCAAGGTGTCGGTGGCGGGTTGGAGCCCGATATATACATTGTTTTCGTTCAGTACGTAAACAAATACTGCATTTTCCGTGGGTTCCACAAGCCAGTATTCGCGAACGCCGCTCTCTTCATACAATGCGAACTTGTCATTCAATTCCCTTCTGGAGTTGCCGGGCGACAGGATTTCTATCACCAGGTCTGGCGCTCCGAGGCACCCTCTTTCATCCAACTTGTTTTGATCACAAACCACACAAAGATCGGGCTGGACTACAGTATGAATTTTATTGTTAGCAGAGGATGATTCTGTTTTGCTTAGTCTCACATCGAAAGGCGCGTAGAATATCTGACAATCATGCTGTTTGAAAAATGAACCCATTTCCAGATACAGTCTGCCTGAGATTTGCTGATGTCGGGTTGAAGGAGCCGGAGACATTTTGAATATCTTGCCCTTTATTAATTCGAGACGCTCCTCGAATCTCCAAAGCAAATAGTCAGCATAAGTATATGATGCCTGTAAATCCAGCTGGTTAATGTCTGTGAGCAAAGTTGCCATATTATGAGTCATGTTACAGGGTAAAACTACCCATTTTTGCTTTAAGCGCCAACCAGGCATATTTGTATGGGAGGCGGATAATGCATGCAGTACAGCAGGCGCTAGGCCGTTGAATAACAAGTGATTCTTGCAGCGCGGGCTAGGTCTTGCGCTTCTTTTTCTTGGCCGATGGAAAGAGAATATTGTTTAAAATCAGTCTGTATCCGGGCGAGTTCGGGTACAGGTTCAGGTCGGTCGGCATGCGATGGCTCCCGCCGCGGCCCTCGGGGTCATGACCTCCGTAAAAGGTCCATTGCCCCTTTCCCACTTCTCCGTAAATGTAGCGATCGGCCCGGTTGCTGGTACCCATCACCAATACTTCCGGTTTTACGGTTGTTTTATTAAAGGCAGTGGTTTGACCAAAAAATTCGCGGATCAGATTTTCGTGATTCTGAACGAGCATGGATGGAATCACATCCCATTTGGCTGAAAACTGGAAAAGGGAGAAGTATTCACTCGCATCTCTATTCCAGTACCGTCCTCCTGCCGAGGAGTTAATGTCTGAAAAGATCATTCCTTCGTAATCGTCTGTCTGTAATTTGAAATTGTAAAAAGCGAAAGTCTTCTCGAAGTTTAGCTTTGATTGCGCTTGGGGATCGGCACCGTCGCCATCCAGGTTTTCAACGATGTCAACGCCTTCGGCAGCTAACGCAATGTCGAAGGTTTCGGCCCCTGAGCACATGGCAAACAAAAAGCCGCCACCCGCACAAAACTCCTTGATGCTTTTGGCCACCGCCAGTTTCATTTGCGACACTTTTTTATAGCCAAGCCTGCTTGCCAATGCTTCCTGGGCTTTGACGTCACTTACACTTACGCGCCTCATGTTTCGCCCGAATTGTCCGGTAAAATCTTCATGGTGCAAGTGCAGCCAGTCATATTTAGGCAAATCTCCTTTCAGTATTTCTTCGTCGTAAATGATTTCGAAAGGGATTTCTGCGTATTTAAGAACAAGCAAAACGGCATCTGTATTTTCAAATTCGGAAGCGCTGATCTTACTTGGTGTATAAACCGCGATTTTTGCCGCCGTGTGTAGTTTGATCACCTCCATGTCCACATCCGTCCGCCCTATCTGAGCGGTGATCTGCTGGCTCTCTCCGTCGGATATTACTTCGTAAGATACAGCACGCAGCCGACATTCCTTTTCGACAGCTTTACTATAAGCAACCCTGAAACTTCCCCCACGGTAATTGAGCAGCCATTCCACGTCCTGGTCATCTTTCAAAAGCATATAAGCCAGTCCATACGCTTTCAGATGATTGGTCTGCGCTTTGTCCATGGGAATCAGAACGGAGTTTGCAAAAGAAAAGGAGGAGAGGAATACCAGCAACACAGGAATCAACTTTTTCATAGTCGGCACTGGTTAGGGATTTCGAAGAAAGATTGTTGAGCGAAATCAAATTTACTAATAATCCGGATTATTTATTTGAAAATGAGTGGAATAGGCGAAGATTTAATGTGCGTGTAAAATTGTTCGGTAAACAGTATGGTCTACCATGGTGATTTGGGGTGGGGATTTTATTTTCTTAAACGGGAGGAACGTTATCGGGACCGGCTGAAACAGCAACACGACATTTTTAATCCTACTGCCTGTTACCTGGATGTCCAGGCGCTGTAAGTGAGCCAAATCAGGAAGAGGGTAGTGGGAGGTTGAGAGAGAAATGGCGTTAGCACCACATTCGGAAATGTCGTGCTAACGCCATACAATTCTTAGGGACGGTTCTCCCCTAAGATATTTTAATTACATGCCTGAATGGCGTAAAGCCTGTGAGATAGGCTGACGGCGCATCCATGGCGGGCAGTGAAGCGCGCAGCGCAATGTTTTTGTGCAGGGACAGTCCCGGCCCGAAAGAAACGGTATCCTTATCGGTCGCATAGCTGCCTGTGCCTTCTTTGAGCAACCAGGAATCTTTTGCGCTTTCGATTTTTGTCAGGCCCTTAAAGGCGCCTCCAGGCCGGAATATCAGTTCCCAGGTAACGGGCACACGTTCGGTTCCCGAGGTGGATATCTCAACCTCCATGCCATTTTCTACTTCCCGGATCTCAATTTTCGTTTCAAGTTTCTGAATTTCGCTTTGTGGCCTGTCTGCCCGGGACATTTTATCCCAGTCGCCATCTGGTGATATTTTTTCAGGGGGAAGTGGCTGATAGTAGGGACCTTCCAGCGACTGTGTCAGTACCCATCCTTTGTCTGTTTTTACTATGGACTCAGACTGAAACTGGCCTTTACCAAAAAAAGATGAAGCAAAGCGCATGCCCTGTAGTACGGCATTACCACGCATAAAAGTGAAAAATACCGGGTTTTTGGCGATCAGTGTGCTATCCCAATTGTTTCGTCGTATGCGGACCAATCCCGAGTTGGAGAAGGTCTTTACGTAATCGACAGGGTAGGGCTTGGCAGCTGGAAGCGGGGCCCACAGGGTTGGATCAGCCAGGAAGTAATCAATATTTCCCCCGATTTTTTTGCCGGCAGTCTTCTCGATAAGCTCACACATGGCCGCATAGGTAGGATTTTTATCCTTGATCGCGAAGTATCTGTAAGGATAATAATAATTTTCGAGGGTTCCGATCAGGGCCTTGTCCTGCCTGCCCGAAGCGTCCGTAACGACCTCGCCGTTTGGGTGTACAAGGTACATGGTCATGTCCAGATTACGTCGCACAGCATCCAGGATATCCGTTCGCTGGAGTCCGGTGCCAACGGTAATCAGCACCCTGTCGGTAAGCGACGAATATATATAAGTACTTTTTTCGTTGTATTGTCCATCTTCGTCAATATCCAGATGTTCGCCAAGCCATTGGTTGATGCGGGCAACATACTTGGGGTTGGGCCATATATTGTTGAGCCTGGTTAAAGCCGCCGAAACCACCCACCGGTGATTAGGCGTATGTATCCCGCCCACGGTAAGTGCATCTCCACCGCGCATCAGAAAAGTTTTGAGATTGGCCAGCATCTTTTCGTACCCGGGGGTTTTAGATTTTTCAATCAGCATATACGATACGGCCAGTCTTTTTACCAAAAAAGCCAAGTCGGGTGTTGAGTGAAAATTGGTTATATGCAGGTCAATCGTGCCATCAGCATGCTGGGTTTTGATGAGATACAAAGCGGCCAGATTCATGTCTTTCAACAGTTCGGCGGATTGGTAGTTACGGGATGTGGGTGATGAAATGGTGCACGCTCCGTACTGAATGAAGGAAGCGGTGCTATGTGCGTTTAATATATCGAAACCATCCCTTAAGCCTCCCAGATCAGGGCTGGATGTGTCCTTAACCTGTAGAGGTCTTAACGAATCTACCGCATTGTCTGCATTTTTTACCAACTCCAAAAGCCACGGGGGCATTTTATCAACAGGAGCCGGTGTAAATCCAGTCAATCCTAAAACAGGAACAGCGCAGAGGGTTGCGGCAGTATTTCTAACAAATTCTCTTCTATCCATTGTAATAAAAAGTTGCTTTCAGGATAAAGGGGAAATAGAAGCCGGGTTACTTTTATAAAGGGGAAATTTTATGCCATCCGGTCAATGAGCAGGAGCGTTAAGCTTAACGGAATTGGGCCATTGGCCCGTTGATGTAAGTTTTGAAATACCGTAAGTCATTTATAAACAGATAAATAAGAATTTGAGTCGTTTTTTTTAATCTCTTTTTTTTCTGGCTTCTAATAAATAGAAGTTTTCGGTCTGAGTGACCGGTTGCTTGTCACTTGCTGCTTGAGCGCTTTCGTTTTTTTTGTTTCAAAGTGGAGATACAGGATGGCGCAATGCCTATCGGTTCCAGGCTGAGGAGCATAAAATTTTCCTGGAACGGTTGCTTGAACATGCATTTCCCCGCCATGTGTGCGTACTAGCAAAGGCATGAGCTGGTTCCATATCAGTATTTTGCACTTACTGAGGGTTTTCGGAGTCGTCGTGGTTGGAGAAGCCTGTAATGAACCTGATCAGCCACATGACCAGTAAAAATGGAGACAAGATAATGGTTGTTAACGTCGCCGCAATGGCCATGATCAGACCCACCAGGCTCCTCACGATTATTTCAATCCATTTACTCATTTTGATTTTAGAGGAGTTTAACTATTTAAAGAATCAAATATACTTATCCGGATTGTAAATAGATGATGGGTTGTAATTTTATTGAGGTTGGTGTACCCGACTGGCATGGTTATTTGGACAGATTGTTTATACCAATTTTGAATGTTATGAAAAAGTCATCAGTAGTTGTTGTGTGGATTTTGAAGTTTTGGATGGCCTTGTCGTTGCTACTTGCCGTAGTATTCTCATCCATTCTGGCTGCACCTTTTATGTTGGTTGGATATATAATGGATTTTTACACGGGGCAGAATAAGTTTGTTCCAGGCAAAATGTCCCGCGTTAACAGTCCATCCAAACTAGGATTATCAAATCTGTAATTTAAAAGTGTAATGTATAAATTGTTGCCCTGGCCAGCCCGGTCGGGGTATTTTTTTGCCGGTAGGTTTCATAGCAAACTGGTTGTCCGAAAATCAGAAATTTATCAAAAATGAGGTTGGAAGTAGATGTGGCCGCCGCCTCGTCTGAAAGGTATCTACATCTGCTAGATACGGATGTGAGGTTGATCTACGATAGCATATTGCATTATAATGTGGCTTGTGGCACGTGCCAGAGCTAGCTGGCCGCTAAATCTGCTAATTTTTTGAGTACTTTTTGATTGTTCAATAGTAAATTTTTAATATTCAGGTTTTTATATAGGTTAGAGCCCACATCACATTCACAAGCCTTACTTCCTGAATTCTTATTTTTATGAAAGAGATCATTCCGCCATTATCCCGAAGGGAATTTTTACTTGGTGCTGCGGCTGCGGCTATTGCGCCACCACTGATCATGAACGCTCAGGCAAGGGCAGCTGTTCAAAACGGTCGACTCAGGCATGCTTCGATCGGCGTAGGTGGTATGGGAGCAGGCGATCTTAAAAACTTCATGTCGCATGGCAAGGTAGATATTGTTGCCTTGTGTGATGTGGATGAAAACAATCTGAAAAAAGCGGCGGCACTTAATCCTAATGCACGATTGTATGCCGATTGGCGTGAATTGCTCGCTAAGGAAAGTGCGAATATCGATTCGGTCAGTGTTACAGTTCCGGATCATAATCATTTTCCTATTGCGTACTCTGCCATTAAAGCGGGTAAACATGTGTATTGTCAGAAACCCATGTGCCATGACGTAGCCGAAGTGCGTGTGCTTACCAAAGCGGCCACCAAGGCGGGTGTCATTACACAGCTAGGCACGCAGATCGCATCCACGGCCGGTGACCGTACCGCTGTACAGTGGATCAAGGATGGGTTGATCGGTAAAGTGAAAAATGTGTACCTGTGCTCCAACCGTCCAGGCGCAATTGATACGTACCGGCTTGTGGGGCCCCGACCTGCCGAAACGCAGGAGCCGCCTGCGACTTTAAACTGGGACCTTTGGCTGGGAACGGCTCCCGTTCGACCTTATGCTCCGGCGATTTACCATCCAAGTAAATGGAGGGCCTGGCAGGATTTCGGAACCGGATGGTCCGGTGATATCGGCTGCCATATTTTCGACGCGGTGTGGAAGGGACTGGGCCTGAAATCTCCGAAATCTGTGGTTGCAGAGGTGCAAAAATCCTGGGAAGATTCTCCAGAGCGCCGTGGCGACACCTGGCCCCAGGGTGACCACATCACATGGGTATTTCCGGGTAACAAGTTTACCGCTTCCAAAGAGCTGACCCTGGAGTGGTTTGACGGGCTGATGTACCCGCCGGAGGAAGTACGTGCGTTGTATTCCATTGAAAAATATCCGGCCGAATCGGCCATGCTGGTCGGAACGGAAGGTGCCTTGTTGATCCCGCATGGCGGGACGCCGGTGTTGCTTCCGGAAAATAAATTTCAGGACAAAACATTAAAGCGCCTGGAAAGTCGTAATCACTATCATCATTTTGTAGATGCCTGCCTGGGAGGAGAAAAAACGGAATCTCACTTTGCGCAGTCTGGCCCCATGACCGAAGCCATATTGCTTGGGACCGTTGCCATCCGTGTTCCCGGGCAGTTGTTGAAATGGGATGCAGATAATATGAAATTCCCCAACCATCCCGATGCAGAAAGATATCTGAGCAGGATCTATCGGAAAGGATGGAATATCAGGGAAGCGTTTTGATATTACACGCCAATAAGAAGTGAAGTAAGGGTGGGTTTGATAATAGAACCCACCCTTCTTTTGTGAAAACGTGCCTTCGTGCCAAAATGACGTCCCTTCCTAACTTCAAAATGACACATTCCAAAAATAAACTCCCGTTACCGCGGAACTGTGTTAAGTGTATTGTGATCCAACTTTGTTCCTTTTTCAAAAAATAGGAGATACCCTCGGCCAATATCATTGTGCCTTATAGCAGGGTTACCCCAATATTTATCCAGATAGTTCAACACCTCGTCTACCGTCTCGGGAATGGGGTCGGGCAAAGGAGCCGTTGGAGAATACCCAAATATTGGTTTGGCTATTCGCTGCTCCAGAATTTCTTTCACCACCGCGAAGACAGCACTTTTTAGTTCAGGGTCTTCATTGTCTCTTTTTTTATCAAATCTATCAAGCAAGTGGATGATGTGACTAACATTTTCAAAATTTGGATCATCTTTCGCAAGTCCAATGATCAATTCGAAATTATGTATTTCTTCTTTTTCTATCATTTTGGCAAACATAATCTTGAATTTATTGATTAATTCTAAATTCACCAATTGACCTGTTATTTCTAAAATAATGAATCGTAAGATTATAGTTTGGATTATGTCAATCAGGCGGGCTGTAAATTCAATGGAGCCAACTTCTAATATTCTGTATCAGGCCAGAGCATGAACGAAGCCCCGTTGCTGGGGACCGTCGCCATCCGTGTTCCAGGGCAGCTGTTGAATTGGGATGCAGATAATATAAAATTCCCCAACGATCCCGATGCAGAAAGATATCTGAGCAGGATCTACCGGAAAGGATGGAATATCAGGGATGCGTTTGGATCAAAATCTGAGGGCTTTCACGATATGAGATGTAGACCGTGAAGGTCGTCACAGCGTGCATGCTGTTTCATGGCGGGGATTGCGATTACTGAAGTGTGTTACTAATTCTTTTCAACTCAATTTCCGCCGATTTTGCGGCAAAGTTAAGGTTGATCATGCGATAGCCTGCGTCTTCAAAGCTACGTTGCGCTTCACGAACATCAATAATTGTGGCCTGAATAAGCTGGAAACGCTGTAAGGTAAGATCCAGTAATTGGCGGCTCAGATCATAATTTTCTTTTTGTGTCGCCAGTTGTTGCAGGGAGCTTACATAGGTCTGGTACATTTTTACGGTTCCGGAAGCATAATCTCTTACGAGCACATCCTTCTGTATCTGGGCATTGTTGGTATTTATTTCCGCCACCTGCTTCTGTCGTTTGAAGATGGATCCGTTGTAAATAGGGATGCCTATCGCGATACCTGCATTAGGGCCTACCACCTGGTTCAGGAGCGTGAGTCCGGCGCCTGTCTGGTTTCTGGAATAATTGTATGCGGTATTGAGCCTCACTGTTGGGTACCGTAACGCAGCCGTTTCGCGCACAAGCAGCTCGTTGATGCGGATCTGATGGTCGGCGGCTTTTACATCCGCATTTACCGTAATCCGGTCCAGAATGGCGTCGAGCTGTAAGGTCTGATCCACCATAATGGTGTCTCTGATAGCCAATGGCGCTTTGGCGTCTAAGGTAAGCAGTCTCAAAAGTTCTGTTTTAGCGACTGCAGCCACCATTTGCTGATCCATTAAAGTTTGGGTCAAGGTGTTCAGATCGATCTGTGCCTGAAACAGATCCGCATTATTGGCCATTCCGGCGCTTTTTCGCACCTGTAGAATTTCAAGACGTTTTTGAGATGCCTCGATCGATGTCTGAATGGTATTGATGTAGCTTAGCTGGCGAACCACATCGTAGTAACTGGTCATCACCTGGGCTATGGTGTTTTGTACCTGAGCGTTCAACAGTTCCGTACTTTGAAACTGGGTTTCTGCTAATCGTTTTTTTGTGGAAACAACCCTTTGGCCATTGTATAGAAGTATACCTGCCGACAAATTGGCCTGTGTGTTATTACCGGTAGCGCCTCTCCGGCTTATTTTGACACCTGTATTCAGTTCCTGGTTCACATCTGTGACCTGTTCGGTATTGGAAAGTGCCCCGGTTATAATCGGAAGCCCACCCGCAATGCCATAATTGTTGAGGATCGTACTGATATCCACATTGTTTTTTGCAACCTGAATCTCGTAACTATTCTTCAGCGCAATGGCTATGGCTTCATTCAATGTAAATCGCAGCGTGTCACCAGCTTGCTGGCTAAGCGCTTCCACGGAAACCAGGAGAAGCAGGATTACTGTTTTAATAGTTTTATTCGAAATCGGGTTCATGCAAAAAACCTGTAAATGGATTGAAATTGAATTTGTTTCTGTACTTAAACGGCCGGGCCAGCGGCGATTTCTTCCGCCATTTTTTGTTCTGCCGTTTTTTTATTCTGTTTTGGGGAAATAAATGTATACACGGCAGGTATGACAAATAAGGTTAGGATTAACGAGAACGTTAACCCGCCTACGATCACTACGCCCAGAGGCACACGGCTCGTTGCCGAGGCACCCAGTCCCATCGCAATCGGCAACGCTCCAAACGCGGTTGCCAGGCTGGTCATCAGAATAGGGCGGAGGCGTTGGGTAGCCGATTCCACCACGGCTTCCATGCGTTTTAATCCCTGTTCCCTTTTCTGGTTGGCAAACTCTACGATAAGGATACCGTTTTTGGTAACCAATCCGATCAGCATAATCATCCCGATCTGAGAGAAAATGTTGATTGTAAGACCAAAAATATAAAGACTCAGCAGGGCACCTGCCAGCGCCAGCGGTACCGTAATCATAATAATGAAAGGATCCGTAAAGCTCTCGAACTGACCTGCAAGCACCAGATACACCAGGAGCAATGCAAGTGTGAACGCGAAACTGGTGTTGGAAGAGCTTTCCTCAAAATCCCGCGATTGGCCGGTCAGGGAAGTCTGGAAACTTTCATCCAACAATTTGGCAGCAATCGCACGCATAGCGGCTACGCCGTCACCAATCGTACGACCTTCTGCAAGTGAGGCCGATATGGTTGCACTTTTGTATCTGTTGTAATGGTATATGGTAGGAGGTCCGCTTTCCTCAGCCATATTTACCACCGCGCTCAGCGGTATGCTTTCACCACGCTCATTTCTCACAAACAATTTCGAAATATCTCCGGGCTTGTCCCGCTCATCACGTTCAACTTGCCCGATCACCTGATATTGCTGTCCGTTCATGATAAAATAGGCAAGTCTTCTGCCGCTGAATGCGGATTGGATGGCCGCTGCAACGTCACTGGTAGACAGGCCCAGATCCCGTGCTTTCAAGCGGTCAATGGTGAGCCTTACCTCAGGTTTGTTGAATTTTAAGTTGACATCGACATTCTGAAAAACAGGATCTTTTCTTGCTTCATCCAAAAATTTCGGCATCACTTCTGAGAGTTTCGAAAAGTCAAGATTCTGAAGAATGAACTGTACTGGTAATCCTCCTCTCGAGCCCTGGCCCACTGAAATGGTTTGCTCCTGTGTTGCAAAAATTCTCGCATCGTTGAATTCGGATGCTTTTTTGTTGATGGCACTGGCAATGTCGTTCTGGCTACGTATCCTTTCTCCGGATGGTACCAGGCCCACACGGGCCATGCCGCTGTTAACCCCTGATCCTCCAAAACCGGGTGTGGCCGAAAAAGTAAAAGACTTTTCCGGGATAGAATCGTTGAGGTAATTTACGACCTGATCGGTAATGCTCTGCATCTGGTCGAAGCTTGTTCCTTCGGGGGCGGTCAGGTTCAGACGGACACTATTGCGGTCTTCCATGGGCGCCAGCTCACTCTGAAGATTGGTGAACGTAAACCAAATCAATGCACCGCATGCAGCCACGAGCACCCAAGCCGCCCACCTTACTTTCATGAATCCTTTCAGGCTGCGATTGTAGCCATCTTCCATTCCGGTAAAAAATGGTTCCGTTTTATTGTAAAACCATCCATGGCCGGAATTTTTTCTGTTGAGCACCACATTGAGTACCGGTGTGATGGTCAGAGAAACAAAGGCGGAGATTAAAACAGCCGAAGCAACAACGATCCCAAATTCCCTGAACAACCTCCCCACAAACCCTTCCAGAAAAATAACGGGTAAAAACACAACGGCCAGCGTCAGTGAAGTAGAAATTACCGCAAAGAAAATCTCCTTACTTCCCTCCAGGGCTGCCTGGCGGATGGGAAGGCCGCCTTCGAGCTTCCGGAATATGTTTTCGGTAACAACAATACCATCATCCACTACAAGTCCCGTTGCCAGTACGATTCCTAGCAGGGTGAGTATGTTGATCGAAAAGCCGAATAAATACATCACAAAAAAGGTGGCTACCAACGAAATAGGTATATCTACCAGAGGACGCACCGCCACAAGCAGATTTCGGAAAAAGAACAGAATTACGATTACCACCAGCCCAAACGAGATCAGAAGGGTTTCTTCAACCTCCTTGATCGATTGCCGAACGAGACGTGTGTTGTCTATCAGCACATTAAACGAAATGTCGGACTTGTTCGATTTCTGAATTTCTGCCAGGCGCTTGTTGAACTCATCCGATATCTGGACGTAGTTAGCACCAGGCTGCGGAATTACCGCAAGACCTACCGACAACACACCGTTGTACTTCCAGCTTTGTTCATAATTTTCCGGTCCAAGCTCCACTTTCGCCACGTTGCTCAGCCGCACGATTCCAGTGCTGTCGTCCTTGATGACCAGGTCTCCAAATTCCTGTTCGGTGGTCAGGCGGCCCATGGTTCGGATGGTAAGCTCCGTGTTGTTTCCGTAGATTTTTCCTGCCGGAAGTTCCACATTCTCGGCGCTCAGCGTATTGCTGATGTCGTTAAAGGACACGCCGTAGGCGCTCATTTTGTCGGTATTGAGCCAAATGCGCATCGCGAAGCGTTTTTGGCCGAAAATGTTGATCGCGCTCACACCATCAATGGTCTGGAGGCTTTGCTGCAGCACGTTTTCAGCGTATTCGCTCAATTCCAGTATTCCCTTGGAGGGACTCTGTACGGCCAGCAGAAGGATAAAATCGCTGTTCGCATCCGCTTTGCTCACGACAGGCGGCGCGTCAATATCTTGCGGCAGGTTACGTTGAGCCTGGCTTACTTTGTCGCGGACGTCGTTGGCTGCCGCTTCCAGGTCGGATTCCAAATTAAACTCAACCGTGATGTTGCTGTTCCCGACCTGACTCGACGAACTGATCGTTTTGATTCCGGGAATTCCATTGATGCTCTTTTCAAGTGGTTCCGTAATCTGGCTTTCGACGATATCGGCATTTGCTCCCACATAGCTCGTGCGCACGTTTACAATGGGCGGGTCAATCGCCGGGTAATCGCGCAGGGAGAGGAAATTGTACCCAACCACCCCGAACAGAATGACAAGCAGGTTCATTACTACGGCAAGAACGGGCCGGTTAAGCGATAATTCCGATATATTCATACGAATTGTTTCATTGAAAGGTCATCCCCAGATACGTTATTCTTCGCTGACCTTTAAGCTTCTCACACTCCTCACTTTAAGCGGCGCATCGGGGCGGGTAAAAAGAACGCCTGATACCACCACCGAATCCCCTACGCTCAATCCCTTGGTTACTTCCACATTGTCGGCCTGCCTTGCACCGGTCTCAATGGTTACAAAGGAGGCTTTGCCATCTTTCACAACCACTACCTTTTTGCTTTTTGATTCAGGGATGATGCTGTTGGCCGGTATCAGAATGCTGCTTTTATCCTGATTGGACTTCAAATACACTTTGACAAAGGAGCCGGGACTTGTGGTGCCGGCGTTGAGCAGCGCTCTTACCGTTATATTTCTAGTGCTTTGGTTCACCTGTGGTTCTGTCGCAATGATCCTGGCCGTTTGCATCTGCTCGGAAGTCTGATCGATCGAAACATCCACAATGCCACCTTTAACCACATATTTTTGATAAACTTCCGGAATGGTGAAATCAATTCGGAGATTGGAAAGCTGCTGCATCGTGGCAATCACATTATTGGGCGTCACAAATGTACCAGCGCTTACCTTACGAAGGCCAATCACTCCCGTAAAAGGAGCCCTGACGATGGTTTTGGCAATCAGCGCTTTGGTGTAGAGAATGTCTGCCTTAAGCGTGTTTACCTGATTCACTGCAACGTCATAATCCGCCTGGTTTATTCCATTTATATCCAGAAGCTTTCTGATCCTTTGCTCAGTGGTTTCGGCCAGTTCAAGCTGCACAGCCGATCGGTTGGCCTGTGCTTCAAGATCCGCACTGTTGATCCGGGCAATTACGGTGCCTTTCTGAACCGTTTTCCCCTCCGGCACATCCAGAAAGGTCAGCAATCCACTTACTTCCGGGCGTAGTTCGGCAAATTCATTCGCCACCACTGTGCCATTCACTTCCACACGTTCTGTGGTACGCTCTATTTTAGCAATAATTACATCTACCGTTGTAGGACCAGCGCTGTTTTTTTGTTTGAAGGTATCTTTTTTCTCTTTACAAGAAATGGATAAGAGTAACGTACACGTGACCAGAGTGTAAAACAGGCCGGAACGGAGGCGGCTTAAATATGCCAATTCGAAAAAGTGTAGATTCATAAAGGTTGTATTTCCAGGCATACTATTAAAATTGTGCCATTTTGCAGCCCAATTTTAGGGTTTAAAATTAAATAACGTTTTGAGCCATTTCTACTTTAAAAGTTTGGCTATATCCGTAAATATCAGAAATCCTGTCCGATTATTTTTAGTAGCGTCTCGCATTTTAACTCGGTTTCGTCCCACTCTCTTTCAGGGCTGGAATCTTCGGTAATACCCGCCCCGGCAAAAAACGTAGCCTTGCCATCTTTAAGCCGCACTGTCCGTAAGTTAACATATAAATGCGTCTCTCCGTCCACTTGTACTGGTCCCAGAAAACCACTGTAAAAGGAGCGATCGTATCCCTCGATTCCAGTGATAAATTTCAAACTGGGCTCCTTGGGAACCCCGCAGACTGCAGATGTAGGATGCAGCAGGCGCAGCATGACAGAGGCCAGTTCGGGGAAGTTTAAAGCCGTTGTATCCACTTCGAAGTCGGTCCTTAAATGATATAAATTTCCCGCCAGGACTGTTTTTGGCCCGGTCTCCCGGTATTCTCGTAATCGTATTTTTTTAAAACATTCTACAATGTACCGGCTCACCAGCGCCTGCTCTTCTATCTCCTTCTGTCCCCAGCGAACGTCATAACGGGGAATCAGACTGCCCTGCTTTTCATGAGCGCTTTGGGTGCCGGCAAGTGACATCGTGCGAAAGGTGCCATCCCGCTTTTGTTCAATCAGGGTTTCCGGGCTGGCTCCGAGCCACAATTCTCGCTTTTCAGGCAGATTGACAAGGGAAACAAAGGCATGCGGATAGGCCTTGGCAAGATTATAAAAGGAGCGGGCTGGCTGAAAGTCTTCGGAATAAGTAAGCTCTTTGGTACGGGATAGCACCACTTTGTCAAACTGCCCTTGTTTTATTGCCGCCACGGCAAGTTCTACGGTACGTTCAAACCGGGTTTTCGTGTCGTTGTAAAGAATGGGTTCCAAGCTCGAAACAGATGTGTGCCGGAGCTGTAGATGCC
The DNA here is from genome assembly GCF_902506755.1 of Dyadobacter sp. 32. Taxonomy (GTDB): domain Bacteria; phylum Bacteroidota; class Bacteroidia; order Cytophagales; family Spirosomataceae; genus Dyadobacter. Next base: position 2,046,276 of record NZ_LR735258.1, on the reverse strand, counting down.
CACCCGACTGGATGGCTTTGGCAGCGGAAACAATCTTCCTGAAAACCGGATGCTCTTCGCCAAGGTTGTTAACGACAGAGACCTGAGACCCCGATTCTGAAAAGGTAATGATGATATCACCAGTCATAAACAGAACCTCCTGCTCAGCCTGCCATTCAAACGGACTGAGCATGAAACCAGAAGATAGTTTTTCGATTTCAGGTTGGCAATGATAGCCCGTGTGACTGGTGGATATAAGAAGCCTTACATCCTTGTGATGCGGTAGTTTCCATAATGCCGCAGGAAAACCCATTTCTTTAGCAGCTTCCCACAATACATCCGCCTGTAAACCTTCCAGAGCTGCGTATCTTACTTCTATATCAACGGATACCATTTTAATACCTAGTGATGTCACCAATAATTAACCAATTTTCTGCAAATTACTTCTAACGATCCGCATCTACAATAGCGACCGTAAGCCGACTGATGCAGACGAGTTTGTTCTGCTCGTTTGTGATCTTTATTTCCCAGAGATGGGTGGTGCGGCCAACATGAATGGGCGTTACTCTTCCATAAACAAACCCCTCCTTCACCGAACGCACATGGTTGGCATTGATTTCGAGACCAACGGCAAGTTGTTTTTGCTCAGGCTTCATGCACATAAAGGATGCAATACTTCCCAGCGTTTCTGCCAATACCACGGACGCACCTCCATGCAAAATGCCAAATGGCTGATGGGTTCTATGATCCACCGGCATTTTGGCCACAATATAATCTGTTCCGATTTCGATAAATTCGATACCTAAATGATTGGAAATTGTATTCTGGCTAAAAGAATGAATGGCTTCAAGTGATAATGTATTTGTAAACATATATAAAAATTGTATAATTTTGTGTCTGCCAAAATAGGCTAAAACAAAGTATTTGTAAAATCAATATTTAAATAGTACAATAATTTGAAAAGAAAGTCTATCTACCTTATTCGTCACGGCGAAACGGATTTGAATCGGCAAGGCGTTGTTCAGGGAAGCGGAGTGGATTCCAAGCTGAACGATTGGGGGCAGGCCCAGGCAGATGCCTTCTTTAATGCTTATCAACATGTACCCTTTGACAAAATTTATACTTCTGCTTTACAGCGAACACATCAAAGTGTTCGCGGGTTCATTGCCCAGGGTATACCTCATGAAAGTTACGCAGGACTCAACGAAATTTCGTGGGGTGTAAGAGAAGGCAAGGAGCCCAATACGGGTGACAGCCAATATTATCGTGAGCTGGTAAATAAGTGGAAAAATGGAGAGGTGAACGAATCGGCCGAAGGGGGAGAAAGCCCTGAGGATGTCCGCAACAGACAAATCCCGGTTATTGAGACCATACTTTCACGTCCGCACGAAAGAAACATTCTCATTGCCATGCATGGTCGTGCTATCCGGGTTCTGCTCACTACGCTATTCGATCAGCCGTTGGTCAGGATGGATGATTATGACCATAGTAATTTGTGCCTCTACCGGATTAATTACTCCTATGACACACAGCGTTTCGAACTGGAGGTTTCCAACGACATTACCCACTTACTTTCACTGGAAATTCCCCAAACCATTTAAAACCCGCTTATGGGTTATCATTTTCCTTTGGTGTATTTAAGGGAATATCTAATTTAGTCCTATTTACTTTTGTGAGCTAATCTGCTGTACTTTCGCAGAAAATGTTTCTTATGTCCAAACGGCGTATTTACTGGACGTTACAGATCATCGGGTGGAGCGTACTGATCATGTTCGAGTATGTGCCCTATGTGCTTGAGTATGGCTTTGACTGGGATAATTTTTACAACGCACTTATCAATATCGTGTTGGGCATTATCCTTACGCACACCTACAGGCTGGTGATCAGGAAGTGGAACTGGTCGTCCCTGCCACTTCCGAGCCTGGGATTCAGGGTGGTTGTTTCTGCTTTGGTTCTCGGCCTTATCATGGCTCTGATTAATCAGCCACTCGACCGCCACACTTTGGAACAGAATCTGTTGGACCAGCCGCTGGTATTTTGGGGATATGTATTGAGCTGGTGGAAGAGTCTGCTGGCCTGGATGCTTTCTTACACGGTGTATCATTACCTGGAGCAGACTCGTCTTGCCGATTATGAAAAGATCATGCTCACAATGTCCATGCGTGAGGCTGAGGCAAAAGTTTTGAGATCGCAGCTCAATCCCCATTTCACTTTCAATGCGTTGAATAGCATCAGGGCACTTGTGTATGAGGATCCTGCAAAAGCGCAGATCGGGATTACACAATTATCCAATATTTTACGAAATTCGCTTCTGGCTGACCGCAGGAAAACCGTTGACCTGCAGGAAGAGTTACGTACAGTGGAAGACTACCTTGAACTTGAGAAGGTCCGCTACGAAGATCGTTTGCAGTATAAGATTCTGGCGGATCCTCATACCGTTTACTGGCAGGTACCGCCTATGATGCTACAGACGCTCGTAGAAAACGGTATCAAGCATGGTGTGGCAAAAGAAATGGGAGGAGGCTTTGTGGAATTGTCTTCGGAAATTGTAGACGATGTGCTGTTGATCATCATTCGCAATTCGGGCAGGCTGACCTCTACTGAGTCTACATCTTCGGAATCCGGAGGAGTAGGACTTAAGAATACCGCAGAACGCCTCTCGGTACTGTACGGGAAAGGGGCTTCTTTCAGGATTTTTCAGGAAGACGAAAAAACCGTTCGATCCGAAGTAAGGGTGCCCACCATGTCGGAAAACCCTGTGATCTCCGCTAAGGAGATCAGGTCTTTTTGAGGTCACGTGCAAATAATTTTTTAAAACATAAACTAAAATTAGCTATATCCCTGCCATGAGAACACTGATCATTGATGATGAACGTCTTGCCCGTAATGAACTGAAAAGGCTGCTTGAGCCATACACTAAAATTGAGATCATTGGTGAAGCAGCCAATGCGGAAGAGGCACTCGTGATGATTGACGACCTGCAGCCTGAGCTTCTTTTTCTTGATATCCAGATGCCAGGTAAAAACGGCTTTGAGCTGTTGTCATCCATTGAGGGTAAAACGCCGGAAGTGATTTTTACCACGGCCTACGACGAATACGCGATCAAAGCTTTTGAGTTTAACGCACTGGACTATCTGCTGAAACCGATCGATTCCGACCGTCTGAGGGATACTATTCAGCGTATTGAAGAAAATCAGTCACATCCGGAGCCGTCATCTGACGGTAATGAGCGCGCAGAGAAAGTGCTGGGCGAGAATGATCAGGTGTTTGTGAAGGATGGCGAGAAGTGCTGGTTTGTAAAGCTTGGCAAAATCCGTCTTTTCGAGTCCATGGGAAATTATGTTCGCCTGCATTTTGATGATCAGAAGCCTCTGGTGCTCAAATCGTTGAACAATCTGGAAGAGCGGCTTGACTCAAATACTTATTTCCGTGCGAATCGTAAACATATCATCAATCTGCAATGGATCGAAAAGATAGAGCCATGGTTTAGTGGCGGATTGCTGGTTACACTCAAAGGCGGAGACAAAATTGAAATTTCCAGACGGCAGGCCATACGTTTTAAGGAATTAATGAGTTTGTAATATAGTGGTTTGTTTTTTGTTCTTACTCCAACGTTATGTTTGCCCATTTTAAATATTTACCCCTTGTTCTTTTCATTTTTTTGTTTAGCTGTGATTCTTCCTCGAAAAAAGAGGTTCAGGACTCCAATACAGACTACCGGACCGGTCGGTTGGACATACAGAAATTTGGCGGCTGTGATAGTGTTAAAAATGAAGGAGTCATGGTAAGTATTCAGGTGTGGACGCCAGAGGGGGCCGGAAATGTGTCGGCCACGATTCAGGAGGAGATCAATAGTAAAGTGGTCGACCGCATTAATTCCTATTCTGATTCGGCCAGTATTTCTGCAAATCCTGATGCCAAATCCAGTGTAAAAGCTGCTTACGACGTTTTTGCAGGGAATTACCACGGTTTTAAGAAGCAGTTCCCCGATTCGCCCGGTTGCTGGGAAGTGGAGGTCACGGGCGATACTGTGATGGTTACCAGCCGTATGCTGCTCTATCAGTTTGATCACTACTCATTTACGGGAGGAGCTCATCCCAATAGTTTCAGGTCGTACCATATTTTTGATTTGGAAACTGGCACTGAAAAAGAAGCAAAATCATTCGTCACCGATTCCACTGCACTACTCAGAAAAGTGGAAGCGGCGTTTAGAAGAGAAGAAAAGCTGGATGAAAAGGTGGATCTGGAAGAATCCGGTTATTTTTTAGCGGATCACCAGTTTTTTGTTCCTGCCAATTATGCCTTTACAAGAAAGGGAGTGTTCTTTTATTACAATCCGTACGAAATAGCGGCCTATGCCCGTGGACCGATATCATTTACAATTCCTTATTCCGAACTTAAGGGTATTGTCAACGAAGACTTGATCTTCTGATGACCTCGCGACATCTTCTGCTATTCCTACCGCTGTACGTGTAAAACGTTAAACTACTCCCTTTGGTAAATTTCCTGAACTAGTCAATAAGTGGCTCAATCTTGCTGGGTTGTTTTATCAATTGGTATCAAATGTGGGGGGAGTGAAGAAGAAATTTGCCGTTCGGTTTATTCCTGATTTTCCTCCTTTAGAGATTCAGTTTTTCAATTAATGGTTTAGCCGGATACCTCAGTGACATATACAGATTTGTTGCGAATTCCGGAATTGCCCGGGAAGAAGGAAATTTTTGTTGTTTTATCCGTAACAGAAATTTTAGGTTGTAACGCAAAGCTCAATACCAGTAAAACATCTGCGATGATTTTTTAATGTTCTATTAGCTAATGGAATCTTTTGAAATAACCTGGATATACATTGCTCATTTATATAAGGAATCCTGGTAGGTATTTGTAGCTTTTATAAAAGGACGTTAAAACCATATCTGGTCTTACTTTACAGACAAAACTGTCATATCAAGACGATTATAATCGGCGGCAATATATCGCACCTGAGTTTTTTTTGATTTTTTACCTTTGCCATACAACCATTACGGCCCGGCAAGGCCTCTTTGATGCAAATAGCTTAAAAATCTTCTTATGACGCCGGAGGCGGATTTGATTTCAGGATGTCTTTTACAAGATCGTATCGCGCAGCGGCAGTTGTATGACCGGTACAAAAAGGCCATGTACACCCTGGCATGTCGGATCACGGGAGATTTTGACGATGCCAGCGAGGTATTACAGGATGCGTTTCTGGAAGTGTTCAGGCATCTGGATCAGTTCCGTGGTGACGCCAAACTGGGAGCCTGGATTAAACAGATTGTAATTCGAAAGTCCATAAAGAAAAAGCGAATACAGGGATGGCAGCAGGTGGATGAAGAGGAGGCGGGCACCGTGAACTGGGGGGAAGATGAGATCAACGTAGCGCATCTGGAAACTGCGATTTTCGCTCTGCCAGATGGTTTTCGGAGCATATTTGTGTTGGCAGAGATAGAAGGCTACACGCACCGGGAAATAGCCGGGATGCTCAACATTTCCGAAGGGACTTCGAAGTCTCAGCTGTTTCATGCAAAGCGAAAATTGCGCGCGATGCTCTCGTCACGATAACTTAAATTGAAAATGAAGCAGTCAGATAATTTAAATGAGGCACTTGCCAAATTGCCCGGCTACGAGCCTGAGGATAGATTGTGGAACGAAATTGAGAACAAGCTGGGTGAGCGATCACTGCGTGAAGCACTCCATCAATTGCAGGAGTACGAGCCTGCCGACGACCTCTGGGATGGGATTGAAAGTAGGAGCACGCCAAGAAGTAACGTGTTTTACAGGTGGTTGTCGGTGGCGGCGATGATTGCGCTGGTTTGTGGAACAGGACTATGGTTTCTTAGGGCTCCCGGTGGAGTTTCTTATACACAGGAGCTGCTGGACGCACGTTTACGGGCCGATTCTACGAGCAGCATCAATGATCAGTACATGAAAATTCGGGATTATTGTGAGGTGGAAACCACCGTTTGTAAAAGTGAAGATTTCAGACAGTTGAAAGAGGAATATGAAACACTTGATACTGCCACAACGCATCTGCTGCAGGCAATGGGTAATTACAATACGGATCCTGAGCTCGTGCGTCAGTTAACGATGTTAGAGCAGGGTAAAGCAAATGTGCTTTCTCAGATGGCTAAGCTCATTTAGCAGGCAATCCGCGACTTTGTGGTAAAAAGCGATAATCCAGACTGGTAGCTAAAATATTTAAGACTATAACCATGCAAAAAGAGCCATTGAGAAATAAGTCACTTTTATTTCTATTTCTTTTCCTGATTCAGAACGGCCTGACTTCTGCTTATGCCCAGGCAACCTTGCAGGTAGCTACTAAAACGTTTGAAAAGATGATCGGGGCGCCAACGGTTCGCAAGCTACATATCAACGCCGAAAAAGCAGATATTGAACTGGTAGCATGGGACAAGCCTGACATATCGGTGGTGCTTGAATTATCAGCACGGCATCCGGATAAAAACACGGCGACTCTGGATCTTGCTAAATTCCAGTATGTTGCGGACAGGAGTGGCAAGGATTATTACTTGCGGAATTTTATTGCACTGAATCAGGGGGAGGCCAAGCCATTGTCCAACCTGAAGGCCCGTTACGTCATTTCGCTTCCCGCAACTTGTGCCGTGGACCTGAAGAATACCTTTGGCACGATCCTGCTGAAAGGTATTACCAATAACGTTACGCTTAAAGCGGATTTCTGTACCACAAAGCTAACTGGCCTCAGAGGAAAAGGACAGTTGGAAACCTCATTCGGGGAGTTGAATGCAAGGGACGTTTCCGGCGGGTTCACTTTCGCAAGCGACCATACCAATATGCATCTGGAAGGGATCGGCGGCGCCATCAAAATGCATGCAGTCTACGGAAACGTTGAGATCTATCCCACTTCCGCCCTCACGAGCCTGGCCATCCAGTCCAAACGGGCGGCGGTGACGCTGCTCGCTAAAAACTGGCAACAATTTGACTACACCATCAATGGTGCCTACGCCACCATGAAACTCCCCAACGGGTTTAAATGGAAACGAAATACAGCAGATTTTAAGGACGCATTTTACTCCAGAAATAAGTCAGGCAATGTTCAGATCGATGCCGAGTTTGGGCATGTAACAGTTAAATGACACGACGGATCATCCATTTATTAGCCATGAAAATAGTTTTAGCCTATTTTGTTTTTTTGCTAAGCATTTCATCCACATTTGCCCAGGACACCACCCGGGTTCGTTACACCGAAGAAACTGATACCCTGATAAAGCAACGCTTCATCGACAGGTACGAAAATGTGTTTATGACTAAAGTGGCTACACGTCACATGCTTAAAGTTGGGGTGAGTCGCAATGCTTTCATCCCCAACTTTGAGTCTTCGGAGTTGTCCCATGAGATAGGCTACGAATATAAAGTTGCGCAAGCCTTTTCTCTTGGTCTGAACGCGACGGTGGATGGTTCTTTTTATTTCAATCCTGCTTTTAATGGCACGGTAGCGCTCAATACATACGGTCGCTGGTACTATGACATGAAACGTCGGATTAAAGAAGGGAAAAATGCAAACAATTTCAGCGGAAATTTCATTGCAGTCCTGGCTGAGAAACGGTGGCGGTATGTGCCTTATTCCCTCCCAGTCTTCAGAACGGGACTCGAATTTGGTGTGCAACGGCGATTTCTAAATTTTGGCAGACTTGAATTTGCAGTGGGGCTATCTTATCTCCACTACTCCTTTCCCAATATTGAGGGCGTCTCTTATTTCCAGAATGGCGATAAATCTGATATCACCTTGTCCACCCGATCTAATCTGGGACTGGCATTCGGCGACTGGAAGTCGTCGCATAACATTTCGAATTGTGAGATTTTGAATTGTGATGAGATTGTGCGGGAACAATGGAAGGTTTTATGGCCGGACATCAACATCGGTACCAGACTTGTACAGGGTGTTGTGGGTGTTGGTTATGAAAGAAAAATAGGCAGTAGTCCGTTTTCCCTGAATGGCCTGATTGTGGCTGATTATATTAAAAGTAAACAGAGCTACATGAATTATTATGCCCAAAATGCCCGGCACACTGTGGAGCTGAATCCAACCGTGCAGTTAAGATACTATTATTTGCAAAAGAGCAAGATACGCCAGGGTAGGGGTGGTAATAATCTTTCGGGGATATATCTGGGGCCACAGTTTGAATACGTGCGCCAGAAGGAAATTAATGGATCCGGTTTCTACAATCATTTGGGCACGGGTCTTACATATGGCTATCAGAAAACGCTTTTTGGCGATGTCTTTATTGATGTAAACGGAGCCGTCACGTGGAATATGTTGGATCGGAAAGAATTTCGAACTGCCCTGAGACTGGGTTTTGGATTGTCGTTGTAAGCCGGGAACGCTTTTGGGAAGTTTTGAAATAGATTAAATCTCAAAAATAGATCATAGCCATGGTACCGCAGATGGCTTTAACAAGCATTAATCCGTCGATAATAATAAGGTAGTAAAGCACCGACCTTCTGTTGTGCAGCGAATAGGCTACGAGTATCAGCAGGAGAAATGGTATCACATTCAAGGCAAGTTTCATGAGTGAAAATCCCCTGATGGCACCAAAGATCAGGAACGACATGACGCCAATGAGCGACAAAGGGATGATGATCTGAAAAATAGTTCTTCGTAATCCCACCTTGACAACGAATGTCTTCAGCTGCGCGTTGGAATCCATGGCATAATCCTTGATATCGAACATGATACAAAGAACGGATATGAACATGAAGTTTTTGATAAACAGAAAAGCCCCTACCGGATTTACCGAATAACCGGATGGCTCAACAATGTCATGAAAAAGAACAGGATAAACCGTTACCAGACCCGCCCAAATGAAGCCGATCACAAATGGTTTGAGCCAGCCTATACTTCGCAGATTATATTTTCCGGGCCAGGCATTTAATCCATAATAAAGAACTGCCGCCAACGGGAAAACGAGGATCAACAACCATTGGCTGGCGGAGATATGTAGAATGGAGCTGTAGTGTTTTTTGAATAGAAGTACTCCCGTAAAAAGCAACACAAAGGACAGCAACCACTGACTTCGCTGAACCAAAACACGATGTTGTTGATACCACAAGGTTCTCAGATTGTGGGTGGCCGATGTGCCATCCGATATGTAGGCAATCGTGTAATAAATCACACTGGCAACAAAGGTCGCAATAAAATACAACGGCTCGTTTAGCGGAAAGTCTTGCTGCAGAAGCGCCTCTACCGAAAGCGCCACTGCACAGATACCGTAAAAATAGTTGCCGAAAAATATAAATTTTATGATCTGTCCGATAGTAGCGAATGATTAGCCCCGGAGGCCGATCCGGATTATTTGCCGTTTACTCATAATAGTGCTAAAAAAATACAGGATTTGCAAAATAAGTAAGGCATTCGTTGCAAATTGTATCAAAATTGGTGGCCAGATTTCGGAGCCCGGTTCGAGTGAGACATCAGGCTTCAGTTCAGTTATTGCCCTGCCACCAGCTCGTGTTTAAATTCTAAACGGCTTCCGCTGCGTAATTATACTGTTCAGTTTTTTTTGCTCCTTTGTGTCTAAATTACTATTGATGAGCAATTTAAACCTGGTTCTGCACAAGGGACGTTGATTCAACCGTTTAGATTTATGATACTTAACAATTTGGTACTGGCCGGGTAGCTTGTGCAACCAGGCTGGTAAACAAAAACAAAGCGTTTGTAAAATACCTCTGTTTTTAACTCAACTATTAATGATAAAAGCTTTAATAATTGATGATGAATTGAAAGCAAGAAATGTTCTCAATCATTTTCTAACAAACTTCATTCCCGAAATATCCGAGATCAGGCAGGCGGCTTCTGTGGGAGAGGCCATCGGGGTGCTTGATAATTATCAACCAGGTATTGTTTTTCTTGATGTGGAAATGCCGCATCAGAACGGCTTCGATTTTCTGATGACCCTCAAAGCTCCCTCCTTTGATATCATCTTTACAACTGCTTACAACCAGTATGCCATACAGGCCCTGCGGTTCAGCGCACTGGATTACCTGTTGAAACCGCTGGATCCAGATGAGCTTAAGGTGGCCGTAGAGCGCCATTTGAACAAGCAGAAGACGGTCCGTGAAAAGCAACAACTGTATGACAACCTCGTACAAAATATTGAGAAAAAGGAAGTGAAGGATTTTCGGCTGGCGGTACCATCCAGTGAGGGCGTTTATTTTTTCACACTCGACGAAATACTTCGCCTTGAAGCGGATCGCAATTATACACTGATCCATTTAATAGGAAAGAGGCCGTTCGTGGCTAGCAAGACCCTGAAGCACTTTGAGGAAATGCTGGAAGAGTTCCACTTCATCAGAACGCATAAATCTCATCTGGTCAATCCCAAACACGTTACCAGGCTTACGCATAACAATGAGTTTGTACTGCTCTCCGACGGCTCCAAAGTGGAGATTTCCCGAAGAAAGAAGGAGGAAGTCCAGAAACAATTGAATATCCGGTGAAGGAACTGGGTGCCTGGGGTCAGCAATGAAACATCGCGCTCCGTCACGATGCTAAATTCACGGCAATCAGGGATCGACTTTGCCCAGCGCTTTTTCTATCAACCTCAGATTTTCATGGGTTTCGGGTGAGTGATGCAATTTTCCCAGCTTGTTGTTAAGGTCTTTCAGCACCTTTTTAGATTCCTCTGTGTCAATTGCCGCAATTCGCTGGATCATGTAGGGTAAAATCTTGGGTAGTTTGGCCCTTTCCGCGATTTCTAAGGCGCGTTTCATATCCAGAGCGGCCAGCGGCTCCGCGGCGTACCAGACCATCAGCGGGATATTGTGATCTCCCTGATCTTCGGATTTCTGTGCCAGCGCATCTACCACGTCCCACCGTTGCGACGCGTCCAGTCGGTTCATGGCTGCTGCCAGATACAATCTCACCAGTGGTGAATTATCATTTTTGGCCAGATCAACAAATTGTTTCATGGTTTCCGGAGAAGCAGTCTTGTTCTCTGTCAAAAGTTGAATGGCCCAACTTCTTACATATTCGCTGTTATTGATCAGCAGGTCATTTAAGTCCTTTTCTGAAAGCCCTTTGGTGACGTGCAATGCCCACAGTGCGCGAAGTTTTCGGGTTTCATCCGGATTTTTTGCGAGAATCACCTTTAAGGCTTTATGGACTTTTTTGTTAGGACCGCGTTCCTGCAACAGGGTTCTGGCTTGGCGTACATACCATTCATTGGAATGCAGCTGAAAATCAACCAGTTCCTGATCTGTTGCTTTGGATAAATCTACTTTCACCCATTTGTCATTCTCGTGGGTAATTTTGAAAATTCTTCCCAACGTTTTATCGTGTACATCGGGGTTGGCGCTGTGGCATTGATTTTTGTCATACCAATCTATCGCAAATACGGAACCGCTGGCATCGTATTTCATATTCAACCATTGAGACCACGAGTCGTTCATGGCCAGAAAGTCACTTTTATGGGAAGCCACATAGCCGGAACCGTTTCTTTCAAAATGGTCTACATTGAGTCGTGCGCCGTTGATGTTGTTCATGAAAATCTCATTTCTGTACTCCTTAGGCCAGCTATCCCCGCCCAGATAAATCATTGCACCTGCGTGTGCATGTCCGCCACCGGCTGCCGCTGACCTGAAATTGCCTGCATGCGGTCCCCGCTCACCTAGCCAGTGCCGGTGATCGGCGATGGTTTTGATATCGTCGTAGGTAAACGGGTTGAAGTGTTTACCGGCCTGGCGCTGATAGCGGGCATTTTGGATCACATGATACATGTGAGGAATTACACAGACCGTGATGAACGGGTGGCCATAATCGTTGAAATCGATTCCCCAGGGATTGCTGGAACCTTCGGCGTACACCTCGAACTCATGTGTGGTGGGATGAAACCGCCATATACCTCCATTTATTTTTTTTCTTTCTGCGTCAGTTGCGCCCGGCTTGCCTACGTTGGAGTGCGTAAACACCCCATGCGTACCGTAAATCCAGCCATCGGGTCCCCAGCGCAGATTGTTGAGAACTTCATGTGTGTCCTGCACACCCCATCCATCCAGCAGCTTTTGCGGCGAGCCGGCGGGCTTGTCGGTCTTGGGATCAACCGGTATAAAAAGGAGATAGGGTGCAGCGCCCAGCCAAACACCTCCCATTCCGATTTCGATGCCACTTACCAGATTGAGTCCTTCGGCGAATACTTTTCTCTTATCAAGCGTGCCATTGCCATCTGTATCTTCCAAAATCAGGATACGGTCTCTGCCCTGTCCTTCCGGAGCGGGCACGGGGTAGGTATGTCCTTCTACTACCCACAGCCGGCCCTTAGAATCGATCGTAAAGCTGATCGGGCGAATGATATCAGGCTCAGCGGCGGCGAGGGTAACCTTGAATCCTTTCGGCGGCGTCATCGCTTTCGCTGCTTCGATACCCGAAAGTCCTGCATTGAGAACAGGATCCAGCGGGGGGAGTATGATGATGTCCTTTTGTTTCAGTTCGTTCGGGAAGTTCGGTCGGGTAGGGTAGAAGAGAAAGTTGTCAAAATTAATGTGGGCCCACTTATCGTTTGCTATGTACGGTATCTGAGAAACTCCGGTTTCATTATCCACGATGCGAATAAAGATTTCCTGGTTCAGGTAAGTTCCAAGCTCTACTACGGCTGGCTGTAGCGTGGCTCGTCCCTGTCCGGTGATCTGATAAATGACTTTATTCGTGGATGCCTGTACAATTTCGACCCGTGTATCCAACAGGGCACCTCCCGAAACCCGGAATGCGGCAAATGGCTGTGTTACCTTAAAGGGCACTGAGCTAAGTGTACCGGTAAGTTTGTAATTGACATTCCCACCACTGCTCAGAAAATACCTCCCCTCAAAACCGATGCTCATGTCTTTTTCATGAACCGGGGACGGATCTGCAGAGACGAGTGGATTTGTAAATGCATCTCCTGATGCTGTCCAGTCCTTTAATGTTCCGGATTCAAAGTTGAGATTGAGCGGCTGTCCGTCTTTCATCGGGAGCTGACCGGCAATGACTGATTCGGTAAGATTTCCTTCCACCACTTCAAAATTACCCACCATGCCAGCGGCACGATGCCCGGGAACGGTGCAGTAATAGGTGTCGCTTTGATTGGCTTTGAAGGTGATACTAGTGCTTGCCCCTTTTTCAATGATTGTCTTACTTTTGATGCCCAGTTTTTCCAAACCGATGTCGTGTGTCATAAGCTCCCCATTGGTTATTGTGATACGAACACGGTCGCCCTTGTTGGCTTTTAAGGTTGGATTTCGGGTGCCGTCTTTAAAAAAGAATCCCAGCATAGTTGCTTCCAGTGCATATTCCCGGTCAAATTTTACAGTATCGGTTTGTAATGGGGCCAGTGCGGCACTGATTTTCGTATCAGGAACCTGGGGGGAGATCAGTCCAACAAAAACCAGCGGGACAAGTAAACGAAACAGGTGCATATCAGCAATGGGATGAAATTTGACAGTACTAAGGGCAGATCAAGAACAAAAGTAATTTTATTTCGAATTATTATAATAAAATCAGGAAAATTCTTCAGCTGTCAGATAGCCGCTGACTTTCACCTTGATTCCATCCTGAATGCATAAATAGAGAAATCAACACGGAAGCACTGGCTATTTCGTTAACGATAGTATTTTGCCTGAACCATGATCACAGATATAGAGCTCATTGCTGGCATCAACACCGAATGCCGATATGGAGCCAACCCGGTCGGTAAGGATCTCATTCCGGACTACTTTTCCATCTTTTGTTTCCAGGGCGAAAATTCTGCCGCTCACATAATCTCCAAAAATGTACTTGCCAGCCAGCGTCGGCATTTTTTTGCCGCGGTACACCAATCCGCCCGTGATGGAATGCTCACCATTCGCCTGGGGCATATCGAGAATAGGATCTATAAATTCAGATTCATTACAATCTCTTCCCGGCTTATAGCAATCGATACTTTCCTTTCTCCGCCAGCCGTAATTGCCTCCTTTTACGATCACATCTATTTCCTCACGTTTATTTTGTCCTACATCTCCTGCCCATAGCGTATTGGTTTCATGGTCAAAACTGATTCGCCATGGGTTTCTTAGACCGTATGCATAAATTTCCTCGGTAAAGCCCTCCTTGTTTCCTGCGAAGGGATTATCCGCTGGAATTCCATAGTAACCTTTTCCAGTGTTGTTGACATCCACCCGGAGTATTTTTCCTAACATGGAGCGTTTGTTCTGACCATTGTTATTTGGATCGCCCCAGCTCCCGCCGTCACCCGTAGAAATATACAGGAGGCCATCTTTGCCAAATTTCAGAGCACCTCCATTGTGATTATCGTAGGGTTGCTCAAAGCTGAATAATATCGTTTCGGAAGCGGGATCGGCTACATCAGCGCCTGGCGCGTTTGCTTTGTAACGGGCTATCACGGTTTCTAATCGCTGCGGGGTTTTTCGCATATAATTCAGGAAAAAGAAACCGTTGTTCTTAAAATCCGGATGGAAGGCAAGACCTAGCAGCCCGGCTTCTCCGCCATAGCTCACCCTGGTTTTGATATCTAAAAAAGTTGCGGCCGATTTTGAGCCCGGATCATTTTTGAACACCCGGATCACGCCTTTCTGCTCCAGCACGAATAGTCGTCCCGACCCGTCATTGGCGTGGGTGAAGTCCACCGGGTTTTCAAATGTAAGATGGGGGAACGCATCCCTCGTTTTCCATTGTCCCTGCCGAACAACCGTATCACGGACGAAGGAACTGGCGGTGATCAGGAGGCAAATGATGACTACGTACCTTCGGTTACGAGTGCGCATGGTGCAACTGGTTAAGGAGATCAGATTAATTTAGCCCGCAGGATGCATGAGGACTGTGATGCTAATGCGTCGTCGGGGGCGTAATAAAATTCAGAAATTTAATTTTAAAAATTCCTATGGCAACAAAGAAATAAGTTCAGGTTTCCTGTTTTTGCCAACCAGCTTATCGTATCCGGTTGAACCTGCGTGGCTGTTTTTTTGCCTCATGGCGGTAAGGCCGCCTCAGTGGACTGAAACTGCCCCGATTGTTACTTCCCATAAGTTTGTTGTCAGAGCGCTGAACTCACCAGTTTTACAATACTTCCAAGTTGTTTTGATGCTGCCGTTGCTGCCACTTTCCCAGCAACACCTTTTTTATCCACTTCGCCGGAAGTTTTTGATGCTTCTCCAAGCAACTTGTTCAGGCTGGTTTGCTGGTCGGATCCCAGAATCGACGAACCGGCTTTGATAAGTCCCAGGCTGCTTGTCAGACTTGCTGCATTGCCCAGTAATCCTGATTCGCCTTTGCCCAGAAGGCCGCTTATCCGGTTAGACCCGATCAGCATTTTTACAGCATTGATAGCCTTGCCCAGTATCCCCGATTGCAGTTTGCCCGCCGAGACCAGCGGTATCATTGATTTCAGCGATCCTACCTTGCTTAGAAGCTTATCTTTTAGCGCTCCGTTCGAACTTTTGGCCTCTGTTTCAATAGCAGCAGTACCCTCGGTGAGTGCCTGGGCCGTACCAGCGTGGTCCCCCTTCTCGAACAAGGCCATTGCTTTGTCCAATAGTCCCGTTGTCGATTTATCCTGAGCAGAGGCCTTGGGGGCGATCATTAAAAAAACCAAAGCGACTAAAAGTAATACGTAGTTTTTCATGTCCTGTTTAATTTAGCTAAAGATACAGGATGCAAATTAAGGATAACGAAGCGAAGATTTCAGATTTTACAACCATATCATAAATTATAAGAAAGGGCTTGAGTTTTGAAGCAGATTGGGGCGCAGATCTTTATGATCTGCGCCCCAATCTGCTTAGCTGCATCTTTAATGTTCTCTACTGTTTCAGCATTTTTAATTTTTTAACTTGCCCACTGGCGTCTGTAATTTGTACTACGTACAGGCCGGCAGCAAATGAACGGGTATCGATTTTCTTAGATATGTCATTTATTCCATTTCGTTTTTGGTCATATATTACACGTCCATTCAAGTCGTTGAATTGAATTCTTTCTATAAGTTCATGATTATCAGTGCTTATATTCACTTCTGATATGGCTGGATTGGGAAACATGGCCATTCCGTTTGCCTGGTTTACTTCGATGCTACGGATACGGCTATACGCAAATGAGTCGTCCAGGTCAATCATTTTCAACCGGTAGAAATTCATGCCCTGCAGTGCTTTGGCAGCGTAAGTATAGGAAGATAGCTCGCTCGTCTCACCATGTGATTTTACACTTCCCAAAAGTGTCCACTGTTTCCCGTTAGCGCTGTTTTCAATTTCAAAGCGATCGCTGTTGGTTTCCTGAGTAGTGGTCCAGAAAAGAGAAACATCCTGGTTCTCACCTCTTTTTAGTTCAAAGCTGGTCAATGTGACTGGAAGTGGTGCTGGCAAATTACCAACAATGCTGCTATTCACTGTAATTGCTCCTGTCGGGGTTAGCGCTCTTCCATATAGGGATGAAGTAGCGAAGAGCGTGATGGCGCCACTGGACACCACGGTGCCCTGAAAAACAGATAAGGCATTCAGATTTACCGCCCCGTCCACCTGAAAATATACATTGGCCAGCTGTGTTCCGTTTAGTAAAACGATACGTGCTGAGGGGGCTAGTGTTAATGCACCGCCAATTTTAATGATGAATTCGGCGGATGGGTCAAGCTCAGCATCCAGTATCAGGTCGCCTGTGATTGTTGTGGCCTCACCTATGCAGTATATGCCAGCATCCAAAGTCGTGGGACCGTTCAAAGGACTTGTTAGCGTATTTTCGCACGTACCTAAACCGGGGAAAGGTATGTAATTGGCTACTAATTCATTTTGCGCTGCAATGGATACGGAATTGTTGATGTGAGCAGTGCCCGTGAAAACAGACCCTGGCGTAAAACCAGCATAAGCCCCGGCGTTGTTGGTACCTATTGTGCCGTTTACCACAGAGGTACCGCTGTTAGTCAAAGCCCCGGTACCGGTAAACAATGTAAATATTGACGCATTGGCCCCCAGATCTGGGATGTTTTGTCCCGAGACCATTACGGGCACGGCAAAAAGGATGGCAAGTAAAAGTAGTATGTTTTTCATAATGAGCTTGAATGTGTGTATGAATAAATTCATGCACAGGGTGAAAATGTTAGAATTATTTGATTGATTTTGAGTGGCTTAACGTTCAGCGATCTCAAGACCAGAATTTGATTCAAATGGAAATGTTAAATAATCACAATCCGTTGCGGTGCAGGTTTCACGTTTAGCGCAGTAGGCTATTGGCAATGTGAAGGAGCAACCAAATCATGAAATAAAAATGATGATGGTGACGAAGTAAAACTAGTACTACAATTATTGTTCCCCTTTAATGACAAGGGGATACGGCTTTATTTCGAGATAATATTCCCCATTAGGGGAATGTTGTGAAACCAGGTGGGAAGGGTAACTATTGTAGAAGAAACAGCAGTAAAATGGACTGATCGTTTTTTTCTTGCTGGAGTGTATTTAGTCGCTATTTTTCATAAAATATGGACAATCAGCATTTTATATAATTATATTGAAGAAAAGTCGCTAATAATGAAATTCTTACGCAACTTCCGGAGCAATTCGCGCTACAAGATCCTGAATTGTAATCTGCTGAACCTGTACATATTCTGCAACAGAGCCCTTCACATTTTGAACTGAAATCCTGTTCTCACTGAGATATATAAATGAAACGGTTGATTTAGGCTGGCCAATGTTGAAAACTTTTGAACCGAACTCCGGGTATGATTCAATTAAGTTTTGGAGTATATCCGTACTGTGAAACTCAAGGCATTTTAGAACAAAGCGATTACTATCACCGTCCACATTCAGGTAAAGCAAATAGGGGCGGCTGGCTTTTAGAGAAAAGTAAAAGTTAAACCTAAGATGCTTGGCAAAATAGCCTGACAATTGCAGCTCGGAGGATTCAGGAAAATATGATTTTATCTCACTGCGGATGAGGTCGATTGCTTCCATGCTTATTGTTGTAAAGGATGTCAGAATTGTCAGTTAAACAAATATACCGATCAGCCAGTGAAATTTCAACGGTTTACATGGTTTTCCAGAGCTATTTCATTGGTTTTTATCCTTTATTCTTAGTATTTCACAAATCCGAATATTCGGTAGGCGTTAAAAAGAAAATCGTATTTTTCGAAACGTTGTTAGCGTATTGGCTATCGGCCTTAAGCTTAATCCATTCGGGTGAGGCGAAGAAGGTTTTCCAATGTGCGTCGCGGGAGGCCTTGTCGGAGAAGGTTGTCATGTACATAAGGTTTGGCATCTGGCTACCGGCTACAACCTGCCCATAAAAAACGCCATTAAAGCCCAGTTTGGTAAACAGATCAAGTATGCCTCCCTCGTTAAACATCCTAATTTTATTGTGATGAAATTTTTCTGTATAAGCCTCGTAACTTCTTAATTCATAGATTCTTTCGCTCCTTGGGTTGGTTAGTTTGGTGGGGGTCAACACCGGTGCGCCTTCAAAGGCTTGCATGATAATGGATTCAAAACGCGAATAGGGTGGGTTATTGAAAGCGGCATCAATATAATCCTTCCCGGCAGACAGGTAAGCGGCATCTTTGGCCAGCTGTTTGGGTAGGGACAGCAACTGTTCCTGAGTGGACATTGGTATGAGAACGTAGACCTTTTTGCCATAAGCGGCGGTGTCAGCCGCTATTGGTTTGAATACGCCGATATTTTTTAATCCGAGCCGGTGCAAGGCTGGCAAATAGGCATCACGCAAATAATGCTCGACCCTTGTTTCCTGGTCTGCATCCCTCACCGTATATATTCTAAGCTCATAGAACTGACGTTTTGAGGGTGTAGCAAAGGTCATTTCTGCAAACAGATTGAAAAGCAATGCGCAGAGCAGGCCTGCTCTGCAAAGATTTTTGATTTTCATAATGAACTGGTTAATGTGAGCATACCAATAAGGCATAAGCCCTACCGGTTTACCCGATCAGGCAGGAAATTGGGTCGATGTTAAAAATTATTCACGGACGATTGATCAGGATTTTTGAAAGGCTGTGCTGTACCGGGTCACGCGCTTTTCGTCATAGTCAACATGATAATTACAAAAAAAATTTTGCCAACTTTTGCAAAGTTATTAAACCAGAAATCTAATCATTGTCTCGATTTTATAGAATACCGGTTTATATTCTAACTCAATTTGGCAAGATTGAAATGGTAGTGGTATAAATGGGTTTCTTTTTCAACCAAGCAAATGAATCTGCTCTGAACTCTCGTATTACATTGTGTGCCAAATCCACGCGTATTATTGACCGTCTACGTTATCTTCGTCACCGTAGACCTTGCTCTATAATTAAAAATACATTCCTTCTAAACCAATTTGAAAGTGGATTCCATACAAGCATTCATGTCCAGGGTAATCAGTCGCAACCCGGGCGAAAACGAATTTCATCAGGCGGTTCATGAAGTGGCCGAAACAATTATTCCCTTTGCCGAAACCAGGCCTGTTTACAAGAAGGCCAAAATACTAGAGCGGATTGTTGAACCTGAGCGGGTCATTATTTTCCGTGTTCCCTGGATGACCGATCAGGGTGAAATTGAAGTTAATCGGGGCTATCGTGTTCAGATGAATAGTGCTATCGGTCCATACAAAGGAGGCTTGCGGTTTCATCCTTCGGTTAACATGAGCACACTGAAATTTCTCGCATTTGAACAAATATTCAAAAATAGTCTGACGCAGCTGCCTATGGGAGGGGGAAAGGGAGGCGCCGATTTTGACCCGAAAGGAAAGTCTGACCGGGAAGTCATGATGTTTTGTCAGAGTTTCATGACTGAGCTGTTCCGGCACATCAGTTCTGACAACGATATTCCGGCTGGTGACATCGGTGTGGGAGCGAGGGAAATAGGTTATCTGTTTGGGCAATACAAACGACTTAAAAATGAATTCACCGGGGTGTTAACGGGTAAAGGAGCGAGTTACGGCGGAAGTCTGATCCGCCCCGAAGCCACCGGCTATGGGGTTGTTTATTTTGTGGAACAAATGTTGAAGTTGCGTAAGAGTAGCATTAAGGGGAAGACCATTGTTATTTCCGGCTCGGGCAACGTGGCGCAGTATACACTCGAAAAGTGTTTGGAATTGGGTGCAAAAGTGGTGACGCTTTCGGATTCGGGCGGGTATATTTATGATGAAAAAGGCATTGATGCAGAGAAGTTCGCTTACATCATGCATTTGAAAAATGAATCCCGGGGTCGGATCAAATCTTATGCGGACAAATTTGGTTGTACCTACGTAGAAGGTAAAAGACCCTGGGAGGTGCCCTGCGACATCGCTTTACCCAATGCTACTCAAAATGAACTCAATGAGGAAGATGCCAAATTGCTCATAAAAAATGGTTGCATGTGTGTGGCAGAAGGCGCAAATATGCCCTGCACCCCGGAGGCAATTGCCGTGTTTGAGAATAACGATATTCTTTATTCACCCGGGAAAGCCGCTAACGCCGGTGGGGTGGCGGTGTCAGGACTCGAAATGTCGCAGAACTCACTGCGACTTTCATGGAGCCGCGAGGAAGTGGATCATAAACTGCAGGAAATTATGTTCAACATCCATGCGACCTGTACGAAATACGGTTACAAGCCTGATGGTCGTTTGAGTTATGTACAAGGTGCTAACATTGGCGGGTTCGTACGTGTGGCTGATGCGATGCTGGCTCAGGGCATTGTATAAATTTTGTTAACATTAGTTTATTATTCCTGACTTTTAACGCCCTGGTTGCGGGGTGTTAAAAGTTTCTAATCGTTTTTGGCCCAACAGTTCAATCACTATGGCCTTCTTCCTCAAATATTAACGGACCTTTCTGTTCAGCGGCTCCAAAACATAAGTACTTCCTTTCCCGGCAATCGGTTTTCTTTCCATGGAATAGGGATAACCTATATCTTGTATAACGACACCTCTGTCGGATCTTTCCATTTATATATCAGCAGCTTTTTTCATGTTCGTCAGGGCGGCATATTGATTTTAGCTGATCAGAATATCTGCGCACCCTGGTGATAAGATTAAATGACTGGGTTCTTCTTTTTACACGCTTAATAATTTTAAAAAGGATTATATCTAATTGAATTTCAGTTAACTATAATTGTTTGGAGCTCGTTTATTATCACATTTTATCCTTTGAGAAAAAATACTTTAAAAACTTTAAAGTAAAACCAAAGGGCTGTACGTCTACCATTGAAACCGGATTATTAGAAAAAACAATTCCGGAACCGGTTAAAGTAAATAGTTAAATCAAACGTCATCTAAAAAAAGTAAACATTAAAAACAGAAAACATGAAAAATAACTTTCGTTTTATATTTCCCCGTCTGGTTGGAGCAACCGTAATCGTGGGTCTGGCCTCGTTGATCCTGGTCACTTTGTTCAAATTGTTAATCGGTATTATGCTCGTTGGGGGTGTAGTGATGCTCGTGAAAAGAATGGTCGGCAGACCTGCTCACGGCCTGGGTCCGGGACAATATGCACGATTTTCAAATAGTGGATACGGTTATCATCAGGGACACAACCAATGGGCCGGCCCGATCTCTGTGGATGGAAACAACAAGCGCTCAGAGACCATTGTTCCAATCAATTAACTAATATGCCCTGATCCGTTCAGGGATAAATACCAGTTCAATTTTTTAAATCAAATAATCAAAAAAGTCATGAACAACCAACAAGCAACAACAGACAATCAAAGTCAGCAAGGATATGGATACAGAGGTCGCGGCTGCGGGCCATTTAGCAAAATGTTCTCTGGTAAAGGCCCTTTTAGTGGCAGGGGGCCATGGGGCGGGGCATTCGGCGGGCCGTTCGGTAACCGCAAGGCGGCCAACATAGAAGAAACCGATTCGTTTTTCCGAATTTCACTTTATGCAGCCGGGCTGGTCAAAAGCAATTTTAAGATTTCGGTGAGAAACGACGTATTAACCATTGCCTATAACGCACCCGAAGCAGATCAGGCAGATGGCAGCAAGTTTGCTTACCAGGAATACCAGCCCACATCCTTCGAGCGCTCTTTCCAATTAAATGGCAAAGTGCTGACCGACAGCATCCGTGCAGAATATACGGATGGCGTGATGATTGTAACAATGCCTAAAAACCCGGATACGAACAAGCCGGCTCAGGAGGTAAACGTAAACTAAGGTTTCTTAGGGTCACACGATGGAGCACAGCCTGGCAGTTATGTCGGGCTGTGCTCTTTGTAAACGGGTCTACATCAATACACTCGTTTACTCTATTCCTTTCCTTTTTTTATAAGCTTTAAAACGTTCGTTGTATTCTTTAAGCTGCTCTTCTTTAAGACCCTTTTTCATTCGCTCGGGTATTTCTGCCCGTTCCGGGGCCTTTATTCTCGAAGAAAGATCCACCAACTGGTTTATTCCTTTTTTGTTTTTGTTCAAATCGAATGCGTCATAAAGCGCTCCGCTAACTGTATAGGCCTGGTACGAGAGCTTATCTTCTGATATGGTGATCGTTTGGTAGAGTTGTGTATTTACCGCCGCGCGGTCCATCCAGTCCTGCGGAATGAGTCCGGACATTTTTGGTCCGCTCACAGAAATTACGTAGACCGGCCCGTCGGGTCTTTTTCGGTTTTGCCCAAGCGGTATATTTACGCCACGCGCGTAAGTGTGTTCATGTCCCTGTAAGGCGATGTCGACCTTGTATTTTCTATATAATCCGTCCAGTTTTTTACGCCAGTCGTCGGACTTTCTTGAGTTGTTGGAAGAAAGCACAGGGTGATGATGGGTCACCACAGTCCAGCGGTTGGTATTGTCTTTAAGTACTTTTTCAAGCCACACCAATTGTTTGTTCATCACTGCTGAATCCTGCAAACCGGCCTCCGTATCAAATGAGATAAACCGGATTCCCTGGTAGTCGAGGTAGTATGCCGTCTCTTTTAAGCCTTCCGGACCGTTTTCGGGCAAGGCAAACTGTGGACGCCAGTGTGAAGATAATTTTCTGATCTCCGTTCCGTCATTGACATACTCGTGGTTGCCTGTTGAAGGAAGGTTGGCAACCATCCCGTTGACCCAGCCACCTGCCTCAAACCATTCACCCCATTCGGAATCGGTGTAGGAGTGATTCACCAGATCGCCCGCGTGAATGATCAGGTCTGCTTTGGGCATTTTGGAATACGCACCCCGTATAGCGCGTGACCACATCGAACGAATGTCATTCTGTGCATCACCAAAATAGAGTATGGATACGGGTTCGTTTTGGTCAGATGCGGTGGTGAATTGAAACCACTCGCTCCAGAAAGCACCATCGCCAACTCTGTAAACATATTTTGTTGCAGGTTTCAGGTCGGTAAAATTGACTTCATGAAAAATCACCTGATGCCCATCAAGCGTAACTTTTTGGCTGAAAGCTTTTACGATTGTTGCATTGGATTGAAAATCAGGCGACGCATCGCCTTCATGAATCGCCGCTATGGCGTTCGTAATGGTGGAGTCCGTACGCCAGTTCACCGCCTGCGTGTACGCCGGGTCACCCTTGAAGCCTAATATTACACGGTCGGGAAAAGATGATGCGGGGTAAGATTTATTCTTTTGGGCGAATGCCGTGGAGCATAATAGTAGCAGGAGCGCCAGCGGTTTCAGCTTATTTTGGGTAAAAACGTGGATGTTCATTGGGTATGCCAAGACGATTTTATACATGAAATACTTGTCATTTGGGAATAGGGCTAGTTTAGTGTCAGATTAAGGTGCAAGTAAGTCAGACGAAAATTTAATTTATCGCATTCATCAGTAACTTGTTTTATATAGTGCAGGGGCTCCTTAAATAGGATGAGGTTCCTGATTAAGGCGGAATTGGTAGCCATCATAAAAACTTTTCGGTTCGTATAGGTGCAGGATTGCATTTATGCAGTCATTACATTAAGGGCGAATCTACCATTGAATAGTCCTTCTCATTCTCAAAAACGTAATGTGACAATGATGACTGAAAAACCCCAGTTAAATCTGAAGGTTTAAAGGGCTGTCAGAAAACCAACTAAACTTGTAATGTTCAAAAACCGTTTTTTGCCGTGGTTTCTACTATGTATTTGTTCCAATATTCAGGCGCAGCAAACCTCCCCATTGTGGTTGGATGAGCTGGGAATCAAGTCTTTTTCCGAGGGAATTCCAGCTGTTGTACCCAAAACCAATGCCGCCGGCGACTCCATGCGAATCGCAGGCAGATACTTCCGGAGAGGGGTAGGGGTTAATGGTGTCAGTATCCTGGCTTTCTATATAAATGGTTATGCTAAAGCGTTTTCGGCCGCAGTCGGTGTGGATGACCAGGGAAATAAGGATTTGCCGCATATTTTTTATGTGATCGGAGATCGCAAAATTTTATTCGAAAGTGGTGAAATGAGGCGAGGTGATGCCCCTAAAAAAGTACGGGTTGATTTGACAGGAATCAAACGTCTGGGGCTTTTGGTCAAAGTGAAGGAAGAGGGGCGCACCAAGCTGTATTCAAACTGGGGCGATGCGCAATTGGTGATGGTAGATAGTCATCGTCCCTTAAATATCCCCAACACAGGTGAGCGGTACATACTCACACCAAAACCCTCAAATGCCCCAAAAATAAACGCAGCGAAAGTTTTCGGTGCCACTCCAAACAATCCTTTTCTGTTCACCACGGCGGCAACAGGCGAGAGGCCCCTGATTTTTTCG
Organism: Dyadobacter sp. 32; assembly: GCF_902506755.1. GTDB lineage: Bacteria > Bacteroidota > Bacteroidia > Cytophagales > Spirosomataceae > Dyadobacter. Next base: position 2,021,675 of record NZ_LR735258.1, on the reverse strand, counting down.
GCCGATAACCTGCCAGCCGGGCTCACCATGGATGCGAATACCGGTATAATTACGGGGAGGGTTTCTCAGAGCGGAACGTACATTGCAATATTAAAGGCCCGAAATCATGTTGGTGAAGCCAGTCAGCAGTTGAAGATCAAAATAGGGGATACCATTGCACTCACACCGCCCATCGGTTGGAATGGATGGAATTCCTGGGCGAGGAATATCGATGAAGAAAAAGTAATTGCTTCGGCCAATGCGATGGTCAGCAAGGGGTTAAGCCAACACGGGTGGACTTATATCAACATTGATGACGCCTGGCAAGGGCAACGAGGTGGCCGGTTTAATGCCATTCAGCCCAATGAAAAGTTTCCCAGGTTTCAGGAGATGATCAATTACATTCACAGTCTGGGCTTGAAAGTAGGGGTATATTCTACGCCCTGGATTTCCAGCTATGCGGGTTACCCGGGAGCGTCGTCCAATCAGGCGAATGGGTTTTTCCCGGATTCGGTAAGGGACAACAAACGTGCCTATCGTTATATTGGAAAGTACCGCTTCGAGGAGCAGGATGCAAAGCAAATGGCAGCCTGGGGGATTGATTACCTGAAATATGACTGGCGGCTGGAAGTGCCATCTGCGGAGCGGATGTCCGTTGCCCTGAAACAATCAGGCAGGGATATTTTGTACAGCATTTCCAATTCGGCACCTTTTGCGCAGGTTCATGACTGGGCCAGGCTTACCAATTCTTACAGAACCGGGCCAGATATCCGAGATAGCTGGAATAGCTTGTATACCTCTGCGTTTACTTTGGATAAATGGAGCCCCTACGGCGGGCCGGGACACTGGAATGACCCGGATATGATGATCTTAGGCGACGTTACCACGGGTTCGGAATTGCACGCCAGCCGTCTCACACCTGATGAACAATATAGTCATGTCAGCTTATTCAGTCTTCTTTCGGCCCCTATGCTGATCGGTTGCCCGATTGAAAAGCTGGATGATTTTACCCTGAATCTTTTGACCAATGACGAAGTGATAGCCATTAATCAGGATCCGCTGGGAAAGCCAGCCCGGCTGATCAGTGAGGAAGATGGTGTGCAGGTTTGGTTGAAATCTCTGGAAGACGGCTCGTATGCGATCGGACTTTTCAATGTGGCTGATTTCGGAAAGACGCCTCAATCTTACTTCCGGTGGGGAGATGAGCCTTCGAAAGCCTTTACTCTGGACTTGAAAAGAACCGGCCTGCCCCATAGGTACACATTCCGGGATGTGTGGAGACAGAAAGTTATTGGTCAGTATCAAGGGTTGTTCAAAACGACCATACCACATCACGGCGTGGTAATGCTGAAACTTTCGCAGGTTGAGAGGTGATATCAGAAGTTTCAACCGCTTTGTGAATAAAGAAATAAGGACTAGAAAACATCTAAGCTCTTACAATAATGAAAAAACCATCCAAAAATAATACGATCGTTATTTATGCATAAAAAGACAAAATTTTTAGCCTACGCAGTTATATTGCTCCTAGCCATTGCCACTGTGTCTTTTCAGTCTGCCCCCAGGCAGCACCCCAATATCGTGTACATCCTCGCCGATGACCTGGGCTATGGGGATGTTTCGGCTAATAATCCGGAGGGCAAAATTATTACACCCAACCTGGATAAGCTGGCTTCGGAGGGCATGCGCTTTACTGATGCACATTCTCCGTCTTCGGTGTGTACGCCTACCCGTTATGCGCTCATGACAGGCCGTTATCCCTGGAGGAGCCGCCTGCCCGTGGGCGTTCTACGCGGATACAGCCGCACATTGATCGAAAATGATCGTGCTACTGTGGCATCAATGCTCAGAAAGAACGGCTACCAGACCGGTGTTGTAGGAAAATGGCACCTTGGGCTCGACTGGGCACTGAAAAAGGAGCACGAAGCTATGGCTTCCACGGAAAATTATGGAATAAAAACAGAAATGAACCCGGAGCATATTGACTTCACCAGGGAAGCTGCTCAGGGGCCCAACACGGTTGGGTTCGATTATTCTTACATCTTGCCAGCTTCGCTTGACATGCCTCCCTATTGCTATCTGGAAAATCAAAAACTAGCGGAACTACCTTCGGCGTATACGGATGGAAATAAGTTAACCTCAGGTTATACCGGGCCGTTCTGGCGGGAAGGTAAAATGGCACCTTCTTTTGATTTTCACGGTGTGCTACCCAACTTTATCCAAAAGGCAAAGGAATTTATCACGAGGCAGTCAAAAACCAAACCATTTTTCCTGTATCTGCCCTTACCCGCTCCACATACACCCTGGCTTCCTACCAATAATTACAAAGGAAAATCCAAAGCAGGGGAATACGGTGATTTCGTTCAGCAGGTGGACGCCAGCATTGGAGAAGTTTTAAAAACCCTGAAGGAGTCAGGGTTTGCAGATAATACCATCGTCATTTTTGCAAGTGACAACGGGCCATACTGGCGGCAGAATTTCATTGAACAGTTTAACCACAAGGCAGCGGGCCCGTTCAGGGGCATGAAGGGTGATGCCTTTGAAGGCGGACACCGAATCCCGTTTATTGTGAGGTGGCCTGGAAAGGTGAAGGCAGGTAGCGTAAGCAATGCCACCACTACGCTGGCCAATCTGATGGCAACTTGTGCTGATATCGTTTCTAACAAAGATGCTGCCTTTGTAACCGAGGATAGTTACAGCATTCTGCCGGTACTTTTGGGCAAGACCAGGCAGGTTGCGCAACAACCGGCGGTCATCCACAGTTCCTCCGTGGGTTACTACGCGATCCGAAAGGGAGACTGGAAATTGATACTAGGATTGGGCTCGGGCGGTTTTACGGAGCCAAGACAAATAAAGCCTACGGTAGGAAAGCCGGAAGGTCAGCTTTATAATCTATCTGTGGACGTAGCAGAAACCAGCGACGTGTACGCGCAACATCCCGAAAAGGTGAAAGAACTAACCGCTTTGCTGGAACAGATCAAACAAAGTAAAGTCAAAATTCTATCAAAATAAACCCACAGACCTACACCTTTAATTAACGCAAAGAATGAAAAAGGAAAACGAAATTAATCGTAGAGATTTTGTTGGCAAAGCTGCGGCTTCTCTGGCAGGCTTTATGATTGTCCCCCGCTTTGTACTTGGTGGCCAAAAACCGGACGGATCCAGGTATCTGGCTCCCAGTGACATGATCACTCTTGGATTCATTGGTACCGGGAAGCAGGGTAAAGGACTGGCGGACGGATTTTTGAATACAGGTGAAACGAAGATAGTAGCCCTCAGCGAAGTGTATAAGGCCAAGTCGCAAATGGCTCTGGATCGTATTAAGGCAACTTACGCCAAAAATACGCAGCTGGGTGGGATGCCTGAAATTCAGGTTTGTAATGATTATCGGGAGCTTTTGGCTCGTAAAGATGTGGATGCAGTGGTGATCGCCACACCGGATCACTGGCACGCTGCGATGTCTGTAAAAGCGGCTGAGGCTGGTAAAGATATTTACTGCGAAAAGCCGCTTTCGCTGACTGTAAAAGAGGGTAGGGCGATGGTAAATGCCGCAAGAAAGCACAACAGGGTGTTCCAGACCGGAAGTATGCAACGGTCCTGGCCCGAGTTCAGGCACGCGGCCGAATTGATTCGCAACGGGTACATCGGCGAAGTGAAAAGCATTAAAGTGAGCGTGGGTCCACCGCCCGTAGCTTACAACCTTAACGCCGAACCTATCCCTGATGGACTGGACTGGAGCAAGTGGCTGGGGCCCAATGAACCTGTCGCTTTCAACTCGGAGCTTGCGCCTCCGATCACCAGGGACGTGTTTCCCAATTGGCGCAATTACCGTGAATTTGGAGGAGGCATGGTAACCGACTGGGGAGCCCACATGTTTGATATCGTGCAATGGTCTCTTGATATGGATAATAGCGGACCCGTGGAAGTTTTCGCGCCGGATGGGAAAGAGCACAAGTTTCTTACTTATCGCTACGAAAATGGCATTACCATGACACACGAAAAGTGGGATTGGAGCAATGCAATCCTATTCACCGGTACGGAAGGTGAGATCAGGGTGCAACGCAAGAAGATCGAAACCACACCGGCCAGTTTGAAAGATAAGATTATCGGAGAAAAAGAGAAGCACGTTTACAAAAGCGAGAATCACCATAAGGATTTCCTACAGGCAATGCGTACACGCAGCAAGCCTATCTGTGATGTGGAAGTGGGACATCGGACTGCCACAGTCTGCAATATCGGTAATATTGCCTACCGGTTGAACAGATCGCTTCAATGGAATCCAAAGAAAGAGGAGTTTAAAAATGATAAGGAAGCCAATGCACTTCTCGGACGGCCTTTGAATAAAGAATGGGGGGTGAAAATTTGAGTTTCTGTAACAAATATTGAAGAGTATGTTTGGTGGTCACAAGCAGTACCTCAGAGCCCGGAGCAATCCGGGTTTTTTTTGTAATAAAACTTTGAGAATTACTTTGTAATGCCCACGACACGACTAATGATTATGGTGTCCACAGGTGTTTTACTCAAATTCCAGGGGCCCTTTTTCGGGAAAGAGAGGTACATGCTTCCCGCTTTGTGACCTGAAAGAAATGTAGAGAAACCTGGTTTCATGTAAATGCGCTGAATTTCTTTTAACACCAGATTTTCGTTTACCGACTGCTGATCGGCTACGGCCGGCCGGATAAAATAGTCGCCCGGATGAACCTTGGACGAGTCGGTCCCGTATTGGCTCACGTGACCACCGGCAATGTTTTTGGAATACCATTGCCATCCCCAGTGCCCCGAAACCCATATTCTTCCATCCGGAGGGACATTGATTTTTTTAGAAACCTGTCGGTAAAAATCAGCATAGTACCAGTCGGAGAGCGTCAACAGAACCCCCATAGTTACAGATAGGCCGATCGAAAGTACTTGGATACGGTGCGGAATCCGGTCGATCAGATCCCTACAGATTAAAATGATAAATGGTATTAGCAGTAATATATGTCTGGTAGCAATGAATGGGGCGTATTTTACGGTAAAAGCGGCCATGGAGGCAAAGGTTAAAATGAAGATCAGGTCTGCTTTTTCAGGAATTCTCCACTTTCCCTCCTTCCGAAACCTGGGCCAGATCTCCGAACCCATCACCAATGCGATACCCATTCCGTTGATCACAAACAAAATGTTTAAGATAAGTGACGAAATCCGCTCAGGAATGATGTCAAAGTAAACCAGGCCACAAAAGAAAAGAAATGCGAATAGGGATAAATAGCTAAGTTTCTCAACAATTCTATAAGGTAGTCTGGCATTGTAAAGGGCAATGGAAAAGGGGATAATTGCCCCAATGCAAGACAGCAGACCAATCGTTTGGTTGATAAGCGCCGCGATGGAGAAGTGGCTTACGGGTCTGTTGAAGATGTGTACTTTCTGAAATTCAAAAAGATTAAAAATGGACCATAAGCCGAGTATTCCAACAGGTATAAGTCCCAGAGTAAGGTATTTATATTTTTTTTCAGCCAGGATTACAAGCAGAAATACAACCAGAAGGGGGAGGATGGAGTATTTGATCAGCAGTGCGCAACCAAGTACCAGAGCCGCCAGCGTATAATACCTGAGCGCGCGGGGTCCATCTGATTTAAGTAGAAAAAATACGAATGCCAGTTCGAGTGACAGAAGCGGGACGTCAATCATCAGGTTCTGATTCACCATCAACGCCGGGCAAAAGGCCATAAAAAGCAAAGAAGTCCTGGTATTGGTAATATTCTGCAGGGTACAGATTTTTAAAAATAGCCAGAGAACCAAAAATGTGAATATGGACTGAAAAATGTGCAGCGGAATTTCTGAATAACCAAACAGCTCACCAACAAATGCAATCAGATAAAAATACAGCGGAGGTTGATTGGCATTGGAGCCAGAAGAGGGATTATTGGACCAGTTTATAAAACCCGACATGGGTTTGGTGGGGTGCGCCCCAATCCATTGAGCGGCCTCCAGGTGAAATGCGTCGTCAATATGAAAGGCCTTATTGATATTGAAACATGTAAGAATGATCCAGAGAATCACAAGGAGCCAGGAGGTACTTATGAATTGGAATTTCATTAGCGCCGGGTAATTATATCAGAATCGTTGAGCATATCAAGTTGTAACTATTCGATTGACCTTTTGGCAAATATAGAATTTTTTTAATTTTTCTTCTGCCGGCGTTTCGAAAATTATGTGTGATACGGTATTGGGTTCTGGATTGGAGCGCAATATGGTGTGAAACAAATAGCAGTCAAATGTGCGGCTGAGAAGAAAGCGTGTTGAACTTCATCTTCTTGCTCAGCGCAGAACTGTGCTTGATCTTGCAGATTGGGTACACCTGGGACAGATTTACTGAGCAATGAACAGCACTTGATTGTTCAGAACCTGCACATTTCATACTTTTGCAGACTTTACAAAACCACAGGATCAATTCTCAATGGAAGCTACCCGTTTCAGACGTTTTTTTGGCGCATTACTTACCCTCCTGGGCATTGCAGTTTTGCTATTCGCCTGCGTTGCCTTTTTATCGGATAAGCCGGTGCTGGGGCTTACTGTTAGCAAATGGGAATCTGTTGTTCCGTTTTTGGTAGGTTCTGTATTTTTGCTGACGGGGGTTAATCTGGTCAGCAGATCCTAATTGGATCTTACAAGTGCTGCACCCACTGTGCAGTCGAGGCATTTTCGGGGCGTGCAATAGTTATTGTACCATTCAATCAGAGCCTGAGAATCAGCAGCTGTTTTTACTTTCATTTCCAATCTTTCCCACTCACGGGTAATCCGATTGTTCTCCGCGGGAATTTCGGAAAGCCATGAAATAGCCTTGTCCAGTAATTCTGGCACATGTCGCTGCCGGGCATAGGCGACCATTAATGGCACTACGGCATTGATAATTAGCAGACTGGCGGCATCTTTTCCCATATCGGGAACCGTTGATTTTGATTTTTTAGCAAACCGAAAGTGTCCTTTCCAGTAAACGGACTGCTGAAGTTGAAACAGGTCAAAGAGGCTGCTTACCTTTTCGGTATGTGTAAAAGTGGTAAACAGGCTTGGGTTTTTGCTTAACAATGTGGCAAACTGGGCGAGACGCACAGTTGGGAAACCCGCTGGACGTAGCCTTAAAAACTTCCATTCGTGATCTTCCATCCTGCTGTTTTGTAATCCGTATTTAGCGGATAGAAATTGGTATTCCCGGTTTAGATCCTGTACGTATTCGTCCATCTGATGTGTACTGTTACTGGCTTGCAGTTCAGATTCAGGTATAAGACCTGCGGTACCGAACAGAAGTGCCTCGATCTGTAACAAGGAGTTACGATGCTTTTGCAGTACTTTCCATGGTACGTTTTGTGTAAGCCGCAGAAAAGCGGGATCATTGAGTTTGAAACCAAAATGCTGTCCCAGCCACTGATACGTTGTATCTTTCCAGTTCTGCTGATTATTTTGAAAAAGTTCAATAACCAGGGAAGCCTTCTTTTCCAAACGTTCCAGTAGGACCTTGTCGAGCATCCCAAGTTTTTGGAGATGGCCAGCCTGGCTAAAAAGTTTAGCGCATGGAATTTCATCCTTTTCATCCTGCAACTGGGCATAACGCTCAAGAATCGATAGCCGAACCAGCCCTTTCAAGGTGAGTGTCGGGAGTAAGGTGCCATCCTGCCTGCGAATGGGCAGATCGTTCTCCCAAACCACATGGAGTACTACGCTTTCATAGGCTTTGTCGTTTTCGTGCTGGTGTAGTAACCAGTCCGACGCTTTAACATGAATCTCGACGCAGCCCACCCATTCGACCCCATCAATCTGGACTCTTACGTGGGTGAAATCGGGCCCGGCGTTGGTGTTCAACAGGCCTGTCCTCGAAATGCTCAGGGACTGGCCCTCGTCCGTCTGAAGATGTCCGGTTTCAAAATACTGGAATCGCCATATAAAATTCAGAATATCTTCATTCATAGGACAGGTAAGAAGGAAATGTTAATCTCCCTTGATACGCATTGTAGTCGTTTAAGTTTCTTAGTGAAGGGAGAAATATTTAGTCTATATGGGTGAGATACCTTCTCGGGCAATTGTGTGCAGGACGCTGTCTATTTTTCTTCATAATCGTGTTTGGTATAACCACCCTACCCGAAAAGGCAGGCGGCCGTTGAAACAGAACCTTGCTTCCAATATTCCAGCTCTTTTTTTAGAATTCTACAAAAACAGCATATAGCGTTATAATGTTGGCTGTTTTCTTTGTCTAAACCTGATTAGTTTCTGTTCTTTGCACAGACAATGTCGTTTGGCTTTTGGAATAGAAATTATATATGTTTGCTCGTTTTACCTTTATTGCTTTTAGATTTTTACTAGTTTTTGTTGGATTCTCAATTGTGTGGGTGGCTGTTTTGAAATTTGTTCCTGTGTGGGTCACGCCGTATATGATTTCACGCAAGATTGATGCTTTCAAAGCTGACGAGGACACGGAAATATTCAGTGATTGGGAACCTTACGAAAATATATCCCGTGAGGCTGCACTTGCCGTAGTGGCTTCCGAAGATCAGAATTTTCCCAATCACTGGGGTTTCGATTTTGATGAGATCTATGATGCCATGACCGAAAAGCGCAAACGCGTGCGTGGCGCAAGTACCATATCGCAGCAGGTGGCCAAAAATGTGTTTCTCTGGCATGGCCGAAGTTACATCCGCAAAGGATTGGAAGTATGGTTTACCATTCTGATTGAAGTCATTTGGGATAAACAACGTATTCTTGAAGTTTATCTGAACGTGGCACAGATGGGGAAAATGACATTTGGTGTGGAAGCGGCTTCACTCAGGTTTTACAATAAATCGGCTAAAAATCTGACACGATCAGAAGCCGCACGGATTGCAGCCGTTCTACCCAATCCGGTACGCTTTTCCATTAAAAATCCATCTCCGTACGTCATCAAAAGAACCGGGCAGATATCGCGTCAGATGCGTGCCCTGGGCGGACAGAAGTATATTGATGGATTGTAACAGCATAGTGGTTTTTGATCCGGAAATTTAAGGTTTTTGTCCCTCGTTACTTTTAAAATCCGTGATGGTCTTTCCATCATATCGATACACGCCGCTCAGAGATCCAAACCAGATACTGCCATCATTAGCTTCCAGAATCCCACAAAGCATTTTTTGGGAAGACATGATTTCGGTTGCAGCAGGCTCTTTATTGTCTAAGGACTTTTGGTCATAACGGAAAAGTTTCCAGGCACCAACCCCATTGGGTTTTACTGCTCCAGTAGTCCAGATGTTTCCTTTTTTATCTTCGATTATAGCAGAAGTTCCCCGCTGATTAATTTTGGTAAAGGCACTGCCGTCATAGCGCCAAAGGCCTGTTGATACGATCAACGTATCGCCTTTTCGGTTTTCGATTATGGTTGCACCAAACCAAATGTTGCCCTTTTTATCTTCGGTGATACCCCACACGTTGCTGAAGGCTTTGCCGTCTTTATTTTTAAAAACGGCAAATTTTTTTCCATCATAAAAACAGGCCTCACCGCGTGTACCAATCCATAATTTCCCGGCTTTGTCTTCGATGATGGTATTAATACGGTTATCGGGAAGTCCGTCTTTAGTTGTAAAATTCCGAAAATATTTCCCATCTGCCCGTTTGGGGTCGTAACGGCTTACTCCACCTCTGGTGCCGAACCAAATCATGCCGGCTTTATCTTCATAAATGACCATCACCGCATTACTGGCAAGCCCCTCCCTGGTTGTAAAATGTTGAAAGGATTTTGCTTTATTGAGAACTTCCCGTCTGGTATCGTAGTAATACACACCTGAATCGGTAGTTGCGAGCCAAAGGTTTCCGCGCCGGTCTTCGAGGACATCCCAGAATCTGCGTGCACCTAATTTACCTGTGAGATTGGTAAAACGTTTTCCAGCTGACTGTTGGGGATCGTACCGAAAAATCCCTGCAAATGACGCGGCAATCAAAATGGTGCCATTTTTGCCTTGCCTTACATTCCGCACCATCGTGTTCGGCCCGTAGGAAGTAACTGCTTCTTTGATTTCGGACCTGGTTGAATCTTTTGGCTGGTCCGTTTTATCCCGGCCTTTACAGCAAGCGAAAAAAAACAACAACAATAAAGAACCTGCGTATGCCAGTTTAGCCATTTCTCTTTTTATTTTTTCAACAAAACTAGAAGGCGTCGTCGGGGTGTCTGTTAATGACCAGTAAAAGAAGGTTAAAGAAATGTAAAAGTTGTTTGAGGATGTTACTTTCAGAATATCCCTTCATCTACAAAGCTGTAAAACCCGTGATCGGTGAAGATGAGGTGATCGAGCACCGGCACGTCCAGAATCCTTCCGGCTTCCTGAATCTGACGGGTCAGAATTTTGTCGGCATGGCTTGGTACGAGCTGCCCTGACGGATGATTGTGCACCAGAATCAGGGAGCTGGCCAGGTTTTCAATGGCCGACTTAAAGATCATCCTGGTATCGGTGGTCGTGCCGGTCACGCCGCCTGCACTAATTCTGACCGGGCGTATGACCTCATTGGCACGGTTCAGCAAGATGATCCAGAATTCTTCATGAGGCAGATCCAGCAAATAAGGTTTCATCTCGTTGTAAACAGACTGCGGAGAGCCCAGTTTACTTTTTTTCTGTACCGCCTGATCCTTTCTTCGCCTACCCAATTCCATAGCCGCAACGATGGTAATGGCTTTTGCTTCGCCAATACCGCGATTTCTTGTCAGATCCTTGATGCTCAGTCTGGCGAGTTCACTCAAATCATTCCCCACGCTGCTCATAACACCTTTGGCAACGTCCACTGCCGTCATATCTACCGTACCACTGCCGATCAGAAGAGCTATCAGTTCTGCATCTGATAATGCGGAGCGTCCTTTCATGAGCATTTTTTCTCTGGGGCGGTCTTCTTCTGCCCAACTTCTTATGGTTCTGGGTTTATCATTATTGTAGCTCATAGCATGGGTAAAAGGGATGCAGTTGGTTAGACGCCATGAGGTGCAAAAAGTAATTCCCATGTCCTTAATCCGCTCTATTGGCACTCCTGAGAAAGGTAATTGCGGCACCGTTTTCTGGCTGAGGCACCCGCTAGGATAAGAACTTCAATAATAAAGTATGTATTAGTTGCCCAGTTCCGATAGTGCCGCACGGGCTTTGTTGTCGATACTGTTTTTATATTCGTGTTTTTTGTAGGAAATGGCTTTTTTGAAATAAAAAACAGCCCTTTCATGCTGTTTTTTGTCTTTGAAAATGTAACCCAACTGAAGGGCAGAGGAAGCACCTACCTCGGGTGACGCGGATTGGCTTAACATAATGGCCCGTTCGTAAAAGGGGATAGCCTGGTCAGTCTGAACGCTTTTCTGAAGTATGCGAGCTTTACGATAGTTGAATTCAGCTTTATTTTCCTGCGTTTTGAACTGTCCTTCCGTCATAGTATTAACGATCGCCAGTGCTTCCTCGAGGTAGCCACCATCCGTTGCATATCGGGCTTTGAAAAGGCTCTTTTGTTCAGGAAGGAGTCTTTTTGCCGCGAACTCATCGGCGATCCTCTGAGCAAATTTGTCGCTCTCGACGATAGCAACACCGGAAGTGCGGGCCCGTTCGATAAAAACAGCTGCTTGTGCATCCTTATTTCCAAGCCACTGGCACATAAAGAGTTTGAGGTTGCTGTCCTTAATAAAATTAAAGCCCTTGTAACGCTGGAGGAACGCGTTGTAATAGGAAATCGCAGAATTGTATTGGCCCTGCTGTAAGGAAAGCTCACCTCGTAAATAATCCAGAAAAGGGAAGGGAATATAGCCGATGCCTGCAGGAGCGTGGCTAAGACAGTAGGACGCTTCGCTGCTATGCCCTTCCTTCATTAAAATGGTTGTGGCAAAAAAATGCAGCAGTAAATTGTCTGGCTGATCCTTGGGTAATTGTTTGATTTTTAACCGCTGCGTATCGCTAAGTTGCAGGATGTACGCATGTGCAAGCAAATCGATCAACTGCGCCTCCTGTTGAAAAAGAGGTACTTTTTGAATTACAGTTTGTAGCTCCCTCACCCCAAGATTCACATCCCCTTTAAGGCCCAGAACCTTAGTTACCCATGCGTAATTATCTGGCACAGAGCCTATCATAATATGTAGAATTCCTAGCGATTTGAGATTGGGTAAAAAATCGGGAAATTTCCTGTGATTCTGATCGAGCATTTTGTAAGCCTTGATTACATTCCAGGAAGCACTTATTTCATTTCCGAACTTGATTTTTGCAAATGCCCAATGCAGCCGGATTTCTGCCTGCAGAAAAAGCTTGAAAGGGGAGGAGTCGGGCAGGCGACCCAATGCGGCGAGGCGCTCGTCCTCCTTGGCTAGAAGTTTTTTGTAGGCCGTCTTATCCTCAGATATCAGCAGGTAATGAAGATCCGCATAATTGTCAAGGTAGTGAATGAAAGCGTTGTCCGGGTCGAGCTGCCGTTCTTCCTCAATAAGTTTCCTGGCGGGCTGAATGCGGAGCTTTTGAATCTCAAAATAGGCACGCTGCAGCTTGGGTGTGAATTTGATTTCATCGCTTGTATCATTTGCCAGTAAAGGTGCGCTACAGCACAAACGGTGTAGCAGGATTACAATTAAAAAAGATATCCGCCTCATAACTGTACACATTTGGCCTCCTGAGAATCCAGATATGAATTGTGGTTTGAATAAAAAGTTATATCCTGATTGCCAGCCATAAGCCTGATTTATGGATTTTATACAAGCTTTAACCACAAAAAAAGGTTGCCCGCTTTAGGCAACCTTTTCCTTCGTATATATTTTTACTAGCGACGTTGATGAACAGGTTCAACACTTTCAACATCAGCAAGAATCCGGCCACAGTGTTCGCAAACGATTAATTTCTTGCGTTCACGAATATCAGCCTGTCTTTGTGGAGGAACGATACTGAAACATCCGCCACAGGCACCGCGTGATACATGAACCACTGCCAGTCCGTTGATTGAATTGCCACGAATCTTATCGTAGGACTTCAATAGGCGCTCTTCAATTTTTTTGATGTGTTTTTCGCGTTCGCCCAAAAGCGCTTTTTCTTCGGATTCACTTTCGCTTGTAATCACAGAAAGTTCACCTTTTTTAGCCTTAAGATCTTCGTTTCTTTCATTCAGAACCGACTCGGCACGGTTGGCGTCGTCTTCGATCAGGCGGATGCGGGCTTTGGCTTCGTTGATTTTCTTATCGGCCAGCTGCATGTCCAGCTCCTGCAATTCAATTTCTTTTGTGATCGCATCGTATTCGCGGTTGTTGCGAACATTCATTTGCTGCTCCTTGTATTTTTTGATGTGCTTTTCGCCATCCTTCTGAGCGTTTTTGAAGTTGTCAATTTCGCTGTTCAGAGTGGCTATTTCACTTTTAAACTTTCCTATACGCGTTTCAAAACCAGCAATTTCATCTTCAAGATCCCGAACTTCCTCAGGAAGATCGCCACGCGTTTTCAGTATTTCGTCTAGGCTTGAATCAATTTCCTGCAGCTTCAGGAGAGCGTCTAATTTTTGGGCGATTGTGTTTTCCATGTATGTCTTTAATGGACTTGTTTCAATGCGTAATTTGGTGAAAGATAGTTTGTTAATGGATTTGAAATTTCCAATCAGATTTAAATATGTTGATGAAATTGCTTTCTAAACAAAATATTTAACCGGATTGGTATTGACATCCGACAAACAGAGTGCAAAATTACTAAAAATTCCTGACAAATAATGATATAGTAAATCTTTCGTAAATACTTCGCTTTCGTAATGGCCAATATCACAGATCATGATCCGGTTATCGGCATCGAAAAATTCGTGATACTTGTAGTCTGAGGTTACAAACACATCGGCTCCGGCGCGGATGGCATCCTGAAGTAGAAAACTTCCTGCACCGCCACATACTGCCACACGCTTAATCTCATTGGTGACGATCCTGGTATGCCTGATGGTGCCGGTGTTCATACGTGTTTTCAGGTGTTGCAGAAATGCCTCCGGACTGAGGGGCGCCTGAAGGTCGCCAACGGCCCCTGCCCCCACATCCTGATTCTCGTTTTCGAGCAAGTGAAGATAATAGGCGACTTCTTCATAGGGGTGGGTCTTTCTTAGCGCTGCCAGCACGGCCGACTGCAGATGAGAAGGGAATATTACTTCTGCCCGGTGTTCCGCCACCTGCTCCAGTGATCCCGGCTGGCCAATGACGGGCTGTGCATCCTCTCCGGGTAAAAAGGTGCCCGTTCCTTCTGTGCGAAAACTGCAGTTTTTGTATTTCCCCACTTCTCCCGCACCCGCCCTAAACAGGGCATCTAAAATGCTTTGCGTGTTGGCTAACGGAGCGAAAAATGTAAGTTTTTTTAATATCTGGGTTTTGGGAGCCAGAATCCGAACCTGCTCAAGGCCCAGCCGCTCTGCAATCTTGTAATTTACACCCTGCTGTACATGATCCAGATTGGTATGCGATGCGTACAACGCCACATCACTTTTTATAGCCTTGATCACGGTTCGCTCCACGTAATTTTTGCCATTCAGTTTCTTGAGACCCCGAAATATAATCGGGTGATGCGCTACGATCAGGTTGCAGCCTTTTTGTACAGCTTCAGTAATGACCTCCTCTGTGATGTCCAGCGAAATGAGCACACCCGTTACCACCATGCCGGGATCTCCAACCATCAGTCCGGCGTTATCATAATCCTCCTGATAGGGTAGAGGCGCCAGTTTTTCCAGCTCTGCAGTAATGTCTTTGATTTGCGGCATTTTAATGGGGATTACAACTATTTCATAATCAGAACATTTCCTGTTTGCCCGATTTTTATTTGCAAATAAAATAACTTTTTAGCGTCGAATGTGTTGCAAAGGGAAATAAAAATACTAGTTTTGCACCACGTTAGACAATAACGATTGTCAACAGAGTCTGGTTTGGTAGTTCAGTTGGTTAGAATACATGCCTGTCACGCATGGGGTCGCGGGTTCGAGTCCCGTCCAGACCGCCAGAAACAATATAAAAGTTAGTTGAAAGCCTGTAAATCATACGTTTACAGGCTTTTTATTTTTCTGAAATACACCGAATTATTCAAATATTCGCAAAAAAAAGGTGAGCATTTGGTGACCAGAAGAGGAGTCAAAAAAATGCTCACCAATATTGGCGTAATAACTGTAAAACAGCTTGTTTGCATCAAGATTGGGATCTCGCGGCTGTAAGATTCCGTGGTAGAACAACCATCTACAGTTTATTACTCATCAGTTTCTATGTGGAATATTGCCTCGCGAGGCCGACTTGGTCATCTTTGAGTCAGCCTCTTACCCTGAATAACTGCTGCGGAAATTTATATGTTGCTTGGGAGAGTTATTACTTTTAGCCTAAAAAGCTTTACACTTGATCTGTTTACGGTATCAAATGGAATAGCTCATTACTCTCTCAACACTTTTCTAATTTCGCTCACATTTCCGTTCTCAAGTCGTATCAAATTTATCCCTTGGTTAAATTGATCTAATTTTACTTTGTTCATACCTTTTTGCAAAATCCGGGTTTCGTTGCGCAAGATTGTCCCCGTTCGGTTAAATAGTGTAATGCTCCAGTTTCCGGCTTGCTCGGTATAGATATCAACATATACCATTTCTTTGGAGGGATTTGGGTATAAGCTACCTACCACCGTATTTTCAACAGAATTTGCGATCGAAATGATCTTGGAAAGCTCGTGTGGACCATCCTGGCCGTTCGCGGCGCGATCCACCATCTTAAGTCGGTAGTAGTTATAACCTCTGGCCAGATTATCAATGAAATTATAGCTCTTCAAACTTGAATTTTTATTTTCGGTTCCGCTCACTCGTCCGATCGATTCAAAAGACCGGGCGTCGGACGAGCGCAGAATTTCGAAATAGCCGAATGCTTTTTCATCTGCTGTGACCCAGGTAAGGGTGTTTTGGTTTTCACTCAGTTTTTTACCCGTGAATGAGATAAGGGTAACAGGGAGGGCAACCATTTGATAGGTAAAAGAAACTATAAATTCACAACCTCCACTGGCAGGTGTTATTTTTGCAAATAGTTTTTGAGAACCCACCGGTAAGGTCTCTGACGGGGTAAATGAATTGGGTGCTGTGAAAACACCGGCCGATACAGTCGCATCTTCGTTCGTAAAAATGCCATTTATTGTGCCGTCAAATGTTCCACCATAAGTAAAAATTGGCTGGCTATTATTCACAATTATGGAAGCATCCGTAGCATTGACGGGTTGGATGCCGGAGATAGAATTGTAACTCAGCAGGCCTGTGTTGTTGAATGTGCCTGTATTCTGTAGTCCGCCATTGATCTGAATCAAACCTGAGTTGTTAATAGTATAAGTGGCTTCGTTTATCAGATTGCCGTTCAGGATTGTAAGCTTTGCACAGGCATCATTATTGAATACAACGGTGCCGGGTGAATAGCCTTCGTTGTTGTAAAAGTTTCTTTGAACAATAATCTCACCGTTGGCGTCATTGTTGATTTTCAGCCAGTTTTGAATTCCAGGAACGGTGGAATTGAAGTTGGTTCCCACGGTAATCTTGAACGCATTGCTTAGGGTTCCGTCATTAAGCAATTGATACCCCGAACCTCTATCGATTATTATTTCTCCACCCGTTTCATTGATAAAGCTGGAACTGTTGTAGAGCCCGGCCAAACCAACGTTAGCAAGCGAGCCAATTATGATTTTCGCACGATTGTGGAATGATTCGCTATTCACTTCATTAAATAAACCGAAACGGGTAGATCGGTCTATTTGTATTTCACCTCCTGCGTTATTGTAAAAAGTACCCTGGTTTTCCAGTCCGGTTTCAAAGTTGCTTTCTCCATTCTCGCCGATCGTGATTTTGGCAGCATTAGTAAATGTGCCGGAATTGAATAATCCCTTACCGGAAAACCTGTCAATTTTTATTTCGCCATCGGTGCTGTTGAAAAAATTGCCGGTGTTGCGTATTCCAAAAACACCCAACACGGAAGTATTGCCGATCATGATCTTGCCGTTGTTTTGTACCGTGCCTCCGTTAGAAAAGGATAAGCGTGGTACAAAAGTACTTGTTCCGTTGACCGTCAAAGTGGAGGTATTCGAAATAGTAAGCTTAGCGCCCGCTCTAACTTCTACTGTGTAGGCTAGTGCGGCTGTGTTAGCAGTAATAGTAGGTTGATTAACAGGTGCGGCTGGTATGACCACGTTGCTTGCAGCATCCGGTACCCACGCGGGGCTCCAGTTACATGGAACATTCCAATCGGTACTTTCCGCGCCTGTCCAGGTCACACTTACATTTCCGGGCGAAGCAGATAAAGAAATACAGGGGACATAATTGTAAGAAAAAGGAACTGTGTAGCTGCAACTTCCTCCTGCTGCTGTTACTTTAGCATAAAGCGTTTGAGATCCAACGGGTAGAGTCGCAACTGGCGTAAACGCATTGGGCGCTGTGAAAGTACCCGCAGAAACGAGGGCAGAAGCGTCTTTATATATACCGTCGATCGTAAAATCATTGGAAGCTCCGTAACTAAAGATGGGAGTAGAATTATTGACTATCAGTTTGTTATTAGTGATCGTGGCGCTGCCTGTCGAAATATAAACACCGTTGTTGGTTATGGATCCGGCACCTGAGAAACTGTCGGAAGCGATCAGGTAACCACTGTTAGAAATAAGTCCACCGATTTCAAGTTTTCCGGTAATTAACCGGGCACAACTGTAATTGGTAAAGGTACTGCCGGATGGAACACTGGTATTTCCCTGACCAACACCTGATTTTTTGACAACCCCATAATTGTTAAAGTTACCCTGATCCATATCAATAATGTAAGCGGATGATCCGGTAATTGTACCTGTTGAAGCGTTGGTCGCCTCTCCGCCAGGTCTCATGGTGATCAATGACGTTGAACAATTTATGTCAATCAAGCCGTTGTTTAAGATGGTGCCGTTGTCATTAAAGATAGCTTTTGACGAGACTCTTGAAGCCGGTCCTTGATGAGTAATTGCTCCTGATGTATTATTTGTCACGTTTCCCGTTGTTTTAATTACAATCAATGCCTCTATGTCAGCTGAAAGGGAGAAATCAATCGTCCCGTTGTTGATGAGTTCTGCAGCGTTGTTAATCACTATTTTGCAATAATATCCGTTATCAATTACGGGACTGCCCGAGATGGTAAGCGTTACACCGGAATTCACAGTGAGATGAGCATTCGTTCCATCAATGTTGATAGCCCCAACGTTCGTGTTAGAACTTACCGTAACCGCTTTATTTGCTGGTATAAAAGCCATGTCCGAAGTGCCTGGCACCCCGGAAGGTGACCAGTTAGAAGCTGTATGCCAGTTTGCATCTGTTCCGGTAAAAGTTCTGTCCGTTGCAAAACCTTTTAAAGAAGTTGAACAAAGAATAACAGAGAAAATACAGAATAAAAAAAATTTCATGGTAGAAGGATTTAAAAGAGTCACTAGTTAATTGTCTGTTTAGGCCAAGCCGGCAGCAGCCCCATTGTTTAAGTCATAACCTTTTAAATTGGTAAACAACGTCAAAAAATAGGTAGCCGGGATCGTGGTTTCCTTAGTAGAAATTGGAAATAAAGACCCGAATTAGGAACCAGAACGAATAGAAATAAATCAAGGAGGAAATTAGTTTAAGTGGTTTAACAAATACATCTTTCAAGGGGCAAATCGTAGAGGGGGGGCTGGTGTTGACAACCATTGAAAATCCATCGGTCGTGACGGTACAAACCTAGTTATATCCGCTAAGTGAGCGTTAGCGCCAATGTTGCAATCTTTTCCTCTTATGTTGCAGGAAAAAAAAGCTACCCGGCAAGATTTGATTTTTTTAGCCAACTATTTTATAATCACAACGTTGTTCCTTTTTTGTAAAAATGTGTAAAATCACACTTTCAAAAACGGGAGTAAGTCAGATTTCCTTAGCTCTATTGATTGCCGACGGCGATACGCCATGGTATTCCTGAAACGTTTTGGAGAAATAGGGAAGACTTTCAAAACCTACCAGATAGGCAACTTCCGAAACCGTGCTGGCATTTTGTTTCAAAAGTTGAGACGCTCTTTGAAGGCGGATATTCCGAACAAATTCGCTTGTCGTCTGATCTGTCAGTGCTTTTAGCTTGCGGTGTAAATTCGAACGGCTCATTTGCATTAATTCACTAAAATCGTCCGCAGTGAAACGGCTATTGCCCAGATTCTGCTCCACAACTTCCTGGGCTTTCCTTATAAACTGGTTGTCCAACTGTTGTGGCTGGGTAAGTTTAGGGTTAGTAGCCAAAAGGCTGAATTTTTGGCGAAGAAGAGCGCGTTGCCGAATCAGGTTGTTGACCCGCTGGAGTAGTTCTTCTTTATGGAAAGGTTTTTCCAGGTAGTCGTCGGCCCCTAATTCAAATCCTTCGAGCCGATCAGCCAGGGTCGCTTTGGCGGTGAGTAACACGACCGGAATGTGGCTTGTACGCTGGTCTGATTTAAGTAGCCGACATAATGTAAAGCCGTCAATCCGGGGCATCATCAGGTCGGTTACGACTACATCAGGAATTGTCTCAAAGGCCCTATCCAGGCCATATTGCCCATCGGTTGCTTCCATTACACGGTAGTAGGGCTCAAATAACGCATGCAAATACATTCTTAAATCGACGTTGTCTTCTACAATCAGCAGAATAGGGAGTTCTTCAGGCTGATTTAAATCAGACAAAGGATCGCCTGAAAGAAACGTAACAGACAGGTCGTCAGGTTGCTCTACCGACTTTCCTTGATAGCCGGGCAGGGCTGTTGAATACTGTTGATTTAAAGGCAATGTAACCGTAAAACTTGTCCCCTTGCCTACTTCACTTTTTACCATAATTTTCCCCTTGAGCAGATCAACCAGCTCTTTGACCAATGCCAAACCAATGCCTGTTCCCTCAAAGTTCTGCTCCGCGGTGTCATCCGCCTGATAGAAGCGGTCGAATATGCGGGACAGCCGCTGAGGATCAATACCCTTTCCCGTATCTTTTACTTCCAAGACCAGGCTGGTCATGGAATACGAGATAGCCACTTGGACATAACCATAAGCAGGCGTAAATTTAAAAGCATTGGAAAGCAGGTTTGTGACAATCTTTTCTAACTTATCCGCGTCAAAATCAGTCTCATAGTTGGGATGGCTTTGATGAATAGAAAAATGAACATGTCTGCTTTGTGCCAGAGACTCAAAGGAAGAGACAATAGAGGATAAAAAGCAGGCGATATCGCCGTGCTTAGGTTCAGGTTTGAATGCTCCTGCTTCCAGTTTGGACAAGTCAAGTATTTGACCAATCAATAGCTGCAACCGTTTCACATTCCGCTGCATCAAAGGGATCAGTCGTTCCTGCGGATATTTTTGCCGGATTTCTTCCAAGGGTGCCGTAAGGAGGGAAAGCGGCGTTCTGAACTCATGGGAGATGTTGGTAAAGAAGCGGGTTTTGAGCCGATCGATCTCCCGTACCTGCCGGGTTTGTTCTTTGGTGAAAGCTAATTCCTGAAAGGCTAATGACCGTTTTCGTTCATAGTCCCTCACAATCCTGCCCAGAGAATAACCGAAAACCAGAAATTCAAGGATAAAGAAAATAAATGCTGTGGGTAAAACCCAGATAAAATCGACCCAGCCGACGAGTCGCATCTGGATAAACAGATAGCCAAGTAATCCTGTCAAATACGCAGGCGAATAGTTCCAGTTAATGGGATATTTTTTTACAATGGCAAGCAGATACATGGCCAGAATAAAGAGCTGGGTAGCTAGCATGAAGTACGTGCTTGCTAAAAGTAGCTCCCATCGATAGCTGAACAGGATGCCGACAGCCAGAAATATCGTGCTGATTACAATGAACTGAAATATTCTGTTGATCCATGAATGGAAGTGTCTGCCGGGAAATATAACACTCAGGGCGAAGATTAACGCTAAAGGAAGAAAATGAAACGAAAGGAAACTAACCGTTAACGAGATCGTTGGATTTGAGAAAAAATAACCGAGAATGCCATATAATCCCCAAAAAGCAAATGAGCGTGCGCCAAGCAAAACCGCATAACGGCGAAAGTCGCTGTCCTTGACGGCAAAGATGGCCATCAGAAATACATAAACTAATCTGATTGCGATTGCTCCGGAAAGAAAGGCGACGATATTCAGCTGATTCACTTCATGATCACGATATGCGCTGGCGGAAAACAAATTAACGGATGCATAATGTGCTCTTTGTCCCTTAACCTTCATGTAAATCGTTTTACTCCCCAGGTAATCCAGATCGAATGCCAGTATAGGTTTGTTTCCGTTCAATAAATTTGGTTTTTTCGGAGTTGCCATTCCCGTTTTCCTGACCCGATAGGTGCCATTGCGTTCGGGTATGTAAAAATCAACTTCTTCAGCCATTGCATTATCCCATTCCAATACCCAATTTTTTTGGTTCGGATTATAGTTAGTCAATATCACTTTCAGCCAGGTAGCGCTGTTGGAAAAAGGGAACAGAAGTCCTGTTTTGCCCGAAGAAAGAAATTTTTGTCGCTGAATTTGCTGAAAATGCAATTTTCCTGAATTGTCCTTGTAGGTTTCTATTTTGGGTGTAACCGCATATGATTCCACAGAGGGGCGCAGTTCAAGTAGTTGGGCGTTGCAGTATAGAGGTAACAGGAGAAAGAGAAAAAGGATATAGTTCATTGGGTGTGTTGCACACGGAATGGCGTAAGTTGGTATTATTATACCCACTTACGTCAGAAAATTGGTTTAAGACTATTGAGTAATGGAAAAGTAAAAGACCAAGATGCACCTATCTTTTTTGGATTATTTTTTTAGAAACGGGGAAATATGGGTTCATTTTACTTCCCCTTTTTTAAAAGGGTGACCTAGTGCTTGTATATGTTTGGGAACCTGTATTTTGATAAAAAATATAAATATTGTTCAAAATGAGAAGCGAGGTAGCGCAAAGAATATTAGATCAAACACCGAAAGAGGTTCGTGAATTTGCCAAAATGTACGGAGATCTGCTGGTGAAGAAGGGTAAGGTTTTAGACAGATCGGATGCAAAGATTCAGCATGTTATTGGACCGGATGGGGAATTCACGAAGGACTAGCAATACTCTAAAAACACATCATCAACATGAAAACAGAAGAAATCAAACACCTTTCCGATTTGTTCGAGTCTGCTGCATCAGAACTGGAAGGCGTCGAGTGATGGAGTGCCCGGGAATTGCAGGGTTTACTGGGTATAGCAAATGGGGAAACTTTTAGAAGGTGATTCAAAAAGCCAGAGATGCGTGCAAAAACGCCGGTGAAGAGATCCTGTGTCATTTTCCTGATGTCAGGAAAATGGTCGGAATTATTTCCAGAAGTAATCTACGGGCGAAGTGATTTCCTGCCGAAGACGTCAAAAAAATCCAGAGAAAGCTGGACCTTCCTCGCCGTTCGCCAGCTTTGGCTGCCACGCAAGAGCAAACGCGAACGCCGCCCGGACATCATCGGTTTTGTGAATGGCATTCCCTTGCTTTTTGTCCATCTGAAGGCCACACATAAAAAGCTGTAAAATGCCTACAACCATAATTTCTCGGACTACAAGGACGTCATTCCTCAGTTCTTTCACACGAGGGCAGCCAACCTGGCAGTTGTACCCATACTTACTTTCCGACGAGGGAAAAGCAGGAATAGTCCAAAAGTTGACTTTTTTCGTTTCTTTCAATCGTATAATCGTAGCTTTGCGGCTTCAAAAAATGAGACGATGATTACAGTTGAAAATTTGGCCGTTGAATTTAGCGGCTCTGTCCTTTTTAGCGAAGTTTCCTTCGTGATTAATCCTACGGATAAAATTGCCCTCATGGGTAAAAATGGTGCGGGGAAATCCACCATGATGAAAATTATTGCTGGGGAACAAAAAGCCAATCGAGGCCATGTACGTGCACCCAAGGACGCCGTGATCGCTTATTTACCACAACATTTACTTACCGAAGATAACTGCACGGTTTTCGAAGAAGCGGCAAAAGCGTTCAGGCAGGTTTTTGAAATGCGTGCAGAAATGGAAAAACTGAATCACGCGCTCGAAACCCGAACAGATTATGACAGTGATGAATACATGGCCATCATTGAGCAGGTTACCGAAATAGGTGAAAAATATTACCAGCTTGAGGAAGTTAATTACGACGCGGAAGTGGAGAAGGCCTTGAAAGGATTAGGGTTCAGGCCGGAAGATTTTCATAGACAAACCAAGGAATTCAGTGGCGGATGGCGTATGCGGATTGAGCTGGCCAAAATATTATTGCAAAAGCCAGACCTTATTTTGCTGGATGAGCCTACCAACCATATTGACATTGAGTCGGTCATGTGGCTGGAAGATTTTTTGGTGAATAAGGCCAATGCCGTTATGGTGATTTCCCACGACCGTGCCTTCATCGACAATATCACCAACCGTACGATTGAAGTGACCATGGGGCGAATTTTTGACTATAAAGCCAACTATTCCCATTATCTGGTGTTGCGTGAGGAACGCAGGGCACATCAGGTGAAGGCGTACCAGGAACAGCAGAAAATGATTGCCGATAATATGCAATTTATTGAACGCTTTCGCGGAACTTACTCCAAAACGAATCAGGTTTCCTCCCGCGAGCGCATGTTGGAGAAACTGGAAATTATCGAAATTGATGAAATTGATAATTCTTCCCTGAAACTTCGTTTTCCACCCTCGCCAAGGTCAGGGGATTATCCGGTTACGGTGAAGGATGTGTCTAAATCCTATGGAGATCAGGTGGTGTTTCGCAATGCCAGTATGACCATTTCAAGAGGAGAAAAGGTATCGTTTGTGGGCCGGAATGGGGAAGGTAAATCTACGATGATCAAAGCGATCATGGGCCAGATCGATGTGGAAGGGACTTGCCAGCTTGGACATAATACCAAGGTTGGGTATTTTGCGCAAAACCAGGCATCCTTGTTAGATCCTAATCTGACTATTTTTCAGACTGTTGACGAGGTGGCAGAAGGGGATGTAAGAACCCAGATTAAAAATATTTTGGGCGCCTTTATGTTTCAGGGTGAAGACATCGACAAGAAAGTAAGTGTATTGTCGGGTGGAGAAAAAACGCGGCTTGCCATGGTGAAGCTGCTCCTGGAACCTGTAAACCTGTTGATTCTGGATGAACCTACCAACCACCTGGATTTAAAATCAAAGGATGTTTTGAAAGAAGCACTGAGAAACTTTGACGGTACGCTGGTGCTGGTCTCCCACGATCGTGATTTTTTACAAGGTTTATCCCAAAAAGTTTTTGAGTTTAAAGACAAACGGGTCATCGAGCATTTCGAAACGATTGATGCCTTCCTGGAACGAAATCGGATAAAGAGTATAGCGGATTTGCAACTGGCGAAGTAGATCGGGCGGGTGGCCATTGGATTTGAAGAAAATTGATATTCCGGGATAAGCGAGCAGAAAGATTATCCGAATTCATAGCCACCCGTTACGGTTTTTAAACAATGAATAACCGCATTTTTAATTCAAAAGATTTTTTCGATTTATATGTAATGGACTGTACTATTGAAAATGATCTTTCCCGTCTAGTTCTTAATAATACTCCACTACACAAGTTTCCCCTCTCATTCCATTGCATTTCTCAGGAAATGAGCTTAGGAGGACGAAGCTGGGCGCCAAAAAAATACGCCTTCCCTTTATCGGATGATTGAGTTTTCTTAGACCAGTTTGCCGATATCCACCAGTTTGTTGATGCCCTTCTGATAAAATTCCCGACATCCTGCGCTGCGTGATCACCGTAGGCCATGTAGTTTTTGTTGTGGTTCGGGGGGTATAATGCTAATCCCCACGGGCTGAATGATCCACTCAGAGAACCATAAAAGTCACTTTTTGTTCAAAACGAGCAAGAGAATGTCCATTTTGGGCTAACGACTGACCCTTTCAATTCTTCAATTTTGCGGTACCGGACATGACTGTTTGGGATCCATTGCCCTTTTCGCAATTTCTATCTATAAAACCATTTTTTCAACTGGATGAAAAATAAAAGACTTTACTCTTCTACGTTGTCTTCGAAGGCACTTAATACCCTTTCGGTCCCCCGAGGCAGTTTACTTTTGTGTTTACTGATCGTCCTATATAGCAGTACGTTTGGCACAGCGCGAAGGCTGGATTGTACAAGGCGTTTTACTAACGGCCTGGCGGGAGCTGAATTTAATTTTTCAGATTTTCTGGAAACGACTGCTGCTTTCGGTAAAAAGAAGGCCTACGTGAATCCTCAGGATAAAGCCCTCGTAAAATACTACGACCAAAGTAATGGTGAGGGCTGTCAGCCGGTAATTTCAGTGACTACCCATCCTTTGGTTTTCAATCGCATCACATTGGGCGGAAGTTCATTCAATAGTATAAGCAAGGCATGGGCCAAGCCGGCTACGACGGATCTGGATGGAGACGGACTCGTAGACTTGCTGGTAGGTGGGTTGGACGGCACCATTAGTCATTACGAGCAGGAAAGTGCCAGCAGCCTTACGTTCAGTCTGGTAACCACCTCCTTCAATGGCATCAGCCTGGGTGCGACGGCTGCAGCAGCCCCCGCTTTTACTGATCTGGATGGAGACGGGCTGGTGGATATGCTGGTCGGTATCACCACCGGTCTTTTAGTTCATTATGAACAGGCAAGTCTCCATAGCCTTTCATTTAACCAGGTGTCGTCATCTTTCAACGGGATTGACGTGGGCTTAAATGCCAATCCTACTTTCTCGGATTTGGACGGAGATGGCTTGCTGGATCTGCTGATTGGCGAACAGGGTGGTAACACAAACCATTACGAACAAACCGCTGCTAACAGCCTGACTTTTACTTTTGTTAAAGACAATATTGTCCCGGACGTTGGCAATAACGCAACGCCCAATGTAACTGATCTGGACGGAGATGGCTTGCTGGATATTTTGGTGGGTGAACAGGCGGGCAATGTAAATTATTACAAACAAGATGGTCCAAACAGCACCAATTTTGTTTTGGTGAGTGGGTCATTCAACAGTATTACTACCAATGGGATGTCTGCTCCGGTATTAACAGATCTTGACCATAATGGTAAAGCCGATCTGCTGATAGGTGTTGATCTGCCAGCGACAGCAAACCCTGTTATACTTCATTATGAGTCAGTTGGGCAATTCAATACATTCGGAGCTGCTCCTGGCATTTCTTCTTTTTCCCAATTGGTATATATCTGGGCAGGGGGTTGCCTGACAGAAAATCTGCTGGTAACAGCCCCTGCCAACTTTGAGGTATCGCTCAGTGAAAATACTGGATTTGGAAGCAGTGTTACGATTCTGCAAACTGGTGGTAAGGTCATCGCTACCCCGATTTACGTTCGTTTTAGAGCTTCGGCATCCGGTACTTACAATGGAGATATACAAATATCATCGACCAATGCAGCTACCGTCACCGTTGCACTTACAGGAACGGATGCTTATCCCCAGATGAGTGTGGAAGGAAACAGCATAAGCATCGCCAATGGTGATAACACGCCTTCGTCAGCCGATGCAACTGATTTTGGAGAAATAAACATTGGAGAATCTTTTTCCCGCACTTTCTTTATAAAAAATTCGGGATCCAGCCAGCTTAATCTGACCGGTTCGCCCAAAGTCGTGATCGAGGGGCCCGATGCGTCACAGTTCATGATTTCTACTCAGCCAGCATCGCCCGTGTATGAGTCAGGCAGCAGAAATTTTACCGTTGCTTTTAATCCATCCTCTAAGGGCCTTAAGACCGCATCGATAAGCATTGCCAGCGACGATCCGGCCCAACAGTCCTTTCGTTTTTCAATTCAGGGAACGAGCAACGGAACCGATATCACCGTGTTGGGCAGGTCGCTGGTTATTGCACACAATGACCTGACGCCTTCCCTGATTGACGGCACCTTTTTGGGCAGCGCACTGGTCAACGGCGAAACCATAACTAAAAGTTTTACAATTAAAAACCAAACTACGTTGTATCTTAGCTTGAGCGGCGACCCCAAAATCACCATCAGCGGCGCTAGTGCGGGCGATTTTGCCGTGACGTCACAGCCTCTATCCACGCTTGCTGCGGATCGAAGCACTTCTTTCGAAATTACCTTTGACCCGTCAGGTCCGGGGCTGCGGTCGGCGCTGGTTAGCATTGCGCATGACGGTGCAGACGGATTTCCTTTTACCTTTGCAATTGACGGCCTGGGCACTTCTCCAACTCCACAGGGAACAGGCGGCATTCCTATCATTTCCGCATTTGCCGAGGACTTTGGGCCTCGTGCACTAACTGAAAATTTCAACATCTCACCGTATCCCCTTAAGTCTTACGCCCACCCTCTTTTCACAGACCTCAATGGCAACAATCTG
Organism: Dyadobacter sp. 32; assembly: GCF_902506755.1. Taxonomy (GTDB): domain Bacteria; phylum Bacteroidota; class Bacteroidia; order Cytophagales; family Spirosomataceae; genus Dyadobacter. Next base: position 1,994,426 of record NZ_LR735258.1, on the reverse strand, counting down.
CTGGATCTCGTTGTAGGACACGGAAATGGCACTTTGGATTATTATGAGCAGGATGCCTTTAACAGTCTCACATTCAATTTAATTGAAGAGCATTTTAATGGTATCTCATTGGGTTCTGACTTTGCTTCTCCTGATATTGCCGATATCGATGGGGACGGGTTGCTCGACTTATTGATAGGAAGCGAAAGCGGGGGAATAGCACATTGGGAACAGAACATGCATAACGGCCTCAAATTCACACAGGTCACAGCGAACTTCAATGCCATTGATGTGGGTGAATGGTCAAGTCCCAAGATCGTCGACCTGGATCAGGATGGTAGGCTAGATTTACTGATCGGAAAAAATGACGGGACCGTTGATCACTACGAACAAGCGGCGGGCAACAGCCTTGTATTCGATTTCGTCACCGCAAACTTTAACAACATCAATGTGGGGGAGCTGTCAGCACCGACGGTCACCGATGTGGATGGCGATGGGCTGCTGGATCTACTTGTTGCTCAAAATATTTACCCATACCGGATTCATCATTATGCCCAAACAGCTGTCAATTCAAACTCATTTACACTGGTAACCGACTTTTACGACGCAATAGCTGGCGTACCAATTCCCAAAGCTGCATTTACAGATCTGGATCGCGATGGATTGCTGGATATGTACATCGGTAGCAGCCGTGCCGTGATGTGGTATGCAGAACAAATCAAAGGTGCGTTCAGCAGCTTTACCAGTTCGGTAAGCACACCCTCTGCGTCGCAGCCGCTGAAAGTGTTTGGGAAAGAGCTTGTGAGCGACATAACGGTAACTGCCCCGACTGGCTTTGAAGTCTCGCTTGCCGCCACCACAGGATTTGGGCAAAGCGTTACACTCACCCCATCGGACGGAAAGGTAATGAACACGACCCTTTACGTTCGCTACAAACCCACTTCCGCAGGAACTGTCAATGGCCAGCTTGTTTTAACCAGTCAGGATGCCAACACAATCACCTTCGATTTGACCGGAACCGCAACGCCATTGCCAGTAACCCTTATTTCTTTTTCTGCTAAAAAGACAACTGAAAACCAGAATCTGCTGACCTGGATCACCACAGATGAAAAAAACTTCGATCGTTTTGAAGTAGAGCGATCGCAGAATGCAAGATCGTTTGAAGCGATTGGAACCGTAAAGGCAGAAGAAGCAAAAACTACCAGCATAATCCATTATCATTTCTTGGATACCCGGGCGGGTGGAAATCAATATTATCGTCTGAAAATGATCGATCTGGATGGAACCTATCAATATTCCAAAATAATTTCAATCGGGAATTCCGTTGAAAATCCGGTGGTCGGCAGCTTTTATCCCAATCCTGCAAGCGAGAACGTTTACGTGGATATCTACGCAACGGAGGCCGGAAGCTGGAACCTCACCTGCTTTGACTTAATGGGAAAGGTAGTGCATGCTGAGAGCCGTGTTTTGGCGAAAGGAATGAATACGGTGATCTTGAATAAACGCTCCCCGGGTGTCCATCTGATCCGGTTTGATAATGGAAAAACAAGTGCGGTAAGAAAACTGGTGAACGAATGAAAGTAACATTGGCAGAAAGTCTTCAAGAGATAATTCATAACCGTGGGTAAGTACGTTAACCGGTGGTTAAATTTAAAAGTCGGCTGTCACTGGGCAGGAAAAATGAATCAAACCAATCCCAGACGGTAGGACAGGCCGGGTTTTGGCTTTTGGTTGATTAGCCGGGTAAATCGGCTCTTTTAATAGTCCATGTATAAATTCTTGCCATCATGAATCGCAAAATACTGATCGTCACCGGAGATGGTGGCGAAAGTTACGAAACATTACACGCTGTGCACCGCTTTCAGGAAGAAGGTGACATCGCTGTGATTGCCGCTCCGAGCAAACGCCGCCTTAATCTGGTGATGCACGATTTTGAACCGGGCTGGGATACATATGTGGAGCGGCCCGGCTATTGTCTGGATTCCGATCTGACGATTGAAGAGGTGGTCGTAGGCGACTATGACGCCATACTGCTGCTGGGCGGCCGCGCCCCTGAATACCTGCGTAACCATGCCGGACTGTTGGAAGTAGTGCGTGAGTTTGACAGGCAGGGTAAATGGCTCTTTGCCATCTGCCACGGTATACAGATTCTCGTCACAGCCGGATTGGCAAAAAACCGCACTCTAACTGCATACGAGCATGTCCGTGCTGAAATTGAGATGGGCGGCGGAACCTATTCTACCCTCCAGGCTGTTTGCGACGGGAATATCATCAGCGGTCAAACCTGGCAATCGCACCCGGAGTTCTATCGGGAAGTGTTTGCATGTCTCAATAAAGCGGAACGCGTAGAGGCATAATCTTTTAGAAAAGTTTAAAAAGGAAGTTTTCAAGTTGTCCTGCCGAACTTTCCGACAGGACACCTTGAAGGTTTAAAGAATACTTCCTCAGTTTGATACGCAGTCGATAATTTAGTACAGCACCAGTTTCGTGCCTGACAACTTTTCTCCGGTCGCGTAGTGGACGTTTACATGGTAAATTCCCGGCGGCAGCTGTTTCCTTTCGATCAGGAGTTGCTCGTGGCTGCTTCCTGGAGCTACCAGGTAGCTCCTGACAGGTATTCCCCGGGCATTGATGACAGAAACGGTTCCCCCGTTTTTCTGCAGGCCATCCAGGGAGAGCGTGGCGTTCCCGCTTGTCGGATTTGGGAAAAGAACCACTGAAATCCCCTGATCGACGTGCTGCCCAACGATCCGTGAATAAGCAATGCTGCCATCCCGGTCTACCATTTTCAAACGGTAGAGGTTCTCGCCATGGCGTGGTGCGTCGTCTTTGGCCGTATAAGTAGCCCGTTGGAGGTTTTCTGCGGTGGCTGCAACGCTGATGATCTCGGCGAAATGCCTGCCATCGCTGCTTCTTTCAACTACATATTTCTCAACACCTACTTCCGAAGTTACCTCCCAATTTAAATGAACTGTTTTCAATTCCAGCAGGCTGGTAAAGGAAACGATTTTCACCGGCAATACCGCCTCGGTTGTAAAGCTGATTTGCGCCTCACTGCTACTCAATCCCTGGTATTCCGCAACCGCTTTTAGTATATGTGGTCCATCAGTTAACGCTTGTGAACCAGTTAATTGGTAGGTATACTCTCCGTTCAGATCAACCGGGACGGCGTTTATTTCCGTACCATCGACAATGAGACGCACGGTGCTATTGGGTGTAGCGGTACCGGTAATGGAGGGCTTGTCGGAAGTGACGGCTGCGGGTGCCGGTGTGGTGATCGCAACAATCGGCACTGTCATTCCACCTAATAGCGTGGTAGCACTTCCTACAGCTCCGTTGGTGGCACCATATGCCGAACCGCCCGGTGCCAGCGGATTTCCTTGTGAACCTGCGTCGCCGCCAGCCACCGTCCAATTACTACAGCTGCCACCTGCTGCCTGAAACAAAATTTTTCCACCGCCACCACCGCCACCAGGGCCTATTTCTGAATCGGATACACTGCCACCGTTTCCTCCGGTTGCGGAAATCAAATTGCAGGCCGCATTGCCCACTACCCTGACATACACGCCTCCGGCAGCACCTCCGCCACTTCCTGCGTCACTGTTTACCGTTGCTGCGTTCGCCCCGTTGGCACTGATGGTTCCAGTACCGCTCAATGCATTTGCCCTGAAAAATACAATACCACCGCCGGCCCCGCCTGCCGCACCTGAACTACTGCTGCCGTGCCCTGCACCGCCACCACCGCCCATCACCAGGCGAAAAACGGGGTCATAGATTAAGGCACCGCCTCCGTAGCCGCCCACCGATCTGTTTGCATCCGAGGCAAGGTCGCTGTTTCCGCCATTTCCTCCCGCACCAACACTACCCCCACCGCCTCCACCGGATTTGAAACCTGAACCCCCTCCGCCTGCATTGGCAAAGGTTCCTCTTCCTCCATAAGTGGCACCAAAACGGTTGATTGTAACACCCTCGCCTTTCCGACCTGCCGTTGGAGGAAGCAGATCCAACGCTGAACCTCCGGTTGTAGCACCGCCGTCATTACTGAAAATTCCTCCTCGAAATCCTCTTCCCGCTGAGGATACAGTTCCATTATTGGTGACTGTCCCCGTGGCAAGAAACACAACAATGCCACCAGAAGTACCATCCCAGGGGCTTGCGACGATTGAACCCGCCGCATTGATGGTCACTGAAGTGTATTCAGGTACTTTTATGGCCTGGGCTCCGGGCGAAGAGTACGCGAATTTTAAAGTACTCGAAAAGGTTAACTTGGTCGCTGTTAGCCCCGTAATTCTTGCAAATTCCCAGCGTCCCACCGGCTGACTCGTCAAGTCTGTGGCTGCGGAGGCTGTGGAGGTGTTCTCTGATGTAGACTGTGCCGTTTGCCACACCATCACCAGGTCACCGGACGCGAATCCCGTTGTGTTACTTATGGTTACAAAATTTTGCCCTGCCGGAGCGTTGGCCGTAAGTCCTGAATAAACATTCACTACGATATTGGCTACGCTGACTGTTGAAGAACCTGAATGACCATTACCAAGGAATACGTTATCGTCGGCAGAAAGCGCGTCGAAGCTCAGGAAAATGAGGAGCAGGAGATACCTGCTAAAGGCAAAGGCTGCTTGGGTTGGGAGATTTTTCATGCCGGAATTAGAATTTAACCATTTAATGATGTCCGTATGATGGTGCTTATTTCAATTTATCGGGTGTTATTGGTTCCGGCACCGCATTACTTACGGGTTTGGTACTTTTCAGGTATTGGAATACGGCCTGGATATCTTCGTCCGCCATATTGGTATAGTTTGTCCAGGGCATCGGTGGCAACAGCGGGCGTGTGTTTGAAAGTCCTTTAAATTTGCCTTTTGTCAACGCTGTTTTAAATTGGTCGTATGACCAGCTTCCGATACCCGTTTCATCGGAGGTAAGATTGGCAGCAAAGCTCATGCCCCAGGGCCCGACGGCAGAAGTACCGTCTGCTCCGAAAAGCATCCAGCCTCCCTGAATCGCTTCCGGGAATACCCGGGCCACAGGGCGGCTGGCCGGATAGCCCGACAGGTGTAATTCAGGAATTACCTCAGGGCCTTGAGCTCCCATCCTTTTGGGAGAATGGCAGTCCTGGCAACCCAATACGCCTACCAGGTATTCACCCCGTTTCACAAGATCTTTGTCCGTACGGAGGGGAATGTCTGCGACGGGATTTTCGCGGGAGTCGTTGGTAAATGCTGCGCAGAGGGCGATAAATAAGGATGCAAGAATGATTAGCGTTGGTCTTGAGTTTTTCATAAAATAGAGTAGTTAAGTGTTACCCGAATGGTTAGTTGGTAATAGCAATTCAAAGGGTGCCAGACTTGCTTTGGCAGTCCCTCGATCGATTGACAAAATTGGAAAAATACACCGCCCCAACGTTAGCCCAAAAACGACATTCTTTTGCTCATTTTGGACAAATAGGGGCGTGGTTGCCTGGGTTGGGGTGGTGTGGTAGCGCTCAAAACAAAAAAAGCTCCGGGTGGAGCACTAAAAAATCTGTAGTAAAAGTTTCGTCAGGTAGTCAGCAACAGGCTATTCAACGCCATTCGGATGGTTTTTTATCAAACCGTTCCTGAAACACTTTCGAAAAGTAGGACAGACTTTCAAAGCCCACCAGATAGGCAATTTCTGAAACCGTGCCCGCTTTGTTCTGAAGTAGTAACGCTGCTTTTTCAAGTCTGTAATTACGTATGTATTCAATGCCCGTCTGATCGGTAATGGCTTTTAATTTTCGACGTAACTGAACAGTCGTGATGCCCATTTTCGCTGCGAACTGTTCTATATTGAAGCTGCTTTCCGAGAGGTACTCGTCCAGAATGGCATTGGCTTTTTGTAAAAACTGCTCATGGGCGGAAACCGCCTGTGCCGTTATGGCCGGCGCGGAAGTAGTTTCCGTGGTGATGCCGTATTTTTGCCGAAGGAGCTCACGTTGTTTCAACAGGTTTCTCACCCTGACCACCAGCTCATCGGTATCAAAAGGTTTGGCAATGTAGTCATCGGCACCCAACTCGAGGCCTTCCAGCCGGTCCGCCAGTGTAGCCTTTGCGGTAAGCATGATCACTGGAATGTGGTCAGTACGCATGTCCGTTTTGAGTGCCTTGCAAAATTCAAAACCATCCATACGGGGCATCATCAAATCACAAATGACAATATCCGGTATCTGACTCAATGCCATTTCAAGTCCCTGCTGCCCGTCCTGCGCCTCTTCAATGTGGTACACACCTTCAAAAATGCTCCGCACAAATTTCCTGAGATCCTGGTTGTCTTCAACGATCAGCAAGACCGGCAACTCTGCATTTTCGGAAACTACCTTTGTCGTTTGTTTTTCCGGACGCAATACGGTTTTCAGGTCGCTAATTGGCTCGCTATCAACTTCTTCGTTAGATAAATAATCTCCCCAGGTAGCCAGGTCGCAAGGCAGGATGACCGTAAACGTACTGCCTTTTCCTGGCGCACTTTTCACGTCTATGGAGCCGTGCATGGCGTTCACGAGTTCCTTTACCAGCGCCAGACCAATCCCCGTTCCTTCGTAATCGCGATGCTTACTGTTGTCCACCTGATAAAACCGGTCAAATATTCTGGGCAGGCGGGCCTCATCCATACCGATCCCATTGTCGGCGACCATGATACGCACCGCTGAAATCAACGGATCCGGATAGACCACCCGAACCATGATCCGGCCATTTTCAGGTGTAAATTTGAATGCGTTCGAAAGCAGGTTGGTCACAATTTTTTCAACCTTGTCATGATCGAAATACGCCATTTGGGTGGAATGGCTTTGCGACTTCTCAAGAATGATTTGTTTGCTCTGGGCCAGCGATTCAAAGGAAGCGAACAGGTAGTTCAGAAAACCCGCCAGGTCAGCATACTGGATCTTTGGCTCCATCTTCCCGGCTTCGAGTTTGGACAGATCCAGCAACTGGTTGATCAATGTCTGTAGTCGGAAAAGATTCCGCTGCATCGTCGGGATCAAATCCTCGGTTGGGTATTTCTTTTGAAACATCGTCAATGGCCCCGTCAGTAAGGTCAGCGGCGTACGGAATTCGTGGGAGATATTGGCAAAAAAATTCGTTTTGATCGTATCCAGCTCAGCGAGCCGCGCGGCTTCTTTGTCTTTGTACATAATCTGCTCCTGCAAGCGTACACGGTTCAGCTGGATCTGGTTCCGGCGGTACCAGAGGTAGACCAAAGCGATGAAATAAATCAGATAAGCCCACCAGGTTTTATAGAAGGGCGGATGTATGCGGATCTTAAGCTCAACAGGTTTGCTCCAAACTTCTCCGTTGGTGGTACCCATGACCTTGAAAGTATAGTTGCCATGCGGCAACTGGGCATAGTTGGCGAAATGACTGGTGCCCGCCTCTACCCAATCGCCGTCAATGCCTTCGAGCTGATAGCGAAAACGGTTTTTCACCGGGTTGGTAAAATCCATCACGGCAAATTCCAGCGCGATCTGATTCTGATCATGGGAAAGATCCAGGGAGGTAAGGTAACCAATGGCCCGGGATAACAATCCGCTTTCGTCGCCGGACTCAATTTCTGTGTTATTGATTTTCAGTCCGATCAATTTGGTAAGCGGTTGCAGGGCGTTGCTGGTCATAGCGGACGGGCGAAAGATGTTGACTCCCTTTACACCACCAAAAAGAAGCTCTCCGTTGGCTGCTTTAAAATAAGAGTTGGTATTGAATTCATCGTCCTGCAATCCGTCCGATTTATTAAAATTGGTAAAAATCAGCGTTTTGGGGTTAAGTGACGAAAGCCCCCGGTTGGTACTCATCCACAGGTTACCATCATCCCCGGGCAGAACTCCGTAAACTACTTTATTGGGCAGTCCCCGGGCCTCTGTAAAATGTTCAAACTTTCCCGTTTGCTTGTCGAGCCTTGCCAACCCGCCGCCTTTTGTACTGACCCACAGGAATCTCTGCGGTAGAAGCGGATCGTTAATAGCCCCCGATACAAAATCGTTACGCAGACTTTGCTGGTCAATTTTACTGTTTTTGTAGATGGAAAAAGTGGGTTTGGTTTGAAAATTTTCAGCTTTGATGAGCCCTTTTTGTGTACCAATCCACAAGGATTTACCATCCTGATACAGGCAAAAATTCTCCACCATCGATCCGCTCACGGGCAGGAGGGAGCGGTAACTATAGGTAGTATACTTTTCTGTTAAAGGGTCAAATCTGAAAAAAGCACCGTTGGAGCCCCCGATCCAGATGATGCCGTTTTCGTCTTCGTGTATTTTCATACTAAAATTCTTATCATCCAAAATGGGAAGTGGATACGTCTTGCTGATTTTCCAATCTTCTGTCACTTTGACGAGAAATCTTCCGGGTGTTTTGGTGTTGATGAAAATACTAATCCAGAAATTGCGCTGCCTGTCCTGGATAATGGCATCGTGGGAAATGTTCTCGTCGCCGATCCCGGGAGGTAAACTTTGAATGGAGTTGCTCATTTTATCGAGCTTATAAATACGGTAAGCTGGAAAGTAATTGGCATGCATATATACGTTTCCTTTATAATCCTGAAAAAGAGACGCTGGAGAAAGTGCTGCGACATAGGACTGGAACTGCTTCACTCTCGGATTGAACTTCAGTAAACCGTAACCTTTGGTAGAAGCCCAGATGTTACCACTTCGATCCCTGAAAATGTGGTTCACTGAGTTCATCCCGGGAGGCATGCCCATGTATGCATTCTTGGCGGTAAGACTATCCAGCCGTAGGAGCTCGTCCGGTTTGAAGAGCCAGGTATATGCCTGATTACAGACAGCGATTGTTCCATCCGGAAACTGATTGGCTACACTCTGACCACCTTTGGGAAACCTGATCACCTTGATGCGATCCTGTTTCCAGCAGACAATACTATCCTGTCCAACCGCCCAGAAACGCCTTTTTTTATCTTCCAGAACCTTGTAAAATGATGTGGAATAGGAAGTTTGGGCCGCTGTGGGGTGACGGTTACTGAACTGATAAAAATCTTCCGAGACGGTGAAGCCAATGGCGTGTTGGTCAAAAGTGAACCGCACTGCATTTTTCCGTGTAGGGGTAGACGATGCCGTTTTAACCAGATTTGAAAAATCAGCTTTTTCAGGAAAGGAAGCTAGCGACGCTATTCTGAAGATCTTGCCCGGTTTATCCGACATCAGCCATATGTTGCCGTCGAGATCTTCCTTAATGAATAAGATACCGTAATTCCCCGCGTCGGCCTGATCTTTATCACTGATGGCTGCATGATAGAATCGCTGCGTTTCGGGGTCAAAGAGATTCAGCCCATCCTTTTCCGTCCCGATCCAGATACGCCCCTTGCTGTCCTGAAACAGGGCTGTACAGGTGTTGCCGGAGATGCTGGTCTCGTTGTAGGGATCGTGGGTGTATACCTTAAAATTATAGCCATCATAACGGTTCAGCCCGTCCTTTGTAGCGAACCAGAGAAATCCTTCCTTATCCTCCAGAACGTCGTAGACCATCCCCTGTGAAAGTCCGTCCGAAATAGTTATCGGCTGCCAGGAGCCTTGCTGGCCAAAGCAGATGGAAGCGATAAATTGGAATAAAAATAGGATTCGAACGATCATTGAACTCATTTTCAGCCATGTTATTCAGAGGCTTTCAAACAGGTTTTTTTCTGTATCCGGGCCACATTTCCCCTGGCAAATTAACGAGCAGGCTCACGACTAATAAGTGTATACTCATATTTGTATATAAGCGACTATTGCAGAACCATTTTTTCTAAATGATGCAAAAACAAAGACTATATTTGAGGTTCATAAAATTAAACTACTTTGAACTTTTAATATTCTGAAAACAACTGTTGACCAGAGGTGTAATTGCCATGATTTTTGGTATACCCAATCCCGACAGCCGGAATAGCACGATCAAGTTTGAACTACTTTAAAAGCTTTGCCGGGAACAGGGAAAAACAATCGTCACCTTAACCCACGACAATGACTTCGCCCGAAAGTCGGACAGTATTATCCAAATGCTGGATGGGAGGATCGTGCGTTGAGAGGTATTTAACCCTTTTTGCTGCACATGTCAAGAGTCGGCACTTCAACCCAAAATTTTCGTAACTAGAGAATTTTGTGCAGGATCAGTTTAATCACCAAGGTAGAATCGGGATGAACATTTGGCGGGTAACCCGTTCTTTTTACCAAATGCGGCGGCGCAATTATTTCTTTGACTTCTCCCGCCTTCATCCCCACCAACGCTTCATCGACAGCCTGGGTAGCCTGATTTCCACCAATAAGTACCTTTACCGGGTTTGTGGTTTGCTCATTGGAGTAAAGAATTGTTCCATTCCGGTAACGGGTTGTCTCAAAAAGCAAGATTTCCTGTCCCACTTTGGCTTTTGATCCGCTTCCTTTCTTCAGCCTTGTGTACTGTAAGCCTGAACGTGTTGTCATTACCTTTTCAGTAAAACAACCGACTAACCCTAACACGAATAAGACCAACATGAAACGGGCAGGTAGCCGGTTAAGTGTTAAATTGCAACGAAAATTCAAGGAGAATACTTTTGATCCGAGCATATTGAAATTGATTAAACCGAATGGACTGTGATGAGGGGAACTCAATATAAAGCTCTTTCATCTTTCGGTTTTAAACTTATCCATGACGGAGTGGATTTCGGGGATGTAGGCTGTAAAAGATTGTTAAGGGATTGTAAAAGTTAAGTAGAAAGGGCACAATGACGTTGCTAAATAACTGAATTGATAATTTCTGGTAAAGTTTCGGTAACGACCAGGTAGGACAGGCGCATGAGGAATTGAATTACTGGTGGCCAAGATTAGACATCACAGGATCTAAAATCAGCTGCCTAATCACATGCCTCGATCACCTTCCGGCTGTCGTCAAACCATCGGAACCGGAAGGAACAACATAAAACAAGCTCCTTTATCTACTTCACCCTTTGCCGTGATGAGGCCGTAATGATTGTGCGCGACTTTTTTGCATAAAGCCAGGCCTATCCCGGTTCCGGAATATTCATTTTTTCCATGTAATCGCTGAAACATCTGAAATATTCGATGCTCATACTTTTGATCAAACCCAATTCCGTTGTCTTCCACGGTTATTTTTACATACGGGTGGCCGGGTAATAAGGCAACCTCTTTACTGATTTCGGCGGGGTCAATAAGGGATGAGGTTACTTTTATATGTGGAATATGTCCTTGTGGCTGATATTTCAAAGCATTGCTGAAAAGATTCAAAAACAGCTGCGCCAGTTGTGTGGCATCTCCCCAAACCCCCGTAGGTAAGTCGATTTCGATAACCGCGTTTTTCTCCTGAACGGATATTTCCAGGTCTGATAAAACGGATCGGAGCACCTGGTTAAGGTCTACATGCGTAAATGCTTTTTGATCCGCTTTGAGCCGTGAGAAAGAGAGTAAGTCTTCGATCATTTTACTCATGCGCAGAGAGGCGTCCTGCATTCGGGAGAGCAGAAATTTGCCATCATCACCCAGCTGGTCCTGATAGCTTGCCGCTAAACGGCTACCAAATGAGACCACCTTACGGAGAGGCTCCTGCAAATCGTGGCTGGCGGCATAAGCGAAATGTTCAAGACTCTGATTTGAATTTTGAAGTTCCCGGTTGGCCAGGTTGAGTTCCTGCGTGCGTGCCTGAACGCTGCGTTCCAAATTGTCGGCCAGTTCACGGTAGCGTTGCTCACTCTGCTGTAAACTACTCACCGCCATTACCCGCTCTGTCACGTCCACGGCCATTTCCAGGATGCCGTATACATTCTGATTGGCGTCGAACAAGGGTGTGTAGCTGAAATCAAAATAATAGGTTGCGCGTATTCCGTCGACGACAAGGTCGGATGCTGCGTTGGTCGAATGGTACGCAACGCCTGTGAGATATACCTGATCCAGAATTTCCAGAAAAGGTTGTCCATCCAGTTCCGGCAAGGCATCTGCAAGTTTTTTACTAAGGATGGAGGGACCTTTTCCTAAAATTTTGATCATTACATCGTTTGCATATTCGATGACCATGTCTCTTCCTGTAAATAAAGCACAGGCGACGGGGGATTCTTCAATCAGACTTCTAAATCTTTGCTCGCCTGCTTTCATTTCGAGCTGTGCCTGATGCTGCCAGGTGAAATCCGAGACTACGACCATGATCCCGGTGGTGATGTTACCGTTCGTTTTGATGGGGGTACAGGCAATATTGAGATATCGGCTTTCGTCGCGTTCAGTGCCGTTGAAGATAACCTCTGTATCATAGGTTTCATACACTTCTCCCGAATGGTATACCTCTCTGAACCGCTCTGTCAATCCCGGTCTGATCATTTCGGGAATTGCATCAGGGAGCGTCATTCCCACAATGGACTCATTCTTGCCAACGATTCGCAAGATAGCCGGATTGGCCTTTTTGACAATGATTTGCTCCCCTTCGAACAAACCAATCCCAACTGGAGACTGTTCGATCATGGCGTGCATAAGGGCTTCACTGATTTCGAGTTGCTGTTGCGCCTCTACCAGCTCTGAAATGTCCGTTACTGCGCCAATGTATCCCGTGAATTCCTTACGTTCGTTATACTGAGCGGAGCCCTTGCAAACCACATGCCGCATCCTGGTGTCCAGATGAATTATCCGAAATTGTTTCTGATGAAAGGTGCGCTTATTGAAATCATCATAGAAGCTACCCCTGACCATGTCCAGATCCTCAGCAGCCACAAAGTCCAGCCAGCCGCCACCCAGATGCCTTTCCAGCGGTGCGCCTGTCCATTCGATCCACGCTTGGCTCACATAGGTGATCTGGCCTTTTTCATCTGTGATCCAGAGCGCAGCAGTGGATGCAGCAGTGATATTTCGAAATAGTGCTTCGCCCTCATGCAGATTTTTTTCGGCCGCCTGTTCGGCAAGCTTCAAAGCCTGATTCATTTCAATCTGTTGGGAAATATCCATGACAATGCCCGCGATTGATTCCGCCTTTCCCCACACATCATACACGTATTTGGCAAGAACTTTGATCCAGTGCACAGAGCTGTCCTGCCAGATAAATCGGGCCTCATAACTCAATACACCCGACTTCTCCGCTATCTTGTAGGCTTCGTTACGAAACCGCAGGTCGTCCTGGTGGATGTGATTAACGAAAATCTGTTTATCAGCCGGCAAGTCACTACTGCCGGTTAAGATTCTCGCAAAGTTGGGAGAGCAGATAACTTCATCTGTATCCATAATCAGGGTAAAGGACCCAGAGCCGGATGCTTCCAAAGCAATGGATGTGACCGGGTCAGGAAATCGTTCAGGTTTTGATCCCAGCGAAGGTGCTAAAGTCATACAGCCTGACAGGAAAACCGGAGTTGAATAGCGGTATAGAATCAGTGCCGTGTCATGAACTTCCCGGAAACGGTTATCATTTTGTCGGAAACGATAAGTGATTTTTACTTCTTTTTCTTTATTATGAAATGCTTCATCGAAAGTTTTTTTCACCCGTTCAAGATCCTTCTCGTGGATGTTATTGTGCCAGGTAGTGAGTGTGTTAGCTTCTTGATTTTCTATTGACGGTTGCCAGTTCTCACTCCAGGACAAATGATTTGTTTCCATATCCCAGCTTCGTAGGATGGGCTGATTGACATTTGACGAAAGATGATGTATTGGGTTTGTCGACAGGTGGTTGTAGTGCTTAAATTCTTGCATTATGCATCTGATAAAGGTCTTTTTGTTATTAAAAAAACTATGCCTGAGGGGGGCTTATATCAGGGATTCTAATTTTGGGTCAGGGATGGCGAAGTGAGTACAGGACAGAGCTCCTGTTTTTAGAACTGAACAGTTTTTTCGCCCGGAGTTCCCTCCACCCGATCAAGAGTTTTGTTAAAAACGGTGCATATGATACGTCTGCGTCCCTTCTAGGTTGGGATTACCTGACGAACTTATCCGCCTTTAAGAGGTCAATCACCTTGTAAGATTTAGGATGGATCTTGAAATCTGATATTGTGCCGAGGTAATGAATCCAGTCGGGAACAGACAACCTGAAATGCCTCACAAGATCGTTCTTTTTCGTTAATCCTGCCTTAGGGCCTCTCATGTCGGTTGAGAGATTTGGTGAAATAAATTTGTGAAAAATGGTAACTATTTTGTTTTGAAGAGGTGTAGGGGAGGAAAGCATCTGACGAAATTTCAGGTTGGTATGGAAAATTTAAAAAATATGATAGGAAGTAATGAGTAAAAACGTTGTTTAAGGTTATTAACTTGGCAGTAACATCATTCAATCATTAATAAAACAGGCTATGCATATTGAAAGGCGTGATTTCTTATCGACACTAAGTATGGCTGGAGCAGCCACTTTGTTCTCTGGCAATGTGCTGTTTGGAGCAACCAGGCCTAAGAAGGACAAACTTGGCATTGCCCTGGTGGGTCTGGGGTATTACAGCACAGATGTACTTGCCCCGGCACTGCAATTGACAGAAAAATGCCAACTCGTAGGTATCGTAACCGGCACACCCGCCAAAGCAGAAACCTGGAAGGCCAAATACAATATTGCCGATAAAAACATTTACAATTACAAGAATTTCGATCAGATAGCCAATAATCCAGACATCGACATTGTGTACGTGGTATTACCACCGTCCATGCACCGGGAGTTCGTGGTGAGGGCAGCGAAAGCAGGTAAACATGTGTTTTGTGAAAAACCCATGGCGCCTTCGGTGGCCGATTGCTTGGCCATGATCAATGCCTGCAAAAGCAATAATGTGAAACTTGCCATCGGCTACCGATGCCAGCACGATCCTAATATCCAGGCCTATATGAAGGCCACGAAGGAAGGGAAATTTGGTAAGGTGAAAATGGTAACGAGCGCTGCTGGTTATATCGACAACCGTAGTAATCACTGGAAGCAGAGCAAAGCTCTGGGTGGCGGTGTAATGGGGGATATGGGTGTGTATGCGCTCCAGGGCGCCAGGCTAGCCACCGGCGAAGAGCCCATCAGTGTCATCGCCCAGGCTTCCACCACGCGACCGGAGATTTACAAGGAAGTGGAAGAAACCATGATGTTTATGCTCGACTTCCCAAGCGGTGCCCGTGCAGCCTGCCAAACCAGCTTTGGTATAAACATGAACTACCTGCAGATCACTTATGAAAAGGGTTGGGTGAGAATGGAGCCACAGTCGGGATACAAGGGCAACAAGGGAAGCATGTCGGATGGCTCTATTATAGACTTCCCGCTAAAAAACCAGCAGGCCAAGCAGATGGATGAAGACTGTCTGGCGATCCTGAACAACACCGCCCTTATCGCCCCGGGCGAAGAAGGTCTTCGGGATATCAAGGTTGTAGAGGCCATTTATAAGTCTGTGGCTTCGGGGAAAAATGTGAAGATTTAAAGGGAAATTTGAAAAGTGCTTATTGCAGAATCCTGTGAGCTAACGACTTGCAGGATTTTTTTATTGAGTAGACGGTGGTAAAAACATAGAATCGTTGGTCACATAGCTTGCGAGATCCCTTCCGGTTTGGAGGTGGCCGGGATACGGTGGTTTCATTATTTTTTAGCACAAAGTAAGCCCTCCAGTGCATAGCCCGAAGTTTCCAAATGGATGTATAGCTGCAGACCACATTCACCAGGCTTTTGCCTGATGGTATAAAATGCAATAAAATGGCTTACGTTAGATTTTATTTTTTACTGATAGTCGCGTCTTCGTTTAATTCCCTTGTATGGGCACAGTCGAAGAACACCTTTCTACAGGATATCAAAACCACGGTGAAGCTGCCCAATGAAGCGGGTTCCACCGTGCTCAGGTTATTTCTTTCGAAAGGTGAAGTCCTGGCGGTAACGTCGCATGGCGTTTTTCGATACAGGGATGGCCAATGGAGCGGCAGAAAGCAGGGTTCTGGGTTGCGTACCGCAGCGTTGGATGGCGAGGACAATATTTGGCTTGCAGACGCTCGTTCGGTGTTTGCTGAAAAGCAGACACAAAGTATAGGCCAGCCACCGGTAGAACAAACAGATACGATAACCTCTCTGTTTTGGGATGACAAGAAACTGTTGGTCGGTACCACGAGCAGCCTGCTGATCTGGGACGGAAACTGGAAAACGTTTTCAGGAATAAAAGGAGCTCGGGTGACGAGCATAGTCAGAGATGCCAACGATTATTTGTATGTAGCAACCACAAAGGGCCTCTGGAGACGGAAGGGAGAAAAATGGATCAACCTGGATGAAACCCTCATGGCCGTTGGCAATCAGGATAAATATTATGCATTGGCCACTACAAACGGCGATAAGGATTTGATTTACAGCAGTCCCTGGTCGGTAGGTAGTATTGCTGCTGATGGGGAGCACTGGGTGGCAAGCGGAGCGGATGGACTACCTTATGGCCCGGTGACGGCGATACGGCCAGGTAAGGATTGTATCTGGATGGGAACTGGTAAAGGGGCGATTAAAAAGGACAGCGGCTGGCACTATTACAGCGGAAAACGCTGGCTGCCCGATGATCAGGTCAACGATATTTTGGTTTTGGATTCACTTCGTGTGTGGATTGCTACGTCCAAGGGAATAGTGGAGATTGCGCAGCAGAAGATGACGCTGGAGCAGAAAGCAGATAGCATAGAAAAGGTGATTGCCCTGCGCCACAACCGGCGGGGACTCATCAATCAGTCGATGCTGAAGGTGCCGGGGGACGTTCAAACCAGTTATTTGCAAAATGAGGATAACGACGGACTGTGGACCTCGTGTTATCTGGCTGCGGAATGTTTTCGCTACGGTGTTACCAAAGATTCGGCAGCAAAAGCCAATGCAGTCCGGACGTTCGAAGCACTGGAAAGGCTGGAAACCGTGACCGGCATTTCGGGATATCCGGCCCGTTCCTATGCGGCAGCCACGGATGCCATCACGCAGTCGAGGTCGCCACATCCCAAAAAATGGCACTTATCGGCTGACGGGAAATGGTACTGGCTCGACGACACCAGTTCGGACGAAATCACAGGTCATCTGTTTGTATTGCCTTTGTTTTATGACCTTATTGCCAATGCCGAGCAAAAGGAGCGGGTGCGGCAGTTGATCGGGCGTATTGCCTCACACGTTATCGACAACAATTATCACCTGATCGATTTCGATGGGAAGCCCACACGATGGGGAATCTGGCACCCGGATTCCCTCAACCACTCACCCAACTGGATGTACGAGCGGGGGCTGAATTCGCTCCAAATCCTTTCGTTTATGAAGACTGCGTCCCATTTCACAGGCGATCCGAAGTTTGAAAAACATTACCAATATCTGGTCAATGAGCACGGCTATGCCCGTAACGCCGTGGAAGCTAAAATGTACGGGCCCTTTGAAACCAGCCATTCCGATGACATTCTTAACTTTTTTCCCTATTACAATCTGATCCGTTATTCAAAAGAGGATCCTCATCAGGCATTATTCGTAAAGAGCCTCAACAGAAGCTGGCGGGGCGTCCGTAATGACCGGATGCCGGTCTGGAATGTGTTTGCCAGTGCGCTCCTTAATCAGGATTGTGATCTGAAAATAGCTAAGGAGGAAATAGAGCAATACCCGCTCGATCTGGTAAACTGGACTATGGAAAACAGTCACCGCTGGGATCTGCCCAGAGATCCGTTACTGAGCCGCTCCCGTATGGCACAGTCCGTCCGTCCCATCCCGACTCCCGAGAGCAATATTTCCAGATGGAACACAAACCCCAAACATTACAATGCTGGAAACGGGGGTAAAACAGAAGACAGCGGAAGTTACTTCCTGTTTGCCTACTGGATGGGAAGGTATCACGGGTTTTGGGAGTGAGTTGGGAAAGGTTTCGTAATGGCACACAAAGGAAACGGCACCAATTTAGTGGCATGGAAGGGCATATCGGGATAACTATAGTCTGTGAATTGATTCGCTATTATAGTTTAAAGGAAAGGCCTTGGGGCTAGGGCACGTTCACACAAACGATTAATATTCTGAAATAGTACGGCAAAAAAAGGGGTGGGGATGTAACTTTGTTGTAAATCATGTACATGACCCGTGTTAAATAGGTTATTTGGAGAAAAATTATGGTCTTTCCAATTTCAATGTTAACGTAAGTTTATTTATCAGGTTAAACTGCTTGCTTGCAGCCATCGGCAGGAACTTTTTCACGGGTTTTCGGCTAATTAATATATGGAAAAAGCAGAAAAGCGAAAAAAGCAGTTAGAGGCTCAAAAGTGTAACACACCTGTTTTTAAGAAGCACCAGCCGGACGATCGTTTTAAATTTCAGCCCTTGCCCAAGCCAACGGGCCGTTATCCTTACCACTTGAATGTACAGGATGTTTTGCCGTCTGTAAACAATGAGCAGATGACATTTCATATTTTGGGGGACACGGGAAGTATGCGAAACCCGGATTTTATCAGGCATGTGGTTGCTGCGATGGAGAGCCAGTACGAGGCTTCGACAGGAAACGAATCAACGCCTCAGTTTTTGTATCATCTGGGTGATGTTGTTTACAATCACGGAGAAGCATCGCAATATCGGAAACAGTTTTTTGAACCTTATCAGCATTATCCCGCTCCGATATTTGCCATTGCGGGCAATCACGACAGCGATGTGAATCCGGAAAGTGAAACCAGGTACAACAGTCTGGATGCGTTTAAGGCAGTATTCTGTGATACGGCCTCCCGCACGGTTCCTTTTAGTGGAAATGCAGAAAGGAAGAGTATGACCCAACCCCATATTTACTGGACGCTGAAAGCGCCGCTTGCCCATATCATCGGGATGCACAGCAATGTGCCAAAATTCGGGATTGTGACGCCCGAGCAACGCAGCTGGCTCGTACAGGAACTGATCACAGCAGACCGCCAGCGACCCGATAAGGCATTGATTCTCTGCATCCACCATTCACCCTATTCGGCGGATATCAATCATGGTGCAAGTATACCGATGATTGATTTGCTTGAAAGTGTATTTGAAGAAACCGGCGTTCGGCCTGATGTTGTTTTTAGTGGGCATGTTCACAATTATCAGCGCTTTACCAAGTCTTACGCGCATGGAAAGCCCGTTTCCTTTATTGTAGCAGGTGCTGGCGGCTATGATGAATTGCATGCGGTGGCAATGAGCGACGATCAGAATTTCACTTCGGAGAAGCTACAGTTTGAAGGTGTGAACCTCGAAAGATATTGTGATGATCAACACGGTTTTTTGAAAATAAAAATCGAAAAGAATAATAAGCAGTTGACATTGAGCGGCAAGTACTATACCATCCCCCATGTAAGCCGTTTCCGGTACGACGCCGAGCCTGAGCCATCCCTGGCCGATGAATTTTGTATTTTTTTGTAAGGTAAAAAACTTTCTTCCCCCCCCCTTGGTTTCAGTAGGCATTGGGTTCGCACTGGCTTGTTCTGAGCCGCGTGCCACAACGGCCTACGCTATTGTTCCTGATCACTCATGCATTTTAATTGAAAAACCTGAGTCCCCGATCTTGTTATATTGGAAGCTGACCCAATTTGAAGGGCTTTTGGATCCAATCGATTGAAGAATGGAAAGGGGGCTTGGCGTTTATGGATGGTATACCGGTGCCGAGAGTTTCTGTGTTTTCTTTCTTCTGGATTGTGTGCCCGAATGAATTGACAAAGCGGGAATGGATGGATTGATATCAAGTGGGGGGAGGGGAATTAACGTCCAAATCTTTGCTTCAAAATGTGGTCGACCAGCATTCATACTCCCGTGATATTTCTATAAGTTCTGCCCGTTTACCTATCAGGAATAAATCCAACCATTGAGTCGCTAGAATTTATTATATTTTAATTTCTACATCTGGTGATAGTAATTATTTGATTATTTATTTATTGATTGTCAGTTGGCTAGGGGGTGATGGTAAGTAATTCGTAGCAAATATTCGATTGTGAAAAAAATATTGTTAATAACCGAATAATTATATTTAATTACCCTTCAATCGATTATTTTTCGACCGTCGTATATGTAACAGCCGTCTATTTTTTAACCTCTATTTTTAATTTATTATGAAAATTCTACGAGTTGGTCTAACTATTTCTATGTTCGTTCTATTATGCACAAAGCAACTGTTCGCTCAATGCAGTTTACTAAGTCCCGGCGTTGAGTTGAACAGTGTGACTACATCAGGCCCCAACTGTGTGGTTAATTTGAATTTAAGATTTACAATTGATAGAAATAATGGAAACAAGTATACTTATGTGCATTTGTGGAAGCAGACACAACATCCCAACATTGGATATGCGAAAGGTCCCGACGCGGGGGAGCTTGGTCCAGTGCTGGCTACCATCGCAATTGAATGGGACGGCGCCAATGTGGCCAGCCTTATGTCTGCATATTCCGCCGATAACTCAGTAACACCATTATTCGCCGGTGTTTCAATTTCTCAGGAGAATACCGGATCCTTGTATACCGTTTCGTTGAGTAGTCTGTCGTTTCCTATTCAAGGTGCTTGTACTGCTATTCCTTCGCTATCCGCGGATGTGTGGGGAACCCAGGCCAATTCAAATAATCCGACTGTACATTGCGTAAATGCAGACCCAATTCCTTTGGTAATTGCCAATCCGCTTGTATCAGGACTAATTAACTGTTCACCTAATGCCGGTCCGAGAACGTATAATTTGGATGTGACTACAACCGATACTGCGCCATTTGATGTAACCTATAAACTATTCCTTGATGACGGTGTCCTAGCGGGCGGTGTAACAACATTTACAAGTGCCGACCAGCTAATCTTTACAAGTGCTGTAATCTCTCTTTCTGCATCAACACCCATTGACATCAATAATGCCTTATATTCTTATGCAGCCAATGAAACGCAAAGGACTGTTTGGGTCGAAGTGTCCGGGCCCACCCTGCCCAATGTGATCATAGCGGAAATCCAAAATATCTGCGATGCGGTATTGCCGGTGAAGCTTGCCAAATTCAAAGGAGATTTACTTGATAACACTGTTTCGTTGTCGTGGGTAACGACAGAAGAGTATGGTAGCGCCAGATTTGAAGTAGAAAGAAGCAGTGATATGAAGGAATTTGTTTCTATTGGAGAAGTATTGGCCGCCGGAAATTCAAGATCCAATCAAAACTACCAGTTTCTTGACTTGGCACCGGTTTCAGGTAATAACTATTATCGTTTAAAGCAACTTGATCATGATGGACGATTTGAATATTCCAGAACCATCTCTGTGGCCAACAGTGAAAAAACCGTTGCATTTGAGTTACTAGGGAATCCCGTTCAGCATGGAGAAATCAGGTTCCTCTTGAAAAACCAGGATCCCACCCAGGTTCAACTCACAAACCTAAAGGGAGAGTCGGTAAAATTTTCATTGGTTAAGGAGGGCAATGTGTATAGGGTAAAACCACAGGCTGAAATAGGTACTGGCCTATATTTGTTGTCGCTCAAAAGCAGACAGGGACACATTACCAAAAAAGTGATGTCATTGTAGAAATCTTACAAACGCACAATAATTGGTACTGAAAAATACTTTGTAGGTTTCAATCGCCAAACGAAGCAGGGAATAATAAAGGGTATTTGCACTGCAGGTACTCTTTATTATTTTTCCTGTGTCCAGAGAACACTACTACCCAAACAACATAACTCTCATTACGATCCTTTTCGCCAGGGTACCCACTTCGTAATAAGACAATAATCCCCCGTATCGGCCAAGTGTCTGGATCATCTTGGGAAACCAGGCCGGAATTAACTCCAGTCCTCATAATCAGGTATCGTGGAGGTATCATCTTTACTTATGCAGAATAAATCGCTCGTGTTGGTCTTTTTTCTATTGATTGTGATTCCAGGTGCTTGTGAAAGTCATTTTCCGGCGGGACCGCTTGTGGTACCAATTGGGTTGAACTAAGAATTATAGACTACCCATATTTTAGAGAAGGAATCCTGATAGATACCAGCATCATCAACCGTTATATCCCATATACTTTAAACGGTGAGCTCATCAAAGAAGATCCCATCGGGCAAGAAAGGGAAAGCGTTGGATTTGAATTTTGTTTTCAGAAAGAGGTAAATGGTTGCCACGACAAAAACCCGTATTTGGAGGCCGTCAAGTACAAAAGCCATTCGATATGCCCAGGCTGTATACCTCAAAGCATGATATGCGACCCGTAACCCGCCTTGATCATGACAACTAGAAAAACAGTATATTTGGGTTGAACACTACCTTATGAAATCACTAGGCAGCACAGTTGAGGATATTTTGTTGAACCTGCCCGATGACAGGCTTGAACCCTTTACTAAACTGCACGAAATCATCGTGAAAAACCTGCCCAATGGATTTGAAGCAGCCATAAGTTATGGCGGCCTGGGTTATGTGGTGCCTCACAAGCTTTATCCTGCTGGTTACCACTGCAAGCCTGAGGAACCATTGCCTTTTGCAGGCATTGCCTCCCAAAAAGCGTCCATTAATTTTTACCACATGGGGATTTATGCTGATCCAAGCTTATTGCAATGGTTTGTAAGCGAATACCCTAAACACAGCAGGCAAAAGCTGGATATGGGCAAGAGTTGTGTTCGATTCACGAAACTGGAAGAGATACCCTATCAACTCATTGCTGAATTGATGAAAAAGATTAGCCCGGAGGAGTGGATTGCTACTTATGAGAAAAATCTTGTGCCGAAACCCAGGAAGAAGTAAAGCCTACTTTTGGTATTAGTAGCGAATTCACAGGCCGGCGAGTATGCTACAAACAGCGCTATTACCAATAAATTTTATAAATTTCGGTTGCGTACCCGTAATTCATTAGGTCAACAAAAAATACCCTGATTTTAGCATTTCATTTCCTAACAACAGCTGTTATGACAAAATCTAAAAAGCAAGTTTTCAACAGGCGCGGGTTTATGGGCCTGGCGGGACTTACAGTATCCTCCATTGCGTTCCCCCTTACACCCCTGAAAGAGGAAACAGACAACGGTTCTGTTCCTATGGCATCCAGCCGAGCTGCCGTCAGTTACCGTACTTTGCGGGAGGGAAATGTTTTTTTTGACGGCGAAAAAGTGGTGGTGACTGCCTACAAAGCCATGCGTTTTTTCAAAAAAGAATTCAGTCATCATTTTAATAAAATGCGCATTTACAGGATGGAATGCCCCGATTTTAAATTTGGTACTGACTACGGCGAGTATTTTCCGGCACTGGATTACAAGCAGGCAGAGCTGATTTTTCATGACAAAATGCAGCCATTGCTCGACAGTAAATTTCATTTTGAGGATAAAACAGTACAGTTGGGCACGACTTACTGCTACTGGATGGCCTCCGCTGAAGGCGAACCGGAGGGGCCGCTGGCGGTCAGAGTGAGAGATCCGGAGGTGTGGTGGAACTATGATAAGGTCCGCAGCAAGGTGGAGTCTCTGGGTAAAAAATATCCCTCCCTCGTCAAGGTGAGTGAGATTGGACTTACAACCCATAAAAGGCCTTATGTGGGGCTGAACGTTGGGAAAGGGAAAAAATGCATTGCCCTGGTGGGCGCTGTGCATGCCGGCGAGGCCGGGCCTGAGATCATTACTTATGTCCTGGAAAAGTTACTTGAGAACCATCAGGATTTGCTTAAAAAGGTGTCTTTGGTCGTGATTCCATCGGCAAATCCCGACATGCGTGACAGGCTCGTACGTGGTAATCCGTGGTATCTGCGACGTAATCCGAACATGGTGGATATTAACCGAAACTTTCCGGCCGACTGGGATAGCGTTGACGCTACGTATGGATATTCAACCGATGATCCCCAGTCAAATACCTACCGGGGAATGTATCCCGGCAGTGAAAATGAAACAACTGCGATCATTGGTTTTATAAAAAAACACAAGCCAAAGCTGCTGTTATCTTATCACTGCCTGGCAAGTATAGCAGGTGAGACGTTTGCCGGTTCCAAAGAGGCGCTGCAGAATCCTGCTTTTATGGAACGCTGTAATACCTATGCGCGTATGTTTTGGGGCGCTATGGATTATCGGGATGCGAAGCAGGAAAAAATCTATTTTATGTGTACCGCCGGAAGTATCCCCACCTGGGGTTACAAAGAACTGGATATGCCTGCATTTGATCTGGAAGCGCCTTTTGACCCGGCTGACCTGGCCCAATGCAAACAGGATCATACCGACCAGGTACTATTGAAAAAGTATCAGGAAAAACATTTGAAGGGGATCGTCGCCCTGCTCAAAGGCATTGATGCCGAGAAAAAATAGTTGAATTTGCGCATCAGTAACTAGGAAGCCTGAATAATGCCAGTCCGTAGCTATGTTTAATTCGTTTGGAATTGAATATCATTTTATCCCTGCCAGCCATGAAACTTAGAAACCTTGCCCTTCTTACTTTAACTTTTGCTTTTTACTCGTGTCATACCAAACAACTGGTTGCTTCGTTTTCCGCTACGCGTCCGAATCAGAATGCTGATTTTTTAATCGTTCGAAATGACACTTCCATGGTCATTCCCGTGGGGGTATATCCTGATCAAAGAGATATTGAACGTTACGTCGTTCGCATGCGACCAGCTATTCAATCCATAGATTCATTAATTCTCAGTGAATTGACCCGCAAGGGTCTTCAGGCGCGTATTGTAGACAAGAAAACCCGTTTTACGCAAGGGGCGAACTATGTGACCTATCAGGATTACTGGGCCTGGGATTTTAAGAAATATATGCACGTGCTCAAAATTTTCTTTTATGATCCGCTCAATGGCGAAAAGATACTGGAAGTTGCCAGTCAGGGCAACAAAATGGGTTTACACGATTACCCCAATCCGAAAAAGCAGGTACAAGGATTAATTGAAAAGGCGTTGAAAATAGACTAGGGAACCTGGTGATGTGCCTGTTTTTTAGCTTTGAACTGCACAAGTCTTGCGACGACACCGGGTTATGGAACTACCAGGCAGTTTGAGAACAGAAGCCAGAGAGTCGGGAGCCGAAGTCATGATAATTAAAAAAACGATTGTTGTCCTTTGGTTTGTCCCAAATTTAGAATTTCTTGCGTCTTGAAGTGACAACCCTCCCGATTTAGTACGATACAATCCTAATGAACAAATACCTTTTTTTTGCAATATGTACCTTTTTGTTAATCTCCACTTTTAGTCTCAATGCGCAGGATCTCATCGTAACGACCCGGGGAGATTCCCTGAATTGTAAGATTACCAAGCAACACGATGGAGTCGTGTATTACAATTTTTTAAAGAACAATGTTGCCATAGCCAGTTCGATCGATATCCACACGGTTGCGGACGTGGTCAAGGGCTACTACGGTACTAACACGATACCCCTGGTGGTCGCAATTCCTGGAAAAAACGATTACAGCAAGTGGCTTTTTGGATTTCATGCAGGATATTCCCTTCGCACAGCCCGGGAGACTTCCGCAATAAGCCAAATACAAAAAGGCTTCTCCGCCGGTGCGGACCTCCACCGATTAATGTCGAAGGCGTCCGGGATCGGACTAAAATATAAGGTACATAAATATGGCGGAGCCAGTGGGATCAACCTTAAAGGGGGCACTTCTACACATTATATCGCAGCATCTCTACTGAAACGCAGCCAGACCGAGGACAAGAAGGCCTACTTTGTATTGGGTGCAAATATTGGCTATCAGATTTATGCCGTAAATCTTGGGTATTACGGTGCCATTAAAGGCAATAATTTAGGTTACGGTCTCGAGGCGGGCTATGAACATAAAATGAGCGGTCATACGTTATTTCATCTCGGGCTTGGACTCAATGCAGGCACGATCAAACAGATTGAAGTTAACGGCGCTGCCCAAAAATTGGATAAAGAGAACTACATAGGCCTCACGCGCTTTGACCTAACGATCGGGCTCAGATTTGGCAAATGAAGTTGCTGGTTTGTTGGCGTTTCTTGCCTAAGCGCAATGGTAAGATCTTTTGGGCGTCCATGACGACGGTAGCCAACAACCGTGAGGTTCGTCCGTCCGGTACCTAATCACTCTTCCAAAATACGCTTCCAGGTAGGTTTTAACTCAGCATAATCATAAATGCTTTCCAGTAAGTGAAAAAGGCGGTGAGCCATGTGCGGGGGATCGTTGGATCTGAGGTATCTGCGTATCCCGTTGAAATACACAATGAGGGTAACTTCATCTGTATCTTTTATATCCAATTGGTCGAACCGGATCTGTCTGAGGTTGCAGGTTTGCAGGCACCAGATCAGCTCCTTGTACAGCGAATCGCTGAGCATACCGTTATAATGACCTTGCTTTCTTCTGGCCCAACCGTGGCGGTCGGACATGGAGGATAAATAGAATGACTTGTTTTTGTCGATCTCAAGGTCGACATTGTGGGCAAACCAGCTCCCCCGCATATGATAAATGAGTTTTTCAAACCGAATGCTTTGATCAATGGTAAATGGCTGTGCGGTGAATTGGAGAATGGGCTTATTGTTAAAAAACTTTGATGATAATACGGAACATGGTCTGAGTTCAAGCGTAGAATCCGTTTTGGAAATAATCGCCAGATCGTAATGCAATTGCCCGTGTCCGGAGTCGCCGTTTCGATCTTCGTGAAAGCATAGTGTATCGTTCAAAATTTGTAGATACACGTTTTTCGATATGCCAGCGGAATTTGTTAGAAAATTGTATCTGTTTTCCCTGGGATCATCGACGATCATCTGCTCGCCGGCTTTGGTCACCCAGGTTCCCAATAATTTGGGCTTTTGTCCGAAGGAGGTTGTTACAAAGCATATGAGGTTGAGGATTATGGTGAGCATGTATTTATTCATTGGGAATTGAGGAGAGCTTGGTGCTGATTTGAGTTAAAAAAATACTTTGTGGTTACCCAATCTCTCAATTGGAGACACTCTCCGGGCTAGTGCTTGGTAAAATCGGTCTTTGACCGCAATTTTTAGAATAAGTATCATTTTAAAATGCCGGACAGGGAGAGATGAAGGTTTGTCGTGCCTGCCGGTCAGGTTACTACGACAAACCCTGATTAGTGATGATCACTGAAGGAGGGCTTCTGCGTTGGTTTTTAATTCTCTAAGCTATAATGGAATGCACGATCTTCCCTTCCGTATCGGTAAGCCGGAAATTTCTTCCCTGGAAGGGATAGGTGAATTTCTCATGGTCAAAGCCCAGTAAATGTAAAATGGTCGCATTGAGGTCGTGGACATGCACGCGGTCTTTGGCTCCATAGTAGCCGAGCTCATCGGTCTCGCCAAATGAAAAGCCTTTTTTGACTCCGCCTCCGGCCATCCACATCGTAAAGGCGTCCAGATGGTGGTCGCGTCCCATAAATGGCATCACCAGGCCATTGCGGTTTTCCTGCATGGGTGTCCGTCCAAACTCTCCTCCCCACACCACCAGCGTTTCTTCCAGTAACCCGCGCATTTTAAGATCCTGTAATAATGCCGCCACGGGACGGTCCGAGGCCCGGCATTTGTTGCGGAGTCCATCACCCACATTGCCGGCAGCGGAGGTACCATGTGCGTCCCATCCCCAGTCGAACAGCTGCACAAAACGTACATCGTTCTCCGCAAGTTTTCGGGCAAGAAGACAATTCATCGCAAAACTTCCCTCACCGGGTTTCACTCCGTACATATCCAGAATGTATTGAGGCTCTTTGGAAACGTCCATTACTTCGGGCACCGAAATCTGCATCCGGAATGCCATTTCGTATTGTTTGATCCGGGTCAATATCTCGTCGTCGCGGACATCTTCATAAGTCAGCCTGTTGATTTCGTTGATCGTCTCAATGGTTTTTTTGCGGATGTCGCGGTTCATGCCATCCGGGTTTCCTACAAACAGTACCGGATCGCCCCCGGTACGGCACTGTACACCCTGATACACCGATGGGAGAAAACCACTGCCGAAGACGCTTTTGCCGGCATCGGGATCTTTTCCGCCGGAAGCCAGCACGATAAAACCGGGTAAGTTCTGATTTTCGGATCCCAGGCCGTAAGTAGCCCAGGCACCAAGGCTCGGCCTGCCCAGCCTGGCACTGCCGGTGTGCAGCAGTAGTTGGGCCGGGGCGTGGTTAAACTGGTCGGTATGCATCGCTTTCAGAAAGGTGATTTCGTCGGCAACCGTTTGTAAATAAGGGATGTAGTCGGACAGCCATGCGCCGGATTGACCATACTGTGAGAATTTGCCCTGTGGCCCGAGCATTTTAGGCACACCCTGAATGAACGCGAACTTTTTGCCTTCCAGAAATTCCGCAGGACAATCCTTCCCGTGGTATTTTTCAAGTTCGGGTTTGTAGTCGAATAGCTCGAGCTGAGAGGGCGCACCGGCCATGTGGATGTAAATGACCCGCTTGGCTTTTGGCGCAAATTGGGGGATCAGTTTTCGAGACCCTGTATCGCTGATGCCTGCCTCCTTGCCCGGGCCATCACAGGAGGTGAGCAGGGAGCCCAGTCCAAGTGCCCCGAGACCGAACCCGCACGACTGAAGAAAGTGTCGGCGGGTTTGGTATTGGAGGTCGGTATGCTGTAATTCTTTAAGCAGCTTTTCCATTATTCTTTTGTCAAAACATTGTCCAGATTCAGCAAAACATTCGTCGAAACAGTCAGTGCAGCCAGTTCGGGCGACTGGTCGGTACAGTTGAATAGGATTTTCTTTACTTCTGCCGGTTTACTTTTGTAGGTTTTTAATGCGTCCTGATAAATCGCCAGTAAAAGTGCCAGCTGTTTTTTCTCAACGGGTTTAAACGACAGGAGCCGGTAACCTTCCGCAAGTTGTTGCCGCGGACTGCCAGCCCGCTTCTTTAGTTTAATTGCGAGGTTTTCAGCTGCTTCCAGAAATACCGGATCGTTCAATGTGTTCAATGCCTGCAATGGTGTGTTGGTCCGGATGCGGCGCGACTGGCAGAATTCCCGGGTAGGGCTGTCGAAGGTCATCATGGAAGGGTAGGGGGACGTCCTTTTCCAGTAGGTATACAAAGCGCGGCGGTATTTGTCTTCACCTTCACTCATCACCCATGTGTCTCCATTGTAGGGTGTTTGCCAGATACCGTCCGGCTGAGGTGGCATAACACTTTTGCCATACATTTTGTGAGAAAGCAAACCTGCAGCAGCCAGTGCCTGATCCCGGATCTGTTCGGCGCTCAGCCTGATACGTGGTGCATGTGACAGCCAGGTGTTGCCCGGGTCGATCTGTTTTGTACGTTCCGTTACGCCGGAGCTCTGACGATAAGTAGCCGACATAACCATTCGTTTCAGCAGTGCTTTCACGCTCCATTTGTCTTTTTCCATAAACTCCACGGCCAGCCAGTCGAGCAGCTCCTTGTGTGAAGGTTCGCTGCCCTGGGACCCGAAATCCTCTACGGTTTCCACAATACCTTTGCCAAAAAGCTGTTCCCAGAAACGGTTCACGATGACCCTGGCGGTGAGCGGATTGTCGCGGTGCACCATCCATCTGGCCAGTCCGAGCCTGTTTTGGGGGAATTCTCTCGGGACGGGGGGAAGCATTTTGGGGACGCCTGGTTTTACTTCCGCACCTTTTACCAGCCAGTTGCCTCTCACAAATACATTGGTTTTTCGCTGAAGATCGCCTTCGCCTTCCCACATTACCGGTGTTTCTTCCACACGTCGGCCCAGCAGCTGCAGATACTGGGTTGCCATCTGCGACTGATCAGGATCGTCGGCTCCCGGCAGGTTTTTCTGAAAGGCAATCCATTTGACCCTTACCCATTCATCCGGGTTTTTAGGGCTGTTCAGTTGAAAATACAAATTTTTCTTACCTGCCACATTCGGGATATTCGCTACGATAATGGTGTCTCTGTCCGATCTGGGCACCGCGAAGCGGGTTATGAAATCCTTACTCAGTGTGTCCTCCGTGATCGTTAATGTCGCGTTTTCAGCCTTGGTGCTGTATTGCATCAGTATTTGGTTCTTGCCTGTCAGTGTCACACCTGCAAGATTGGCGGTTCCATTTTCTTTGATGCCCAGGTACTTGCTATCGAGAAGCGTCGAGTTGCGTATGATTTGAAAGTCGTGCGAATTGATCTTCGGTTCGGTCACCCGCAGAAACCGCTCAACTTCCATAGCCTGGTTTTTATCTTTTAACGAAACCCAATCAACGATTTTTCGCAGTTGTAGCGAATCCTCGTTTTTATAGAATCGCAAGGTCGGCGTTTCGCTCTGTACATCCTCGTCGCGGGTGTTGTTGAAATAGGCCATGTATTTGTAATACTCGTCATGCGAAATGGGATCATACGGATGGCTGTGACATTGAATGCAGGCAAAGGTGGTACCCTGCCAAACCTCCCAGGTTGTGCCGACCCTGTCAAACTGGGCAGCGACCCGGAATTCCTCGTCCACCGTACCGCCCTCGTCGTTGTTCATGGTGTTGCGATGAAAGCCTGTGGCCGTAAGTTGCTCCTCACTTGGAAAACCGTTTTTATCATGAAGCAGATCACCGGCAAGTTGTTCAATGGTGAACTGGTCGAAGGTTTTATCCTTGTTGAAAGATTTGATCACATAATCACGGTAGCGCCAGATTCGTCTTGCTCCATCTCGTTCGTAGCCTTTGGTATCTGCATAACGCGCCAGGTCCATCCACATGGCCGCCCACTTTTCGCCATACGCGTTCGATTGCAAGAGATTGTCGACCACCTTTTCGTAGGCATCCGGCGAACCGTCTTTCTGAAATGCCACAACCTGTTGTTCGGTGGGTGGCAGACCGGTAAGGTCCAGCGAAACCCGGCGAAGCAATGTGGCGCGGTCGGCCTCTTCGGAAGGAGCCAGGTCGTGTTCTTTTAGTTTTTTCAGTACAAATGGATCGATCTCGTTACGGATCCACTTTGAATCCTTGTCGTTAATCAGTCCAAAGAGGTTCCAGACACCGTTGAATGACGGTATTTCCGGACGTTCGATCTTTTTGTATGACCAGTGCTTTTCCCATTTGGCACCCTGATCAATCCATTTTTTTAATATACCTATTTCCTCCTTACTCAGTGGAGGCGCATTTTTTGGCATTTTCTCCTCCGGATCGCCTGAGAGGATGCGGCGAATCATTTCGCTGGCATCGGCGTCACCGCGTACAACCGGTGTTTTTCCGGATTTACCCGGTTCCAGCATTTCATGTTCAAAAAGGAAGCTCACATCACCTGCTTTTTTAACCCCACCATGACAGCCCATGCAGTTTTTGTTCAGGATGGGTTTTACGTCGGCGTTGTAGTCGATCTCCCGTGCGCCCAGCGTAGGCCCGTCGATCAGCAGCGACGCAAGGGCTGCGACGAGCAATAAGGCGGTGATGCTTATAAAAATTCTTAATGTCATTCTAAAGGATTATCGAATAAGAAGTGAAGAAAACCCTGATTCTCACCGTGTATTTTAATTTTTCGCATGAAGAAAAAATGAATGCTTCTGTAAAGGTTGTGAATTGCTATGGAGATGGGGTTTGGAACCATGATCCTCCGAGTCGCCTATAGACGTTATCATTCGGAATGGCTCTGGGCAAATGCACCTTAAGTTGATTCATTCATCCCTTATTTATTAATTTGGTATCCCGTATAATGTGACAAGTCAATTAGCGGTAGAATACCTCGTTTTTTTAAATAAATCATGTAGATGATCAAACTCCGTAACGCTACTATTGATGATCTGGCTGTTTTGCAGTACTGGGATGAGCAGCCACATAACATCGCCTCCGACCCTAATGATGATTGGGAGTGGGAGACTGAGCTTTTACACAATCCCGTCTGGCGGCAGCAGCTCATGGCAGAGCTGAATGGCCGGCCCATTGGATTTGTACAGATTATCGACCCATTCTTAGAGGAAAGTCATTATTGGGGAGAGGTGGCCGAAAACCTGAGAGCAATCGATATCTGGATAGGGGAGTCTGGCGACCTGGCCCGGGGGCATGGCAGTGTTATGATGCGTCAGGCATTGGAGCTATGTTTTAGCCGGAAAGAAGTGGACGCAGTCATCATTGATCCGTTGAAAAACAATGTTCGGGCCAGGCGTTTTTATGAGCGGCTTGGTTTCAGGTTTATAGAAAATCGTACGTTTGGCCTGGATCAGTGTGCTGTGTATCGGCTTGAACGTTCGGACTGGCAAGCCGATACACTATCTGATTCTATTTCTAACGAGGGCGAGGGATGTCCGAGTTAATATCATAACAGTCTCTAATGGAGAGCACTAGGCCTAATTACCGGTGCGCTGGTTATTTCGGATGATTGAATATATATCCGTCCTCCTGTCTTTCAAATTCCGGACACTTCCAAACTGGTTTAATTCCCGTAACATATCAATGTCCACGTCGGCAATTAATATCATTTCTGTATTGGGCGTTGCTTCGGCTTTTATTCCGTTGGTCGGAAACGAAAAATCGCAGGGGGTGAAAACCATGGACTGGGCATATTGAATATCCATGTTGTGGACTTTGGGCAGGTTGCCTACACTACCTGCGATGGCCACATAACATTCATTTTCAATGGCCCGCGCCTGCGCGCAGTTCCGTACCCTGGAATAGCCATTTTGGGTGTCGGTAAGAAAGGGTACAAAAAGAATATTCATTCCCTCGTCGGCCAAAATGCGGCTTAACTCGGGGAACTCCACATCGTAGCAAATGAGGATACCTATTTTTCCGCAGTCGGTATTGAAGGTTTTTACGGTGCTGCCGCCCTGCATACCCCAAACTTTCGCTTCGTCGGGCGTCACATGCAATTTCTCGAAGCGTTCGATTCCCCCGTCCCTTTTGCATAAATAACCCACATTGTAGAGACTGTTGTCGACCACTTCAGGCATACTCCCTGTAATGATGTTTATGTTGTAGGAGATCGCAAGCTCTGAAAAGCGGTTCACGATTTTCTCGGTGTACTCTGCCAACTTCCGGATCGCGTCTGCTTCTGCAAGATGGTTGTAATCGGACATCAACGGGGCATTGAAAAACTCCGGGAACAGAGCAAAATCACACCGGTACCCCGATACCGCATCCACGAAGTATTCCACCTGTTGCATCAGTTCGTCGAAGTCGTTGTACAACCTCATCTGCCATTGTATCAGTCCCAATCGGATAATTGACTTGGTGAAGGCCGCCTGATCCGAACTTTTCTCATAATACACATTATCCCATTCAAGCAATACAGCATATTCATTGGAGTCTTTATCACCTTCCAGATATCCTTGCAGTATCCTGGCAGGGTGAAAGTCGTTCGACAATTGAAAATTCAGGACCGGATCATGTATATCTTTATTTCGTACTTTTTCGATGTATTCTTTTGGAGAAATCGTA
Source organism: Dyadobacter sp. 32 (assembly GCF_902506755.1). Taxonomy (GTDB): domain Bacteria; phylum Bacteroidota; class Bacteroidia; order Cytophagales; family Spirosomataceae; genus Dyadobacter. The sequence continues at coordinate 1,961,353 of NZ_LR735258.1, read as the reverse complement.
GCAGAGTACTGATGGTAGTTGGGAATGCGGCCACCAAAAATAATTCCTTTCAGATTCAGTTTTTCACAAAGCTCTTTTCTGTAATCATACAAGCGCCTCCCCAGTCGCAGGCCGCGAAACTTGGGACGGATAAAAACATCAATTCCGTATAAAACGTCTCCTTTTTTGGTATGGGTATTAAAACTGTAATTCCCGGTTATTTGCCTGTAAGTATGTTTGGCATCCACCTTTTCGTAATCAACAATAATTGATAACGCACACCCGGCCAGTTCGTTATCTACCCTGATGCCCACCTGTCCTTCATGAAATATAGTGGTCAGTGTTTTGATATGATGTTCTTTCCAATAAGCATCCGGCATACTGGAATAGGTCTCGATCATCATTTCTTTGATCTCCTCGTAATCTTCCGGTTTCAGGAAAACCAGCTCAATATTTTCAATTGATTTTGCGTCTTTGTTTGTTTCCATAGTCTTTCACTCCGCTTGGTCTGTTCTGTCAGACTGTTTGCAGGAGATTGTTTTTCCGTTGTAGTTGGCTGATTTAAAGAGATTTACTCATTGATCGCTTTGCGAGATCAAGTTATGGCGTTAACTATTTGGCGTATTCCAAATATTAGGTGCCGTTAAAATTGCGCATAAAAAGAGTAACAATGAAACCGTTGCGAAGTTTTTGGAAAAAAGCAGGTGAACCCGGGCGGGAAAAACGTTCTTGACAAAGTGGTGAATTGCACTTGATTCTTGAATTCAGGAATATTTGGAAGCCCAAGTCATACCGGCTCTGCCCAGAGCTCCAAATGAACGTCACCACCGGCACAATCTTTTTCTGGTATACCGGTGGTAAAATTGATCAAAGAATAGGCTATTAACGTGGAAGTTGGCTCCCGGAGTAGCACCTTGGAATAAAGTCTTCTGGAGACATGGGCGGGGGAGGCGAGCAGATAATAGGTGCACAGACCAAAGTATGGCATCCCAGTCAAATGACCTGAAAATTATCCGACATCTCATAAGGAGCATTAGATCCTCAATAATGAATCAGGGCTCGACTTCGGTTAATTTGTACGAAACGGAACTTAGACTAGATCGTCAAAAAGTACCGTATTTGCTTTTGAATTTCGTTGTTAACGAATGTTTCTTCTAATCCTGCTTAACGAGGATTGTGTGATTCCCAGGTAGGAAGCCAGATAGGAAAGCGGAATACGGTTAGCCAGGCCGGGAAACTTTTCGAGGAACGAAAGGTATCGCTCCCTCGCGTCTTCTGACATCATCGGGCTGATTTTATTCACTTTGTCGGCAAAACCCTTGGCGGTAATTTTCGCAATGATGTTGTCACATTCAATGATCGTCATGGACAACTCTTTCATTGCATTTTTAGACAAAACAAAGTATGAGCAGTTCGTAACTGCCTGAATATATTCAGTAGACGGAATTTCCTGATTGTAGCTGTTTATGTCGGCCAGAAAATGATTCTCTTCCATAAAATACTTCGTAATCTCATCGCCCTTGTTGTTGTAATAACAAATTCTCATGATCCCGACTACCAGAAAAATAATTTCGCGAGGTATTTTCCCGGCCTCCTGAAAATACGCATCTTTTTTAATCTCCTTAAACACAACCTTGCTTTTGATCAGATCGATTTGGGTAGTGTTCAAGTTGCCGAATTGCAATAAATAATTAATAAGTGTTTCCATGGCGGTATTTCATTGAGGGCAGCGGTTATTTAATTTGACTCATAACCATTTTGTCAAATTGTTTGTCGGACAGAATTTTTCTAAAAAATAACATCAGTTTTGCTCCGGAAGCACCCACGTATCTCGTTTTCGGATTTTTTGCTTCAATCCCCTCTTTGATAAGTTTTGCAATGACGATCGGTTCGGCAGCGGTTTTTGCTATACCTGCATACATCTTACCAACACCTTTCGCCAGTGCACTATAAGGTGTATTTCCTGAAACCGCCATCATATATTCTGTTCCGAGTCCTGTCATTTCCGATTTTGTACCTCCCGGCTCGATCACAATGACATCGATCCCGAAAGATTTTACCTCTTTCCGAAGCGCATCGCTCAAACCCTCGATGGCAAATTTACTGGCATGATACCAGCCACCCATGGGCAATGTTACCTTCCCGCCCACGGATGAGATATTCACGATTTTCCCGAAATTATTCTTCCGCATCGAGGGCAACGCCAATTGGATCAGACGCGCCACACCGAAAACATTTACTTCCATTTGATATTTTGCATCAGCCATCGACATGTCTTCCACTGCACCATAGTAGCCCGAACCCGCATTGTTCACCAAAATATCGATGCGCCCGGCTTCTCTTAAAATTTGCGCCACACAGGCAACAACACTTTCCTCCTTGCTTACATCCAAAGAAATCGGTTTTATTCCGTATTCTTTCAACTCCTGCATTTTTTCTATTCTACGCGCCCCACCATACACCTTGTATCCATTTTGTGCCAAGTATATCGCCGTCGCCCTGCCAATTCCCGCCGAGGCCCCTGTAACTAATACTGTCTTTTCCATTTGTGATGTTTTTGATGTTTTACAGCGCAAAGGTGCTGTCAAACAATATGGAATTATTTGTCATTTGGCAAAAAGAAGGTTAGTTGGCTTACCCTGGTTGGATGTGGTTTTAGTAGGAAACACCAACATCTGCGCGAAGGGAAGGTACTGGGGGAAACAGACCAGTGAACTGAAAAGAACGACCAGACGGAACCCTGTTCAATGCTTTTTGTTATGTATACATATTTACAATACGCCCAATAGAGCCCCTCACCGCTCACCAGGAACATGAAAACATCGGTACTCGAAATCTCCAATGGCGCCTCGGAGGTCATGCAGGGATTAAACAGCACATTGACATTTAAAAGATTTATTGAATATATCGAAAAACGGGTCTCGGATGGAACCACGGCCAGAAAAGGCTATTTCGAGTTTGTATACGAAAAGCTCACCGCCGACCCCGCTTTTACCGGAGCGATCAGTCTGGAAGATATCCCGAAGTACCAGGAACAGTTTGATCTGATTTACAGCATCATGATTCCCCCGGTGGCTGATGAAGAACAGGTTTTGTGGGGACTGAGCACCGCACTTGATCCGGTACTATTTTACGGCACTTCGGCATTTTACAAACTACTTACGATCGAAGAAACAGGTTTGCTCAATTGTAATATTATCCGGGAGGAAGAGCAGCAGGTCAATATCAGGCAAAAAATTCAGGTGCTTTATTCGTTGATACTGAACCGGTTGTATGGTTTTAATTTCAATTTTCGAAACCAGATGGTTCTGTCACTGGCCGATGAAAAAAGTGGTTTGCCAAAATATTACCGGGTCAACCTGGACACAAGTTTCATTGACGTTTTCCCTTCGGAGGATTTGCAGGATCTGAAACTGGACACATTCGATCTTAAAGACGGCGCTGACTGGAGTGAGCTTTCCCGAATCCTTCCGCTTTCGAAATTGAGATTTGAAGGTTTTTCCATTATTACCCTCACCGACATCACATCGGATTACACCGTTGAGCGAATTAAAAATGTGATCCTGGATCACGGGAAAGACGATTCCGGCGACTATTTCATGAACATAGCCCAGTCGCTCAAAACACTGGTGGCCAATAAAGACGTCGAGTTTGGATTATTACCACTGTTGCGTGTCAATTCCAGGGTCGTGTTCAACCATGAGAGTTACACGTATTCGATGGTGATGAAGCACGCAATGGAAAACGGGTTGGGCACCGAGGAATTCGAGCAGATGACGGAAGCATATTTTCAAAACCCCAAAGTGTTTATTTTGAATGATCTTGGTCGCTCTGACCTTCCCCAGGAGCATTTTACCCAACTTTTGGTGGCTACCGGCATCAAATCGTACGGGTTACTTCCTGTGTACTACAACAACCACATCGCCGGTGTGCTGGAGGTCTACTCCCACACGTTGAAATTCCTGGACGAAACGATTCTGTCTAAACTGGACGTTGCCTTGCCGCTGGTTGCGCAGGTATTACAAAACAGTATCGACGATTTTCACGGACGCATCGAAAACATTATCAAGGATAAATTTACCTCCATCCAGCCATCCGTGCAGTGGAAATTCAAGGAGGTAGCGTGGAACTACCTGAGAGACAACGCTCAACAACCACAAAATACTGAAATTGAGCGTATTCAGTTCAGAAATGTTTTTCCGTTGTACGGGGCCATAGACATCAGAAATTCGACAATTGAGAGAAATAAGGCTTTGAGCGATGACTTGATCGTTCAGTTCAATGCGCTCATCAGCACTATTAAATCGATCAAAAAAGAGTACAGGCTGGGACTTCTTGATGAAATGATCTACAAATGTGAGAAATGGATCAGCAAGATCGTTGACCATTCCATTGATCACGAGGAGATGAAGGTAAAAGACTTCTTCGAATCCGAGGTTGGCCCGTTCCTCCAGCATTTCAGATCCAGTTGCCCTGAGCTCTGCGAAACCCTGAACGGGTACGATGCCGTGGTGGATGAGGAAACCGGAGCTGCCTACGCGAATCGGAGAGCCCTGGAATCGTCCATGCAGAAAATCAATTCCGGTCTCAACATGTATCTGGATCTGTTCAAAAACCAGATACAAGAATCCTATCCTTGTTATTTTGAGAAATTCCGGACTGACGGCGTAGAATACGACATCTACATCGGCCAATCCATTGCGCCACAAAAAAAGTTTAACCATCTGTATCTTAAGAACATCAGGCTGTGGCAGCTGACCAGCATGGCGGCAATAGCAAAAATTACGCATTCACTTTTGCCCGACATGGAGAAACCGCTGGAAACAACCCAGCTGATTTTCATTAATCATGGAAGTATCGATATCAGCTTCCGGGATGATGAAAGGAGGTTTGATGTGGAAGGTGCGTACAACATCCGCTATCATGTAATCAAAAAGCGCATCGACAAAGTCAGGATCGCCCATACCGACGAGCGTTTGACCCAGCCCGGAAAGATTGCAATGGTGTATTTTAATAGCAAGGAAGCAGACGAATATGTTGAATATATCAGATATTTACAGGAACAGGGCATGTTGACCGACGATCTGGAGCACCTCGAGCTGGAAGAACTTCAGGGTGTGACAGGGCTGAAAGCCTTGCGTGTCGGAATTAATCTGGACGGAGTCTGGAAACAATCACTTGAAATAGCGCTTTTAGAAAAACTAACTGAACCGGCCTTATGAATTACACGGACCTGACTGAAAAGGTAAAACAGGAACTGACACATTTTTTCAAAAAGCACCCGAATCCAGGATTAATTTACCACAACCAGGCGCATACGGAGGAAGTAGTATCCCATGTTAACCAAATCGCAGACCATTACCAGCTTCACGACCAGGAACGGTTTGTAGTCAATTGCGCTGCCTGGTTTCATGATATGGGCTATTTTACGGGCGAAGCCAGCGGTCATGAGGAACGCGGAGCAGATGCAGCGGCGGCATTTTTGATGTCTATCGGGATTCCTGACACGCAGATACAAGATATAAAGGGTTGTATTTTAGCTACTAAGATCCCGCAGGCGCCCAGAAACCTTCTTGAGCAGATCGTTTGTGATGCAGACCTTTTTCATTTTGGTACAGATCAGTTTGCCGAAAGAAATAAACTGATGAGAAAGGAAGCGGAGTGGCGTGCAGGCCAGAAAATCAGCAAAACCGACTGGCGCAAAAGCACGATTACGCTATTGGAATCTCATCATTTTCACACCGATTTCTGTCAGCAGCTTTTAAATGAAAAGAAAAGTAAAAATTTGAAAAAGCAGGTCGAAAAGGCAGTGGAGGACCCCACCCGGGAGCCAGTCATTTCTTCTGCACCCGAAAATACTGGCAATGCTGTCAGGCCGGAAGCAACGGACATCAGGAAAGCGAAATTTGACAGGCCTGATAAAGGAATCGAAACCATGTTCCGCATTACTTCCAACAACCATCAGCGACTCAGCGATATGGCCGACAACAAAGCCAACATCATGGTTACGACAACGTCCATTATTCTGTCGGTTCTGCTGAGCGTGTTGGTCAGGAAACTCGAAGAAAACCCATATCTCACCATTCCAACCATGCTGTTGATAACAATCTGCGTCATCACCATGGTGTTCTCCATTCTTGCAACCCGTCCTTCCTTACCCCACGGAACGTTTACCCAGGAGGACATTGACAAGAAAAGGGTCAACCTGCTATTTTTTGGTAATTTTTACCGCATGAATTATAATGACTATTCCAGCGGAATGCAGGAAATGATGAACGACAGGGAGTTTTTGTACGGCAGCCTCACCCGTGACGTGTATGCACAGGGTGTGGTGCTCGGCAGAAAGTACCGGTTACTTCGCCTGGCTTACAATGTTTTTATGTTCGGTATAGTGGTTTCCGTTCTCACTTTCGTCGCGGCCTCGTTCTTTTCGGGTGCTGTAACGGATTTGTAAAAAATGAATATATGACAACCTTCTTAACAAAATACGGGTGGATTCCGGCCCTTTTACTGGCCATCACAGCCTGTACTCCCAAAACCGACAACGATGAGGTGCTGAGCGGTTACGACCTGCAGGCGCCGCAGAAATTTTTCATGCCAGAGAGCCTTTTCGAAATTTCCGGCATTACGTTTAAGGATGGACTAAGTGATACCATCTATGCCGTTCAGGATGAAGAGGGGAAACTTTTCCGGCTTGCGTATGGGGTAAAAAAACAGGAACATACCAGGTTTGGAAAAAAGGCAGATTACGAAGACCTCGCCCTCATCAAAAATCAGGTGGTGATATTAAAAAGCAGTGGCGCGCTGTTGACTTTCCCACTCTCCGATGCCAGTGGCCCCGAGGTGGACAGCGTAACAGAATGGAAAAAGTTGTTGCCAAAAGGAGAATATGAAGCCATTTATGGCGACGCTAAGAATGAAAAGCTCTACGTAATATGCAAAAACTGCAAACAGGATGACGCTAAAGTGCGCGTATCCGGTTTTATTTTTCAAGTGACCGACTCCATTTCGCAGGCAGGTGATTTCGAAATCGATGTTAAACAGATCATTGCCAAAACAGGTAAGATGAAAGCTGCATTCCGGCCTTCGGGCATAGCCAGGAATCCTTTAACAAACGACTGGTATATCGTTGCTGCCATTAACAAACTGCTGGTCGTTACGGATTCCAACTGGCAGGTTAAAGAGACCGCCCACCTCGATGCGAACATGTTTAATCAGCCGGAAGGTGTAGCTTTTGACCAGGCGGGGAACCTGTATATTTCCAATGAAGGAGGAGATCTTTCAGACGGCAACATATTGAAATTCAAGCGGCTGTCGGAATAACATCAATCAGTTTTACTGTCAAAGAATGAAGATTAAAGTATACTCATATATCTTAGCTATCAGCTTTTTCGTGCTTTCTTCGTGTGCGGGTTACCGTCAGCAATATGCCAAAGAAGCTCAGAACTGGAAGCAATCCGCCCCGGATCCGGGAAAATCTCTGAAGCATACCATGTACCTGATCGGCGACGCAGGAAACGATTCGCCCGACCACCACGCGCCGGTACTTGCTTACCTGAAAGCAAAACTTGCCAAAGAGCCTGAAAGCAGCTCAGCTGTTTTTTTGGGTGACAATATCTACGAGCACGGAATGCCGCCCAAAGAAGACACCGAAAACAGGCGTGTGGCTGAATACCGCATCACCTCCCAGCTTGAAACGTTAAATGATTTCAAAGGCAGACCCGTTTTCATTCCGGGAAATCACGATTGGCGGGGCTGGGGACGTAAAGGCCTGAAAAGACAGGAAAACTTCGTCGAATCGTACCTCAACCAGCGACGAGGCAAAGCGGACAAAGACAGTTGGGAAAGTTATTTTCTACCGAAAGATGGGTGCTCGGGGCCGGAAGTAGTAGAGCTGAACGATAACGTGGTGCTGGTCGTGGTAGACTCCCAGTGGTGGCTTACGGACTGGGACAGGGACACCAAAATAAATGAGGGCTGCGAGATCCGTAACCGCGAGACATTCAAATTCAATTTTGAAAATATTGTAAGAAAATACCGCAACAAAAATATGGTGATCGCCATGCACCATCCACCGTATACCTATGGCCCGCATGGGGGCAAATTTACGGTTAAGCAGCATATTTTTCCGTTGACGGAAATGTACCCGGGCCTGTATTTCCCGCTACCCGGGCTGGGCAGTCTGAGCGCCATTTTTCGTGGGACGATCGGCTCGAGGCAGGATATGGCCAATAAAAACTATAGGGACCTGCGGGCAGTCATATTATCTGCTGCCCGGAAAAACGGGAACTTCGTCATTGCCAGCGGTCATGAGCACGGGCTGCAGTACATCGAAAACGACGGACAGTCCTTTGTCGTGAGCGGAAGTGGTTCAAAAAGGAGTCCTGTCGGGATGGGGAAGGGGTCACAGTTTGCTTCCAGCGAACTCGGCTACAGCACACTGGAATTTTATGAAGGTGGTGAAACCTGGGTACAGTACTGGGAAGTGAACGCGGAAGGTAGCCATGCAGAAGTCGTCTACCGGAGGAAAATCAAGGACAAGCTGGCAGGCTCTCAGGAGGAGCCGAAACAGGATTTTAAGGAATATGAAAAACATCTGGATTCGACTTCACATCTGCTTCTTAAGTACCAGATTAAACCCATCAATCGTTTTCATGAAGTCGTTTTTGGGGCGCATAACCGCAATTTATACCTGCCTGCTTATACCTTTCCGGTACTGGATCTGGCCAGGTTCAAAGGTGGTGTCACAACGGGCAAAATGGGTGGGGGCAATCAGACTAACTCTCTCCGCATCCACAATGAAACAGGTAAAGAGTACGTGCTGAGGGGCATGACCAAGGATGTCAGCCGATTTTTGCCATTTCCGTTCAACAGAATGGTAGCAGCACAATTTCTCGCCCAGGAAAACTTTCTTTCCACGCACCCTTTTGCCCCCCTTGCCGTCCCCAAGCTGGCTGAGGCCATCAACGTTTACCACACCAATCCGACCCTGTATTATACGCCTACGCAGCCAGGCCTCAGTCCATACAATCAGATTTTTGGTGGAGCGATGAATCTGGTGGAAGAGCGTCCGTCAGGTAAAAAATGGAAAAAGGATCCTTTCTTCGGGTATGCCGACAAAATAATGAGTACACCCGAGGTGGTTGAAAATCTGTTGGATAATAACAAATACAAGGTGGATGAAGCCTGGGCGTTACGCACGCGCTTGCTCGATTTTCTGGTGGGCGACTGGGACCGTCATGATGATCAGTGGGCCTGGGCAGCCAAGGAGTCCGGAGGCAAAACATTGTACCGTCCCATTCCCCGGGACCGTGACCAGGCTTTTTCGAAATACGACGGGATCGTAACCAATCTGGCAAGCCTTACAATGCCATTTTTGCGGCAGCTTCAGTCTTTCGGTCCTGAAATAAAAAGCATGAAGTGGAACACCTGGAGCGCACGGCTTTTTGACCGTACTTTTCTAAATCAGCTGACCTGGGAACAATGGCAATCGGAAGTGCAGTATGTCCAGCAAAACCTCACCGACCCGGTCATAGAAAATGCTTTCAGAGCATGGCCGCTGCAAGCTCAGGACATGTCGGCTCCCTACCTCATAGCGAGCATCAAGGCGAGGCGTGATCACCTGATGGAAATAGCAAAAACCCATTTCGATTTTTTGGCACAATCCGTCAACGTGATCGGCACGGATGAAAAGGAGCGGTTTGAGGTAGAAAGAATGCACGATGGGCGCACGCGGATCACTGCTTATGAGGTCTCGAAAAAGGGCAAAGTAAAAGAACAAACTTACCAGCGTACATTCGACTACCCGATTACGAAGGCGATCAACATTTACGGAAACGGTGACGATGACGAGTTTATCGTAAAGGGTGACGCTAAAAATGGGATCCGGGTGCGGCTGATCGGCGGCACAGGTAAAGATGTTTTTAATGATAGTTCCTTCGTTCGGTCTGGTGTAAAGAAAACGATCGTGTACGACGACCTGGGTGCAAACACAGTGAAGGGCGGCAAAGAAACGCGTGACAGGCGCACCAGCGCCTACCGTTTTAATATTTACGACAGGAGAAGTTCCGACAGTAACTACGACATTGCCATGCCTTTGCCTGTGCTGGGTTTCAACCCCGATGACGGGCTGCTGATCGGAGGCGGTGTCAATCTGATCAAATATGGCTTCAAAAAAGAACCGTACGCTTCCACACAAAATTTTGGCGGCAGTTACGCCATGAGCACAAATGCATTCAGGCTGCATTACACGGGTGATTTTATCAATGCTTTCAAAAAATTCGACTTCTATCTGGATACCTATTACCACGGACCCACCTATGCATTTAACTACACCGGGCTGGGAAATGAATCGGTGCGGATTGTAGATCCGGAAAACTATTATCGGGTAAGGCAAAGTGCGGTTCATCTATTCCCTGCCATCAAGAAAGGCTTCGCAGGCAACAGTGGTTTTGTGGCCCTTGGGCCATTATTCGAGATTTCGGACATTCACCGGTCTCCGGGCCGTTTTGTAACATCGGAGGAAAGCGGATTACCGAAAGACATATTTAATACCAAATATTACGGCGGAGCTCAGTTGTTATTCGATTTCAATAACGTGGACAATTTCTTTGCACCACACAAAGGCGTTCATTTCCGATCGACGATGAATTGGGCCACCAACCTCATAAATGACCGCAACTACACGGGGATCCGGGCGTCCCTGGCCATTTACCAGGCGCTCGATCAGAACGAGAATTTTGTGTTCGCCACTCAGATCGGCACAGGCATTAATTTTGGCAAGGGCTACGAGTTTTTTCAAATGCCCGTTATCGGCGGTGCCCAGGGCCTGAGAGGGTATCGGAACCAGCGCTTTTATGGGCACAGTGCACTGTGGCAAAGTACCGACCTGCGCATCAGGTTCGGGAGCAGCTACAATCCCACGCTGCCCCTCACATACGGCATGTTTGGCAGTTTTGACCATGGGCGTGTCTGGCTGCGCAACGATCAGTCATCAAACTGGCATTATAGTTATGGGGGTGGAATCTGGCTTGCACCGGTCGACATCCTCACCATTTCGGTTGGCGCTTTTATTCCAAAAGAGCAAGCAGAGCAGAAGCCCCGGATCGCGTTTAAGCTGGGATTCGCCTTTTGACGAAGCAACCTAAATTGGCATACCCTAAATTGTTCCTGGAGCATTAAAAGCTGGCTTAGTACCCTTTGGACAACTCCACTTCGTCCTCGATTTTTTGATTTTCTAAGTACTTCGTAACGTTGTCGACAAACTTGGCCACCTTATCGCGATCCCGCATTTTGTGCGCAGCTCCCGTGTGCTGGGTCAGTATCACATTGGTAAGTTTCCATAATTTGGAATCTTGGGGAAGCGGTTCTGATTCCGTAACGTCCAGCACAGCACCGATCAGTTTGCCACTTTCCAAAGCATCAAGTAAAGCACTTTCATCGGTAGTATTCCCTCGTCCAATGCTGGAATAAAGCGCACCTTCCTTGATGGAATCGAAGAATTCTTTACCCACATATTTATCAAGGTTTCCCGGTAAAGTGTTTACGACCAAATCAATGTCGGGCAATTGGGAAAGTAGTTCCTCATAGGAGTGGATGTCGGCGTCAGGATCCTTTTTGGCGGTCATCTGTATGGAGCATCCAAAGGCTTCAAGTATTTTGCTGATTTGTTCAGCAATTGCGCCGGATCCTAAAATGATAACCCGTTTTTCACCCAGGATCGACAGCTGGCTTTCGACAGCTTCACCCAGCCACTCAATATTTACCTGATTTCTGACCATAAGATGCACTCCCCGGTAAAACCCCAGGATACCGGCGACAATTGTCTCGGCACAGGCTGAGGCAGACATATCCCCTACGTTTGCTACTTTACCGTCGTATTTCACGTCCTTGTACTGCTCGAAACCGACATTTTCAAGTTGCCAGAATTTCAGGGTATCCGGTATGGGATTTAAATGATCAACAGGTGGATTTCCGATCAAAATATCTGCCGACTCCATTGCTTGTCTCCACTCGTCACCGGAACCTGGTTCTTCGCGTATAATTTCAGCATCACCAGGCAGTTGCTTCACAAGTTCATCCAGGTAATGCTTTTGCAGGTCTGCATAAATGACAATTTTCATAGGTTTCGGTTTATTAGTGAATCAACATCTCCCCAAAGAGGAAGAGGCATGTTGATGGCCTAATAAATAACCGCGCCATGCAGTTGCTGTGTTTTGGCAGAACTACTGCGCAACCAGCTTCATCACCCGGCCATCTTCCGTCTGGATCAGGTATAAGCCAGGCGCCAGTCCGGTCAGGTCGATGCTGACTCTTTTACCATTTATGTCTGCTTCCCTCACCAATAGACCGTTCGCGGTGGTCATTTTTAATTTCTTCGCCGTGTAACCTGATTCCAGCTCGACAGTAACCTCACCTCGCGCCGGGTTAGGATACACGCTGATCGGGGTACCTTCCCGACCGGTAAGGCTGATGATTTTGCTGTAACTGAATGTGCCATCCAGATCTTTTTGCAGAATGCGATAATACACCTGTCCATAAGGCATTTGCTGATCGGTGACCGTGTAGGATTGGAGACCGTTCCCTACGGCAGCTACTTCTTCAACCTTTGTGAAAAGCCTGGCATCGTAGCTTCTTTCCACTGTATAACTTGCCGCACCTGCCTCATCTGCTTTCCAACGCAATACGGAGCGTCCCTGGTCGTCGGGCCGGCCGGCGAATGAGATCCAGCGCACCGGCAATGGGTTACTGGTTGTTTTCAGGAAGAAGCCGCTGAAACCTGTGGTAATGAATTGCACTTCCCAGATATGGGAAACCGGGTTCCAGAATACTTCCGCAGGTGTAATATTTTGCACCGCGCCCGGGTAAGAGTTGGGAGCGCCCGAACCGTCGCTGCTCTGCCCTCCTCTTTTTTCGATCAGCAAATTAGCTTTATTGTTGCCTGTGTCCTCAGGGTTATTGGGTAGTTCCACATCATTACCGTCGTTGAAAGCATCGAAATCCGCCTGAGTGAAGTAAAGTGTCACACTTCCGGTTACACCATTGGGATTGGTGACCGGCGTTATTTCATAATGCCGCCTTACGTATTGGCTGTTGGGCGCGGCATCTACCCAAACTTTCCCGTGAACATCGCCGGATACATTCACAGCCCCGCCGTAAGATTGTACGGAGGCTAGTATGCGACAGCCCGAGTTAATGGTCCGGATGGCCGTATTTACATTCGGAACGGCAGCATCGGCTTCAATGTCATCCCCAGCAAGCAGGTCATTCGCCGTAAGGGCGGTTCCCGAAAACTCATAGGCACCTATATCGGTATTGCCGGAAGCAAACTTTCGTGCGCTACCATCGAGATCGCTGGCAAAGGTGGCCGAATAAGTATCGACCCCGGCATCAATGGCCGGGCTGCACGCACGGAGGCGGTAGTCGCCATTCGCCGCATCGACAAACATGGGATCCACGTACCGGCTATTGGCTCCATCGCCCGTCACACCCCATCGGTTTTGCATCAACGAGTTGATCACTTTTGTGTTCTGACCCTGGTCAACGGCTCCCTGACTATTGTTGAGGACAATACAGTTGATGAATTGCGCGTCATACGTTTCACTAAACAATCCATATTTGCTATTGTCCACAATGGTCGTGTTAATGATCCTCATATCAGTTTGATAAACGGTACCTTCAAACACAGCCTGATTTTTCATCGTGATGCCGCCGGCGGGATTCTTAAAAAAGAGGCTATTCGCCACCCTGTTCGCTCCATATCCGGCAATGCATAGTGAGCCTAATTGCCCTTCGTTTCCAAAAAACGTGCATTGCGAAGCGGTAAGCACGCCGTGCGAGGAAACTGCAGCAAAACCCTCCGACCTGTTTTCAGCTACGGTAGCCCGAGTCAGCGAAACCCGATTCCTCATATCTTCGTCGAAATGTGTCAACGCGCCACCCCAGTCTCCTATATTTCGATAGAAAGAGACATCCGTAAAGGACATCGTGTTACAAGCATCCAAATAGACGGCCCCTCCAATCCTGGCAAAGTTTGAATAAAAACTTATATTTTTAACAGAGAGATTGAAGGCTTTGTGGGCGAACAATCCACCTCCTGCTTCCGTTGCATAATATATCCACGTACCATCTACATAGCGATCACGTGCGATATTTCTTGATGCCCCGTCCCGGACTGTGAAGCCGTCGACAACCAGTTGCATATTTGTGTTTGATGAAGCAACTCCTACCGCCATCAGAATAGAGAATGTATTGTCCTGGTTGTTGTCGAGCTGGTGATGTGGGGCGGTACCCGAGATTACATCGTCGTTCTTGTAATCGCCACTCAACACGGTTCCCTTTATTTCGCCACCGAGCTCGTTTAGCGTCAGATTAGGTAAAATACGTGTGTGGCTCAGATCGGCGATTCCGTTGTCAGGGTCAAAGCCACCATATAAACTGACCTTTGGAACCAAAAGAAAGCTACGCTCCCGGTGATCCCTGCCCAAGGTGACTAAAGCAGCCGAATCTGCGAAAGCACGGTCATCGTCGGGGGTATAAAGCGGCTTGTAAGTTCCTTTGGAGACCCAAATCTGTTTGACAGTCGCGTCGGTCTTGGCCAGTTTGAGTGCATCGGCCAGTTCGCCCAATGCGTTTTCCCAGGAATTACCAGTGCCGGAACTTCCTTTTTTGACGTAAAGCACACCGTTGCCGTCCGGGCCGGCTGTTGTGGTTCGCGAGATCAGATCGACCTGTTGTTTGCCCGTTTCAGGATGGGCCTTTGTTTCAGAAAATGAGGGTACGGCCCACACAACAAGGAGGAGGGACAAAAAAGTGAACGATTTTTGCATAACGTTTCGGACAGTGGTTCGTGGGTTTTATCGAGGGGATAAAAGTCCAAATGATCCTGTCTGAAACAAGGGAATTGCACCTTACAAAAACCTTACAATTGATCCGACGCCGATCATAATGCAATCAGATCCGGTTAATTTCCATCTCCATGACCTGATTGTCGGCAAAGTCAAGCTTCTTTCGGATACGGTGACGCATAACCTGGATGGTGTTGGGTGAAACGCCCAGCATCGCGGCGATTTCCTTTGCGGAAATGGCGATCTTGGAAAGAGCGAAGTAACGAAGTTCGCTGGTCGTGAGGTCGGGATAGGCCTGCCTGGCGCGCTGGATAAAACCGGGATAGGCCTGATCGAACAAGCGTTGAAATGCGATCCAGTCATCCTCTGTAAGAATGGTGCTCTGCCGAAGTTCTCTGAAAATTCCGGCTTTTTCGGCTTCCGGATTACGGCTTTCCAGTTGTTCTATCAGTTTGTTCTTTTCCCTTATACTTTCGGTAAAACGATCCAGATCGATTGCAGCGATTTTCAACTCCTGGGTCGCCGCCTGGAGTTTCAGGTCATTTGCCAGTTGTCTTTTCTTTTGGATAAAATAGGTCATAATGATTGCGATGCACAGGAGCAGTACCAGCAATACCAGCAGATTACGTTCGGCCATTTTCCGTTGCCGTTCCAGCGTATAACCAGCCAGTTGAAGCTCCTGGTTCTTCCGGTCCACCCGCTGCTGGGCTCTCAGTACTTTAAGCGCGCTGAACCGGTCATTGAACCTGTTCATCGCAGTCATTGATGAGTCCATATATTGTCTTGAACGCTCCATATCTCCGGCCGCGGCGTACCACTTGCTCATGACCGGGTATAAGAGGCGCAGGCGATCCGGTTGTTCAGCTTTTGCAATATTGTCCTTCGCATGTGCAATGAAAACGGCCGATTCTTTGAGCTTTCCTTTATCACGGAGGATATCGGCCAGAACAATCGAAGCGCCTGCGGCACAGCCGTAATCGTTTTCTGAAATCGATCCGTAGAAATCCTTTTCCAACAACGGAATCGCTTGATCATAGTCACGACACAGGTACATATTCGTACCCAGATTGCCCGTTGCAATGCGTTTCCAAACCGCTGCCTCAGGGAAGGTCGTTTTGAATACTTCTTTAAAATAAAAATCTGAACTATCCAGATTATTAAGTTGCTGATAACACAATCCGAGCGTGTTTCGGGCGTCGTTGATGACCATGGTCGTAAACGCAGTTTCAGGCAAAACAATCGCTCTTTTGAAGTATTCCCGGGCCACTGTGTAGTCCTGAAAAAAATAGTATGCTTTGCCTATCTGCATCAGGTCCCGGGCCATTTCCGGGTATTCTTCCGGTTTGGTAGTCACCAGTTCTTTATCCAGCAACAAATATTGCTCAAATGCCAGCTCGTAATTGCCCTCTATTTTCCAGTAAAACTCCGCCAGAGCCCTGAGCGACCGGGCTCTCAGGAAGTCAACATTCTCCTCCGTAGCCAGTTCCAACTGTTTTTTTAGCCTTCCAAGCGATACTTCCCTGGGTTGATGCTGATAGAAAGCGCTCAAGAAAACCAGAAAAAAATCTACGTTCAATTCCAACGCCCTGTCCTTGTTATTACGTGCAAAACGTTTGATCTCATCTGTCTTTTTTACCTGGCGCACCGAATCTCCGATATCCGCAAGATCCCTGTACAGGTCGTGAATGCCTGTTACCTTTTGTGCATAGGTCTTGTGGAGCAAATGATCATATTGCGCAAATACAGGCTTCGGAAAGAGAAATAGAAGTAACAGGCAATATTTCAGAAAATGCATACAATATCATTCAAAACGACGAGCAAAGAGAGCTTGTTTTTTTCTGGTGGATACAAATATAGACATCTCAGGCACGAATTTTCAGGTTGATTGACCTAAAAATCAAGATATGGATATTGTCGGCATCTCGAGACTGACTCTATGTACTGTGTCTTTGTGAAGCCGATACCGCCAAGGAACAGAAACAATTACTTCCCGGCATCTCATGTAAGATTTGTGCCACCTATGGATACAGTGCAGTATTTGCGGAAACAATATTTAACCTTATCCACATCCCGGGAATTGGCACGACCAATTCTTTCTTCCTAAATTGTAGATCATTACAAACATCCAGCATCTATGAAACACAATAGACGCAAATTCATGAAGACACAACTGATGGCCGGGCTTGGTGCACTTTCTGTCACAGGCCTGGCGGACGGTCAGTCTACAATGGTGTTTCCAGCCAATACTGAAAGCGTTTCACCGGAGGTACTGCGAAAACACTATCAGGCTTGCCTTGGCGGTGCATTTCCCAAACCCGCACCTCTGCTTCCTCAACTAAGGGAAACCATCAAAAAAGACGGATACCGCATTGAATCCATCACTTATGAAGTCGGGGTGAACGATCGGGTTCCGGCGCTGTTGCTGATTCCGGACTCGGCAACGGCCGGTGCGCCGGGCGCCCAGCGTCCTGCTCCGGGTATTGCAGTCTGGCACCAGCATAACGGCGAATATCACCTGGGTAAATCCGAGCCAGCCGGACTGGCGGGTAATCCCATGCATCATACTGCCGTGGCGCTCGTGCGGGAAGGATACGTAGTGCTTTGTCCTGATGCACTCTGCTTTGAAGAGCGGCAGGATCCCACCGGAAAACTGAAAAAGGGCGACTATGAGCGTTTCGAGTTTCTTCGCGAGGTAGTACGCGGGCGCAGTATGGCCTGGAAAAACGTCCTGGAAATGCGTCTTGCCGTCGATTACCTGTGTGCACGTCCGGAAGTACTTGCTGATCAGATCGGTTGTTACGGGCATTCCATGGGTTCTACCCATGCCTGGCTGGTTGGCCCACTGGAACCCCGGTTGAAATGTATCGTCGGAAACTGCTGCCTGCCTTCCTACGCCGCCATCGAACATGAGCATCTGCTGCATTGTTTTCCCAATTTTGTACCCGGCTGGCTTCAATACGGCGATACCCCGGACATAGCAGCACTCATTGCGCCCAGAGCACTGCACCTGAACTTCGGCGAGCTGGATGTAGGTTCCCCCATTGCTTTCGTACGCGATGCGTTACCACGCATCGAGCAGGCATATAAAAATGCCGGTGTTCCGCAGCACTTTACTTCTTTTATTGAACCCGGTAAAGGACATGTGCTTTCGGACGCCATGTGGGAGCGGGTGAAGGAGGTTTTTGCGCGGCATCTTAGATTTGGGTGATTAAATTTCAGATACTAAGACGTCGGAGTTGGACAGAGGCACAAACACAAACCTCTGTCGTTTAATTGATAGTTATTCTGCATATAAAGAACATATGTAGCAACTATTGTTGACCAATCGCTTTTTATCTGGCCCTCTTTATATAGAATTGAATTCCAGTGAGCTGCTGAATACTAGACAGTTTAAACTGGGTTTCTAAACTACGTAATCCCAGTTCTTTTCTTGATTTATTGATTTTTATTGTTTCAGCCTGCGTTACGTCATTTTGCAAAATACCGTAAGCATTATCTTTTCGCCCGCTCCCGACAGCAACAAACCAATCATCCACAAAAGCAAATTCGTTAGGGTTCATTTGCCCTTTTTTGACAGCATCCAGCAACTTTGGCCGAATGTAAGGATATAAGCTGTCCGATTGAGCGTATTTTTCAGTTATGGAATTGTGGTGAGAAAGGATTACGGAAGCCCAGATTTCCGTACCGATCAATTGCTCGCCTGGGTAGCCGTGGGCCTTTATTATGCCTAATAGTTTAGCCATTTGCTTCTCACTATGTGGCGCAAACTTTTTCTCGGCGTACTTATCCTGGGCGGCCGATGTAAAAGTAAATAAAGCACCCATTGCTTTGCGCTGGTCTTTGCGAAACATCTTTCTCACAGTATCCCTGACCTCCGGGTTAATGCGTGACAGGTAAGCGGCCCGTAGCTCGGGATATTCCTCAACTGTGCTTTTCCACGATGGATGCTTTTGTAGAGATGCAAGCCATTTTTCCTTTTGCACAGATTTTAATTCCAATCCATTTCTGAAGCCCAATTTTAGAAAATAGAAGGCCGGTTCCAGTTCCCCTGCATGTATGGCTACCTGCGTTGCTGTTTTGCAATCTTTTAAAAACAAGAAACCGTAGGGGTCGAAGGCGGATTGGTAAACCGGAAGGGCTTTTGCAAACTCCTGCTTAGCTACTAAATCTTCTGCTTTTCGAATTTGATCATAATAATTGGTGTAATCAATATTTGCTTTTCGAGAAAAACTACTTCCAGTTGGATTCATAGCATTCTGAGAAAATGCATGGATGGAATAAAGAAAAATTAGAGAGAGAATGAACTTCATACGATCAGCATAAAGGTTAGGTATGATAGTAAGAAGCATTACGGTATTACTTCCTCAATTGTTGCAAAACCAGGCCCAGAGTGGTGGAGCTGCCTGCAGCAACATTAGTGCCAAGCCCCGTTTTGTCAACGTTACCATCGTCGGCAATTCGGCCAGTGAAAACGGCGGCGCACTGCACAATTACCAGGGAGCTGAAACCGAACTGGTAAACACCATCGTGTGGAGCAACACACAGTTGCCTGCCAGCAGCCTGCTGTATACGGTCGGATCCGGAAAGACCACAGCTTATTTCAGCATTTTGCAAGGCGGTGCAGCGGCCATCTTGGGTGAAAAAACGGCGGCGGATGTGCTTGGCCAGGATCCGCGCTTTACAGATCATCTAAACGCCGATTTCTCCTTGCAGGCATGCAGCCCGGCCATTAATATCGGTACGGGCAATGTACTTACAGGCCTTCCTGCCGACCTGGCAGGAAACGCCCGGATCGTCGGCATCGCGGACGCCGGCGCGTATGAGTTCCAATCGGCCCGGCTTACCGGCGCCGACCGCCTGGCTACCAACGGTGACGTGACTACTGTACAAATCACCACCGGACAAAACTACCTGATCCAGGTGGCTGGCGATGTGTGTCGCAGCGTGGCTGGGATCGGGTCAAAGGGATCGTCGTCACTCAGCGGCAGCGTCAACATCACCACCTGGGTCGACAATGCGGTGCAAACCCACAACGGCACGCCTTATGTGCCAAGGCATTATGACATTTCTCCCGCTACCGGAGCCGCAACCGCCACTGCCCGCGTAACGCTCTATTTCACCCAGGGAGAATTTACCTTATACAATAAAGCGTTGGTATCGAATGGGTTACCTACTGCGCCTGATGACCTTACCGGCAGGGCCAGCCTGAGGGTTTACCAGCATCACGGCCCCCCCAAAGAAGGACAAAATGGCCCCGGAGCGTACACCGGTGGTATGTCCACAATCGTTCCTGATCTGAGCTGGAACATTGCTATGGAGCGTTGGGAAGTCAGTTTCGATGTAACGGGTTTCAGTGGTTTTTTCATAGGCTCTGCCAGCTCGCCATTGCCAGTCAAGCTGGTGCGTTTCAGCGGAAAGCAAACCGATAGTAAGTCAGTCCAGCTACAATGGCAGGTGGTCGAGCAGGTGGATATTGAGCAATATGTGGTGGAATTCAGTGCCGACGCCAAAAATTTCGTAGCCATAGGTCAGGTTGGCGCGAATCATTTGCAGCAAACAATCTACCAGTTTGAAGATGTACAGGCTCGGAACGTCCAGACTGCCTACTAAAGGTTACGAATTTTGGAAACCGATGGCAGTTTTGCATACAGTCGTGTAGTGACTGTTCAGCTTGACGAAGCCTCAGAATTGATCGTGTATCCGGTTCCCGCAAAAGAGATGATTTGGGTCAAAGGAGCGGGTCTGTCCTGCGGTAAGATCCAAATTCTGGATCACCGTGGGAATCTGGTCCATGCTGTTCGTGTGATTACTGCCACTCAGCAAGTGGATCTTTCGCGACTCCCAACCGGCATGTACCTGATCAGGATGGGTAACGGAATTGTGAAAAAGTTTCTAAAGGAGTAAACGTAGTGGTTAGTCTGATGTGTACTTCCCCTCCCTGGCTCCCAAATCGGGAGGAAGGGAGGGGAAGCGGTTTTCAGGAACCACTTCATTTAAAGCCGGTATCAGCTTCATGCCCAAGCTGTGCGCAATGTTACCTGCTCACGATTTACGTTAAATACTTTACTATTTGTAACGGCGTTAGACTGAATGGAGAATTCCTGTGAGAGACAAGCATCAAGGAATCGAGCAGATAGCGCAAACAAATAATGTCGTAGTCCGGAAACTACGACAAATAATGAACCACGAAAAAGGAATTACACCGGCGAAAATGGTTTATCAAAATCGCCCATATTTTTACTTTTTAACAGTGGTAGTGGTTGGTGTATAAATACCGAAGGTGATTACAGCAATTAAACCATTTACAAAAGTCTGTCTGGTGTGAACCGTGTAATCCGCTGCTCCGCCGGCCATAGCCTTTGAGTCAGAAACATTAATTGGTGCTAGTCCTTCAATTAAATAATGATTCCATTTCGTAATCTGACTGTTGCCCTGCGCCCCTTTTCCGACCACACTTGTGTACGTGTAACAAGATGTCAGCATCATGGACATAGAAAAAACAATTGCAAAATTTTTAAATGTTCGTTTCATTTTTTGTTTATGTTATTTACCATACATTAATTTTTTTTCGATTTGATCTTAGCTCTTTTGAATTTAATCAATCCTCTGTGTTTTACAGATTTTTGGTACTTTATTTTCATCAGAGTGAGGATTTTTACACCAATTTTTTTTTGATATATACTCGATAATAAAAACATTTTGAAATTTAAAATCCAATTCGGAAATAGAATATACCTTCGAATTATTTTATAATAATAGTGTGTACATTCCGATTGATGGTTTATTTTACCTTTAAGGCAGAAACAATATCTGCATCATTGAATATTTCCTCTATCAAATTTTTAAAAGCCTCCGGCATATATTTTTTAAATTTCCCCGGCCCGGTAAAGAAATTACCCCCAAGCGGCTTTTTCCCGTTGAACGTTTTCTGCCTGATAACGGTACCGTTACTTGCGTAAATACTTACAATTAGGTTGTACAAAAGAGATCTCCTGCTGTACCCATCCGTGTGTAATTGTTTACAGTTTATCAATATGAGTCTGCTTTGACCCGCTGTTTTCAGATTACTTAAAATGGCTGATGCTGTCTGAGCGGTATTTGTATTTATAACGGAAGCACTACTTCCATTTGCGGATAATGACGAGGATATGTTATTGGATAACAAGTCCGCAAGCGGCTTTCCGCTTGTTGTGCCCATGGGGTAGGCAATACCGGTAGTTGATCTCATATACCCGACAAAATCCGGTTTGCGGGACCCTGACACAACCTGTTCGCGTTGATCCCAGGTTGCTACACTGATTTTTTGATTAAAGGCAGGCAACTTCGCCTGAACATGATCGTAGTTTACTTTTCTGGAACAAGCAGAAAAAAATAGTGAGATTACAAAGACTATAAATGTGATTATTCTCATAGTTGAATTAGATATAATTTTACTTTGACATTGTTACAAGTACTTCTCCCTGAACAGGTCCTCGCAGAGAACCATAGGTCCATGTACCTTCAACGGAGCTTTTATGTAAAATTTTGTTGGGACTTACACTTCCTGAAGTTGTTTTCGCCTTAGCAACAACATAAGCCTGCTGCGGAGTACTAAACGCTATTTCCTCCGGATCGGAGGTTAATTGATCACCTTCAAGCGTAAATTCTTTCCCATCAATTAATAAACCATTTTCACCCGATTTGGAGATGGTTAAGGTACCCTCATCAGACACTAGAAGTGATTCTGCAATTTGGCCGTTATTGTATGTAATGATTGCGCCTGTTGTTTTAAATTTCCAGGTTCCTACATATTGATCTCTGATATCGACCTCTTTTTTCGAACAGGAGGCAATCAAGACAATAATGATCAGCGATAGTAGTGTTTTTTTCATTTAAGAAGAATTTACATTGTTATGAATTATGACTCAATTCTAGACATATTTCGAATATGTCAACAGGATAAACTGTCTGGTTAGGTTTATTTCTTTCCGAATAACGATAACTTCTTTCCGAACGCTTATCGGAACTTTGTCTAGTCACCCTGGGAGATACAAGTCAAATGAGAGTTGTGAGATACGTCGCTGTGAACGGGGTCTTTCGCCCGAAATAGAATTCCTCCGAAGGACCCCGTTTTTTGTTGGATATACAAAATCCAGACAGTCAGAGTCCTCTTTTATCTCCGTTTCTGATAATCAGATTTTGCAGTGTTCAGGGCTTTATTGAGGTGCTTTTTGGCAATTTTTTCCATAATGGCGAAGCCGGCCTGATACCCATTGAACACAGAAGGACTTCCACCCACTTCTTCCGTCCTGCATATTTCATTTCCGGTTTTTCCGTCGGATATTTTCAAGTAACCGTGAAAGTTCTGTTTGACAGTAACGAACTTGTAACTACCGTCAACCACACAATCAATTACATAATCCGACAATTCCTTGGTTTCCGCCAGTTTGTAACCATCAGATTTCATTTTATCCACGATCTTGTTTTCAAACCCCTTTTCAGTAGGTGCGACATAGAACATTTGACCAAAGCCCACAAAGGGGGCAAAGACAAGGAGAGTTAATTTTTTTTTCATATTCAGAGTTACCTTATGGGTTACTTACTAGCCATAATATACGTGCGCTCCCCGTCATCAACAAAATCTATAATGAAGGTTTTACCTTCTACGTAACCCACCTCCTTGCCTCCCTCCTTCAGTAAAATCCTATCCCCTGATTTAGATAAAATGGCCTGGGCATCAGCCTGTTCAACAATTTTGCCAGATTGGTATAGAATGATCAAATAATTCACGGTTACGTCATCTATTCGGCTCAGCTTCAATTCCATACTGACCCCATTCTGTGGAAAAGTAATGTTATTAACACTGCTTACCTTGTATGTGCCCTCCACCTGGGTAGCTAAATTTGGATCGACGTCATCCTTTTTCGAACATGAGGCGATAAAAAGAATAATGAGGATGGATAACAGGGACTTTTTCATTCGATAAGGATTTACATGGTTTTTAAAATATGACTCAATTTTAGTCATATTTCGAATCTGTCATGAGGGCAACCGGTCTAGTTTGGCTAACTTCTTTCCCTATTGCCACAACTTCTTTCCGAACGGGTATTTGACTATTTCGCAATGAGATTTCAGCTAAAAATCAAATTCATGAATTTGGGAGTAGGTGACACAAAATCAGATTTTTCCTAAATGGAAATACCACTGAAAGTCCTACTTTTGTAACCGAACTCTTCCTTATGAACCTTTTCGTTATTGGTGATGGTAACCTGCCAACATTACATTCTGCTCTTGCTACTCCTTGTTTCGGCCCGGTCAACCATTGCGCAAAGCAGCGCGGGCTTACCGCTTCAGCCCGAAAAACTGGCCTACGCAAAGGAGGTTGAACAGGAGGCTTTGACGAAGAACGATACCCTGCTCATGGCCGAAGCCTATTACCTGTACGGGAAAATTCATGTAAACGCCAGAGACTATCTTACCGCCAAGCGCTACTTCTTAAAGTCGCTGCGCATCGTAGAACAGCGGCGTCAGTTCGACAAAATCAGCAGGATTTATTCACGGCTATCATGGTTGGAACGGGAACAGACGAATCTGACCAAGCAGCTCGAATATGCCCAAACTGCCCTTACTTATGCCCGCCTTGGCACACAGAAAAGTTTGATGGCTGCCTTTCAGTCCATGAGTGATACATACCTGACTATATGTTATGACAGTTTGGTTATCAATCGGAAGCACCCCTTGGAGGATAGTCTGTTTTACTATGCTAAACAGTCAGAGCAGATTGCTTATAAGCTGAAGGATTCGATTAGTGTAGCAGGTGTAAGCACCATGCTTGCAAAGGTCTACGGGTTCCAACGCAAGCCCCAGGCATTTCATTACTATCAAATTGCCCTGCGCATATACACAGCGCTGAACCAAACGTATCGACAGGTGATCATTGGCCAGCAAATGGCTCAAACCTACCTACAGTTCAATCAGCCTGATAAAGCCTATCCTCTGTTGCAGCAGGCGAGTGTATTATATCATTCCATAACAAGCAGGGAGTTTGAGGTAGAAAAGGATTTTGCCAGCAGCTACATGCAGTATTACCAGCAAAAAGGAGACTGGGAAAAGGCATTTGAGCAATTGTTAAAGGTTCGGGGATATGAACGCGACCAAATGATGGCTGACCGGAATGGAGCAGTCTCCAGGCTTAGTTTCGAATATGATACAAAAAAAAAAGAAAGGCAACTTAAAAGTCAGCGAAGGGAGTTGCAACTGAGCCAGCAAAACCAGCGGACGCAACACTGGTTATTGGTTGTTTTGTCAGCATTGTTACTGGGAACGGCCGGTACCAGTATCGCATTTTACCGGATTTCGAGAAAAAATAAGCGATTGAGCCAGCAAAACGCAGCCCTGGTTCAGGAGCAAAACCACCGCGTTAAAAATAATCTGCAGTTAATATCCAGTCTGCTGAGTTTACAATCGAACAGACTGGGTGACGAAAGCGCACGGAATGCCGTTGAGGATAGCCAGCGCCGTATTGAGGTCATGAGTTTACTCCAGCGTAAACTATATGATGGCGACAATCTGGTTACCGTCAATGTTGCTGATTTTGTTCCGGAGCTGGTTAACATGGTGCTGGAAGCGTTTGAACAGGAGCAGGTCGAAGTCGAATATCAGATGGAGCCCGTGGTGATGTTGCCTGTCGACAGCATGATGCGGGTTGGTTTGATCATGAATGAGCTTATTACAAATGCCTGTAAATACGCCTTTCCTGATAATCCCAAGCCCACACTGCAAATTACAGCCTACATAATGCATAAAACATTCCATATGCGTGTAATTGACAATGGGCCTGGTTTTATGAATACCAATGCCCCCATCCGGTCTTTTGGATTACGCTTAATTCAAATGCAGGTGGAGCAATTGTTTGGTACGTATAGGTTTGAAAAGAATGGGAGTTTTCAATTTGACATGACATTTACCCTATTTCCACCCTCTCCGTTCCGGATAGAAACTAAAATAAGTAAGGTTCCATGAAAGCGCTTAGAGTTTTGATCATCGAAGACGAGTTAGTAACCGCTCATGATCTCAAAGAAACATTGGAGAAAGCAGGGCACGTCGTAACCGATATTGTTCGAAACCTGTCGGCCGTTCTAACCTCCATCCGTATAAGTCCACCTGATATCATACTGGTCGACATTCATTTAGAGCATTCCTCCGAAGATGGTATCGACATTGCGCAGCGCATTTTGGCCCAGCTAGCTGTACCTATTATTTACCTGACCGGCAATTCCGAACAAGCCACTATTTTCCGGGCACAGCAGACGCGCCCGGCAGCTTATTTGCTTAAGCCATTCAGGCATAAAGAACTCGCGATTCAGGTTGAGCTGGCCTATTATAATTATCAGGCCTCGCTGGTTAATTCAGTAGACCCATTTTTATCGGAGAGCCTTTATTTACCCGTGGATCACGGTCGTGGCTATACGAAAATAAGAAAAGGCGATGTGCTTTATTTGGATGCAGATCGTGCTTATGTCGAAATCTATTTGGTCGGAGAACCGAAAAAGCGCGTTTTTGCTATGAACTTGGGTTACATTGCTCAGTTCTTTGCAGCACCAAACTTCTATAATCTGTCCCGGTCCCTGGTTGTTAATCTTGACTATGTTGAGCGCATTGAAAAAGGACAATTTTACATTAAAGGTCGGGATAATGATCCGGTTTCATTTCCAGAAGCGAACTATAAACTTTTTCTTCAGCAGTTTGCTATCGTCAAAACGCCCGCAAAACGCGAGGGTAGATGAATTCCCCTCTTCCAACCTATATCCTCAAAAGCGAATCCAAATATTTCGTGTTGACCAGTTCCGATGGCCTGTCGGCATTGTAATTAATAATCCGCCCGTCTTTACCGATCAAAATATATCTCGGTATACTATTGATCTTGTAAAGATGCATCACATCGTTGCTGTCAATTTTAGGATGGTTGTAATCGACTTCAATCGGCGATTGTATTGCGTGAACGCCTTTAAGCGCTAGGTTTTTCTTTAAATAGCTTTTCCAGGACTTCGGGTTGTTATCCTTCGATACGTAAAGGAAAACCAGGTCCTGGTTTTTACGATATCGCTCGGCTAGCTTCCTGGAATACGGAAATTCTTCGACGCATGGCCCGCACCAGGTAGCCCATAAGTCAACATAGATCAACTTGCCTTTATAGTCTGAAAGCCTGAACGTTTTACCATTTTCGTCCTGCATACTGAAATCTTTCATCGGAGCTCCGGGTTTGAGTGGGGCGTATTCCGCCAGTATTTGTTCCAGTTCAGGCAGATATTTGGAACGTGGATAATCTTTCTTAAACCCACTGACCATTTCATACAGTCTGTCATACGCAACTCCATCGCCTGCATAACCTAAGGCAATGAGATTACCCAGTACAAGGTCATGGTGCGGTGCCAGTCCTGCATTGGAGCGGACTGTTGTTTTTAGATAGTCATAACTTAAATTATAATCCTTATGTTGCCTGTAGTAGACTTCCATGAGCTCCGACAACCTGGTGGCGATCTGAAGATGCCAGTTATAAAATGAACCGTTGTATTTTAGCAGATGCGGATTGATTTTAAGGCCGGAGAAATATGCGTGCGTTACAGAATCCTGGTACTTAATGATTTGCACATCATCCTCATTGTCATAATAAACCTGTCTGTCGGCCAGTAATTTGAAATTACCATAATCCAGCCGGCGGCAGGTTTCAAAATTGGTGTTGAGACTACGAAGGAAATCCTTCTCGTATCCGGAAAGTGAAGCATCCGCAGAAACCTTTTTATCAAAGTCCGCTCCGAATGATTTAATAATGGTAAGGTAAATTTCGAGCGAATCTTCTGATTTGATCCGATCGTTCGCAGTACTCCATACGTTTTTGTAATCGGTGCGCCTGGTATCTATTTTACGTAAATCGGTCAGATAGTTATTTACGACTGCCAGATCGCCACTGAATCGAACATTATTTTTCTCGAAGTGAACTTCAATGTTTGTATTCGGCTGAAGGTACACGTAAGTATAAAAATGGGTGCTGTCGCCTTCACTGACCCTCAGAGCCAACCCCAGCGTATCCTGATTGGGTAACTTTACAAGCATACTACCCGACGGGTCGAACCGAGCCTTGTACAGTTTTATTTCCTTTTGCAGCAAAACAGAGCGATGAGAAATGCTTATTTCCTTGCCAATGCAAGCTTTACACGCAACACGAATTTCCATGCCGTTGCGGCTGGGTGCCTGATCGCAGGCAAGGCATGTCAGTAGAAACAGGCTTACTATCAATCGTATAGGTTTCATTATGGACGGGGTATTTGGTGTACAGGCTAGACTGGAAGTGCTTTGGTAACCTGTTTTATCGATTCTTCAAACCAAAAGCAAATTGACTTTTATATATACCAATCCAAGGGTTAATCTGTGTCAAAGCGTTCACTTTATTTTTAATGCCCTCGTTTTTATCCTCACCAACAAGCAGCATGTCTGTGAGGACGCGTGTAGCCACACACATCCAGGTGGAGAGCGATGAGCTGTGGAGAAAGAAAACGAATAGGTCGGGCGGGTCTGGAAGCCAGTGCGACCAGACCGCCTGAATCGACACCCAACGTCATTCGGTTTTCAATCCCTTGGCAGGATCAACCAAAGCCGCTCTGATGGCCTGGTAGCTGATCGTGACAATGGCAACGAACCCTGCCAGGAAGCCCGCGAGCACAAAGATATCCCAGGAGATGGTCGTTTTGTATTGATAATCCTGCAACCATTTCTGCATGATGTACCAGCCAATGGGCGACGCGATAACCGTTGAAATAAGTATCAGAATCAGGAAGTTGCCGGTGAGCAATGAAAGGATACTCCGTACCGACGCACCCAACACTTTACGGATGCTGATCTCCTTGCTGCGCTGCTCCACCATGAAAGCCGACAGTGCAAACAATCCCAGACAGGCCACGATCATAGCGAGTACTGCGAAGCTGGTGAAAATCAGCCCCATCCGGTTTACATCGTCATACATTTGTGCAAAGCTCTGGTCCATAAAAGTATACCTGATCGGCTGGTTGGGCGCGAGGGAATTCCACACGTTGGTAATGGCCTTTATCGTCCCGTTCACATCGGCCGTTTTTACTTTGATGGAAACAATGCCAGGGCTTTCACCCAGTTGCAGACAAAGGCCTCTGACATTTTCTTTCAAAGAATCGAAATGAAAATCTTCAACAACGCCGATCACCTCCAGATCATTACCGCTGTTGGACCAGTTGGTAATGTGCTTCCCGATCGGATTTTTCAGGTTAAGTTCTTTGGCCAGTTTCTGATTGATAATCACGGCTTTGGCATCCGTGGCCCTGTCCCTGGAAAAGTTACGGCCCTCCACGATTTTTATTCCCAGCGTTTCAATGTAGTCGGGATCAATAATCCAGAACTGGCCTGATGTCGAGGCTGTTTCCTTTGTTTTACCGAATTGCCAGAATCCGTTTCCATTGCGTTTGGTCCCCTCCACGGGCAAATAGTCACTCACCGTCGCATTTGCAACCTGTGGTAACTTTTTGATCTCCTCTTTGAAAACAGGTATATTTTTGCCCAGTGTGCTGGCTCCCTGAATAAGCATCACCTGATCTCTGTCATACC
The DNA here is from genome assembly GCF_902506755.1 of Dyadobacter sp. 32. GTDB lineage: Bacteria > Bacteroidota > Bacteroidia > Cytophagales > Spirosomataceae > Dyadobacter. The sequence continues at coordinate 1,931,918 of NZ_LR735258.1, read as the reverse complement.
CGATTTTGGCATTCAGGATATAGTTCACCTGCCGGTAAATCACAAAGGTGCCTATGATCAGAATGATGGACGTGGTAAACTGGAAAACCACGAGACCGCTCCGTAGTGCTGAGCCCTTACTACCCCTGCTCAATTGTCCTTTCAGCACATTGATGGGCTTAAACCCCGACAAATAAAATGCCGGATAAAGCCCGGCAAGAACGCCGATAGTCACCGAGCTGATCACCAGGACGGGCACGAACCACGGGGCGGTGAAAGGAAAAACAAGGGATTTGGCGGCGAGCGTATTGAAAAAGGGAAGTAACAGCCAGGCCAGAATGGCACCCAGGGAAATTGAAATAAAGCTGATCAGCAGCGACTCGGTCAGGAATTGTTTCATCAGGCTTCCCCGTTCCGAACCGACGGTTTTTCGGAGCCCCACTTCCATGGCTCTGTTGGCCGATTTGGCGGTGGAAAGATTGACGAAATTGATGCAGGCCAACAGGAGGATGAAAACGGCTACACTGCCAAAAAGCCAGATAAACCGCATATCCCCGTGGCTCAGTCCGTCGATTACTTCGGAGCTCAGGTGTATTTCCGATATGGGCTGGAGAATGTAGCTGAGCTCAGCGGCAATTTTATCGTCATCAACCTGTTGTCCGCTCGCTTTCTTCTGGGGAATGTAATACTTTCGGGTAATGGCCGATAGCTTCGACTCGAATTTACCCACGTCCGTGCCCTTCTTCAGACGGACGTAGGTATGATAATTGGTAGCCAGCCAGTTGGTCTGTTCCCCTTCGTAGAACATCACACCGGCCAGCGTCATCATGTAATCGAAACGAACGTGGAAGTTTGCCGGGAAATCTTCAATCACACCCGTTATTTTTCGCGGCTTTGACAGATCATTATTGATGACCATCACCTTGCCAACGGCCTGCTCTCCAGGGAAAAATTTATCCGCCCGCGACTTGGTGATCACCAGGCTGTTTGGTTCGTCCAAGGCATTTGCCGGATCGCCCTGGATCATTTTTAAGCCCCAGATTTCCAGGAGGGCCTGGTCCATGTATACAAAATGTTCCTCATATACATTTTGTAGTTTATCCGCCCTTCTGATCTGATTGGGGCCGGCTCCGAATAATTCACTATTGAGGAATCGGCCTATTTTTTCCACTTCCGGATAATCATCCTGAACCGCCTTCGCAAACGGAGCTTGCATCCACACATACTTTCCGACTTCACCATCACTTTGCTCATGCGTTGCGATCCTGAAAATATGTTCTTTGCCGGCAATGTCCTGGTCGTAACTCAGCTCATCCCTGATAAACAAAGTAATGAGAAAACAGGCAGCAACACCAATGGCAAAACCTCCGATTTTAACGAAAGTATACATTTGCTGCTTTACCAAATGTCGCCACGCGAGTTTAAGATAATTACGAAACATGGTTGGTCGGAAGAAAGGTGGATATATCGCAAACGCAACTTTCGTGCCTTGTTTGCAAGTGTCAGATAATCAGTGTATTTTATGCATTTTTGCGTTCGGAATTGTACGGAGTGTGTTCGTTTACGGACATCCGTGGCAGGGAAGGGGAGGAAGGGACAGATTTCGCCTGGCAGCTCAGGCTGTGAGCCACCTGGTGCGTAACACCTTTTAACTAGCTATCTTACTATTTCAAAAAGTGTGCAATGGAATTTACCCGAATTAAACCGCATTCCGATTTAGATGCATTTATTGAATGTTACTGGATGATGTACAGCCAGGATTCAGTGCCGCGGATTGAGAAGATCATTCCGGATGGCTTTACGGAGATTATTTTCAATTATCGGGATGTTTACAGATCAAAAATTAGTGGACACTGGGAGATGCAATCGCCAAATTTACTGGCAGGCCAACTCAAGACCTTTTTTTATCTCCAGAATACCGGATATACAGGTTCCATTGCGATTAAGCTGAAACCGGCTGCTTTAACCCAGTTATTTGGTTTCAGTATGGATCATTACCTGGATAAAATTGTTGACCTGGACGCACTGTCAAATCCGAAACTTATACAATTAAAGGAAAAAATTAACGATTGTGTCAACCTTGGGTGCAACAGGCAAGAGCAATTTGTAAAGAGACTTCTGGATGAATATTTTACTACACTTATTCAGGGCGCATCAGAAAACCCCCTGGAAGCACCTCTGGATCTTATATTTAGTTCCAACGGACTGGTTACGGTGGCGGAAATGGTAGCGGTGGCTGGCGTTGGCGAACGACAGCTGGAACGTCTGTTCAAAAAATACATCGGCCTTTCTCCGAAATACTACGTACGGATTATCCGGTTTAACTACATTTTTCAATTAATCAAATCTAAAAATAACAGCTGGGCGGAAATTGTTTATCAGTCAGGCTATTATGATCAATCGCATTTCATCCACAATTTCAAGGCTTTTACAGGGGAAGACCCTTCAGCCTACTTTTTTGAGCAGGAAAACATGGCCAATTTTTTTCTGAACAAATAGCAGACCTTGTCGGGTTTATACAATACAAGAAAGGGAGACGCGTTTATTTTTGCTAAAAAAAAACAAAATGAGCACTAAAAAACTACTCCTGATTATCTCTCTGCTGCTATCAATGCATGTTGGTTACGCGCAGGAAAGTAACAAGCAAAAATTCAAAAAACTGGAATGGCTGACCGGAAAGTGGATCCGGACGAATTCAAGTGCAGGCGAATCTGGTTATGAGACGTGGAACAAAGTTTCCGATTTAAAGCTGAGCGGCAAAGGAATTACCCTCAAAGGAAAAGAGGCCGTTTTTACCGAGAACCTGGAGTTGATTGGGAAAGGAAATGATATTTTTTATGTCGTAACGGTGAGCGGTGAGAAAATGCCTGTCTACTTCAAGCTGACTGCCGTTGATACCAATGGCTTTTCATGTGAGAATCCGGAACACGACTTCCCTAAAAAAATAACATATAGCCGTAGCGGTAACCAGGTCAAAGCGGTAATTTCAGGGGACGGTAAAAGTGTTGATTATATTTTCGTGCGGGAAGAGAAGAGACAATAACGTTTTGTGCTCTCCCGGCCAGATAGGGTTAGTCAGTTTTTTTACTTATCCGTACCGCTTCAAGTGATCAAGCAACTTAATCCCGGACCAGACGAACGGAGAGTCCGGCAGAAACCTGGACATCCCAACGGAACGCCTTTTTTAGATTTTTTTTATTGCTGCTGGGAGGGCCACCATAGTGAAAGTTCCATGCCCAGGCATTACCAACTGAATTATGAAGGGAGGACGTCCAATAGATACCGAGAACACCTTGGGTCATATAACTGCCATCGGGTTTACGGTGACCTCCCGCAGGCGCATCGAACCCGCTGCTGTTGGTGCCATTGCCGTCTTCATTCCAGCCTTTGACGCTTTTCAGCGCTTCACCGGCCAGGTCGGTTCCGCCAAATTGATCCACCAGCGTAGCCCATTCGCTATCCGTTGGTAAATGCCAACCGCCGGGGCAGGCTTTTTTCGCCGCCTCCCAGGTGTAAAGCAAGCCCAGCTCTTTTCGATTATGCTCGCGGTCATCATATGCATAGCTGCCTTCAACTTTGTAGTTCAGGTTTTGTGCCATCCAGGTGACGGTGGTTCCCGTCAAAGCGTTTTTAAAGCTCATCGTTTTATACGTTTGGCCATCCCGCGAGTCGGTGAAGGTGGACTGGGCTATTAACGCTTGGGTAAATATCAGGGTGGCAAGTACGGTAAAGATCTGTTGTTTCATCGATGTGGCTTTGTCATCATAAATTTTTTCTAAAGGACGCTATTTTAGGTAAAGACCTGACACATTACATCCAAATACTTTTTTATCAAAATCTGTGGGTAAGTAGCCTTTGGGCCCCTGAAAAACGTATTGGCTTAACAGTTTCTTTTTTAAACATGGATAAAAAACAAGCAAGGCTGGCCTACATTCTTTTCCCTGGGGTAACCATGTTGCTCGGTTGGGGGTTGCGCGGATACATTGGCGGAGGGCCATTTGGTGCGATGATACCCGGAGCAATGATCGGCATCGCCGTTTGCCTGTTGCTCGGCTTACCTGCTAAGTATGCGGCACTGGTTACCCTTTTTGCCGTCGTGGGTGTAGGTATAGGTGGCGAGATGACCTACGGACAAACCTTACGTTTTCTCAGGGATGTGGACACAGTTGGCTTCGGGACAGTGGGTACCACGGTAAAAGGGGCGGTATGGGGATTGTCCAGTGGGCTGTTCCTCGGCATTGGCCTGCTTCACGGGCGAATCGACAGGCGCATTTTGGGTATAGGCATGGTGCTTTTTTTTATTGCGATGCTGCTTGGATTCAAGCTGATCAACGATCCGAAATTGATTTACTTTTCGGATCCGATCAACAAACCAAGGGCTGAATCCTGGGCTGCGATCGGATTCGGAGCTTTGGCCTTTTTGGCCTGGTTAAGAATAAAATTGCCCGCACGTGATTTCAAAATTGTGTTGAGTTTTGTATCCTGGGGCACTTTGGGAGGAGGTTTGGGTTTTGGACTTGGCGGATTGTGGATTTTTTTGGGTGCCCAGTTAAAACTTGTCGCGTTTACCAGCTGGTGGAAAATGATGGAGTTTTCATTTGGGATGATTTTGGGAAGTGCACTGGGATGGGCTACCTGGGTAAACCGGACGTATTTACAAACCCTTACCCCAAATCCTGCAAAGGATGATGACCGGCCTCTTTGGGCTGAGCTGGCAGTCGCGACAATGATGTCACTGGCTATTTTCTGGTTGCTCCCTCTCATACTGGAGCCATTGCTCGAGGCTACCGGATATGCTCACGGACTAGCAAGTGGTATCGGATATGACCTGTTGAGGCTATTGAACAACTATGCATTTATGGGCGTTCTCATGCTGTTGGTGGGTTATTGGAATCATGGTTATGCCTTGCAAATGGCCGTCACGCTCACTTTTTGCCACACCGTGATCGACCTGATGCAGGATTTGGAAGGCGAGACGGGGATCCAAACCAGCCTGGTATTTCAGGTTGTATGTACCATCGTGAGCAGCCTGGTCGTGGCATTCCTGACCGCGCGCTTTGCCAGGACCAACCAAACCTTGAAACAGTTGATGCAACTGCTGATAGGGTCAACCATGGTTGTTGCTATGCTCAAGATGATCACGCAGGTTAAGTGGGAGGAAATCGCTGCCAGTTCCCCATCCTTACTCATCACCAAAGTATTCTTTGTTCACCTTGTGTTTCTGGCCTCCGCGGTTTATGCTAGCTGGTTTACGGTGAAAAAAATAGAATAGGGATGAACGGGCTGGCCTGAGGAAACTCGCCTGAAGTGGGGAGGCATGATGATCTGTTGAGTCCTTTAAGCACTGTGTCGTGAGTGACGGGAGGTATGAATGGATTCAAAAGCAAAATGGAACGAAAGTCATCTGACCGCAGGGTATCTCTTCGTAAAATTGGTCTTTGATAGCAATATTTTTGATCGGGAACTTCTTTTTAAACCGGTCGGCGACTTATGCGGCTTTGGGGGCGTCCAAGGGTTACTCCAAACTGGGGTGAGTAAAAAAGGTGGAGTAGTAGCGTTTTGTAATAGTTCAATTAAGATGCAGGAGCTGTGGAGCCGGCCCTGTATTGCGGACACCAATCAGGGAGTTAGTTTACACAGCTGGATGATCGTCCTCACATTATTCAGATTTTGACAAACCCCCATTCTTTATATGAATACCCGATTCTCATTTTACGGATTGATACTATTTATCTCCATTTTCTGTGCCTGTGACGGTTCGTTTCCACCATTGAACATGACATTTTGCTGGACGCTTGTGGATCGATATGGTAACAACATCGGGCAGGAGTGCAATAAATCCGAACTACAAATGAAGTCCGAATACCCGGATAACTGCAGTTATTACAAAGTAAGCAAACACGGCTGCTGGCTAACGGAACAGGAAACGTTATACCGAAATGTACCTGAAGGCCAAATCGACTATCTTGTGCAGTGCAAGGGAATGACCAAGCCAATAAAGGTTAATTGTGAAGACTGCCAGGTTTGGCTTACTCGCGAAAAGCATTTGTCCAAACTTGACGATTCTTTCTTTTTTCGAAGGATCAGAGACCTTGGTTATTGTGGAGATACACTGACGAAACTATATAGCGGAAGAGAAATCGCACTTCGTGAGACAAGTGATTCACTGATTACTTTGCAGTTCCTGAATCTGCTTAAATGAACCGATAAAAACCGAGGCCGAAAACCCCGGTTGTGCGTGATGTTCTTTGCACACCGCGTGCCTAGGATATAGGAGCCAGTTTCGCTCCGACTGCAAACCGTAGCGAAACTGGAAGAATAGTCAATACCGAGTTTCGTTAATTGACAACGGCTTTAATTAGCACCGGTAAATGGTCCGAAGGGTAGCGCTGATGCTTCGAATCCGAGAGTACCCCGTACTTTAAAACCTGGATTCCTTTGCTGACGAAAATATAGTCGATTCTCTTTTGGAGGGGAGCGTCGAATTTAAACGAATTGGAAGTGCCTTCGGGTCCGTAGGGTGGCTGCACGCTTGCCGTTTTGGAGTCATTCAGCAGGGATTGGATGTATCTGATTTGTTCCGTTTCGGGGGTGGAATTGAAATCTCCGGTCAGGATTACCGGTGTATCCCCAGCTATTTCCTTTATTTTTCTTACCATTAAGTAGCCCGATTGGAGACGCGCTTCTTTGCCCCGATGATCAAAATGAACGTTAAATACATACAGCTCTTTTTTTGTGACCAGATCTTTGAATTTTGCCCATGAACAAATGCGGTTACAGCACGTGGCGTCCCAGCCGATTCCCGGTTTTTCAGGCGTCTCGCTGAGCCAAAAATCTCCGGACTGAAGCACCTTGAAACGACTCTTTCGATAAAAAATGGCCGAATGTTCTCCAGCTTCCTTCCCGTCGTCGCGTCCTGCACCCAGGTGACCAAATTCGGCCATGGATTCCAGGTCTTTAAGCTGATCAATGAATGCTTCTTGTGTTCCCCATATATCAAATTCATAAAAACGGACCAACGCTTTCACTTGCTCTTTCCGATTGGGCCACGCGTTGATACCGTCGTCTTCGGTATTGAGCCGGAGGTTGTAAGATGCGATTGTTATCGGTTTATTTTTCTGAGCAAGTACAATTGAAGACAGGAAGCCAAGGAGGATAACCAGCAAAATAGCTTTTTTCATAGGGTTTTTTGAATAATTTTTGAATCATAGCAAACAACCACTAAATATATTGGATTCAGATAAAAAATGTGCGTATTACCCTACAAAACCGGTCGCCCGGTGATGCTGCCAGGTAGAGAAATTCTCTATTTGTTGGGCTGTACAGTACTTTTTTAACTCCCCCGTTGTGCGTGGTGTTCTTTGCACACTGCGTTTGCGAGAAACACTGCGCACGCTTTATGCGACCGTTTGTGATGACCTTCAAAAGTGTATTTTGGCCAGCATATTTACCCATCTCTACCGTTGCAAACGGTAATTTATCCTAATCCGCAGCCGACGCGGTGCGGTTCGGAAACTGCGGATAACAGGGATGCAGATGTCTGTTTATCAGCATTTTGCAACAGTCCCGTGAAGACACGGGCCACGGAGGCCAACAGGTCTCTCGGACACAGACCACGGAATAGAAACTGCGCAAAACGGGGTTTCTCGGAAACAGACCACGGTGGAGATAACCAGCAAAATAGCTTTTTTCATAGGGTTTTTTGAATAATTTTTGAATCATAGCAAACAACCACTAAATATATTGGATTCAGATAAAAAATGTGCGTACTACCCTACAAAACCGGTCGCCCGGTGATGCTGCCAGGTAGAGAAATTCTCTATTTGTTGGGCCGTTCACTACCTTTTTAACTACCCCGTTGTGCGTGGTGTTCTTTGCACACTGCGTGTTCGTGAAACACTGCGCACGCTTTATGTGACCGTTTGTGATGACCTTCAAAAGTGTATTTTAGCCAGCAGATTTACCCATCTCTACCGTTGCAAACGGTAATTTATCTGGATACGCAGCCGACGTGGCGCGGTTTGGAAACTGCGCATAACTGGGACGCAGATGTCTGTGTAGCAGCATTTTGCAGAGTCCCGTGAAGACACGGGCCACGGATGCCAACAGGTCTCTCAGGGACAGACCACGGAATAGTGCCGTGAAAACACGGGCCACGGATATCGGGACGGAAAAATGATGTGGCCATTAAACAAAGAGGGTTATGAAATTAATCATAACCCTCTAATGAATCAATGAGTGAAGTTATCGTGTGTATACCTTTCGGTACATCATTCTTACTCAAAATAAGCCTCCGCGTACGATTTAGCCCACCTGAGGGAGGTATTGTCGATTCACGTTACTAGTAATATGAATCTTTTGGACTTCATCATTGACTCACGATCTTAATAGGCAGCCGCCCATTCTTTTTTCTTCAAAACTCTCTCTAAATCAATATCTTGATCCCAGTTCATAAACCACATTTGCTGATCACTTATTTTTTGTATTTCGGTATCGATATCAGATGCTACATATTTTGAATGTCGCACAACCTTTCGCTTCATTTCAATGGGAATGTAAGGGCAACAAATAAAATCGAAAAACATGCAAGTGAATTCAGATTTTTGAAATGGACTCTGCTCAATTTCAAATTTCTTAACTACAGTCCTTATAAGTATTGACTTAAATATCCTATATTCTGTAATGTCGCCAAAATAATACAACAAAGTAATTATTTGAAAGTAATTTAACTTCAAGAACCGCTCTACTTCTTGTGCAGGGGGCTCTGAGTCAATTTTATGGATTCCAAAGTATTCTCTAATCTTTCTCTCAGTTATCAAGTAGCCACTCCCCAGCTTTTTAAGCGAAATCAACAAATTAAGTGTTTCTATATTAGTATCACTTGATTTTGTTTTTCGCTGAAAGGTAGTCATTACGAATTCAGACTCTCGGCTAATCTTAGAGAAAACAGTATGCTTAAAATCATTGCCTAGGTTAGTTACAAACTTAGCTAAAATTACAATAATTTGCGATATTTTAAATGTTACACTTGCATTAATATTTAATGAATAGCAGTAAAAGATAATGTCAAGAAGTATTAAAAGATAGTTTTCCAGTGATACTTGAACTTGGCCATCGACATTATGCCTTAATAACGACACCAATTTGCGCTTAAACAGTCTCACCACATCTTTGTTTAATACATCATAAGTCAGGTCGTTTTGCTTAACTATACATTGGAAATCTCTGATAAAAGATTGCGAATAATTGTATGGGTTTCGCAGGGATTTCAACAGTGCCCCTGATTCGTTGGTGTCATTGCTATCCTTTTTCTCAAATAGAGAATCATGAAAGGCGTCAACCAATTGTTTAAGTTGACGTTTGCCCACTGCAATATTAGTAATAAAAGGCGTTTTTCTCTTTTCCGTCTTAGCGGGATTTATATATAATTTGTAATATTCAAGCTCTTTTTTGTAAGTCCTAAAAATGTCCTCCAAAATATTCTCATCGTTACTGAACACGAAGAAATCATCTACATAACGTCTAATTTCATAGTCTATTCCAAATTTATGTCCTTTTTGTTCCAATTTTCTCAATACATGAAGATCAACTTCTTGAAGTATAACTTCAGCAAAAATTCGGGATATTTCAGGCCCAACTAATATCCCGTTAGTTTCATTATAATTGGCTCGTTGCATCAGCGTATCAAACTGATTTTCAAACGAATCAAAAGCTTTGTTCCGTTTGGCACTTTCTTTGTCTTTAACTGCCCAAGTTATAGAGTGGGTGTAAATATGATAGAAACATTTACTTATATCAAATTCCCAAAGACAATCGAATCTTTGCTCTAATCGTTGATATTCGTTTCGATCATAAAATTTGTAAATCAGATCGACTGGTTTGTAAACAAAATATGATTTTAATATTTTAGTTTCCAAACCAAGGATGTCGGGTTCTACTTCTGCATCACTTGCCCTATCCTTATCCTCATCAATAACAAGATCAGAGGAATAAAAGAATTTCGCAATTTTAGCAACTTTCCTTAAAGAAAATGGGCTTTTTGAGCAAAGATTTATAAGTAAAGTGTCATATTTTCTGTAAAATTCAATAAAAGACAGCTGGTTAGCAGGATGAATTATGCTAAGGGTTCTAGTATCGCTATTGTTGGATTTAGCAATTTCGTAATTAAACGGGACTCCGTACTCTTCCTTCTTCGCTTTGACCTTACTCATAAAGTACTCGTCTGATCCAGAAGAAACTATGTTATAAAAGCCATCGTTAGAAAATAAGATTGGAACTTCGTATGGAAGCAACTCGGTTAGCAGAATTCTATTCGCATCATCTTTATCAATTTTTACTTTACTCATTTCCAGCAGCGAGTTATGGTTTGTAATTCTGAATAAGTAAATCGATGATACACTTTATTTTTGAACCCATTTTTGAATGAATACTTTCCGATAATTGTTCGTTGCTCACTATTTAATTTAGCATTCAACTTAATTCCGAAGGAGTGTCGCTTGCTGTGCAGAGTACGTTGAAGAAAATTGTTTAATTCATCAAAAACAGGATGATTTGAGTTTTTTATATTTACATAATTATAATAGATTCCTGCTCGAAGATCATGACCGTCGCTGCGATTCTTGATACTATAGTTTCCAGTAAGAAATCTGATTCGTTTTTCTAGAATTGCGAAGTTTCCTGTATTATTAAAGTCGTTAAAGGCATATACAATTCTAGATTTAATCTTCTTCAATTTTTTTTCTGCAATTGAAATGTCAACTTTTTTCTTTTGTTTATCTCCGACTGTTAAGAATTTGTATCCAAGAAAGTTGAGCGGTTTGGGTTCAATTATTTGACGTCCGTCAAATAATTGAGTCTTTTGCTGGTTTTTCTTTAAACCGATTTCTAGGTTTTCATCTATTTGGCTTTCCATTTTTTCAAGTAAACTTCTGTCATAGCTAAAAATAATGATGTCATCAACAAACCGAGCGTAAAAATATACTCCGGGATAAGACGTTGCCCAACGATCAAATTTTCTCATGAACAATTCTGACATAGTGGAGCTGATAGATATGCCGCGTGGCAGCCCTGATTTGTTTTCGAGTAATGGATGACTGAAAAGTTTCTTTATCAGTTGTATGGAAAAGTATGACAGCATCGAATCGCTCTGGAGCTTTTCTACTATACGATCGCGATTTATGCTCTCATAGAATTTGCTAATGTCGGTCTTCAGCACCCAAAATGGACAATTTTCAGCAAGAAGTGTACTGACTTGCGTAACAATCATCCTTCTATTTGACTGAACATCTTTATAAAGGCGCCGAAGGTTATCATTTAATTTTCTCAGAATGAGCTTATCAGTCAGACTTGGTGTTAGATAAAATTCAGCCGATTTGCTGAGCTCGAAATCAAACGTTCCAGCTGTTATTTCAGAGAAGATTGCGTCTATTTCCTCAGATAATTGCTCTTTGGTCCTCCCGCTATTGGTTATTTCGACCTCTTTACACAGCTTGATGAGCTGATCGGATGAGAAGTTCTGATTCAAGTTATTAGGGTTTATTAGGCAATATAGTTTTTATTTACTTTTAAGGGAAGAATTTAGGATGATTTTATATCTAATCTTTTCGGAGTGGCTCGATCTGGAAGTTGCGTATTACCGGCTATACTCAAACATTGTGTCGGGCATTCCCTTCACTCCAACCCAGCCCACTCCCCGTCCTCAAACGGCACCCTCACCCTCCAAACCTTCCCCCCAACCCCAACCTCCACCTTCACCCCGTCGCCATTCTCCGAAATAATCCGCGATTTCACCGCAGGCGTTTTCTCTTCCGAAGGAAACAACAGCCACACAAAAGTCTGGTCGCCAGCAATGTCGGTGTGGTATATGGTGGTGGTATTGGGCATGTAGACGTTGTATTCGGGGCTGTACCAGCCCTGGATGTCGGGTTTTTCCTGGCCTTTGATGAAGCGGATTTTTGTTTTTTGCTTGCTTACGGGTAGGATGGCCAGGTTTCCCCGGGTGTTGGTGGTGCGGATGGTGTTGCCGTCCTGGCTCACGAGGCAGTCGGGATGCCAGTGCCAGAGGGCTTCTATTTTGCGGGCTTTGTCGGTTTTGATCCGGTCCACCACCACCCAGAACTGGTTGCGTACATACATCACCGCGCGGGTGTGGCTGGCCGTGCCATCGGTATCGAATTTTGAAAAGTCGCCGGTGGCGTAGTCAAATGCCGGGGCGATTTTCGCCTGGCTGGCGTCCAGAGGTTTATCGGCGAGCAGTGGGCCTGGTAGCTGTCCCTTACCATCGATCAGGATGAGATTGTGCGCCGCGCTGCCCGTTGCGTAGGGGCGGAATTTGGTGGCCACTTCGCCGGTGTAGGCAAACCGGCCCGCATCCACCAGCAGGTCACGCCCGTAGGCGGAGACGGAAATATGCAGCTTGTCTTTGTGCTGGTGCCCGCTTCCCCAGGGCCCGATGTCAAAGAACGACCAGTGGGCATCCGCGTCGTACCCGCTCCGGGAGATCAGCTGCCCCGCCCACGGGAAAAAGTAAGAGGGCCCCTGAACGGGTTTTGTGCCACTTTTTCCGTTGGATGCCAGGTAGGCCCACTCCGGTTTGTTGTACTTTTTGGCGGCTTCCAGGAGCAGTTCCCGGTCGCTGCCCCGGTCGCCGTCGTTGTTCAGTATACGAAAGCCGTCGGGTCGTATGGCCCGGGCAATGTAATCGTACATCTGGATGATGGTCTGGTTGAAAAAATCGGGAAGCGGACGTTTGGCGCGGTCGCAGATTTCCTTGAATAATTCAAAGTTGGCCAGTGCCACATTGTGGTAATGGGAGGTAAGCTCCGTCTGGATGCCATCCTGGTACACCTGCCCCTTCATGCTTTCCACCATGGTGGCAATGGAGTAGGAGATCCATTCGTCCGATTTTTTTAATTCGGGGAAATTGGTCGCCGCCGTCGCCAGGGCCGAGATTTCCATCGTCAGCCAGTTGTTGGCATTGTGAAACTGGCGGTTGTAATGTGCATGGTCCGGGATGCTGCTCAGCACCAGCAATTGTGTGGCGGGTGAGAGATAGGGGCTTTGGAGTAGTCCGAAATAAATGCGGGACCACATCTTTACCCTGGCCGCCACTTCCAGCCCACGCCAAACCGACGTACTGCTTTTGACGGCAGGGTAGGGCATGCTGGCGAGGATAAAGTCTTTGAGAAAAAGGTCCACGTACCGGGCATATTTTGGGTTGCCGGTTTCCATGTAAGTGTCGAAAACGGCAGACAGCTGTGTGTGGCGGTTGGAAAGCCAGGCCCATTCCCTGTCGTTATTGGGGCCTTTGTAATGCCAGTCACGGTGACCATCGGGCAGGACGGGCACCACGCCCCGCACATTCTGCACGATGAATACATTCTTTAAAATGATGTCGGCCTCCGCGGTTGTTTTGTCGGACGCAGCCGGCGGGGTTCTTCTCAGAAATGCCGCCGTGTTGCCGTTCTGATAATAAGCCAGCAGGTTGGTGCAAGCCGCCACCAGGTCGCCTCTTGTTTGCGCAGCCTTCACCTGCTCCATACCCGGCCGGTCCAGGTCAAACTGCTCCAGCATCGTTTGCATGGCGTCGGGCGCAAAGGTGCAGATGTCCTCTACGGAGGTCAGCTGCTGCCAGGGTTTTTTCTGCGCAAAGGTTGCTGTTGAAATGATTATGAGAAGCGTGCACAGGGGTAAGAGTTTTGTATCAAAACGAGGTGTCATTGAATGTTTAGGGTTTATTATCATAACTTGTTTTTAAATCTGGCAGATTACTGTATGCCTGTTAAGGTGGACGCCACTGGCGGGTGGTGACCCTGTCCTAAGAGTAATAATATTCAGCTTCCAGTTCTCTTACTTTTTGTCTTGATACAAAAAGTAACCGCGCGGCGGACCGCAAAAAATCAAGACGAAAAAATGCTTCCTAGCGCATGCCACACGCACACCCCGCTTTTTCGCCGGGCCAGCGCGCGCCACCTGCTTGACGCTGCTTTGGAGCTGACGCATCTAGATGCCCGCTTACCTTTTAATTAATTTACTGTGAGATTTTTAAATGCCGATGTTCTTGCGACTAAACGTCAAGGCAAGTTGTAGAATTTTCTGGGAATATCGGAGATTTCCAGCTTCCAATTCCTTTCTTTTTTTAACTTGACCGCGGTCCCCACAAAAGTTACCGCGCAGGTGGTAAGCCGCAACTTGCCGCAAAAAAATGAGGCCTTAAAAATATCTCCTGGCGAATGCCATAGGTACACCCCGCTAGACGTGCCCCGCTTTTTTGGCGTTCTAACGGACACGTCCTGCTTGACACTGCTCCGTAGCTTGCGCTTCCGTGCGCTAGTTCATGTTTTTAACAGATTTACTTGTAGGTATTTAGAATAGAACGCTTGTGGAGGAAATTAGGCTTAAAAAAATTCGCAAGAAAAGGCATGCTGTATCAAGCAAAAACGGATCTGACGCCAGAACAATCATGTTCCTGTCAGATCCGTTCAAAAGTGGTTTTACTATTGGATACGCCAGGCGGTAAACACATTTACCTGACTGGCATCCGGGTTATATGAGCCCGATGGTTCTGCCCTTTGATCAATTCAGGCGGCGGACCATTACTGATGCATTTACGTTGGTTGTGATTCCACCGGCCAGCGTCTGCAGGGTAACCGCCGCAGGACTTCCATGGTTTCTCAGGGATAATACATCCCCGGCAGCACCGCTGATGATCACCATACCCGTGTTTTGTTGTGTACCTGCACCTGAGCCGTAGACGGATCCCGAAACTGGAGCGCCATTCTGATAAATGGCAAACTGGTTGGGTTCAACACTTGAGACATTAAACATTACTTCATAAAGGCCTGCTGTTGCTAATATAATCAATGACGTTCCGGGAGTATGGATAATTGAACTCGTGCTAACGCCGTTACTGGTAAAGGTCACATCGGCTTGTACTGGCACCACCTGAGCGCCGTCATTGTAGATATAGGCAAATTCGGGTGCACTACCGGATGTCTTGGCATACAGTGCATAAGGCACACTCATCAGCTGGGTGGTTCCGGTGATGGTGTAGGTAGGGGTAGTGCCACTTGGGTTGGTCTCTGTTTGGATAAAATACGGTCCGTTGCCCCAGTTGATATTGGCGATGCTTCCTGCCTTCGAACTTCCGTTGCCGATAGACAGGCTCACCAGTCCGTTGGCGTTGGTTGTAGGGGTATGTGTTTCCTGGTACACTTGCGTGCCCGAGGCCGATCCCTGGAGAATGGAAATACGTATGCCAATCTGAAGGTCTTTAACCAGGACGTCGCTGCTGTTGCGGATAACGGCCTGATAACTCATCATTTCCGGTGCCTGAGCGAAAGCGGTAAGGCAAATAAACAGAGAAAATGCGGTGGTAATAATCGATTTTTGTAGAGTAGTCAGCATGGTTTTAATTTTTTACGATTTTAAATTCTTTTACTTCACTTTTGTTGCTCAATCGAATCACGTAGGTGGCAGGAAGGAGCGGGCTTAAATCAATCATTTTGTGACTGTTTAAGACTGTTTTATCCATCACCATCCGCCCGTTCAGGTCGAAAATCTGATAAGAGCGGTCACTCTTTTGATTCTTCGCATCCCTTACCGTCAGCAGATCAACCGCAGGATTGGGGTAGACGATCGTACCTGCCAGACTGCTGATCGTTACCGCACGCATGGTGGAGTAAGTGGAAGTCAGGTCAAAGTCGGTTTGTTTGAGACGATAGTAGCTGGTGCCCGTCAACGCACCGTCATCGGTCCAGTTGTATTTTGTAGAAATATTACTATTTCCCACGGCAGCCACCCGGGTCATTTCTTCAAAATGAACGGCATCGGCACTTCTTTCAACGGTAAAGAAATCGTTGTTGAGCTCCGAAGCGGTTTCCCATCGTAGCTGCACACGGTCGTTTACAACAGCTGCGGTGAAAGACACAAGGGTAACGGGAAGCACAGCGTCGTCAAAAGCTTGCTGAACGCCCTGGCTCACCGAGCCCGAACCGGATTCGGGTGCCGTATCAATGACCTGGCCTATGGAAAAACTGGCAGAGCCTCCCGCTCCGGTCGCATCGCCACCGGTGGCAACGAAGGCTTGCTGCGCATGGCCTGCTTGCGCGCCAAAAAGAGCAAGGGAGAACGCAAGAATTTTAATGACCTTCTGGTGAGGTCGGAGTAGTTTTTTAGTCATTGTTTTTTAAGTTAATCCAGTTGAGTTTTAAGAAACGCAATGTAGTTATATATCTATTAGTAATACTAATAGATATTACAATTGTCATGATTATTTTTTAGAGTTAATTCGACGTATAAGGATCAAAAAAATCGCAATTTGAGCCAAAGTCGAAAACACCTAGGTGAACTCAGGTATCTGAGGTGGTTTAAATTTTACGGTAGGTTTTTTTTAGAAGCCATTGTCCATCTCAGATGTATCGGGGCGTTGATAACCAACTTTTTGCTTAGGTGAACTCAGGTATCTGAGGTGGTTTAAATTTTACCCTAGCGCTTTTTTAGAAGCCATTGTCCATCTTAGATGTATCGGGCCGTTGATAACCAACTTTTTTCTTAGGTGAACTCAGGTATCTGAGGTGGTTTATATTTTACCGTAGCGATTTATTTTGGTCACCATTGGTGTTTTAGGCATAACCAAACAAAAAACGGCAACCCGTACAGGCTGCCGTTCGCTGGAAGTTTTAACGTTGCGTTTGATCTTATTGTAAAAGCCACATTTTCGCCCACTGATCGTTGGTGGCAGGCGATAGTCTTGAAATGGCTGCGTTCGTATTTTCCGTGTTGTAGTTGGTTTCACTTTCTCCGTAGATATATCTTATGGGAATTTGGTCACCTTTACCGCCGTTGATAATATTTTTGCCAATTTTGGGGTAACCAGTTCTCCGGTAATCAAACCAGGCCTCCATGGTGGTAAATGCGGCAGCCCATTTCTGTTGCATAATCACCTCCAGTTTGTCTGTTGCCACCTCATACTCACCTTTGATCTTGTCAAGGAAAGCCGTTTTGTTAAAGGCAACGATGGCATGCGTGGTGGGGTTGTAGACTTTCACATCGCCGTTGGCAATGGCATACTGATCCAGTGAGGCGGATACCCCTGCCAGCATAAAATCCGAAGCTGATCCGGTGATCCATCCGCGGGAAGCGGCCTCAGCGAGGGTGAAGTTAACCTCTGCTGCTGAGATGAATATACTTTTAACCAGCGGGTCGGTGTTGGTCCGGTAAATGGTTCCCAGGTAGGATACGAATGGATTGCCGGCACCGCTGTTGTAGATGGCACTGTTTAGTGCAACCGCCTGGGTGCGATGTGCAGCATTGTTACTGTTGTAGCTGTCCGGGTCGGAAAGGGCGATTTTGAGACCTACATACAAGGATGTGTCCACGCCCGCCTGGTATGTTTTCATATAGCGTTTCACCATTCCCGCAGCGTCTTTGGCAATCACCACATCCGCACCCCGGTCCCGTACAAGTGTCTGGACTTCCACCGGCCTGAACCAGATGGTCAGACGTGGGTCGTTACGTTCCTTTAGAAAATCTACGATTGTGGATGCCGCTTTGGTGCGGTAGAATTCCGACAGCGTCGTGGTGATCAGTGGCCCCATCGTCCAGGAATCGGTGGTATTGGTGCCCGGAAATCTCAGTGCAGCGTCATGGGCACTGGAGGTGATGAGTGGGTAGGTGGTGGGATCGGACACCATCTTTTTGAATTCGGCAGGTACATCCAGTCCCACGGCCTTCATAGCCTCGGTTTTGGCTGATAACCGCATCAGGTATCTCAATCGCAGAGAGTTGGCGAATTGTCTCCATTTGAGGACATTGCCTCCGTAAAGCAGGTCCGCTCCGCTTACCACGGCCGATTTCACAGAGACCGCTCTGGTGAGCGCGCCGTTTGCTTCGTCGAGGCTTTTAATAATGCCTGTAAATATATCGATCTGCTTATCAAATGCCGGTTGCAGATTTCCTGTGCCTTTTTGCGCTTCGGAGTAGGGGATGTCGCCCCAGGCGGAGGTCTCCACGCCGTACCAGAGCGCCTGCATTACTTTGGCAGTACCTTTTAAAAACAGGGAATCCTGGTTGCCGGCAGCACGTCTTTCCAGATAACTGGCATTGGCAAGTGGCAGGTACAAACCGCGGTAGTCGAATGGAAGCGACAGCCAGCCAAACTGATTGGTGACCGAAAATTCAAGGAAATCGCGTTGGGTATATTGCATGGCTTCCGGCACAACCCGCTGTGTAATATTTCCTGAAAAGGAAAGGTCTGCCAGCTCGGAAGCTGAACCCGTGATGACCGAGGTCAATACATAAGCCGGATTAACTTTGTCGTCGGTAAGTGAGTTGGGGTTTTTATTGATCTCGGTAAGATCCTGGCAACCAGCCACCATCAGCATCGCTGACACCATGAGACCTGCACTCAGAAAGTTAATTTTGGATCGAAACGTCATGATATATATCCTGTTAGAATTGAATATTTAATTTTACTCCCGATGACATCGTCCATGGATAGAACGAAGCCCTGTCATAACCAAGCAGATAGTTCGGTGTGCCCGTGAACTGGTCACTGCTGTTCATCATGGTAGACTCGGGGTCGATGTGGTTTTTAGCTTTGGTCCACAGCATCAGGTTTCTTACGAAAAGCGAAACCGAAATACCGCCGGATGCCACGCGCCTGGTCAAAGTTTCGGGAAGCTTGTAAGCAACGGATAGTTCCCTTAGTTTGATAAAGGAAGCATCGTACATCCACGACTGAACACCCCGGCTCCAGTAGCCTGCCCCGGGATCGGCGATCAGGTCGGTACGGAAGTATTTGGTTCCGTTTGCACCGAAGTTTTCGATGTATTCGCCGTTGGCACCGGCAATCACACCCGGGAAGAAGGACCCGTTTGCGATATTGCCTCCGTAGCTGAAACCGCCCAGTTCAGCAGTACGGCCACCCACATAGGTAAGGCCATCCATGGCATTGTACTTGTCGGGGTTGCCTTTGATCTCGGCAGCCAGTGCGGCATTGTCGCCATTAAAGGAATTGTTGCTCAGGATACCGCTGAGTGTACTCGACCCTTCTCCCTTGTACCAGCTGTCCTGCCGTCCGTCACGTGTAAGGCGCTTCATACTCTCGGAATAGTATTCGCCGCCCTGCCGCCAGTCCAGGCTTGCCGAAAAGGTGAATCTTTTCACTGAAACATTGGATTGGAAGCCAAGCGTAAAGTCGGGCATCACATTTCCGAGGAGGATGTTGCCTGTACCCAGTTGCACAGCCCCCGCAGCATTCAACAGCGGCCAGCCGGCGTAAGGCCCTTCTTTTACCCGCAGAACGTCGGGGCCCCAAAGGTCACCAACGGTTCCGCCAAGTCGTGTCTGGCTGAAAATGTTGTTTCTTTCCCAGAACTGGTGATTGCTCACCCCTGCTGGTAAGGCAGTAAGTTTGCTTCTTTCTTTGGTGAAATTGAAAATGAAGTCCCAGTTAACCGATTTGGTCTGAACCGGCACCACGCGAAGTGAAATTTCGGTGCCTTTGTTCTGTACAATTCCTGCATTGACGTTAGCAGCAGTGTACCCCGTTGAACTCGAAACCGATATCCCGGTAATCTGTTTTCTGTTTTCTACTTCGTAATAGGTGAAATTCAGCCCGAGTCTTTTTTTAAGAAAGGAAACATCAGCCCCTACTTCCGTTGATACGGTGCTTTCGGGCAGCAGATTGCTTGTTGGGGTGCGGCCGGGCAGGGAGTAGGTAGTAGCCTGGCCCCAGGTGCTTCTCACCAGATTCATGTCCAGCGCATATGGGCCTGTATCTTTTCCCACTTTTGCCCAGCCACCGCGTAGTTTAAGTTGCGAAATGGATTTGGGAAGTGTTAACAAATCGCTCAGCACGACACTGAGGGAGGCAGACGGATAAAAATAAGATCTGTTGTCAACAGGCAGCGTACTTGAAACGTCGTTTCGGCCGGTCAGTTCCAGGAAAATGGCATCTTTAAATCCGATCGAGGCCATGCCGTACAAACTGTTAATCCGTTTATTGGACCGGGTGGCCGAGTAACCCACCGACGAGCGGTCGATATTGCTGGCGGTGTATAAGCCTGGCAATACATAGTTTTGACCCGTTATGCTTGAGTATGAATTGTTTTGAAAGAAAAGGTTGCCTCCCACAGAAGCGTCTAGCGAGAAGAGGCTGATATTCTTTTTGTAATTGATCAGGAAGTCGGTGTTGATTTCCTGAAACGCTCTTGCCAAATGTGCGTATCCTCCGTTTGGAACCGATTTTTCTGATTTGGCCGTACGGTTGTCTGTGATGTAAGACTCATTGAAGCCGCCTATGCGGGTCATCACACTCAGGTCATCGGTGATGTTCCAGCTCAGCTTGATGTTTCCGTAAGGTCTTATTTTTTTGAATGTATTGATATTTTCATTTACCGTAAACCAGGGATTATTGAAGCCGTTGGACCATACCCTTTGCTGGACGTTTTCCTCTGTCCAATAGTTTTTGAGATCATGGATATCGATCCAGTTTGGGGTAAAATAGAGATCCTCGTAAGGGTAATTGTCATAGGACAATCCTCTGAAATTGTCTGAGCCTGAATTTAAGTAATTGAAATTGGCGCTGACATTTAGTCGGTTGGTGAAATTGTATGACGCGGATAGGGAAATCGCATCTTTGCGCAAATTACTATTCGGGTATACACCCGTTCCACGGGTATCCGAAAGGGACAGGGAAAAGCTCAGCTTCTCGTTGGTGTTGGAAATGGTAACGTCGTTGACAAAGCTATTACCCACATTGACAAAATTTTTGGCGTTGTCGGGATGCGCTTCCAGAGGCGTAGCCACACCATCCGTACCAAATCGCGCCACCGAAGTGCCCATTTGAGGCCCCCACCAAAGGTTGCTCGATTGATCGAAGTTCCCGTTTGAACCATTCACAAAGCGCTGCTGCTGTGGCACAAAGTCGTAAGGGATACTGGCCGTATAGGCTGCATTGACGCTCACGCCCAGCCCCTTTTTTCCTTTGTTGCCACTCTTTGTGGTGATAAGCAAAACGCCGTTACCAGCTCTTGAACCATACAATGCAGCAGCACTGGCTCCTTTCAGTACACTCACACTTTCAATATTGTCGGCACTCAGATCCGACATCACACTGATATCGGTTCCCGTGGGAAGCCCGTCCACAACGATCAGCGGAGAGTTATTTCCGGATAGTGAAGTATACCCGCGGATCAGTACCATTGGGTCGCTGTTCAGGTCGGGTGTGGTGTTGATTACCCGAACGCCGGACACCTTGCCTGTCAGGGCATTCACGACATTGTCCTGAGGTACTTTGGTAAGATCTTCGCTTTTTATTTCGCCTACCGAATAACCCAGTGCTTTTGTTTTTCTCTGGCGTCCCAGGGCTGTTACCACTACTTCATCCAGCGACTTGGTGTCGGGAGCCAAGGTTACAGACAGCTGCCGCTGTGAAGTCACTGTAATGTCCTGCGAAAGGTAGCCGACGAAGGAAAAAGTGAGTATCGAGGATCCCTCCGGAAGGGAAATGCTAAAAAATCCTTTTTCATCGGTGACGGTACCCCGCTGTTCTCCCTTTACCAGAATACTTACTCCCGGAAGCGGCTCCTGTTTGTCGTCTGTTACTACCCCTGTGACCCGTTTTTCGGCAGGCTGTATGGTTTCATTTTCAATTGCCTGGGAGCTGCCGGGCAACGTAGGAGGCATACTCAGGATGATGCGCTTTCCAATACTGGTATAGTTGACCCGGTCTGGTAAAAACAGGTTGTCGAGTATCTGCGCAATGGTTTTATCCGTGGTATTCAGGGTAATTTTTCGGTGCAAGGGGATCACACGGGAGCTATATACGAAACTTACTTTGGCCATGGATTCCAGTTGAGCCAGTACATCGCTGATCTCCATATCTTTTACCTGCAGCCGCACCTTGTAGTGCAAAAGATCCTGCGCTTCGGTATGGGACGCCCGGGATCTGACAGCGCTGAAAATTTGCAGTACCATTAGGGCGATACATATCCCCCTATAAGACATGAGTCGTCTTACATTTTTCATACGTTCTACTTTTAAAGGTTGTAAAGTTTTTCGCGAAGAATTGAATTAATTGTTCTGAGAATAAAAAGGAATCGGCATAGGGCAATGGGTTACAGGTGAATGAATTTCAGGGTTTAGGAATAGACGACTTTATGCTTATGTAAGACGTTGCGGGCTTTTGCACACGAACACGGTTTTCGTTACAGATTATCTGGAGTTCTTGATCGACGGTACACATCCTCCACCGTTTATTTGAATACCATTCTCAGCCACTGTAAATTCAGCGTTCAACGCGGTGACCACAATAGCCAGCTGGGTAGACAAGGGTTCATTTGAAAGGTTGGCCGTGATGGGGCAATTCAGCATTTCGCTGTTAGCCACCTTGATGGACACCCCGTAGGCTGTTTCCAGTCGGTCGATGACATGCCGCAACGGACGCTCTTTGAAAATGAATTGTTCGGGCATCGCCTCCTGCTTATCCACCATTTGGGGAAGGTCTATGAGGCTCATCACCAGTTCCTTATTTTCAGGCTGGAATGTTGCTTTCAGGTTTGCTGTAAGAAATACGTGCTTTCGCTCTTGGGCCCCTGAGGCATTGCCTATAACATTTACTTCCACTTTGCCGGTGATGACCTCCACCTCGGTTTCTCCGGTGGCCACATTTTTCCTGATCGAAAATTCGGTGCCGAGTACCTTTGTTTCGATCGTTTGCGTTTTTACGATAAATGGAACTTTCTTGTTTTTTGCAATGGAAAAAAATGCGTTTCCTTCCAGCTGCACGGTTCTGGTCTGTTTGTTGAAATGACTGGTGTACGAAAGCCTGGCTGCTGGTTCCAAGATCACAGTACTTCCATCGGGCAGACCGACTTTCGATGGTTTATCGGTGTCGTTTTCAAGAATAGTGGAAATGGCATTGTTCATAATCGGAGAAGTGGGCAGATCGCCCCGGTAGGCGAAATAACCGATCAAACTGCTCGCAAGAACAACAACGGCTGCCGCTGCATAATACAGGAACCTGCGACTGGATTTTGCCTGGCGCCCTCCGTTAGCGGCGGCAGGAGAGGTCCGATCCATGATTTTCATCCAAACCTGTTCCCTGCTTTTTCGATCACGAGCAGTATCTGCGTCCGGATCATCGAGCGACTCGTACCAGGTGTCCAGCACTTCCTTCTCCTCGGAAGTGGATTGGTTGTTGCGGTAGCGGGTCAGCAGCTTCAGGAAACCTTTTGAAAAGGGAAATCTCATGGAGGTTTTGTGTTGTTTTAAATCAAGACGTTTCAGGAAGAAATTTCCGCAAAGTCAGATGCACATTATTTCATTTATTTTTTTGAAGCAACTTTAACGGGGCAGGGGCAATACAATCGCACAAGCATTTACTGCAGAATGAGTGCAATCCACAGGGGAAGATAGTCTTTTAGTGATACCCGCATGGCGCGCAGGCCGATGGTGATGTGGTATTCAACGGTTCGCTTTGGCAAACTGAGGATGGATGCGATTTCGTCCGGTGACAGGGCTTCCAGGCGGTTAAACCTGAAAATTTCGCGGGTTTTTTCCGAAAGATTATCCATGCCGGCATAAATGGCTGCCATGAGCTCGTACAGCGCAAGCGAATCGTCGGTTTGATTGGCATTGGGTTCTGTTGTTGGTGTGTGTGCATTCTGATAGTTTTGCCGCACAATCTGCGCTCTTATTTGATCCAGTATACCATTTTTAACGGAACGGAAGAGGTAAAACCTCACCTCCTTAATCGTGAGCGTATGGCGTTTTTCCCAGAGTTCAACGAATACATCCTGAACTATTTCCTCAGCCAGCTCCTGAGAATGAAGTTTCCGTAACGCCAGCCGGTACATTTCATCTTCATACCGATCGTAAAGTTTGCGAAAGGCCTGCCGGTCGCCGTCAACAATGCCTGTCCATAATTGGGCATCACTTATCTGAGCAAGATTCATCTCCTTATTTCCAACTTTATCCATGGCGCCTGGTTTTTGGAACGAGCTATACAATTCAATTATTCATTGCATCTGCAAGTAATTTACGCACACCCACAGAATTTGGACTATCCATAAAACAGCGATTCTTTATCCTGTAATAGTTTATCTTGAATTACTAAAGATTCGGTCAAAATGAGGTATTTCCAATGATCGTCTGCCGGCTGATGGGTGTATCATGTGCGTCAAAAAAACAAACATACGTTGTGAACAGCGATAAGTGGCCTTGGCGAGGGTTAAATAAATGTTAACAAATTATAGGCAGGAACTATCGTTAAAAGGTAGATGCCCTGTGAAATGTGGCTGGAATGGAATTATTGCACATGGCAGTTGTGAAGGCTTTATTGTGAAGATGGCGTATGAGAATTTCGTATAGTGCCTTGCGTTTAATGATCCCTTCGGCTTAGCAGGGCATCGGAAATGACGGTTGCTGGCCATTGTTCGGCTTCCATATCCAATACCCTTTTTTAGTGAAGGACTCTGGACTACTTTTGGGTTGTATGTTGCATGGGTAACGCAGGCGGTTTAGCCTGCACAATTGCCGTCCTCTTCGGATGCTTGTAACGGGTTCAGGAAGGTTTAAATCAGGCGATTGAAGCGGTGCAGATACGTTGTCTTCCATTTATGGCAGTCGCAAAATACCTCCTGAAAAATAGTATTACAAAAGCAAACAAAAGTAGAGGAACAGCAATCGGGCAGAACTTAGTTTTGTGAAAGTTAAATTATGCAAAACCTTCTAAGCCAATTGTTATGCAAGAGAAAACATTACTGCATCTTTTTCACTCTAGGAATCTTTTGTTATTTGTTGTGATGATGTGCTTTTGTATGCAAGCATCATTTTCGCAGACAACAGGGAAGATATCGGGGAAAATTGTTGACGAGAAAAACGAAGTGCTGCCTGGCGTCAATATACAGGTGAAGGGAACCACCACAGGTGCCAGCACGGATGCCCAGGGGAATTATTCAGTGATTGCCCCAGAGGGTGCATCGCTTATATTTTCTTTCATAGGTTACCAAAGCCAGGAAATTGCCGCTGGTAACAGCTCGGTAATTAATGTGACGCTAAAGGCCGACATCGCGGTTCTTCAGGAGGTTTTGGTGGTGGGTTATGGCACGCAGTCACGGGAAACAGTGACCACTTCTATTTCCAAGCTCGACAATAAGGTATTGGAAAATGTACCTTATGCCAATGCTGCTTCTGCCCTTCAGGGAACAGTTTCGGGGGTAAGGGTGCAAAGCACATCTGGCCAGCCGGGTGCGGCCCCGCGTGTGATTGTGCGCGGTGGAACCTCTATCAACAACCCGAATGGGGCCAGCCCGCTGTATATTATCGACGGCGTGATCCGGACTGATATGAACGACATCAATTCCGACGACATTGCCTCCATGCAGGTACTGAAAGATGCTGCATCCACTGCTATCTATGGTGCAAGAGGCTCCAACGGTGTAGTGATCATTACCACCAAAACCGGGAAGTCGGGCCAGACCCGCATCAATTATTCCTATGATCTGACGACTTCCAAACCTGGAAAATTATGGGAGTTGGCCAACGCCCGCGATTACCTTACGCTGAACAGGCTTGGTGTATTTGGAGCCCCTAAATTTGGGAATAATACCTCACGTCTGACACTCCCCATGGGATATGGAACGGGAAATGATCTGACCAACAATACCGCTTTCACCACGCAGTACCTCACTCCGGACAATCAGCATAAACTGAATGAAGGCTGGGAAAGCATGCCCGATCCGGCAGATCCTACCAAGACGCTCATATTTCAGGATACCGATTTTCAGTCACTGATGTATCAGACAGGTATTTCGCACAATCACAATCTCTCCGTAACAGGTGGTACCGATAAGGCAAGCTTCAATGCAGGCGTAGGATACATGACAGCCGATGGAACGGTGATTACGACAAAATACAACCGGTTGAGTTTCAACTTGAATGGGGATATCAAAGTGAAGAAAAACCTGAGCGTTTTTTCGAGGGTTATGTTTTCTAGAGCGAAGAGTAATGTGCCCTATGGCTCAACAGCCGTAACCTTTTATCGCAATGCTGGTTTAGCGCCCACAGCCAAATACAAGTTTGAGGACGGAACCCTTGCTCCTGGAACCAACAATGGAATTGGAAATCCAGAATACCAGATGAACACACGGCTTTATGATAATTCCAATGAAAAACTTACCATGGCCCTTGGTGCTAACTGGCAAATTCTCCCCGGCCTGTCGTTTGAGCCCCAGGTTTCGATGTACAATGTAAATCGGGAAGTACGGTCATTTCAGCCGGGTTTCTGGAACGGTCCGCTAGCCTATGTAGACTCTCGTATTTCCTCAGCCAGTGCTTCAAAATGGCGCCAAACGCAGGCGGATGCTGTGCTTTCATACAACAAAACGCTTGGGAAGGATCATAATATAGACGCTAGGGCAGGGTTATCGTATTTTGTACGAGATACGTCGGGCATAAGTGCAACCGGCCGTGGAGCTTCAACAGATCTGATCCCTACCCTGAATGCTTCCGGTGAGGCCACTGCGGTAAGCGGTACTGTAACCAAGCAAGCCATAATGGGATATTTTGCCAGTGCCAACTACAATTATCAGATGAAATATTTGCTAACCGTAAATATGCGATACGATGGCGCTTCCAATTTGGGAGAAGAATATAAATGGGGTTTCTTTCCCGGTGTATCTGTGGGCTGGAACATGCATAAGGAGGATTTTTGGAATGGACTTTCACGGACCGTATCTCAGGCCAAATTACGTGGTAGCTACGGGGTCAATGGTAACATCACAGGGCTGGGTGACTTTACTGCGCAGGGTGCCTATGGCGTAGGGGCCAAATACGGTGGTGCCGCAGCCATACAGAATACCGTTATTCCTAACAAAGACCTCAAATGGGAGCAATCCAAAACCTTTGATATAGGTGCCGACTTTGGCTTCCTGGACAACCGGATCACCATGATCCTCGATTATTACCGCCGCGAAACCAGCAATTTGCTCACAAGCCTGCCCTTGCCACAGTCAACAGGGTTTGGAAGTGTATTGACCAACCTGGGTTCGCTTGAAAACAGAGGTTTTGAAATTGAGCTGGGTGCGCGTGTGCTTTCCGTGAATTCGCCGCTCCAATGGAATATAGCCTTCAATGCTTCCAAAACGAAGAATAAAATATTGAAACTGCCTTATAACGGTATTCCAAACAATCGGGTGGGTGGTATACTGGTCTGGGATGATGCAATACAGGACTACGCCTGGAAAGGCGGGCTGCAGGAAGGAATCAGGCTCGGTGAAATGTACGACAGGCAGCAGGTGGGCATCTATGCGACCGACGAAGCTGCCAGCAAAGGTCCTGTTGCTTCCTACATCGTGGGGGCCGACAAAACACAGTTTGGCGGGGATGTGGAATATTATGATGCCGATAAAAACGGAATCATTGACTCACGCGACAAACGTTATATGGGAAATTCCTATCCTTTGTGGACGGGTGGTTTGTCTAACAATTTGATGTATAAAGGCTTCAACCTCTATGTGCGTATGGATTATACCACCGGACATACGATTTTCAACTGGGGACGCATGTTCCTGGATGGCAATTTGTATTCGGATGGAAACCTCACCCAACGAATGGTTGACCGCTCCTGGAAAAAACAGGGTGACATCACCGACATGCCACGCTCGTACTGGGGTGGGGAAAGAACGCAGCGTAATTTGTTCGATGGTGTGACCACAAGCGGAAACTCCACATACATGGAGTCGGGTAATTTCCTGGCCATCCGCGAGGTAACGCTGAGTTATAGTATTCCGTCCAAAATTTTGAACAAACTGAAAATAGCCAGTCTCCGGTTTAACGTCACGGCCAATAATATCCATTATTTTACCAAATACCTGGGCCTGAACCCGGAAGAGGGTGGCCAGGACGACGGACGTTATGCCATGCCTAAAAATATCATTTTCGGAGCCAATCTTTCATTCTGATAAAAAACGAGATCATGAGAAAATTTAGAATTATATCGATTGTCATGCTGGTGTGTCTGGGTACATTTTCCTGCGATGTGCTGGACGTAGCGCCTACGAGCGTCATTACCACCACCTCATTCTGGAAAACACAGAATGATGCCGAAGGTGCGCTCAACGGAATGTACGTGAACCTGAGAAATGTGTCAGCGGCGATTATGACTCTGGGTGAACAGCGCAGTGAAGTTTTTGAGGGTGGGGTGTATGGTAGTGGGCGGAATGACCTGTTTCTGAATGAATTGAGTGGCGATCAGCCAAACCACCCGGATTGGAGTGGCTTCTATTCGGTAGTCAATTCGGCCAACCTGATCATCAAATATGCTCCTGGAATTACTTTTAAGACCGAAGCAGCCAAGAACAACGTACTCGCACAGGCTCATGCCATGCGGGCCTATACGTATTTTGTGATGACCAAAACATGGGGTGATCTGATCATCCGTACGGAACCAACAGAGAGCTCCAACGCAGAAATCACCATCAAGGAGCGCTCGCCTCAGGCGGAGGTATTTGCTTTGATTAAAAGTGATATTGAAACAGCGCTAACCCTATTCCCTGATAACAACTTTGTTACGGGACGGTCCAAGTGGTCCAAGGCTGCGGCCAACACTTTGAAAGCGGATGTTTTTCTCTGGACAGGAAAAAAACTCAATGGGGGGCAGGCAGACTTCACCACCGCGCTCAACGCCATTACCGAGGTAGAAAAGGCGGATGTTTCTCTATTGCCCAATTTTTCAGACCTGTTTGAATATGCCAACAAAGGCAACAAGGAGACGATCATGACGATCCGCTACCAGGATCTGGATGGAGCCGCAAACAATCAGTTCTGGCTGCACTGGATTATTGACAGCGCCATTCCTGCCAACATTGATGCGGCTACCAAAGCGCTGATCCAGCCCGTTGGCGGCGGGCAGGGACTATTGGTGCTCACGCCGCTGGTCCGGAATCAGTTTACCGAGGACGACACAAGAAAGAAGGGGTCGTTCTATGAAATATTCACCTATGACGCCGCGGGTAAACCCACCTTTTACACCACTTTGGCTATGAAGGGAAGAGGATTGCTGACCGGAGGTACGCGGTTATTTTTAAGCGACATTGTGCTTTATCGTTATGCCGATGTCGTTCTGTTGAAAGCCGAAGCTAAAAATGCACTGGGACAGAATCCCGCAGAGGAAATTAACAAAGTACGCATGAGAGCATACAAAACGGCCTATGACAAACATGTGTTTGTGAACGGAACAAAAGAAGCCAATGATGAGATCATCCTCAAAGAAAGGCTTTTTGAATTGGTATACGAAGGAAAAAGATGGTGGGATCTGGTGCGGTTTGACAAGGCATTCGATCTGGTGCCGAACCTGAAAAGTAAAAAGGGCCAAAACGACTTGTTACTTTTTCCCATAGCCAATACAGTGCTCAGTCTCGAACCGAAAGTGAAGCAGAATCCGGGGTTTAAATAAAGAAGAAGAGGGGAAAGGAAAAGGGAGGAAAGGAGGATGGGGAAAGGAGGAGGAATGGCTGCCCGCCGCGCTTTCATTGTTGGCGATTGTCATTAGGTTAAGGGATTAATTTTTGGTAGCCTTTTTTGGCTCCCAGGAGCTATCCAACTGTAAAGCTTTAAAACTGTTCAGTCACAAAAATGTAGCCAAAAAATATGCAGGAAACAGAAAAGGGTCGCCGCGAATTTTTGAAAAACACCATGGCAAGCGTAGGGGCCGTACCCTTGCTTCCCGGAATTTTCGGTGATCCTTCCATTTCTGAGTCGGATGCCCGGCCGGCAAAGGCTGGGGAAGACCTGATAAAGAAGCACAAAAACCTCTTCAACGGCGATACCTGTGTGTTTTTCTATAATCCTGAAAAATGGCAGCCGGAAGATTACAAATTTGCTGTTGTAATTAATCCAAGAACCGGAAAGCGCAATACCAAAGAAACTTTGCAGGGCGGGCCTTTTGCCGCAAAAGCCATTCACCGGTTTGTGGATGAGCTGGCAGATAACGACATCGATACCTTTGTGATTAATGCCAATGCTTCCAGAGCCTGGTATCCCAGCAAAACCATTCCGAGCATTCTGGATGGCTACAAAAGGGGTGACCGGGACTTTTTCAGGGGGCATGCCATTTGCCAGGGCATCACCGAGCCCGAGGCGGTGGAAGAATTTCTGGATACTTTCTCCGCATTTATGGATCGGTATCAGGACCTGCTCGATGCCGGTGTGGATTGGCTGGCCGAAACTTCCAAAGCCTGCCGAAGACGGAAAATTTCCTCATGGGTAAGCATCCGGATGAATGATCTGCATGGCAGTAACAATTTTGAAGGGAGTTTTTTCAATTTGCCGATTCTGAAACAAAAGGAAATGCGGTTGAAAAACAGCGCCTATGGGCCTCATAATCCCAATTACCGGGAAGGCATGAATTATGAAAAAACCGAGGTGCGGGAAATAATGTTCAGGCAAATCCGGGAGGTGGTGGAAGACTACGATTTTGAAGGCCTTGAGCTGGATTGGTGGAGGCAACCGCTTTGCTGCGAACCCAATGCCACCGCAGAGACCGTGGAAATGATGAGCAACTGGATTCGGGAAATCAGAAAACTCACTCAGGCCAAAGCAAAGAAAACGGGCCGGCCCTATCCGTTTGGGATGCGTATCCCGGGCAGGCTGGGTATTCTCAAAAGTATTGGTCTGGATGTGGTAACCCTTTGCCGTGAAGGAACGCTTGACTTTATTTGCCCTTCTGGCTTTTGGTGCACAACCTGGGATATGGAGCATGATAAGCTCAGGGAACTGTTGGGGCCCAAAGTCACCATTTACGGTGTCATTGAAGATGGAGCCAACGCGCTGGTCACACGCGACCCGGAGCGGAATACCACCCAAAAGCTGCGTTACATGTCGGCCACCAAAGAAATGCTTCATGCCAACGCCGCTGGAAAGCTGGTGCTGGGTGCACAGGGGATTGAGTGGTTCAACTTCTATTGCACCGATCAGGCGAGGATTCCGGGTGTCATTACCGAATACGCCTCCCTTCGTAAAATATACGATTTGAGGTATTTACGCGGACGCCCCAAACATTATTCCTTTGCCATTGGCGGACGGTCATTTAACTTGATTCCTTTTGAGCTTCCTCCGCAATTGCCGGTGGTGATGGAGCCCATTTCCCAGCATCCGTTGAAAATTCCAATGTGTGCCGAACCGACGGACTTAAACCTGGAACTGGTGGTACAGATCGTACTGAAAGCCGGTGATCAGGTAACACACTTACCGGTTTCGTTCAATGGTTGCTGGCCAAATCTGAACCATGAAAAAACGGATAAGTTGCTGTTTCCAACGGGGTCGTATACACAGCATGCCGAAGAAAATACAGCCTACAATTTCCGCTTTCCGGTAGGATTGGTCAGGGAAGGCTGGAATGAGATCGTGGTGGAGAACGGCGGTAAGTCGGTGGTGACGGTGGCTTGTATCGAACTGGCAATACGGGCTAAAACCGGTGTCTGATGGTAAAACTTGTAGATAATTGTATTGATGAATGGTTGCGGGGTTGGATTGCTGAATGGTTATATGGTTGAATTGTTGAAGGGTTAAATGGTTGAATTGCTTAGGGGGGAGTTGTCGAGGGTTTTTGATTCAATGTTTTGATATTAAGCTATTTGTTAACTGTAAATTCTAGGTTATAACAATTCAACAATATAACAATTTTACCATGCGGCGGACCGCATTTGCTATAAAAGAGTAAGTCTGTTAAATCTGAATCATTTGAAAAACAATGGATATCCAATCAATTAAAAGAAAATTTGAAGAGGATGGGTACGTTTTCCTGCCCGGCTTCCTGTCTGTGGAAGAGATCGGTGAGCTTAATGGAAAACTGGAAAGTTTTATTCAAAATGTTGTGCCGGGATTACCCGCTACGGATGTGTTTTATGAAGATAAAAATGATCTGTCTACCCTAAAGCAGATTATGCATATTTCTGATTATGATCCCGACTTTGCTCCTTTGCTCCATGATAGTAAATTCAGTGAAATAGCGGAGGTGTTACTGGAAGATAAGGTGGTTCCACGTATCCTGGAGTATTTTAACAAACCTCCGAAAATCGGGAAACCAACTCCCCCACATCAGGACGGATATTACTTCATGCTTAAGCCCGCCAAGGCAGTTACGATGTGGATGGCGCTGGAAAACGTGGACGAGGCCAACGGTTGTGTACGTTACGTAAAAGGCTCTCATCGCAAAGGCATGCGTACACACGGGCGTACCCAGACATTAGGCTTCTCTCAGGGTATTGTCGATTTTGGATTGCCTGATGATATGGAAAACGAGATTGCTTTTCCTGCCCGGCCTGGCGATCTGCTGATCCACGACTCCCTCACCATTCATCGGGCGGATGGCAATCAAACCCCCGACCGCACCCGTAAAGCCCTGGGTTTTATCTATTTTGGAGAGTCAGCCAAAGAAGATGTGGAAGCCAAAGCCGCTTATCAGGCCAAGCTGCAACAGGAAATGCAGGCAAAGGGAGAGTTAATCGGAGAATGAAGTAAACCTTAGTGCCCATCATTTAATCCACCATTGCATGTTGAATTTCAAATATTGTATCCTCGCCTTTCTTCTTTCAGGGTTTTCTCTGGCTAAAGCGGAAACCGGGTTTGCCGGTGATTCGATCACCATCACAAAAGTCTGGGACAAGGAAAAACATAACGCATTTCCCGATCTTGTTCAGTTTAAAGACTACTTCTACATCACTTTCAGAGAAGGAGCCAATCATGTTGGCAATGAGAATAATGGAAAAGTAAGGATCGTCAGATCGAAAAACAAAAAGGACTGGGAAACGGTGGCCCTGTTTGACATGGACGCAGAGGATGTGAGAGAGGCCCGGTTATCGTTGAGGCCCGATGGAACCATGATGGCGATTGTAGCGGCTGGCATTTTCAAAGATGGCAAATACCTTACACTGGCCCCTTATTATTCATTGTCGGATAGGTCAGGCGCTAATTTTTCGAAACCCGAAAAGACCACTTTCGGTAAGGACATCACCCCTACACTGGACTGGATCTGGCGTATTACCTGGCATAAAGGCACTGGCTATGGCATCATGTACACCGCCGATTACAAGACTGTCGATGGTAAAAGGGTCAGAACCATGTTTGCGCAGCTGTTGAGCACCAAGGATGGTAAACACTATGAAAAAGTACCGGGTATCGCCATCGATGGAAGTCCGAATGAGTCAACCGTGCGGTTCGACAGCAAGGACAAAATGTACATTCTGGTGAGAAGGGAAACGGATGATCAGATGGGTGTGCTGGCCGTAAGCGACTTTCCTTACAAAACGTGGCAGTATCACAAAATGAGTGTAAGACTCGGAGGTCCTAATTTTCAATTCCTGGGAAAGGACAGGCTGATCATCGGCACCCGGTTTCATGAAGGTACCTTGGCTTCAACAGCCCTGCATGTTACCGATCTTCAGGGCAAAGTCCTTAGGACAATCAAACTTCCCAGCAGCGGTGATAATAGCTATCCCGGATTGATCCTGGACAAGAAGCAGCTTTGGGTGTCCTATTATTCGAGTCATGAAGGAAAGAGTATGGTTTACCTCGCCGCGGTGCCCTTGGGGAGATTTAAAACAGATTGATTTCCCTTAAGTGTTGTTTAAAACTTAGATACCCTTACCATGACGGAAACAAGAGCATTGAAAGCGGATGATGTATTGCCATCGGGCGCCTGGATGGTTGTGGGGCTGCTTTGTGTGGTAGGCTGCCTGAACTATCTCGATCGCACGATGATCACGACCATGCGGACATCCATTGTTCAGGCCATGCCCATGACAGATGCCCAGTTTGGCCTTTTGACCTCCGTTTTTTTATGGGTTTATGGCTTACTCAGCCCATTTGCCGGCTTTCTTGCGGACCATTTTAACCGCAGCCGGGTTATCATTGTCAGTCTGTTCATCTGGTCAGCCGTTACCTGGCTTACCGCTTACGTTACAACGTTCGAACAGTTACTGGCCACACGGGTACTCATGGGGATCAGCGAAGCGTGTTATATTCCAGCTGCACTGGCCCTCATTGTTGATTATCACAAAGGCCCCAGCAAATCCCTGGCCTCGGGCATTCACATAGCCGGGATCATGGTAGGCCAAAGTCTTGGTTTTGTCGGTGGATGGATAGCGGAAAAGCATACCTGGAACACAGCCTTCAGCGTATTTGGAGCTTTTGGCGTAGCATACGCGTTCATACTTTTGATCCTGCTTAAAGACGCACCAAAAACAGTGCGTAGTATTTCTCAATCCATAGAACCCAAAGTTAATTTTTTTGAAGCTGTAAAGAGCCTGTTCAGGGAGCGATCGTTTGTACTACTTGCTATTTTTTGGGCCTTTCTGGGTATCATAGGCTGGATGGTCGCCGGGTGGATCCCCACTTATTATCAGGAGCATTTTAAGCTTTCACAGGGAATGGCGGGATTGTACGCCACAGGTTACTTATACCCTGCATCGATCGTTGGGGTTATCCTGGGTGGCTTTCTTGCCGATCGCTGGGGACGGAAGAATGCCGATGCCCAGATATACATTCCCGTGATTGGCCTGTGCATCGCAGCTCCGTGTATATTTATTGCCAGTTATACCAACGTTCTGCCATTAGCCATTGCCATGTTTATGGTTTACGGGCTCACCCGTATGTTCTGCGATGCCAATATTATGCCTATCCTTTGTCTGAGTGCTGACCCTCGTTACAGGGCTACAGGTTACGGGGTACTTAATTTGTTTGCCTGTATCATCGGTGGTGCCAGTGTTTATGCCGGAGGCGTTTTGCGTGATATGCAAGTAGACCTGGGGCATATTTTTCAATCGGCAGCAGTTCTGATGATTCTTTGTGTAGGGCTGCTGTATTGGATCAAAAAGGACACAGCAGATAAAGCGAAGACCATATGAAAATCATCGGTAAAGGCACGATCCCGAAGTCAGCGGATAATATTAATCTGCGGAGCAATACTTTTCCCTGTATAGAAAAGTTACCGTCCGGGCGATGGCTGGCTGGTTTTAAGGCAGCGGAGATCAAAGGGGACTGCCACTTTCAGCACGCGGTAATGAGCTGGTCGGATGATCAGGGGCAAACCTGGATCGAGCCCTTTGAACCTGTAAAACTTCCGGATATCGGTCACGTTCCGGGTTTGAGCCGCATACTGTATTTTCTGTCACTTGGCGGCACACGTGTGATGATGCTCTCCAACTGGATGGATGCATCGGATATGTCATTGCCTTACTATAATCCGGAAAATGAGAGCCTAAAAGACACGCGCATCTTTATCAGTATATCGGAAGACGACGGAGCGACGTGGTCTGCTCCCGAATTAATGGAAATTCCTGGAGCTGATGGTCCCGTGCCCCTTACAGGCCCGCCGTTAAAACTGGCAGACGGCACCCTGATATGTCAGTTTGAGGTTAATAAATACGATTGGGACCAAACCCCGTGGTTACACAGGTCTGCATTTGTTTTCTCTTACGATGGGGGCAAAACCTGGAAGGACATGGTGAATGTTACCGCCGAAAAGGATATGTATTACTGGGATCAGCGACCTGCCGTCTTATCTGATGGCAATTCCGTGATTGATTTTTTCTGGACATTGGATGGGAAAAAAGAAACGTATATCAACATCCACGCCCGCCATAGCACGGACGGCGGGAAAACATGGGGCGATCTTTACGATACCGGCATTTACGGCCAGCCCGGCCAGCCAGCCGACCTCGGTGACGGTCGCATGGCCACCATCAGTATTGACCGTACTTCGTCTCCGGTAATCACGGTCAGGACAACCCGTGATTTGGGACGAACTTATGATGAAGCACTTGTGATTTACGAAAGAAAAAATATTGAGCAACAAGACAGCCGCCAGGTCAGTATGAACGATGCCTGGGCCGAAATGGCAGCCTTTTCAGTAGGGCATCCGGGATTATTAAAACTCAGTGACAACGAAGTCCTGGCCTACTATTATGCCGGGGACCATACGGATGAAACCAGTATAGAATTCGTCAGGATTGAAATATAAGCTTAAATAGAGCAACTATGGAGCCAACGGCCAATCTAGCCGCTAACAGCTTTTCCAAACCACTATTCCTAAACCACGATCATGATGTTAAAAAATGCATTTTCAACCTTGGTACTGTCGATTTGCCTTGCCGGGTCTTTTTCACTGATGGCACGTTCGATACAAGAGACTACATCCGCTGATTCGGCGAAGCACATGCTCATTTCAAAAGGAGGCGACGCGGGTGATTATCAGGCATTTCCGGATGCGTGCCGCCTGAAAAACGGTGACATCGTTGCCGTGTTTTATGCTGGTGACGAGCATGTTACCCCGCAAAGCGAAAAGTATCCGAAGGCAGGGCGCATTTGTCTGGTCCGCTCGAAAGACGAAGGGCGTACCTGGAGCAAACCCGTTACGATTTATGATGACGCGGACGACAACCGCGACGCTCATATTGCGCAGCTAAGCAGTGGCATGGTGGTCATAAGCTTTTTTTCGCTTCGTTACCCCAGTTTTGGTTCAAGAGAATACAAGATGCTGGGAAGTCCTCAGTTGCTGTGGTCTAAGGACAACGGTAAAACCTGGGACAAAAATGCCACGTTGCTGGAAACAGGAGATATAGATTGGCTCTCATCTGCGCAGGTACGTGAAATGCCGGATGGTACCACAATTTTACCGGTGTACCACCAGGAAGGAAAGGGCGGATTGAAGGCCTGGGGTGGTGTCATGTTGTCCAAAGACAAGGGCAAAACCTGGGGACCGGTGATTACCATTGGAGAAAAGGCCAATCTGCCACTTGCTGCAGAAACGGATGTGGTTTTACTAAAGGATGGCACATTGTATGCGGCACTGCGTGCGCAACAGGAGGTACACATGCATTATGCCACCAGTAAGGACATGGGGAAAACCTGGTCTGATGTACAGGATATTGGTTTCCGGGGGCATTCGCCTTCATTCACCAGATTGAAATCAGGAGAAATTCTGCTCACAACCAGGGCTTTCAGAGATGCACCTTCTAAAAAGGGTTACACCGGTTTGCGGATCAGCAGGGACGAAGCGAAAACCTGGGAAGGGCCTTATCTGGTTGATGAGACCCTGGGCGCTTATCCCTCTACGGTTGAACTGAAGGACGGCTCGGTACTGGTGGTATATTATGAGGAGGGCAAAGGAAGCGGGATCCGTGCCTACCGGTTTAGGGTGCCCGAAAAACCCTCAAATGCTATTTTTCCTGAACCCAAATCACTAACCATTCTGAATGGGAAATAGTGGACACGTGCCGGCTACGGGATCAGATATAACAGTTTTTTAATTGAAGACTTTATGGATACACTTTCGGTAGAAAATTTGAAAGGAACGTGGTGTACGTTGCTGCTGCCCATTCAGGCCGACAATCGTATCGATTTCGGAAGTCTGGAAAATCAGCTTGATATCCTTTGTGATGCTGAAATCAGCGGTGTTTATTCCAATGGAACCGCAGGAGAGTTTTTCAACCAGACCGAGTCGGAGTTTGACCGGATCAGCCTGATGCTTGCGGAAAAGTGTATAAAAGCCAAAATTCCGTTTCAGATTGGAGCCAGTCACACGAGTCCGCTTATATCTCTGGAGCGAATCAGGAGATCGGCCGCTTTGAAACCGGGAGCTTTCCAGGTTATTTTGCCCGACTGGATTGCGGCGAATCAGCAGGAGCAACTGACATTTCTGGAAGGGATGGCAGCAGAAGCGGCCCCTGTCCCCATGGTGCTGTACCACGTCGGTCATGCTAAAACAGTCCTGAAACCAGCTGATTTTCACCGGTTGGCTCTGGCTATTCCTGCACTGATCGGAATAAAAGTCGGAGCAGGTGGGCCGGAATGGTATTCCGAAATGCGACAGATCCATCCGGATCTTTCCGTTTTTGTGCCGGGTCATCGACTCGCTACGGGTGTGCGTGAGGGCGTAGCGGCAGGAGCTTATTCCAATATGGCCTGTATAAATCCTCAGGCCGCTCATCGTTGGTATCAACAGATGCAGACCGATCTGGCCGGTGCACTGGAGCTCGAGAGCCGGATTGCCCGGTTTTTTGAACAATGTATTTTTCCATTTCATTTTTCAGGTTATTCCGATATGGCGCTGGATAAATTTCTTGCTGTGGTTGGTGGCATGGTACCGGCTGGCACCCGAGTGCGGTGGCCTTATCAGTCCATTGATCCCAAGGAGGTTGCCGGCGTGCAGAAAATAGGTCGGGACTTAATCCCGGAGTTTTTCAGGTGAGTCAGCGTATCCGCCAACAACTTAAATTATTTATTAAGTCAAATTTTCCTTAATTCCTTATGATTAAAACTAATAAAATACTCGGTTGTGGACTGTTTTCTTTGTTGGTTACCAGTGGGTTACCGGAGGTGCAGGCGAGGCCAGTTTTTCCTTCTGACCATAAGATCTTTGCCGTTGACAGCGTTCCTGGTGTCCGGAAGATCGAGGACATAATCATTTATCAGGACGCCAA
The DNA here is from genome assembly GCF_902506755.1 of Dyadobacter sp. 32. Lineage (GTDB taxonomy): Bacteria > Bacteroidota > Bacteroidia > Cytophagales > Spirosomataceae > Dyadobacter. The sequence goes on along the minus strand of NZ_LR735258.1, from coordinate 1,893,453 downwards.
ATTTCATTCCGCATTTCCCTCGGTGATCAGGAAAAAAAACGGGGAATTTGTTCTGGCTTTCCGTCGAGCGCCTAATCGTAAGGTTTTTGGTGAAAAAGGTACCAGCCATGTCGATCCCAACAGCTATCTCGTAGCTGTGAAATCCAAAGATGGTAAAACCTGGACAAAGGAACCGGAGCTCATCTACGCGCATACCTTTGGCGGATCGCAGGATCCGTGCCTGCTTCAACTGAAGGACGGCACATTGCTTTGTGCGAGTTATGGCTGGGCCTTTGTTCGTCCGGATGGTATGGACAATTTGAAAAAGCCCTACTTTCTGGCCGGTGGAGCCGTTTTTCTGGGAGGCTATGTGATGAGGTCTACAGATGGCGCCAAGTCTTGGCAAGGGCCCCTGTATCCGCCGCATATTGCACCGGAAATTAATCATACTGCTATGGGTGACATGGTTCCGGCCTACAACCGCGGTGCCATGTACGAAGGTAAGGATGGTCGAATTTTTTGGGTAGTGGCGGCGTCGGATCAGGAAATGCCCAAGAAAACCTCCAACCATTTACTGATCTCGTCCGATAAAGGATTGACCTGGAAATACTCGGCGCCGGTGGCGGTGGATGAAAAAGTTTCATTCAATGAAGCTTCTGTTTACGAAACACCCAAAGGAGACATTGTCGCGTTTTTGAGAACTGCCGGATTGGACGATCAGGCATGTATTGCCAGGTCGAAAGATGGAGGAAAAACCTTTTCATGGGAGAAAATGGGTTTTCAGGGGCACCCGCTGCAGGCGCTTCGCCTGCCCGATAACCGTGTTTTGGTCTCCTATGGTTATCGCCATAAACCGTTGGGGATCCGCGCCCGTATCCTGAATGCCGAATGTACTGATTTTGCCACGGCCCCTGAAATTGTACTGCGTACGGACGGTGGTACTACGGATCTTGGCTATCCCTGGGCCGTGCAGCTCGACAAAAACAAAGTATTGGTAAGTTACTATTATAATGTACCAGGTGGGCCGCAGCACATTGCCGGTACGATCCTGGAAATTAAATAAGAGGAGTGCCTGACGTCCGAACGATGACAGACTGCAGACCATTAACTGTAGATTAGGCAAGATTGCACCTATAATCGTCATAATAAAATAACTATGAAAAGAGGTCATCTCTGCACTCCGCTATTTTTACTGTTGATTATTGGGGTGTCGCTGCGGGATGCAGTGGCTCAGCAGGTTACCTGGGACAGTACCGCCCGGCCCGATGTTTATGCGCCGCGCGTGGCATTGATGAAAACGTTCAGGCATTCCAAAAAGGACATCGTTTTTCTGGGTAACAGCATCACATTCTGGGCCGAATGGCAGGCATTATTGGAGAACCGGCATGCCAAAAACAGAGGAATCCCCGGCGATACGAGTTACGGCGTTCTGGAAAGACTGGATGAGGTAACCGGTGGTAAACCCGCCAAGGTTTTTCTGATGATCGGGATCAATGATCTGGCCCGGAATACGCCCGCAAGTGTACTCCTTACCAATTTCGAACGGATCGTTTCGCGGATAAAGGCGGAGTCGCCGGCTACTGAAATCTATCTGCAAAGCATGTTGCCGGTCAACGAATCGTTCAACAAATTGCCCGCTCACACCAGCAAACATGCACTGATCCGGGAAGTGAACTCCGGATTGGAAAAGCTCGCTGCAGTGGAAAGCGTAACCTATATTGATCTGTACCGACACTTTGCCGATGCCGAGGCCAAACTGAAAAGGGAATTTACCTGGGATGGCGTTCATCTCACGGCTGAAGGTTACGCCAAATGGAGTGAAATATTAAAGCAGGGTAAATTTTTAAAATAAGGCTGTTTTTAATGACAGTATGTATGATCCAACCATTTTTTTGCCAATGACAAATCCAATCAACGATTTCCTGAATCTGAAAGACAAACACATATGGGTTTTTGGCGGGGCGGGATACCTCGGTCAGGCAATAGTAACCTTGCTCGACAAACTAGGTGCAAAGGTGCTTTGCGTGGACCTGGATGACCGAGCCGAAAGTTTTATCAAAAAAGAGGGATTGAAGCATGTCTCTTTTGCCTCACTGGATATCAGAGATACGGTTGCGGCTGAACAATTTGTGAAAGATCATGTAGAAAAACAGGGCGTTCCGCACGGCTATGTGAATCTCACTACGGCTACCACAGCGAAGAAAATGGACGCGCTCACGGCCGACGACTTTGACATGGTGAACCATGGTGGTTTAACGTCCACTTTTATGCTAACCCGAGCAATCGGACGGGAAATGGCATTAGCGAACCGCGGAAGTATTGTGCTGTTTTCGAGCATGTACGGTTCTGTATCCCCGTATCCGGAGGTTTATCTCGAACCGATGACTAAAAACCCCATTGAATATGGAGTAGGTAAGGCCGGTATTATCCAGATGACGCGTTACCTGGCCGTGCATTGGGGTAAATCTAATGTGCGCTGCAACTGTATATCGCCTGGTCCTTTCCCTAATCCCGATGTACAAAATAACCACCCGGCCTTTGTAGAAAGACTGTCCGGTAAATCCCCTTTGGGCAGAGTAGGGCAATCGGCCGAGATAGCAGGCTCCGTTGCTTTTCTGTTGTCCGGTGCTTCCTCCTACATTACGGGTCATGACCTGGCGGTAGATGGTGGCTGGACAGTCTGGTAAGCTTTTAAATTTCTGAACACTATTCCTAAACCCTTATTCCATGCAATTACGTACATTTTATCATCTGGCGTGTGCCACGGCCTTCATGGTCTTTTTTCGCTATCCTGTTTCAGCCCGCCCGTTTGTAACCGATAGTGCAAAAGGTGTCCGAAAGATCCAGGACGTGATGATCTATCAGGATCCTCAGTTTCATGCCGCCTTTCCATCGGTTGTCAGGCTTAAGAACGGAGAGTTTTACGTTGCCTTTCGCCGAGCCCCGAACCGTAAGATATTCGGGGAAAAGGGTACGAGCCACGTAGATGCCAATAGCTATCTGGTCGCTGTAAGATCCAAAGATGGCAAAACCTGGACAAAGGATCCAGAGCTGATTTATGCCCATCCATTTGGTGGTTCACAGGATCCATGCCTGCTACAGTTGCGTGACGGAAGCTTGCTTTGTGCCAGTTATGGCTGGGCTTTCGTACGGCCGGATGGTTTCCCCAATTTGAAAAAACCATATGTCGAGAATGGAACTTCTGTTTTCCTTGGCGGCTATCTTGTAAAATCCAAAGACGATGCTAAATCCTGGCAAGGGCCGTTGTACCCGCCACGCATTCCCCAGGAAATTCTTTATACAGCCATGGGCGACCCGGTGCCGGCTTATAACCGGGGTGCACTGTGGGAGGCAAAGGACGGCAGGATATTGTGGGTGGTGGCCAATACCGATCGCGAAACGCCCAACAAAACTTCGAATCACCTGATTGTTTCTGAAGATAAAGGACTCACCTGGAAGTATTCAGCCGCAGTAGCTGTCGATGACAAGATATCATTCAACGAAACATCCGTTTATGAAACACCAAAAGGTGATATTGTAGCCTTTATGAGAACAGAGGACAACGACGATCAGGCATGCATAGCCCGCTCTACAGATGGGGGAAAAACATTCAAACCCTGGCAGAAAATGGGATTTCAGGGACATCCGCTTCAGGCACTCAGGTTGTCCGATAACCGGGTATTACTAAGCTATGGTTACCGGCACAAACCATTGGGTATACGTGCGCGCATCCTTAACGCAGAATGTACGGATTTTGCCACAGCACCCGAAATAGTGTTGCGAACCGACGGAGGCACCGGGGATCTGGGGTATCCGTGGGCCGTACAGCTGGATAAAAATCGGGTATTGGTAACCTATTATTTCAATCTTCCCGGAGGTATGCAGCACATTGCAGGAAGCATTCTGGAGATTGATTGATCAGGCATAAAAGCAAAACATGGTTCAGGTAATATTCCTATCGGCAATGCCCCGACTCACGGTTCTGGACTGGATCGTGATTGTTGCCTATGGATTTCTGATGCTGTCTGTAGGATGGTATTATTCACGTAGAAATAAAACGCAGGAAGACTACATTTTCGGGGGGCGGACTATGAATCCGACTTCGGTGGGCATATCCTTGTTTGCAACCCTCTTGAGTACACTTAGTTACCTGTCGTACCCGGGCGAAATGATCAAGCATGGCCCGGCCATTTTTTCGGGAATGGTCGCCTACCCGCTCATTTATTACGTGGCAGGCTGGTGGCTCATACCACACATCATGAAAATGAAGGTAACCAGTGCTTATGAGATTCTCGAAAAAAAGCTGGGGCTCAGTGTAAGGATGCTGGCCACATGCATGTTCCTGGCACTGAGGTTCCTCTGGATGGCCACCATCGTTTATGTGACTGTAAATATTGCTTTGCTTTCGGTCATCGATATCAATCCTTATTACACGCCCTTGATTGGCCTCCTCCTGATGCTGGTGACGATTATCTACACCTCCATGGGTGGGCTCAGGGCGGTAATACTCACGGACGTTATTCAAACGGGAATCTTTCTGGGTGGTGCGGTACTGAGTATTGTCATCATTTGTATGGATCTGGACTCCTTCGAAGCGATGTTTCCAACGACCTGGCCTGCCCATTGGGATACACCCAAGCTCGGGTTCGACGCAATGGAGCGTAGCTCGGTGGGTAACGCGGCGCTGGTGATTTTTACCTGGTACGTATGCACCACCGGCTCTGATCAGATGGCCATTCAACGCTATTTGTCCACGAAAGACATTCAGGCTGCCCGGAAGACTTTACGGGTTTCTTTCTTTTCAAGCATGCTGTCCGACACGATGCTGGCACTGCTGGGTCTGGCTATGCTGGCATTTTATGTGAAGAATCAGCAATACCTTTTACCTGGACAAACCATCCGGGAACAGGCAGATACACTTTTCCCGAGATTTATCATGATTGGATTACCTTCGGGTTTATCGGGGCTGGTGATTTCCGGCTTGCTGGCTGCGGCCATGTCCAGTATGTCTTCGGGGTTGAACAGCGTTTCCTCGGTCATTGCGGAAGATATTCTGAAACGCTTCAGAAATGAGGCTACAACACCTCCCGATCCCCTGAAACTCGTGAAAACGCTATCTTACCTTGTGGGAGGTATGGTCATTCTGCTGAGCCTTTTCGTATCAAATGTGCCGGGTAATCTTTTTGAAGTAATCATGAAAGTGGTTAACCTGTTTGTAGCGCCTTTGTTCGTGTTGTTCTTCATGGCCCTATTCGTTCCTTTTGCCACAGAGAGAGCCACGTTCGTTGCAGGTGTTCTGGCGGTGGGTGCAGCCGTAGCGATTGCTTTTTATGGGGTTTTTGGCATAACGATACTCTGGATGATGCCATGTTCGCTTGTTGCAGGCGTATTGGCCGGACTGATTCTGAGTTATTTGGACAGGCTTATCGACCGCCGGATCTGCCGGTGAAACAACTATAAAATCTTTTTCTAATTTTTGCCGGTATCCTATGAAATATACCAATCTGCTTACGAATGTGGATCAATCTTTAATAAAAAAGAGGTTGTCTGATTTTGTGCCTGATGAAATTTACGATATCCATACGCATCCCTACCACCCGGCGCATTTTCCGCCGGGCACATGGGATTTTCTTAAAGATCAGGGCATACTGGGCTGTAACGAACACCGCTTAGCCTTGCAGCAATACATGCCATCGAAAACAATCCATGGTTTGTATTTCGGGATGCCAAATAAAAAGGCGGATCTCCAGGAAATGAACGGCTGGGTGTATGAGGAGGTACTAATGAATGGCACATCCCTCAGCAGGTCACTCAGGGTTGTATCTCCTCAAGATGATCGGAAGCATGTGGCGGAAAGTTTAAGGACAGGTCAGTTCATCGGATTAAAAGTATATCATTGTTATGCAGCCCGACCTGATACCATGAACGCCTCACTGACCGCGTATGCGCCGGAATGGATGTGGGAAGTTCTGGATGAAAACAAGGGGGTGCTTTTGCTCCATATCGTTCGCGACGGCGCCATGGATGATCCGGATAATCAGAAGGAAATCCGGCGTCTTTGCAGCGCCTATCCGCATGTGCGCCTGATTCTTGCGCACGTGGCCAGGAGCTTCAATTACAGAAATGCAAGAAGCGGCCTCTATTCCCTTGTCGATCTGGACAACGTGGTTGTGGATACATCAGCAGTCACGGAATCTGAGTCCTTTGCGGCGGCACTGAAAATTTTGGGTCCCAGGCGTGTCGTCTGGGGTTCGGACTTTGCAGTGAGCGAAGCCCGCGGACGTTGTGTTACGACCGGTGAATATTTTTACTGGCTTCATCCCGAGACCATTGCGTCCGGACACACGCCTGCCACCACCAATGAAATGACATTGATTGGGATAGAATCACTGCTGGCGCTTCGGGAAGCATGCGATGACGCCGGCATGACGCGATCAGATATGCAGGACATCTTTTTGGATAATGCGTTAAGGTTGCTTGGACCGCATCTTCCCCAGTCTGTAGCACCTCTTTCTGATAACGGCCCGGAACGTTGGAAAGAGGCCAGAGAAGTAATATCCGGAGGTACAGGTCTGCTTTCCAAAAGAGCGGAAATGTTTGATGAAACACAATGGCCAGCCTATTTTTCCAAAGCCATTGGCTGTGAGGTATGGGATATGACCGGGAAAAGATACATCGATTTTGCCGGCGGCATTGGGGCAGTCCTGCTTGGCTACGCCGATCCCGACGTCAATGCTGCCGTACACAGGCGCGTTTCCCAGGGAAGTTACTGTTCGCTGGTGAATCCCCAGGAGGTCGAACTGGCCAGAGAACTGCTTGCCCTACACCCCTGGGCCGGAAAAGTTCGTTATGCCCGGGGAGGTGGTGAAGCCATGACCATGGCTGTCCGTATTGCCAGGGCTGCAACCGGTCGGAGTGGCGTGGCATTTTGCGGTTACCATGGCTGGCACGACTGGTATCTTGCGGCAAACCTGGGTGAACAGGATGCCCTGGACGGCCATTTGCTACCCGGACTACCACCCATTGGCGTTCCCCGCGAATTAAAAGGTACATCGGTGCCCTTCCGGTATAACGACGTGAAATCGCTGGAAGATGCTCTGGAAGCCTTGGGCAATAACCTCGCTGCCGTGGTGATGGAACCCATGCGCTCACAATTTCCTCAGGATGACTTTGTAGCCCGTGTGGCTGCACGCTGCCGCGAACAAGGCGCCGTTTTTGTCGTGGATGAGGTTTCCAGTGGTTTACGTTATGGGTTTCCCGGCGCACTTTCAGGCATGAACGTGGAACCAGACCTCGTGGTGTACGCAAAGGCTATGAGCAACGGGTTTCCATTTGGAACGGTTATAGGGCGGGAAGAAATAATGGATGCTGCCGGGGCCAGTTTTATTTCATCCAGCTACTGGACCGACGGCGTGGGCACTGCAGCTGCCTTGGCCGTTATTCAAAAAATGAAACGCCTTCCTGTGCAGAGGATGGTTTGGGAGAAGGGAGTAGCGTTTAAGGAGAATTTAGTCACGATTGCCGCGAAATACCCGGCCTGCCAGCTGGCCGTAGGAGGCATGCCTGTAACACCCACGCTGGCCTTTCAGCAGGAAGGCTCTTCCTTAGCGATGAAAAAGATTTTTATCCAGAAAATGCTGAGCAGAGGCTTCCTGGTTTCCACATCCATGTATCTGATGTACGCCCATGAGCAAAGGCATATCGACCTGTTCCTGGCTGCATTGGATTCTGTTTTAAAGGAAATGGAGCAGGAGCTCAATGCGGGCAGTTACGATGCACTGGCGCGTGAGCAGGGTGGCAGTCAGGCAGGTTTTGCCAGGCTGGCTTAGCGTAGAAGCGTTCGGAGAAACGTCAGCGGTTCGGTGTAATAATTTTATAATCAATTAAATATGAAACGACGTATTTTTTCTTTTTTAACCATTATTTGTTTTTGGATTATGTTGGATGCTTGCAGAAATAAGGGTGGAGATTCAGGGATTTCTTCGGAAATGGAAAAGCAATCAGTAGCCGTGCTCAGGAATGTGCTCGCTACACGTTCGGAATGGGTGAAGGTGCATGCCGCTGAATATTTGTTATGGTCGGGAAATCCGGAAGGAGTTCAGGAGGTGTATCTGGCAGAAGAAAAGCAGTTTAATACCAAACCCCAATACCGGATAGGGATATGGCGTGTACTGGCGCAGGCGGCTAAAACCGAAGCAGAAAAAAAAGTATGGACTGATCAGATCAAAGCGGTATTTCTGGACAGTACAGCCACAGATCGTACACACGCAGCAGAAACGCTGGCTAAGCTAAAAATTTCACCCTTGGCCGATGATCCGGCATTGACCCAAAAAACCCTTAACAGTTCAGTGAAATCGCTGGCATTGTACACCGAGTGGAGCGTAGCCTACAGCTCGCCCGATTCACTGAAAGCAGCGCCTGCCAAATTCCTGAAAATGATCCTGGCTGCCGGGCATGATCACTCTTCCAAAAGCACACCGGCTTATGCGTTACGCCAGTTGAAAGGATTAACCGACGAAGAGTGGGATTTGCTTGCCGTCGCAGCGCTGGCCGAACCGGCGGATTCTCCGGCAAGAATCTACCTCTTGAGTGCTGCTTTTACCACAACCCAAAACGGGCGTAAACCTGACAAGTTGGCACAGATACACGCAGAGATTGTGAAATACAAAACAGCATCGTCGAAAGGCGACATTTCGGAAATGTGTGCCGCACTGGCAGGCAGTGGTACCACGGATGATTTGCCTGTACTAGTTTCGTTGTCGGAGCATTTGACACAGCTGCCCAGCGACGCCGATAAAGCAGATGTGCGTGCGGCTGCAGCTTATGCGGTTTTGAGGATTATTGGCAGGAGTGAATAATCGGCACAGAAAATGTCTTTTTCACGTGAACGAGCCTGGATGATTTCAATTATTTGTCAACGTAGTGACCTTATGCAGAAAGGATGTCCACGGAAATGATCTCATCATTTACAGAATACACCAATCGGTGTTTATCTGTTATTTTTCTGGCATATAAACCTGCGAGATTATGCTTTTTCAGCTACGGTTTTCCAAGTCCGGTTCTCGGATGTTCGGAAAGCTCTTCTATTCATAATCTGGCTTTTTTATAGGCTTGTGGTTCAGATCTTTTCAGAAACCGCAGATCCTCTTTTACTTTATCTGAAAAAATGACCGTACACATCACAGATTCTCAAAAAATGCATCGAGCTCCTCCTTATTCTTTATGACTGTACAATTCCCCTCCTTGATCTCCTGCTGGGCGTCTTTGATCCGCTGTATCATTTCAGGCGAGAAATACAGGTCGTCTTCAGATACAGGCGTAAGTACGTAAGTTTGTTTACGGCCTCTTCTTATGACCACTTTTTCTCCTTTGTCTGCCATGTCAAAAAAATCTTTTTGCCTTTCCCGGAACTGTCTGCTGGTTGTTTCAATTATTGCCATTGTGTACATTTTTTGGTACACCAATATAGGTTTTGTTTGTGATATGCAGCACTAAAAATATCAAAAAAACGTGCAGACGAAGGAGTACCCGACAATCTTTCGGCTCGATCTACCAGGTCAACGAATTAGGCCAGGTAATCTCGTGAGCCTCCTCTTACTGTTCACTTATTTGTTATCAGGATTAGGAGAAACATTAGTCAGGCTATCACTTTTCAAAAATTAATGATTTCTTATAACCTATCATGGCGTTCCTTCGATTATGTGGAGGTGTTATCCATGCGTTTTGCGGTAGCTTTTAGTGCAGGTATGCTTTCGTATTTGGTCAGCTTGCTCATGGTAATATCTCTTTATTTTAATAACAAAACGGTAGGGTAAAAAGGTAGTGCAAAATGAAAGGAAATTGTTTAAGGTTTTGATAGATAGTTTTTTAAGTTTTTATTATCTCGCGGCAGCAAGGGTAATTAATTAAGAGGCCTTACAAGCGTCGGGAAAAGAGTAAATATTTGTGAATCAGGCGGATTGTGTGAGCTATCATCTGTTTTCAGAGGATAGCTGGTCAGATGCCTTCATTCAGGTCAGGATGAAAGTGCCTGAAAAATAGTATCAATAATGAGCATAAAAGTAATAGAAGCATTGACAGGTGAACATTAATTTTGAGAAAAAGATAAAACATGAAAATGCGAGAAAGCCGGGCGTTAAAGAAGCTCCGGGCAGGTGAAGTGGTAAGCTGCTTCAAAATAAATTTTTCGGATGCCCGCGTCGCGGAAATCGCGGCTATTTCCGGTTTTGATTGTGTATGGGTGGACCAGGAGCATATAGGGCAGGATTGGTCCAATCTGGCTGCCAACATATGGGCTACCAAAGCGCATGACACCGATATTCTGGTGCGCGTTCCGAAAGGCAGTTACAGCGATTTTATTCGCCCGCTGGAACTGGATGCCACGGGTATTATGGTGCCGCATATTATGAATCTTCAGGAAGCGGAGAGCATCGTTGCCATGACCCGTTTTCATCCGGTCGGTCGCAGGCCCATTGATGGTGGAAATTCCGACGGAGCTTACACAGCACTTGATTTTAATGAATATCTGGTGCAGGCCAACGAGGAACGTTTCGTTATTTTTCAAATCGAAGATCCCGAACCTCTGGATGAGCTGGAGGAAATTGCTGCGCTGGAAGGTTATGATATGCTGTTTTTCGGGCCAGGTGATTTCAGTCAGGGCATTGGTGCGCCCGGTGAGTGGAATCACCCCAAACTGATTGAAACCAGAAAGCGCGTGGCGCAGGTAGCACGCAAGCATGGGAAATTTGCGGGGACAGTAGGCGGTCCGGGAAATGTCGACGAGCTGATTGCCATGGGTTACCAGTTCGTAAGCATGGGGGCCGATGTGGTTGGTGTCAAAAACTACTGCCAGGATCTGGTAGGTGCATTTACAAAATCCGCCGCATCAGGCTCTAAGAATTCGTACATGGAGTCGTGATCCATATCGTAACAACCTTGGTGACCTCAGCCCTCTCCTGTTTCCTAACAAATGAGCAGAGAAATGTTGGTGAGTACACAAACATCGGCTATGTTATTGCAGAGCGGGCTCCTAAGGTGAAATTAGGGGGTTCAAAATTTTAGCGTGATCAGTGAAAAATAAAAATACTTTGTGTTTTAAAAAATGAAAAAAAAACCACTGGGAAGTACTGGAATTGAAGTTTCTGAGATCGCATTCGGTGGGGTTGAAATAGGTATGCCTTATGGAATTGGAGTCCAGAGTAAGGCAGACATGCTTTCTGAAGCCGATGCTATCTATCTCCTGCACGAAGCCCAGGAAAAAGGTATCAATTTTTTTGATACGGCCCGGTTGTATGGTGAAAGTGAGACTATTATGGGGAAGGCATTCCAGGGCAGGAGAAGCGACATCGTACTGGCAACGAAGTGTAGTCATTTCCGGAAAGATGGAAAGCTGCTACCCAATGATGCGTTGAGAAACTTCATCGAAAATTCGGTTCAGGAAAGTTTGAAGGCGCTCAGGACCGATTATATTGACGTTTTTATGCTGCATCAGGCCGATGTGGAAATTCTGGAAAACCCTGTGATCGCTGAGGTTTTTGCTGAGTTGAAAGAGAAAGATGTGATCCGAGCAACTGGCGGTTCTACCTATGCGACCGACGAGACCAGCCTTGCCATTGATACGGGAAACTGGGATGTGATACAGCTGCCTTTCAATCTGATGGATCAAAGGCACAGTGCTTTTTTCGACAAAGCACGTGCGAATGGTGTTGGTATGGTGATACGCTCTGTTTTGTTGAAGGGGCTTTTAAGTGACAGGGGCAAAAATCTTCACCCTGCCTTGGTTGATGTGGAAAAACACATACAAAGTTATCATGCTTTAACAGGGGCAGAGTTCCCTGACTTACCGACATTGGCCACTCAGTTTGCCTTATCGTTTGATGGTGTTTCATCCGTACTGGTAGGGATCGATAAGCTGGAATATTTATACAAAGCCCTGGCAACTGCAAACGGACAATATATGACAACCAAAATGCTGGGAAATGCCAAAAGCCTTGAATACCCCGATCCGGCATTCTTGAACCTGCCACATTGGGACCGCATGGGATGGCTAAAATGAATCCAGAAATAACCGGGTCACAGGGGATAATGGAGGATGGAGAAAGGAGGATGGAGAAAGGTTGAAAGTAGGGCGAACTTAATTTTGGAGCCTCGAATTTAAGCCAACAGCCAACAGCCAACAGCCAACAGCCAACAGCCAACAGCTATTTACAACAACCGCTACCAGCTAACCGCTAAAAGCTATAAAATGAATATTGGAATTATAGGAATGAGCCCCGGAAATGCCCATCCGTACTCGTGGGCATCCATCATTAATGGGTATTTCGATCCGGAAGAGATCAGCCGGGTAGGTTATCCTGCCGTAGCTGCTTATCTGCAGGCCAACCAGGATACGCTTGGAATTCCCGGGGCCCGGGTGACGCACGTCTGGTCGCAGGATCGTGAAATTTCGGAAAGTATTGCCGGTGCAGCCTCTATCGGTCATGTTGCTGAAAATCTGGAAGATATGATCGGTAAGGTAGATGCGGTGATTCTGGCGCGGGACGATCCGGAAAATCATAAGCAAATGGCAGCGCCTTTCATTGAGGCGGGAATTCCTATTTTCATTGATAAACCGCTCGCTTATTCGACCAATGATCTGCTTTGGTTTGCTGAACAGCACGCCAAAGGCAAATTCATCATGTCCTGTTCGTCCATGCGTTATGCCAATGAATGCCGGATTGCACGGCAGGAGTTGAAGAGCTTCGGGAAATTGGAACTGGTAACAGCTGTTGGCAAAAAGGATTGGAAAAAATACGGGGTACATTTACTGGAGGCTGTTTTTGGAATTCTGGATGATCCCGAGCCTGCTTCTGTCAGGCATGTTGGTGCCCTGGATCGGGAAATTGTGCTGCTGCGTCTGCGGGATGGTCTTGAAGTTACGTTCCATTTATTCACCCACATCAGCGGAACATTCCAGGTCTCCCTTTTCGGTCAGCAGGGATGGAAACTGGTAGATATCCGTAATTCATATTCAATGTTTCGCGACAATATCATTGAGTTTGTCAGGTCGGTTGAGGAGGGAAAGCCCAGGCTGGCATTTGCTAAGACCGAAAATATCATGAAAATTATTATCGGAGCAAAGGAGAGTATGGAAAACGGTGGCAGGGAAGTTTTTTTGTAAGAAGGTGGTTGGGGAGGAAGGAGAAAGTGGGAAGGAGGTTTTTACTTTGGGAGAAAAGGTGAGATAGATAACAGGGAAGAAGAAGTAAAGGAAGTGGGGATAAAAATGTAACTTTTAAATGGCTGACAGCCGATAGCCGACAGGCAAATTATGAATGTAAAAGACTTACTCAGTTTAAAAAATAAGGTGATCCTGGTTACGGGCGGGTCGGGGAATTATGGTAAATGTATCGTGGAAGGGTTGGCGGAGGCCGACGCTACCGTTATAACCACGTCCCGGGATCGGGCATCAGCTGAAAAGAATGCTGCGCATTTCCGGGAGAAGGGGCTGGATGTGCATGCCATGCAAGCCGACCAGGGCGATAGTGAATCCGTTAAAGCTTTGAAAATGAACATAATGACCACCTTTGGCAGGCTGGACGGATTTGTAAATAACGCTGTGTCGAGGCCCATGAAGGGGTACAATGCCCCCATGGCGCAGTTTGAGGAGTCTATGCAGGTGAATGCCACGGGCATGATGAACCTGCTCCGCGAAATGACCGACCTGATCGTGCAAAGCGGAGGGGGTAGCGTAATCAACATTGCATCCATGATGGGCATGTTTGGTCCGGACCTTTCCAATTACGAGGGGGCGCCTGGCATGGGTGACCTGCCGCCCGATTACTTTTTTCACAATGCCGGACTGATCAATCTCAATAGATACATGGCCCAGATGAATGCAGGTAAAAATGTCCGTTTCAACTGCGTGAGTCCCGGAGGGCTGTTCAACAACCAGCCTCCCGTTTTTGTAGAGAATTACTGTAAAAAAGTCCCGTTGCGCCGCATGGCCAATCAGGATGATATCAAAGGCCTGATGGTGTTATTGTCCTCAGATGCAGGTGCCTATATCAATGGTGAGAACATTTTGATGGACGGCGGATTGAACGCGTGACGCCCTGGTTTCGGCCAGATATTCGTCTGATGGGCCTGTCTGAAATTTTCCTAACTTTGTAGTATGAGAAAATATCCTATTGGCTTACAGGATTTCAGGAAAATACGTGAAGGCGATTTTTTGTATATAGACAAAACGCGCAATATTCACGAGCTGATAACGAGCGGGCATTACTACTTTTTTAGTCGTCCGCGCCGGTTTGGTAAATCACTGATTCTCTCGACAATCAAAGAAATATTTAACGGAAGCCAGCAGCTTTTCAAAGGCTTGTGGATAGAGAGCAACTGGGACTGGGAGGTCAAAAATCCGGTAATCCATTTGAGTTTCAGTCAGATGAACTATCAACACCTGGGGTTGTACACTGCCCTGAACAAGGAAATTGACTGGATCGCGGAACGGATGCAGATTGTGCTTTCTGAGTCCGAATTGAAAGATAAGTTTCGTGAGTTGATCCGCAAGGCTAGTGTAGACGCCCCTGTGGTTATTTTGATTGATGAGTATGATAAACCCGTAGTGGATTATCTGGACAACATGGAGGTGGCGAATGAGAATCGTGCTGTAATGAAAAGCTTTTATTCGGTATTGAAAGACGCAGATGCACACATTCGTTTGTTGTTGATCACCGGAGTAGGGCGTTTTACCAGAGTAAGTATATTTTCTGATCTCAATAACCTTCGTGATATAACCCTTTCTCCACAATTTGTCACGCTTGCTGGCATTACCCAGGAGGAACTTGAAACTAATTTCAGGTTGGAAATTGAAAAGCTTAAGCTACAGGCCCCTGATATTTTGCAGCAGATCAAAGATTGGTACAACGGCTATTCCTGGAATGGAATGGATAAGCTTTACAATCCGTTTTCTTTGCTGAATTACATGGCCGACGGCGATTTTCAGAATTACTGGATCAAAACAGGCGCGCCTGCATTTCTGGTAAAGGAAGTAAGGACCCGTCCTGATTTTGCTTTCACAGAGGCAGATGTGGTGGTAGGCGTAGAGGGGCTCGAAGACCTTTACATAGAAAGTCTGAATCCGGTGACGATGATGTTTCAAACGGGTTTCCTTACCATCAAAGCCTATGACCGTTCGGAACGGCTGTATACGCTGGGCTATCCCAATCGCGAAGTAAAGGAAAGTGTACTGACTCACCTTTTAGCGGCATTCAGTTTTGAAGAAACTGGTCGGATTAAACCTGTGGTTACGGATCTTAAAAAAGCTTTTATCAAAAACGACATAGCGCTCGTCGTCAGGATCATCAATTTATTGTTCAGCAATATTCCAAATCCACTTTGGAAAGGAGCAAAGGAGGCGTTTTACCACGGCTTGATCCACAACACTTTCCAGATGCTGGGCATCGATCTGGCCAGCGAGGTTTATTCTGCCAATGGTCGACTGGATGTTGCTGTGAAGACTGCTTCCCATATTTATGTCATCGAATTCAAGTTGGATAGTACGCCGCAAAAGGCACTTGATCAGATTTTGGATCAACAATATTTAATGCCCTATGAACTCGATCCCAGGAAAAAAGTGGCGATCGGAATCAATTTTTCTTCTGTTGACAGGAAAATTTCCGGATATCTGGCTCAGGAAATGTAAGTACGTATTATAAACTTAGATGCTCCTGCCCGCCGCATCTTGCCAGCTGTATATACGACCGGTCAGCGCTGGCTGAAATCGGTAAAATAATCAGATCAAAGCCACTAAAAAATAGTATCATTAATCGACACAAAAGTAGGAGAACAGTGCACCCGGTGCAATGTACTTTTGTAGAACCGGATACTCTAAAATTACAGTTCGTTTTATGAAAAAAGTAAATCACCCCGATCGTAATCCCGACTTTGCCACTGGTGCGTATTCTGATGGCATTGTTGTGGATGGTTTTTTATTTGTGAGTGGGCAAGCGGCTGTCGATTTCAAGACTTCGCAATTTGTGCTGGGAACAATCGAGGAAGAAACCCGTCTCACGCTGAACAATATCAAGGCCATCGTCGAAGCAGCCGGTGCTACCATGGAAAATGTAGTGAAATGCAGTGCGCATCTGGCGGATATCAATGAATTTGACAGGTACAACGAAGTTTACGCGACCTATTTCCCAGGAATAAAACCCGCCAGAACGACCGTACAGTCGGTACTTGCGGAGAATATTCGTGTTGAAATAGATTGTATTGTAAAACTCCCGGCCTGATCCCTGTCGCATGAAAGAATTGTTTAACGTTGAAGATATACACGTAGGTGTTGTAGGCCTTGGTCTGATGGGTAGCAGTATTGTGGCCGCCTTGCTGATAGCCGGTCACCCGGTCGTAGCCATTGCACCTACCGATACGGATGCCTCGGAGGCCGATTTAAGGATAAGTCATCAGCTGGATTTATGCAGCCATGCCCATTTGATCGATAAACTCCCGGTTTCATATCTTGAACATTTGACGATTTCGCAAGATTACGATCTTCTGGGGGCATGCAGTGTAGTGATCGAATGCGTCATCGAGAAAATCGAAATTAAGACCGAAGTTTATCAAAAGATTACTGCTGCCGTAAGTTCAAAAACGATTATTGGTTCCAATACCTCTGCCATACCGATCAGTGTTTTGCAGGAAAAAGTGTTACATCCTGAACGATTCATGGGCATTCACTGGGCCGAGCCGGCATTTATGACCCGATTTTTGGAAATAACGTGTGGAAGACTTACCGCTTCTGAGCATGCCGATCGCATTTTTAACCTGGCGCATCAGTGGGGGAAAGAACCTACGCTGCTTAAAAAAGACATTCGCGGGTTTATTACCAATCGCCTGATGTACGCAGTTTACAGGGAAATTTTTCATTTGCTTGAAAACGAAACAGCCAGTCAGGAGGACCTGGACAAAGCATTCCGTTACGATGCAGGGTCATGGATGACACTGATGGGATTGTTTCGTCGGATGGATTATACCGGTCTCGCAGACTACGGTACCATCATTGATAACCTATTCCCGCAATTGAGTAATTCGGAAAATGTTCCGGTAAAGATGCAGGAAATGGTCCGTACCACCGCCCGCGGAATCCACAACGGCAGGGGGCTGTTTAGTTATAAAAACGGTGAGTCAAACGAGTGGGATGAAGCTTTTGCCAATTTCAATATGGAGATACGTCAGCTGGCATCCGAATATTCGGCTGGGAAAATGAATGACTATCTCAAGCCGTGATGTAGGTTAATTGTGGAGAGGCGTTGTCATTTATAGTCAGGGGGTGATCATTTATAGTCAGGAGTTGTCACTTGTGGTCATATTTTATTTTCAATACCTCACCACTTCTTGACTACCCTTGCCAAATCCTGACTACATTCCGATACCTTCCTAATCAGTATGTTACAATGTTTAAAATATGAAAAAATACAATGAGTCGGCCTTGTTGCTGGAAAGAGCCAAAAAAGTACTGGCAAGTGGTGTTTCCTCCGAATTCCGAAAATACAATCATCCGCATGCATTGTTTTACACCCATGGTAGTGGTAGCAGAATATATGATGTGGATGGCAATGAATATCTCGATTTCACATTGAGTCAGGGGCCGTTGATACTCGGGCATTCTCATCCCGACGTACTCCATGCGGTGCGTGAGTACTCCGAGATGGGACAACTGTTTGCAGGCCAACACATCCGGGAGGTAGAACTTGCTGAAAAACTAAATCAACTGATTCCGTCGGCAGAGCTTATGCGTTTCTGTCTGGATGGATCCGAGGCCGTGCAAACCGCTTTCAGGGTAGCGCGCGCAAAAACCGGGCGGAATAAGTTTCTGAGGTTCGAGGGCCATTATCATGGCTGGATGGACAACGTTTGCTGGGGTATTTCCACGCCATCGGCAGAAGCCCTTGGGAGCAGGGAAAAACCGAACGTGTATCCGTGGACCGAAGGATTGCCGGATGGCGTAGAGGATGAATTTATTATTTTACCCTGGAATGATCTGGAATTGGTGAAAAAAACGGTTTCAGAACGATTTGAAGAAATTGCGGCCATCATTACGGAACCGGTTATGTGCAACAACGGCTGTATTCAACCAGAGCCGGGTTTCCTGGAAGGTCTCCGTGAAATATGCACCACATTCGGTATTGCCTTGATTTTTGATGAGGTGATAACAGGATTCCGGTTATCTTTGGGAGGTGCACAACAATATTTTGGCATCACACCGGATCTGTCCATTTTTGCCAAGGCCATTGCCAGCGGATATGCAATAAGTGCCATTGTCGGTAAACGGGAGTGGATGCAGCTCATTGAAAGTGCCCGGGTCATTCATGCCGGCACAATGAATGCAAATAACCCTACCGTCGCAGCCGCATTGGCAACTATTGGTGTTCTTGAAAACGAACAACCCCATGAGCGGATGTTTATGCTGGGTAAAAAATTAATGCTTGGGTTAAAAAATGCTGCTGAGGAGGCTGGTCATTCATTACTTGTCGAAGGCCCGGGTCCTATGTTTGCCATAAGTTTTTCACAGCTTGCGCGGTCCAGGGATTACCGGGATACATTGTCGGCAAATAAAGCCAAGCTGGGTCAATTTATTTCTGCCATGCACGAAGAGGGCATCCGCATCATAGGAAGAGGGTTGTGGTACATCAGTGCGGCGCATACAGACGAGGATATCGACCATGCGGTGGCCACCGCCCGTAAAGTGCTTGCAGAAATCAGATCATAAGTTTATCATTGGGCTAATGAAATCAGAACCACACACAGAACCGGTACTTCTTGTAGGAAGTAATAAATTGACATACAGCATTGCGCTTTGTCTTCAAAAAGCAGGTCACGCGGTTGTTCTGGTCACCCCTGATGCAGACGTAGCAAAGCAATACGTTACATTTGATGAAGCTGTTGATCTCGAACAATCAATTCCAGGCTCGCTACGCATCCAGTCTGATTATCGTTTTGAAGGGCTAATTTCCAAGGTTATCGTCGTTACAGAAGAGAATCTGGCCGTTAAAAAGCGCGTACTTGCTGAACTGGAAAACATAATTCCTGGTGAAACTTTAATTGCCATTAACACCGAGTCAATCCCGCTAAGCGATCTTCAGCAGGGAGCAATCTTCCCAGAACGAATTATGGGTGCCAACTGGGTAGAACCGGCACATACCACATTTTTTCTGGAAATCATTGCCAACGAGATCACGCGAAAATCTCTGGTCGACAATCTTTACCAGACGGCGGCCTGTTATTGGGGGAAGGATCCTTATGTGATCAAAGGCGATTCGGGAATACGAATGCGGCTTTTTGCTGCAATGCTGCGCGAGGCTTTTTATCTGGTCGAAAACGATTATGCCAAAGTGGAGGATATAGACAGGGCTTGCAGAAATGACGCGGGTTATTACCTACCTTTTGCAGGAAATCTTCGTTACATGGATCTGATGGGTACTTATGCCTACGGAATGGTTATGAAAGATCTTAATCCGGAACTCGCAAGTGATCAGCGCGCACCCGAATCATTTCAAAAGTTGCTTCAAAACGGTCATTTCGGAATGGAGACGAACAGCGGATTATACGAATACCAGCCGGGTGAAAACGAAAAATGGGCCGCCCTGATGAACCGCTTCAGCAAGCAGATAAGCAGCCTCATTGATAAATATCCATTTAATTACAAAACAGCAGGAGCTGATCAGAAACTGAGCTCCGTACATTCTGAAAACAAGCTATGAGACGATTTATTTTGGATGCACATCTCGATTTGTCCATGAATGCGCTGGAATGGAACCGTGATCTCACGCTTCCTTTGAAGGATATCAGGCAGCGGGAAATGAACATGTCTGATAAGCCCGACCGTGGTAAAGGCACTGTATGTCTTCCTGAGCTACGGAACGGCAGAATAGGAATCGTTGTGGCAACGCAACTTGGCCGGGTGACGCCCTATGGCAGTGCCCTGTCGGGCTGGCACTCACCGCAACAGGCCTGGGCCATGACGCAGGCGCAGCTTGCCTGGTACCGGGAAATGGAAGCATTGGGCGAAATGACCCAGATCACCAACCTTGAGCAGCTCGAAGCACAGCTGAAACTATGGAACGACGAATCCATACCGGACACAGACAAATCAATCGGATATATTTTGAGTCTCGAAGGGGCCGACTCTCTCGTTGACGTTTCTTATCTGCAAAGGGCTTATGAGTACGGTTTAAGAGCCGTGAATTTATCGCATTTTGGCCCCGGTCGCTATGCTCCCGGCACCAAGACAGAGGGGCCGCTCACAGCCATGGGCCTGGAACTTCTCAGGGAAATGGGCAAGCTGAATATAATTCTGGATACGACACATCTGACCGACCAGGGATTTGACCAGGCCCTGGATTTTTATGAGGGGCCGGTTTGGTCCAGTCATCACAATGTGCGCAAGTTCGTTCCCAATCAACGGCAGCTCAGCGACCATCAGATCAAGCGACTTATTGAGCGCGGTGCCGTCATAGGTGCGATGTTCGACTGCTGGGCCATGGACATACGCTTTATCGACATGGTATCGGATCCCTGGCAGCTGGATATTAAGCTGGAAAAAATTGTGGATCACTGGGATCACATTTGCCAGATGGCAGGAAATAGTCATCATGTGGCAATAGGAAGCGATTTGGATGGAATATTTGGGACCGAGCAATCACCCTGGGACCTGAACTCCGTAGCCGATCTTCAAAAATTTGATGAGATACTTGCCAAGAGGGGCTATTCGGATACGGACATAGCCAATATATTCAGTGAAAACTGGTTGCGGTTTTTGAGGAGGGCCTGGGCTTAGGGGAGGATGGAGAGGAGAATGGACGAGGGGCGCGGCCGACAATTGACAATGAAGTGTTATGTGCTTCTGGAAACCGACAGCTGATTGCCGACAGCCGACTGCCATGTAATATTTAACAGAAAACAAACCACAGCCCAAGGCGATTGCCGTACGCTGACAGCCATTATGGATAATCATACTTTTTACGCCGGTGCGGCAAAAGTGAAGACCACCCCGCCATTGGGTACCCGGATCAATGGTGATTTTGTGACGCATTATGCCAATTTTGTGCATGACGACCTTAATTCCCGTGCACTGGTCACGGAACAGGGAGATACAAAAGTGGCTATCGTTGTGGTAGATATATGTGTGATGCCGAAGGAATTTCTGGATGATGTCAAAAAAAGCATCACGGACCATACCGGCATACCGGCTTCACACTTACTCATTTCGAGCACCCACACCCATGCAGCTGGATCCGTGGCGGACGTACATTTGGGCAGCGTGGATCCGGGCTATGTAAAAAAACTCCCTGGCCTAATCGTTCAATCCGTAGTAGAAGCACTGCGGAAACTGAAACCTGCGCAGATCGCCTTTGGTAGTATCAATGCACCGGAGCACCTGCTTTGCCGGCGATATCATATGAACGAAACCTACGTGCCTGTCAATCCGGTAAGCGGCAAGCCCGATCAGATCAAAACAAATCCATTTGGCGTTGAAAATTATATTGAGAAAAGTGTTGCACCAGTTGATCCGGATTTAGGTTACCTGGCCATTAAAGGATTGGATGGAGAATGGATTGCCCTACTGGCCAATTATTCTCTGCACTATGTGGGCGACTGGCCGAACGGAGCCATATCGGCGGATTATTTTGGCGTTTTTGCCGCACACCTGGCAGGCGTGCTGGGTGCAGGAGAGGATTTTGTCGGGATGATGAGCAATGGTACAAGCGGGGATGTCAATATCTGGGATTTTCAGGATTCGGAACGGTATCCCAAAGAACACTACGCCAAAAGTGAACTCATTGGCACCGATCTGGCAAATCGGGTGGCGCAATCCGTGAATGGATTGTCCTGGCAGATAAATCCTGACCTTTCAGTCCTTTACGAAGACCTGGAAATAAAGGTTGTAAAACCGACGGAAGAGGAATTTTTGTCTGCCTCGGTCATTGTTTCTCAGGCCGATTATGAAAATGTCGTTGTGGATAATGAGGGGTTGAGAAAATTGTATGCCCGGGAACAGTTGCTTTTGAATGAATTTGAAGATACCAAAATCTGTCCGGTACAGGCTATAAAAATAGGAACCGGTATTATTGGCGCTTTGGCGGGAGAGTTTTTTTCAGAGACCGGCTTATTCCTGAAAAATGAAATTGGCTCCGAACATTATTTTACAATCAGCATGGCCAATGGCAACGTAGGATATGTTCCGCCGGCCGCCGAATTAACCCGCGGTGGTTACGAAACCTGGCGATGCCGTTACAGCTGCCTTGAGGAAGGAGCGGAAATGTTGGTCAGGAAAAAACTATTGCAGCTTACCGAACGGCTCTGAGACCGAATGATACTATTTTTCAGTGGATTTACGAGTTCGAATGCCCGTTACTCCGAAGGTTCATTGCGAAAAGGGCAGTCGAATACTTTGGCCAACTTAGAGGTCGGTTCCGGGCAGTTATCTCACTTTTTCTCGCAAACAATACATCGGAGGGCATTTCAAAAGGTTTCGCTTTACCTGAAACATAAATATGTCTGATTAACCGGTTCCTGGAATTTGATCATGTTTTGTGGAAAGGAAGTTCTGGTTATTGAATCAAACATTCAATTTTCGTCTGTAGTCACTCGGAGTCATACTTTTTAGTTTTTTAAACTGACGGTTAAAATTGGCAAGGTTATTGAAACCGCATTCGTACGCAACTTCCACGACATTCCTGTCATTTTCCGACAGCAGCTTACACGCATGACCGATCCGTACAGTGGTGAGATATTCTACGAAGGTAACCCGGAACTGTTCCTTGAAAAAGTTGCAGAAAGCCGTGACCCCCATGCTGCTTACCGAGGCTATTTCGGCCAGGCTAATGTCCTTGTCGAAGTTTTGCATGATGTACCCTGTAATCTTCTTAAACCGATCCGAGGACCCGTAATGGAAGTTTTGCACAAACCTGGGGCTGGCCAGCAGCTCATACTCATGCGTGTTGGACATGATATCGAATATCAGGAATAGGGACGATAGGCGCTGTAAACCGTTCATGCCGGGCATTTTTTTAATTAATGCATTGATCTTTTCGCGCGTTTCTCCCTTCAAGGACATTCCACGCTCCGCGAGCTTGAGCACCTTCCTGAAGTTTTCTATTTCCGGAATGTTCATAAAATCCTCCCCCAGAAAATCGTCGGTGAAATGCAGTACCAGTGCGTCCGCTTTGTGGTCGGCCCGCCTCTCCAGATAGATCGGATCGTTGACCCAAACGTGTGGCAGTCGGGAGCCCATGAATACAAGATCTTCCTCCCCAAAATAACCAATGTGGTCACCCACCATCCTGCGTCCGGTGCTTTTGGTAACGAGCACAAATTCATAATGCGCATGGTAATGCCAGGGCGCCGGAAAAAAATCTCCCGTTTCCCGAAAAACAATAAATGACTTGTCGACATCCTGAGGTAGATGAAATTCAACTGCTTTCATGGTCTGTAAATTTATCGTTTATGAAAGCTAATATAATTATTCATTTTACGCCAATTTGTGAAAGATAGTATCAGAAATGTAGATAAAAGTAGAATTGAAGCAGCATGTTTGGGGGATTGGTATGTCATACGAATAAAGTGGGCCATGATGTAAGGAATTGACCTTTTGAAACCTGAACGCGGTCGGCCAACTGACGTAACCCGTGACTCATTCGGTATCTTCGGGACGCGATTCTCAGAATGCCACCAATTTAGGCTATTCATGCAAATGAATTTACATTTAGGATGTTGAGGGAAAGCTATTTAAATTGTTTAAAGAACTCCTTCAAATGCCGTTGGATAAGCCAGAATAGTAGAATTTTACCAACAAGAGTATCATCATGAAAGATGCACTGATAAAGTTTTTGTCAAAAATTGATTCGCTGACAAGCGGGGAGATCAAGGAGCTGGCGGATTTAATGACCGTCAAAGAAATAAAGAAAAATACGACCATCGTTAAGCAGGGGCAAATCTGCAATCTGTGTTATTTCGTTTTAAAAGGCTGTTTGAGGCAATATGTTGTACTTGAGGGTGTGGAAAAAACCACTGCGTTTTACACGGAGGAAGATGCGGTGAATTTTTTTACCAGTTTTACAACCAAAACTGCGTCAGAAAGTTATCTTATCGCGCTGGAAGACAGCATTTTGCTGGTTGGTAATCCGGAATCGGAAGCTGATATGTATAAATCATTTCCCAAACTGGAACAGGTGGTACGAAGAATGATGGAACAGGATTTCGGAAAAACCCAGGACTCGTTTGCCCGGTTCATCACGTCGACACCCGAGGAGCGATATCTCAATTTGCTGAAAGACAGGCCTCAGTTGGCCCAACGTGTTCCTCAACACCAGCTTGCCAGTTATTTGGGTATAACACCCGAGTCGCTGAGCAGGATCAGGAAAAGGATTATAACCAAATGACCCATGGCGGAGCCCGGGATGTGATCAGCGATCCCTGCTGGATCACCTTCACGATCCTCTAGTAAACCATACCAGAGGTAATCATATTGACCATTACATAAAGTCTATTAAATAAATACACATATATTTTGTATGTTTGGATTGAATCAAACTGATAAGATCATGTCCAGACCTGTATTAAAAGTGGGGAATTATAAGCCCGAGGAAATTAAGGCTCTTTTTCGAGATGATGAAAGGTATACGATCGGAATTCGATTGTATGCTGTATATCAAGTTTCGTTGGGTCAACCCAGCAGAAAGCTGGAAGATTTATACAATACCAGCTTCAAGCAAATAACCAACTGGGTCCATCGGTTTGAAAAAGAGGGCATAGAGGGCTTACGAGATAAAGAAGGTCGTGGGCGCACTGCTCGCCTTAGTGAAGTTCAAAGAAATCGGATCGGTATTTTATTATCAGAAGAATCACCGACGAATCATGGTTATAACAGTGCCAGCTGGACGGGCCCTATGCTAATAGAGTGGATTGCGAAAAATTATCAAATAACTTATAAGAAAGCCCAGATCTACAACATCATTAAAGCTTTGGGATTCACTTATCAGAAAGGCAGGGGCATATTTCCTGAAACAGATGCAGTAAAGCAGGATCAATTTAAAGAGGCTTTAAAAAAAACTTCTGGAAAACCCTGAGAGCACATTGCTTTATGAGGACGAATGCTCATTGTCCAACACAGCTACAGTGAGTTATTGCTGGTCAAAAAAAGGCACTCAACCACAAGTAGTTTGTAAGCAACGTAACCGGGAAAGGCAAACGGTCTTTGGTAGCTACAATTATGGCACAGGCCAAATTACAGTAAGTTTTGCAGATAGGGGCAATAGCTATAGTTTCAAGAAGCACTTGAAAAAGGTGTTGCGAACCTACAAGACAGCGCCTAAGATTATTATGGTCTTGGATAATGTTGCATACCATCATGCAAAAAGGATAAATGCCTGGCTGGAAAAGAACCCAAAGCTCGAACTGTTCTTTTTACCTCCATATAGTCCAGACTTAAATGCGGTAGAAAGAGCCTGGTGGTATATGAGAAAAAAGATAACTCACAATAGGTTTATCAAAACACTAAAAGACAGAAAAATAGCTTTCTGGAAAATGTTTTCCCATTTTCTGAAACCCAACTCGGAACTTAAAAAGGTTTGTGAAATAAATTATTAGACTTAATGTAAATTGGATTTTGTTTCAATCGTGTAAGATTCTGCTTTCAGTTCCTGCGCCATTTTTTGGGTATCACTTTGTTTTACATTGAAACCCAGTATATGGATGTCGCTGTCCTTTTTGAACTGCTTTTCCCTGGTGTCCTCTCCCAATACGCTTCCTCCATACTGAAACGATTGCTCCTTCGTGTTTACTTAGAATTGCTGAACAGAGCAGGCCGCCAGCAGGATGGACATATATGCTGCGGCTAATAGATGTTAATTGCTTTCATGTGCTTTGTTATTTTACTGTTTGTGAATATCCATCCGGGCGCCGTTACAGATGAGCCAAAAGGCAAGTGCAAGTTCACCCATGGCCATGGGTAGCGCCAGTACTCCATCCGCCACTTGCTGGTACGGGGCATAAATAGAAGCAAATAAAAGCTTGGACGCACTGGTCAGCATGTAGCAAATTCCTGCCAGATGGGCTAGCAGGCTGAATAAACTTGGTACCACCCGAGCCCTTTTGAGAAGAAAGCCCAGTGAAATCAAATGGCTTCCGAAAAATATTAAACCGAACGACCAGGTGCTCAAAAATTGATTGAGGCAGTTCATGATATCATGTGGTTTTTGGGGAGTGCGTTCCATTAAGTATCCGGCATAGGACAAATGAAAAATAGCTGCCCCAAGGATGGCCGTGTAAATAAGTCTCAGGATAGCGGTGCTTTTTGAGAGAAGCTCATGCGTGGTTTTGAATAGCACATACAAACACCAGGCAATGACGATATCCAAAATTAGAATAACAATGAACGACACCATCACCATCCTGAAAAGCCATCGGGATTCATTGAGATTGGCAATCGTAGCCATTGCATCGTCAGTCTGATACAAGCTTTCAAAACCATAGCCGTATCCAAATCCTGCGATAAGGGCCATGAATATCAAAGAAATGCCCGCAATACGAGCGATTACCTTTGCGGAAGTTGATGTTGCGGTATAGTTCATTCTTTCTGATCTGTTAGAATTCTCAGCAAAGCTATTCCCCAAAGCCAGTGGAATCCGTTGACTTAAGTTAAGAAATGAGGTCAGCAGGGCAGGTCTTCAGAATTACAAATCAGAGAAATGGCAAAATTTGATGGATTTCAGATTTCTGACCAGGAGCATTTCCAGGGGGCGCGGAGGTTTTTGCGCCTGTTGCTCATTGCTTAGCTGCTCTTTGTGGGAACGAAAACGTCCGCAAAAGCTTTAATTCTATATTTATCATCACAACATTATCTTATACATATGGAAATAGGAATCAGCATGTTTGGGGATTTGGCCTACAACCAAAGCACAAAATCATTTCAACCTGCACAACAACGATTGCAGGAAATGCTGGAAGAAATAAAGCTTGCCGACGAAGTGGGGCTGGACGTATTTGGTATAGGCGAGCACCATCGCCCCGATTTTTCGGTATCCAGTCCGGAGATCATCCTGGCCGCTGCTGCCGGTATTACCAAAAATATTAAATTGACCAGTTCCGTAACGGTATTAAGTTCCACGGATCCTGTCCGGGTGTTTCAAAGTTTCTCTACAGTAGATCTTCTGTCCAACGGTCGCGCTGAAATCACCGTGGGCAGGGGAAGTTTCATTGAATCATTTCCACTTTTCGGATATAATCTGAACGACTACAATGGCCTGTTTTCAGAAAAACTGGAATTGCTCCTGGCCATCAATCAAAATGAGGTGGTAAACTGGAAAGGGAAATACAGAGCCCCGCTGGTCAATCAGCAGGTTCTTCCCAGGCCTGTGGCCAATGGTCTGGATATATGGGTAGCTGTGGGCGGAACTCCCGAGTCTGTGGTACGGGCTGCCAGGCTCGGTCTGCCACTGGTCGTCGCCATCATCGGAGGCATGCCAAAACAATTTCAACCGCTTTTTCAGTTATATAAAGAGGAGTATCTCAGAGCAGGGCATGATATCAACAAAATGCAGCTCGCTACGCATTCCCACGGCTTGATTGGGGATCATGCAGAGCACGCTTCCGACACTTATTTTCCAAATTATGCGCAACAGATGAACCGAATAGGAAAGGATAGGGGGTGGGCACCCTATACCAAAGGTCAGTTTGAAGGGGGCCGTACTAAGGATGGGGCACTGTTTGTCGGAGATGCTGCCCAGGTAACAGACAAAATTTTATACCATCAGGAATTGTTCGGATTGACACGCTTTTTGCTGCACGTTGACGTTGGTGCTCCCTCGCACAAGGATTTGATGAAAACAATTGAGCTGCTAGGGACCAGGGTAAGGCCGGAGGTGAAGAAGGCTTTGGGTGGTTGGAATGATGTGGAAAGTGAGATGTGAGATGTGAGATGTGAGATGGGAAAAGTGAGATGTGAAAAGTGAGATGGGAAGGTGATTTCGCTGTTTTGTGGAGGTAAAATGTTGAACGGAAGCTTGGCGGACGTGATAAATGTTTTTGATCAAAGCAGTTACATGCTTTCCGATCCGGAGCATCGGAATAGACAATTATCATCAGCTGAAAAGTATTTATTGATAAAGGGTCACTTATACCATCAGTAGCAATTGGCAATGACAGGAAATTAAAAGTCAGCTTAACATTATACAAAATGAACAAACGATTTTGTCTCCTAACAATTCTATGGATGAGTACAAGTGTGATTTTCGCCCAAAATAAGCAAGAAAATGAGGTTGCTGCAGCCGTTGAATTGTTCAGGAAAACAATGGTTAATCCTGATCATGCAACCTTTGACAAGTTAACTTCCCCGGACCTTACATACGGGCATTCCAACGGTCTGATCGAAGACAAGCAGACTTGCATTGAGTCAATGGTCACGGGTAGATACAAGTTTACATGTCTGGATCTGACAGATCAGTCGATTAAAATTGTTGACAAAACAGCTATCGTAAGGCATGTATTCTTTGCTCATACGCACGATGCAGGGAAGGAGCCCGGAACTGTGAAACTTAAAGTGCTGCAGGTATGGCAAAAGCAGCGTGGTCATTGGGTGTTACTGGCCCGTCAGGCGGTGAGGCTCTAAGTTTGAGGTTTTTGCGCCAAACTTTTTCTCCTATGAAATGCGGATACAATCGCTGATATGAAAAATTACAGGTGGTTCATTGTTTTTATGCTGCTGGCCGCTACGACGATCAATTATGTGGATCGCCAGGTGATTGGCCTTTTGAAGCCTATTCTGGAAAAGGAGTTCAACTGGACTGAAACCGATTTCGCCCGGATAGTGATGGCATTCAGCGCAGCGTATGCCGCAGGACTCCTGCTGATGGGAAGGCTTATTGATCGGGTGGGGACCAAAAGAGGATATTCAATTTCGGTGATCATCTGGAGTGTGGCCGGGATGATGCACGCAGTGGTGCGTAGTGTTTTTGGTTTTGCAGCAGTAAGAATGGTACTGGGAATCGGAGAGGCCGGCAATTTTCCAGCGGCGATGAAGGCAGTGTCGGAATGGTTTCCAAAAAAAGAAAAAGGGCTGGCAACCGGAATTCTCAATGCGGGATCGAGTGTAGGTGTTGTTGCCGCACTGGCGCTTGTGCCCTGGATTCTGAATGCCTATGGATGGCAGGAAGTATTCTGGATTACCGGAGCACTGGGGTTTGTATGGCTAGCGGTGTGGTGGATTATTTATGAATTACCTTCGAAACATAAACGGGTGACCCGTGCTGAGCTGATTCTGATACAGGATGGGCAGGACAAGGTTGAATTCCCGGCGCCTGAAATAAAATGGTGGGAACTTTTTCGAATGCGGGAGACATGGGCTGTGGTTACCGGCAAGTTCCTTATCGACCCAATCTATTGGTTTTTTCTTTTCTGGCTACCCTCTTATTTTTCAACAACATTTGGCCTGGATCTCAAAAAGCCAAGTTTGCCTTTAATGGTCATCTATGCGGCAACGACCGTTGGTTCGGTAGGTGGTGGGTATTTTTCTTCCTGGCTGATCAAAAAGGGCTGGTCGGTGCTTAGGGCCCGAAAGGGAGCACTCCTGGTTTTTGCAATCTTTGAATTCTCAGTGATCCTCGTTCAGTTTATGACCGACGTATGGTTTGCAGTGGCATTGCTAAGTCTGGCTGTTGCATTACACCAGGCTTGGGCCACCAATATTTTTACCCTGGCTTCGGATCTGTTTCCCAAAGAATCAGTAAGCTCTGTGGTCGGTATTGCCGGGATGTCCGGTGCTATAGGGGGGATCTTGTTCCCGATGCTGATCGGCTATTTACTGGATCATTACAAAGCGGCAGGAAACCTCCAGGGGGGCTACTATGTGATCTTCACCCTGTGTGGCTTCACCTATTCGGTGGCCTGGCTTATTATTCATTTTCTGACCAGGCCCAAGACGGTGAAGGGGGTAGTTGTTGGCGAGTAAAGGTATGAAGAGCCGGTCTCGATCTATAATTCGATTAGTCCTGGACGGGATCATTCCACTTATCCAGAAATTGTGTAAACTTCACCAGGCGGATAAGTCTGGAGTTTATGCTCCTTGTTTTGTTCGTGCTCCTCAGTTTCGTGCAGCCTAATCAGACACCCAAGATTAGCCTGCAGATCGTGACTCTCTGGCCTTTTCGGATATTTCCCTAATGATCCCGTCCAGCTCATTCGCCGACGAAAGGATGTAATCCAGAAATTGTTTGTGTTCCAGTTCTGAGTTGTGATAGTTTTTGATCAGGTCCACAGCAGCCATCAGACGTGCAAGGGGCGCCCTCACAACGTGAGATTGCATAAATGCAATGTTTTTGAGCTTTTCATTTTGTTGCTCAATGGCCCTGGTATACCGCCTGCTTTCAGAAATATCCCGCCCAATTGAAACCCAATGCGTAATATGCCCCTTTTCGTCTTCGACAGGGTTTACCGAAAGACTGATCCAGACCTGAGTGCCATTTTTCTTTTTCAAGCTCGTCTCCATCTGCACTGCCAAACCATTTTTAATTGTCTGAATCCATTTTTCTTCCTCGGTACCTCCGGGATCAAGGCCGGTGAACAGCAAGAGATTTTCACCAACCACGTCGGATAATTCGTAGCCTGTAATCCGGGCAAATGCCTCGTTGGTGTACAGAATGCTCAGCGAAGTCTTAATCATCGGATCCGCCTGGGCGATAATGACCAGATCGTGGGCGTGGGTAATAACAGACTCAAGAAGCTTTAAATGATGCTCCTCCTGTTTTTGTTTGGTCACATCCCTTAGCACTCCAATCATCCTAACGATCTCACCCCCAGCGTTTCTGAGGATGTATCCGTTTTCCTGAACATAGGCATAAACACCATTTTTTTTTCTGAATTGATAGGATGATTGCCATCGGTCTTTCCCGATATCATTTACGGTTTTGCTGAGACTTTCGAGTACTATCTCACGATCGGAAGGGTGGATACGGTTTTTCCAGCTTTCCAGTGTATGATTCTTTTTTTCATTGTTTTCAAGTCCAAACAAACGAGTAAATCCTTCTCCCCACCTGATGTGGCCTGTTTCGCTGTTCCAGTCAAAAATGGCGTCTTCTGTGGCTTTACTGACATATTTGTAGCGTTCATTACTTCTCTTCAGTGCATTTTCCGCCTTTTTCTTTGCGGTAATATCCAGGCCAATACATTGTACTTCATAAGGCTCTCCGTTGATATTGGTTAGGCATATAAAATGCCAGAAAGTGGATTGCACGCCACCAGACGGGGATATTTTATCCAACTCTACCTGGAAAACCTGATTGGGATTTTGAACACTCTTCATGAAAGTTTCTTCCACCCGGTGTTGATGGGCGGGAATGATAGTCGCCATAGGGCTGTTGCCATACAACTCTTTGCCGCCAAAAATCCACTCGAAATCTTCCCGATATTTGTTGTTGTAATAAGTGTAATTCCCGTCGAGGTCTATACGTATCACATAATTGGTTTGCGCGTTTAAAATATTCCTCAGCCGGGATTCGCTGGCCATAAGCAGCTCCTGGTTTTTTTTGCTTTCGGTAATATCCAGACACGCTCCCAGCATTTTCACAGGATTTCCATTTTCATCGGATTGCAAACGGCCCCAGGATTTCAGATGGCGAATTTCTCCGTCCGGCCGTACAATTCGTTCCTCAAAAACAATATCCCTTTTGTCGCGGAGTACCTGTAAAATACCTTCCTTTACCCGCTCCCGGTCATTGGGATGCAGCAATTCCTGGTATCCCTCAAAGGTTGCCTTAAAGCTGTTTTTGTCCAACCCATAGATATCATAAAGGACTTCGGACCATTTCACAAGGTTGTTAGAAATATCCCACTGCCAGTTGCCAAACCCCGCAAGCTCCTGCCCCTGTTGCATCAAAAGGGTGGTTTCTTCCAGCAGAATTGATTTATGCCTGTTTTCCAGTATTACTTTTAAAATTGACGAAGTTCTCTCAATTACCATTAATTCACTTTCGAGCGGAGACCTCACTTTATTATAGTAAAAGCCCAGCGTAGCCAGCACGAACCCTTCCGAATTGATAATCGGTTGGGACCAACAGGCTCTGAGGTTATATTCTAGCGCCAATGCGGCATGATCCATCCACCTTTTATCATTTGCAATATCGGTTACGATAACCCGCTCCTTTAGGTATGCAGCTGTACCGCAGGAGCCTGCCATTGGACCGATAGGAAGATTGTAAAGCGCCTGTAGATAAACGGGAGAGATGGAAGGCGCGACCGCCAGGTCCAGGCAGTTTTCCTTTATTTTGTGCATGGAGCATTGCATGGCGGGAAAAATCGTTTCAATTCCCCTCAGATACATGCTCACTACTTCATTTAAAGATGTATCGTTGGTAGCGCTCTGCTTCAGAACTGCTCTTTCGAGTACATTCAGTTCTTCGATGATTTTGGTTTCGGTAATGTCCACCATCAGCCCACGAAGACAAGCCGGCTGGCCGTCTTCGATGATCACAGACACGATGTCTTTGATCCAGATGATACTGCCGTCTGCTTTGATCATTCTGTAATCGAAGATATGATCTTTGAGAAGACTAACCTGCCTCTCACAGTAGCTTACCGCTTTTTCAAGATCATCAGGATGAATGTGACTTTCCCAGAAATGCCGCTCCCCCAGCCATTCTTCCGGGGTATAACCCAAAATACTCTTAACGTTATCACTCACAAAAGAAAATTCAAATTCACTTGCAGTGGCCTCCCACACAATCCCATTAACGGATTCGATTAGTGACTGAAGCTTATTGCGGGATTCGGTGAGCAGATATTCAGTAGTCTTTTTTTCCGTAATGTCCTGCACTGCGCCATATATTCTGCTGCAGCGTCCGTTGTGGTACTCTGCTTGTCCTGTAATTCGAATCCAGCGTTCGTTTCCCTGAGCCGTAGTAATTCGGATTTCGGTATCAAACAATTGACCGCTTTCGATGGCCTCCTGAACCAGGTCAATAAATGTATCGTAATCGGATTCCACTTTGAAAAAAATACGGAAATTATCAAAGGGAGGGTCAAAATCGTCGCCCACTTCAAAAATTTTCCGGGTCATATCCGACCACACAATTGTCTTATCGCTCAGGCTTGTCTCCCAGCTTCCGATCCTGGCCACACGTTGCGTCTCTTCCAGCAACCGCGTATCCCTGCCGGCAGCTATGTTGTTTTCTGATAGTTCGTTTCTTTTAATCTCCGTAACATCGGTTAGAGGGAAAAACAGCTTGCTGACACATCCTGCCGAATCCAAAAGGGGCACCACGGTCGCCTGCAAATACACATAATCCGCCGTGACCTCATTGTCATTCCATTTTTTGTTATATTTCAGAAGGGGCAACTTCATCGGTAGACCTTCTAAAATCGCCTTCTCAATCCATTGCTTACACTCATTTTTGTCAACGCCCGTTCTTTCCGATAACACCTCACAAATACCTTTGCCTGTCAGTTCATTTTCTTTGCACCCAGCCAGGGATTCCATGGCACCGTTCACATCGGTGATAGTAAACAAGGGCGGGTCGGAGGCAAGCACGATACATGGGGTAGGCATTATTTTGAATACTTCAGGATGAAGTGCCAGGTAACCCCACCAAGTGGCAGACAAAATACCATTGTCCATATTTCTAAAGCTTTATTAGCGTTTTAAAACGATCAGCAAAGACGCAATCTGACACCCATAAAATATTAAAGCTGATGAGGCACACATGTTAACCGGGGTTTGGGTTTACGCTACGTGAATGATATAAGTGAATATACATAAAATTCGATAGAGATAGAACTTTAAATCGTGGTAATTCCGGCGCTTGGGAAAATTTATTTACAGTCTAAATAGCTGTAAGCATAGCATTGAAAATGAATAGTAAGGAGGAGGGGGGGCAGAAGTACATCGCGGAATGTATTTCCTTGATGCTATTGCTGGCACCTATAAAAACGCACTGACCGACTTAACGTGTCATAAAATTATTGGTGGAGGATAAGAGCCGACTTTCAAAGTCGTTTAAAATAAAATACGACCTCCATGACAGGGATGCATCACCGGAAGCAGAATATTCAGCTTACCTGATAGCAACAGTTAATAGCAAAGCCAGTTTTGTGGTTGAATTGCGATCAATCTCACTGCAATTGGCCATCGTTTCAAGTAAGTAGCAGCTTTTAGTCAATATGATTTACACCCGGCGACGGACTAGCCAGGGTTTTGTTGAAAGCTCCGGCAATTAGCAAAACGCCTACGCCAGACTAAGATTCACATTCGGCGGAACGCAAATAACAGTACCATCCACAAGCTACACACAAACCAGCCAATAACCTGTGAAACTGGATGATTTGCATCGAATGCTTGATAGAACGAACACGATGATCTATTTTTTTTCAAAATAAATGTCGTGACCGCCCGATATTACAGGCACTTCATCGAGCTACCTGCTGTATCGGGCAGTTTTCCTAAGAGCGAGCCACAATCCGTCTCAACGCAACATTCGATCACTACTCGCCGTGTCATTCCTGCTATCCAGGGCTTGAGTAAGCTTCACCAGGCGGACAAATTCGGATCTGTAACCTTCTTCGTCTTTTCCGAATGCGGTTTTTGCACGTTTAATTGCTTCGTTATACTGGGCATTTCCTTTGTACTCGGACTGGCGGAGCAGGAGGCCAAATTCAGCAACTGAGGCAGCAAAACGAAAATTGTCGGAGGTCGAAGCCAAGGGCTGACTTACATTTTTAACCGGGAAATCGAGCAATACACTTTTTTCGCTGTCCGGTTTTTTAAATCTGACTTTTAGAGTCAATAGCTCATGTGAATCTACCAGGGCATCGGTTTTTTGATATTTCAAAGCA
This sequence comes from Dyadobacter sp. 32, assembly GCF_902506755.1. Taxonomy (GTDB): domain Bacteria; phylum Bacteroidota; class Bacteroidia; order Cytophagales; family Spirosomataceae; genus Dyadobacter. Next base: position 1,858,617 of record NZ_LR735258.1, on the reverse strand, counting down.
TCGGTTTTTTGCAGGTACGGGCTTGTAACACCAGTGGGTACAATTTCGTAGATGGCCGTTACCGAGTGTCCTGATCCCATATCGCCTGCGTCTTTTTTATCCTCGTGAAATTCTTCATTTTTCATTGCCCGGTTTTCGTACCCGATCAACCTGTAGGCTTGTACGTGCACCGGATTGAATTCAATTTGCAGTTTTACATCCTTGGCCAGGGTGAATAATGTTCCGCCAAATTCATGTATGAAGACTTTCTGCGCTTCCTGAATGTTGTCAATATAGGCATAGTTTCCATTTCCTTTGTCGGCCAGTGTTTCTATGTGACTGTCTTTGTAGTTGCTCATCCCAAAGCCAAGAATGCTCAGGAAAACACCACCTTTGCGTTTTTCTTCAACCAAACGCTGTAATTCTCCTTCACTGGAAGCACCCACATTGAAGTCGCCATCCGTAGCTAGAATGATTCGGTTATTACCTTTGGGCATAAAGTTGTCCTGCGCCAGCTTATACGCCAGATTGATTCCCTCGCCGCCAGCCGTAGATCCTCCCGACTGAAGTGCGTCAAGTGCTTCTTTGATTTTAATCTTGTTGTTTCCGGATGTAGGGCTCAATACAACCCCGGCTGCTCCGGCATACACCACTATGGAAATTTTGTCTTGTGGACGAATCTGGTCTACCAGTAGCTTGAAAGCTTGCTTTAATAACGGAAGCTTGTTCTGATCGGACATGGATCCCGAGACGTCTATCAGGAAAACCAGGTTGGATGCCGGAAGGTTATCTGTGGAAATTTTCCTGGCCTGCAGCCCGATGTGTACCAGCTTCAACCCTGCATTCCAGGGCGATTCTGATATTTCGGTAGTGACAGAAAAGGGATCGGTTCCCTTTGGCTGCGGATAATCATAATCGAAATAATTAATCATCTCTTCAATGCGGACAGCATCAACAGGTGGCATTTGCCCGCTATTCAGGAAACGACGTACGTTGCTGTAAGCTGCACGATCTACGTCGATGGAGAACGTGGTTACCGGAGTGGAAGATGCAGTTTGAAAACCATTTTCGTTGATCGGATTGTAATTTTCAGTATTTCCTGTCGTCCCACTGATGTAGGGCATTGATGGCTGAGCAGATATGTACATATTCTCGGTCCTGCTGGATTGCTGACCGAAACCTACTAAAACCGTCTCCGAAAGAGCGTGGAAATCGGCATGCATGCGGACGTTTACAATTGAATCTGAGGATATTTTGACCTCGGTATTCTTGAATCCAACATAACTGAAACGAAGAAATCTTCCGGACTTTGGAATGGCGAGGGCATATTTTCCATGGGCATCGGTGGTAGTACCTGTGCTTGTCCCCTTTATGGTGACCAGTACGCCTGGCAGGGGTTGCGCATGGGTGTCGGTAACGGTTCCGGTGATGGTTCGGAAGTTAGATGTGTCGAAGCCACTGAGAAGTAGAACAAGGCAAACTAAGAGTTTTGCTTTCATGAGTATATTTCGTTTAATTCATTAGGCAGATGCATCCTTGAACCCGATTCCATAAAATATTGCGATAATTTTTATGGAATTTAAAAAAAGAGGCATCTAATGACTGTAAAGCAATAGGGTGGTCTTTTTTCAGAGATTAAATTGAGGTTTTTAAAAATTTTCAAACGGGATCGGGACGAAAATCTGACAGATGCAGATTATTTGCTGTCGTACAGACAGACTGGAGATTTGCGGGTGCTGGGCAAGCTGTACCAGCCTTATATGGAAATGGTGTTCTCGATTTGCTTTAAATATCTGAAGGATGAAGATGCGAGTAAAGATGCTGTGATGCAGATTTTTGAAAAACTTGTGGCGGATCTGAGAACGCATCGTGTAGAGAATTTTAAGGGCTGGCTGCACCGCGTCGCGGTGAATTATTGTTTGATGCAAGTGAGGGTAAGGCGTGTATTCGTTGGCATGGAGGAAGTAGGGGAGGAAGATCATCTTTTTACAGATCATCACGTTCTTGACGAACTTACGCTCAGCAAGGATTTGATTTCTCTTGAAAGATGTATGCAAACCTTGAATGAGGAACAGCGTCGCAGTATTAACCTGTTTTTCAAAGAGGAAAAATGTTATCGTGAAATTTCGGAAGAGACCGGGTTCGATTTTAATAAAGTGAAAAGTTATATCCAGAATGGAAAGCGAAATTTGAAAATCTGTATGGACAAGAATGGGAGCAACTGATTCGCATGTATCAATTTTTATAGATTTTCGTCGCTATAAAAGCGGAGAAATGTCTGATAAAGAGCAAAATCGATTTGAAAAACGATTGCTTGAAGAGCCTCTGCTTGCCGATGCTTATGAGGGTTATGTGGCTATGATTGAAAATAATATCAGTCCTGACATTCCTTTATCTGCACTGAATATTGCATTGCAAAACAGAATAAAAGAGGATAAGAGTCGCATAGTTCCGATTTGGACTTATGTAGCAGCAGCGAGTGTAATTTTATCCCTAAGCTGGCTGGTATACACAAACAAACTGCAGGATGAAAACTCAAATTTGGAACCATTGACAGTTACCCGGCCTGCACCAGCCATTCGGGAGCTTGAATCAGCTGTGCCAGTATCTTCGGTTGATTCAACCATCATTTCACAAAGAATACACGAAGCATCCAGGACCGGGAAAGTAAAGTCGGCCGATTTGGCGATTAAGGAAGATACCGCCAAACGTGTCGCATCGCTTGAGCAGGAGGTAACTATACCTGATGAAAATAGCAATTTACGGCCTGATATAGCACAGACAAGCTCCGGCTTTGGAACGGGTGCAACAAGGAGCAGGTCTACTCATTCTTTGGTATCATCACCATCAGTGTCTGCAAGTAAGTCGACGGAGATAGATAGTGAAATTTTCAAAATGGTAGCTCATGGACGTATCGTAGATGCTGACGGTGTGGCGGTGCCAGGTGCTTACATTTTACGATCACCCGACACCGGCGTCTATACAGATCATAATGGAAATTTCAGTTTGGAGGTCGGCTTATCAGATTCTTTGAAGATCACATACATTGGTTACAAGTCCAACTGGATCAAACCGGATAAAGCCGATCTGGGTACAATAAAGCTGGAAGTAGATCAACAGGCACTTGGAGAGGCTGTAGCAATTGGTTATGGTGCTACCTCCAGCAAGCAAGCCCAAAAACGAGGAAAGTCTGCCAAAGCGATCCCGGTAGGAGGATGGGAAAATTACGATGCCTATCTCAGGCAAAAATCAACCGATTCCCGTACTGGAAGCGTACAGGTGTCCTTCAAAGTGAACAGAGATGGCTCGCTATCAGATTTTTCGGCCAAAGGAGCTCGGGAGCTTCGGGATTCAGCAATTAATCTGATAAAAATAGGGCCTGCATGGATTCCATCTGCAAAAACGCATTCCAATTCACCCGAAAAAGTAACTGTGAGGGTTGTCTTCAGCAATTAGATGCCACGCCTAACACCTTCTTTGGCTGTACACTGCTGACAGGGGCCTTTAAGTGATTCGTACTTTATGCGGTAAATGAGCAACTTCAATTAACTCATTTGTTCCAAACGGGCGGCCTCCTCTTTAATAATGGGTACCAACACCTCCATTTTTTTATTAATTTCGAAATAGAGTGCGGCCTGTTCATCCCTCCCGGCATTGTTGAGGATAAGCTGTTCCAGCTCCTCAATCATCTTTTTTATAGAACCGAGCCCGGTCATGGTGAACGAGGGCTTTAGTCCGTGCACCAGACTGGCGGCCTCTTTCTGATTCTGTGCTTCAATCAGATTTTCCAGAATATACCATCTTGGAAGACAATCCGATAGAAACGCATTGAATATCAAAGAAATAATATTCGCATCATTGCCATACACCCTGTCAATGTATTCCAGATCGAGTGCGGGGTTAATTTTGCTGGGCATTTATTTAGCTTTTAAGTATGAATTTACTAGGGATTACTACAAATCTAGTAAATTATACTACCTAATTGTATCTGCCTTGATTTCTTCTTTTGGAAGTTGCTCCGGGGTTTCCTTGGCTTTTTTTCTAAAATATCTTCTGAACAGGAAATTGGAACGCAGTGCCTGCATGTTCTCATCCAGCTTCTCTGTGCCCATTTCCAGGTTTTTAATTGTTCCTTTCAAATTAGCTGCCGTCTGTTCATCATGAAGCAGTACGCCTATCGGGCTCTTGGTGTTGGAGTTTAAGTTAGCACTGGCGGTCTTTAAATTAGTCACCATTACGTTGGCTGATGCGATCATCGTGTTTGCCGAGACGACAGCATCGTTGAGCCGGGACATCGTTGCACGCATATCGCGCATGATAACGGTATCTGTGGCCAAATCGTTGGCCAGGCCGCCCTTTGTATTCAATTTGGCTGTGTAGGCGGAAAGAGAAGCGGTTAAGTTCTGGGCGTTGGCGGATGCTTTCTTCAGTCCGGCAAGGGTTTGATCTACTTCTGTGTAGAGGCGGTCGTCACTCAGTAGCTTTCCCACGGTACCTTTCCCTTCCAGGATATTTTTACTGATGGTTTTGAATGCGCTGGTAATGCCCAGCAAATTTTTGTTGTTCTCGGAAAGCACACTGATCATCTCCTCTGTGCTTTCAATTTTTTCCACGGCTATCACGTCCCCATCTTCAATAGACGGCACTTTCTGACTTCCGCCGTAAAGTACGATGATTTTGTTCCCAATAAGTCCGTCTGTACTTACTTTGGCTTTGGCATCTTTGCGAATGAATTCCTGTGACTTTTCTTCAATGTTCAGAATTACTTCAACTTTGGAGTTCGTTAGAAATTTCAAGGTCTTTACGGTCCCGATCTTTACACCGGAGTACCAGATATTATTGCCAGGCTTTAAGCCATTGACATCATCAAAAATTGCGGTTGCATGAATTTTGGACGAGAATACTTTTCTCATACTGCCGATGGTAACAATACCGACTACAAAAATGATGACACCGATAATTACAAAAAGACCAACGGTTATTGAGCGTTTTCTGGTTGTTGTTTCCATTATTTACTGGATAAAATTATAATCGTAAAAACTTTTGATTCTTGGTTCCTGGGTATTAAATACATCTTCAAAGGTGCCTTGCTCAAGGAATTGTCCATCCAGCAGCATGGCGATCCGGTCACCGGTTTCACGTGCACAGGTCAGATCGTGCGTAATGATAATGGCGCTGGTGTTGTATTTTTCTTTTACCTCGTTGATCAACTGATTGATTTCGAGACAAGTAATGGGATCCAGCCCGGCGGTGGGCTCGTCATACAGCATAATCTCAGGTTTCAGGATAAGCGTCCGTGCGATACCAATCCGTTTCCTCTGACCACCCGACAGTTCGGAAGGCACCTGATTGATGGTTTGCAGCAGTCCTACGGAATCTAGCACGGATTCGACCTGCTCATTGATTTCCGCGCGGGTAAGATTGGCCACATTCCTCACGAGCGGGAATTCCAGATTCTCCCTCACAGTCATACTGTCGTACAAGGCACTGTTCTGGAAAGAAAAACCGATCTTAAGGCGTATATCCCGAAGGTCTTTTTCGCTAAGTGTGGAAACTTCTTTGCCTAAAATCAGCGCGCTGCCTTTATCCTGGGTAAGAAGACCGACCAGAATCTTTATAAGCACCGATTTCCCGGTTCCTGAACGTCCCAGTACCACTACATTTTCACCTTTGTAGACTTCAAGGTTTACGCCTCGCAGTACATCCAGATCTCCAAAAGATTTGTAAAGATCCTTTATCAAGATGACGGGTTCACCCTCTTGCTTTACTTCGCTCATACGTTAAACTCTAAAATAATTGGATACCTGAACGATAATCACTTCTTCTATAAAAATCAGGAACATGGATATGACCACAGAAGCATTTGCCGCCTTGCCAACGCCCTCTGTGCCTTTACTAGCGTTATAGCCCTGATAGCAACCCACAATGCCGATCGTAAACCCATAGGCAACTGCTTTCGCTACGGATGTCCAGATATCGAGAAAGGTGATCTGTTCAAATGCACTTTCAAAAAATGCGATGAAGCTGGTACCTTCGTTTAATGTAACGTTCAGAAAGGCGCCCAGAAGCGCTACCAGTGTACAGTAAAACATCAGAATAGGAATGGTGATCGTAGAAGCCAGCACTCTGGTGACCACTAAAAATTTAAAAGGGTTAACGGCTGAAACCTCCATGGCATCGATCTGCTCGGTAACCCGCATGGATCCCAGTTCTGCCCCAATGCTGGATCCCACTTTGCCGGCACTGATAAGCGCAGTAACCAGAGCGGCGAGGGCTCTCACAATGGCAATAGAAACCAGCGATGGAAGCCAGGAAGTAGCTCCGAATTCTGCAAGCGAAGGTCGGGACTGTTTGGTAAATACCATACCCGTGATAAATCCGGTCATGCTGATTAACAACAGCGATCGGTATCCGATCGCATAACACTGCTTCACCATTTCCTGGAACTCCATTCTTCCCCGGAAAGCTTCACGGAAGAAACGTAAAAAGAACACGTACCCATTATAAACGGCAAGAAACGCCGAATCTATTTTTTTGGTAAATACTTTATCCTTTGTTTTAGTGCTCATCCAAAGTTAAATGCAAAATGATAATTCGATTAAAGTATTGTTACTATTCTAATTAAATCGGAACCCTAAGCAGTTCAGGGTTTCCTGCCTCTACCTGCCTCATTCGGTAGGCATTCATTGCCGTCTTTCCTAAGTGGTTCAAAAGACGGTAATTCACCACAAGCCCCACGGCAGCACCAATACCTGGTATAAGTTGTGCCATTTTAGCAAGATCTATGTAATCACGGTACTCCTGTTGAAAAGTAAGCCAGTCAAACTGGTGTATATCATCGGGCAGCGATTTACTTTTTTCATCCCATCCGGTGATTTTTTGATAGATGAGCTGACGATTTTTTTGACTTGAATAGGCAAGTTGAAAAACATGCATGATAAATAGTCGTTCCCGATAATCTTCCACAGAATACCCATATATGGAAGCAATGTCAAAAAGTAGCTTCATTTTAATGCCGAGCAGAACGGGGAACTCTGCGATTGCGAGCCAAAAGCCCCCAGCCCCTGTGATACCACCTTCCGCCGCTCCCGCTTTTTTATAGAATTCAATTCGATCCTTAGCCAATTTTTCACGCTGTTCAAACGATAGATCTTCTGCCGGGGAGGAGGTCAGAAACTCAGCACCGAATAAAACAGCCCTTGTCATCTGTTTGATGGTGCTGGTGATTACGTCATGAATTTTATTGGGAATGAGCGTATTGATCTTGTCCTGAACAGCTTTTGATGCGCGATCCACCCGCGAAGGCTTTCTTTGCATTTTGCTTTGCCATTGGGACAACTCGTCCATGATCGTTGATACGTACATCTTTGTGCTCTTCTGGTGGGTAAGTTATGTAATTCTGGCCACTTTTTCTGTCTAGCAAAAATCATTCCATCATAGTTGCAAATCCATTTTGGTTAACGGTAAGCAGGCCACGGACGGTCAGCTGACCATGTGGTTTGGATTCTGTAAGCTACGGTTAATGAATGAATATGCAAAACGGAACTAATAATGGGCTACCATTCCAATACACAATCCAAGTCATTTAGGTCCAATTCTGTCTCGAGTTTGGAGGCATTTGCCAAATGTGGCTGACAGAGCGGACCGTCTGATACTCGGTAAGATGAGTCACTCAGGCCACTGAATGAGGCGCACCTGGTTTGCCACCGTTACTAGCTGAACGTAACAGATGTACGGAGTTGGGCAGATGGGAAAATTCACGTTTTTTTGCTGAGATGGAAATCCCATTTTGGTGTTTTGGCCAGGGGTATTGGCCTGCCGGATCTCCCCTGAAAGTCTGGTTTCAAGTGAATCGGATTGTGACGGTTGCGCCAAGTCATTTTTTGCAAATTGAAAAGTCTGAAGAGCGCATGCCTGATTGCTCGCAGCTCTTTGCAGTCCGCCGCGCGGCAGCTCCATTAACTTGTTGGTAAAACCCTAATAATTATTTCCGGCTCCACCACCGCCAAAGTCGCCATCACCGAACTCCATTCCCTTTTCTACTGGTGTCTGCCCTAAGTGCTGCGCAGCAATGAGCGCTTCCAGATTGGCAAGTTTTCGGTCACCCTCTTTCTCGTCGGTGATCCCTTTTTTGGGTGTTTTTAAATAATTGATGGCAGTTGCTGCAAACAAAATCATCAGTACGCCCAGGACAGAAACGCCTTGTTCAATAGGTAGCTGTGAAAAATAGTATTTGTAGGTGTAAATGGAAAACGCAAACGTTAAAAGCCCCATGATGAGCAATGTTCGGTCTTTTATTCTCAGTCCAAAAACGATATATGAAAGAGGAATTATTACAGTGAAAAAATAGAATATGGGTGCGAAAGCTATTTGAGGAGCTGTTGCACCGCTCAGATCGTTCAAGAAGGCATTTCCTTCCCTCACAACATAATAATTGCCCCCGATGTAAAACCCGGCCAGGCAGGCCACGGTGATCGCGACCTGGCAATTTGCATAATAATCACTAACCGCTTTCCTGTTTATAAAAAACACAACCGCTGAAAAAAGCATGACGCCGAATGGGAGTAATGCTGCTCCCAGGGCGAATTTCATCATCAGGTTTGTCAGGAGCAAAAGCAAAATGGCAAAGCAGGCTACCGCAGCAAGCATATCAGCGTACCGCAGAAAGGCCGGGATAAGAAATACCAGAGCAAAGCAACAGGAAAACCAAACGGGCGGTTCGTTGACAAGAATAAAAAATGGGATCATGGTGGCCACGAACGCTGCATACAAAAGCGCATTATCCACCCCGGAGTGAAATAATTTTCGATCCCTGATCAGGAACTCAAGCATGGCAATGAAACCGATGGCCGAGCAGATGGATATTACACTTAATCCACCGTCACCGTCAGCACCTGCAAGGATGAAAAGGGATAGAAAACCGCTAAAAAAACTACAGGCGATTGTTCCAAAAATGAACAAACCGATTTTTACGAAAACACCGGGTCTGTAAAAATTCTCCGGGTACATGTTCCTGATTGATACCAGTTGATCAGAAGTAATCAGTTTTTTTCGCAACCACGACTCTGCTATCTGATGTATGCCGATATTTCGAACCCATTCCGTGTTGTAGGCTTTTTTCATTTTGTCGATCCCAATATTTTTTTGACATTCAGCAGAAATAAAATCACACCGATACTCGTCAGCATAAAATAAGGGATTCCGAGTAAGGAAAGTGTTTCGTCGGGCAGGATCTTAAAAGCAGCATACGATACAGCAATGTACCCATAAATGACACCCATCAACAGAAAAACAAGCGCATGCTTTTGACGGGAATAATAGATAAAAAACGTGCTCAACGCTGCCACACTTACAAAATAGAAAATCTTCCAGCGCTCGTTAAAAAGTCCTACCATAGAGGCTATCGCAGATAGATTCCCGCCCAGAAAGAAATAAGTGAAGGAGAAATGACCTTTGAAATCTTTTCTGAAGGTGATCCATCCGACAGCAATCAGAGCCACTCCGAGCACAATCGCCGTCATCACGATCCGGGAATCGGCAAAGTCATTACCCGAGAGCAGGGATAAGGGCGCTATGGTAAGACCCAGCCATGACGCCAGGCCCGTGATGGCCATGGAGAGCACACCACGGTGGTCAAAGACGTAGGCGCAAAAGAAAAATACAACAGTAGGGACAAAAACCGCCAGACCATATTTGGTTCCAAACACATGATACTGAAACTGTAAATAACCCTCCAGGATAAGAAAGGATGTGCATCCAAGCAGTAGTGCATAGTCGTTTAGCTTATTGAGACTTTCAATCTCGTTCCAGCTGAAGGCCTGGCGTGTACGAAATGCATAAGCAAAGCAACCCGCTGTGAGTAAAGCGATCAGTCCAATGATCACCTGATGCCCTATGGTGTCGATATTCTGATAAATGATTACACCCAAGCCGGAAGTAAACAGTAGCATACCGAGATAGAGTACGGATCGTAACTCCCAGTGAACCGAAAAAGGCTTCTTTGATTCGTAGATTTCTATAAGTGAAGCTTGTTCAGCGGGGAGGATCCCTTTGTCTCGAAGATCCGCCAGAATTGTTTCAACTTTCATAAGGTTGTAGATGGTAGGGATGGGTAAAGGTAATAAAGGCGCGATGAACAAGCCTTCATAGTTACCAAACGGTAGCCACTAGTTTGCTAACTGATCCCGTGGGCTAAAATCGCAAAGTGAAATCTTCCTTCACCTGCTCCTGACGAAAAAAAACAATACCTATCCAGAACAGATCGATTGTTAACGATACCCGTGGATGAGACTTAATGTGCTCCCAGGCCTGAGTCATTCCCGGTGACCAATAGATATCGTCAAAGATAAATATGGAGTCATTATTCGCGTAGGGGAGGCAGGCTTCAAAATAGCTGACCGTTGGCTCATATCGATGATTTGCATCCACATAGAGTAAATCGATTCCGTTGGGCAGGTCTTTCAGTGTCGCTACAAGGGTTTCATCAATATTTCCCAGCACAACCTCTATGTTCGCCGCGTTTTGATCCCTGAAATTTCGTTCCGCTATTTTGGCCGTTTCGGGGCAGCCTTCGAACGAGATGACGCGTGCATCGGGTTTTGCTTTGGCGAGATAAAGGGTAGTCAGGCCAAGTGATGTTCCCAGCTCTACGACTGTCTCCGGTTGGAAGCGCCGGATTAATCTATGAAACAGCCGACCGAATTTGGCTGGTTTTTCGGCATTTTTGGCAATCGTCCTGATTTTCCGGCGGTTTGAACGATTCACCCTTGATCCGGCACCTAAATCAAGAATTTCAATTTCGGTATTGGATGAAAGAAGCCCCTTACGCAGGATCTTTAATGATTGGTAGTCGGGATGGTTGTCATTTTTTACCCGGATGACATTGTTGTATAGCTCAAACAGAAAGGGGGAATGTATGGCATGTGCATTGCCCGACCTTAATAAATACTTTAAATATGCTGCAATCAAATCTGGTGCGAATTAGGGTGGGGGCTTCGGGTAATCAACCGGATCGTGGCTACCCGGAGACTAGTTGAGCTTGTAGGGGACGACGAGCGTAAATGCAGGAATGACCACCCGGAATTGCCGGCCATCCAGGATGCGTTCCATGAGATAAGTGCCCGCCATTTTTCCGAGGTCAGTCCGCAGATTGCAGCCTGACACATAATTGTGCACATCGCCAGGTTCAAGTATCGGCTGCAGACCTACAATACCCTCACCTTCCACCTCCCTCACGGTGCCGTGGGCATCGTAGATCAGCCAATGTCGGCGAAGTAATTTCACGGTGTACTCACTGTGATTCTCAATCAGGATCTTGTAAGTGAAAACATAGTGATCTTGCCGGGGATTGGAATAATCTGGCTGATATTCTGTTAAAACGGTGACTTTAACACCATCCGTTACTTTTGATACCATGGTTTCATAGTTTTAGGGTAGGGTAACTGCCAACATCAAAAACGCTTACATTGTCACTACCTTATTCTTAACGAAAATAAAGACCATTTACTGACATATCCAAATCAAAAATCATTTTCTTTGAACAAGATAAATGATTATAACACTTTGATTCGGATTCTCAAGTATGGTTTTTATGTTGCTGAAATTACAGTGACGCCTGAATGAGCGTGTATTTGAGAAAGTAAAAAAGGTGAACCTGTTTATCCAACTTGCATTAAAATAAAAAAAATACGCCTTACTGTAAACTATGAATGTAAAAATTGAGGAGTCCTGGAAAGGAAAATTAGGACCGGAATTTGATAAACCCTATTTCGAATCGTTGATTTCATTTGTGCGGGATGAGTATAAAACAAAGACTGTTTATCCACCCGGTGCTCAGATTTTCAATGCGTTCAATCATTGTACATTTGATGATTGTAAGGTTGTAATATTAGGTCAGGACCCCTATCATGGACCGGGGCAGGCGAATGGTTTGTGCTTTTCTGTGAATGATGGCATTCGGATGCCACCATCACTGATCAATATTTTTAAAGAAATTCGCGAAGATCTGGGTAAAGACTTTCCTGCATCCGGAAATCTGGAAAGGTGGGCAGATCAGGGTGTTCTTCTTTTGAATGCTACGTTGACTGTTCAGGGGGCTGCTGCCGGATCTCATCAAAATAAAGGATGGGAAATATTTACAGATGCGGTTATACAGTGCTTGTCCGATGAAAAGGAGAATCTGGTATTTATGCTGTGGGGGCGTTATGCACAGGAAAAAGGAAGGATCATTGATGGGACCAAGCATCACATTCTGAGGGCGAAACATCCCTCACCCATGTCGGCTAACGGGGGAGGGTGGTTTGGTACCCGCCATTTCAGTCAGGCAAACGCTTATTTATCTTCGAAGGGACTTGCAGAAATCAATTGGTAGAAAATAAAAAAAGAGTCGGGAAGCCCGGCTCTTTTTAAAAATTTTCACTCCTATTACTATTTGTTAATTACTTTTCAATGTGGGAGTTCATTTCCAGAACATTTGCCCACTTTGCTTCATTATTCTTTACGAATTCCTCCCGGTCTGCGTTTAGAGCATACTGCTGTGCACTTTCATTGGTGCGAAAAGTCAGATAATGTACTACATCAAACTGATCAGCCGTTCCTTCGGTTTTTTGAACGTGTCCGGCTGAATAAGCAACCAACTCCTTCACGTTGTTTTTCATACTTGCGAAATCGCGTAAGTGCTTTTCAATCATTTCTGCAGAAGTACCTGGTTTGAACTTAATACATACCACACGCTGAATTTCGGCTTGCTTGTGAGGAACATACGCTCCATAAATTACAAGCATAAATACACACAGAAAAAATACAGGGATTAAATATCCTATTGTTTTATTTTTTGGTCTCATTTTGATTCTTCTTTAATGATCTTATCGTTTAATGAAACAAATGTAAAACATAAATTCAACATTGTACTATTTGCATAATAAATATAACTAATTCTGATTATTTGGTCAAAATCGAAACAAAGAATAGGTCTTTAGCTAAATGGCGGAATTATATATTGGGGTATTTGGCTGTTAATTTTTGTTGCAACCCATGTTGAGCGGTTTAAAAACAGTGACGATGATGGACAAAAGGATCAACACCCGGATTATGCGATGAATTTTGGCTGTTTTTGTTACTTTTTTTCGGATTTTAGGTATAAATGGTTCAAGATGAACATACAGGTATTCCCGAATTAAATATGGAATCACGAACCCTGAGTAAGAAAAAAAAAGTAATTAAAAGCAATTTATTTTTAGCAAAATCGCTCTGTGGGGCCCTTTTAGCCGTGATTTTATCGTGTACTTGCGGTTTCCGGACTTCATGGGGTTTCTGGGCTCATAAGCGGATCAATCGTTTGGCCGTATATAGGTTACCTGCCGAGATGCAGCATTTTTACAAACGGCATATCGATTATCTGACAGAAAATGCGGTGAATCCGGATCAGCGGAGATATGCGGTAGTTGGCGAAGCTGAGCGCCACTTTATTGATCTGGATGTTTACGGCGACAGTGCATTGAAAGTTTTACCGAAATTCTGGCTAGCTGCCGTTGAAAAAATAGGAGAGGATAGTCTACGGAAACATGGAATCGTTCCCTGGCATTTGCAGACGGCATCCTATCAATTGACAGAAGCGTTTAAGGCAAAGGATGCCAGGAGGATACTTCGGATATCGGCAGATCTGGGTCATTACGTCGCCGATGCACATGTGCCTTTACACACTACCCGTAATTATAACGGACAGCTTTCCGGGCAGGATGGAATTCACGGTTTTTGGGAGTCTCGCCTGCCTGAATTATTTGCCTCAGATTATGACCTCTGGATCGGGTCCGTCGCCTACATCGATGATGTTACAAAAAAAGCCTGGGAAATTGTTTCCGCCTCACATGCGGCAAGCGATTCGGTTTTTCGGTTTGAAAAGGAACTCACTGCTGCCTTTGATCAGGATAAGAAGTACACCTACGAATTAAGGAACAATATTCTTACCAGATCCTATTCAAAAGATTTTTCGGAGCGATATCATCGCATGCTGGCAGGGCAGGTAGAAAGAAGGATGAAAGCGTCTGTCCAGGCAGTGGGCGACTTTTGGTACACTTGCTGGATCAACGCCGGGCAGCCGGACCTGAGGGATATGCAGGGTTTTTCCTTCGATCAAAAAGAAGAAGCCACCGAACGACAAAGTTGGTTCAGGCGGCTTTTCAATGTGCGAAGCGAGGAATAGTAATTGTGAGAAGTGAAATGTGAGAAGTAAAATGTGAGAAGTAAAATGTAAAATGGGCATCTCTCATCTCACTTCTCACATTTTACATTTTACATTTCACTACCCTTTAAACACCAGTTTCTTCATGTATTCCGCGTCGTTTTCGATGCATTTCATCACAGGCTCGGGATAGGCTTCTTGCTCCACAATGAAATGAGCTATACCGCTATCCGATGCCAGTTTCAATAATGACGGATAATCCACAATGCCTTTACCCAAATCGGTAGACTCTACCTTAGGCTCACGTACAAAATCCTTTACATGGCAAAGTTCGTAGCGCCCGGCATATTTCTTAAGGTGAGCGGCGGTGTCGTATTTCGGTACTTCAATCCACATCAGATCCAGTTCAAAAACCACCAGCGACTTGTCTGTATTATCCAGTAAAATCTCCTGCGGTATTTGTCCTTCCATTTCCTTGAAGGAATAATCGTGATTGTGATAGCCAAATTTTACTCCGGCTTTATTACAAATCTCCCCTCGCTTGTTGAATTCATCAGCCCTTTTTTTCCACTCGTCCAATGATTTTTGCGGGCCGATGTAGGGTTGCAAAATGTACGAAAGGCCGGCTTCTGCCGCTTCTGCGGCTGTTTTTTCAAGATTTTTAGTCGTATCAGCATGCGAACTTACGATGGTCATTCCCAGTTCATCCATGTAAGTTTTAAATTCTTTTGGAGTCATACCCCAAAAAATCCCCTGATCGCCCTGGTAACTTTCTATTTTTTTATAACCAAATCCTGCGATCTGTTTCAGTATTCCTTTGGGGTCTGCACCGATCACATCACGCGCGCTGTACAATTGGAGACCGAAATCCGGTATGGATGGTGTTGCGGAAGCAGCGTCTGTTACTGATGTTGTATCAGCACTTCCTGACTTATCTCCCGAAGTACCACAGGCGGAAAGAGACCATACAAGTGAACCAGCGGCGGCGGCACTCGCAGATTTGATGAAAAGGCGGCGGTTGTAACTCATATTTTTTTTGATAAGTGTAAAACAGATTTGATTATGAACTGATCTTGTACGCTACTTTATTCTCTGGTAAGCGCTGCGAAAGTATTTAACGCTTTCCGCAACTTCCGGGCCATTGTTCTCCCAGTGATATTCATATTCTACGGAAATCGGACCTTTGAATTTTTGCCGCTTCATCTCTGCAATAACGCCATCTACCTTGCTATCCCCTTTTCCCCATACCACGTCATGGTATTTGCCTTCGGGAGTATCCTTTACCACATCTTTGAAGTGCATGCCCATCACGTGTCCTTCCAGTTGCTTCAGGCAGGCAACCGGGTCCAGGCCCGATCTTACCCAGTGGCCTATGTCCGAGCAGGAACCAATGAATTTACTTTTTGCCGCATATTTGAGCACCGTGTCGGGGCTCCAGTAGCGGGATGGTTTTGGGTGATTGTGCAGCGCCACGTTGATCTTATATTTTTCGGCAAGTGGAATAATGTAGGCAAACTGTTCCGGTTTCGGCTCTGTATCAATATTCAGAATACCCATATCCTTTGCAAATTCAAAAAGTGTGATCCACTCGGCTTCGTCAGCTCCGTTGACAACACCAAAAGCGGTCATGGTCACCCCGCTTTTTTTAAGGAGATTTTTTACTTCCTGCCTTTTCGCTGCATCCATTTTGAAGTCCATTTTGCCCTCAATACCTCCGCCAATAGTTTGTCCCGGGAAAGCCTCGACATATTTGAGGCCGCAGCTGTCAATTTTTTTCAATGCTTCGGCAAAGGTGAAAAGTCGAAAGGTGTATGACTGAGACCCAAGCTTCCAGCCGGCCTTGTCTTCTGGATTTTTTTGACCAATGGCTGTTAGACTGCCTGTAAGCAATAGAGAGCAAAGTAAAATGGATTTGAGAAGTTGCATAGATATTTTGAGAAATTTAGGACAAATAGTAAAAGTAATGATTAGTGCGATATACTACACTGCCAGGCCTTCATAATTGCTGGCGCCGTGATGGAGCATTCCCAGGACGGTTGTCACATACGATAGCTGAGGTTACCAGGAGTTGCCCCAGATGTCGTTGCGTATGTTCGGCAGCATGAAACAGCAATCCAAGCTGTGTAGAAGGGATCTGGGCCCGTCCAACCATACAGATCTGTGTTAAGGTGTTTTCATTGGTGTTTCTTAATTGTGCAAGTGCCACCTCAATCTGCTCGTTGAATGCATGAAGCAAAACCTTAAACGTGCATTCGGGAAAGGGAGGAATACCTTCTTGTCTCAGGTAATTGAGCTGGATTTCGGTTAACGATTCATTTCTGGCATAGGTGAATAACCGGTCGAGTACGCCTTTGAGGTGCTGCATGTGAAAGCCCACCGACGCTAAACCGGCAGGTTTGGTCCAAAGAAGGTCCGTTGGAAAGGGTTTGTCCAGGGCATTGATTTCCTCCTGCGCCTGAAGAAGTGCATGTGCCACAGGCTGAAGCAGCTCGGGAATACCGGGAACGGGTCCACGAAGCCATACTTCCAGTTTGTCTTTTTTATCCATGGCGGAAAGTTAGGTTTTTTTTTGAGATGTGAGATGTGAGCCGGGCGGCCGGGGCCGTGTGAGATGTGAAATGTGTATTATTCTGGAATGCAAAAAAACCGGAAGCTTTCGCCTCCGGTTTTTTGTAATCTATTGGTTTTGGCTAATTACTTAGCGATATCGATTTGAACGGGTTTGCCTTTGATGGTATTGCCATCCATGGCACGGAGTACGGCACGTGCGTCACGTTCGGGCACGTCTACAAATGTGAATTTGTCATAAATATCAATAGCACCGATGGTTTTTCCGGGGATGTTAGCTTCTCCGGCGATGGCTCCAACGATATCTTTGGGAAGTATATGGTCTTTACGGCCAAGGCTGAGGAACAGACGTGTCATACCGGCCTCAGGTGTAGCTGAGCGTTTTGACTCATCCCTTCCGCCTTCACTTCTGCGGGATTCCGTACGGGGAGCAAACCGATCGCTGCTTGGTGCACTGCGACGATCACCAAAACGATCACCTTCGCGACGGTCGCCAAACCTTCCGCCTGGGCGTTCACCACCACGGCGGTCATCACCGCGACGTTCCGGGCGGTCGCCTCCACGCCTTTCTTCCCATGCCAGGTTGCTATCCGAGTATTCGTTTTTCTGAACACCCATGATTTGCTTGGCCATGGCGCCTACAATCTGCTCGGTGGAGAATCCGCTATGAATCAGCATATCTAAAACATCCTGGTACAGATCCGCATCACTGCTTCCATTGATGGTCGCGGCAATACTATCTACAAACCGCGCTTTACGAACGCCAACGATATCTTCAAAAGAGGGAATAACCCCTTTCTCGATTTTAACTTTGGTATAGCTCTCAATGGTTTTTAGTCTGAATTTTTCATCACGGGCAACCAGAGAGAAGGCTTTACCCGACATTCCTGCACGGCCTGTACGGCCAATACGGTGTACGTAATATTCTTCATCCAAGGGAATGTCATAATTGATTACGGCATCAAGTCCGCTTACATCAATCCCTCTTGCCGCTACGTCTGTCGCCACCAGGATCGTAGTCACACCCGCCTTGAATTTACTCATGACATTGCTACGCTGTTGCTGACGCAGATCGCCATGTATACCTTCGGAGGCGTATCCACGAAGCTGAAGATCTTCAACGATCTCATCCACTTTACGTTTGGTGTTACAAAAAACCAATAGGGATTTGAGGTGATACATGTCGATCAGACGCGTCATTACTTCCACTTTGGCCTGAGGTTTTACCTCAAAACAAACCTGCTCGATATTGACGTTGGTTAGCTCATTGCGAACCACTTTGATCAGAATCGGGTCATTCAGGAAACGTTTTGTGATCGACATGATCGGTTTTGACATGGTAGCCGAGAAAAGGATCGTCTGGCGATCTTCAGGCATTTCCGCCAGAATGCTTTCGATGTCCTCGCGGAAACCCATATCGAGCATTTCATCTGCTTCATCAAGTACCATCATACGTACCTGATCAAACTTCAGCGTGCGACGTTCCATGTGATCCATTACACGGCCCGGTGTTCCCACAACGATATGGACACCTCTTTTCAGAGAACGAATCTGGCGGTCGATGGAGTCTCCACCGTAAATGGCTTCGATACGAAGTCCCTTCTGGTATTTGGCCAAGCGGCCTATTTCTTCGGAAACCTGTACAGCCAGTTCTCTGGTAGGGCAAAGTACAAGGGCCTGAACGGCATTGTTTGTTACGTCTATTCTTTCTAATACAGGTATACCAAAAGCGGCGGTTTTTCCGGTTCCGGTCTGTGCCTGACCAATCACGTCAGATCCTTGCATCACGGCAGGGATGCCCTGAGCCTGAATCGGAGAGGGTTTTTCAAAACCCATTTCGGTCAGGGCTTTCAGGATAGTTTCTGAAATGCCAAGATCAGAAAAGGTTGCAAATGTTTCGGTTGCTTCAATTGTTTCAGTAGTCATTCTATTCTTTTTGTTATTAAATTCTTTGTAAACACAGTTAAGTTTCGATTCGTAGGTATTTGAGAGTCATTATTTCGCAATAGCAAATTGCTGATAATCACTGGCAAGGCTAAAAACCTGCGCAAAATGTTGCTCAAACCATTCAGTGTGGATACTGTCCGAACCGTGTCGACGAAGCACGACGATATCTTAACTGCCAGTTTATCTCTTTAAAAGGGGATTGCGCTAAGCCCACCACCAACCATCCGTGGGGCTCTGCATGACGAAACGGGAAAAACCAACCGGACGATGTTAAAGGCTGGGGACGAAATGTTCGTCGGTACCGTGATTGAAGCAGAGAAGCGAACGGATGTTCGTTCTAAAAATTTATGCAAAAGTATCAATTATATTCAAATATACAACGTGGTACATGAAAATAATTGTAATATTTCCAGAGGTGTATCCATAACACCGCTGAATATCAGGCTGAAATATTTGAAAAATATCAATTTAGATATTTTTCAATAAATTTTATCAGTATTTCGGGAGAGGGGTGGCATATACGCGATAAAAACCCAGTACAATATGCAAGACCGGAATCAAGGAAGACTCCGGCCTTGCAACACTAAACGGGAAAGGTTATAGTATTTCGGTTACTTCGGTGTACGGCAGGTTCCATGCGTCGGAAACTCCTTTGAACACCACTTTGCCATTGACTACGTTGAGACCTTTGCGCAGTTCCTCATTTCCGCCACAGGCTTCTTTCCATCCTTTATTGGCGAGCAATAAAGCGTAAGGCAAGGTGGCATTGGTAAGTGCCAGTGTAGACGTGTATGGCACTGCCCCGGGCATATTGGCCACACAGTAATGTACCACACCATCCACTTCGTAAATTGGATCCTCATGCGTAGTAGCATGGGAAGTTTCAAAACAGCCGCCCTGATCAATCGCCACATCCACCATGACGGTACCAGGCTTCATCAATTTGAGCATGTCTCTGGTGATGAGCGAAGGTGCTTTGGCGCCTGGTATCAGCACACCCCCGATGATCAGAATCGAACTCTGGATCAGTTGGCGGATGTTGTATTCGTTGGACATAACGGTATCCACATTGGCTGGCATAATGTCTTCCAGGTAGCGCAGCCTTGCCAGGCTGATGTCCACAATGGTAACGTTGGCGCCCAGGCCTGCTGCCATTTTGGCGGCTTGAGTACCCACGATCCCGCCACCCAGTACCAGCACATTGGCTGGTTTGACGCCCGCCACACCTCCAAGTAATATGCCAAAACCTCCCATCGGTTTTTCCAGGTATTTGGCACCTTCCTGTATGGCCATCCTGCCGGCCACTTCGCTCATTGGAATGAGAAGGGGCAGACTTCTGTCTACCCTTTCTACGGTTTCATACGCCAGACAGATCGCCTTGCGATCTATCATGGCGTGGGTTAATGGTTCAGATGAAGCAAAATGGAAGTATGTGAACAGTAACTGATTTTCTTTTATCAATGGATATTCACTGGCGATAGGCTCTTTTACCTTAATGATCATTTCAGCGATGGCGTATACATCCTCAATGGTAGGAAGAATGATGGCTCCTGCTTCAATGTATAGCTCGTCGGAAAATCCGCTCCCGTAACCCGCCTCAGTTTGCACATAAATGGTATGCCCGTGTTTAAGGAATTCGGTAACACCGGCGGGGGTAACGGCCACCCGATTTTCGTTATTCTTAATTTCTTTTGGAACGCCAATGATCATAAAATATGAGAATTTAAAGGGTGCTGGATAGTGTCAGTCTGATACAGGACAAAATTAATCTGTCGTGGAAAAAGTTTCTATAAGAATTCAGAAGGATAGAAAAGAAAACTGTTTTTGGCCATATTTGTGTTATTATTTTCTTTTCAGGCTCATTTACCGGAAAAACGACGAAAAAAAAACTTTATGCACCCAGACCTCACAGACCGGAAGATACTGGAATTACTACAACAAAATGCACAGTTGACTATCAAGGAGATAGCCAGCAGGATAAATCTTTCTGTCACACCTGTACATGAAAGGATCAGGAAGTTGGAAAAAGAAGGTTTTATTGACAAGTACGTTTGCCTGCTCAACCGGCGAAAATTGGGGAAATCATTGGTGGTTTACTGTAACATAACCCTGGATAAGCAGCGTAAGGAGAGTTTTGAAGACTTCAATAACGCGGTGGCCAGTATGGGTGAAGTACTGGAATGTTCAATTGTTTCCGGCAACTTCGATTACATGCTTAAGGTAGTGGTAGAAGACGGTGAAGCTTACAACCAGTTTTACCAGCATAAACTTTCTGCCCTCAAAAGCGTGTTACACATTAGCAGCTATTTTGTGATATCTGAAATCAAGTATACAACGGGTATTTCCGTTGGTTAGTAGTCAAGGCATTAAGGTTAAATCAGGCTAATGACCCAAAGAGGTTCGCCACGGTTATTAGAAATAAAGTAAGGATAACGCAGCCAATAGCCTATCAGCTATCAGCTAAGAGCTAACGAAATGAATAAAAATTTTAAGGATGGTCTGAACCTGATGTCAAAAGTGACGCCAAAGAGGGCCTGGAATGCGATTCAGATTTTGAGTAGTTACTTTTATTCAAAAGCAACGGGCAATCCGGTGCATTGGGGTATGCCCATTGCCATATCTTTTGAGCCTACCACTTCCTGCAATCTGCGTTGTCCGGAATGTCCCAGTGGATTAAGATCTTTCACCAGGCCAACCGGAATGATGGAGGAAAAGCTGTACAAAAAGACAATTGATGAACTTGCCGATACACTGTTGTATCTGATTTTTTACTTTCAGGGGGAGCCTTATCTGCACCCGAAATTTTTTGAACTTGTCCGTTACGCACACAATAAGGGCATTTACACGGCGACCTCTACCAACGCCCATTATCTCAATGATGAAAAGGCCAGAAAGACCGTGGAGTCGGGATTGGACAGGTTGATTATTTCCATAGATGGAACCACCCAGGATACTTACGAACAATATCGCATCGGCGGCAATCTCGAAAAGGTATTGGAAGGTACGAGAAACATCATCAAATGGAAACGGGAATTGAAGTCTGCAACGCCGCACGTAATATTTCAGTTTTTGGTAGTGAAACCCAACGAGCATCAGATTGAAGATGTAAAGAAACTGGCACTGGAGATGGGCGTAGACGAGGTAGGCCTTAAAACCGCCCAAATCTACGACTACGAGCAAGGTTCTGACCTGATCCCGACCATTGATAAGTACTCTAGATATGAAAAGCACGAGGGCGGACGCTACTCCATCAAAAACAAGTTTATCGACCATTGCTGGAAAATGTGGCACTCCTGTGTCATTACCTGGGACGGGGCGGTGGTTCCTTGCTGTTTCGATAAGGACGCCGAGTACAAGCTGGGGGACATGAAATTGCAAACTTTCAGGCAGTTGTGGAAGGGTAAGAAATATACCGACTTCCGGGCTTCATTAATAAGGTCGCGTTCGGAGATCGAAATGTGCAAGAATTGCACCGAGGGAACCCAGGTTTGGGCGTGAAACACTACCCTTTTTGAGCCTTTAACATTTTTTAATCAAATAATAATATTGTTTAACTGTTTGATTGATAGGCTTTAATTTGTTGTAAATAAAACTGCGTGGAACATTTTTTGGTCGTTTGGGCCGAATAATGGAAATTTGGCACTGGTAATTCAAATTATACATGGGCAAAGTAATTGCAATTGCAAATCAAAAAGGAGGCGTAGGTAAAACTACAACGGCGATTAACCTGGCTGCGAGTTTGGCAGCACTTGAATTCAGGACGCTTATCATTGACGCAGACCCACAGGCCAATTCCACATCAGGGTTAGGTTTTAACCCTCAGGAAATGCAGAATAGCATCTATGAATGCATGGTAGAGGAGGCAAGGACTGCGGATATTATTCTGGAAACTGAATTTCCCAACCTTTACTTACTGCCATCACATATAGATCTTGTTGGTGCTGAAATTGAGATGATTAATCTTAAGAATCGCGAGCACCGAATGAAAGATGCCATTGCAGAGGTACGGGAGGAATACGACTTCGTGGTTATTGATTGTTCACCATCCCTGGGCCTTATTACGATCAACAGTCTTACTGCCGCCGATTCGGTTATCATTCCGGTTCAATGCGAGTATTTTGCATTGGAGGGATTGGGTAAGCTGCTCAATACGATTACTATCATCCAATCGAGGCTAAACACGGACCTGATCATAGAGGGGATACTTTTGACCATGTACGACCTCCGGCTCCGACTTTCCAATCAGGTTGTCAATGAGGTGACCAGCCACTTTGAATCGCTCGTGTTTAATACAATCATACCCAGAAATGTTCGCATCAGTGAAGCCCCGAGTTATGGGATCCCTGTTATGGCGCAGGATGCGGACAGCAAAGGGGCGATCAGCTATCTGAACCTGGCACGTGAGATACTCACCAAAAATGGATTGCTTTCATCGGACAAACAATTGGACGTAAACTGACTCGTTCAGACAGATCTTAACACACGATGGACACCAGCAATAAAAATAAAAAAATGACCGGCCTCGGAAGAGGATTAGGTGCTCTTTTGAAGGATTCAGAAAAAGTGAATCCCCCCAGAGCAAGCGCAATTATTGCTGCTTCGAACACCGTAGGCTCGATGAATGAGATTGATCTGGACACCATCGAAGCCAATCCCTATCAGCCGCGCACCCGATTTGATCAGGAAGCACTGCAGGAACTTGCCGATTCGATCCGGGTTCAGGGAATCATTCAGCCCATAACCGTGCGGCAGCTGGGTGAAAATTCTTACCAGCTTATTTCGGGTGAAAGGCGTTTGCAGGCGTCCAAACTATTGGGGCTGGAGCGCATTCCCGCCTATGTCCGTACGGCCAATGATCAGCAAATGCTGGAAATGGCACTGATCGAAAATATTCAGCGTGAAAACCTGAACTCAATAGAAATTGCACTGAGTTACCAGCGGCTGATTCTGGAATGTAATCTCAAACAAGAGGAACTGGGAATCAGGGTTGGTAAAAACCGTACAACGGTAAATAATTATATACGACTATTGAAGCTGCCTCCGGTGATCCAGGCGGCCCTGCGCGACAATCAGATCAGCATGGGCCACGCGCGTGCGATTATTACGATCAACAGTGATCAAAGCCAGCTCAAAATATTTAATAAAATCATTGAAGAAGGCTGGTCGGTGCGTAAGGTTGAAGAAGAAGTGCGGAAGCTGGGCATGATGAGTAATTTGTCCCTTGAACCCAAAAAACAACCAACCATTAACCAGGAAATCAAGTCCCTACAGTTTCAGTTGTCTTCGTTTTTTGGCGCCAAGGTATCGGTGAAAAGCAGCGATGAACATAAGGGAGAAATAAAAATCCCGTTTACATCTCAGGACGAATTGAAAAAGATTCTGGAAACATTGAAATTTAATCAGAAGGGTTGAAAAATTGGCTGTGGTTAGGGATTTTCCTTTTGTTGGCAAATGAGGGGATAGGGCAGAGGATCATGATAAAAGATAGTTCTGCGAAAAATGGCGTGTCGGTAATGGTATCGGATAGCGTTTTGATTGCCGCCGGAGATTCCATACTGAACATAGGGAAAGGCCAGAAATTTATGCCCAATCCGCGTCTGGCTACCAGGCTGGCGTTGATCCCGGGAGGCGGACAGATTTACAACCGTGACTACTGGAAAGTGGGCCTCGTGTATGCAGCCATGGCAGGAGGTACCTGGACAGCGATATATTGGAACACACGTTACAAGGATTTTGTAGAGGGTTATCGAAAGTTTTACGGAGATGCCCCAGATTATAAACTTTTGCCGGCAACCGCAGACGGTAAACAACCTGTTAAGTACAGATCGGGAATTTTACAGGGGGGGGAGAGCCAGCGAAATGATTCTTTGCGGCTTACGATAGACCAGATGAGGCGTGTTAAAAACAGCTACCGACGATACAAAGGCCTGTCTATCATTGCCACGGGCTTGATCTACACGGTGTCGATCATAGAAGCCAATGTTGCTGCACACTTAAAAACATTTGATTTATCAGAGGATATATCCATGCGGATTGAACCAAAGGTGATTCAACCCATGGTGCGCCAACCAACGGCCCAGGTTCGCCTGGTTTTTAATTTGAAATAGAGGTAAGATGTTGAAAGGTAAATGAGAAATAAAGATAATTAACTGAAATAAAAGTATCAAAAGTAGCTAACAAAGTGCCATTTGGGCGTCCATTGCTAACTGCCAATCGCTAAAACCTATAAGCTTAAAAATGAAAATATTATTACTCGGCTATGGAAAAATGGGCAAGACAATTGAACAGATTGCCATAGGAAGAGGCCATACCATTTCAGGCAGGATCGATATTAACAACCGTGCCGACCTCGATCAGCTGGCAGACGATGATGTGGATGTAGCCATTGAATTTAGCGCTCCGGAAGCTGCTTTTCACAACATTACCTACTGTCTCAAAAGAGAGTGGCCTGTGGTAAGCGGAACCACAGGATGGCTGGATTATCGTCCTGAGATTGAATTGCTTTGCCAGGAAACGAATGGAGCCTTCTTTTATGCTTCCAATTACAGCATCGGGGTGAATCTTTTTTTCAAGCTAAGCAAGCAGCTTGCAAAGCTTATGAACGGGCAAGGTTACAAGCCGAGTATGACGGAAATACATCATATCCATAAGCTGGATGCACCGAGTGGAACTGCCATCACACTGGCAGAAGACGTCGTCAGTGAAATGCATGACCTGCAGGATTGGAAACTCGCCCCGGAAGGTGGCGCTGGTTATTTGTCCATCACTGCCGAAAGAGAAGGCGAGGTACCCGGAACACATATCATGCGTTACGATTCAGATGTAGATACAATCGAAATCGTACACACGGCGCATAGCCGACAGGGATTTGCCTTGGGCGCAGTGGTGTCCGCCGAATGGCTCTATGGTAAGCATGGTGTGTTTGGTATGAATGATCTTTTGAGCCACCTGGAATGAAGAATTAAGAATGGAGAATGAAGAATGAAGAATCAACGGAGCATTCGATCATTATATCATTCGTCGCCCGCGACCCGGTCATTCAAAATTGAATTTTGCAACGTTTTAACAAATTTTCCCTAATAACATGGCATTTGATAAGAGTACAATTTCTGATACCCCTTCGACTTCAAAAAAGAAATCAGCGATACGCGAGTGGTTTGATTCCATATTGTTTGCCGTTGTAGCTGCCACTTTGATTCGATGGCTGTTTTTTGAGGCATTCACCATTCCTACGCCTTCCATGGAAAACAGCCTTCTGGTGGGAGATTTTCTTTTTGTTAGCAAGCTTCATTACGGTACCAGAACACCCAAAACACCTCTGCAGGTGCCGTTGACGCATCAAACTATTTGGGGTACCAATATTCCTTCTTACACCGATGCCGTTCAGTTGCCTCAGTTCCGGCTTCCCGGCTTCAGCGAGGTGCATAGGGGAGACGTGGTTGTATTCAATTACCCTCCAGAGCTGCAACATCCGGTTGATCTGAAAACCAACTACATTAAAAGATGTATGGGGTTGCCGGGGGATAAAATTGAGGTGCGCGATTTGCAGGTTTTTGCCAACGGAGTTGCCGTGCCAAATCCTCCGAGAATGGAAGATGAATATTTCGTAGCCACCACAACCAGTGTCAATGAGGATAAGATTTTTCTGAACAATGACATTTCCGACTATTCGGCCTACACCGAAACTTTCAACGATACCATTCCTGGAAACGATCAGCAGGGGTATCTGGTTAAAACAACGGCTGATATCACCAAGAAACTTAAGGAATACGATTTCATTAAAAGTATCACACTCGTAAAGGCGTCAAAAGACATCAGCGAGCCGGGTTTGTTTCCCAAATCAGATCTGTTCAAGTGGAACCGCGACAACTACGGTCCGGTAACGGTACCTAAAAAGGGTGTAACCGTGAACCTGACGCCCGAGAACGTGGCCATGTATGGTGCTGTGATTCATGATTATGAAGGAAATGAAGATGTTGTAGTGGAAGAAACAGCCATTAAAATCGCAGGCAAAGCAATTACAAGCTACACTTTCAAGCAGGACTATTACTTCATGATGGGTGATAATCGCCACAACTCAGCAGATTCCCGTTACTGGGGTTTTGTACCAATGGACCACATTGTAGGAAAGGCCGTGTTTGTGTGGATGTCCATCGACCCCAATCCTACCAGCTTCTTTGGAAAAATCCGGTGGAGCAGGTTGTTCAGGGTGATTGATTAACGAGTAGTTAAAGGAAGTAGAGAAGTTAAGGGAGTTAAAGAATCCGGTCCACTGGATGGGTTAGAGAAGTCAACTTTTTGAAAGTTGACTTCTCTGCGTTTGTGGAGCTTTTGGCTTGCCGAAAGTTAAGCCAAAGGATTGAAGCAGGAAAATCAGGATCCTAGCTAAACAGGCTGTAACCCGCTCCCTGCAAAATGTTGAATTTCTGCTCGGTTAACTTTTTTTTCTGCGTGCCAAACCTCATAATTTTTTTGAAGGTTTACCCAGAATTGGGTTGAGTTTCCGAACGCTTCCGATAGCTTTACTGCCATTTCCGGGCTAATGCCAGCGCGGCCATTAACGATGGCAGATAGGTTTTCACGGGCAACGCCCAATCCTTTTGCAACCTGCGTAACTGTTAAGCCACGTTCTTTAATATAATCCTCCCGCAAAATTTCACCGGGGTGTGTTGGTGCAAGTCCTCTTTTTAACATGTCTTCCTCCCTAAGCCGGCTGCAACACCTTTGGCTGCCATATTGCATGAATTTTAGACGCATCTACGCGCTTTCTCGCCTGAGCAAGATCATAATTTTTCTGTACGGCTAACCAAAACTCGGCATCCGTGTTAGGGAATGCCGCACCCAAGCGGATTGCCATTTCAGGCGACACCGCAGATTTTCCATTGATAATCGCAGACAGCGTTTTACGGGTTGTCCCCAGTACTGAGGCAACCTGCTCAACGGTGAGTTTTTTTCCTGTTTCCTCATAGATTCCGTCAAGAGTTTCTCGGATAAGTTCGCCCGCATGGGCTGGATCAAATAAAGCCATAATAATACCTTCTATTTAATGATAGTCTACATAATCAACATCTACGGCGTTCTCTCCAACAAAACGAAAGATAATGCGCCAGTTTCCCGATACTCTGACCGAATAAAACCCTTTCAAATCCCCTTTCAGAGCGTGAAAATAATACCCTACTTGGTTCATTTTATCGGGTGCATTTGCCGCATCTAAACGGGTTAAAATCAGCTTTATTCTAGGAATATGCTTTTGTTGTAACTTTGAGCAGTCGCCCTTGGTTGCGTAAAGTTGTAAGCCTTTGTGTCTGAAGCTTATGATCATAACACAAATGTAACATGTAACGTGCCAGGTGTCAAATATTATTTTACTTTCAGGGGCTAAATTAAAAACAATGAGATTAGCCTATTATCCGCAGTGACGGTTTCTTTTTGTTTGTAGCATGGTATAGTTTTGATCCAATGCATTGGTTTGGGGCCGCTGCCTTACTTTCTTTTTATTTATCCCACCAGATTAAGCAAATCACTCTTTGTCAGTGATTTAAGTATGGAAACATCTGTTTTCACCAGTCCGTCGGCGAGGTCTTTTTTTGATTCCTGTAAGTTGAGTATTTTATCCTCAATCGTGTCGGGACAGATCAGCCTCACGGCAATCACATTTTTCTTTTGTCCTATTCTGTAACTACGGTCAATCGCCTGGTTTTCCACAGCCGGATTCCACCAGGGGTCCACCAGGTACACGTAGTCCGCTTCGGTGAGGTTAAGTCCGGTTCCGCCCGCTTTGAGGCTGATCAGGAATACGCGAACTTCGGGATTGTTTTGAAAATTATCCACGTGTACCTGTCGGTTGCGGGTTTGTCCGGTCAGGTATTCAAATGAGATTTTCCTTGTTTCCAATTCTTTTTTGATCAGGTCCAGCATCGTGACAAACTGCGAAAATACCAAGATTTTATGCTGGGATGATTTGCCTTCAATCTGTTCCATCAGCACATCAATTTTGGCCGATGCATCGCCGTAGTATTCATGGTCGTTGAGCAGTGCTGGTGAATTACATATTTGTCGTAATTTCGTAAGCCCTTGCAACACATGCATTTGCACCCTGGCGATATCTCCTTCGTTTTTGGTATCCAGAAAAAGCCTGAACTCCTGTTCGTAGGCGTTGTAAACCCTGCGCTGCTCTTCGCCCATCTCGCAGTAGAGCACCATTTCTGTCTTATCCGGAAGCTCTGTGGCTACCTGTCGCTTGGTTCTTCTTAATATGAAAGGATTTATTTTCTTTTGTAACTCACTAGCCCTTTGGGTGTCATGGAACTGGTCAATCGGGATGGAAAAATGATTTTTGAAATGAATCTTATTGCCCAGCAAGCCCGGACATGCAAAGGAAAGCTGCCCGTAAATATCAAATGTATTGTTCTCCACCGGAGTACCCGTCAGTACAATTTTGTTTCGCGATTTAAGTAGCCGGGCTGCTTTGTAACGCTGTGATTCGGGGTTTTTGATCGCCTGCGATTCGTCAAGGAATATGTAATTGAAATGATAATTTTTCAGGAAATTCACATCCCCGAGCAGCGTTCCGTAGGAGGTAAGTATCATCTCGTAGTCATCAAAAGTCGTAATTTCTTTTGCTCTGGCGGAGCCGTAAATGGTGAGAATTTTAATGGAGGGCGCGAATTTTTCCACTTCCGCCTGCCAGTTAAATATCAATGAAGTGGGTACCACCACCAGGTTAGTGTTCTGATGTCTTTTATTTCGTTGAGACAGTATGAAGGCGATAATCTGGATCGTTTTCCCTAAGCCCATATCGTCGGCAAGGCAGCCTCCAAAACCAAATTCGTCAAGAAAATTAAGCCAATACAGACCTTTCAGCTGATAGTCCCGCAAGGTCGTTTTCAGCCCTTCCGGTACTGCAACAGGTTGGATGGAATCAAAACCCGCAAATTTTTCAGCGTAGTTGGCGAGCTCTGCCTGCACTTCCTGCGACAAAACTTCATTTTCATAAAGTTGTGCAATACTGGAAAAATTGATTTTAGCTGTCAGGATCTGGTCTTCCAGAATTTCCCCCGCCTCAAAGTATTTGGCAAATTTTGTGATCCATTCTTTGGGCAGAATGCCGGTAGTTCCGTCGTCGAGCTGAACAAATCTGGTTTTGTTTCTCACAGCCTTATGAAGGTTTTTGAGCGTCGCTTTCTGCTTGCCAAATTTTACATTCAGGGTGGTATTAAACCAGTTTATCCCACTTACCACATTGACAGATATGTTTGCCTTGTGTACATTCAACTTGTTGCTGGTGAGCTTATTGAATCCCATGATAACGATGCCCTGGTTGCGCCAGTCCTCGAAGGTGTCCAGGAACCAATCGTCGTCCAGAAAGCTCTTTTTGTGCAGATAAAAGCTTTGCGACCCCAGTTGTTCCTGAAAATCAGGATGTTTTCTGACCAGCTCGGTTGTAAAACGGGTCTCCGCATCATTGTCGCGGGTTACAGTAAAAGGATTCCCTTTGCTGTCTGCGGCGTGAATCTGGCTCTGTGAAAAGATGGGGACTTCCACTTCTCCATACTTCATCACGGGTGTGATGGATACGTAATTACCTGAATCCACGAGGTAAATAATTTTCCGTATTTCCTGGTCAAAACCTGTTTCGGCAAGCTGTACTTTAGTAGCTGGTTTGAGATAAGAATATACGATGCGTACCTTTCTCTCCAGTTTGGAAAGAATATCCAGTCTGAATTCCTCGTATTTCGTTTGGTGAATCAGGATCCGGTTGTTATTTTTTTTGAAAAAATCAATGGCACGAAGTATATCCAGGTCATCAACGAAATGCATGACGTCGCCATTCAGGACGAAAAAATCATAACTGACTTTCAGTTTTTCGATATTAAAAGGGCGTCCATCCAGCATGAGATGCCCGTAAATTTCATAGAAATCGGTCAGATGGTCAACGGCCAGGCTTAGCTCTATACTTGACTTATGCAGCTTAATCGGTACCAGCGAGGCTGCGTTTCGGTTTTCCGAAATATTTAGGTTATGATAATAAAAATCCAGTGACTCAGGATTTTTACAAATGGCTCTGATACCATCAATGTCCGAATCGGCTTTGCTGCGGTAATTGTTCTGAAACTTCGAAACTGCGCTGTAAAATTTCAACTGTTCCGGGCTGTCGATGGTCCAGATAAAATCCAGCGGATTAATGGTTGTTAACGGATTTTTTATCTTCCCGTCCTTTGTTTGTGATGCTTCCAGAAGTTCAATATAAAAGTGGTCATAGTATTTGTGCTGACCTATCACCACAATTCTTTTGAGTGCCTTGTCGGGCTCTTGTTGGAGGGGGACAGAGGCATCCGTTTTGGGTAGTAAATTTTCCTGAAGATAGGTAACGGTAGAATGGTTAACAGGTAAAAGTTGTGATTGCCTAACATAGGTTGCCCTTAAACGGTAATTTTAACATGAGCAATTCGAAATTAAAAACTAAAAAAAGTACAAAACTGAATATTCGTCCATATCGTGTGTTTAGTGAAGAGTTCAAACGCGAAAAGGTAGCGCAAATTTCGGCTGGTGAGATCAGCATTCTGTCTTTTTCTAAATTGTGGTCAGTAAGCCAGAATACCGTATACAAATGGATTTATAAATATTCTCCTGATCACAAAAAGGGAACTATCATGGTTGTACAAAAAGATAGCGAAGCTGTTAAACTTGTTGAGTTGCAGGGTAAAATTGCTGAATTGGAACGTGCAATTGGTCAAAAACAAATGATTATCGATTATCAGGATAAGCTCATTGAGATCGCCTCTAAGGAACTGGATGTCGATCTAAAAAAAAGTTTCAATCCTGGACCTTAGAGCACTTTCGTATGAATTTAAGTAACCACATGTATTCGATGAGCGGCTTGTATACTCATTGCCAGATCAGTAAGCAAGGGCACTATAAGTCCTTGCAGCGAGAGATTCACTGGCAAAACCAGGAAGAGCTGGTATTAGGGCTGATCATGCAGGTACGCGAGATTCACCCAGCTATGGGTATTCGAACTATCTATGAACTTTGTCAGCCCGAAGGTATTGGCAGAGATGCTTTCATCAGTATCGGCATTTACTATGGATTCAGGGTGAAAGTGTTTCGGAACAAAACCCGAACAACCTTTTCCAGTCCATACAGCCGTTACCAGAACCTGCTGGTAGATAAAGAGCTTGATAATATTAATCAACTGTGGACTAGCGATTTAACGTACTTTAAAGTCGACAATAAAGACTGTTATATTGTTTTAATCATGGATGTGTATTCCAGATTGATTGTCGGTTATTCTGTTGCAGATAACATGAGAGCTGCAAACAATGTCGCCGCTCTGAAAATGGCTCTGACTATAAGGGGTTTACACAGCTATGAGCACAAACTGATACACCACTCGGATCGGGGGGGACAATACATCAGCGACGTCTACACTGATCTACTGAAAGAGCACAAAATTCGTATCAGCATGTGCAACATTGTCTATGAAAACGCGCATATAGAACGGGTCAACGGAACCATCAAAAATCAGTATCTGATTCATTGGAATATTACAAGCTTTCAAATGCTAAAAACAGAAGTTAAACGAGCTGTTGAGACTTATAACAACCAAAAACCGCATTCAGCCCTAGACGGTGCTACACCGATCGCGTTTGAACAAAAAATCAAAGAACGTAAAGACTCTGAAAGGCCTAAACTCAAAATCTGGACTGCATCAGAATCTAAAAATCACAATCCAGATCAATGTATAATTCAATTTTAAACTTTATTCATAATTTTAAACTGAAGGCAACCTATACTAGGCAATCACAAGTTCCTTAAGTTTAGGTTTGATCTGTACCTCCTTGTTGATATAATTCAGAACAAAATAGGCATCAGGATCGCTTTCGTTTTCCAGGCCAAAGTCTTTCGCGGCCTGCCTTATTCGCTCATAACGAAGGTTTTTGTCAAAGAACAATCTCAGCTCTTTTCGATTCATGAGATTGTGAAGTACCTGGATCTGATGATCGCATAGTCTGTTTTTAACTCCGTTACAGCCACATGATAATTTTAAAGTATGGTAGTTCTGTTCGACAAGTACAGATCTGGATTCAGTCTGTCCTGTGGCGAGAATAAACGCGGCATAATTCAGCTCAATGGATTGTGGCTGAATATCAAAATAGCCACGTTGGTGTGTATCTGCAATTTCAGGACTATGCCGTAAAATGACGGTGGTCGTAAGTTCGGTAACCTGAAAATTCTCTAAAATAAATTGGTGCATATTTGGATTGGCTCCTTAGTAACTTTTTAGTGCCTTTTGGATGATGGAATCTTATTGGGCGGCGCGGTATTCGGCAGCCTGTTGCTGAAACAGAGAGCCAGCAGTTTTCCATTCACAGTAATGTGCTGCACTTTGGGCACACTTTGGACCGGCATGGAAGTTTTGCAGACAAAGAGTAACGCAGTCAAAATAATGACATATTTTTTCATACAGTAAAATAAGAAAGATTATGTTCAAATACGTTGTAACAGTAACGCAATTCGTCAAATGTGATCAGGTAATCTGTAAGTGACATGATGAAGGTGTTGGGGGAAAATGTAGTAAGCAGGCATATTTGCTTGCCGTGAATGGCTTTCCGGGAGCCGTTTCTTGTCTGGTTTACTGAAAAAAATGTTTATGAAAAAAAGCTTAAACCCACTGACTGTTAACTTCGTTTTACTATTTTGTATAGTCATTTGGGCTGAGGCAACTGCTCAGCAGATTCAACCCGATTCACCGCGTTTACCAAACACCAGTACAATAACCGATACGATTCCTGACACGCTGCAAAAGAAAAAATTTGTTTTACTCGACACAACGCGATACCGTTTTACGGGTGACGGGAACTTTGCGCGCGGGAATGTCAACCGGACGGTCATGGTGTTGCGGGCGGAACTGTTGTTCACTGGGCCAGTCATATCCATCGTTACAAATCCAAGATTTACCTATGGGAAGCAAAATGGAATCCTGGCTGAGCGCGATAGCTATGGCGACCTATTTGTGGATGTTTTCAAAAAGCGCCGTACGTACCTGTTTGGACTCGGTATATTGGAAAATAGTAATCTCAGGCGAATTGATCTGCGTAAAATGGCGGGCGCTGGTTTGGGGTTCAGAGTATTGAACACCAAAACAAATAATCTCACGCTCACCAATGCGATTGTCTACGAATCGACCAATTTCCGGGAAAAGGCAACCGTTACCACAGCCCGTAATTCATTCAGGGTGAAGGGTAAACACGCTTTTTTACAGGATAAAATAAGGTTGAATCACATCACATTCATGCAGCCTTCCCTGAGCGACATGTGTAATCTACGGTGGAATACGATTGTATCTGTCGAGCTGCCTTTAAACAAATATGTCACGTTAAGGACCAGTTTTGAGAATTTTTATGAAAGTGTGGTGGAAACGTCCAGAAAACGCAACGATTCCCGGCTCACATTTGGGGTTGCCATTGGTAACAAACACTGATGGGAAACAAACTTAGGCTGCGATAATTGGTGTCAGGAAATCATCATCCCGTCAAGGACTTGCTCATGAGGTATAACCCGAATTTTTCCTTTGGTGGGGATCATATTTTGCCAAACCCAATTATAGTGATCTATCACCTGAATCGCTTTCAATTTCGGTCGTTCACCTGTTGTATGCCCATCTTCGACGACGGTTATGTTGTAATCTTTTGTTAGAGCAGACTGGATTGTGGATTCTATACAAAAGTCTGTTGCACAACCGGTAATAAATACTTCAGTTATGTTGAAGTTTTCCAACACTGTTTCCAGCTTAGAGCGATAGAACACATCATTAGCATATTTATTGATTAAAATATCGCCACTGCATACATTTAAATCATCCAGAATTTCCCATTCCTCGGTATCAGGAATGTATTCATTCATAGCACTCCCGTCATGCTGGATGAATATTACAGGATATGAATTTGTTCTGAATGCCTCAGTAAGCGTGTTGATAATCGTTATAATTCCAGGGGTATTATATCGGGGCGTTTTTTCTGTAAATGAACCCTTTTGCATGTCAATGACCAGAAGGGCTTTGTTTGAAGGCATACTCTTTTCGCTAAAACGATGAAAACGGCTGATTCTTGGAAATATCAAAATTGAGATATTTTCCCATCATCTCCACAACCTTTTCCTGCAATCTTCAATAAATCCCGGACTTGTAGGGGAGAAAAACGAATAACAATGTCTTTATCACTATTGACAGTGGACAGGAATTGTCCACTGTAACCATATAGAATAAACCAGCAAACATGAAAGAGACACAGGATAACCGCCGACAGTTTTTGAAGAATTCCATGAGTACCGCAGCCGGATTGATGATGTTACCCGTTTTACCAGAAAATATCGTTCAGGTTCCTTCGGAGGCAGAAAATGTCATAGCGCCAATCGTAGCGCCCAGGATCAAATTTGCGGTGATTGGAATGAACCATGGTCACATATACGGACAGGTGGAAGCGGTGAAACGAGGTGGTGGTGAGCTGGTTTCCTATTATGCAAAAGAGGATAATCTGGTTAAGGACTTTGCCAAACGCTATCCCGATGCCCGACTGGCCAAAAGTGAAAAGGAAATTCTGGATGACAAATCCATTCACCTGGTGTTGAGTTCAGCCATACCCGACGAGCGCGCGCCTCTAGGGATCAGAGTGATGCAGAGTGGAAAGGATTACATGGCGGACAAGCCGGGGATTACAACGCTGGAGCAACTTGCCCAGGTGCGGAAAGTGCAGAAAGAAACCAAGCGCATCTATTCGATTATGTACAGCGAAAGGCTCGAAAACCGCGCGACCATCAAAGCTGGTGAGCTGGTGCGGAGCGGGGCCATCGGGAAGGTAGTACAAACGATCGGACTCGGGCCGCATAGGATTTCAGAAAATAGCAGGGCGCCATGGTTTTTTGACAAAAAACGCTTCGGCGGGATCATTTGCGACATTGCTTCTCACCAGTTTGATCAGTTTTTGTTTTTCACTAATTCCACCAAGGCAGAAATTGTTGCCTCGCAGGTCGGTAACATCAACCACCAGAAATACCCGCAATTTGAAGACTTCGGCGATACGATGTTAAAAGGCGATGGTGGTGCCGGTTATATTCGCGTGGACTGGTTTACCCCTGATGGTCTGAAAAGCTGGGGCGACGGGCGGCTCACGGTGCTTGGAACCGAAGGTTTTATCGAGATTCGCAAAAATGTAGATATTGGTGGCCGGGACGGCGGAAACCATTTATTTTTGGTCAACAATAAAGAAACGCAGTACGTTGATTGCAGCAAAGTAGAGCTGACTTATGGTAAACAACTGGTGGATGATGTGATCAACCGCACCGAAACAGCCATGACGCAGGCGCATTGTTTCCTGGCTACAGAGCTGGCTTTAAAAGCACAAAAAATGGCTCAGAAACTGGTGATAACCACGTAGCGCTGCCAACATCTTTTAAACCACCTAAGGGACCTAAGTTAACCTAAGGTGCTCTTAGGTAACTTAGGTGGCCCGCATAGGGTGGCCCGCATAGGGTGGCCCGCATAGGGTGGCCCGCATAGGGTGGCCCGCATAGGGTGGTTTATTTAAATGGCACATCAATAGATCTTGGGTGGTTCATTTTAAATACCACATCAAGCAAGGATATCTTTCACAATATTTCCGTGCACATCCGTAAGTCGGAACCTCCTGCCCTGAAATTTGTAGGTGAGCTTTTCGTGATCCACACCCATCAGGTGCATTAGGGTCGCCTGGAAGTCATGCACATGAACCGGATCTTTCACAATGTTGTAACTGAAGTCGTCCGTTTCGCCATAGCTGATTCCAGGCTTTACACCGGCTCCGGCCATCCACATGGTAAAGCAACGAGGGTGGTGATCTCTGCCATAGTTGTCCGCAGTTAATTTTCCCTGCGAATAAACCGTCCTGCCAAATTCACCGCCCCAGATGACCAGCGTATCGTCCAGCATGCCCCGGCGTTTCAGATCCATGATGAGTGCGCCGGTGGCCTGATCGGTTTGTTTGCATTGATTGGCTATGCCTTTTGGTAATCCCCCATGCTGATCCCATCCCTGGTGATAAAGCTGAACAAACTTTACGTCCTTTTCGAGTAGCTTCCGGGCCAGAATACAATTGGCAGCATAGCTCCCCGAATCCCGGCTGTCGGGCCCGTATAAGTCAAAAACTTCGTCGGGTTCGTCCGAGGTGTCCATTACTTCCGGAACGGAGGTCTGCATCCGGTAGGCCATTTCGTATTGGGCAATGCGGTTCTCTACTTCCGGGTCTCCGAAAGACTCGTTTTGCAAATGGTTGAGCTTCGACAGGTAATCAAGCATTTCCTTTCGATCTGCCCCATCGTATCCTTCGGGGTTATTGAGGTATAGAACCGGGTCTTTTCCCGAGCGGAATTGTACACCCTGATGTTTTGACGCTAAAAAGCCATTTCCCCACAAGCGTGCATAAAGCGGCTGGTCTTTTTGCGCATTTTTAGATACCAAAACGATAAAAGTGGGCAGGTTCTGATTGTCGGAGCCAAGCCCGTAACTGACCCAGGAGCCTATCGAAGGGCGACCGGGAAGCTGGTTGCCCGTTTGGAAAAATGTGATGGCCGGGTCATGGTTAATGGCTTCTGAGTGAATGGATTTGATAATGCAAAGATCATCCACCACCTGCGCTGTATGAGGCAGCAACTCACTTATCCACGTTTTGCTTTTACCGTGCTGGTTAAATTTGTAAATCGACGGCACCATCGGCAAGGCACTTTGGCTGGAACTCATCCCGGTAAGCCTCTGTCCCTTTCTTACAGAATCGGGCAGGTTTTGCCCGGCCAGATCGTACAGTTTAGGTTTGTAATCAAAGGTTTCGAACTGAGAGGGGCCGCCTGCCATAAAAAGATATATAACCCGCTTCGCCTTAGGGGCAATATGGGGTAGAGCCCGCAGGATTTCCTGCTCCATGTCGCCTCCTGCAGCGGGGGCAGGGTTTGACGATGCGCCGAAAAGCGCCTTTGCTCCAAATAGGCTACCCATTGCCAAAGCACCCAGTCCAAGGGATGTTTTGGTTAAAAAGTGGCGGCGGTCGAGTTTCCTGTGAATGGCATCAAACTCAGGTGTGCGCATCCGGAACTCATCATCATGGTTTTGGCACATGGTTTATCTTTTGGTTAAAGTTGCGTCAGAGTTTAGTATTGCGCTGGCGACCACGCTGTTGGCAGCAACGGAAGCAGGATCCAGTTTGCTATCTATAATATACTGGCCCTGTTGGAGCCAGCCTTTCGTTTTTTCGGGATGGTCTTTGAATTTCTTGTGTTGTACGTTTTGTAAGCTCATCAGAAGACTGATTTCCTTAGCTGTGGGCGTCCGTCCGGTGAGTTTTCGATAGGCCATGGTAATCGCCTTACGGTCACCATTCAGTTTGGTGATCTGCTCACCCATTACTTTGGCAGCTTCGGTGAAAGTTGGATCGTTCAGCGTCACCAAAGCCTGCAAAGGGGTATTTGTTTTTTGCCGGCGGACAACACAGAAACTTCTGGATGTAGCGTCGAATGTATTGATGGTCGGATTGGGGACGCTCCTTTTTGCAAAAATGTAAAGGCTCCGCCGGTAGACTACATCACCAGAGTCCTGGGTGTATTTTTTGCTGTTGATTTCCCACAAGCCATCGGGCTGGTAAGGTTTTATGCTTTGTCCTCCAATTTTTGTGTTGATCAATCCGCTGGCCATCAGGGCATTGTCCCGGATCATTTCTGCGGTCATCCTGTTGGCCGGCCCATGTGCCAACAAGCGGTTTTCCGGGTCTTTCTCACGCGATTCCCTGGTAGCTCGCGAATCCTGTTGGTAAGCAGCCGACATGACAATCAGTTTGCATAATTTTTTCACATCCCAACCCGATTCCCGAAAGGTTACAGCCATCCAGTCTAGCAGTTGCGGATGGCTTGGCATTTCGCCCTGATTTCCAAAATCCTCCGTTGTTTTCACCAGGCCGGTCCCAAAAAAGTTCTGCCAGAAACGATTGACAGCCACCCGGCTGGTAAGCGGATTTTCCTCGTCGGTCAGCCACAATGCAAGGCCATAACGGTTTCGCGGGAATTTTTTTGCAAACGGCAACACCGACTCAGGCGTATTAGGAAACACTTCTGCACCAAACGCATCGTAATTACCACGAAGTAAAATATGGGCTTTTTTGCGTTTGGGCATTTCCTGCATCACCATTACTTCCCTTATTTTTTCTGTTGAATCGGCCAGGGTTGTGCGGAAATCTGTTAATTCTTTGAGGGCACTGATTGAGGCCTGGTCAACGGCGGCGATATAATATTGTCTTAATATTTCTTTTTCCTGGGCTGAAAGCGTTGCTGAGGCTTTATTTGCAATCATGCTCCAGCTACTTTTCCCGGCTACAACCCCTGCTTCAAAGGGCGTCACTTCACGGTCGTAAACGACAATTTCGTCAACCTTCCCATCTTTCAATCCCCATCCACGACCCCAGGCGCCAATCTGTAATCCCACCCCGGACAAAATATCTTTTGTAAGCTGGTCCATGGTTGTTTCCATGGCCATTTCGTTTCCGTCCAGATACAGTTTAAAGCCTTTTGCTTTGGCTGATCCGTCATAGGTGGCCATGAGATGAATCCATTTATCCCTTGGTACGTTTTGATCTGAAATTTTAGTAATCGCGTTCGACGGAGCGGTGTGGGCCATGCTCAGTTCGAGTTTGTTGTCTTTCAGGTATAAATGATAACCTTTGAAATTATATAACCGCTCTGCAGTAGCCTTGTGGAATATGACGCCTTCTTTCATTGCTTTTGGAATGAGCACCCACATTCCTATGGAGAAGGGCTGAGATTTACGGAAATCTCCGACGGGGGTCAGGTTAATAAATACGTCACCATCCATGTACACCGACTTTCCTGAGCCCCTGGTTTCAAATACGGGTTCTCCGGCGGGGCTTGAGAAATCACGGTTCATCACGGCAACCTGCTTTGGATTGACGCTGTTTTTCAAATTCCCCTGATCAAATGTATAAAGGGCCTGTAAACCCGTTTTTGGAAGTTTTTCGGTCCTTAGTGTTTTGTGTTTATCGGCAGCGAGCCATTTTTCGAATTGGGGGTTAGCTGCCTTCCGGGCACCATTCCATTGCCTTTCTTTTTCTACAACCTGTGAATTGATAAACCCAATGATTTTTTCCTCCTGTTCGGTCGGCAACATCATGGTAGGTGTGGGTATGTCATTGGGGTTGTGCGAAATCTGGCCAGCCTCTTTTACATTGTTAAAGAAGCTGAAAAGTTCGTAATAATTTTTCTGGGTGATGGGGTCGTACTTGTGGTCGTGGCACTTGGCGCAACCTACCGAAAGTCCCAGCATGGCGTCTCCAAATGTATTGGTCCGGTCCACCACGTATTCGGTCTGGAACTCTTCTTCAACGACTCCTCCTTCACCATTTTGCTGGTGGTTCCGGTTAAATGCTGTGGCGACGATCATGTCCCGGCTGGGCTTTGGCATCATATCGCCAGCAAGCTGCCAGTGAATAAACTGGTCGTAAGGCTGGTTTTTATTGAAGGCAGTAATAACCCAGTCGCGGTATGGCGACATATCCCTTGATGCATCTGTGGAATAGCCATGGGTATCAGAAAACCGCGCAAGATCCAGCCAGTCAACAGCCATTTTTTCCCCGTAGTGGGGAGAGTTCAGCAGGCGGTTTACCTGCTTTTCATAAGCATTCTCAGATTTGTCTTTAAGAAATGCATCAATTTCAGGAAGTGTGGGTGGCAGGCCAGTAAGGTCCAGCGAGAGTCGCCTGAGCAACAGTTCTTTGTTTGCAGGCTGGGAAGGGGAAAGTTTTTCCTGTTCAAGTTTTGCCAGAATAAACTGATCTATCGGATTTTTTATCCATTCCTCGTTCTCTACATCGGGTAAATCCGCTTTTTCAGGTTTTACAAATGCCCAGTGCGGTTTGTATTCGGCACCGTCCTTGATCCACTTAACCAAAACAGCCTTTTCTGTTGCCGTGAGCGACAGGTGCGATTTTGGCGTTGGCATCATATAATCCGGGTCTGATGACATGATGCGGTGAAAAAATTCACTGCCGGCGAGGTTGCCCGGATCTATCGCAACTTTTCCAGGATTCTCTTTCAAAGACGCAAAGGCCATTTCGGCCATATCCAGCCTTAAACTTGCCTTTTGTTTGGCCTGATCCGGGCCATGGCAGGCAAAACACTTGTCGGATAAGATGGGTTTCACATGTTCATTGTAATCCAGTTTGTCGGGCAACTGATCGTATGCGAGCTCCACGTCTTCTGGTAGGTCAGGAGAGCAGGCATTTAGGATTCCTAAAAAGGGGATTAATAATAAAAACAAAAGGCGATTCATTGCCGGTCAGATTGATTTGTACAAAAATATAATGAAATAATTTATCCATATTGTACAAACATGGATCGTATTTGTACATATCCGACTTTTGAGATATTTTTTGTAGGTTTGAAAATAGAAAAATTGATTCAGGATGATAGATGGAGCCTTAAAATCGAGCTTTGAACTTTTAAACGTGGACTGTGTTCGATTGAACAAAAGTTGGAATTATCAGAATATTGTCAGTCCGTTTTTTCGTCTCTATCTTATCAAAGACGGGGAAGGAGTGCTTACTGATTCCTTGGGTGCCACGTTGATGAAGCCGGGATTTCTATACCTGGTTCCGAGTTATACCATGTGTAGTTATTCGTGCGAGGATAGCATGATTCAGTATTACGTCCAGTTTATTGAGGCGTCGGCTGATGGAAATTCCCTTTTTGCTACGAATAGAAGGGTGCTGCAAGCGCCGGTTCAACATGGAGACTTTGACATGATCCTTCGCTTATTAACTTTGAATCCCGATCGTGGGCTGCCTCAGCATAACCCCAGGGATTATCAGCAGACGCCTGTTATACAGCAGTTCAAGGAGCATAACAGGCTTTTGTCTCTGGCAGCATACGTAGAAACAAAGGGGATCGTTCTCAGGCTGTTATCCCGTTTTTTGACTGATGAGATTTTTAAACAAGGCGAGCAGCGGCCAGTCCCCTTGGCCGTTTTGAAGACGATACTTTATATACAGGCTCACATTTCGGAAAATATTACCGTAGCCGGGCTGGCGAATGAAATGAATTTAAACCCCGACTACCTTTCCCGGATTTTTCGGGAGCATACCGGCATGCGTCCGTTACATTTTGTTCAATACAAGCGGTTGGAACACGCGCAGTTTCTGATGCTCACCACCGGGTATTCGCTTACGGAAATTGCGGTCGAATGTGGATTCGACAGTTTGAGCTATTTTTCCAGGATATTTAAAAAGGTCGTCGGCCTTACGCCCGGAGCGTATAAAGGCCAGGCGAGGTCCATCTGATCGCCCAGCGGGTTTGTTGAACCTGTTCCTGTCTAGCCCACCTCGATATTAAAGGCTCCGTTCATCACCAGCCTGCCGTCGAAAGGTTCGGGATTCCCGGGCATTACAAGTCCTTTGATCTTTGTCGTTTTGCCTTTACTCAACAGGTCGTAAACCTGCCGGTCGGTGATGGTTTTGCCCATGATATCAAATGGAATCTTAAAACCACAGACCTGAAAGTTGCTGCATCCGTATGCAGTTTTGCCCTTTTTTAGCAAATGCTCCTTGCATTTAGGGCATTTAAGGGTGTCCATGGCAATATCTTCTTTGGGTTCTTTCGGCGCTTTGGGTTTGCTGATTTTTTTTGACTTTTCGTCTTCTGTAACCAACGTTTCCTGGGCAATTGTGATCATGCCCCGGTTGTTGCTTTTAACCTCCTGTGTCAGGGCTACTACCATCTCTATCAATTCCTGCTTGAAGGTTTCCATGGCATATTCACCTTTTTCAATGAGTCGGAGCTTGCGTTCCCAGTTTCCTGTCAGTTCTGCACTTTTCAAAAGCTCATTCTGGATGGTGTCTATCAGATCTATGCCGGTTTGAGTGGCAAAAATGTTCTTTTTCTTTTTCTCAATATAATTCCGTTTAAAGATCGTTTCAATGATGTTGGCACGTGTAGAAGGCCTGCCAATTCCATTGTCTTTGAGTAGCTCACGCATTTCTTCGTCTTCAACCTGCTTCCCAGCCGTCTCCATGGCGCGGAGCAGGGTCGCCTCAGTAAAGGGTTTGGGTGGTGAGGTCTTGCCATGGTGTATGCGCGGTTCGTGCGGGCCGGTTTCTCCCACTTCAAAATTTGGCATTACCTTTTCATCTTCCGAAGCTTCTTTTTTTGCACTTGCGTCGTTGGCGTAAAGCTCTCGCCAGCCGGGTTCGAGTATTTGTTTACCTGTCGCTTTGAATTCCACCTGGCCCACTTTGCCCAACACGGTGGTGTTGGATACCTTACATTCTGGGTAAAATGCCGCGATAAACCGTCTGGTTATTAAGTCATAAATGCGCTTTTCGTCGGTCCCGATCCCGGCAGGTAACACGCCCGTAGGGATAATGGCATGGTGGTCCGTTACTTTTTTATCGTCAAAAACGGTTTTTAACTTGGGAATTGGTTTGGCCAGTATCGATTCGGTATATTGGCTGTAATAGGTCAGATCCCTCATAATCCCCTCTATTTTGGGATGCAGATCTTCGGAAAGGTAGGTGGTGTCTACCCTGGGATAGGTGACAAATTTCTTTTCGTACAGGTTTTGAATATGTCTCAGGGTTTCTTCGGCGGCATATCCATACTTTTTGTTCGCTTCCACCTGCAAGGAGGTCAGGTCAAACAAGCGTGGATTTCCTTCCTTGCCTTCTTTCTTTTCAAATGCGGTGATTTCAAAAAGATGATTAACCAGATAAGCCAGCCCTTTTTCCGCTTTGTCGAGCGTTTTTATACGATCAATGGTGGCTGTGAATTCGGTCTCCCGGTAAATGGTTTTCAGTTCCCAATATTCTTCTGAAACAAAAGCATTTATTTCCTTTTGCCGTTGCACGATCATGGCCAGGGTTGGCGTCTGCACCCGCCCGATGGATAATACCACTTTGCCCTGCCCG
The DNA here is from genome assembly GCF_902506755.1 of Dyadobacter sp. 32. Classification (GTDB taxonomy): domain Bacteria; phylum Bacteroidota; class Bacteroidia; order Cytophagales; family Spirosomataceae; genus Dyadobacter. Next base: position 1,814,955 of record NZ_LR735258.1, on the reverse strand, counting down.
AACTTTCTGGTGAAAAGACGGGTGGCGTTCATGCCCAGCAGCCAGTCGCCAATAGCGCGTGCACTTCCGGCGGCATAAAGGTTGTTGTACTGCTCACTTTCTTTGAGTTTTTGAAACCCTTCACGAATAGCCTGTTCGGTCAGTGAAGATATCCAGAGGCGTTTAACCGGAACCGTACATTTAGCCTTCAGCAGTACCCAACGTTGGATGAGTTCTCCTTCCTGGCCTGCGTCACCACAGTTGATCACTTCGTCGCAATGCTGAACCAGATTTTCAATGATCGCAAATTGTTTTTTGACACCCGGATTATCGATCAGCTTAATGCCAAAGCTGGAAGGTATCATCGGTAATTCTTCGAGTCTCCACGATTTCCACCGCTCCGTGTAGTCCTGAGGTTCTTTTAATGTGCAAAAATGTCCGAAAGTCCAGGTCACCTGATAACCGTTTCCTTCATAATAACCATCTTTTCGCTGTTTTGCCCCGAGCACTTCTGCAATATCTTTGGCTACACTTGGCTTTTCCGCAATACAAACCTTCATGACGATAATTATTGACCGGGGAACATTGGTGCTTTCCGGCCTTGTGTGACTTTAAAGTTGATGGCAAAGTTTACTAAAATTATCGAGACTTGATTGAAATGGGCATCGGTTTTCAACCGTACGATCAGTACTGAGCATGGCCGTATTCCTGTATTTCTTTGGAATCTCCATCAGTCAGGTGAAAATTTGAAAAAAAATAAAAAATATTTTTCAACTCTGCCTGGGCAAAACGACAATTTTGTCTGTTTTTTTGGTATTGATATTATCCATTCAGAATAATATTTTGAATTTTAGTGATTTGGAGGAATAATTATGATGTAAGGCTCCTGGCTGGGATGGTACAATACCACTTGCTGCAATTATTCGAAATATTTTTTTGGTACTCAGCATTCAAAGTGAACAATCTTCTGATTAAAATATTTGAATAATTATATTTTTATAATCCTTTTGATGTGCTGGTTGGTGATGATTTACGTCATATAATACTATAATTATGTGCTCTGAACTATTGTATTGGAATATTTGTATTATATTTGTGCAAGAATTAGTCACACAGAAAGAAGAAACAAGTAAACGAGAAGATCAATGAAAAATGCAAAAAGTATTTTAGTAGGAGCAATGATGGTTATGTCCATCTCAACTTACGCAGACGCTATTAAATCAAGCAATAACGCCTTACATATATCAGTTGAAGACAAGCGCACAGTTTCAGTATTGAACAAGGTTTTACCTGATTCGGTAACAGCTGTTGAAACACCCGCTCCGCAAAAAGCAGTATCAGCAAACGAAAAGCAACTTAGCCCTGAGCAAAAAGCGGCGACGGTTGAACTTGAATTGAAAAATGCTCCTAAGAAGTAATCGGGACATTAGTATGGTTAGAAAAGGTAGGGAATTTTCCTTACCTTTTTTTTGTGCCTGTATTTTTAAAATTTTACAAAACCGAGCACTATTTATGCGCGTTTTTCGCAGGATTCTCATGGTTGGAGTTATCGCCAAAACTGCTTGTAAGTCCGGGGCGTTGACCACTGTTGATTGACCATTTTCTGGATAGTTGAGATGCTCTTTTTGTATCAATGAAAACAAAAGAATCAACACTTCTTTTTAAGTTACTTCAAAAGGACTTTCCTATGACCCGGAAATGGGCCGCCAGATGATTGTTTTATTCTGTTTAAAATATAGGTCGTCTTTTGAAAATAATTTATCCGCATTTTTTATTGTAGGATTTTAAATTTTTGCCATATATTTAACACAAGAATTGTAGAGTAAACTACTTAATGATCTGATTTTTCGTTGTTCTTTTTTTTTCAATACGAACTCACGGAATTACCATAATTAATAGAACTCGCAACGTAAATCCTCCTAAATAATACACTCATGATGGTTTATTCTGCTAACGAGCATACTTCTTCGTATGCTTTGAAATTCAAATCACTGAATTTCTTTTTTAAGTCTCTCGCCGCTATTTGGCGCGTATCACCGCATATCGCGATGGAGATAAGCGCTCCTGTTTTTCCGGCCCGGGAAATCTTTTACTGCGTATAGTCACCATGTTTTTTACAAAGATTTATTTACATACTGACATTTCGTTTTGTTATTATGGTTAGGTGATCTGTCAGAATTCGTCTGCCTTGTATTTTCGCTAATCTGGTGGCGCAGCATTACGTGTTTAGAGGTACAGCAAAACGATTTCAGGTATTTCGCTCCTGGATTGGTTGGATTTTAGATGCCCAATCCGGTACCAATTGTGTGTAAATCTTTGGTGTGCTTTCACATGCTGTGGAGGTGTGTTCTGGTGGAAATAGATTTTGATCTATTTAAATAACCGTTTGTTTTAAAAGCTTTACCACTGCAGGTGACGCATTGGTGAGATCTAATTTACCTCTTCTAGTTTTTAATTTATTTATCATGAATATTCCACGCACTTGGGGCATGGTTGCCCTGCTTTTCTATTTTACTCCAATATGTCTGCTGGGCCAGATTGTTACCATAACGTCCCCCGTTTCCAGAATTGTGTATCAGCGTAATCTTGCCGATGAGGCTGAAATTTATATCAGTGGGAATGTATCGGAGCCGACAGCTCTGATTGAGGCCAGACTTCAGACGCGCTCGGGTGAAACCGGAGTGGCGGTGCCCTGGAAGAGTATCGCATTTCATGTCAACGGCAACTTTTCTGGTGCCATTAAAGCTACCAAGGGGCGATATGATTTGGAGATAAGGACCACCCAAAATGCCAGCAGCAGCATCACAGTTGTTGATCGGGTGGGAGTCGGTGAGGTTTTCTTGATTGTCGGCCACTCCAACGCGGCCGGGATTCCGGAATACAGTTATGCCTCATCCAATGATATGGTCACTTCCATCAATCCTAAAATGAATCATCCTCAGGAAAAATTGTACGATAAGACAGCCAGTCCCGAGCATCTTCCTTTTAATTTCAGTCAGCTATGCCAGGATTGTGGTATTGCACCATTTGGATATACTTCCGGCATGTGGTCGAGGCTTGGAGAGCTCCTGGTTGAAGAACTGGGTATCCCGGTACTTTTTTATAGTGCGGCTTTTGGTGGTAGTAACCTGAGCCAGACAAGAATGTCTGCTTACGGAGTGCCGTTTGAACATAGCTTCGTCAATTCTTCGATTGGTATGCCATACGCCAACATTGGCAACACCCTCAGTACGTATGTGCCCAAAACAGGAATAAGAGCCGTTCTGGCGGCACATGGTGTAAACGACATGGGCTCAACCACCACACAATTTTATAACGACTATGTCGACGTGATCAACAAGTCGAGGGAGGCGTTACCGTATCGAAACCTGGTGTGGATGGTGGCCACTTCATGCTACAATAATGGTGTTGGTGAGCACATTGTGACAGCACAGAAAAACGTGGTTCGAAATCAGCCAAATGTTTTTACGGGAGCAAATTTGAACGAAATCGGGCTGGCCGATCGTAGGGATGGTTTACATTTCAATGCTGGCGGGGTTCTAAAAGCGGGACAGTACTGGCGTGATGCCATTATGGCTGCAAATTTTCTCACAAATGCAGTGCCCATTTCGCCACAAACGCCTGTCATTACCCCGTTACCCGTGACGCTCATCAGCTTTACAGGAAAGAAAGTGGAAGGGAAAACGAATTTGGAATGGCTAACTGCTTCCGAATCGAATAATAGTCATTTTGAAATCGAATATAGTGCTGATGCAAAATCGTTTGAACAAATTGGTGTCAAGGGTGGAGCAGGGGACTCGGGTGTCCCGCAAAGGTATCGTTTCGTGGTCGACCAGGTACGTCCCGAAAATGCCTACTACCGGTTGAAGCAGGTGGATTTGGATAAGAAATTTTCTTATTCCAGAATAATCCTGGTAGCAGGCGATGAGCCGGAAAACTTCATTTCGCCAAATCCCTCTCAGCAGGAGATCACCATTCATTCCGAAGGTATGGACTCGATTATCTCTGTGTCAATTCTCAACGCAAGCAGCCAGCAGGTGCTAGGGAAACGAGGAGCAGGCAAGGTGGATATTTCCGCACTGAACCCAGGTGCCTATATGGTGGTGGCTAAAACTCAAAATGGAAAAGTGATCAGTAAGAAACTGATTAAAAACTAATTACGTATACCATGCAGAAATTAATGTAAAGGGCTGGACGAAAGATAAAGACGAGGTAAAGGTCTTGTTTTGCCTCGTTTTTATTGACACTTTGAGAAGAGGGCCTTGTAATTAGGTAAATGTATAAAAGGTCAATATTTCACTCCAGTTGTCCATGCGATCGTATTTGGTGATGTAGATAGATATGCGCCAGGTTAACAAAACTGGTGTTATCGGTACCTTACTCCCAGAGTCCGTTTCAAGTATTTTTTTACATTCTCGCTCTTTCCTGAAAAGGTTGATCCTTCCGGATTGGATGGTATTGCCGAATGGATTTCATTATTTTCCCGTACAAGTATGTTAAAATCGTTGCCAGTTTTTGCTTTATTTTTGCTTTTGAACCTGGGTTATACACTTCAATTCCAGGGTGAAACTTCTCGGGTTACTTATCCCGCAGACACGCCGCTTCGCGTGGTACAGGATGTAGGGGCTGAGACCATCAGCGTATTCCGCGGTGATGAGAAAAAGCCGATTGTAGTTCAAAATGCCAAAGCGAATTTCCGACCTTATCTTCATCCGATCGTTGCACCTGATGGCAAAGGAGTATTAACCGAATACAGCCCCGGACATCATAAACACCAAACCGGTATTTATTGGGGTTATACACGCGTGAACGGACGGGACTATTTTCATCACCCCGAGGGCGATTATTGGAAAAGGGTTTCGGCCAAAGTGATTGAAAGTAAAGGTCCGATTGTAAAATGGCAGACGGTCTATGACCTTCTTGATTCTACGGGAACTGCGGTGCTCACCGAGACACAAAACTGGTCGATGCAGCAGAAGGAAGGGAAGTATTTGCTAGACCTGGAATGGAATGGCGAGGCGCAAACGGATGTGACTTTTGGCAAATACGATTACGGCGGTTTGTTTGTGCGTATGCCCTGGAAAGAAGGCATCAAAGGAGAGGTAATCAATGCAGCGCGGCAACGTAATCAGAAAGCGGAGGGCCAGGCGGCCATGTGGGTGGATATTGCCATGCAGATAGAGGGGCGTAGCGATCTTGCACATATTGCTATACTGGATCATCCGGAAAACAAAGGGTACCCGCAGACATGGCGGGTAGATAACCAGATGGGTGCCGGGCCTGCCAGGGCACGTAAAGGCGAATGGCATTTGAAAAAGGGCGAAACGGAGGTGATCAAGCATGAACTGGTGGTGTACACTGGTGAGCTCAATGACGTGGAGATGAATAAAACATTTGGTGATTTCAGTGGCAACAAAGGCCAGTATAATACCGCAGCACTTTGGGAGATTGCCAGAAAGGAGGGGAGGGAGGCAAAATTCTTAAGTGCTCAGGAGGCTGTTGCGGCCATGACGATTAAAGACGGATTCAAAGTAAACACCTGGGCATCGGAGCCAATGATGACACAGCCCATGGCTTTTTGCTGGGATGATCGGGGAAGGATGTGGATAGCAGAAAACAGGGACTACGAATCCCGCGGTAAAGGATTTTCCAATGCAGGGGACAGTCGGATCCTGATTCTGGAAGATACCGATCACGATGGTGTAGCAGACAGCCGGAAAGTTTTTATGGAAGGTCTGGCATTTCCCTCTGCAATTGCCGTTGGTTTTGATGGCGTCTTTATTGGTGCTCCACCCAATCTGCTTTTCGTACCCGATAAAAACAAGGATGACAAAGCAGACATGGAAGATATTGAAGTACGGCTTACCGGCTGGGGTATCCGTGACCGTCATGAGACTTTGAATAGTTTTCACTGGGGGCCGGATGGCTGGCTCTATGGGCTGCAGGGATTTGCGACACCCTCCAAAGTAGGTAAACCGGTTGGTAAAGGGAAGCTCTACAAACATAAAGACCCATTTCCTGAAGATGTCCTGAAAGGGGAAGGAACGGATATCAACGGCGGGGTGTGGCGTTATCATCCGACCAAAGATAAGTTTGAAGTGGTAGCGCACGGTTTCAGCAACCCATGGGGGATAGATTATGATGCCAAGGGGCAGTTGCTTATCACAGCCTGTGTAATCCCGCACCTCTGGCATGTGATTCCCGGTGGCATTTATCACCGGCAGGGTGGACAGCACTTCAACCCCTATGTTTACAATGACATTAAAACCATTGCAGATCATAGCCATCGTTCTGCCCATGGCGGAGCACGGGTATATCTTTCGGATGCCTTCCCTGAAAGCGAAAGAGGTAAAATCTTTATGGCCAACATCCACGAACATGGTGTATTATCCGACATACTAGAGCGTAAAGGGTCGGGGTTAGTTGGGAAGCATGGTGATGATTTTATGATGGCGAACAATGCCCAATGGGTAGGGTTCAGCATGGAGATAGGGCCGGAGGGCGGTCTATATGCATTGGATTGGCACGATGCGGATATATGCGGATCGGACGTACTGAACTCGGAAACGGGGAGGGTGTTCAGAATTATGCCAAAAGTATCGCTGGCGAAAGATTTTGAAGGTCGATACGGTGACCTGGATAAAATGAATGACCTCATTCTGGCAGATCTCCAGACAAGCCAAAGTGAATGGCATGCAAGAAGAGCACGGATTATTCTGCAAAACAGAGCTACAAAAGGCCCTTTGAGCAAGGATGCTCAGGCTCGTTTAATCAGTATTTATCGTACCAGCAGCGATCAGGATCATCGGTTACGCGCCATGTGGGCATTACAGGTCACCAATATGCTGAAGGAGCAGGATCTCCTGCAGGCACTATCGGATCAGAATGCCTATGTACGTGCCTGGAGTATCCAGTTCTTATGTGAAAACGAAAACGCATCGCCTGCAACGATCGCCCGATTTGAAAAAATGGGACGAGAGGATGCCTCGCCGGTGGTGCGGCTTTATCTGGCAGCCGCTTTGCAGCGTATAAAACCTGAATTGAGGTGGAAACTTGCAGAAGCCTTGGTGGCGCACTCCGAAGATATCACAGATCACAATCTTCCAAAAATGATCTGGTATGGGGTTGAACCGCTCGTGAAATTAAATCCTGCCAAAGCACTAGAACTGGCATCACGTAGTAAGATACCGATGGTCACCAATTTTATTGCTCGTCGTGCAATGGATGCGGACGCACCGGAAGTATTGATCACGGCGATTGGGAAAGCGACTTCCAATCGAATAGATCTGTTGGAAGGTATGCGAGATGGATTGGAAGGACGTTCGGATGTAAAAACACCGGCCAACTGGAATGCTTTGTATACCAAACTGAAAGCAAGCAAAGGAAAAGCGGCTCAGCTTTCAACGGAGCTGGCCCAGCATTTCGGTGATACCGAAGCAGCGAAAACTTACATGGCAACTTTGAAAAATAGTAAGGCTCCCACTGCGGACAGGCAAAAGGCATTACAGTCGCTCGCGGTCAGGCAACGTCCCGAACTTGCCAAAGAACTACCGGCTTTGCTGGAATCACCCGCCGTTCGTTTTGACGCAATCAGGGCCATTGCAAGTTATGATCAGGAGTCTCTGGGTAAATTATTGCTTGAAAAATATTCAGGCTTCAATCGGAAGGAGAAAGCGGAGGCCATTCAAACCCTGTCGTCCAGGCCAAAATATGGCTGGCTGCTAACACAGGCCATATCCAAAAAGACCATTGCTAAAAATGAAATCCCGACGTATGTAGCCCGGCAACTGCGCAGGGTGGTAGGAAGTGGTTTTGTGGAAGTGTGGGGACCTATTGATCACGTAGCTTTTGATGAAAAGGCCTACAACAAATACAGGAAACTGCTTACCGATCAGGCGGTGTCTGCTGCCAATCCGGCAAATGGCAAATTGATTTTCAAAAATACCTGTGGGCCTTGCCATAAAATGTACGGCGAAGGTGGAATAATCGGACCGGATCTGACTGGCTCTAACCGCGGAAATCTGGATTATTTACTCGGTAACATTCTTGACCCGAGCGGAGAGATTCAGGACGATTATAAAATGGTAGTGGTTACCACCCGAGATGGACGGACTTACGTGGGTAATGTGGCCAAGGAAACGGAACGCCAGCTGACTTTACGGGTGGTGGGGCAAGATGCTGTGTTACTCAATAAATCAGAAATTCAGACGCGGGAAACTACACCTACCTCCATGATGCCCTCCGGGTTGTTGGAAGCCTTGTCCGATAAGGAAATTACAGAACTGGTGGCGTTCTTGAAAACCCGCAAATAAGAGCAAGGATTACGGAAACAGCAGGACTGCCTGCTGTTTCCGTTGACTGTCATAAAATTGAGGCAATCTGAGGATAACAATCGGTTAGTGCGGCATGTAAGATGCTTCCACACGCTTCAATTGCTTCCTTGTTGAGGCTGTAAGTTCTCGCCGCGCAAGTGCATGGCATTCGTAAATGGCATCACTGAACATCATTTGCTGAGGCGGCGTTTTTTGTGTAGATGCAGAGGGGCCTCGCAAAGCCCCTACCAGCCCAAGCTCCCGGGCTACGTAAACATATCTGATTGCATCAATGACGACACCTGCTGAATTGGGTGAGTCCTGCACGGAAAGTTGTGCATCCAGGATAACCGGCGCCCCCATAAATCCTTCCAGTTCGAGCCGGAAATTGGCTACTTTGTTATCTCCGTAAAACGCAATGTATTCAGAGGGACCTGCATGAAGAAAGCTATCTTCGGTTGAAATGCCCCGAATATCGTTTTGCGCCCGGATAACGTTCTCCTTCGATATTTTTTTTGATTTCAATCGGTTTTTGTCTTCCATATTCAGGAAGTCGGTATTGCCGCCAACATTCCGTTGAATATGCGCTTTTACGTGGTGGCCGCGCTCAAAGGCAAGTTCTTGCAGCATTTGCGAAACAATGCTGGCGCCAAACTGACTCCGCATGTCATCGCCGATGATCGGAATACCCGCATCAATGAATTTTTGCTCCCAAATGGGATCGGATGCAATGAAAACCGGGATGCAGTTGACCAATGAAATACCCAGTTCCAGGCAAATTTCGGCATAAAACTCCGTCGCGAGCTGCGAGCCTACCGGCAAATAATTAATAAGTACTTCGGCTTCGTGATGTCTTAAATGCCTGATTATTTCTTGACGAAGCTCGGCTACCAGGTTTGGGTCATAGCTATTTTCAGAAGCCAGAAGATCGGTTGTAGAGAGTTCACTTTTCACCACGAAACGATTTGCAGCCGGGTATGCGGCCATTTGAGGAGATACGCCGTCCAGTACGGGTGAGCGATAAACCGGCGCTTTGCAGTACGTATCGCTATTTAACACCATCGTGCAATTGGGTTTGGCAAAAATGGCATCTTTCAGCGTGAGGCCAATTTTCCTTTCGTCCACATCAAACCCGCAAACAAACTCGATGTGTCCTGCTTTGTATCCGCCTATGTCATCGGCCATAAGCCCTGAGGTTTTTTCGGAATACTTCGTATAGTATTCTACACCCTGAACCAGTGAGCTTGCGCAGTTACCGACACCAAGTATGGCGACCTTAATTTTTTTTGCTTGATTATTCATGTTTAAATCTGGATTGATGGTTTTTATTCCTAAGGGCGATTCGCTTCGTACGATAGGGGTAGACTCCCATGGAATAATGCAATTGTAGTGATTCAGGAAAATGAACGCAAAATTTTATGCAAACGTTTGCAATTTGTATAAATTCTTTAAAATTCATTAAAATATATAAAATCAACATGGATGGTTTAAATTATAATCGCGGAATATTGTCAAATTTTGTCTGCCTGCCCATCCAGTGTCCCTCTTCCGTTCTTTGCAAATTGGGTTCGTGGATTGATGCTGGAAAGTGGGTCAGTTGAGCGAACGTATTGTTAAAATCCGGTTATTACCGGAGCAGCCTCAACATTTGGTAGCCCATAAAAGCAGACAATCACTGCTTGCGGAAGAGCAGCTGTATCGTTTATTTTCAGGTGCAGATGAAGTTCCGCCTTCTTCTGTTGATGGAACGTAACAAAACTACCGATTCAGCTACGCATCTTTTAATCCCGTTTCCTGGTAGAATATTGTAAACTTTCTCAAACAAATACGCCTGATCATGGTTAATTCCAGTATCTAAGGTTCTTCTGTATGTTTTGAAGTTTCAACCAACAATTATATAAATGGATAATCAGGATATTTCCAGGCGTGAGTTTCTTAGTGGTTCTATATTGGCCGCAGCTGGGCTGGGCCTTGTTTCGTTGCCATCATTTGGTATGCCAGCCTATATCAAAAACCTGGGTAAGCCCAATTCACTCTTTAATGGCGTACAGATTGGCGTAATCAGTTACTCCTGGCGCAGTATGCCCAGCAGCGCGGAGCAGGTCTTGCAATATTGTATCGATGCAAATATCAGCGCGATCGAATTGATGGGCCCATCGGGTGAATCCTTTGCGGGCGCCCCGGAGGCTCCGTCCCGTCCCACAGGACAGCGTTCGCAATGGACTGCCGAGCAAAAAGCCGAGGCTGACGCTTACAGTAAAAAATTGGCAGATTGGCGAGCCAGCGTCTCCATGAATAAATTCATTCAGCTTCGAAAAATGTATAATGATGCAGGCGTTAAGATCTATGCCTTTAAACCGTCCGCATTAGGATCCAATAATACCGACGCGGAAGTGGATTATGCATTTCGCGCCGCAAAGGCACTTGGAGCCAATCAGGCGACCATAGAACTTCCCAATGACGCCGGCCAGACCAAACGTCTGGGTGATATAGCGGCTAAAAGCAAGATATACGTGGGATACCATGGACACACTCAGCAGACTCCTACCTGGTGGGATGTGGCTTTGGGGCAATCAAAATACAACGCTATGAATCTGGATATGGGGCACTATGTTGCAGCAGGATTTGATCCGCTTCCGTTGATTGAGGCTAAGCATGACAAAATTGTAAGCATGCACACTAAAGACCGGAAATCGAAAGAAAACGGGGGAGCTAATGTGCCCTGGGGAGAAGGAGACACACCCATCATCGCCGCACTCCAGCTGATGCGGAAAAACAAATATAAATTTCCGGCTACCATCGAACTGGAATACGATATTCCGGCTGGATCAGATGCAGTGAAGGAAACAGCCAAATGTGTGGAATATGCCAGGAAGGCGCTTGGAGCGTAAAGTTGGCACTACATTAAAAACCTCCATTTACCATACACGGTAAGTGGAGGTTTTTTAGTCAGAATGGCTGAAAGCCGATTGCCGACGGCCAATTTTCGTTAGCTAAACTTCCCGCTCCTTCATCCGGATTACTTTGGCCAGGGTACCCAGTATGGTGTCATGTTTTTTTACAAAAGGATTCGACTGATCCCAAACATATCCTGCGAGTACCGAACAGATCTGATTTTTAAAATCCAGGTCAATTTCCTTTGCAAAAACGATGGTCTGAAAATCACCATTGTACCAACCCGAAACATAGCTGCGGAATACATCTATTCCTTTCTGGATCACATCTTCGTAATCGGTTTTCCAGTCGACCGCTTCCCCCTGCAGATGCTTATGGGTCATCTTTGCCGACAACAATCCCGATGCAGTTGCAAAAGTTACACCGGATGAGAAAATAGGATCCAGAAACTCTGTGCTGTTACCCGAGAGCACAAATCCCTCGCCAAACATTTGCTTGACGCCAATGGAGTAGCCCAGTATGTTTTTCGGCTCAAATTTCAGCTTCGACTCCTTAAACCGACCTTTGAGATCCGCGAAATTTTGGATAAACTCCTTGTACTTCTCACCATTGTTTTCGGTGAGCTCGACGATTTTCTCCTGATCTCCCACAATGCCTACCGAAGTGGAGCCATCGGAAAAGGGGATAGCCCATATCCACGAGCGATTATTGTCAAAGGAGTGTACAAAAATGTTGTTGCTCGCGTCCTCAGTCCGATTGATGTCCTCGAGGTGAGAAAAGACGGCTCCCCTCGGTGTGAATGCCGATGGTTTACTGAGATCAAACAGTCTCGGCAACACACGGCCGTAGCCACTGGAATCAATGATAAATTTAGATTCAATAACATGAAGAGCTCCTTCGGGGTCTTTGTATTCGACAATCTGACGGTCCGGACTACACTGTACGCTGATCACTTCGCACTCGAAAAGTACATCTACTCCCTTGGCCCGGGTCGCCTCTGCCAGGGTCAGATCAAAATCGGCCCTTTTGACCTGCCAGGTCCAGGTCCAGCCTTTGGTATATTGTTCTGAAAAATAAAATTCGCATCTCTTTTCACCACGCATGAAGGCTGCGCCCGTTTTTTTCTGAAATCCCTTGGGTATTACCGCTTCCAGCAGACCGGATTCGTCCAGATATTCCATGCAGCAGGGTAAAAGGCTCTCACCGATCTGAAAACGTGGAAATTTCTCTTTTTCCAATATCGATACCTTGTAGCCCTGTTTCACCAGGTAGGAGGCTGCGACAGTACCGGCAGGCCCGGCTCCTATAACCAACACATCAATGGTTTGCATGATTAAGCGTTTTTTACTTTTTGAATCAGTTTATCTTTGTTAATAAAGGAAAAGCAGGTCACAAAGGCACTTACTGTAACGCCCAATATGCCATGCATGGAAACGTTCTGACCGGTAAGGTGCAAGTTTGGTATTCTTGTCTTGGTGTTGATCTGTGTTCGGGTGGTGGAATTGGAATCTTTTAAAATGCCATATAACGACCCATCTTTGTTGCCAATGTAATCCCTGAAAGTCAGCGGTGTCGCACTGTGCACCGCTTTTATTTTTTTTGAAATTCCGGGGAAAACCTGCTCTATTCTTTCGAGAACCTGTGCTTCCTTCGCTTTCTTGAAATGAAGGTACTCCGGATCCCGGATACCCGGCTCCGCAATGGTACTGAATGTGTGGCTCCATTGCTCCGTTTCCGCGGTATTCATGTACGTCATGATGGACATGGATTCTGCATATTTTTCATTTTTGGATATGTACGGTGTACAAATGAAGTAGGTCTGTGGCCAGGACTCCTGAACATAATCAATACCCGCCCAAACATCGTCGGAATGGTGTTGGTATATGTTATAATTCAGGTATTCGAATGTATTTTCGTGAAAGGACAAATGCACCAGAAAGGTTGAAATGCTATTTTCCAGTCCACGTATTCGGTTTTTGTAAACATTTAAAAACCGGTCTTCTCCAAAAATATCGATGGTAACGGCCGGGTGCACATTGGAAATGAATTGTTTTCCTTTTACCAGTTCGCCACTATCCAGAACGACTTCTGTGATCTGGCCCTGTTCGTTGTAATTTGCACTGACAGCTTTTTTGCGTTTCTGTATTTTTCCCCCAAATCCCCGGATAGCTCTGCTCAGTAAAATGGCGATCTGTGAGCCTCCATCTACAAACTTATAGGCTCCCGATAGGTAACTGTTCATGATCAGGGCATGAACATACAGGGGCGTTTTTTCTTTCACTCCGGCGTACAGCAAATTAGATCCGGCTAATACGTTTTGCAAACGGGTGTTAGCGGTAAGCGATGCGATGTATTCAAAGGTATTGGTTTCGAGCACCTCACCCTGCATCTGGTAATTATCTCCCGACGTTCGTAAATTATACAGTGGAAACTTTGTGCAAACCTCCTGAATTTTATCGCAATATGTTGAAATGGCAGCTTCTTCCTCCGGGAAATACTCGATTAGTTTTGCCTTGAACCGATCGTATCCCTGTGCATAAATGTATTCGGTACCATCATCAAAACGAATGACGTCAAACTTATCTTCGTCCATTTTCTTCAATTTCAGCTTGTCCAGTATTCCGAAATACTTGAAAAACTGGTGCAGGTTTTCACCTTCATTCAGGCTGCCGGCGTAGTGAACGCCGGTATCGAAAATGACCTTGTCCCGGCTGTAGACCTGCAAATGTCCGCCGATCTGGTGGTTTTTTTCCAGCACAATAACGCTATGACCCTCCGATGCAAGAATATATGCGCAGGTGAGCCCACCTAGCCCACTTCCAATTATCACAAAATCATATTCGTCCGGAGATGAATGCATAGCGTTGCTGATGAATATTAATTAGACCGTAACCAAACCTTCCATGGCTGGTACCTGATTTTTTCTAAGGATGAACAGTACATTGGACGTGTTTTTGGAGTGTTCCTGAATTTCCACGCTCAGATTAAATTCCAGAGCAAACGCCCGGATATCGTGAGATGAGAAAAAATGAAATTCATCCTGTTTTTTATTAAATGAAAAAATCCCGGTAGATAGTGCTTCGGTTCTTTCTGTATTCCTGTGTTTTTCGTCGTTATCGGTAATGCCGTCACGAATGAAAAGAATTCCGTTGTCGGTAAGTGCACCGGCGCACCTGACAAGCAAAGTTCGTTGTTTTTCTTTTGATAAATAATGTAGCACATCATTTAAAAATATAACGTCTCGTTTGGCCATGTCCAGGGCCATCACATCTGAATAAACGAAGGCGAGGCTGCTGCTCTTATTGTAGCTGTTTTCCGCGATCTGGATTTTTCCCTGATCATAGTCAACGCCTGTGATCGTACGGTTTTCGTTTTTGTAATGAAGGAAAAATGATAAAAATCCATAGCCGCACCCCACATCTAAAATCTGCTTCCGCTCGCCAATCATCTGATCATAATAGGTGTAATGTTGTTCTTCCAGGCGCCATTTGGTTTTGAAATACCATTCCAGAACCGGGCCTTTGTAAACACAATTGGAGAAAATTTTATGTTTTAAATAAGAGGTATCCTCCATTTCATTTTTGTAAATCTCAAATGCCTCTTTGAAAAACCGGGAAACAGATTTGGTACGGTCACGCACATGTTCTCCCCAGTTTCCGTCGGATAACTGTATCCGGGGCAATACACGTAGGTTAAGGGCGCCGGTACTGATCAGAAAGTCGCCTTTGGGTAATACATCCGAAGCTCCGTGAATTAATATAGGCTGAATGTCCAGGTTTAGTGCTTCTGCAAGCATAAATGCGCCTTTGTGAAAGCGACCGATTTTGCCATCCTCGGAGCGGGTTCCCTCCGGAAATACCAGGAGTGAATACCCATCAGCGATGAGATTTTTCATTTTGACAATATTTTCTTCAGTCCCATCATCGGTATAGACATAACCCGCGTAACGTATGATGGGGCCAAAAAATGGAGAGTTGTAAACCCATCCTTTTACCATCAGCACGATTCTGGGATTGAGCATAATGGTGAGTAGAATATCCAGGAAAGACGTGTGGTTAGCGATATAAATGACTGGCTTATCCTTTTCCATATGCTCCATTCCCGAAATGTTTTTCCGCACATGAGGGCCGGAATAAATGACCGTTTTCGCATAGAAGGATAGCGAATTGTTGATCATCGCCCTTTTTCGCTTTTTGGAAATAGGAAGCAGGATAATAGTGACTAACTTGGAATGTAAAAAAAGGCACCCCGACAGAAAATACGTAAAGCTGGAAATGCTTATCAGAAAGGGCAGAAGGGTTACCGGCTTTCGTTTTCTTTCAATCCGGCCCTGTACAAAAAAGTGAAATAATACCGGTTGGACAATAAAAGATATGAAGAGGATGCAGACAACGCCCAGAACGCTGATCAGGGCTACGGAGTGAATGGCCGGATGTTTGGCGAAAATGAGCACGCCCGTCCCCACAATGGTGGTAAGTGCCGAAAGCAAAATTGCGGATTGGTATGATCTCAGTTTGTCGGTGCCTTCTTTGTACTTGCCCAGTAGTCCATCTGTCACGAAAATGCTGAAATCGTCACCGAGACCAAAGATAAATGTCGTGATAACTACATTGACAAAGTTGAATTTAATTCCCAAAATAGCCGCGATACCCAGTATCCATATCCAGCTTACAACCATCGGGAGAAAAGATAACAGTGTTAATTCGATTCTTCCGTAAACAATGAGCAGGGTGAAAAATACAATGGATGCCGATATGAGCAAAATGTAATTAAAGTCATCTTTGACCTGTGTCAGAAGCTCTCCGGCAAGCTCTCCGCGATCGAAAACTTCAACGGCCGGGATATTTCTCAGTGAAGACTTGACAAAGGGCAAATGATCCGGTGTAGTTACAATGGTAGAAATAATGGTTGTTTTCTCACCGGTTGTATCCATGAGATTATTGAATCCTAGCTCCTGAAAAAGGGTATCCCGATCTACATTATCATTTAGTGAGCCACCGATCCAGTTTTTGAATTGATCAAAAGCGGCTGGATTAAAGTCGTTCTTTTCTGCCGCCTTGTCGAGGGCGGAGAAGGTGTTTTGTTTTCTGGACTGGTCCCAGAATTGTGCCCATTGGGTCCGTCTTTGTGTTGCCAGAGAGTCTGGGATTAAAAATGCTCCTGGAGATAAAAAGCTGTTGACCTGACCATCAGCCTTCAACGACAGAAGTTTTTGGTAAACACGATAGTTAAGGTTCTCCGCTTGTGTTTTTTGAGCATGCGAAGCGAAGACATAGATCCTTTTTTCTTTTGTTGGATCCAGTCCCGTCAGAGATTCCTCCCGGTTTTGTAACTCCTCGTTCTGGAGGCTGAGATTTTCCAGGTTGCTGTCAAAAGAAGTAAACTGCGCAAAATACAGAAAAATCAAGGTCAGTAGGGTGGTGGCTACCATCACGGGCCATTTCAACCGGGCGGGAATGGCCGGTATTTCAAAATGCTTTCGCTCCCGGGGAGCGACCTTGTGAGTGAATCCGAAGGTGTCCAGGATGACGGGTAAGGCAGTAAGCGTAAAAAGGGCCGCTCCCAGAAGGCTCAGAGAAGCAAACAGGCCAAAATCCTGAAGAACGACAGAGTTGGCAAAATGGAGTGCACTAAATGCCAGAATGGTTGTGAAACTGCCCGTCAGCAGAGGGGCGCTTACTTCTTTGATAGCCAACCGTATGGATCCGGTGTGCCTGAGGTGGGTGAAAAAATGAAAGGCATAATCCAGCAGTACCCCAAAAATAACGGCACCTGTTGCCAGCGAAATGCCTGAAACTTCCGGTCGGAGATAGCCGATAACTCCCAAGGCTAGCAGCCCTCCAAAGACTCCCGGCAGAACCATGAATAAAGGGATGGTAAGTCTTCGGTAATAACTTAACAGAATGACCATGATCGCGGCAAGGGCTATGATCATGGTGTTGAACGAGTCTTTTTTTACCTGAATGGCATTCCGCGCCGCTATTTCGAAAGTGCCGAAGTAGGAGAACCTGCTCTGCGGTAAGCGCTTATTCCATCTGGCTTTAAAATCTTCCATGGCATTGAACAGCACCACATTTGTTTCGGAATTGCCGGAATCGTAGTTGGTTGAGGCCATGACCAGTATTTGTTTCCGGTCGCCCGAAAACATCACACCGTCATCCACGCTTATTTTATTGGTGTTACTGGTTTCATTCAGTTTTCTGAAATAGGGGGCAGTAAGGCCCAGTGGGTCATTCAGGATAAACTGTTTCAGAAATGCGCCTCCGGGACCGAGCAGCTGGTTGTGCGCAGACGAAACGGATGCATAAATGGAGTCAGTGGTTGTCTTTTTTACAAGATAGGGATAGTAGGCGGAGTCAATCAGTACCGGAAAGCGGTTGTAGGTATATTGGTATACATGCTCCTGTACGTCCGGATGCGACTGTTGGATATCCTTGATCAGACCTTTGGCATTTATCCGAAGGGAATCCGCAAAGCGATCGGCAAGGATAGCTGCGTCATCCGTGGCGATTTCAGCTGGTACATCTACGGAAAATACAATTTGATTGACGAGGTTCCGGTTTTCCACCAGGCGATTGAACTCCTCAAAAGTTTTGCCCTTTGGCAGGGTAGCAAAGATACTTTCTGTTATTCTCAAACGGCTGACCCCTGCTCCCAGAATCCCAATTAGGATTAGAAGCCCCAGATAGAAAAATACTTTATGCCTTGAAAGGAGTGTGTTCAATTTTACCAGTAAGTCTCCGATCATGGATAGCGAATGCGATATTGTTTGGTAAAATTAATCAAATGTGAGAATCCCGCCAACTTATAAATGTTCTATCAACGCTGGGCCTGTGACTTGGCAAAGCGGTAAAAAAAGATTTATTTTACATGTTAATTAATATGTTAGACAATAAATGAATAGTATTTCATTAGCTCATATCGAGCAGTATGCATTTGATAAAAAAGAGTTTGTATTGGAAGAAGAGGTTCTGACACAGGTTTCAAAGTCATTTTCTTTTTTAACTGATTTTTCAAAAGATAAAATTATATATGGAATCAACACCGGTTTTGGCCCCATGGCTCAATATCGGATTGAAACCGACAAACTAAGCAGTCTGCAATATAATCTTATTCGAAGCCACTCAAGTGGGATAGGTAAGCCATTGAATGAAATATATGCCCGTAGCGTCATGGTTGCGCGCCTCAATTCATTTATTCAGGGTAATTCTGGTGTGAGTACGGCGGTAATCAGGCAGTTAGTGCTTTTCTTGAATAATGGAATTGTACCCGAGATATTTGAACATGGCAGCGTTGGTGCAAGCGGCGACCTGGTTCAACTTTCTCATTTAGGGCTTAATTTGATAGGAGAGGGTCACGTCTACGAAAACGGAATCAGAAAAAAGACGGCCGAGGTCTTTCTCAAACATCACATTGAACCTTTAAAAATGGAACTCCGCGATGGCCTCGGTCTTATCAACGGAACCTCCTGCATGACGGGCATTGCGGCAATTAATCTGGTGTATGCCAACCGTCTGGTTCAATGGGCAATTGCTGCATCATCTATGCTTAATGAAGTAATAGAGGCATTTGACGATTCATTTTCAAAAGAATTGAATGCCGTGAAGCATCACAAGGGTCAGCAGTACGTTGCCGGGGAGATGCGGAATTTTGTAAAAGGCAGTGGCTTGATTCGTAACAGGGAGGAGCTTTTCAAGGATGATACAGCCCTTCACAAAACCGAGTTTGAGCGTAAGATTCAGGAGTATTATTCCATCAGGTGTGTGCCGCAAATCATCGGACCTATCGTGGACACGCTGCGATACGCCCAGGAGGTTGTTGAAAATGAACTGAACTCAACCAATGACAATCCGATCGTAAATCCGGAGGAAAACAACGTGTTTCATGGAGGGAATTTTCATGGAGACTACATTTCCCTTGAAATGGACAAGGTGAAGATTGTGCTGACCAAATTGTCGATGCTGATGGAGCGTCAGCTAAATTTTTTGATGAACAGCAAGCTGAATGGAAAGTTTCCGCCGTTTCTCAATGCCGGAACCTGGGGACTGAATTTTGGTTTTCAGGGCGTTCAATTCACAGCCACGTCAACCACTGCTGAAAATCAGGCCTTGTCCAACTCGGTATATGTGCACAGTATTCCCAACAACAATGACAATCAGGACATTGTGAGTATGGGTACCAACAGCGCCGTTCTGGCTAAACAGGTGCTTGAGAATGCTTACCAGGTCATGGCCATTCACATCATGGCCATCTGCCAGGCGGTGGACCTGCTGGAAGCCAATGAAAAAGAACTTTTGTCGGAAAGTGCGAAGTCGGTCTACAGACAGATCAGGCAAAAATGTAGTTTCGTAGTGCAGGACGTTCCACAGGCTGAAAGTATTGCAGCAGTTTACGAGTATATCAAAGAAACACCATTTTCACTATGAACTGCGCACTTGTAACAGGGGCATCCCGCGGGCTCGGACGCGCCATTGCCGTTCAGCTGGCCAAAGATCATGGCTTGTATATTTTGGTAAATTATGCCACAAATCACGAAGCTGCACAGGAGACCCTGGCTGAAATAAGGCAGGCCGGCGGTGACGGAGAACTTCTGCAGTTCAACGTGCAGACCCGATCCGAAGTGGATCATTCCCTGAATCAGTGGAGGGAGCAGAACGAAGGGAAATTTATTGGTGTTTTGGTGAATAATGCGGGTATTACACGGGATGGTTTGTTTATGTGGATGCCAGAGAAAGATTGGGATGACGTCATGAACATTTCGACCAAAGGCTTGTTCAACGTGACTCAGAATGCCATTCAGCAGATGCTCAGAAAACGTTCGGGAAGGATTGTCAATATTGCTTCAGTTTCGGGTATGAAGGGTGTGGCAGGACAAACCAACTATTCGGCTGCCAAAGGGGCGATTATCTCGGCTACCAAAGCGCTGGCGCAGGAAGTGGCAAAAAGGAAAATAACGGTAAACGCGGTTGCACCTGGGTTCATTACGAGCGACATGACGAAGGATTTAAACGAGGATGAGCTGAAACAAATGATACCGATGAATCGTTTTGGTAAACCGCAGGAGGTGGCTGATCTAGTGAGTTTTCTGGTGTCGGATAAGGCAGCATACATCACAGGTGAGGTAATTAATATCAATGGAGGGATTTACTCCTGAGCGATGGAAAATAGGGTTGTTATTACGGGTATTGGTATTTACTCTTGTTTAGGAGAGAACCTTGAAGAGGTGACCAAGTCGCTTTATGCAGGTAAAAGTGGTATTATATTTGACCAGTCACGCAAGGATTTTGGTTTTCGTTCTGCGCTTACAGGCATGGTCAGAGAGCCTGATCTGAAGCCTTTTCTGTCCAGAAGACAGCGCCTGGGGATGCATCAGCCTGCTATATACGCCTATATGTCTACCAAAGAGGCCATGGAGCAGGCGGGTTTGGATATTGATTTTTTAGAGACTACCGAAACCGGAATTATTTTTGGCAATGACAGTACCGCTGCCTCCGTAGTGGAAGCGGTAGATAAGGCCAGAGAGAAGCATGACACCACGCTGATTGGAAGCGGCGCTATCTTTCAGAATATGAACAGCACCGTGAACATGAATCTTTCAACGATCTTCAAGTTGAAAGGAATCAATTTTACCCTTAGTGCAGCCTGTGCATCGGGGTCGCATTCGATAGGAATGGGATATCTGATGATCAAACAAGGGCTTCAGGATCGGGTTTTCTGCGGCGGAGCGCAGGAAATCAATGCTGCCGCCATGTCGAGCTTTGACGGCCTGGGCACATTTTCCGTACGCGAATCGGAACCGTCGAAGGCTTCCCGGCCATTTGATAAGGATCGGGATGGGCTTATTCCCAGTGGTGGTGCGGCAACGGTAATTCTGGAGTCATACGAAGCGGCAGTGAAAAGGGGTGCACCCATACTGGCCGAGTTGATCGGATATGGTTTTTCATCCAATGGAGATCATATCTCCAACCCGAGCATGGAAGGCCAGGAAAGATCGCTATCCATGGCGCTGAAGCAGGCCGGCGTCGGCACCTCTGAAATAGATTATATCAATGCACACGCCACGTCCACTCCAGTTGGTGATGGAAGTGAGGCGCGCGCTATTTTTGATGTTTTTGGCGGATCGGTTCCAGTGAGCTCAACCAAATCCATGACTGGCCATGAATGCTGGATGGCTGGCGCAAGCGAGATTGTGTATTCTATTTTGATGATGCAAAACGATTTTATTGCTCCCAACATCAACTTTGAAACGCCCGATGAAGACTCGGCCCGGATTAATGTCGTCAGCCGTACTCAGCATCAGCGTATCAACTGTTTTCTTTCTAATTCCTTTGGTTTTGGTGGTACCAACTCGACCCTTATTGTAAGAAAGTTTAATTGATATTCAGTTATTTAGTGTTTATTACCCCTCCCTTCATTCCGTCGGAACATTTGCGGTATTAAAAATTCCGTTTTTGTAAAATGATCCTGTAAAATAATTTGTTGTATAACAGTGCACCAGTTGAAGTCAGCAGGTGCTTTTGGAAATAAAATGTTAGTCAGATGAATTCTAATAATGAGCTACCGGTTCAGAAAGCCGAGGAAGAATGGAAAAAAGAATTGTCGCCGGAAAAGTATTATGTGATCAGAGAAAAGGGAACGGAAAGGCCTTACACCGGACGGCTGCTGATGAATAAGGACAAAGGCGTTTACAAATGCGCCGCCTGCGGTAACGATTTGTTTACCGACGATATGAAATTCGATTCGCATTGTGGCTGGCCCAGCTTCGACCGTGAAATAGCAGGTGGGAAAATCAGGGTTCACGAAGACCGATCACTCGGGATGCGTCGTACCGAAATCACCTGTGCCAATTGTGGGGGGCATCTGGGACACATTTTTGAAGACGGGCCTACCGAAACCGGGCTGCGTTATTGTGTCAATTCGCTATCTCTGGAATTTGTAAGTGAAGATAATCAACACATTGCAGGATAATAAGCCGCTTAAGGCAGTGTGCCTGGATGAAATAGGACATGTCTATAATTCGCTCATTGCGGAAAATAGCTTCTGGTTTGGTTCAGGCACTGTTTCTCATGTAATTTGTACTTTCTAAAAATACAAATAAATCCTTTAATGAAAAATGTTCTGATCACCGGTGCCACCGGAAACCTGGGTAAATCCGTTGTGGAAGAATTTTCTGACGGTGCGTTTACAGTAAATGTTGCTGTACGGAAACCAGCGGAAAATACAGGGACGGAATCGGTCTGGTGTGCTGATCTTTCGAATGGAGAAGAGGTCACCCACATGATCTCGGAGATTATGGATGCCCAAAATGATCTGTCAGCAGTAATTCATCTGGTGGGCGGGTATCAGGCAGGCGGTTTGGCTGAGACGAATCTGGAGGATGTCAATGCGATGATCAAACTAAATTTTGGTACCGCATTTAACATTGTTCATTCATTGCTGCCACACTATATCAAATCAGGCGCCGGCAAGTTCATTTTTATTGGAGCTAAGGCGGCCATGGATCCTGGCAGTGCATCTCACAATGTGGCCTATGCCATGAGCAAACAGATGCTGGTTCCCTTTGCTCAAGTGATTAACGAGAATTATCGTAAAAACAACATCTCGGCGCACGTTTTGCTGCCGGGAACATTGGATACAGCATTGAACCGTTCGTTAATGCCGGATGCGGATTTTTCGAAATGGACTTCTACGTCTAAGCTCTCCAAAACCATGCGAGAAATCGTAGAAGGGATTGAAACATCCGAATTAATTAGATTCTGACCCGTCACCAATTTGCCTTTTACTCGGCCAGGTACTGTTCCGGAGACCTTTTTATGTGACGTTTAATAACTATTGCCTCAATTTTTAAGCGTTATTGAAAACT
Source organism: Dyadobacter sp. 32 (assembly GCF_902506755.1). Lineage (GTDB taxonomy): Bacteria > Bacteroidota > Bacteroidia > Cytophagales > Spirosomataceae > Dyadobacter. Next base: position 1,791,906 of record NZ_LR735258.1, on the reverse strand, counting down.
ATCAGAAAAGAATAAATTAATTTTGCATCTATGAATGTAAAATCCTTAAAAATGAGTTTGGAAGAAATTATAGAAGATACCCGGGATTTTTTATCTGAGGAGTTCGAGGTGGACAGAAATCTTATTCTTCCTGGTAGCAGTTTGAAAGACACGTTGGATTTGGATAGTTTGGATTATGTTGACCTGGTCGTGCTGATCGAAGAGAACCTGAACATCAAAATAACCGGCGAGGATTTCAGAGAAATTGTGACATTCGGGGACTTTTATAACGTCGTACAGAAAAAACTGGGATTATAGTCAATGAACCGTTGGGATGGTAAAACCAGGGGGACATTAGCCGGGTATAAGATTTTTCTTTTTTTTATTAATTTCCTGGGCATAGGCTTCGCCTATCAGTTGCTGCGTGTAGTCACCTTTTACTACTACCTGTTTGCAGCCAAGCCCCGAAAAGTTCTCCTTGATTTTTATAGAAATACCTTAAATTTTTCAGAAGCAAAAGCCAGAAAACTAACCCGGCAAAATTTCTATATTTTCGGACAGACACTTGTAGACCGCGCTGCTTTTCTATTGGGAAAAGACAAACAATTCAGCCACACATTTGAAAATGAGAATTATCTCGTAGATATCCGTAATGCCGGTAAAGGGGGTATTTTGTTAAGTGCGCACCTGGGCAACTGGGAAACTGCCGGCAATTTGCTGAAAGGCAGGATTACACCGGCGATCAACATCGTGATGCTGGATGCCGAAGTCCAGAACATCAAGAAATTTATGGATTTGTCGACCGGTGGTTCCAGATTTAAAGTGATCGCCATTAAAAACGACCTTTCACACATTATATCTATTCGTAATGCTCTGAACAACAATGAGTTTGTAGCTATACACGCAGACAGGTACCTGGATGGTGCCAAATTTATCGAATTTGATTTTTTAGGTAAAATAGCCAGGTTCCCTTATGGTCCCTTTGTGATAGCATCGAAATTCGATGCGCCGGTGACTTTCGTTTTTGCCACCAAAAATGGTAAATACAGCTATCATTTGAGTGCAACGTTACCCATCACCACAAAAATGAAACCGGAGGAAATTGGCAGGCTGTATGTGGCCGAGCTGGAACGGAAGATTGGGCAGTACCCCGAGCAGTGGTTTAATTATTTCAACTTTTTTGAACAATGATTGTTACCAAAGAGGATATCCCCAACTACCTGCCTCACCGGCCACCCTTCCTGATGATCGATTGTTTGAGCGAGGTGGAGCCGGATCACTTTCTGTCTGAATTCACCATTGAAGCGAGCAATTTGCTGGTTGAAGAGGGATTTTTTCAAGCCTCGGGCCTTATGGAGAACATTGCGCAAACCTGTGCCGCCGGATTTGGTTATCTCGACAGGGCAGCAGATGGGCCACCCAAACTGGGCTTCATCGGAGCGATATCTAAATTAGAAGTTTTCGACCTGCCACCCGTCCATTCTACGATCACAACTACCGTGACGCCCACCCATCAGCTGGGCAATATTTTTCTGGTTAAAGGTCTAAATTCGCTGGAAGGTCGTAAATTGCTGGAATGTGAAATGAAAATAGTTGTGAATCAGCAAGAATAGCTTTGATCCGCAACCATCAACAAAATTATATACCGGATTTTCAAGATGCTTTCCTCTGAGATTGAAATAGATATAAGATTTAGTGAGACTGACGCGATGGGTGTGGTGTGGCACGGGAACTATCTGAAGTTTTTTGAAGACGGACGTGAGGCTTTTGGTAAATCATTTGGCCTGGAGTATCTGACTATTTTTGATAGAGGATATTTTACGCCAATCATCAGATCCGAAATTGACCATAAGGCTCCTGTATATTATGGTCAGGTGATTAAGGTCATCACTAAATATATTCCGTCGAAATCGGCAAAAATTCAATTCGAATATGAAGTGATCAATATCTCAACAGGGATGCTATGCGCTGTTGGTAAAACGGTACAGGTTTTTTTGGAAAAGGAAAGCCGCACACTCGAACTGATTACGCCTGATTTTTACCGGGAATGGAAAGAGCGTAATTTGTAATTCAATTTTCGCGAAAACCATGACCGCACCTCATCTGTACTCGTAACAATGATAAACACCTACATCGGCGCTGAGGTAATCATAAGTCCACTTGGGAAGAATTTAGTTGAGAATTTCGCGGCAACTCGCGAAAACCGCTCTGGTATATCACTCGTTGAGGGTGCAGGCTTCAATAAGAACGCGATTTATTTGTCTCAGATTTCCGCAGTTCACACTTTTCAGAGTCTTATAGCAGATGCCCTGATGCAGGTCAAGGCTGAAATAGACCCAGAGATCTTTTCATCTGAAAGGACTATTCTCATCATTAGCTCCACAAAGGGTGCGCTGGCCCAGGATATCAACGACCAGTTTTCCAGTTCGGTAGCGTTTATCAGGAGAGAATTTGCGCTCAAAAATCAACCACTGGTGATTTCGAATGCCTGTGTTTCAGGGGTTTTGTCCATTAACGTCGCGTGTAACCTGATTAAGTCGGGAATATATGATCATGCTATTGTGGCAGGCTGTGATTTGCTGTCAGACTTTGTTATTTACGGGTTTCAATCTCTTTTTGCAATGAGTGATCAGCCTTGTGCCCCTTTTGATGCCGAAAGAAACGGAATCACCATGGGTGAAGGTTGCAGCGCCGTGGTGGTGTCTGGCAGCTACGACATTTTCAGCCAAGCTCCTTTGAATCTGCTGCAGGGAACCACTGCCAACGATGCAAACCATATTTCAGGTCCATCGCGAACAGGTGAAGGGCTTTATCGGACGGTAAAGAAAACATTGGAAATGAATGGTCTGGCGGTAAAGGATATCGATTTTATATCGGCGCATGGCACGGCGACGATTTACAACGATGAAATGGAATCCGTTGCTTTTGACCGACTGGGGCTTAATCAGGTGCCTATGAACAGTATGAAGGGCTATTTTGGTCATACACTTGGGGCAGCTGGGGTTATTGAAACGGCTATTTCAATGTCTATGATGCGCGAAGGGGTATTGATTAAGAGCCTGGGCTTTAAGCAGCAGGGCACCTCCAAAGAATTAAACATAATCCAACAAAATACCACTGCAGAATTGAATACCATTTTAAAGACCGCGTCTGGTTTTGGTGGGGGAAATGCGTCTTTGGTGATCCAGAAAAGATGAGCCGAATCACAGCATATTGCCATTTGAATGAACATTCTTGTTCACTAAACGGAGAGGTGTTGTTCGTGAAGGACAACTTTTCGCCAGAGAGCTGGCTCAAGCAGTTATACCGGTCGCTGGAATTGGTATACCCCAAGTTTCATAAAATGGATTTGCTTTCTCAGGCCGGCTTTATCGCTTCCGAGCTGATCAAGCGGGTTAAGCCCGGACTTGTCCATGCATACAAGGATGACGAAGTGGCCATGTTGTTCGCAAATCAGTCGTCCAGCCTGGATACAGATATTAAGTTCAGGACATCTTACGAAACCCACGGAGCACCGAGCCCCGCTGTGTTTGTGTACACGCTTCCCAATATAGTACTGGGTGAAATTGCTATTTTAAACAAATGGTATGGTGAAAATATGTTTGTGGTTTTGCCTAAATTCGCACCTGATTTTTTTGTGAATTATGCCAGCATATTGCTTTCCACGGGCTCGAAGGCTGTTCTTTGCGGATGGCTGCAGATTCATGATGAACAAATGGATGTTTTCTTATTTTTGATAGAAAATGAGGGGGATGAAGGAGAAGAATTGGATTTTAATGGTTTAGGTAAATTGTATAGTTCTCAAAGCAAATAGTAAGGTATTAATCAGTATTCAAACGTACTTCATGGATAATTTAAAGGAAGAGTTAAAAAAGCAGATCATTGAACAATTAAACCTGGAAGAGATACAGGTATCTGATATTCAGGATGATGCACTCTTATTTGCCAGTGATGGATTAGGGCTGGATTCCATAGACGCGCTGGAGTTAATTGTTTTATTGGAAAAATATCACGGAATTCAGGTGACCAACCCAGAAGAGGGCAAGCAGGCTTTTCTGACCATTAATTCCATGGCCGAATATATCAGAACCAGAAAAGGGTAATTGTTTTTACCTCACCTCACCATGCGAACTTTCTTAAAGCAGAGCTGTTTTGTTTGCCTTTTGGTATTGTCTTTTCAGGTTGTCGGGCAGGAAAAGACATATAGTCCGCCTAAATTAAGCGACAAAGGATCGTGGACCATGGTTTTGCTTCCCGATCCACAGACTTACGTGAAGTACGCCAGGAACCAGCCGATTTTTGAGTTGATGACTGGTTGGATCAGTGAAAATATTGATTCACTGAATATCAAAATGGTACTTTGTACCGGAGATCTGGTGGAGCAGAATGACATGCCCAACCCGGATATCAAAGCAGGAGATCAATCCAGTACACAGCAATGGGAAGCGGTGTCTAAGGCGTTTGGAAGGCTTGATGGGAAAGTGGCTTATGTGGCCGCTACCGGCAATCATGATTATGGTTTTAAAAGCGCGGAGAATCGGAATACCAATTACAACAAATACTTCCCGGCTGAGAAGAACTTCGTCTCGCAAAAAATGCTTAGGGAAGTGGGGACGGATTACCTGGGAGCGCCTACGCTGGCCAACGCGTCCTACGAAATGACAACGCCGCACGGAAAGAAATTGTTAATCCTGGTGCTTGAATTTGCCCCTACCGACGCTACATTGGCCTGGGCAGAAAAGGTGATAGGTCAGGAAAAGTACAGACAACATCAGGTGGTGGTGCTGACGCATTCCTATCTGAATGCTAAAAATGAGCATATTGTCAAAGAAGGCTATCCGCTTCCCGACGTCAATTACGGCGCAGCCATGTGGCGCAAGCTGATTGAGCCGTCCAAAAATATCCAGATGGTTTTTTCGGGACACATTGGTGTACCGGATTCGTTTGAAGGTCATATTGGGTTTCGTACCGACAAAAATGCGGCTGGCAAACGCGTGCAGCAAATGGTATTCAACGCGCAGGCGCTGGGTGGTGGCTGGCAGGGAAATGGAGGTGATGGTTGGCTCAGAATGCTCGAGTTTATGCCGGATGGCAAAACGGTAAAAGTCAGGACATTTTCTCCTTTTTTCGCAATTTCACCAACCACTCGTCAATTTGCCTGGCGCATGCAACCATTTGATGCGTTCAGTTTCACACTGGATTAGTACAGAGATGCTAAAAAATGAATCAGGATGCGCCCGGGCGTATGTGAGGTTTCGACTTTTATTAAAAACAATCTGATGGGTGTTAGAATTACCGGGCTTGGAGTTGTTTCTGCAATTGGCCTATCGGTCTCAGAAAACTTGTCTGCCTTGCGGCATAACAAGTCGGGCATCACGGGTATGCGCTTTCTGGACGAAAGAGTGGATCTGCTCACAGGTGAGGTTAAGGTTTCCAACGCGGACCTGATCAGCCAGTATCAGTTGAAGTCATCGAATGTATCCCGAACTTCGTTGCTGGGACTGGCAGCGGCCACAGAAGCCTGGGGGCGCAATAAGCACAGCAAGCATTTGAGAACCGGAATTATCTCTGCCACATCTGTCGGTGGGATGGATCGTTCTGAAAATTTCTATCGGGATTTCATTGATAAAAACAACCCAGATTATGAAGTTCTTAGGTGTCATGACAGTGGCAGTACTACGGAACGAATAGCCTCCGCTCTCGGAATTACGGGGTACGTCAATACGCTTTCGACCGCTTGTTCTTCAGGGGCGAATGCCATCATGCTGGGAGCCCGTCTTTTGCTTCAGGGAAAGCTCGATCGGGTGTTGGTAGGTGGTACGGATGCTCTTACCAGGTTTACAATCAACGGATTCCGGTCTTTGATGATCTACGATGATCAGTGGTGCCGGCCGTTTGATGAAAGCCGAAATGGCCTGAATTTAGGTGAGGGGGCCGCTTTTTTACTTCTGGAGAATGATAAAAGTATCAGCTTTTCGGGGAATGAAACGCTGTGTTATCTGAGCGGCTGGGCCAATGCAGCCGATGCTTACCATCAGACTGCGTCGTCGCCGGATGGCAAGGGAGCTACCATGGCAATAGACCAGGCGATTAGTAAGTCGGGATTTGCTTTGTCGGATATTTCGTATGTGAATGCACATGGCACAGGAACCAAAAATAATGACCTATCCGAGTCTGTTGCTCTGAAAAATGTGTTTGGTGACAACGTGCCGGCTTTCAGTTCCACCAAGCCGTTTACCGGACATACCCTTGCTGCCGCAGGAGCTATTGAAGCGGTTTTTTCGGTCTTATCGATTCAGCATAACCTGGTATATCCTAACCTTAATTATCAAACTGCTATCCAGGAAACGGGTCTGAAACCAACAGCAGCATTAACAACCGACCAGGAAATTAACGTTGTGCTTTCAAACAGTTTTGGATTCGGCGGTAATAATTCGTCGCTGGTGTTTTCGAAGGGGGTGAGATGTGACCGGGCCGCCGGGCGGATGTGAGATGTGACCGGTCCGCCGGGCGGATGTGAGATGTGACCGGGCGGCCGGGCGGAAGTGAGCGGCTATGTGTGATTGGGGAATGTTTTTTGTTAGCCGATTGATCCATTAAATACCCGCCCCTTAACCATTTAACCATTGGCCCTTAGCCCCTTAACCCGTTGACCGATTAACCATTACCCGATAAAATTTAACAATTAAACATTTAACAATTATTTTGTTTTACATCACTGCCGCTTCCACCATTTCTCATCAGCCTACTTTTCAAAACCCGGGATTTTCAAACGGGATAGGGGAGTTGGGAAATGATTGGACTATGGTAAATCCGGATTTTAAGGAACATATAGAGCCGGCCTTACTCAGAAGAATGAGTAAGATATTAAGGATGTCCGTAACTTGTGCCAAAGACTGTCTGCGGCAGGCGGGTATTCAGCAACCCGACTCCATTGTGGTGGGAACGGGACTGGGGTGTTTGGCTGATACAGAGAAGTTTCTGAACAACTTCCTCACGATTGAAGGGTTGTTGCCACCGACTGCATTCATACAATCCACGCACAATACCATTGCTGGTCAGATATCGTTGAGTCTGGGGAATCATGGTTACAACATGACCCACACACAAAACACCCTCTCCTTTGAGCACGCCATGCTGGACGGCATGCTTTTATTAGGCGAAAATGATGAGAATGTTTTGGTAGGAGCCGCCGATGAGTACATTGGTATTCTGGACGATATTGGTGCTGCGCTTAAGATGGCTCCTGTTTTTTTAACTTCAGGGGCATCCTTTTTTGTAATATCCAATCGGCCTGAAAATGCGCTGGTCAGCATAGTGGACGTGGAGACGGTGCGTGCAGTATCTGATTTGGCGGAGATAGTCAACACATTCTTATGCCGAAACGGATTGGATGAAGCAGCCATAGATCAGGTGTTATTTTCCGACGAGTCGGTATTTGGTGTACCGGGCCATTTATCCTCCTATTTTCCCGATACGGTCGCATTTGTAAACTACCCACTTTTTTCGGGTTTTTACGCCACCAATTCTGCTTTTGCGTTGCACCTGGCCATCGATAAAATGCAGTCGGAGCCCGGCATTCGTCATATTCTTATTTTGAATCACCTTCTGGGCTCTAACCTGGGGTTAACACTTCTACAATCACTTGAAGCATAACATCGTAACCTTTGTGACCCTTACAGCCCTGGTCCTGAGCAGTGTAATTTTTTGGGAAACGGGGTTTGTTGAATTTGTACTCATTGGTATTGGTGTGATCTACCTGGCTTGTACAGCGTATGGTTCATCTAAAATTGAGGCCAACTATTTCATCAATTCAATTCATATTGGTAAGAGTAAGGGTGTGGCCCTGACTTTTGATGACGGTCCTGATCCTAAAACGACCCCGGCTATCCTGGCTGTATTAAAGAAGTTCGACGTTACAGCCACTTTTTTTGTAATCGGTAAGAAGGCTGAGTTGTACCCGGACCTGCTTCGTCAGATGGATGCGGAGGGGCATACCATTGCCAACCATTCCTATAGCCACAGCTATGGTATCGGTTTTTTTTCGACCAAAAGGCTTTCAGATGATATTGCCCGGTGTAATGAGGTGATCGCAGCAATATTAGGTAAAACGCCGATCCTTTTCCGCCCACCGTTTGGGGTGACCAATCCCCGGTATGCGGCCGCTTTGAAAAAAAATGGAATGATATCTGTGGGCTGGTCTTTACGAAGTCTGGATACGCAGGCTAAAAATAAATACCAGGTTATCGAAAAAGTCATATCAAACATAAAGCGCCGTGACATCGTTTTGCTCCATGATCATCTTCCGGTCACTGCGGATGCATTGGAAGACATCATTGAACATTGCAGGAATAAACGTGTTCTTCTGGAACCGTTATCGAAGGTTATCAACAAGGATCCATATGTTAAGATATAGTTTTTCCTTATTCATCATTGCGTGCCTGATCCAGTCCATGTCACTGGCTCAAAGTTTCAAACCGGCAGGCGATCCGGCCAAAATTCTTTCCGAACTGAAAAAGGCGTCTCAGGCAACCAATACTTTGCAGGCCGATTTTAAAGAACAGAAATTTTTGTCGGTTCTCAAGAATCCTCAGCTGTCCTCGGGAACGTTCCATTATCAAAAAAAGGATAAGATGAGATGGGAGCAGCAGAGGCCATCCAATTACGTAATATTAATTAACGGTGATAGATTACGCGTTCAGGAAGCTGGGAAGGAAAAAAATGTCGCTGCGGCAGGTCGGATGGCCGCCCAGATCAAGGAGTTAATGTTAGGTCTTGTCAATGGAGATTTTCAGGATAACAGGGCTTTTTCGCAAACCTGCCTGGAAAACTCGGAACGTTATCAGATCATTTTAACGCCAACAAGTAGTCGCTTGAAAAAGATGTATTCTAAAATAAGCCTTGTTTTTTCGAGAAGTTCGCTCCGGCTCGGGGAGCTGACTTTTTTTGAAAAAAGTGGAGACAAAAGTATAATGACCTTTACAAATGAAAAGATTAACGGGGAGATTCCTGAAGGTGTCTTTACAAATTTGTAATCGCCACAGCTTATCTGATACGCCACGCCTCAAAATGTAGTTCTGAATGTTTGCAGATTCCTTGTATACCCGGTCCTCACTAAAAGTTGCAGATTCGGTACTCATTGCCGAAATTGAGCTAAATCCGGCTCATCCTTTGTACGCGGGCCATTTTCCGGATGCTCCAGTGTTGCCGGGTGTGGTGCAGTTGCAGATTTTAAAGGAGATTTTGGAAGGCCATTTTGGAAGAAAGCTTTTATTGAAGGAGATGAGAACCTGCAAGTTTTTACGGATCATAAATCCTTTTGAAACATCAGGACTGGTCATCGAGGCCAAAATGAAAGAAACAGATTCATTGGAGGTGGTAGCATCGGTCAGCCACGCAGATATGGTATATTTGAAGGCGCAAGTGAGCTATACGTTTTGTTCCAATGCTTAAGAATTACAATAGTCTTTCCAGGGCAATAACAGGAGTTTTCTCATGCAATTACTCGGTAATTGTTTACCATCAGGGAAGACGGTCCCGGATTAAAAATCAAATTTGAAATGAACCTTTCTGCGCTCCATTGCTGTGTACTGATACCTACCTACAACAATCACAAAACACTGCGTCGTGTGATTGAGGGGGTCATGGAGCACGCAGATGGTCTGGACATCATCGTGATCAACGATGGCTCAACGGATGAAACAGCTACAATCCTTGCCGGATACGGGCAGCGCATCCGGGTGCTGCATAATGAGGGGAATAAAGGCAAAGGGTTTTCGTTGAGAAGGGGCTTTCAGGAGGCCATCCGACTCGGTTATCGCAACGCCATCTCCATCGATTCGGACGGGCAGCATTTGCCCTCGGACATACCCTTGTTTGTTCAGGCCGCTGCTGCAAACCCAGGGGCAGTAATTATGGGGTCGAGGGATATGGAGCAGGCCGGAGTTCCGGGTAAAAGCTCGTTCGGTAATAAATTTTCGAATTTCTGGTTCAAATTTGAAACCGGTATTACGCTTCCGGATACACAAACAGGCTATCGCCTTTATCCTCTTGGTCCCATCAAACATCTCTGGCTGTTTACCACCAAGTTTGAAACGGAGATTGAGGTCATCGTGAAACTCGCCTGGAAGGGAGTGGCCATTTTACCGATACCCATTCACGTAATCTATGATAAGGATGAACGTGTCACGCATTTTCGCCCATTCCGTGATTTTACAAGAATAAGTATCCTTAATACTTATCTGGTGCTGCTGACTTTACTTTATTATCTTCCTGTGCGGCTGGTGAAAGCAATACGTGATAAGGGGCTGTGGGAGATCATCAAACGAGAGGCCCTTAAGCCCGAGGAGACCAATGTAAGCAAGGCTGTATCCCTGGGATTTGGTTTTTTCATGGGTATCGTGCCCATATGGGGCTTTCAACTCATGGTAGGCATTCCCATTGCTGTTTATTTCAGGATGAACAAAGTTCTTTTTCTGACCGCCGCCAATATCAGCCTGCCGCCGCTCATTCCATTTGTCATATTTGGGAGTTATAAATTTGGGGGATTATTTTACCAAAATGGCGTACAACTGAAAACCATCACGGATCTCACGCTGGAATCAATCAATCTCAATTTTGCCCAATATTTCCTGGGCGGGACTTTACTTGCCTTATTTGCAGGAATTGCTGGCTTCGGCATTTCTTTATTCACTTTAATGATTTTCCGTAAATCACCTCTGGCAGGTTGAGTTCAGGCATGTGTTAATTCATTCTTTCAAGGTTCCTATGGCCATCACATCTGCGTCAGACCTAAAAAGGCACTATGACAATGTTCTGAAAGGAGCACGTCTGATAGCCGTCATGTTCGCCTTATTGTCATTGTTATTTTTTGGAACGCTCACGTATTTCAGCGGCAAGCAGGCGATGTTGATTTTGGGTATTATATCTGCCATAGCTATCCTGGTTTTTCACAGGGTTTACTACCGGAAATCTTACTCGCGGCTGGCGCTATTCCAAGTGGACTTCCCGGTGGGCTGGAGAACCATTCTGCAAAAGCACTCCTTGTTTTACCGAAATTTAAATGCACTGAAAAGGGAGCTTTTTGAAAAGCGTGTTCAAATATTTCTATTTGAGAAAAGAGTTGAAGGCATTGATACGGACGTAGATGACTTGGTAAAAGTTCTCGTTGCAACCAGTGCAGTCATTCCCACATTTGCTTTTCCGGTATTTAATTATCCCCATTTAAATGAAGTACTCATTTACCCCTCCGCGTTCAACCGGCAGTTTGAAGGTAAAGGCGAAAACAAGATGGATGAAAACATTGAAGGCATGGTAGGCAACCGGTTTATGGCGCGCTCCTTATTGTTGTCCAAACCAGCGCTGTTGGCTGGATTTAACGGCAGATCCGGTGAAGATAACGTGGGTATCCATGAGTTTGTTCATCTTTTGGATCGGGAAGACGGTGAAACAGACGGAATTCCTGAAAGGCTGATGGAAAACAACTATGTAATTCCCTGGCTTAGGCAGATAAAAGGGGAGACAGCCCGTATCAAACAGGGGAAATCTGATATCAATCCTTATGCAATCACGAATAATGCGGAATTTCTGGCCGTGGTAAGCGAATATTTCTTCAATGATCCCGAAGAATTTGAGGAGAGGCACCCGGATTTATATCGTTTCCTGTCGGGCTTTTACGGACAGCAAGCCGATCTCAAATCATGATACAACTTGTCACCTTGATTTTATTGGTCAGTCGCGCTTATGGGATGATAATCAGCGTATAGGAGGGTTGGGTCGTAAATTCATTGTCGGAATTTTTATAAAATATAGGCGAATTGATCAAAAATAAGCTTTTCCCATTTTGTTATGAGGTCTCATTCTCTATATTTACGAGATTTTAAAAACCTTTAACCAAATTCTATATCGCGCATGAGTTCTATTACCTATTTAGTGCCGGCTTTGGGCATTCTTGGCTTGCTGGTTATGTTTTTCAAAAGAGGGTGGGTGGTGAAGCAGGACAGTGGCAGTCCGGAGATGAAAGAGATCGCCGATGCCATCGCCGACGGTGCCCTTGCCTTCCTCAAAGCCGAATGGCGCGTACTGATTGTTTTCGGTATCATTGTTAGTATTCTATTGGGTTATTCAGGGACACTGGTTGAAAATTCCAGTATCTACATTGGAGCATCCTTTCTTGTTGGGGCGTTTATTTCGGCTTTCGCGGGTTACATCGGAATGAATATTGCCACCAAATCAAATGTGCGTACCACACAGGCGGCGCGCACCAGTCTGGCCAAAGCGCTGGAAGTTTCTTTTACAGGTGGTTCTGTCATGGGAATTGGTGTAGCCAGTTTGGCCATTATTGGTTTAGGGGGTTTGTTCATTATTTTATATTCAGTGTTTGTCGATCCCAGTGATGTGAATGGTCTGGGTATGGAAAAGGTGCTGGAAGTATTGGCCGGGTTCTCATTGGGTGCAGAATCCATCGCGCTTTTTGCACGTGTGGGAGGAGGTATTTACACCAAGGCAGCGGACGTAGGAGCGGATCTGGTTGGTAAGGTTGAAGCCGGTATTCCCGAGGATGACCCCCGTAATCCGGCAACGATTGCCGACAACGTGGGCGACAACGTGGGTGATGTGGCCGGTATGGGAGCCGATTTGTTCGGATCTTATGTGGCCACTATTCTGGCAACAATGGTATTGGGACGTGAGATTATTTCCGATGCGGCCAGTGATCATTTCGGTGGTATTTCTCCGATTCTTTTGCCTATGGTTATTGCCGGGGTAGGGCTTATTGCTTCTATAATCAGCATGCTCTTGGTCAAGGTAAGTGATGATCATGGCAATGTTCAGGGCGCGTTGAACAGAGGTAACTGGGGGTCGATCATTCTGGTTTTGATTGCTAGTTATCCTCTTACGCTCTGGATGCTGCCCGAAGGTACAATGTCCATTCGTGGTGTAGACTTTACGGCCATGGATGTGTTCTATGCCATTTTATTGGGTTCTATTGTGGGTGCGATCATGTCCATCGTGACAGAGTATTACACGGCTATGGGCAAAAGACCGGTTCAGTCTATCGTTAACCAATCTTCCACGGGTCATGCAACAAATATTATCGGAGGACTTTCGGTAGGTATGGAGTCCACCGTGATTCCTACATTGGTGCTCGCAGCGGGTATTTTTATCAGTTATGAGTTTGCAGGTCTTTATGGGGTGGCTATTGCAGCCGCGGGGATGATGGCCACCACGGCCATGCAGCTTGCGATTGACGCGTTCGGACCTATTGCAGACAACGCAGGCGGTATTGCCGAAATGGCTCACCTGCCTGAAGAGGTTCGCGGACGTACCGATGTTCTGGATGCGGTGGGTAATACCACGGCTGCTTCGGGTAAGGGTTTTGCTATTGCTTCTGCTGCACTTACTTCACTTGCCCTCTTTGCGGCTTTCTGTGGCGTTGCAGGCATAGATTCGATTGACATTTATAAAGCCAATGTACTGGCTGGCCTGTTTGTAGGGGCGATGATTCCTTTCATCTTTTCATCTCTTGCCATCGCCGCGGTAGGTCGTGCTGCGATGAAGATGGTTGAGGAAGTTCGCCGTCAGTTCCGCGAGATTCCGGGGATTATGGAAGGCACAGCCAAGCCGGAGTATGACAAATGTGTTGCTATTTCTACGCAGGCATCCATCAGAGAAATGGTAGCGCCTGGGCTTATCGCGTTGATCGTTCCGGTGATCGTCGGATTTTTATTCGGACCGGAAGTACTTGGTGGTACTTTGGCGGGTGTAACTGTATCGGGCGTTTTGATGGGTATTTTTCAGAACAACGCAGGTGGTGCCTGGGACAACGCGAAAAAATCCTTCGAAAAAGGTGTTGATATCAATGGCAAAACCTACTACAAAGGTTCGGATCCTCACAAGGCAGCTGTAACCGGTGATACCGTAGGAGATCCCTTTAAAGATACTTCAGGACCTTCGATGAATATCCTGATCAAATTGATGTCCATCGTTTCCCTTGTGATTGCGCCACACATTGCGGTCGACAAGGTGATGGGTGAGGCAGTGGTCATGGAGGAATCTATAGCTCCGCCGCCACCGCCGGCAGAAATGGAAGTGCTGGAAGTAAATGGAGTAAAACTGATGATTGCTCCTTTTGGAAACCCGGTTGAAAAATCACTCGTTGAATTTATAAAATCTGACGCACAAGCCGACAAGGAGACCTGGTTTGACTTTGACCGCCTTCTTTTCGAAACCGGCAGTTCAAATTTGAAACCTGAATCTCAGGATCAGCTTGAAAACGTGGCTCAGATACTAAAAGCCTATCCAGGTGTGTCTGTGAAGTTGGGCGGCTACACCGACAATACCGGAGATGCCGCGGCCAATCAGAAATTATCTTCTGATCGTGCACAGTCCGTCAAAAAGTCTCTGGCAGACTTAGGAGTGGATGCGGCTCGTCTGGAATCGGAGGGTTATGGCGAAGAGCATCCTGTGGCGTCTAATGATACCGAAGAAGGCCGTGCGCAAAATCGTCGTATATCGGTTCGTGTAACGAAAAAATAGTTGCCAGATTCATTCCGACAAAAGCCCGGCTAAGCAATTGGCCGGGCTTTGCTTTTGCTTTTTCCAAAATCGCTGTTACGCTTTATCCCTGATTTACTATATTTGGCCCGCCAATGGCAGGGTCTCATCATAATTTTAGGTGTTTAGTAATCGTATTTAGTTGATCAAAAAATGTTATTTACCAGTCTCGAGTTTGTCATTCTTGTATTAATAACATTCGTCATTTACTATTTACCGGGTGGAAGGACCCCTGCCTCCAACTTTCAGATGATCACACTGATCGTTTCCAGCCTTTTCTTCTATGGATATTATGAGCCAATATTGGTTCTACTTCTGCTTTTTTCGGTGGGGATCAATGTGGTGTCCAGTTATTTGATCATCTACGGACGCCCTGCCAACCGCAGGATGCATGCGATTTGGGGCGTTGTACTCAACCTCGCCATACTACTGTTTTTTAAATACAGTGGTTTACTCGGAAGTGCCCTATTTGGAAAAGATACCGAAGTGGTGGCCTTTCTGGTCTCCATCCCGTTACCCATCGGTATTTCATTTTTTACATTTCAGGGAATCAGTTTGATTGTTGACACCTATCGCAATCGGGATCTGGAATCATACCGGTCGCTGATACCCAGGTTGTGGCTCAGTCATGCACGAAATGTGCTTCTGTTTAAATCCTTTTTTCCACAACTGGTGTCGGGGCCGATTGTGAAGGCGTACTATTTCCTTCCACAGATTAAACAAAAGCACTTTGGGGAAATAAATTGGGAGTATTGTTTCAGGGCACTTACGCTGGGTTACTTCCTCAAAATGGTCGTTGCCGATAACCTGAAAGATCAGACCGGGTTGATCGTTTATCCTTTTTTTGAGGCAGAATCCACATTGACCCTTCTGACGATGCTGTTTGGGTATTCTATGCAGATCTATGCAGATTTTGCAGGCTATTCGCTAATCGCTCTGGGACTTGCAGCCTTATTTGGTTATCAGTTTCCGATCAACTTTAATTTCCCATATATCAGTAGTACTTTCTCAGAGTTCTGGCGAAGGTGGCATATTTCGCTTTCCAGTTTTCTGCGGGAGTATCTCTACATACCGCTTGGGGGAAATCGTCATGGCTGGTTTCGTACTTATTTCAACCTGTTTATAACCATGGTTTTGGGAGGTTTGTGGCATGGAGCAGCGTGGAGTTATGCGATATGGGGTACATTCCATGGGCTGCTTCTGGTGATAGAGCGCATTGTTGTGAATCACGTTACCTTGAAACCGCATGTTTTGTTCCATATTTTGAAAGTGCTCTTCGTATTTAGCCTGGTTACTTTTGCATGGTTATTATTTAAGCTACCAGATTTTTCGCATGTGATAGCGTACGTTCGGGCCGTGGCATTGAATGGCGACCGGCCTCACAACGTATTGCCCATTGCGCTGGTTCTAGTGTACTCCGTGCCAGTTATCGGCTACCACATCTGGTATTTGCTGCGTGAGTCCAAAATGGCCTTTTTGCAAGCCGCACAATCCCGATCCGAATCGCTTTTGTTTGGCGTTATGCTGTTTTTAATCATTACCAACAGCGGTTCCAGCAATAGTTTTATATACTTTCAATTCTAAAAATGGTAAAGAAAGCGATTGTAATTACTGTGTTGCTTTTTGCGGGATACTCCCTATTCCTTTACTTTTTTCAGGATCGGATTCACAGGACAGGGCAGGATCAGTATTCGCGAAATGTTGTGAAGGCCGAAGAGTACCTGTATGAGGAAGGGCAGGAGGCAAAGGTGGTGATATTGGGCACTTCGATGGGGAGCCGAATTGTGATGGACAGCTTGCCTGGTGATTATTTCAACCTGGCCATGGCCGGGATGGGCATATTTGATGGACTTTCGTTGTTGGAAAAGGCTTCCCGAAAACCGAAGGTTGTTCTGATTGAAATGAATGTGGTGTTAAGAGGTCAGAACGAAGATCTCAGAAAGGATCTTTTTCATCCGGTGTTTTATCCGTTGAAAGCGCATATTCCCGCGTTAAGAAAAAAATATCAACCCGTAGCGGTTGCAAAAGCACTCCTCAGAGATCGTTCAGGATCCAGGCAGGATGTGGGTCTTTTTATGCCGCCCAAGCACATTTTTGATCAGGAGGTAGCCAATGTCATGCGAAATTCGGCGAAAGAGCCTTCGCAGGTTACGCTCTCGCAACGGTTTCGGAAGCTTTCTCAGCAAATCCAAGCACTTCGTGATGAAAACGTTCAGGTTGTATTTTTTGAAATGCCATTTTATGCTAAAGCTCAGAATTTAAGGGAGCCTACATTGATTCGTCAGGAGTTTTATAAATATTTCCCCGTTACCCGATTCAAATATATAGACCTCCCCTCTGACGCTTACGACACCAGTGACGGTATTCACCTGGCGCCCCGGGAAGCTACACGTTATACGCTTTATCTGAGGAAAATGCTTGCACAGGATATTTCAGGCCTTTAAATATCCCATAACCCCATAAGCTCATGCCTGACTGCTCATGACTCTCTGCTGTTCCGTTTGAATGGTGGTATAATGAATATAATTATATCGACTAATTGTTGTAATAATTGAGATAGAGGAACTTAATACTGTCGGAAGATGGTTTGAAAGTCATTAAGTTCTATTTCGTTGATGAGTCGCAGAAGATACACATACATTATTCTTATTCTTGGATCCCTGGCTACGGTAAGTCCCTTTTCCATCGATATGTACCTGCCTGGATTTCCCAGGATCGCAGCAGATCTTAGAACCACCATCGACCAGGTCCAGCTTTCGCTCACCAGTTATTTGATCGGGATTTGTATTGGACAGGTATTGTATGGGCCTCTCCTGGATCGTTTTGGAAGAAAAAATCCTTTGTACGCCGGTCTTTTCTTGTACGTGCTGGCTTCCTTTGGCTGTGCCATGACGTCCTCCGTGGAGTCACTGATTGCCATGCGGTTTTTTCAGGCAATGGGTGGTTGTGTTGGTTTGGTAGCTTCGCAAGCGCTCGTGAGTGATTTATTTCCTTCTGAAAAAAGAGCTGAGGTTTTCTCCTTGATCACACTGGTGATTGCTGTGTCGCCCATGATTGCGCCAACGATCGGAGGATATGTTACGGCTTCAATCGCCTGGCAGTGGATATTTATTATTCTGCCCGGTATTGTGTCGCTGATGATTGTTGTGATATACTTTTACCTGCCCACAGGAAAATCGCCGGATGCATCCGTGTCGTTGAAACCTGATGCGGTGTTAAAAGGTTTTTACACGGTGGCCAGGCAGCCCCAGTTTCTTATTTACACCCTGGCTGGTGGATTGGCCACGGCGGCGCCTTTTGCCTATATTGCGGGCTCTTCGGATGTTTTTATGAATATCTACAAAGTGACAGAACAGCAGTACGGATGGATTTTTGCCCTGCTTGCTTTCGCTATGATCGGTTCCACGCAGATGAACCACATCCTGCTAAAAAGGTTTAACAGTGAACAGATTATCAGGACGACGTTGATTTATCAGAGTTTATTGGGTATGGTTTTGATCGTTGGTGTTTATTATCAATGGTTTAATTTGTATGGCCTGATCGGTATGATGTTTGTTTTTCTGACCGGGCAGGGGCTCACAGGGCCCAATGCTTCCGCGCTTTCGCTGTCACCATTCCGAAAACATACGGGTAGTGCATCGGCTTTGATGGGCAGCTGGAGGATGGGAGCGGGAGCGCTAATTTCGGCATTGGTGAGCGTTTTTCACAATAACACGGCAATGCCCATGGTGGGGATGATGGCAGCCTGCTCCGTAGGAGGGCTTGTGATATTATCTTTCGGAAATTATGTTGTCAAACATCGTCCCTCCCGGGATGACGTGGAGGAAGAATTGTCATTGCTGCTGTAGACCTGATCATTCAATCTTCGACAGTTTAATCATGTAGCTTAGGAGTTGTATTCGTGGATTAATATTCTTTTCTGTTTTCCCCATACCTTCAGTCGGTCCCCTTTGGGCATGTCCAAAAAATGCTAACTAGGGTAGAACGCTTATCGCCTGATACAGCAGCTCAATAAATTTCCCGCGATCGAGATCGTAAACAACTTCGGCATTTGCTTGCTGGTTCAACACATCGTAAAAGTCGACGACCGTCGTGCCTGCGGTTAATGTCCCATTCACTTCCACGTCAACAAAGCATGGTTTGGATGCAAACATACCCGGATCCAGTAGCCAGGCTATTGCACAAGGATCGTGCAAAGCCGCACCGCCGTCGAGTTCTGAACGATTTTCCCGATAAAATATGGAGAAGAAATCCATTAACTCCGCAGCAGCGATTCCGGATTTGTTTCCCAGGGATCTGAGTCTTTCAATATCTCGCTGGAATACGAGCGCTTTGTGCGTTACATCCAGCCCACACATGGTAATCGGAATACCCGACCTGAACACGATCTGGGCGGCTTCCGGATCGACGTAAATGTTGAATTCGGCAAGTGGAGTCATATTTCCTCTGAAAATCCCACCACCCATCAGCGAAATTCGCTCGATTTTGTTTTTCAGATGGGGGTACGCCAGCAGGAAGGCTGCAATGTTGGTGAGTGGTCCGGTAGGTACAATCATGACTTTTTCGTGAGATTGTTCCAGAATGTGTGCTATGCCCTGTACCGCTGGCAAAGCTTGCGCCTCGAAAGATGGAGAAGGCAGTATGGGGCCATGCAGGCCGGTTTCGCCATGGACATGGTCGGCGATAATAAGTTTACGGAACAGCGGCTTCTCACATCCCCGGTATACAGGAACGTTCGCTCCTATGAGCGTAAGGATTTTTAAGGCATTCGAAAGGGTTTTGTCCTGTGTCTGATTGCCGGCCGATGTTGTGACGGCCCTTACATCGAATCTCCCGGATCCAAAAGCCAGCATCAGCATCATGGCGTCGTCATGCCCGGGATCACAGTCAATAATGACGGGTATTTTTTTCATGTTGTGAAGTGCGGACTTTAAATTAATTATTCAATTTCGTTCTGGTACGGAGCAGAGCTTTGTGCGCCCATTCGGGTCACAGAAATGGCGGCAGCTTTACATGCATACTGGCAGGCGGTGCGTAAATCCTCGCCAGCGGCCATTGCTGTAACCAGCGCTCCGTTGAATACATCTCCGGCGGCAGTCGTATCAACAGCATTTACCGGGACGGATGGGATAATTTGATCATAGCTTTCATTGCATAAGTACACCCCATTTTTGCCCATGGTTATGACGACATTTTCAACTCCTTTATGACGAAGATATTGCGCAGCTGCATGAAGGGAGGCCCGATCTTTGGGTAAAATACCGGTCAGTATCTCTGTCTCCGTTTCGTTGGGGGTGATCAGAAAAACATGCCTGAGCAGCTCGTCTTCTATCCTGGTGGCAGGAGCGGGATTAAGAACCAGTCGGATATTTAATGCTGCGCATCGTTTGATCACATACCCAACTGTGTCCATCGGAATTTCCAGCTGAACCAGAACGACATCTACCTCCTTGAAGATTTCGTCAGGGAGATTTTCTGGTTTCAAATCCATGTTCGCCCCGGATGCTACTACAATTTGATTTTCCCCACTTTCATTTACGGTTATAAGTGCTATACCTGAGGCGAGGTCATCGGATTTGGAAATGAAACCGACATCCAGTCCTTCTCTGGCGAAGCCTTCCAGAGCCTGTTGCCCAAAAATGTCCTTGCCAATTTTGGCAACGAAACGAAGATCGGCTCCAAGCCTCGCAGCGGCTACTGCCTGGTTAGCCCCTTTCCCACCCGGATTCATCAGAAAAGACCCTCCCAGAACTGTTTGGCCCGGTTGCGGAAACTCCTTTGTTTTGACCACCATGTCTGTGTTCGAACTGCCAATCACCAATATTTTCGCTGACATCCGATGCAGGTTTTTAGGTTGAATAGTAACGGTGAAAAAGGGGCAATCTATGTTATTTGTGGCGGAGATGACACGATCTGCTGCTATTTACGTTGCCCAACTTTTTTTGTATCAACGAGAATTCCCAGTCCGTAATGATGCGGATAGTTGTATATTTTTTGTCCGGTGGCCTTTGCGATATCCTTTATAGCTTTTCTTACTTCAGGGAAGCTTTCAGTATCATGAAACACCGTACAATCACTGTGCTGTGCCGTCCACAGTCCGCATTCGTAAGTTTCTTTATAATTGTGTACAATATCAACGTGCGCAAAATTGTATCTCTGCTGGTCTTCCTTAATCCAGTCGCGATAATCAGACTTGATCAACTCGATATTTTGATAAGCCGACAGCCGATTCCGGGTATCGTCAAAATGTTCGATTTGGTTCTCCGTGTGCTGGTCACCTTCGAATGTGTCTACCCCAATGACTTTTTGGAAGTAATTTGAAAATATAACAGCCGAGTAGCCAAACTCTACACCGAACTCAATGCAGTTATTTCTTTCAAGATTGAACCGTGTAATGATATCACCGATGATCAATTCAAGGCCTTTCCAGGCAGATGTGATTTGAAGAACATGTTCAGGTTTAGAAAAGCTGGTTGGCTTGTATGGTTCAATGTCTGACAAAAACTTATCTCGGATCAGTGTTCTGAGTCCCATCTTAGTGCGAGTCGTTAGCGGTTCATGGTAGGATACAACTTTTAATGGCAGGTAATTTAAGGATTATTCGCCAATTCCTACCAACGAGCGGAAGTGTTAACCAAGAAAGACCTTTGCTTTTAAGGTCATGCCCGATGCCCTTCACTCGAAATTTTGAAGCTAAAGTATTTGCATGTAAGTTAAAAGACTGACCGAAAGGATTCGACCAGTCTTTTAACTTGAGAGAAATTATTATCGGCTTATTTGGCCCGAATACCCTGCCTATTGTTTCACAATTTTATAAGCACTAACGGTGCCGTCCGTACGTACAATTTGCACCAGGTACAACCCGGAAGTCAGATTACTTGCTTTTATACCTGTCCGCAACGCATTTGTAGTTTCAAAAATAATTTTACCCAGGCTATTCACCACACGAACGGACTTGACGTTGTTCCAGTTATCAACCGAAACGTGCATGTTATCGGCATTGGTAAGTGGATTAGGGAATACGCTAACGCCATCCGTGCTGAAAGTGATGCTTTCAATACTGCTGAGTGCAAACTTGCCGTCACGGTCTATCATTTTCAGGCGATAAAGGTTTTCACCGTTCAGGGGTTGTGCGTCCGTGAGGCTGTAATTGCGCAAAGCAACGCTTTCTCCAAGTGCCGTTTTTGAACCGATTACTTCCCATGCTTTGCCCTTCGCGCTGCGTTCAAGTTCAAAGCGGTCGCTGTTGCTTTCTTCTGTGGTCGACCATGAAATTTGAGCAACGCTTCCTTCCTTGCGTACTTTGAAAGATGTAAGTTTTACAGGTAGTGGATTAGCTTCGATAGTCAAAGTAAAGCTGGCGGAGGCTTGCTGAATGCCGTCAGAGGCGTAGATCGGGAATGTGTATGTATCTACCGGGGGGACAGATGGGTTGCCGGTTAAGATTCCGTCGGTAGATAAAGTAAAGCCGGTCGGCACTTCGTTTGCGGCAACCCTTCCTCCGGGCATATTCGGATTTGTTAATGAATAAGTGTAACCCGAACCAAGTCCGCCCGTCGCCGTTCCAAACAGCACCTTGATGTCTCCCGAGAAGGTGGTTTGCTGCTTATTCGCGGTGGGGAAGGTACCTCCCGGAAGAACAAGCGGCGGATACACCGTTAGTTTTTTGGTGAGGAAGAGACCTGTGGATACACCGTTTTCAAATATCTCAACGGTGACGTCATACTCGGTAGTGACCGCAACGGCTGGCAGGCTGGCGACACTTACAGCTCCGGTGTTAGGATTTACCACAACGGAGAGGCCGACAGGCGACACCGTTACGTTTCCATATGTGAATGTGTGGTCTGGATTTTCTGCCTTGATTGCTCCCCCAGAGGCAAGCGGTTGTGATGCAACACCTGCTGGAATGGCTACGGAGGCATCTGTAAGAACGATAACTTTAAGTTTGGTGGAGTCGGAGAATGAGGTTTGGCAGCTACCTGATTTTACCGAAACGGCCACAAAATCTCCGTTACTGTTTACTGCAACAGGAAAAGCTGCAGCGCTTGATATTGACGTAGCGTTCAGGTTGGTTCTGTCAGGTAACGGGCCTTGCCAGAATATATTGTTATTCGTACTTGTAGCCGTTACGTTTGGGGTGGCACCTGCGAACTGGTATACGAATTTAGATGAGATGGTGGGTTTTCCGGTTACAATTTTCGCATCATAAACTAATACGTCACCGGCGAGTGCATTGATTGCGACAAGCTTGCTCGTGGATATCTTGATTCTATCAAAAATACCTCCGGGAACAAGATAGAATGGTATCTTATCGCCTGTTGAAAATAGATTTAAAAGTTGGATTCCAATAAGACTTCCCAGGCTAGCAGGAGCCCCCACCTCTGTGTTTCCCAGGTAGGCTTGTACTGTTACATTGTTAAGAACACCAACGCTCAGCGTGGATCCTGGAAAAGAAAGAAGTACCCTCGCTTCGTCACTGGCGTCAGACGGTCCTCCAAAATGTATGGTCTGCGACAAAGTCTGGCCTAGACCAACGGTTAATGTGCTTGCAGCAATAGTTGAGGCAGTATTTTCACTTAACGCGCCATCGTCTATGGCATTCAACGGATTAGTTACCGCATTGGACAATATGTTGGTCGTGAGGATGGCCACCGACTCACCCAAATTGGTATATTTTGAATCGCCACAGTTATAGTCATTGTGATATTCTGCATAGTAGACGTTGAGGCGGGCTGATCCAAGACCTACTCCGAGATAGGCGGCATAATCGAGAATGATTTGAAGATCTGTGTAATCATTGGTTGGGGTAACTGCGAGAAATAACTCCCCTGCCTCGTTTCTCGCAAAAGTAGTTTCAACTGCCCCTCCGCCTGGTACATTTACACTTACCACATTGTCATCAAGCAGACTGAGGATGCTTACCAGAGAATTCAGATTCACTGTTATTCCAGAAAAGCTCACCTGATCGATCCGAATATAGGATGTTCGTTTCCCGGGTATTGTTGACGGGAATTTTAAATTAAGTTGGGCAGTGCCACTAACTGCTCCTAGTCCCAGATTCACACCACTGGATCTCATCTCAGCTGCTAAAACATCTGGGGCGGAATGGTTAGATTGGTTTGCATCGCTCACCCCTGCCAAAAGGATATTACCCGATGTTCCGGTGGTGTTCTGGTAAACGGCATAAATCTGGCCGAACGAAGTCTGAACAGCGGCAAAGAGGAAGAGTAACAGTCCAAGTAAGGGGGCCTGAAATTTAGATTGCGAGTAGCGTGTAAACGTTTCCATACAAATTGATTTTAGGTTAGTTAAAGAAAATTGAAAAGCTATGATTAAACTGTCAAAAATATTTTTGACAGTTATTAAAATATAATATCTCCTTGTCGTCTTATTGTTAGGGGTGCGATAATTTAGCTTACAACTCAGGATCAAATATTTCGAAAAAGGTAAAATTCAGAAACTGAGGCATTGTTCAAAACGTTGAGCTTTTTCTTTTGAGAGGGTGAACGGCTGTTTTTTGCAGAAGTCAAAAATGATATAAAATCAGGATTACTTTGCATTCAATACAGAGTTTCAATTATTATTTTGAGCCCGTTTCAAAAAGTGTACTATAATTAATTAAAGCGATGCTCAAATATATAGATAAATTTCTAAAATTTAATTTGAAGAAAAGGTAAATGTAGATCACACAAACTAGAAATGACGTATACAGCATTTTTACGGGGGGTAGTGAGCATATTTTTATTGAAAAATTTATTTTTCGGTACGCAAGTTTTGTATTTGATCTTGACTATCTGAAGGCTGTCATTTAGTCTTCATTGGATTGTAGAAAATGCTTACGCCTGTAAATTAGGTATTTTTGTATGTACTAATATATTGTAAATAAGTGATTTAAATATTTAACATTCATAAAATTTTTTAATTTTTCTGATTGGTGATTTTTCGGTTACTAATGTAGCGAGTAGGTAGGCTCTGCGAGTTTTTGTGCACTTTTCCTATCGGGTTGGTGCGTCTAATTATTGAGCTGTTAAACTAACCGTTAGTAGCTAAAAATTTTCCCTTCAGTCACCTACTTAAACTTTTAGCTATGTTGAAGCATGTAGATTTTATCCTGATATGAATGAAAAAATTTCTATATGTTGGATGGAATTTTCGCTCCACCTTGGGACATTTTTCGAAAGTAAGCTTGTGACGCTCAAGAGTACCTTCGGTGGGGCGGGATCTATGTCTTTGTGTAGGCTCACCCCATGTGAAGGGAATTTTTAATAGCAGTAGTTGAAAACCTTGTCTGCAAATTTTCTGATTCCGGGAATCTTTCGGTGGGAGAATAGGCAGAAGTTCCTCGTTACGGACAGATGTGATTTGTTTTAGATTTTGGCTCTGCTTACATCACAATCTTTTGACAGTTTTTACGTCCGGGCTCCATCATTATCATCGATGATTTGAAAACACATTTCTGGGGGTGCCTGGCAAGGCAAAGTGCGTTTTTTAAAGAAAATGTTTAATTGCTACCAGCCCTGAACCGGCAGAGTTGATGCTTTAACAGGAATCGCCGTTTTTCTCTGTAACATTTATAACTGCGTAATTTAATCTATATTAGGAAAGCTGCCCTTCGGAAAAATAGTGGGTGAGGGTTTAGGTGGGTGCCATTTTCTGCTAAAAATAAAGGCACACAAACTTCTTGTATTTTATCCTGCGCTAACCGGCTAAAAGGGCGATATTACTGTTTGTACCAGCATACAACAGGACAGTTGGCAGTTCATTTTATATTTAAATTGCCCAATAATTTTACATTTTTTTAGTTATTTAATTATATTGGACACCGAAAGTGAGGTACGTACCCGAACCCGTGATTTTATGTTGAAGTTGAGTTTGTTTATTGTTTCTGTTTTTTCTCTGGCTATCACCATGCAATGTTGCCAGTCGGATTCGTCCGGCCAGTTGCAAGAGGAGAAAATTCCTGACGAGGTTAGTTATAATTTTGATATAAGGCCCATCCTTTCGGACAAATGTCTGGTATGCCACGGGCCTGATGCGAATAAAAGGGAAGCCGGGCTGCGGCTCGACGTGGCAGAGAGTGCATTCAAAGCACTTAAGGAAAATCCGGGGGCTCACGGGTTGGTGGCAGGCAAGCCGGAGCTGTCTGAGGTATTTCTTCGGATTGCTACCACGGATACCACCAAGTTGATGCCGCCACCTTCATCCAATCTTAAATTGACTCAGCGCGAAGTGAACCTGATCGAAAAGTGGATCAAACAAGGTGCGAAGTATGAAAAACACTGGGCATTTGTGGCACCCAAAAAACCAGCATTACCTGAGGTGGATAACGAGGATTGGGCAAAAAATGAAATTGATTATTTTATCCTTCAAAAGCAGGAGCAAAAAGGCCTCAAGCCTAATGATGTGGCGGATAAAGAACGTCTGCTGAAACGATTGAGTCTTGATCTGGTCGGGTTACCACCCACGTTGAAGATGATGGATGATTTCCTCGCCGACAACAGCGACAAGGCTTATGAGAAGATGGTTGACCAGCTACTTCAAAATCCAGCATACGGAGAGAAAATGGCCCTTCACTGGCTCGATTTAGCCCGGTATGCGGATTCACATGGTTATCAGGACGACGGATATCGGACGCAATGGCCATGGAGAGATTGGGTGATCCATGCTTTTAATAAAAACATGCATTACAATGATTTTGTGACCTGGCAGCTGGCGGGTGATCTGATGCCCAACAGCTCCAAAGAGCAGTTGCTGGCAACCGGCTTCAATCGGAACCATAAAATCACGGAAGAGGGCGGGGTTATTCCGGAAGAATATCGCATCATGTACGTAACCGACCGGAATGATCTGTTTGGTAAAGGTTTGCTTGGGATTACACTGGAATGTGCACACTGCCACGATCACAAGTATGACCCTTTTTCGCATAAAGAATACTATCAGATGTTTGCCTTCTTTAATAATGTAAAGGAGGTTGGCATTGAATCCGTGATAGGCGGTCCTGAGACTTATGCTAAAAAACCGCTAATGGAGATTAGCAATGAAGATGTAAAAAATATCCTGACTTTTGTAAACAAGCCAGATACCAACCGGTTGATCGTGTCGGTGATGGGTGATCTGGATACGGCCAGGCAAACCTACGTGTTGAAACGGGGAGAATATGACGCGCCCGGTGAACAGGTGCAACCGGCTACTCCGGCAGCAATTCTTCCTTTCGACAATAAATACCCTAAAAACAGACTGGGGCTTTCCAAATGGCTTTTTGATAAAAGAAATCCGCTTACTGCACGTGTTTATGTCAATATATTGTGGCAGGAGTTCTTTGGAAAGGGAATCGTAAAGACTTCCGGGGATTTTGGTATGCAAGGCGAGCTACCGTCGCATCCTGCCCTGCTGGACTGGCTGGCGGTTGATTTCATGGAACACAATTGGGATGTTAAACGGTTGGTAAAGCAGATGGTTACATCGGCTACCTACCGGCAATCGGCCATCATTACCAAAGAGAAACTAGCCATTGATCCCGACAATATCTTACTGGCCAGGGGGCCTCGATACCGGATACATGCTGAGTTTATAAAGGATCTGGTTTTGGCAAGCAGTGGTCTGTTGAACAAGACAATCGGCGGACCCAGCGTGAAGCCTTATCAGCCGGCCGGATTGTGGGAAGGAGCCACTTCGGGGAGGGGGCTGTTATCGGTCTATAACCAGGATCATGGTGCAGCCTTGTACCGCCGTGGCATGTATACGTTGATCAAGCGAACCGTACCGCCACCCACCATGGGAATTTTTGATGCCAGTAACCGTGATCTTTGTGAGGTAAAACGACTCAAGACCAACACCCCGCTACAAGCGCTTGTCATGATGAACGATCCTGCAGTGCTGGAGGCTTCCAGAGTACTGGCATCCAGATTATTGGAGGAGAAAACGGAATCCAAAGACAAGATAATCAAAGCTTTCAGACTCATTGTTTGCCGTACGCCCAGCGAAAAGGAGGTTGGCGTACTAACTGCATACTATGACAAGCAGCTTAAAATCATGCAGCAAAGTACTGCAGAAAAAATGACTGCCGTAGGAGAATACCCTATGACCAAAAAAGTAGATAGAAAAACGTTGGCTGCGCTGATGCGTGTCGTGTCAACTATTTATAATCTTGAAGAAACCATTACAAAATCATGAAGCCACTCGATAAGGAGATCATAGAACACGGCCTTAGCTTTAATAGACGACGTTTTTTATCGTCTATGAGCCTGGGTATAGGTGGGGTTGCACTCGGTTCGCTTCTCATGCCTGACCTGTTTAAAGCAAGTGAATCGGAGGAAGGAATTGCACCGGGAGTTGCCCACTTTGCACCAAAGGCAAAACGCGTCATTTATTTGTTTCAGAACGGAGCACCATCTCAGCAGGAGTTATTTGATTACAAACCCAAACTAAGGGATCTTTTTGGTCAGGAAATTCCACCGTCGGTACGTGGTACGCAGCGGTTAACCGGCATGACGGCCAATCAGGCATCTTTTCCGCTGGTCGGCTCTTTTGTGGATTTCAAGCAATACGGGCAGTCGCGGGCATGGGTAAGTAGCCTAATGCCCTACACTTCCAAAATCGTGGATGATCTTTGTTTTGTTAAATCCATGTACACGGAAGCCATTAACCATGATCCCGCTCTGACGTTTTTGCAAACGGGTTCACAGCAGGGAAACAGACCAAGTATGGGCTCCTGGCTGAGTTATGGCCTGGGTAACGAAAATAAAAACCTACCCAATTTCACAGTTTTATTGTCGCGTGGTGTCGGTAACGGGCAAGGCGTTTATTCCAAATTATGGTCCAATGGCTTTCTAGATTCGGTGCACCAGGGAGTTCAGTTCAGCAAAGGAGAGGATCCCGTACTTTATCTACGCGACCCTGAGGGCATGGACAGGCTGGCCCGTCGCGATATGCTTGACAATCTTTCGGAGCTCAACGAGCTTTCTTATGAAGAATTTGGCGATCCTGAAATCACTGCCAAAGTAAAGCAGTATGAGATGGCGTACCGTATGCAAACCGCAGTACCGGAGGTGATGGACCTTTCCAAGGAGTCGGATGATATCATTAAGTTATATGGACCCGACTGCCTGGTACCAGGTACCTATGCAGCCAACTGCTTATTGGCCCGGAAACTGTCGGAAAATGGGGTTCGTTTCGTTCAGCTTTACCACCAGGGGTGGGACCAGCATGGTAACCTTCCCTATGAAATCACCCAACAGGCGAAAGATGTGGATCAGGCTTCGGCTGCTTTGGTTACAGATTTGAAACAGAGAGGGTTGCTGGACGAAACGCTGGTGATTTGGGGAGGTGAGTTTGGGCGTACGAGTTATACGCAGGGTAAGTTGACCCCGGAAAATTACGGTCGCGACCATCACCCGCGTTGCTTCACGATCTGGATGGCTGGCGGTGGCATAAAGCCAGGGATGGTCTATGGAGAAACGGATGAGCTGGGCTACAACATTGCTTCCAATCCGGTTCATGTTCATGATTTTCAGGCTACAGTTCTCCACCAGCTTGGCCTGAACCACGAAAAACTAATTTTTAAACATTTAGGACGCCGTTACAGACTTACGGACGTTTCAGGGAAGGTGATTAAAGATATCATTAGCTGATCTATTATATTGATTACAGTTCTACAGGAATGAAAAATATATTTTGTGTAATGCTTAGAAAGACAGTTTTTTATCTGTCAATCTTGTGTATTACTTTCATTCTGCAATCATGTGGTGACCAGTCGGGTGGCACCAAAATTCACGACGAACTTCCAGAGCGTGTTAGCTACAATTTCGATGTCAGGCCTATTCTTTCCGACAAATGTATGACCTGCCATGGCCCCGATGCCAACAAACGAGAGGCGGGACTGCGCTTGGACGTGGCAGAGGATGCCTATAAGGCCCTCGCTGAAAATCCGGCTTTTCACGCCATAGTGCCGGGCAAGCCAGAGTTGTCCGAAGCCTACCTTAGGATTATTTCTTCGGATACTTCCAAATTAATGCCTCCGAAATCTTCGAATCTGAAGCTA
This sequence comes from Dyadobacter sp. 32, assembly GCF_902506755.1. Lineage (GTDB taxonomy): Bacteria > Bacteroidota > Bacteroidia > Cytophagales > Spirosomataceae > Dyadobacter. The sequence continues at coordinate 1,762,334 of NZ_LR735258.1, read as the reverse complement.
TCGGATTATGAAATCGCCATCATAAAGAAGTGGATTTCGCAGGGAGCCAGGTATGAAAAGCACTGGGCATTTGTGCCACCCGTGAAATCACCGATCCCTCAGGTATCCGATAATTCCTGGCCCAAAAATCCGATCGATTATTTCATTCTTGCACGTCAGGAGAAGCTTGGTTTTGCCCATAATGTGGAAGCAGACAAGGAGAGGCTTCTTAAGCGAGTATGCCTGGATCTGACCGGTCTGCCACCGGAACTGGAATTGATGGAGGCATTCCTGGCGGACGGCAGCGCGGATGCCTATGAAAAGGTAGTAGCGAAGTTGCTGAAACGACCTGCCTATGGCGAACGTATGGCATTGCCTTGGCTGGACGTGGCCCGTTATTCGGATTCTTACGGCTACCAGATGGATAACTTTCGAACTCAGTGGCCCTGGCGCGATTGGGTGATTCATGCATTGAATAAAAATATTTCCTACAAAGATTTTGTTACCTGGCAGCTTGCAGGTGATCTGATACCCAATGCCACCAAAGAGCAGTTGCTGGCAACCGGATTTAACCGTAACCACAAAATCACGGAAGAGGGAGCTGTTGACGAGGAGGAATATCGTATCAATTATGTCACAGACCGTAATGATACTTTTGGAAAAGCCATGCTGGGTGTGACGATGGAATGTGCTCATTGTCACGATCATAAATATGATCCCTTTTCACAAAAGGAATATTACCAGCTGTTCTCGTTTTTCAACAATGTTGACGAAATGCGAGCGGTATATACCGCCATTGATCCTTCTGTGGGCAAGCCGGAGTCCTACGCCAAAAAGCCCCTTATGGAGATCAGCAACGAGGATGCACGCTCAATATTAAACTTTGTGAATAAGCAGGATACCAGCCGGCTGATTGTTTCGGTGATGGGTGATCTGGATACAGTGCGTAAAACCCATGTATTACAACGGGGGATTTTTAATTCCCTGGGCGAAGAGGTGAAGCCCGGTACACCAAAGGCAATCCTGCCGTTTGATAACAAGTATGCAAAGAACAGATTAGGTCTGGCGCAATGGCTGTTCGATCGTAAAAACCCCTTGACGGCCAGAGTATTTGTAAATAGAATCTGGCAGGAATTCTTTGGCAGAGGAATTGTGAAAACGGCGGGTGACTTTGGGATGCAGGGGGATCTGCCGACGCATCCCGCTTTGCTCGACTGGCTTTCGGTTGATTTTATGGAGCACAACTGGGATATGAAGCGACTTGTAACACAGATTGTTACATCCGCTACCTATCGTCAATCTGTGGTGGTGGATGAAGCACAACGCAAGCTGGATCCTGAAAACATCTATCTAACGCGGTCGCCCCGGTACCGTATTCAGGCGGAATTTGTGAAGGACCTTGTTTTATCAAGTAGCGGGCTATTGGTGAAGACTATTGGCGGGCCCAGCGTAAAGCCTTATCAACCACCCGGACTTTGGGAAAGTGCCACAGCGGGAGGGAATGGACTATTGTCGGTATATCGCCAGGATCATGGATCCGATCTCTACAGGAGGGGGATGTACACATTTGTGAAGAGAACCGTACCGCCACCCTCCATGAGTATTTTCGATGCAAGTAACCGGGACCTGTGTGAGGTGAACCGGCTTAAAACCAATACGCCGTTGCAGGCGCTGGTCATGTTGAATGATCCTGCTGTACTGGAGGCTTCCCGGGTTCTTGCAGCAAAGCTTTTGTCAGAAAATACGCAGCCGGAAGAAAAATTACGCAAAGCATTCAGGCTGATCGTATGTCGTAAACCAAGCCAGAAAGAGCTCGATGTGCTCACCTCCTTTTATCATGATGAACTTAAGTCCATGAGACCTGAAAAGGTGCCCAAGTTGCTTGCGGTTGGAGAATATACCATTTCATCATCAGTGGATAAGCGCAAACTGGCAGTCCTGATGCGCGTGATTTCTACAATTTATAATCTGGAAGAAACAATTACTAAAACCTGAAAGATTATGAACAGGGAAATCATCGAAAATGCGCTGAACTACAACCGGCGACGGTTCCTCTCCAAATTAAGTTTGGGGTTGGGGAGCGTTGCTCTGGGGTCACTTTTAATTCCGGACCTTTTCAAAGGCAGCTCCGAAGAGGCTGACTCCCTCTTTACCCCCGGGATTCCGGGGTTTGCTCCAAAGGCGAAGCGTGTTATTTACTTGTTTCAGAACGGCGCACCTTCACAGCTGGAATCCTTTGATTATAAGCCTAAATTACGTGAAATGACGGGACAGGATCTGCCTGCTTCCGTTCGGGGCGGGCAGCGTCTCACCGGTTTTACAGCCAATCAATCCATACTGCCCATGGTCGGTTCTTTTACCGATTTCAAACAGTATGGACAATCAAGGGCCTGGATTAGTGACTTGTTTCCCCATACCGCTAAAATTGTGGACGATATTTGCATTGTTCGGTCCATGCATACCGAGGCGATAAACCATGATCCTGCCATCACTTTTTTTCAAACGGGTGCGCAGCAGGGCAACCGGCCGAGTATGGGATCGTGGCTGAGCTATGGTTTGGGAAGCGAAAATAAAAATCTCCCGGCATTTACCGTGTTGATTTCGCGGGGTAAGGGAAATAGCCAGGGTGTATATTCCAAACTGTGGTCCAACGGCTTTCTGGACTCGATTCACCAGGGGGTCCAGTTCAGTAGTGGCGAGGATCCCGTGTTGTATCTGAAAGACCCGGAGGGCATGGACAAGACTGATCGGCGAAAAATGCTCGACCGCTTATCGACCCTGAACGAGCTGGCTTATCAGGAACTGGGTGATCCGGAAATTAACAGCAAGATCCGTCAGTATGAAATGGCTTATCGCATGCAGACCGCCGTACCCGAAACGCTTGATATCTCGCGAGAACCCGATGGTATTATCAAAATGTACGGAACCGATTGTTTAACACCGGGCACTTTCGCAGCCAATTGCCTGCTGGCCCGCAAACTGTCGGAAAGTGGCGTACGATTCGTACAGCTATATCACCAGGGATGGGACCAGCACGGAGATTTGCCCAGGGACATTGCCGGCCAGGCCATGGACGTAGACAGAGCATCGGCAGCGCTGGTTACGGACCTGAAGCAACGTGGGCTATTGGATGAGACTTTGGTCATTTGGGGTGGGGAATTTGGCAGGACCAATTTTAGTCAGGGGCCGATCACGAAGGACAACTACGGTAGAGATCATCATCCACGTTGCTTTAGTATTTGGATGGCAGGCGGAGGCATTAAGCCGGGGATCGTCTATGGCGAAACGGATGAGCTGGGTTACAACATTGTTCGGGACCCTGTTCATGTTCACGATTTTCATGCAACGGTATTGCACCAGCTTGGGTTGGACCATGAGAAGTTGGTTTTCAAACACCTGGGACGTCGTTTTCGGCTTACGGACGTGGCTGGTAGCGTGGTCAAGGATATCATTGCATAATTTTTAAAAGTACAATAGAATACCTCATATTTAAATTTCAGTGTTTTAATGAATGTCGGTTTTAAAAGGTTTGCAGAGCAGTTATTGTTTGCTTCCAACATTTTCATTGCGTTTCTTTTTTTGTTTGAAAGCAAGCTCGTGGTTCCAATCTGGCTGCAAACCATAGGGCGCATGCACCCGCTCATACTCCATTTTCCGATTGTTATCCTCTTGATAGCCATGCTGATGGAGTTTTTCCGATTTAAGCCTGAGAATTTCGCAAACATATTTTACAGAAGCTTTCTGGAGAACTTACTTCTCGTGGGAGCCTTGTTTGCCGGACTTACGGTTGTCATGGGATTGTTTTTGTCCAAGGAGGAGGGCTATGCCGGAGATACACTGCTTTGGCACAAATGGACGGGAGCAGGGATATTTTTCTTTTCATCTTTTATTTACTGGATCAGAAACAATGCGTGGTACAAGGCACCGGTTGCCCGGGCTGGTGCGTTGTTAACGGTTGTCGTGTTGGTGCTTACAGGACATTATGGTGCGGCGCTTACGCATGGGGAGGAGTTTATTTTTGAACCCATCGCAAAAAGTATGCAACCGCCAGCCGTGCCTGTTGAAAAAGCAATTGTTTTTGATGATGTGATTATGCCCATTTTACAGCAAAAATGTGTCAGTTGTCATAACCCTGATAAAGTGAAAGGTGAATTGATGCTCACGGATGCCAAGTCCTTGCTGAAAGGTGGGAAGTCCGGTAAATTGTTTGTGCCGGGTAACCCGGCCATCAGTCTGCTATTGGAACGGGTACATTTGCCATTGGATGACAAAAAGCACATGCCTCCTGCTGGTAAATCCCAGTTGACCAGCCAGGAAGTGCAGTTGCTTGCACTTTGGGTGAAGGGAAAGGCGAATTTTAAGCAAAAAGTAATCGACTTGCCGGCTAACGATTCATTGAGATTATTGGCAGCTGCCAGGCTCGCGCCCGCAGAAGTTAAGGAAGATGTTTACGACTTTGATGCCGCTGATGAAGAAGTCATAGCCAAATTAAATAATGATTACAGAACCATTGCCGTAGTGGCCAAAGAGTCTCCGGCTGTTTCCGTTAATATTTACAACCGTTCGGCCTATACGACCAAACAACTGGGTGAACTGGATCCTATTAAAAAACAGATCGTCTCCCTTACGTTGAATAAGCTGCCGGTGAAAGACGCGGATCTTAAAAGCGTGAGCAAATTTGAAAATCTTCGAAAGCTGGATCTGAATTTTACGGATGTAACCTCCGAAGGTCTGAAGTCGCTCTCCTCTCTGAAGCATCTGCATACCCTGACTTTATCGGGAACCAAGGTGAACTTTGAGGGGTTGAAATCGCAGCTGCCGGCCTTCAAAAGCTTAAAAACCGTTGCGGTGTGGGAAACTGGACTAACGGCATCAGAAATAGATCAGCTGAAAAAGGCGAACCGAAATATGGTTGTGATTGGTGGCTTTAAAGACGACGGGAAAGATCCGTTAAAACTGAATCCGCCGCAGGTCAAGAATGTGTCCACCATTTTCGGACAAAGTATTGCCTTACAGTTGAAACATCCGATTAAGGGTGTCCAGATAAGATTTACCACCGATGGCACCGATCCCGACAGCGTAAGTTCTCCGATATTTGACGGTAAAACAATTATCACACAAAACACTACCGTTAAAGCTGTGGCAACCAAAAGCGGATGGTTTGCAAGTGATACAGCCACTTTTGGTTTTTTCAAAAGCGCGTTTACTCCAGATAGCGTGACGGTTCTTTTTCCTTTGAACCGGGTGCACCAGGCCGAGGCGGACAAGACCTTCTTCAATCATAAGCTAGGAGTCATCGGGGCTAATAATCCTGCATGGGCCAATAACTGGGCAGGTGTAAAAAACAATGATATGGGTATTATGTCCGAATTCAAAAAGCCTGTAACCGTCTCCTCTGTTGGATTGCACTACATGGTCGAAGAGGATACAGGTATTTTTCCGCCTGCCCTGGTTGAGGTGTGGGGAGGGCCTGACAGAGCTAACCTTAAATTGTTGGCCAAGTTTACCGCAGGCATGCCTGTCAAAGGAGATAAGCCATCTTTGAAGCTGATTGAAGGGAAGTTTAAACCGGTAACCGTATCTTACCTCAAAATAGTGGCGAAGCCGGTGGCCGAATTACCAAAATGGCACAGAAATACCGGAAAGCCAGCACTCCTGCTGGTTGACGAAATGTTTATCAACTAGTCGTCAATCGCCAATCCAACTCCTGCACCACATTTTGGGGCAGGAATTGGATTGGTTTCGATTTACCCTTTATGAAAATCCGGATGTAATCATGTGCAGTTTCAATTACCGCCCATCTGGATGGAATAAAAAAAGGCTGCCGTTTACATAACGACAACCTTGTGAACGTGTTTTTTTTGTAATTCCCTTATATTGAATCAGTTGACAGTTTAATTTAGTTCTGAGGTCAGCACTGTATTCCACCGAATACGCTTCTAGTCTCCCTGATTCTCCTCCAGATCATTGTGGTTATCGCCACCCAGGCTGTAATAGTTGTTTTCTTCGTCTTCGTTACCGATAATTTCGTCTTCATCGTCCAGTTCTGCTCCTGGCACATCCAGATCATCGCCAGTTAAATCATCGTCAAAATCTTTCTCGTTCCATCCGTTGTCATCCTCATTTTTGAATTTCTCTTTTCCAATAAACTCAGGATCGATGTCTTCCAGTATCAGGCCCTGACTGAATATATCTTCGGAAGCAGGATAAATTCCAGGAAGATCATCGTCAAACTCATCATCGTCATCTGGTATCATTTCAGTTAATTTTTGGGTTGAATAAATATTGGTAAATTGGTGGGTTGAAATAAATCTATTTCAAACGTAATTTGGGACTATTATAAAATCATTCCAATTTTTTTTCGAATAAAAATTACGCATGCTCCTGCGAGTATGTTCCCATGGATGGCCTGCTTTATGGATAACAGGGTAAGTATTAAGCAAATCTATTCAAGTATTTTAAAAAATTTAATTCAGCCAATTAATGCGTTCTTTTCAAAAAAAAATGTTGCAATCTGCCGGTTTTGCGGCATTTCTGGCCGGTAGCACTTTTCTGATTGCCTACAAAAGTGAAGTGCCGCCTGCAGCTTCGGTACTTACTATGCCCGTGGATGCAAAAGAGATTAAGTTACCTGCGGGCTTTTCAGCCAAGATTCTGGCTACCGATCTTGGGGCTACCAGGCATATCGCGGTGGGTAAAAACGGGGATATTTATGTAAAGCTCTCCAAGCTGAAAGAGGGTAAAGGCGTATACCTGTTAAGGGATTCCAACAAGGACGGTGTCATCGATGAGCAAAAGCTTTTTGGTGATTACCCTGGTACCGGGATTGCCATCAAAAATGGTTATCTGTACAGCTCTTCCAATAAGGCTGTTTACCGATATAAGCTCAATGACAAAGAGGAGATTGTCAATTTTGATGCACCCGAAAAAATTGTTGACGGCCTATTGGATCACGGTCGGGATAATGCCAAATCGCTGACGCTCGATAACCAGTCGAACATATATGTTACAATAGGGTCGTACAGCGACAATTGCCGCATGACAGGATCTGGTAAGGGGATGAGTCCTTGTACCATCCTCGATTCTGCCGGAGGCATCTGGAAATTCAACGCCAATAAGTTGAATCAGACGTTTTCGGATGGTTTGCGTTATGCAACCGGTGTGAAAAACGCGGTAGGCATCCATTGGGATACGAAAACCAATTCCCTTTTTGCTGCTGCGCATGGTCGGGGAAAGTTTGATGATTTCTACCCTCAGTACTATACGCCCAAGCACAGCGCCGAACTTCCCTCTGAGACGTTGTACAGGCTGAAAGAGGGTGACGATGCGGGCTGGCCATACATTTATTACGATCATTTTCAACATAAAAAAATACTGGCACCAGAGTACGGTGGTGATGGAAAAAAAACGGGCGGTGAAAAAGCGATTGATCCAACTGTGGCATTTCCTGCGCACCTGGGCCCCAATGCCCTTATGTTTTACACGGGAAATATGTTTCCATCCAGGTACAAAAACGGCGCCTTTATTGCATTCCACAGCCAATCTGTTGAGCTGCACAAGGGTTATTTTGTAGCATTTGTACCTTTTGTCAATGGCAAGCCGGGTAAATGGGAAATCTTCGCCGACAATTTTGCTGGCGTGGATCTGGTGAAACCAACCGGTCCGATTCAGCATAGGCCTTGTGGCCTCGCGCAGGGACCCGACGGCGCATTGTATGTAACAGACGACCTGAACGGTACTATTTTTAAGATTGATTATAAGAAGAAGTAAATAACTGAAAAGCTTTTTGCCCCGGTACAGTCCTGTGTCGGGGCTTTTTTTGTCACAGACTCATACCGCCATCTACAAAGATATTCTGTCCGGTAATGAAGTTGCCGGCATCTGAGCATAAAAGAAGCGCCATGGCTGCACAGTCTTCGGGAGTACCCAGGCGCCCCACCGGTGTCTCCATACGTTTGTGTATGCGCTCATCGGTTTCGGGGATTTTCTCATCTATGCGCGGCGTATCGATCACCCCGGGAGCGAGGTTGTTTACGGTTACGCCCTGGTCTGCCAATTGCATGGCTACATTTTGCACCAGGTTAAGCACGGCGGATTTCGTGGCCGCGTAAACGATCATGGCGGGGTGCGGCTTGACCTGCTGCACGCTTCCGATGGTAAGTATCCGCCCCCAGCTGTTGCTGATCATGTCGGGAGCAAACTTTTGCATGAGTTGAAAGGTGGACCTGAAATTGGTCGTTACCTGTATGTCGAAATCTTTTTGGGAAACATTCAGCCAGGCATCACCAACCTGAACGGAAGCATTTATGACCAGTATATCAACCTGCTTCACGACACTGAGTACTTTTTTGTACACACCTGCAACCGCTCTTGATTTGGAAAAATCTGCCTGTACAATATACACCTTCGCGCCCAAAGCTTTGATTTCCCTTGCCACGCTCTCCACTTCCGCTTTGCCTTTTCTGTACTGCAAAATAATGGTGGCCCCACTTTCAGCAAATGCGACGGCAATCCCTTTTCCAATGCCCTGACTGGATCCTGTTATAAAGGCGGTTTTTCCGGAGAGGTTTAGTTTTTCTAAGATCATAAAGGCGACGGTGTTTTTCTCTCAGTGCATTATTTTCGTGCCACCAGAACATGAGTGTTGAAATGCAGGTTCTGGATGATTTGAATATGAATAGGTTAATTTTTTTTTAGATCTATGGAATCTTTAATCCCTAACAGCTCTTGCCCATTAGCCATTAGCCATTAGCCATTAGCCATTAGCCATTAGCCATTAGCCATTAGCCATTAGCCATTAGCCATTATCCATTATCCATTGACCGCTCATATCCCTCAATACGTGCCCGAAGAAAATCTGGAATGGCTACACTTTTGTTCGTATCATAATCAAAAAGTACCATGGTGGTATACCCGGTTGTGGTGAGTTCTTCCACGTCATTCACGATGCTGGTAATCAGATAGTCGAGTTGAAAGCTTTTAGTGCCAATTCTGCTCGTTCGTACATAGGCAAAAGTGGGATTGGGGAAGACCACCGGCCGTAAGTAGTCCACATGTGCGCTGGCGAGGATAACACCGATCTCTTTCCAGTTCCATGCACAGGCCTCTTGAAAATAATATACCCTTGCCTGCTCGAAATAGGTAAGATACACCGCGTTATTGACATGTCTCATTTCATCCATATCGCTCCAGCGGATATCGAGCTTCATGGAAAACATATACTTTGCTTTTTCTTCCTGCAAATTTAGCATAAACTGAATAAATAGATTATGATGTGAAAATTCAAATGGTGGCAAAGGCTCTGACCGGAAATGTACCTGCCCCTTTGAACTTGGGCGGTACGGCGCTGAACAGAGCGTGGCGGACGGGAAATTACATGAGAATGTCGTTTACCGGCTGCATTGGAGCAGGCAGGTTGGTTTCATTGAGCATATCACGCAGATCGATTTCCATCGTACGGGTCATGGCCGAAATCGGAACATCGTTCGGGCCGCCCTCGAAAGGATTTTCGGTGCTTTCTCCCACCCGCTCCATAGAGTTGAAGACCCAGGAAACCAGCACACTGAAAGGAATTGTGAGCCATACCATGTGTTCGCCCAGTTTGGCAAATTCGTTCAGCATGCCAAGCGGTACCAGGTAAACAAAGATCCGGATAAAATATAGATTGATGCTGGCAAACTGTCGCGGATAAGGGAAGTTTTTGATCCGCTCGCACTTGCCCTGCTGATCATAAAAATCTTTGAGCATCCGCTCGAGTTCAATGTGCTTTAGGGTATCGAGCAAACCTTTATCAAAAAGCTCTTTTAATTGCATGGACTGAAGGGCGATGATCTGTACCGCCTTGTTTTTTTTATCCAGGATGTAGCGACATTCCTCTTCGGACAAATAACTGGTCAATGCTGCTTCAAGCGGCGTTTCGAGCTCGGGAATCTTGTAGTAATGGAGATATTCCCTGTTGTAAGACTTTCCCATATTTTCCCATGCCCGTGGCTCCCTGAGCTGATATCGCAGCGCAGTAAGCCAGCCAATGTGCCTGTAGATGAGTTGTCTGTGTAATTGATTTAACTCAGCTTCCGAAACGGACGATCCGGCTCCCGATACATAATCCCGCACCATAATACCCCAGGCTCTTGTAAGGTTCAGGATTGCCCCATAAATCTGCCGCCCCTCCCACAAACGGTTGTAAGTTTGCGTATTTTTGAAGCCTACTATAAAAGCCGCGGCCGTGCCGATCATCGCAATGGGAACCCACGGAATGGCGATCCATTTCAGACCTGCGTACTGATACAACAAAACCGGCACGGTTCCGAGCAGTGCAAGCCAGTAAATGTCCCGTCTGGTCCATTGTAAAAATTGTTTTAGTCCGTATTGCCTTCCTGCGTGCATGGGATCGTTTTACCTGATGATGAATGAATGTTTAGATCCGCATATTAGTCGTAATTGCGATCAATACAAAAAGCTGCGTTCAGGATTTTCAGTTTGGGATGGTTTTGATCATCTATAACGGGCGATCTCTGGGAATATTTACAAAAAAAGAGCTGCTGTGGGCAACTCTTTTTACTGCAAATTCATATTTCCTAAAAGTCGGTTCCGGCACCTTTCAGATCTGTTTCTTTAATCCAGATGTTCCTATACAGTACATGATGTCCTTCGGATTGTAGTTTCAGCCCGCCAGGACGGTCGGTAATTCCTTTTCCACCGTTGTTTCCTCCATCCATTCCCGAATTGATACCACCCCACACCTGGCTGATGTGATGATCCGTATGTACTTTTTTTCCATTAAAATACAAAGTTACCCGTGGCTGTTCGACCAGTTTCCCATCTTTAAAACGGGCAGCCTTAAAGTTTATGTCATAGGAATTCCATTTGCCAACTCCATTGTAAGCGTAATAAGGCGATTTGGATTCGTTGATGACAGCGCCCATACCATGTGATGTGGTATCACCGTCCAATACCTGGATTTCATACCGGTTTTGAAGATAAACTCCACTGTTACCGCCTGGTTTGGTAATCAGAAACTCCACGTGGGCCCGAAAGTCGCGAAACTCTTTTTTTGTTACAATATCCGCGGCACCATAAATGCCTCCCGCTGCCGAAGGGTCGTAGCAGTCGATGGCATTTCCCTTATTCACCGGGTCTTTCACTACCGTCCATTTGATGGGAGGCTGGGCTTTAAAGCGAGGGCCTTCCCAGTAAATCCATTTTTCATCGAGCATTTTGCGGCTGCCATCCATAAAAACTTCGGCGCCCTTGGGAGCTTTGGTACCAACTCCGACCTGGGCGTAGGATAGGCTGCTGCCCATCATCGAGCAAAGTAATGTATAGGTAATGTTCCTGATAATTGATCTTTTCATTGAGCTATGTTTCACTTTAGTAATTTGAATGAATGACGTTGTACTGGTCAAAAGGCAGTGGGCTTTTCTTGCTACTCTCTGAACCTTTCTTAAGTATTGGAGCTACCGGTTCGAATTTTATTGTACATTTAAAAAGTATGTTACTTTTTATTTTTATTAAATGTGAGTAGCATGGAATCTTGCAAACAGAAACATGCGTAGGCTACTATTGCGCACCATTACTTTGTTCGGATGTAAAAATGCGGTACGTTGCCTTTACCGCTCGTCCGTTCATCAACTTCAATGGATGCGATATTCCTGATCAGGTTAAGTAGTTTTTTATGGCCATAGTTTCTGGAGTCGAAATCCGGTTTCTTTTTCATGATCATGCTTCCCAGTACACTCAGCGAGATCCACCCGTCTTCTTCGTCCGCTATATCGTTGATCGAATCGGATATGAATTTGACAAGCTCTTTATCAATCTGTGCTACGGGAGCGATTTCCTCCTTGATCACCTTCACTTCTTTTACCGCCTTTCGGGATTTAGATTTGGTGCTGGGGGCTAGCGGGATCTCGACTTTTACCTCCTTTTTGAGTATTTCAATGTAGATGAATTTGTTACAGGCTGCAATGAAAGGAGCTGGCGTTTTCTTTTCTCCGATACCAAAAACCTGCATCCCGGCTTCTCTCAGGCGCGTTGCCAGCCTGGTAAAGTCGCTGTCACTGGACACGATACAAAAACCGTCTACCCGACCCGTGTAAAGAATGTCCATGGCATCAATGATCAGAGCCGAATCCGAAGAGTTTTTACCAGAGGTATAGCTGTATTGCTGAACCGGCGTAATGGCATTTTCAAGTAACACCGTTTTCCAACCCGACAGCGTGGGCTTGGTCCAGTCGCCGTAAATACGTTTGAATGTGGGCGTACCGTATTTGGCAATTTCTTCCAGCATTCCTTTAATATTGGAATACGGCACGTTGTCGGCATCGATCAGTACAGCGAGTCTTAATTCTCTGGTGTTTTCCATGCGATAAAGTTAGGGAGAAATTTTTGAGAAGTGATATCCATGGATCCATCCAAAGCGCAATGGATAATTTCTGTTTTGGTTGAATAAAGTTTACCTGTAAATGAGCAGATAATCTGTTTTGCGCCCTTTCCTGATATAGACGCAGTCAGACAAGTAGTTTTCCTGGCAACTATTCATATTTCAGTGAAACAGGGCTAGTAATGAGTGCCTTTGGAGTGGCCCGTTGTATCCCTGTTCAGGTATTAATTGAACAAAGTTTATTCAAATTAACATCCTATACCCTGTGAGAAATTTTACCCAATTTAACATCTGTTTTTTTCTCTTACTGATTATTTGTCCCGGATGGTGTTTTGCCCAGAGCCCAGCCGAAACGCTAAAGGCAAACGGCCTGGCCAGGCAAAAGAAGGCGACCTTGTTCAATGGGAAAAATTTGAATGGCTGGTATACTTTTCTGAACAAACAGGGGAAGGACAAAGACCCTGATCAGGTTTTTAAGGTTGAAAACAAGATGATTCATATTTCCGGATCGGAATTTGGCTGTATTACCACCAACGAGGAATACAGGGATTATGATCTGGAAGTGGAATTTAAATGGGGCGAAAAAACCCATAAACCCAGGGAAACGGCAGCCAGGGATAACGGTATTTTGATTCATTCCCAGGGCAAGGATGGTGCGTTTTCGGGTAATTGGATGTATTCGATAGAATGTCAGCTGATCGAAGGTGGTTCGGGCGACTTTCTGGTTGTTTCGGACGGGAGCGGCAAATTTGCCATTACCTGTCCGGTTGCTCCTGAAAAACAGAATGGTACATACATCTACCAGCCACAGGGTGACACAGCAACGATTTTCAAAGGACGTATCAACTGGTTTGCACGGGATGCGGGTTGGAAGGATGTGAAGGATTTCCGTGGTGCCAGGGATGTAGAAAAGCCTGTTGGCGAATGGAATAAGGTTAGGGTTATCGCCATGGCGGATGATATTTACTTTTATCTCAATGGTGTGCTCGTCAACCGGGCCATGCGGGTGCGTCCCACCATCGGCCGCATTCAAATCCAGTCTGAGGGAGCAGAAATGTTTGTCAGAAAAGTTGAACTGACGCACTTAACCAGGAAATAAGCCGGCTCTCAGACCCATGGTATCGGATCAAAACGGAATCACTACAATCTCTGTGTTTCCAACGATCACATTATTTGTGTCGTAAGCATAACTTCTACAGGCCTGTTTTGCTAAACTTGTTCGGTGCCGAAGGGGGCATGTGCCCGGATATAAATGCTGAAAGCCGACCGCCAACAAAAGTGGATCATTTTTGCTTACTCAATGAATTTTATAAATGAATCATTTCAATAGGATATTGTTCATTCCTTTTTTAGTCCTCCTGTTTTTGTTCACTGCACCCAGCCATCACGATAGGTCAGCTCCTGTCTATCAAAAAGCAGATTCTGTACGGTTGAAAAAAGCGATGGAGAGCTTCAGGCTGGAGCCCGGCCTTGGCATTGAACTCATTGCGTCGGAGCCAATGGTGATCGATCCGGTTGCATTGGCGTTTGATGAAAAAAAGAGATTGTATGTGATTGAAGATCGGGGCTACCCGGATCCTGCGGAAGGGGGTACTCCCACCAAATTGGGCCGGATCGCATTGCTGGAAGACAAGGATGGTGATGGTAAGTATGAACACAGGTCTGAATTTGCTACCGGGCTAACTTATCCCAACGGGTTGCTGGTGTGGAAGGGGGGGATTTTTGTCACCTGTGCACCAGATATTTATTACATGAAGGACACGGATGGCGATGGCGTGGCGGATATCAGGCAAGTGGTGCTGACCGGCTTCAGTGCCAGCCGCACAGCGCAGATCCGGGTGAGTCATCCGACATTGGGACTCGATGGTCGGGTATATGTTACAAGCGGGCTCAACAGCGGCGAAATCACTTCCCCTTTACATCCGAACCGGCCGGCCGTTACCTTTTCAGCGTCGGACGGGCGATTTGATCCGGAAACCTTTGAATTTGAAACCACAGGGGGCAGAAGCCAGTTTGGACTGACATTCGATGCTTATGGAAGACGGTTCGGGTGTTCTAATCGTCATCCGGTGCAGCAGATCGTGCTGGAACCCTGGCATTTGAAACGAAACCCCCATTTGTTATTTACCGAAACAACCGAAAATGTTTCCAGGGTAGAGGCCGAAGCCACTGTTTTTCCGGTTAGCGGCGCCATCACCTCAGCTGATTTTATTCCAAAGCTAATGGGGTTGTCACATACGGGTACGTTTACGTCGGCGAGTAGTGTTTTTGTTTTCAATGGAACAGGTCTTAGCCCTGCCCATCGGGGTAATGTTTTTATCTGCGAATCAGCGCAAAATTTGGTTCAGCGCCAGATCATGACGCCAAAAGGTGTCTCGTTTAAATCGGAATTGCCCTATCGGGGAAAAGAATTTTTGTCTTCTACCGACGAATGGTTTCGTCCTGTGTTTTTACAGCACGGGCCGGAAGGTGCGTTGTACTTAGCCGACATGTACAGAAAGGTTATTGATCATCCATCCTATGTCCCGGAAGAGGCGAGAGGCGGACTGGATTTTGAAAGTGGTAAAGCCGATGGCCGTATTTACAGGATTGTCAGGCAGGGTTTTAGGGATAAAGGCAGATCCGCGGTTTCCTTTGAATCTGATCTGAAAATGATTGAGGCGCTGCAGTCCCCGGAAGAATGGGAACGGCAAACTGCGCATCGATTATTGCTTGAAAAGAAGAATCCTTCATTAGTGCCAGATTTAAAAAGGATCGTTTCGATTGCCAAACTACCGGAGAGCCGGCTGCGTGCCTTGTGGCTGCTTGACTCTTTCCACGCGCTGGACGCGGATGTGATCAGATCGGCAATGAAGGATCCTGATCCGGGTGTACGTGAGCAGGTCGTTTTGCTTGCCGGTAATTTGTGTAAAAGTTATCCTGATCTGGCATCTCTTGTCGCTTCGGGATCGACCGATCCTGCCGTGCGGGTTCGTTTCACAAGTGCCCTGGTTCTGGGATCGTTGGAAGGGCAGGGTGTGTTACCAGCCCTCGCCACAGTTGCCGCCAGGGATGGTGCCGACCGCTGGGTTCGTGCAGCGGTTATGAGTGGTGTGGGCAGCCGTTTGCCAGATTTTTTAAAGGTATTCCGGGCGCAGCCCAAGAAGAATTCAGAGGCTTTTTCATTGGTGATGCAGGATCTGGGTCAGTTGTTCGGTAACGGCGCATCCCTTGCCGACTGCCGTATGCTTCTGGAGGATGTGGTCACTTCACCGGGTGATTGGGGATGGAGAATTTCCACTGCGCTGGGTTTGGCAGAGGGGCTAAGCAAGAGAGCAGATTTCACTCAAGGCAAAGAGGGTGTTTTGGCTACGATAATGGGAGACAGGCTTACTGCCTCCGATAAGCTGATGTTCGATACATTCATTAAACAGGTACTCGCCAGATCAGCCAACGCGTCTCTGCCTTTCAAGGATCGCATCACAGCTGCCGCGCTGCTAGGCTTCGCAGATTATGCTACAAGCAGTGTGGCACTTGAAAAGCTGATGGATGCTCGTAATGCTCCAGAACTGCAGCTGGAAGCAATTTCGGCGCTGACACGGTTGGGTGATATCCGTGGGGGCGAATTTTTAACGCAAAAAAATATCTGGTCCAATTATACGCCACGGGTCAAATCGGCTGTGATCGCCTCCCTGGTCTCTAAGCCAGCATTTATCCATGTGCTTTTCAATTCGATACAAAGTGGAGTGATAGGTGCTCCCGAAATTTCCTCCATGGACAGGCAGAGGTTGATGAAGCACAAGGAGAAAGATGTCCGTGCCCGTGCAGATGAACTTTTCAGGGAATTGGAGGGTGGTGGCAGGATGAAAGTTTACCAGGATTACCGATCCATCCTGGGTGAGGTGGCGGATCCGAAATCCGGGAAGCTGGTTTTTGAACGAGCCTGCTCTGCATGCCACACCTATGCGGGTCCGGGCGGGAAAGTGGGCCCCGACCTGACCGGAGTTCGCAACCAACCGGCTGACGCCTTGTTGCTCCATATTCTGGTACCCAATTATGAAGTACTGCCAGCCTATCAGGCTATAGCCGTGGAAACCAACGATGGTCGGTCGCTGTCGGGCTGGCTGATGGCGGAAACGGAAAACAGTCTGACCCTGAAAACCGCATTTGGGACGCAGGAATCCATATTGAGAAAGAATGTCAAATCCCTTACCAATTCCGGACTTTCATTAATGCCGGAGGGATTGGAACAAACCATGACCAGGAGTGAAGTGGCTCAACTCATTGCGTTTCTCAAAGCAGGAAGCTAACTTTTTGAAGCAAACCCATAAAAATCAGTCTGTCGCAGGAAAACAAATTGTAAAACATGATGGCAAGAATAACATTTGAAAAGGTCATATCAATTTTTATTATTGTTGCCTGTGTGTTGACGGAGAATGGCGTTTATGCACAAGGTAGGATCTTCAAGGCAGGCGCGTCTATCAGTAACATTACGCCCTATCTGGGCGATGGCATTGTGGGTAACTTCGGGACCCCGCCCCCCGCCACCTATATACACGACCAGTTGCATACACGGAGTCTGGTGCTCGACGATGGAAACCATAAGCTGGTCTTCGTGATTTGTGATAATGTATCCATTAACAGGGAGGTGTTTGATGAAGCCAAGCGCATGATAAGAGAGGCCACCGGCATTCCGAATGCTTATATGATGATGTCGGCCACGCATACACATTCTGGAACAAGTGCTGGAGGTGAGGGTGAAAAAAGGCGCGGCTGGCATCCGGATACGCCCCTGGATGCATATCAAAAATTTATGGCTACCCGGATCGCAGATGGAGTGAGGGGGGCTATTGCTAACCTTGAACCGGCCCGGATAGGATGGGGTGTGGGAAGTGTGCCACAACACGTATTCAACAGAAGGTGGAAAATGAAGCCCGGCAAGACGGTACTTAACCCTTTCGGTGAAATGGATCAGGTGCTGATGAACCCAGGTAGTCATCCCGATCTTCTTGAGCCAGCGGGTCCAACTGATCCAGACCTTTCGTTTCTTTCGGTTCAGTCTATCACTGGAAAGCCCATTGCGGTTCTTGCCAACTATTCTTTGCACTATGTAGGAGGCATACCTTCCGACCATATTTCGGCTGATTACTTTGCGGTGTTCGCCGATAGAATACAGGAGCTGTTGAAGGCAGATCGTCAGGATCCGCCTTTTGTAGGCATCATGTCCAATGGTACCTCCGGCGATGTCAACAATATCAATGTGAAAGGGCAGGTAGAGAAACGTCCCGCTTATGAAAAAATTCGCCTGGTGGCCCATGATGTAGCGAGGGAAATACTTCGCGTTTATAGAACCACAACACACCACGATTGGGTGGAGCTGAAAGCGGCAGAGTCGGAACTGCAGCTGAATGTTCGCAAGCCAACAAATGAACAAGTGCGATGGGCGCAGCAGGTCGTCACGCGAGCAGACACCGTAAAACCTAAACACCGGCTAGAAAAGACGTATGCGGAGCGAACCCTGCAAATGCAGGAATGGCCTGAACAAATCAATGTCATACTTCAGACTTACCGCGTCGGAGAGCTTGGTATTGCGGCCATTCCGTTTGAAACTTTTGCGGAAACCGGATTGGAAATTAAGGCGAAAAGCCCGTTCAGGCCTACATTTACAATTGAACTGGCCAATGGCGGTTATGGCTACCTGCCCACACCTGAACAACACAAACTCGGCGGATACGAAACGTGGTTGAGCACCAACCGAGTGGAAAAAGAAGCGACACAGAAGATCGTGGCTGAACTGCTCTCGCTTTTTTCAACAATGAAGTAAAAAAACATTCTTAAACCTATGCCTTTCAAAAGGTATACAGATCACAGGTAAATTATGAAAACATCCTTGTACGCATTGTTTAGTATGCTTTTTTTGCTGATTCCAAATCTTCCAATGGCCCAGGATGCAGGGTCGGTAGGTAAGCGGATATTCAGGGCAGGGGCTGCAACAAGTAATATCACACCCGAAATTGGGACATCCATCAACGGGAATATGCAAAATGTGATCATAAAATCGGTTCATGATGACACGCATGCCCGTTGCATTGTACTCGATGACGGGCAGACCCGTCTGGCAATCGTGGTCTCGGATCTTTGCATGGTGTCGCGCGAGGTGTTGGATAAAGCCAAACACCGGGCACATGAAATGACCAAAATTCCTGTTGAGAACATGATGATGTCTGCTACACATACCCATACGGGCGGAGCGGCATGCTCCGTTTTTAATAGTGATCCGGATAAAAAATACCTTGAATTTCTAGCCAGTCGTATTGCTGACGCCGTGATTAGGGCAAATCACAATCTTGCTCCCGCCCGGATAGGATGGGGAGTAGGGAATGAACCCAGCCAGGTTTTTAACCGTCGATGGAAAATGAAACCGGGTACGCCGATGATGAATCCGTTTGGTAAGCAGGACCAGGTAAAAATGAATCCGGGTATCGGTAATCCCAATAACCTGGAACCGTCCGGCCCCGTGGATCCCGGCTTACCCATCATTTCTATTCAGACTCCTGATGGTCGGCCGGTTGCCATGCTGGCCAATTATTCCCTGCATTATGTGGGTGGTACGGGGGCAGGAGAGGTCTCAGCAGATTATTATGGCATGTTTGCCAATCGTATGCAGGAGTTGTTGAATGCCGGTGGACAAAATATTCCCTTCGTGGCGATCATGTCCAACGGTACGAGTGGCAATATCAATAATGTAAATTTTGGTGGAAAAGCACCGGCCAGATATCAGACTTATGAAAAAATGCGGGCCGTTGCCGATACCATAGCGGCCGAAGCGTATAAGGTATATCAAAAGATCGAATACAAGGACTGGATATCTCTGGCAAGCCGGCAAAAAGAGATTTCTCTGCGTGTAAGAAAGCCGGACGCCAACGAATTGGCCAGAGCTGAGGATATCGTTTCCAGAGCCAAACAGCCCATTATGACCTCGATGGAGGAAATTTATGCGCGGGAAACAATCTTTATGAAGGATTATCCCAACGACGTTTCACTCATTCTGCAGGCGTTTCGCATCGGTGATCTGGCGATTACTGCCGTTCCCTGCGAAATGTTTGTGGAGATAGGGTTGGATTTAAAAAAGAAAAGTCCATTCAAGCCCACATTCAGTATTTCACTGGCCAACGGTTATAACGGATACCTGCCTACTCCGGAGCATCATCAGCTGGGAGGGTACGAAACCTGGCGCGCACGATCCAGTTATCTGGAAGTAGATGCTTCCGTCAAAATCTCCAAAAGTTTGTTTGAATTGCTTGGGCAGCTGAAATCGGCTCAGAAGTGATTTTATTCATGCCTAATCGGCGCTACATCAAAGATTCCGATTATTTGCTTATGCAGTTTAAAATAGGAAAAAAAAGGCCTGGTAAAATCTCCCAGGCCTTTCGAACCATTAACCACTATGTTTACTCAATATCGGATGCTTGCCAGACAGGGCAATCTTTTGTGATATTACAGACACCGCCCTTCAAAGGTTAAAAGATGCGTGAAGAAGGTTAATGGTTGGAACCCTGTGATTGCCTAACATAGGTTGCCCTTAAACGGTAATTTTAACATGAGCAATTCGAAATTAAAAACTAAAAAAAGTACAAAACTGAATATTCGTCCATATCGTGTGTTTAGTGAAGAGTTCAAACGCGAAAAGGTAGCGCAAATTTCGGCTGGTGAGATCAGCATTCTGTCTTTTTCTAAATTGTGGTCAGTAAGCCAGAATACCGTATACAAATGGATTTATAAATATTCTCCTGATCACAAAAAGGGAACTATCATGGTTGTACAAAAAGATAGCGAAGCTGTTAAACTTGTTGAGTTGCAGGGTAAAATTGCTGAATTGGAACGTGCAATTGGTCAAAAACAAATGATTATCGATTATCAGGATAAGCTCATTGAGATCGCCTCTAAGGAACTGGATGTCGATCTAAAAAAAAGTTTCAATCCTGGACCTTAGAGCACTTTCGTATGAATTTAAGTAACCACATGTATTCGATGAGCGGCTTGTATACTCATTGCCAGATCAGTAAGCAAGGGCACTATAAGTCCTTGCAGCGAGAGATTCACTGGCAAAACCAGGAAGAGCTGGTATTAGGGCTGATCATGCAGGTACGCGAGATTCACCCAGCTATGGGTATTCGAACTATCTATGAACTTTGTCAGCCCGAAGGTATTGGCAGAGATGCTTTCATCAGTATCGGCATTTACTATGGATTCAGGGTGAAAGTGTTTCGGAACAAAACCCGAACAACCTTTTCCAGTCCATACAGCCGTTACCAGAACCTGCTGGTAGATAAAGAGCTTGATAATATTAATCAACTGTGGACTAGCGATTTAACGTACTTTAAAGTCGACAATAAAGACTGTTATATTGTTTTAATCATGGATGTGTATTCCAGATTGATTGTCGGTTATTCTGTTGCAGATAACATGAGAGCTGCAAACAATGTCGCCGCTCTGAAAATGGCTCTGACTATAAGGGGTTTACACAGCTATGAGCACAAACTGATACACCACTCGGATCGGGGGGGACAATACATCAGCGACGTCTACACTGATCTACTGAAAGAGCACAAAATTCGTATCAGCATGTGCAACATTGTCTATGAAAACGCGCATATAGAACGGGTCAACGGAACCATCAAAAATCAGTATCTGATTCATTGGAATATTACAAGCTTTCAAATGCTAAAAACAGAAGTTAAACGAGCTGTTGAGACTTATAACAACCAAAAACCGCATTCAGCCCTAGACGGTGCTACACCGATCGCGTTTGAACAAAAAATCAAAGAACGTAAAGACTCTGAAAGGCCTAAACTCAAAATCTGGACTGCATCAGAATCTAAAAATCACAATCCAGATCAATGTATAATTCAATTTTAAACTTTATTCATAATTTTAAACTGAAGGCAACCTATACTAGGCAATCACACCCAAGGTTAGAAAACAAAAGTTTTTTGATTGCGAATAAGTCATGAGGTAACGAGAAGATATGTCGGAATTTGTTCCACATTTTTCCATCAAATCGGGAAGTAGGTATGAGAAAGAAGTTTTACAGTCATTTAAGATGGCCCGGCATAGTTTTTTAAGTTACAGTTGTATGCTATGCATGCACCACACATTATTTGATTGCAACCTACATAAAATCTAACTCCCGGAGGTCATTTTCAAAAAAAGTGACCTCTTTCTTCACAACCAGGTGTACATGAAGGTTCAACGAAAAGGTTCATTTTACTCGGGTACAAGCGGTTTGGTACTTCCCGTTCGTAATAAACAGGCATTTCCTCCATCGTTTCAGGACAAGAGCCGGCTTTCCTACTATGGCTCATTGTTCAATAGCATAGAGATAAACAGTTCCTTTTACAAAGTGCCCATGTTGTCAACCGTTAGAAACTGGGCGCAGAGTGTACCGGATGGATTTCGGTTTACCTTTAAACTATGGCGGGAAATCACACATAACAAGGGGCTTTACTTTAAGCCAGATGATGTTAAACGATTTATGGATATCATTTCAGGCGTAGGTGTGAAGTCTGGATGCCTGCTTATACAATTTCCTCCTGGTCTTAAAGTTCGCAGCCTGTCAAAGCTGGAGCAACTGTTGCAGGATATTACGGACTGTGATCCGGCTCAGCGTTGGAAACTATCCGTCGAGTTTCGAGACCGGTCATGGTATATTGAAGATGTTTATGATCTAATGGAGGGGTACAACACCGCCCTGGTAGTGCAGGACAAACCGACTTCATCTACACCCCACCTGGCTCTGGCTGGTAAGTTTGCATACATACGTTTTCATGGGCCGGAAGGAAATTATAAAAGCAGCTATGGCGATGACATACTGTACGAATATGCAGGTTATATCCGCGATTGCATGGAAGAAGGTATTGATGTGTTTACTTACTTCAACAACACGGCGGGCGATGCCGTTGCCAATTTGAGAACACTGAATTCCTATGTGGGGCAGTTGGGCACAATTGGCTATACAGCAGGGTAAGCTCCTGGGTAAGAATCTGCACAGCCTGGCAACGGGCCAACCCATGAAATCGTTCCAGTACAAGGACAAAGGCACAATGGCCATTGTGGGTGTGAATAAAGCAGTCGCTGATTTACCCGGTTTTCATTTCAAGGGGTTCATCGCATTCATGATGTGGCTTTTCGTACACCTTTTCTCACTCATCAGATACCGCAATCAGATTAAAACATCTTCCAACTGGATTGTGGCCTTTATCACCAGAGACCAGTCCTTGCGGTTTATCATGTATCCGAGAAAGCACGATCCGCAAAATGAAACTTGTGATAACTGAACGGTTGGATAAACGATGAAAGCAGGAGGCAGGCTTACGAAGGATCACATCAGTCCCCACTAAACCCGATCATCGCTCAGGCAACGGCATGTAGCAAAGTGTCCGGTATTTTAGAAAGCTCGGGAAGGGGGAAGTGCGCTGTAGGTATATCTGAATTTATTTCTAAGTATAGTTTGCTCTTGATGTCGTTCAGTTTGGCCAGGTGGTCGCTCAGGATGGACGTTGCGTCATAGCTCAGATTGGCCTGGGCCAGAAGAGCCTGATAAAGTGTAATCGTTTTATTTTCAATTTCTACGATCTTTTTGAGCAAAAAGGGTTTATCTTCCACAGTAAGTTCGCTGGAAGGAAGAGCGTTCCTGTTTTGATGCTCATGAATATCCCCATCTTCTAATGTACGTTTGGAGGAATCGTAAACCCACTGAATTTCTTTTTTATACAAAAGCGAACTAGAGTATCCCTGGCTACACACCCGCCGGAGGGAACCAAGATTGTGTATCGAAAGTGTTCTTCTATATAAATCTTCGCGATACAGATGGAAACCCCATAGCCTGACTATGCCTGACAGAAAATTGGGAAGATCTTTCATAGCCAAATGACGTTTAGGACTGTGTGTAAACAGAATATTAAGATTTTTCAGATAAAAAAACTGTACCTGACAAATCAAAAATTTGATTCTTGCTATACGTCAACAACTGAATAAAACTCAGGTGAAACAGGGGGCTTTTCCGTAGGGGATCTGGTCAGAATTTTGATCTTCCATTTCGAGCATCGATTTATTTGGCAGGTTGTATTACAGATTGGGGAGAAATGGCATCACAGCGAGCTTTCCAGGTTTGCGCAGTATTCTATGACGTTTTTGAGATCCGCTTCATTCTTATAATCCACAGCATGGCTATCCAGATAGTTTAAAACATTTTTTCTGGACTTGGCAAAAATCCTGGTAACACTTTCCCTTCGGGCGGTATGAAACCTGTTGTTTTTATCAATCAGGAAATAATCGATTTCGGGTTTTAGTCTCACGTTGGTCAAATTGGCCACATTGACCTTGCCCGGCATGCCAATGAAGGTGTTCTGCCCTGGCTTGGCGGTGAAGCTCTCCAATCTCTCAAACCTCACGCGGTTATTAAAGTCTTTAAAAACCATCTGGCATTTCTTTCCGACCTTCACACCATCGTATTCGGCTAGGATTTCTACGAAACCATATCTCTGGTCATACAAATAGCGGTTTTCCCCGATGGTGACATTTTTTACCAGATGCGCATCCGAAATGGAGAGCGTATCAAAAGCAGGTCCGATAAACAAAATGTCTCCATATAGATAACTGTAATTGAGTCGCACTTCCGACTTTGCTCCCGATTGTTTTGTCACATATCCTTTCGTGAAATTCTCAAATTGAAACCTTTCATTAAATGGAATGACTTCTGATGCCTTTTTGAATTCGCTAAGTACATAGGTCTTCGACATATCCTGAGCCATCAAGCTCGTGGCGGTGATGAAAGATGTTAAAGCGTACAAGAGACTTTTTAGCAAATGATGGTTTATTTCCATTTTCCCAGAAGGGCTGTCTTTATGTGTGAATCGCTCAGGCGGACTGTAATGAGTCCTGGCGGGTAATTTACGTTTTTTAAAATTCTTTTCATAAAAATGAAATTGTGATCATTTTATCTGCCTCCGCGAAGGGTATTTTGGTTGGAAGGATCTGCACGGTTATAAATAGTTTGGCATCGTTTTTTAGCTTTTGTGGATCTAATCATTATTTCAAATCATGGAAAATATCAGCATGCCTTCCAATCATTCTGAGGTTCGCTTTACGGATCGGGATGGGCAAACACATCAAGGGGAATATCGTGAAGTTTTAAAAGCATTTGTGGATACAGAAGGGGGCAAAGATCCCGATGATATACGCAATATATATTCGGAAGACCGGATTATTGATTGGCAGTATCTCCATTCAAATTCCTGAAATAGGAATTTTTCAGCGGTGAAGGGGTCATAAGGAAAAAAACAACCTTTCCGGGTACAGCCTGGGATCGTTCTTAATGTCAGTTTTGAATAATCCAACAGGGCCTTCTGCGGTGATGATCCGTAGGAGGTTTTTTTGTGATCATGAGCTCCTTAACTACATGAGTTTTCTGATCAGCCATAAAATGAGATTGGCAAGAACACTGAGGGCGATCATCGTGGTTACTGGAAAGAAAAGCCGGAACTGTCCCTTTTCAATGCGTATATCCCCGGGCAACTTGCCCAGCCATTGTAGCTTATCGCTGAACAGGTAAATCAAAGTACCTGCAATGACCAAAATTACGCCAAAAAGGATAATGGTTTTGCCAGTAGTTTGCGTCATTGTTTACATGGTGAGGAGAACGGAAGAATTTTCACACTGTAAGAACGTGAGAAGACTCGAAATATTTAGCAACTTGGGCTTGTTTGGATTCGAATTGTTATGATTTAGTAAATTGCCAACAGTTGTTCCTGTTCTGGGTTGTTTGAGGCGTTCCGGATTGTGGTCATTTTTTTTCCTGAGCAGGATGGAGTTGGATGAAATGTTAAATTCAGGATAGGTGACTTCATGTATAAGTCCTTTGCCTTTGGTATCATCAGATGTTTGGTGGATTTTTTTAAGCTAATCATCGAAAAGGGATGTGTAAATAGCCAGGAGGTGCCATGGAGTCGTTGATTAATAGAAAATATTCTATAAAAATAATTCTAAAATTAATCTGATTCATGGGTTACTTTTCGTGAAAATCCGGTCTTAAACGTGCATTCTTACAATCTACAACTTTATAAATGAAACTTGCCTGGGTAGTCGCTTTGTTTTGTTTATTCTTGAAAATTGGCACCTGTGAAGCACAGCCATACGGTGATTCGGATGGAGGGCCATACGCGTACAATCACTATACGAGCGATAATGGTCTGCCACAGAACAGCGTCAAAAGTATTACCATGGACCCGGATGGCTTCTTGTGGCTGGCTACCGAGAGTGGCCTGGTTCGGTTTGACGGCCAGGAATTTTACACCTTCAACAAAAGCAATACCTTTCTCCACAGCACAAGATTTTATTCACTTCAACCGGATTTGACCGGAAAAACCAGGAAAATATACGCCATATCTGATAATTCGCAGGCGGTTCGTATTGAAGGCGCCAATGCCGTACTGGATTCGATTTACAACAATTCAAGTCTGAGTCGGTTACCTCATTTTCGGGAATCCTATGATAAAGTTTTTATAACCTCCGGTTCGCCGAATTACATGTCTGGGCACGAGAAGACACTCATCTACATCGTTCTGGTTCCAGGCAAAAACGGAACATTTTTTCTGCTTAAAAACGAGAAAATTTCTTATTTTAGTGATTGGAAACGCAGATGGAATCTACCGTTCAAAGTAAACTCGATTGAAGATTTTTTCTCAATCAAAGGAGAGTTGTTTCGTTCTTCGAGTTCGGGGCAAATTTTCAGGGTTTCCGACAAGAAGCAAAACAGAATCTACCTCCATGGTGACATCCTGGGCGACCCCACCTATCGCGACAGTCCGCAGAGCGCCAAAATATACTGGAATTCAATTTCCGATCAGACCTTTGTGCTGATAAACAACAAATTCTACCGTATCGAACAGACCACCGCGAATGTTTGGAACACCCGACTGATCCTGACCGGTTTTGATTTTAAAGCCAATAATATTCGTACCGTTCATTACGACTTGCCTTCGAAAAAATTGTTTCTGGGTAGTGTAACAAACGGGCTGTATGTGTTTTCGAAGAAAGATTTTCGCACGCTTCGGTTTGGTGAAAAGGACATGGATAATATATTTTATGCACAGACATTGTTTGGCCCAAACAATGTTGTAACGCCCAATGGAACCGTAATCGGTCTCGATGAAAGCACTGAAAACAAGTCATTACGGAAGTCGGCGATTCCCACACTCAAAAATATTTCCAGGTATGATTACAGAAGTATTTTTACCGACGCCAAGGGAAACATCTGGTCCAAGTCTTTTGAATTCCTCTATCAGTTTGACCCTACCGCAAGGAAAATATTACGTTCCTGGAATCTGAATGATGAAATAAAAACGCTCTATGAAGGTCAGGATGGGCGAATATGGATTGGGACAAAGTCGCTTGGGTTATTTTATCTGGATAGTGGTGACGCTAACCCCAGGGCCTATCCGGGAAAACCTATTTCCAACGTGTCGTACCTGGCTCAGGCCACCAGTAAATCCCTCTGGGTGGCCAGCCAGCAAGGTTTGTTTTTGGTGGATCTGGCCACCGGAGCTACGCAAAGGATCAAGGGCACAGAAAAGCTCAACATCCGGGCAGTATACATTTCTCCCGACGATGAAAACGCAGTTTTCTTTTCCACTTATGAAGATGGTATTTTCCTGTTCCGGAAAACCAGGCTTGTTCAGTTTCCATTGGATGGCAACAAATTCCTGGCCGTAGCGCATTGCATGATTGAAGATAACAAAGGGTTTTTATGGGTCACGACCAACAATGGTTTGTTCCAGATCGCCAAAAATGACTTGCTTCGGTATGCCCTTTCTGCGCCACCTTACCAATCATTACCGCAAAAATCAAGCAGTAATCCGCAGGATTTATTTTATATGTATCACGCAAAGGATCGGGGGTTTTATACCAATGAATTCAATGGCGGATGCCAGCCTTGCGCTCTAAGGCTGCCAGGCGGACAGCTTTCGCTTCCATCACTCAACGGACTGGTATGGTTTAGCCCGGAGCAGATGCACAATGACTTGCCCGTTAACAGAATCATTTTTGACCGTCTGGACCAAAGGGGTAAGATAAGCTTTGTAAATGCTGATACGATTAAACTTTCGGTGAATCCGAAACAGATCGGCTTTCACATCACGGTACCGTATTTCGGCAACAGAAGTAATCTGCATCTGGCTTACACCCTTTTGCCGGTACAAGCTACGCCGTCTGCTTTGGACTGGATAACGCTAAAATCGACCGATCCTGTTGTCCGCTTTTCGGAGCTGGATCCTGGGGAATATGTATTGACAATCAAAAAGTTAAATGGTTTCGGGAAGGGTAATTTTGCTGTCAAGCGCATCATCATCATGGTTCCTCCTCACTGGTACGAAACATGGTGGCTCCGTTTATTGGTCGTGATGGTAGTTTTGGCGGGATTGTATGTGTACATCCTTTTTAGAACCAGATATTTAAAAGAAAGAAATTCGGAACTGGAAAAACAAGTGGAGAGAAGAACAGAGCGTCTTCAGGATACGCTTATTGCACTTCAGGCATCAGAAAAGGAGCTGAACCGACAGATTCATATTCAAACCCGTCTTATTGCTTCTATCAGTCATGATATCCGCACACCGCTAAAGTTTATAGTGGCATCTGCCAAAAGAATTGAGGGATCGATGAGTAGGAAGGAGTATGCCGTCATCAACTCGTTCAGCGGGAGCATTATATCCTCAGGTACCCGGATGGCCCACCTGCTGGAGAACACCATAGGCTATATCAAAACGCAGGTTTATGGAAAACATATTCAGTTAAAGAAAGTAGCGCTGCTCTCGCTGATTCAGGAAAAGTCGGAACTGTTTGCCCCTTTGATGAAGGAACAGGGCAACCGCTTTGTGTGCGATATCAGTGCAACACAAATGGTCGAGACCAATGAGCAATTGTTGGGCATTATCATTCACAACTTATTGGATAATGCTAATAAATATACTTTTGAAGGGGTGATTTCCGCTACCATTGAAATCCGCCGTGGACAAGTGAACCTCATCATTTCGGATACGGGTCCTGGAATACCTGAGCATTTTCTTTACTGGCTCAATAGTCCCGCTTCGATCGATGTTACCGAAACGATGGCCTCTCTGGATGTGCAGTACAACGGCCTGGGGTTGATCATCGTAAAGGAAATTTCTCTTCTGATCCATGCAACCATACTGGTTGAAAACGAAAATGGAGCAAGGATTCACCTGATATTCAAGTCCTCCGATTAGTTTAAAAGTATCCTTTTCAGCACCGTTAGCGTCTCAGGATTATCCCTGACACAAGATTACAGAGAATAGTATTTCTTATAAAGGTCAATCACATTTGTTACGTCCATCTTTTGAAAAATCTTGGCTTTATGCGTACTTACCGTAGTGGGATTCAGGTTTAGCTCAAGTGCAATGTCCTTGGTCCATTTACCCTGCAGCAATAATTCCATGACCTCTGTCTCCCGGGGTGACAGCGCCGAATCATACGACTCGTCTGATGAGGGGGATTTGTCAAAAAAGCTGCTGGTAATTATTTCTTGCACAGTGTCACTAACATACTTTTTGCCGTTCAGTATCATTTTTACCGCCACAGCACATTGCTCGAAAGGAGCATTTTTTGACAGAAATCCATTGGCACCGGCTTTCAGAAAACGGATGGCATGGGGATTTTCGTCCTGACCCGTAAAGACCAGAACATTTACATTGGGCTGGATGCTACGCAGGGTTTCGACCATTTTATATGATTCTCCTCCAGGAATATCCACATCAAGCACAATAAGATCTACAGGCGGTCCTTCGGTCAACAGCTTTTTTCCTTTGGGAAAAGATCCGGCCTTTCTGAATGAAGCCTCAGGGAAATCCTCCATGACAAGTGCTTCAACGGCGGCAGACACCACTTCGTGATCTTCGATGATAAGGATATAAGGGTATGTCTTCATGATTTCGGTTACTTGTAGAGGTAAAATAGTTATTCATTTCAAATATATTGCTAATAATCAAATTTTTATTGCCGTATAAATTTGATTAATTATTTAATTGTAGACGGATTACGTAGACGGAAGGCGATAATTGTGTCTGATGGTTACCACATAACGAGGTGAAACTGGGCTATCCTGGTTTGTGAGACTGTATACGTTGAGCGGGGTTTGGGCTTGGTATATTATTTTCTGTTTTTTTTACTGTTCTTTTACTTTTCCAGATTTATCAACATCTCGTTTCGAGAATCGTAAGGCTAAATCTTATCAAAATTGTGTTTACCTTTCTCTGCTGGGACGTACAAATCTACCTAGTGGTATTTTTTTAGGATTTATTTCTATTTTTGAATTTTTCTTTGATATTTTTTCTGGGTGAATAATTCAGCTATGCGACCAAAGTTTCTGAGTATAAGTGATACCGTGATCGATATGATAAAATCGGGCGAATTACAGCCTGGTGATAAAATTCCTTCTGAAAATGAGTTGATTAAAAATTATAATGTCAGTAATACCACGGCCAGAAAGAGTTTACTGGAAATAGAGAGCAGGGGATGGGCCAAACGTATTAAGGGCAAAGGTACTTTTGTGCTTAACCGAACGGTCGACCATCACCTGATACGGACACTGGGCTCGATATATGCCACACGGCGCGGATTTCATGAAAGTCTGCTGGCCGAAGGTTTTAAACCCCATAACCTGGTTCTCGAAAAAACGGTGCTGGATGACGGTATTTCGTCAGAGATAGGAGGGAAGCATTTTATCCTGGACGGGCCTGTATTGAAAATTCATCAGTTACGTTATGCCGACGATGAGATAATTAAGGACGAAATCAAATACATTTCCCTCAAATTGTGCCCGAAGATCAACCGAATGCCAACGGAAATCTCTTATTTCAAGGTTTACGAAGATACCTATCATCTGCGGATTGACGAAGTGAAGCAGACCCTGAGTGTGGAAATTATTGAGCCTGATGCGGAGAGTAATAATTTTGAGCTGATCAAGGCTACACCGATGTTTATACTCGATAGCGCCGTGATCTGTAAGGATGATAAAGTGGTGGAAATTGAGCGCTCTTTCTACCGGGGTGATAAATACAAGTTTGCCATCAGTGCCAATCCTGATTACAATGATGTTTAAAACCATGCCAAAATTTTTCCGGCAATGAGCGCATGTCCAGCCTCATTGGGATGATTGACCGATGACATGAAACTGGCTAATTTACCGTCTTTCGCAATCTTTTTGAAGTCAGCATACGGGTCGGCCAGGCCGGTTTGGTATTGCCTCGCCAGTGTCAGGATCTGGTCTGCATATGGATCCAGCGGGTTTGATGGATTGCTGATATCGATCCTTTGATCTGGTGACGGAGTAACCAGGATCACCTTTACACCCTTGGACAACGCCAGTTTTATCATCTTCTCCAAAGCTTCCCGTGTTTGGTCAAGTGCCATAAACCGGTCATTTAGCGCGTAATCGATGAACAGCACATCGGGCTTGTGGACGAGTACATCACTTTCAAATCTTGCTGCACCTTTTATTGAATTTTCGCCTCCGATAGCGGTCACAATGACGTTGATGGGTACATAAGGAAATTTAACTTTCAGTTCTTTCAAAACCTGGTTGGGATACGATTCCAGTGTATGCACTTCGTGGTTATTCCAATATCCGGCGGGTACAGAATGTCCATGAAAGACCAGATTGATCGTCCGGTTTTTGGGCCACTGGATCGTCAGTTCTCTTTTAATATCTGCCAAATAGTCTGCGCTTTTGGCAATTTGCGCCTTGGCGAGTGATGGTAGTAAGCCGACGATAATCAAAATAAAGGAAAACGCTTTCATGGCTGGATGGGTTGAAGTGATTCAATGTATACTGGCCCGAGTAAACCCGATTTTTTTAGAGGTACCTGATCCCAGGGAGTCAGGTTTTTGTTGGCTTTTACGATGTTGGTTTTGGTGTATTTTTTGCCGGTTAGGGCATCACCGGTAAGCCGGTTGGACCAGGTATTGGCTACTTCAACGCGTAGCGTATTTTTCCCATTCCTCACGATTCCTGAAATATCAAATCGGTGGGGAAGCGACCAGCTGATTCCCAATGATTTGTCGTTCAGCCACACTTCGGCTACCTCCGTCACATTGCCAAGGTCCAGAAAGGTGCTCATTCCTTTTGTGGGTGCTGTCAAGTCAAAGGTTTTGGAGTACGAAGCAATTCCAGAGAAATACTTCACTTCCGGGTCATTGGATTCGGTCCAGGAGGACAGGCCAGTGGTATGCGTATGTGCCGGAACACCGAATTTTTCCGGAAAGGTAAGCTTCCAGTCTCCTGCGATTTCCGTTGTGAGCGATTTCGCTTTTATCGTTTTTTTAACCGTCCCTTTCACAAGATCGTAACTGCCGCTTTGCAGTACATAAGTCTGATTGTTATGGTAATGAATCCGCGGCGGGTCTGGGTCGGACGACAATATGTCGGTATAGGCAGCTTTGCCAGGTTCATTGGTAAAAACAACAAAAAAAGAGCCATATGGAGGAAGGGTTAACGGCAATTCCATTTGCTTCCCTTTTTGCTGATAAATCTGTACTCTTGACATCGTTCCGGTTACAGGATCCCATATTTCGGGCGACTTATTTTGTTGCCGGAATGTACATTTTTTTGAAACCCACTGGTTGGTGGTATTCCGGAGTAAATAGAAATCCTGCCTGGGTGTGTCGTAATGAATGAAGTCGATGGCTCCTTTGCCCTGATCGGGGTAAGCGAAATCGGGAGGGAGGTTCAAGGCTTGCAGCATGTGATCAGAGGCCAGTATGCCTCCCCGTTTCTGTAACCGATCCAGTTTTGCCCGGGCTTCATCGCCGATCAGTTTATCTTTTCCTATTGCCAGCACTTTGTATCGGCCCACACCCGGGAGCACCCATTCTCCGTTTTCTACAATCAGGTCCCGGAGCAGTATTTCGGTATTAAGCACTTCGTAGTCGTACCCGTTGCCAACTTTGAATACCGTATTTTTGGGTGGGACAAGGTTTGGGATATCGTCCCCATAATAGTAGAGCACATCAGATGCGAACCGGGCGTTTTGCAGGATGTAGGAAATACGACTCAGATAATCGTTAAAAGGCTTGATTTTGGGCCACCAGGTATTCCGGTCATTGTAATGTGTCCCGGCAAAATAGGCAATCCCGGGAAGCCCCATTTCTGTCGGGTTGTGCGGGAATCCATGAATTACCAGGCGATTCATCCCTTCGCAGAACGCGCGGTCTGCAATTACACGCAAATCGCCCGGGCCTTCCTGCCAGTCCCAGTAGCTGGTGAAAGATTCTTCCTCTACAATTCCCTGTTTGTAAATATGCGACGCTGCCGCTATTTCCTTCACCAGCCAGATGTAATCAATGAGACTGTCGGCCTTGAAAAAAGTGCGGTTGTACCAATATTCACCCCTGGGTACATCCAGTGCGCCAAGGGCTTTGAGGGTTTCCACAGGGATATGGTGCAGATGGCCCGGCCCGCCCGATTCTGAAATAATTTTAAGTCCGTATTTATTTGAGATTTCTTTTGCTTTCCGGTAATGATTTCTGATCATCAGCTCCGAAAAGGTTCTGGAAAAATCAATGTTAAATTTTTCGGTTGTTTGGGTATTGAAAAACTGCGGGTTATAAACGGCCGGAAGGAATTTGTAAATATCATAACCGTTCAGATTTCTAAAAGTGGCGGGAAGTAATGAAGTCCATGCAAACTCCTTGGCTTCATAACTGGCCAGATACAGATTTTTTAATGCTGTTTTTGAAAAATCACCGAATAACGGTTTCAGCTTGTCGATGAAATACATCAAATGCATTTCCGTGGCTGTTGAATCAAAGTGATCGATGATTGGGCCGGCTGATTTCTCTGAGGGACGGATCAGTTGCTCTCCGGAATTGGAACAAATGAAGCGGTACACATCCCAAGCGCCCTGTGGTACTTTCCAGTTTAGTATTTCGGTTTTTGGGTCGAAGTAGGCGGTGATGTTTAAGATCGATGTCGTGTCTGCCAGATTTTGGACGCTCGTTGGAACGGCGATCACCGCGATCTCTTCCCTGTATACAGGTTTTCCATCACTTCCATATTGGATGGGTCGAGGTTTGCCTGCCCGGTCGGATGTGATGACCGGAAATGGTAATTTCGTTTTACCAGGTCCTGATCCGTTCAATGTCGTTTTGGAGAAATACAGGGTTTTGGATGCAAATTTTGGTTCTACCCAGGAGCCACCTGCATTCCAGCTACTGGCGAGGTTGAAGCCTACTTCCAGGCCGAGTTTGCCGGCTTCATGAACGGCAAATTTTATCGTCTGGAGGGATTGGTCACTCATGAAAGCAGGACCGGCGGGGATAATACTGTTCGGGTCACTCGCTGGTGGTAACCCTATTTCGAAAATATCCACGCCCCCAAGTCCTGCGTTTTTGATAGCAATGAGTTCTTCTTTCAACCTTTTGTTGTCGGTATAGCCATTCAGCCACCACCAGTAGACCTTTGGCCGCGCGGTGCCTTGGGGATCCTTGAAATGGGACCTGAGGTTCTGTGCATAGGTTTTCTTGCCCGCACCACATATAATGCCGATCAGGAGAAAGGGAAGCAAAAGAATCCTTGGTATCTGAGAACCAAACCTGGATTTATTTCTCGAAAATGACATTTTATCAGATCTCATAGCAGATTTTATTTAAGAACTTTAACGGTATTCAGTTGAACGGGGCCGATCAGTCCGGAGGGTAGCAAAGGTGTTTCAGTCCATAATAACTCCCGCGAGCCCCGCACATTGAGGTTGGTTTTGGTGTATTTTTTTGAACTGGTGATATCACCAATGATCCGGTTGGACCAGGTATTAATCACTTCTACGCGCAGCTTGTTTTTGCCTTCTTTTAGTTCTTTGGTTACATCAAAACGATATGGTTTTGTCCACGCGATGCCCAGTGATTTACCATTCAGCCACACTTCGGCCACCCGGGCTACTTCCCCCAGATCCAGGAAAACGCGCTCATCTTCTTTAGCTTTAAGGCCGTTGGTAAATTCTTTATCGTACATACCTGATCCCGAATAATGACGGATTCCTTCATCAGGGGATTTGGTCCAGGAAATGAGTTCCGGCAGGACAGCCGATTCCGGCGCTCCCCAGCCTTTTGTGAAAGATATATTCCAAGGGCCGCTCACAGGAACGGAGCGCACATTTACGTCAAGCTTGCTGGACTCTCCGCTTTTCAATGTATATGAACCGTTTTTATGAAAAAGCATCCCATTTTCGCTGTACTCGATATCAACGCTGGAAGAAGCTGCGATTGCCGTGTAGTGGTCGCCAGGCTTTTTGTCGTTGAACACAATGAAATAAGAGCCGAACGGCGGTAAAGTAAGCGGGATTTCAATGCCTTTATTTGTTTGATTAAACACAGGCAATGGACTGACTTGGCCTGTAACCGGATCCCATAGCTGTGGTGTTTTGCCTTTTTGACGGAATGTACAAAGCCGGGATACCCATTCTTTACCCGTATTTCGTACAAAATAAAAATCCTGCCCCCCTTTTTTCTGATGAATATAATCCAGTGCCGGCTGGTCCTCGTGCATGTAGTCGAGCCGGGCGGACTGCTTGTCGGGGTAGTCGAAATCCGGCCCTATATGCATTGACCTCAGAATTTCTCCAGAGGGTGTGGTGAAGATTTTTTTCTCAGAAGAGTAGAAGCCCGAAGTGCTCCAGAGCGATCGTGCGCGGTCTTTATTCTTACCAGTCAGGGCAGTTGGCATGGAGCCTGTGATGACCGCACCCGCTTTCAGCAGCTTTTCGAGTTTCTCTAAAAGTGCGGGATTTTTACCCGAAATTTCACCCAATGCAAGTACCCTAAACTGTGCGCCATAGGGCAAGGTAAGGAGCCCGTTTTTCACCGTCAGCTCTCTCAGCAGTATTTCGGTGTTGATAATTTCGTAATCATAACCCGAGCCTACGGCGAATCGGGTGTTTTTGGGTGTAACAAAATTGGGTGTCTGATCTCCGTAATAATATAGTACATCCGCTACAAAATCGGTCTGTTGCATGATGTAGGAAACCCTGGCCAGATAATCATTGAATGGTTTTACTTTGGGCCACCAGGTGGTTTTGTCATTGAAATGGGTGCCGGCGGCATAATATATACCCGGGTATCCAACGCCATTTGGATTGTGACTGAAACCGTGGATCACAGGGCGGCTCATGCCTTCACAGAACGCGCGGTCTCCGTTAGGTTTCATGTCACCCGGACCTTCCTGCCAGTTCTGAAAACTGGTGAAGGCTTCCAATTCAGTAATTTTTCTTTGATAAATGTGTGATGCAGCAGAGATTTCCTTGACCAGCATGAGCAGATCAACGCTATCGGGCTTGTGGTCGAACCGTGAATGGTTGATCCAAAATTCTCCTCTGGGAACATCCAGTGCGCCTAATGCTTTGATCCCTTCGACTGGTACATTGTGTAAAGGAGGCCCGGGCCCACCCGATTCTGAGATCAAAGCCAGCCCATATTGATTAGCGATCTCCTTACCTTTTCGATAATGATTATTGATCATCAGCTCAGAGACGGTTAGCTCAAAATCGCGCTTGAAATCGGGTGAAACGATGGGGCCAAAAATCTCTTTGTCAAATAATGCCGGAAGAAATTTATTCACATCATAGCCATGCAATTTTTTAAATTCCGCAGGCAGGGTAGGCGTCCAGATCGTTCCCGTGGCTTCAAAACTTGCCAGGTACAGATTTTTGAGAGCAGTTTTGGTGAAATCGCCCAGAAGGGGTTTCAATTTTTTAATAAAATACTCAAAATGAACCCTTGTAGCCGTTGAATCAAAATGGTCAATAATCAGTCCTTTGGAATTGGGACTTGGCAACTTTAACAGCTCCCCGGTGCTTACGCACACATACCTAAAAATGTCCCAGTCGCCGGCAGGAGCCTTCCAGTTGAGCACCTCTTTGTTTTGATCGAAGTAGGCGGAGACGTTTACAATCGATGCGGTGTCCAGATATTGCCCTTCCTTGCGGGCTGGTATGGCCAGCACAGCCACTTCCTTTAGATAAGCGGGCTTTCCGTCTGCTGTCAGTTGCACCGCAGGCGCCTTTCCCCTCTCATCCTTTTTCAAAACGTCGGAAAAGGGTAAGGCTAATCCGGCACCCGATGCAGCATTCATTTTTGTTTTGGAATAATACAAGGATTTGGCGCCGTGTTCGGGTTGGATCCAGGTTCCGCCGGCGTTCCAGCTACTCGATAAGTTTAAACCTACTTCCAGACCCAGCCTGGTGGCCTCACGGATGGCCAGCACAAGGTGTTTCAATGACGCATCGCTCATAAATGGGGGCCCTGAGGGCACCATGCCATCGGGACGAAAACCAATTTCAAAAATATCGACACCGCCAAGTCCGGCGTTTTTGATCGCAAGTAGCTCTTCTTTTATGCGGATGGAGTCGGTGTAGCCATTCATCCACCACCAATACACTTTTGCACGAGCCGTTCCGGTGGGATTTTTGAAGCCTTCCTGTAAATCGGAGGAAATGGTAACCGGACTTTTCCCAGCCGGCTTACCACAGGAAAAGTAAAGCATCGGGCAGAAACATATGGCGATGATCCCCAAAAGAATGTTTTTCATAGTTGAATTTTAGTATTGCGATATACTTATTGAACTTATGTTTTAAAATATCAATTTTAGCCGGGGGCACCTAGCCGGGGGCACCCAGCCGGGGGCGCCTAGCCGCTCTACCATGACACCGTCAGGCTGCCAGTTACGTTTTCCACAACGAAATGTTTTCCCAGCTTTTCGTCGCCCTCTTTAAATGTGACCCTGCCGGTTTTCCACGGATAGCCTGCATTCGCATAAGCGTTAAAGTTTTCCTTTGTAATGCCATCTGCGGCATATATCCGTACTGTGGCGTTTTTGAGCCCACGCACCTGAAAGCGCTTGGAGATACCTTTTTCGCCAGAGTGGATTTCTTTAAAGGATACAATTCCGTCATTCTGCGTCACAAATACACGGCACTCCCGGTTCCAGGCTGAGGGCAAAGTATACACAGAGAAACCCTTTTCGAGCTTGGTTTCCAGGCCTAACAACAACGGTGCGCCTTGTGGAAATTTGAAGTGGTTTGTGATGGTACTATTCGGATTGTAACCAGAAAAAATAAATGCGTTGTCGCTTCTTGAAATCGTGAGGACCGGGTTTTTCACTGATGGATCTTCTTTTTCAATCAGACACTCAAGACCAAATTCCGACAATGCATAGCGCAGCAGCAGGGGGCCGGTGAAAAGTTTGGAAGGATCATCGGGGTTGAGGAGTTTTCCGCCGTTGAATTTGCTCGAATTGGTACCACGTACATACACTACCTTCCCGCCGTTCCAGGCTGGTAATTCTCTTACCCATGCCACATCGCGGGTTTCCCCGGATTGTGACATTTGCGCCAGTGCTTTTGTGTTTTTATCCTTATCATTTCCAATTTTCGTAGCAATTCCACCTCCCGAAAAAAGCGCGCTGTGCTGGATCATATCGGGATATTTTATGGCCAGGATGTCACCTGAGTACTGCGTGGACACCTTCAGGTCGCCTTCCAACGGAGTGGTATTTTTCAGATTCAATAAATCCAAAAAAGCTTTTCCTGCATGATCTGCGGGGCCGTAAACCATAATTTTTCCACCATTTTTTACGAAGTCGATCAGCGACTTTTCCATAGGCGAGTCGGGGTCTGGAACTGTTGCCACCAAGATCGACTCTTTGAAAAAAGCAGGTTTTTCTTTGATCACATGCTGAAAAGATCCTGTGGAAATGACTGTGTTGAGCGGAAACCCATTGTTGATAGCCTGCCGGATCAGCCAGTCGCCGTAATAGATTTCGGGCAGCCGGTCTTTGTATTTGTAGGCCCAATCATGGTATTCATCAAAAGGATAAACCCACACGAGCGCGCCGGGTGCCGTTGGCGCATCATACCTTGCTTTCAGAATGTGGGGCGTTACTTCATCCGGCACCTGCGTGGGCATGTTACCATACGCATCATCAATACTCAGAAAACTCAGATGAGATGGTATTTTAACTTCCCCTTTTTTATTGATCCGGGAGACGGACATGGGTAAATAAATGTCGTGAGGTTCGCGACCATACCTATCTAGCCAGGGACTGTTGAGCCACCAGGGGTCATGCGTGTAAAATCGGAAAAGATAACGTTCGTCGGGCAGCTCAGCCATGCGAGACATGTACCCGACCATCTCTAAACCGAAATCACCATCCAGGGCAGCCCAGGGGGAGTTAGGTGGTGGGAGCATGTTTTTGTCCTTGTAGATGGATTTAAGATCAACGCCATCGCGGGCCAGATCCGTACCTGTGGACAGGTTCGTTCCTCGGGTTTGAATCTGAATCTGAGGACACTCGGCCCTGAAATATTTCCAGAAATCGGTTATCTTGGATTTGGTGGCGGCGAGTTTGGCCTGATCAAAGCCTTTCCCGTCAAAAATGGCCCCGGTCGATGACCAACCTTCCACACCGAACCCAAATCCATTGCTGAGCCATAAAAAGTCAAAGCCCATATCTTGTAAGAAATGTTTGCTTTGGCGTCCCAGGAAGGTTCCGAAAGGTGTGTTTTCGGGAATGCCCTTTGGGAAGCCTGCGTAGGGCGTTTTGTCCGCTTTCAAAACAGAATAGCAGCTAACCATGGTATTGTGCCCCATGGCGTTGCCACCCAGTATTTCCCGGTGATTTTTATATTTAAAGTCTGATTTGGCAAATTCGGGTCCGGGGTCAAACGTTTCTCCAACCCGAATTGGTTTGCCCGTCACTTTTTTTCCTTCTTCTTTCAATGTCTGGATAATAAACTTCAAATCTCCATAGGTGAAATGGGGTGGATTGTCCAGATATAGATAGGCACGTTCGTGAATGGATAACTCCTTTGGACCGGAGTTAACCGGATGTTCGGTATTGGGGTTGCCCATGTATTTTGCCCATTCGAGTGGTTGCGCGGGGGAACCCTTATAATCCAGAATCTCGGAGCCATCGCCGGTCCACAGCATCACAGAAACGGTATCAGCATGCCTTAGCAGCGCGTGCCACTGTGTAAACATCTCCTTTGCCACCTCCCGGATGTAGGCCTTGTCATTTTTTTTGAAGGGTTTCAGTGAGGCTTCGAGGGTGATATTATTGAAGTTTTTGCCCCGCAAAGTAGAAAGTTCCTGCGCAACCAAAGTAGCTGGAATACCTGCCAGGCAGAAAGTACATGCCAATAAACGAAACCATATTTTATACACCCTTACCAGGCTGTTTACCGGAGGTTGCCCACATGCAACCGGCAAGCTCAGGTTATCGGCTGTTGGATCAATAACGGAAACCAGTTCCGATTGCTGATTGCCGACGGCCGACATAAGGACAGTCATCCAGGATCGTTTACGATAATGTCTATGAAGCATCATTCTTATTTTTGTTTTAAATGAAGGATAGTAACCGGACCAAAAAGTCCGGATGGAATGAGTGGCATTTGATCCCAGGTAAGGTTGGGTTTGCCGCGTCTGGCAATTTTTAAGTTGGTGCTGGTAAAGCTTTGGCTGAGCAGGGCGTCGCCGGTTAAGCGATTGGACCACACATTACCTACTTCTATCCTGACGGTGTTTTGGCCCGCTACCACCACATGCGTAATGTCATATCGGAATGGAGGAGTCCAGCGGATGCCCAGTGGTTTTTCCTTGAACGCTCCGGAATTCCTTAGCTGGTCCTGTGATCAAATCTTCCCCGTTGTTAGCTTCAGTCCGGAGTGCTATGATAATCAACAGCACTCCATCAATTTGCATCTTCATTAGTAACCCGGATTCTGACCGAGCTTTGGATTGATGTCAATCTCTCTCAGCGGAATGGGCATGATAAGCTCATGCGCTGCAACGGTAAAGCTGAGGCCGGTATCTTTAAAATATTTATTCAAAACTTCCTGAGCACGTCCGGTACGCACCAGATCAAACCAACGATGCCCTTCCAGGAAAAACTCAACCCTTCGTTCCCGCTCCATAGCCAATTGGAAATCTGTTTTGCTCAGACCAGCCAATGCGGGAAGTCCTGCGCGTGTTCTTACCAAATTGAGATACGTAAGCGCTTCGGTAGTGCCGTTGGTTTCGTTGAGTGCTTCTGCGTACATGAGTAATACATCGGCGTAGCGAAGTGCCGTAAAATTGATTCCGCCATCGCCCACGATGCCTGTTGTGAAATCTACAAATTTCAGCCCGTAGATCTCCTTTTCGTATTTTCCTGTGACCAGCTTTACCGAGTCGCCTATGGATGCGGGCCTTCTCAGATCTTTGGCTTCATAGGCTGCGGCCATCTGGCGCGTAGGCAACACACGTCCTGATCCCTGCATATTCCCTGGGAAGATAGCCATGTCGAAGCGCGCTGGTGTGAAAATGCTTGAAAATGAATTACCCTCTCCCACATTACCCGACAGGTATTTTACCTCGAATATGGATTCCTGATGTTCATCATTACCGTTGGTGAACAACTTTTTATAATCTGGATTAAGCGAGTAGGTTTTCGAGTCAATCACTTCTTTCAAAACCCCTTTGGCCAGATCAAACTGCTTATTGGTTAAGTAGACCTTCCCAAGTAAAGTCTTGACCGCACCAGCGGACGCTTGAGATTTACTCGGAATACTGATGCCGTTCAGAAGTCCAGCAGCTTCTGTCAGATCTTTGGTGATGAGACTGTAAACTTCCGCAACGGGCTTCCTGGTCATGTCGAAATCCATGATTTCGTTGGGGCTACGGAACGATACATCGACGATGGGCACATTGCCAAAGAGTCGCACCAGATAGAAATAGCTATAAGCTCTCAGGAAAAGTGATTCTCCTTTGTACTGGTTTTTTTGCGCGTCGGTCAGTGTGACCGCGTCCAGCCGGGAGAGAATATTGTTGGATCTTGCGATGGTGGCAAAGCAGGTACTCCACACGGTATTGAGAAAGTCGTTGGAGGCTGTTGGGTTCATTTCGTCCGCTTCTGTTTCGGCAATAGTGGGAGACGTCCATTTTATTTCCGCGTTATCGGTGGTCAGGTCGCCCAGGTTGACGATGGAAGCGTTGTGAAGTCCCTGAAGCCCGGCGTAGTTTCCCACCAGTGCGGTTTCGAAATCTTTTGCGCTTTTGTAAAACGAATTTTCGTTGATCTGGTATTCAGGTTGTAACTGAAGAAAATCGGAACAGGAGGCCAGTGCAACTCCCATGAAAACACATATGATATACTTTTTCATTTCAGTAGCGTTTAAAGCGTTAATTTTATGCCCAGCGTGTAGGTCCGGGGCAGTGGATAATTGAGATAATCAATCCCTGCATTTACTACATTGTCACCGGTAATACTGGATTCCGGATCGTAACCGGGGTAGTTGGTAAAGGTGAAGACGTTTGCTGCATTGGCATAAACATTCAAGTTGCTCAATTTCAATTTATTCAGAAGGCTCTTTGGTAAATTGTACGACAGCTTGATGTTTCGGATCCTGGTAAAGGAATTGTCGAAAAGGTAATGAGAAGAAGTGCCAAAGCCCAGGGCATGGTTGCTTCGGATGGATCGCGGCATGATGCCATCTCCCGGATCGGCCTCCGATTTCCATCTTCTGTCGGTTAGGATCAGGTTGTTCTGCACACCGTTTGATCCGAGTAAAGATCCTCCGGCATCCAGATAGGTGTAGGCGCCATGTGATCCTACCAACCCAATATTCAGGCTCAGATTGCCGAGCGAAAAGTTGTTGTCAAAGCCCCAGGTGAAATCAGGCCAGGGAGAGCCAACGATCTTTCTGTCGCTCTGGTTGATTACCCCATCGCCGTTAACATCCTCAAATTTCAAATCTCCAGCCTGGGTTTTGGGATGCTGAAGAGCGGCACCGTCCAGTTCAGCGGCAGTCATAAAGACACCCAGTTTGTTGATCAGGTAGAAGCTGGAAATCTGTGATCCCACTTCTGTGATCTGGTAGGCCGAATTCGCGATCCGTCCTCCTTCGGTTGCCAGTTTCAGGACTTTGTTTCTATTGTGACTGAAAGTCATATTGCTAGTCCATTCGAAACTTTTGGTGCGGACATTTACGGTCTGAAGTCCAAGTTCGAAACCTTTGTTTTCAATATCGCCAATATTTTGGGTAGAGCTGTTGAAACCTGATGCGGCCGGTAATTGTACAGCCAGGAGCAGGTCGGTTTTATGGTCACGGTAAGCATCAGCCGTCAGCGTGATTCTGTCATTGAACAAGCCAAGGTCCAGTCCTATGTTGGTTTGCTTCGATTTTTCCCAGGTAAGGTTATCGTTGGACAGGGAGCTGGGTATCAGTCCCGGGTTCAGCGCACGGTTTCGTACATATCGGGTGGTGGAGAGGAGACCGATGTGTGTGTAGTCTCCAATCTGATTATTTCCCGAAATTCCGTAACTGGCCCTTAATTTCAGGTTATTGAT
The DNA here is from genome assembly GCF_902506755.1 of Dyadobacter sp. 32. Classification (GTDB taxonomy): domain Bacteria; phylum Bacteroidota; class Bacteroidia; order Cytophagales; family Spirosomataceae; genus Dyadobacter. The sequence continues at coordinate 1,719,552 of NZ_LR735258.1, read as the reverse complement.
AAACCTCACCTCTTTCATGAAATTTTCTTCAGCAATGTTGTAGCCGACTGAAAACGACGGGAACAATCCCCATCTGTTGTTGGATCCGAATCGGGAACTCCCGTCGCGGCGGACGGTGGCTGTAAACAAATATTTACCGGCATAGGAGTAGTTGACCCTGGCCATGGTGGAAAGAAGGGCCCATTCGTTGATGATCTGGCTTCCAGCGTTGACTATACCGGCAGAGATAAAAGGTACATACTCTGTGGGAAAATCTGATGCCCCTACCGAAACCCTGTCCACAGTGTTCTTCTGCGCCGTAAATCCGATCAACCCGCTTACAAAATGTTTGTTATTAAAGACCTTATTGTAATTCAGCGTATTTTCATTGAGCCAGTTGAGCGTTTCCGTTTTGGAAGTACCTGCCGATGCCGGGTAGTTCAGTGTAGTGAAATTCGGAACCGCCGATGAACGCCACAATTTGATATTGTTGGAGCCGAAATTTACACCGATGGATGTTTTGAAAGTAAGATCGTTGGTCAGGTTAAATTCGAGGTAATTATTGGTAACCATGTCCATTACCTTTCTACGGTCTTCGGTGCCGTTGCTCACGGCCAGTACATTGGCAAGGAATCCAAGACCATCCGTCACATCGGCCTGATTGAAATAAAATCCACCGTTTGCATCGTAAACAGGGATGGTAGGAGCTGCCGCCAGGACATTGGCTAGCAACCCGCCCGCTCCGTAGTGCGACTCGGTATTGGCGAAACGGCCAAATCCGTAGGAGCCAAATGTTGAGCTTCCTATTTTGATCCATTTGGCTAGCTGGGCATCCACATTTACACGCAAATTGAACCGGTTGTAATCGGAATTGATAATGACACCTTCCTGTGAAAAATAGCCACCTGAGATAAAGTACTTGGCTTTTTCATTTCCGCCGGTAGAAGAAACCTGTACGTTTCTAACAGGAGCGGTTCGGAAAAGTACATCCTGCCAGTCGGTGTCTGTGGTGATGGAGCCTGGGTTTCTGAACTCCGGCCTTACCCTGGTTGCGGCCGATCGCACCTCATTAGGATCGGTGATCTTTCCCCCGGCGTACACCCAGGCGTTGTCCCGGCCATCAGCCAGGTATTCGGCATACTGTTTTGAATTCAGCATCTCGAGTTTGTTGGCCACTTCCTGAAATCCGTACGATGCATCCACGCTGATCTGGGATTTGCCGTAACTGCCTCTTTTGGTGGTGATGATCACTACGCCATTGGCACCTCTTGAGCCATAAATGGCTGTGGCAGAAGCGTCTTTTAAGATTTCAATGGATTCGATATCAGATGGGTTAATGGATGCCAGCGGGTTGACCCGGTTGCCGGTATTGTTTGCCATTCCTGCAGAAGAGAAACTATTCCCTCCATAACTTCGCATGTCGGAACCTCCTCCACCGGTGCCCATGGCAAATCCATCAATGACATACAGGGGCTGGTTTCCACCGGTGATGGAGCTAACGCCCCGGATCAGCATATTGACGTTCCCGCCGGGAGCACCTGTTGTCTGGCTGATCTGTACACCTGCCACTTTTCCCTGTAGCATCTGATCGAAGCTACCCAATGAGGGCTGGATCAGTTGTTCGGCGGAAATCTTGGAGATGGATCCGGTAAGGTCTTTCTTCCTTTGCGTGCCATAACCAACCACCACCACATCCTGTAATTGCTGCTGGTCGGCCTGGAGGCTTATATTGATTGTGGAACGATTGTCAATTTTGATCTCCTGCGGTACATAACCAATGAAGCTGGCAACGATGCTGGCTCCCGGTGAAACGCTTATCTTATAATTACCGTCCACGTCTGAGGTTGTTCCGTTATTGGTACCTTTTTCGGTAATCGTTGCCCCGATCAGAGGCGTGTTGTCATTTTCGGCAAGGATCTTGCCGGTCAGTGAGATTTTGCCACCGGTCTGGGCATGCAGCGTTCCAGCGCTCACTAGCAAAAAGAGCACAACGCCGCTAACCATTGGCAGCTTTGAGAATAAAATGCTTTTCATAAAGGTTTAATTTTTAGGGTTACTTTTTGAACTTCGGCTTTCGGCCCCCAGTGCTCAGGGAATAGATTTCCGGAGGGTAATTACTTTACCGTCCGGTCTATTCTCTAACTCCTCTAACTCCTTAACTCCTCTAACTTCTTAACTCTATAATTTCTCCAACTCCTTATTCCCTCACAATTACCGCCTCCAGATTCAAATAGCTGGCGATTTTGGCAATTGTTTCCGCATGGTGTCCGACCCCCAGTGCGAAATGGTGGGTTGGGCCTTCTTTCATCCATCTCTGGAGAAATGTTCTCACATCAGGCTTGAAATACCCCCTTGTATTGGTATTTCCGGTAGGAGGGATGGGTCCTTCAACAGATTGTCCCTCGGCGATTACAAACTTAAATTTTCCGTCATAAGTAGAGTTGATACTCAGCATCGTAATGGGCCCTTCTTTAATCTTGAATTCTACACCTGCACCAAATCCTGGTTTGCCGTGGTATTTGGTGAGGCTGCGTAAGACAGGCTTTCCCTGTGCAATGGCAACGTTATGTGGTCCATCGTGCCCTACAAGCACGAATCCCTCCTTAAAATCTACCGGGTGGAACTCCGCAAAGCTACCGCCTATACCTAAACGTTCCATAACCAGCATCGCGAAGCATGTTTTGAGATCCGACTCCCCGCACATGGGGAATCCAGCACCTGTGAGCAGGGAATTGCCCACGATCAGGTTGGACATGACCGTTCGGGTATCACTGTTTTCGGGTCCTTCATAATAGTAAGCAAGGCCGTCGAGCTGTTTTTCTTCGATGAATTTTTCAAGGGCCACGGTAACTCTGGCCGCTGTTTCAAGGTCGGAGTCCCTGAGTTTTTCGGAAATGGGATCTGAAACAGGATCCGGGGTGTCGAAAAAATCCAGGATTTTTTCCCGCACGGGGTCAATCTCTTCCCGGGTGGAGTTTTGATATTGCGTTACAATCTCATGCGCTTCGCACTGGACAATGTGTGCACCAAAGTGGGCTGTAAGCATCGTGGCATCGGAATGCATATCAAGCATGGCTTCGATGGGGTGACCAATGTGTCCTATTCGGGAGGTTTTCAGGTCATGCAACACGGCCGCTATCCTGCAGTATTCCTCGATCTGCGCATCGGCTTCGGGGTCATCATACAAGGTTCCGATGATCATGTCGGGTACTTTTTTTCCCATCCGGGCAGCCACCCCTGCAAATTCGGGCAAGGAGCAGATGTCGTCGTTGTAGAGCTGCATGTAGGTAGAAGCACGGGAATAATCCATTGCCTTATCGGGCTGGAGCGCTACGAGCACAATGGGTACGTTGATACTTCTGATGATCACCCCAAACGTGTTGGAAGTGGCATAGGTCACCATGTCGCAAAAAATCAGGTCCAGATTGGCAGCGTTTAGCTTAGGAACAAGGGTATATGCTTTCTGAACATCATCGATCAGTCCAAAGTCCACGATCTCTGCATGTGAGCCGGATTCGATTTTTTGAATAAAAACGGCCTGTTTCATCAACATATCATCCAGCAACCCTTCGAACTGGCTCCAGTATTTGTAATATCCAACGCCAAACACACCGATTCTCGGCTTGGTGGGCTGGCGCTTTTCGATGATAGCTCTGGCTTCGATCTGATTTGTTTCCTGTAAGGGGTTTTCCATAGAATAGGTTTGTTTTAAAATATCTTAACGCACTAGGTTTTTTAGCTGAAAATTTTTTTACCTTATATTGATAGCCGGTTCCGGGTCTGTTCAGGCTCCGGACTTTCTACACAACCACTTTTGGATCACCGGTAAGGTAATCCAGGCCCTCGTTAAAAATGGGCTTTATTCGGGGAATGAGTAAAATAAAGCCAATAAACGCTATGGGATAAAGCAGGCCGGAAGCGATCCACATCGGTTTGTACGAATAACCCTGTACAATTTTACCAATCAGGGGATTGAGCAACAGGCTGGAAATAGCGCCGGCAGTTCCTGACAGCCCTACGACCGTGGAAGTGGCCTTCGTTCCGAAAACGTCGGAGATGGCGGTGATGTAATTGGTGATCCATAGCCCATGCGCAAACATATATAACGCCATAAAACCAACCGCCAGATACACCGACGAAACATATTCGGTGAAGGGTACGGCCAGTGTAATGGCTGCGGCCAGCCCCATTACGGTTTTTCGGGCTTTGTTGATGCTATACCCCGATTTCACCAGCCGGTCTGAAATAAATCCGCCCAGAATGTTGGATACGCCCAAGGCCAGAAATGGTACCCAAAACAGGTTTCCGATTTCCTTGTAAGGTACATGACGCACTTCACTCAGGTATTTGGGGATCCAGAACATCATGAAATACATCACCGGATCAAGCAAAAAACGCATCAGTATAAACACCCAGGTCTGACGGAATTGGAACAGGCTCAACAGGGGGACTGAAACTTTCACCGGATTCAAGCTTGCCGCATAGGACAGGCTTTTCTTCCATGGAATCATCAGCCACACCACCACCCAGCCTATGCCCACAAGTCCTGGGATGACAAACCCCGCTCTCCACCCGTAATATTCTGATATCCAGATTGTAAGTGGTGGGGCAATCACCGCACCAATGGCCGAACCTCCGATAGCTATTCCATTGGCCAGGGCGCGCTCTTTTTTATCGAACCAGTCATACACCGTTTTGGCAGCTCCAGGAAAACAGGCGCCTTCGCCCATACCCAGAAAAAACCGAAACATCAGTAACTGGGGCAGGCTCGTCATGACACCGTGTAAAGCATTGGCTACTGACCATACACCCACGGCCACCGCAAGCCCTTTTTTGGCACCAACCCGGTCAATGATCCAGCCTCCCAGCGTAAACATCAAGGCATAACTTAACAGAAAACTCGTGTTGACCCAGCCATACTCCACGTCGGTGAATGCAAATTCCTTCTGTATCTTAATGATGGCAATGGAAAGAACCTGGCGATCCAAAAAACTTAGCCCTGTGGCAATGAACACCAGAAACACGACAAACCAACGCATAGAGTAAATTTTTACTTAGCTTAACGCACTAACTTAATTATGCTCAAAATTAAGATCACATAATACAAAATGCAAGCGTTTGTAAATTTTTATTTAAAATAAATATTAAAAAAATGATAGACTGTCAGGCATCTATCATTTTTCATAACATTTTCAAAAGGGTGTGGGCGCCCGGCCCGGCACAAAGGCCCAAAGAGCTGTTGGCGATTAGCCGTTAGCTCAGTTTTCCTGCAAAAGCAGAATGGCTTTAACAATTGCTTATTAGCGTCTTGCCAAGAATTTCATATCGTTATTTTCCATAAGAAATGCTAAGACGGCGGAAGGGGCAGAGACCTTTTGATTTTTCCCCAAAATAATACGCCAGATGGATAAAGTGCTTGATCATAGGTACAACAACTTACCAGCGTTGATATACATCACCTACACGTTAAACATTTCTTCGTAATGACGTACCGGTTCCAGTATGCCGCCGCTTTTTTGATAATAATCATCATTCAGTTCAAAAACGCCTTTTTTTGCCTTTACCCACGAAGCGTTTGCGTACGGATGGTGGGAAGCCATTTTGTCCCAGTTTTTGTAGTATTGGTGGCCATTTGCTTCCTGTAAACCCACGGTCATTCCGGGAAAAGCGGGAAGCCGGGCGGCAATATTCTTGTTCCATTCCACCAAAATCGGATTGACGGTAAGATCTGCACAGAAACAGGGTACCTTTTTTTCATACGCAAGTTGGGTGATCTTCATGGTCATGCTGAGGGTTTTGGCAATGGCCTTGACTGCTATGGCAGAATAGCCCATTTCTATGCGTTTGGCGGCATCTTCCACGGTATGGGCGCTTTCGTCGGAAGCTACTCTTACGCCCATGTCGCCAACGTATTCCTCATTGCTCTCGTCAAAAGGCTCTTCGATCACGGCCAACTGGTCAAAGGCGCCGATTTTTTTGGCATGATCCAAAAACCGTAATAAGGTTTCCTTTTTTTCGTACCGGCCATTGGCATCGAAATAGTACGGTATTTTTCCATTGAGCGTATAGGGTGTTTTGTAGTGGCCAATAGCCTTGTGTACGGCTGTCAGAAAAGCCATATCCTTTGCCAGCATTTCGGGCTGGGTACCCGGGGCACCTGTTTTTAGCTTCATGATAAAATACCCCTCATCTGCCGCATTTTTGATTTTTTCAGCCGATGTTCCTACACTGAAAGAAGGTATGCTGGCTACCTTGGTATGCCTGGTCGAGAGACCTGCCCTGTAAGCTTGTGGGATGAGATCGTCGAAGGTTTTGATCTTGTTTTCGGCGGCATACAGCAGCCACGCCGCATTGTCCACGCTTACCATGGCATTGAGTGCAAACGTTTTTCTCAGGTCCGGGTTTCCGGTGATTTTCTTTCCATAAGCCCACACTTCCGGTAACAGCGATTCCATCAGTTGCACCGGATCAGTAAACGATTGCCCTTTTATGATTTGCAGAGCATGCTCACTCATCGCGTACATGATGGCGTTTCCGGCGCTCTCCGAATGTCCGGCGAAAACTTTGGAATCAGACCATAAAACACCTTGAGTAGACAATCCGATTTTTTTGATTCCAGAGTCGCTCTCCAGCAAAGAAATTCCCTGCCAGGCTTCGGTGATGGCACTTCCTTTAAACCGGTAAGGGTTAAGCGGCTCTCTTTCAAAATTAGCATTGACATTCTTTATTTTGATACTTCCGGTGAGAATTGGTTTAGTGTTCTTTATTTCAGTACCTGACGACTTTACTGTTGATACACCTGACAAGCCAACAGCCCCCGCCATTCCTGAATATTTTACAAAATCCCTGCGATTCAGATCTTTCATATATTTCTTTTATTTATAGACTATTTTTTTTGAATGTTAAATTCTAAACTGTTGATTGTTAAATTGTTGTATTGCTAAATTGTTGAATGACCAAATTGTATGAATGCCGGTGCCGGCCTAGCAGCGTCCGCCAATCAACCCTTTATCGATCAACTCAGGAACCATTTAACCACAAAACTTTAATCCTTATCAATTAGGCCATTTAACCTATCACTCCAACCCACGAACCACTTTCCAAAATTCCGCCTACTTTATGAAAAAAATATGGTGAATCTTAGGGAAAGCAGGAGTATGGTGCTGTTTTACTGATATTGAGCCTGGCGGGTAGTTAGAGAAATGCTGATGCACGCTTTTCTGCCATGGACGGTTATTTTACAAGACCCACCTTACTCACACGCTGTTTCAGACTGAAAGTTTTTTCATTTTACCTCATATTCCAACAGTAACTCCTAATGTCCGTTATTAACCATTTTAAATGCAAAGGTCTAAAGCTTGTAATGATGGGTTGTGTTATCCTGTATGCACAGGCCGGTTTGGGGCAGGCAACATCCGGCTCCGGCACCGCAAAAAAGGGAAGCTTGAATATTCCTCCTTTCAAGCAGGTTCCTGAGCGTTTTCCGAAATACCCACTGAAGACCCAACGAATGATCTATAATGATGCGGATGTCCTGACAGCACGCCAGAATCTGGTCAAATATCCTGAAGCCAGGCAGGTAAAGGAGGGCATTGTGAAGGCAGCCGATAAGTGGCTGGAATGGACCGATGAAGATTTAAGGGATCTGATTTCCGATGCCCGCGTGCCCAGGGCTTTTGATCTTAACCCGAAGGGGAGTCCGGTACACGGTGATGCCGTTTTCAAAAAGGGTGGAACCTACCCCTGGATTGTAGATCCACGCCATCCTTTTCAGGTGAAATCGCCCATCGACGGGCAGCTGTTTCCATCCAACGATTACGCCGCTTATTACAAAAGTGGATTCAAGGATAAAAAAGGGTGGGATACCCAATATGTGGACGATGGATGGGGGTGGCTGGCACCCGACGGAGAACGTTACTGGTTTGTGGCTTACGCCAATCACTGGGTGTGGAAGGATCATATTGAGCCCGGCATCGCAGATTTGGGTCGCGCTTATTTGCTCACAGGCGACAAAAAATATGCACACAAGGCGGCCGTGATGCTGCACCGGATGGCCGAAGTATATCCTTCCATGGATCATGCCACACAATCCCGTTATGGACTCATGTCAGCGGCCAAAGGGCAGAACTACCCTGGCAAGGTTGTCAACCTGATCTGGGAAACGACGCTGATTCAGAATGCAGCGGAAGCTTATGATGCGATTTGGGACAGCATTGATCAGGATGCAGCGCTTCAAAAGTTTTATGGTAAAACCGGAAAAAACATCCGCTCATTTATCGAGGCAAATTTACTGGAGGATGCCATGGAGGCTTGTCTGGAACGCAAAATTCAGGGCAATTATGGCATGCATCAAAGCGCGATGATGTATATTTTGCTGGCACGCCAGCATATGGATACGGACAAGTACCTGAAAATGATTGTGGAAGAGCCCGGAGAGAGTCGCCCGCAGACAGGAATTCGCTATGCTCTTTATAATATGATTTTCCGTGACGGGCAGCCACTTGAATCGCCATCATACAACCTGCTCACTGTTGACCGCATGGCCACGTTGAGCGAGTCTTTGTACAAAGGCGGTATAAATCTTTTCGAAGAGCCACGGCTGCGTATGCTGTTCAACAGTCCGCTTAACGTGGTTACAACCGGCAAATTTACCCCGGATATCGGAGACAGCGGCTCGGTGCTGGGAGGTGTTATCGGAGTAAAACCCAATATTTATCAGATCGGGTATAAAATGTACAAAGAGCCGAGGTACCTGTCCTGGCTGGCCAGCATCGGTAAGACTGGCGGACAAACCTTTTCAACTTTCGAATCGCTCTTCCGGGAAGCTTTGCCGGAGACGCCGGCTTTACCAGATCATCGGGCTGTTCCTGTGCAGACTTCAAGGCTGCTGGCCGGCTACGGTATGGGCATCCTGAACAACAAGGCCGATAACACGGCGTTGTCGTTCAACTACGGCTTCAAGGGGACACACTTTCACTATGATTTCCTCAATTTTGACTTGTTTGCCAACGGTAAGAAAATGATGCCCGACCTCGGTTACCCCGACGCGATGAACGAGTATGTAAAAGAGGTTTACACCTGGTCGACAAACACGGTTTCTCATAATACGGTGGTCGTAGACGACAGCCGGCAACCCAATAATGTGCCGGGAAAGCTGCACGATTTTGCGGACGGTCCGTTTGCGAGAACCATGGACGCTTCTTCACCAACTTATCCGAAAGCGACCCGGTATCGGCGAAATCTGATCATGGTGGATGTGAATGATAAAGACAGCTACGTGGTTGATATTTTTCGTGTGGCAGGGGGCAAAAAACATTTGTATTCCCTGCACGGGCCTCCCGCGACGGTGTCGACACCCGATAGTAAATGGATTCGGCAGGAAACAGGAACTCTGGCGGGTAAGGATGTGGAGATCGGCCAGGTTTACGATGATAAACAGTTGGGTGTGAAAGACTACGACGGTAGCTACAGGACGTACCAGGGGTCTGGTTACCAATATTTGTACAATGTAGAACGACTGGAATCGGGTAAGAGTATGGTGCAGTATCAGCATCGGGATGATGCGTCCGCTAACCTTAGAATTCATTTGTTACCTTATCAGCCACAAAAGGTGATGACGGCTGATGCGTATGATAAACCAAGGGCAAAATCGCACGTAGTCAGGTATTTGATGGCTCAAAGGGAGTCAACAGATAGCTTGCCGCTGAGCAGTACTTTTGTGGGTATCATGGAGCCTTACATTGCTAAGCCTTATATCCGCTCATGCAAATTGGTGGAAATCAAAGAAGGGCAGGGGATCATCGTAGAAGTTGACAGAGAAAATGTCATCGATGTTGTGATCAGTGATTCGACAAATTCAAAAAAGAAGATCCAGACCTATCAGATTGAGACAGACGCTAATCACGCATTGGTAAGCCTGGATAGAAAGGGTAATCTGATCAGGGTCTTTTTCAGCGATGGAACTTACCTGCGCCACAAAGGCAGGCGTTTCGAAGCCAAACCATTGGAAGGAGTCGTGGCAGGAATTAATCCTAAGGCTGGAACTGCAATGGTTCAATTTAATGGGAGCCCGGGGTTGCTGGCAGCAAGTATTTCTGGCAAAATCGCTCATTTCGTCAGTCCGTACCGAAGCACGGTTCATCCGTTGGCTTCGGCGAAAATTGACGGAAACAGGGTAGAGATTAAAATGCAGGACGACTTGCTGGTCGGCAAGATTCGTGTCGATAAAGTGGGTGAACGTAGCCTCACTACGGACACCAACCTGCCATTTGCACCTCTTTACAAAGGCACAACGATGCTTGACAATCAGTTTAAAACAATAGGCATCGTTGAGGAAATCAGCAAAAGTGATTTGATGCTTACGGATAAGCCTTCGGTGCTGCCGAAGAAGGGCGAAGATGTCTGGCTCTCCAATATTGGTGTAGGGGATAAGGTGCTTATAAAAGCGATTTTCTCCTGGTCAAAAGAGAATTGAGGCGAATGTACAAGTAAAACCAGGGTTATTTTTCTTAGGCGCTAGGGGCACAAATTGGGGCAGGATATCCTGGTGGTCCTGCTCCAGCTCATTACCCAATACGATCTAATCCCTCACCGATGCAGGTTAAGGATTTGAAATGTTCCCCGTGTGCTCCCTCTTTTAAGCAATTTTCGTTGCAGTGAAAACTCCTTCGACGGTTCTTGCTTAAACCTGATCATTCAGCAAATCCTGAAACAGATCAACATACTCTCCAACGTGAAGCCCATCCATCAAAGCATGATGTACGTGAATGGAAACAGGCATTCTTCTCGAGATTCCGTCCGTCACCATTTTACCAAAAGAAATTTTAGGAACACTGTCAGGAAAGGCGAGATTTCTGGCGTGCGATATAGAAGTAAATTTCAGCCATGGCAAAGACGAATAATGAATCACGTCATCGGCAATATAATCCGGAAACAGATTGGTCGTATTCTGAATTCTTTCGATCTCGGCGTTTGAACTATTCCTGAAAGTTTCAAAGTCCTCGTCAAAGGGCATGTAACTGAATCCAAACGTTCCATTTTCTCTGCCAATTGTTGCAGATGCTGAAACTTTATCATGAACAACGATCTGTTTATCAGCATTGATCCGATACCGGAAACAATCGATCTTATTCACAGCCATTAAGGATTTGTGAAGGTAGTATAGGAAAAATGACGTATTGGCATCTTTGGCTTTTTGATAAGCAATGGTGCAGTCCACATCAATACAAACCCCGAAGAAGGGCTCGCTGAACTGGCTGAAAAAGTGATAATGTTCTTTTCTGGGCCAGGTTTCTAAATCAAGTATGCTCATATCAGTGAATGTAATGGAGTACCTCCCGGATTGTAGCCAACTGTCGGAAATTTTCATGTTCAATATGGGCCTCCACTTTTTCGTGTTCCCAGGTGGTGTGAAAAGGCACATGAAAACCATGGCCGCCGATGTTGAGTACAGGGAGTACATCGGACTTCAATGAATTGCCAATCATCAAAAATTGCTCTGGCTGTATGTCCAGATGTTTAACGAGTTTTCGATATTCGGGCTCTGCTTTTTCCGATACAATTTCGATGTGGTGGAAGTACTTCGCGAGGCCCGACTTGTTTAGCTTGCGTTCCTGATCCAACAAGTCTCCTTTGGTTGCCATCACGAGCCGATACTTGCCATGAAGTGCTTTCAGTACATCCTCCACACCTTCAAGCAGTTCGATGTCTTTATTGAGCATTTCCTTGCCAAGTGCAAGAATCCGTTCGATGGTTTCAACACCAATGCGCCGGTCGGTAATGGAAATGGCGGCTTCGATCATGGATAGAATATATCCCTTCACACCGTATCCGTAGTGTTTCAGGTTCTGTATTTCAATGGTGAGCAGTTCCCTGGACAAGCTGTGATGGGGGAGGAAGTCTTCCAGCATATCACAGAATGCGTTTTCTGTTTCAAGGAAAAAGGGTTCGTTTACCCAGAGTGTATCGTCGGCATCGAAGGCGATAATCTGTATGTCGGTCATTGTAAATTTCGTTTCTGGATTCCGGTCTTCTATACCGGAATCCAAACTTACGAAATTCTTTGAAAGCGGATCATATTCACTCAGACCACCGTTTACTTTAATTTCTCAGGCGTAATCATAGCATCATTGCTATTACGGGGCAGTCTGAAAACATCACCCTTTTTGTTAGAGAAATACAGGAAGGATTCGGAAGGCTTACGACCGTGCCCATCTGCCCAGATGCTGTAAAAATCGGGACGGGCATGAGAGGGTTTGCGCACGTAGGAGTGGTTCCTTTCACTACGCTCAGTCAGCTGTTTTTCCTTCGCCCATGTTTTGCCACCATCCTTGCTAAGCCACATGGCTACTTCTCCGCCGGGATTGTAGGCTTGCGGGCCGTCCACACTCGGCCCTATCACTTTCAGTACCTTGTCGGATTCGACATACACCGATCCCATGTCATAATTGCTGTCCGAGGTGGTGACGATACTGGATTCCCATTTATCGTTTTTGGCCCGGTAGAGCGTCCAGTTTCGTGGGGCATTCCCAGGGCCAGCCTGAAATCCCTTGCTGGAAATGACCAGAATGGCAGGTTTTTGTTTTTTATCAAAAGTGATATCCAGCAGGTAACAGTTGAGTTTTTCACTCGCATAGTCATGGACCACCGCCTGATTTTTACTTTCCGTTAAAGGTAGCTGCATGGGTTCACCTTTGATATTTTGCCATGTTTTTCCAAAATCCGAGGTTTCCAGATATTGCAGATTGGTACGGTAATTGAGGCCCTTTCCTTTGGGATGATAGTCAAACGCAACGCCGACTTTTCCATCCGACTCCGCACTGACCTGGTAGTGACCGTCTTCGATGTGTGCCAGCACTTTCCATTCGTTCCAGCGCTGTCCATCCTTGCTGGTATTAAAGCCAATTACCCTGTGACCTTGTTTGTTGTATTTGGTAAACAAGGCGATAAATCCTTTCCCTTTGATCGGATAGACCTGAAAATAGGAGAAATTGTTGAAGGGCTGCTCTTTGCCATCCACCAGTTCGGTGGCGTTTATGGTTTCAAACGCCTCTATGTCGTAAGGTTTTTTGCTTTTATGAATATAAGACGGGCGGTTCACGCCATGGGCCGTTGAAAATATCCAGATATGCCCCTGGTCGTCTATAGAAATCACAGGGTTGTCGTGGGCGTCGGTTGTCTTTTTATCCAGCAGAATGACCGGGTTGGCTACTTTGCCCGTTTTGTGGTCGAAATAGGATACATTGTGAAGCAGCGTGGAGTTACTGTCATCGGTGCCTCCAAAGCAAAAAAATGTTTTGTTCACCACTTTGGAGTAAATCGCAAACGGCCGGTGGTTGGCCGGATACACGGCCAGCCCGCCACTGTATTTGTACACATATTCGTCATTGGATGGCTGATTCATGTACCAGATCCCCTTGAAGCCATTGGCTTTTTTCTGAATGAGTTCGGCCTGGGCGTATTTAGCATCCGGGTGCACCTGCTGTGCATTCGCAACGGACACCGCCAGGAGTATAAGTGCCGTTTTAAAATATTTTTTCATTAGGATTGGATTAAGTTGTGCCGGCCACCAGGGCCGGCTTTGATATCAGAAACGCTGGCAAGCAGCGGGCTGTGGAGGTCTTATTCGTAACCCGGGTTTTGCTTAATTTTCGAAGGATTGATTTCGATCTGCGTGAGCGGAACGGGTAAAAGTAACTGGTGGGCCTGCACTTTGAAGCCCTTGCTGTTCATGACCGTAATGGCCCGTTCGGTTCTTAACAGATCAAACCAACGGTGGTTTTCGAATGCAAGCTCAATTCTTCGTTCCTGCTCAATGGCGAGGCGAAATGCACTTTGACTGCTGATTTCCATACTGGTTTTTTCGGGCAAGCCTGCTCTTTTTCTTATTTTGTTCAAAAGCTGAAAGGCTTCACCATCCGCTACAAAACCTATTTCATTGAGTGCTTCCGCGCGCATCAGCAGTACATCGGCATAGCGTAGTACAGGCCAGTTATTGTCTGCATCACTGGCAGCAAACGGGGCAGGATCCAGGTATTTTTTGATATATCGTGCCGCCACAAATGACCCATTGCTGGCTGTGTATCCCTGTGCAAGCGATACGTCTTTCCGAAGGTCCTTGGCTTCATAGGCATTGTTAATGTCTGCTGTGGGCAGGTTGTGACCCGAGCCTGCACCAATCGTCGTCACGGCAATGCCGGCCAGCCGGGGTGCGAAACGGTTGTTGAATGGGCTGCCCAATCCAAATCCCCCTTTTTTGAATTGTACCTCAAACAGAGATTCCTTGTTGTTTTTATTATTGATCCTGAAAATATCAGCATAAGCCGGCAGCAGATCATAGGTAGTTGCATCGAGGAGCTCTTTTGTTTTGGTTACAGTATCCTGCCATTTCTTTTGGGTAAGATATACCTTGGCGAGCAGGCCTTTTGCGGCGCCAGAGGTAGCCCGGCCAACATCAGCACCTGTATAGGAGGCAGGCAAGGTTTTCTCGGCTTCGGTCAGATCCTGTACGATCTGGGTGTAAATTTCGGCTGCAGGATTTCGGCTGTACGAATAACCTTCCGAAACGTCAGCTGTTTCTTTCAGTATCAGCGGCACATCTCCGTACATACGCACCATATTGAAATACATCAGTGCTCTCAGAAACTTTGCTTCGCCGGTGTACCGGGCTTTGATGGTTTCATTCATGGTAACAGCCCCAATGCGATCGATGACTGTGTTGCAGGAAAGTATGCCCCGGTAGTGATCGTTCCAGGTTACGTTCACAATACCGTTGTTGCTCAAAGTAGTGAAAGCGTCAAGCTGAGAAATGTCAATGCCGCTTTGTGCGTCGAGGATCTCGGTATTGTCCGACATGCCTTCTCCGATTGCATACATGCTTTGTCCGTATTGCCCCGAAAACTGGAGCGTTGCATAAGCTGCGTTGACAGCGTTGAGCATGTCGGCCTGATTCCGGTAGAAATTGAGATTGTTTGTTTCGGAAATAGGGGCAAGGTTGAGAAATCCGTCTTTGCACGAACTCAATATGACCATGCCCATTAAAATGAGGAAACGATATGATTTCATTTTGATTCTATTTATGGGTTAAAAACCGATGTTCAATCCTACGGTGTACACTTTGGCTATCGGGTAGCCACCATAGTCGATTCCGGGTTCGAGAGACGACGCTCCCTGCACATTCACTTCCGGGTTGT
Source organism: Dyadobacter sp. 32 (assembly GCF_902506755.1). GTDB lineage: Bacteria > Bacteroidota > Bacteroidia > Cytophagales > Spirosomataceae > Dyadobacter. The sequence continues at coordinate 1,704,382 of NZ_LR735258.1, read as the reverse complement.
AGCCCGTATACTTGGTCCAGGTTACCGGGTTTTGAAGGTTTACATACACATGTAGCGCACGAAGTTTGGCCTTTTCCAGCACTTTGGCCGGGACGCTATATCCGAAAGCAATGTTCCGTATCCGTAGGAAAGACGCGTCTTCTACAAAAATGGAAGTAATGTTTGCACTGGCATTGCTGTTGCTGTAACGATTGAGGTCCCGATTCACACGGGGCGTTTTGCCATCGCCCGGATCCTGTGCAGATTTCCAGCTGTTGGTCATTTCGCTCAGTCCGTTGGCCGTGCCGGCATAATTGGCATAGAAACGTCTTCCCAAATGCAGGATTTCGTTACCCTGTACTCCTTGTAACAAAACATTGACATCGAATCCCTTGTACGATAGAGTATTGGTAAGTCCGTAAATAAAAGCAGGCTGTGAATTTCCAAGGATCGTACGGTCATCGGTGCTCAGCTTGCCATCATTATTTACGTCGCGGAACCGTAGTTGGCCAGGTTTCGAATCAGCGAAGCTTGGATTGTTGTTGATCTCATCCTGAGTTTGAAAGATACCAATTGCCTCGTAGCCGTAAAAGTTACCCATCGGGCTACCGATCTGGGTGATATGGCTACTCGTGACCTGATAGTTTCCGTAGAGTGGTTCCCCGCTGGGCCCGAGCGCAAGTACTTTGTTTTTATTAAACGAAATATTAAAATCAGTGGTCCATTTCAGGCTTTTATCCAGATTACGCGTAGTGAGTCCCAGTTCCCAGCCTTTGTTTTCAATCTTGCCGATATTCTGACGTGCGGTGGTGTAGCCGGTAATGGACGGCGTAGGTACATTCAGCAACAGATCCGAGGTAATTTTTTTGTAATAGTCGGCCACAATGAAAATTCTGTTTTGAAACAGGCCGAGTTCAAGTCCTACGTCCATCTGTTTGTTTTTCTCCCAGCTCAGATTGGGGTTGCTGATCCGGTTCGGGCCAAGACCATTGACCACAGATCCGGTTCCGCTCCCGAGCACATAGTTTCTTTTGGCAAGGAGACCTACGTGGTCATAGTTTCCAATGAAATTGTTACCGGTATGGCCGTAACTCGCGCGCAGTTTCAGCTCATTCACCACTGGAATATTTTTCATGAAGGCTTCTTCCGATATTCTCCATCCTGCCGAAATGGATGGAAATACGCCCCATTTGTTGTTTTCGCCAAACCGGGAGGAGCCGTCGCGGCGCATGGTTGCGGTGAACAAATATTTACTTGCGTAGCTATAATTGGCTCTGGCAAGAAATGACAGGAGCGACCATTCATCTGCTGTAGTTGTAGCGGATGATACTATACCTGCATTAAGTGTTTCCACCAGGTCATTGGGGAAATTTGTGGAGCTGATGAAGGCATACTGCGAATTCACTTTTTGAGCCGTGAATCCACCCAAAACGTTCACATTATGTTTGTTCCAGGATTTTGCGAAATTCAGCGTATGTTCAATCAGCCAGTTGTATGAGTTTCTGTTCTCATTGGTTCCGGAGGGGATTACGGGCGGCACGGCCCCGTCGTTACCCACAATGGACGGGCGGAAAGTTTTGGTAGTAGCATTTTGCAGGTCGGTACCTAGTAAAAGTTTATAGGTGAGGCTGTTGAGCAGTTTATACTCTCCATAAACCGTACCAAGCAGGCGGAGCTCATTCATCCTGTTCACTCTTTCCTTCGCCAGTTTTACCGGGTTTTCGATGCTGCTGAATCCGTTGCCAAGGTTGAGGCCGGTGGTATAAGTTCCGTCTTCATTGTAGACCGGCAGGTGAGGGGCGATCGTCAATGCCGACAGTACAATACCACCACCAGACCAGTGTCCTTCGGAGTTGGTGGGATTGCTGATGGTATAGGCAGGCGTAAGGTTGAGCCCCATTTTAAATTTTTTAGTAGCCTGCGCTTCCAGGTTCACTCGGAAGGAATAGCGTTCGAAGCCGGAATTGAGGATGATTCCATCCTGCTTGTAATAACCGCCCGAAGTCATGTAACGTACGTTATCATTTCCTCCCGAGAGGGTAAGTTGAACGTTGTGCGTGGCGGCTTGGCGGAAAATTTCATTTTGCCAGTCTGTCCCCTCTCCAAGGGCATCCGGGTTTTGTAATGCAGGGAGTATCTGGTAAATGGCACTCCTTGCAGAATTGGGGTCTTCGGGTTTTCCACCCGCATCCACCCAGGCATTGTTACGGCTATCCTTGATGTATTGCGCAAACTCACGGGCATTCATTAGGTCCATGGTTTTGGTAACACGCTGAACACCGGTGTAGGTGTCTATGTCCACCTTCATTTTGCCGGATTTTCCGCCTTTGGTTGTCACCAGCACTACGCCGTTGGAACCTCGGGATCCATAAATGGCAGTGGATGATGCATCTTTCAGGATCTCTATGGATTCAATGTCATTGGGATTTAGGGACTTTAAAGGGTTGTTGGTCTGGCTGTAGTCCGCGGTCACCGGAAATCCATCAATGACGTACAACGGTTCGTTGCCGGCACCAATGGAACCTGTTCCGCGCACACGCACGCTGAGTCCGCCTCCGGGTGTCCCGGTAGACTGTGCAACATATACGCCGGGCATTTTGGCTGTGAGTGCACCGTCCAGACTGGCCGTTGGCAGTCCGTTAATGTCCTTGGCACTGATGGATGCCACTGCTCCGGTAATGTCACCCCGTTTTTGGGTTCCGTAGCCTACCACCACCACTTCATTAAGTGCTTTGATGTCGGCCTGCAGTTTCACGTCAATGCGCGTGCGGGTGCCCACTGCCATTTCCTGTGAAACGTAACCTACAAAACTGAAAATAAGGATCGCTCCGTTTTCCGGAACAGTAAGCTTGTATTTGCCTTCAATGTCGGTGGTGGTTCCGGCGGTTGAGCCTTTGATCACCACACTCACTCCCGGCAACGGTTCCGATCCATCAGTACCGGTTACAATTCCCGCTATTTCAAGGTCTGTTACAGGCTTTACTGCCGTTTGCTTGTTCTCCGGTACCGGTGTAAGGAGTACTTCTCTTTTTGTTTTGGATAAAAGTATCTGATTGTCCACCACCCGGTAACTAATTCCCAAGGGTGCTAACAACCGGTCGAGAAGCGAGGAAAGGGGTTCGTTTTTAGCCGAGATGGTGATGGGCTCCACATTACGAACGAGCTCCCGGCTATAAGCGAAGCGGACTTTGGTATCTGTTTCGATTTCATTTAGCGCTTGCCGGAGCGTTACCGCGCTAAGTTTGATGGAAACTCCCCGGTTGAGAAGTTCCTGTGCAGGCGTATGGTGGGCATAAGCCATCGCCGACAGGAAAACAATGCACACGAGTTGGTAAAAGGTTACGCGCATAATGGTCAGTAGAATTCCATAATTGGAATACAGGTGTTTCTTCATAATTTTACGAATGACTGATTGAATGGATCGGAAAAATCTGTCGCTTAAAGCGGGTTTGGTCAGTTGTATTTCAGGAGTGTTGCAACCACTCCTGATTTTTTTTGACCGTTTTGCATGGTTTACTGCTTCATAGGCCTGTGGGTTTATAGGTTTTATTAATTCAGGGATTTTAGTCTGAACATCCGTCACCGGTAATTACGATGTTCTTACCCTCTATTTCATAATTGCTGCCCAACAGGGTGTTCAACATTTCGAGGATCTCGGGCAGATTTTGCTGATTGAAATCAACTTTCAGCACACAATTATTCATTTTCGGATTGGCGAGTTCAATTTTAACTCCAAAGGACTTCTGTAATTGGCTTACGATTTCGGACAAAGACGTATCGTCGAACCGGAGTGATATGGGCTGCCACGTTTCTATGTCTGTTTTTTTTGGTGCTATCGTATGCAGTGTGAGGTGGTTTGTGGCGGTGGAAAAAGTAGCCTGTTGAGCAGGATGCAGCATCAATGTCCCGGTGTCGGTAGTGCCGTCTGATTTGCTCACCGAAACCGTACCGGTCACGACCGAAACCTGGTAGGTAATATCTTTTGCGTTTGCCCGTATGTTGAAACTGGTACCCAGTACCACCGTTTTCATCGGGCCGCTATGGATGATAAATGGCCGATCCGGATTCCTGGCTATATCAAAAAAGGCCTCACCGCTGAAACTGATCTCCCGTTCTTTATCAGAATCGAAGGTGTTGGCATACTTTAAACCGGCACCTGGCTGTAACCAGATTATACTTTTGTCGGGTAGCTCGTATCTCAATGTTTTCTTCTGTGTATTGGTAATTGAAACGGAAGATTCAGCGACTGAAATTTGCTGTTGAGAATCTGTTACGGAGCGGTAATGGTATAATCCCAGAGAAAGCAGGAGCATAGCCGCAATGCCTCCGGCATACATCCACCAGTTTATAACCGGGGTTTTTGTTTTATTCAAAACGGGTTGTTCTTCCGCGATCTGGCTTTCAATTCTGCTAAACAGAATTTGCTGATCATTTTCACTGAATGTTTCATCTGAATCCAATTGAAGCGTTTTGTACCAGGCATCCACATTTTTCCTTTCAGCATCCGTGCAATCAGCCGAAAGATACCGTTTTAAGAGGTCGGAGGAAGGTGTCTTTTTATTCATAAGGTTTTAGAAATCCGGAGTCAACGATTACACACAACAGTACAGTCGGGTAATCGTTCTCGCATCCCTTAGTGCAATATGAATTTATTTTCAGGAAACAGGATAATTCTCTCAAATACTGAGAGATAGGGCAGAATTGTTATCTAAAACAGGGCCGTGGAAACCCCCAGTACAGCAAAAGAAATGTAATCTTTCATTTCAATACGAAGTATCTTCAATGCCTTGGATATGTGCGCTTCAACGGTTTTTTCAGAAATTTCCATCAGCATGGCTATCTCCTTCATGCTATATCCCTTCCGGCTCAGCTCAAAAGCCGACCGGCATTTGGAAGGAAGCTTGAGCAGTGACTCTTTGTACAGATCGTTCAGGACATTATGGTTAAGTAATTCCTGCGTATCGTCACTGGGGCGATTTTCTGCCTCATCCAGAGACACCGGGACTTTTTGCTGTTCCCTCCGGTAGTGATCAATGATTTTGTTTTTCAGCATACCGTTCAGGTACGCCTGCACATTTTTTTGGATGTCGAATTTGTGTCTTAGCAGCCAAAAATGCACAAAAATCTCCTGTACAAGATCTTCTGCGGTTGATTTTGAACCCGTCTTCCGAATGGCCGTATGCACGAGCAGGCGTACATGACGGCGATACAGCTCTGCGAACGCAAGCTCATGATTATGGCTAACGATCAGCTCAACGAGCTCCTCCTCATGAAGTGTTTCTAACGATCGAGTCACCAATATTTCCACTTAAGGATAGTTTATATTTAAAAAATGAAAGTCCTGAAATACGAAAATTTACTTCCACATCATAACGTACCGGATGGCTCGTCTCTATTTAAAAAATCCCATGATAAACATGGTTCTATATTACTTTGTTATTTTCTTCATCGGAACGCCGTCATGGGTAATCTTCACGGGGTTTATAAATCCTTTTTCGTCAAAGGTCATTTGGTCGATACAGGTCACTCTATGGTTCCCGTCGGTTTCTGAGAGGGGCCGCCGGTGGTATATAATGTAGTATTCATCCTTGCCCGGAACTTGTATTACGGAATGATGCCCCGCTCCGGTGGCTACTGCCGGATCCTGCTTAAGTATTTTGCCAATGCGCTCAAATGGGCCAAATGGCGAGTCCGCGATTGCGTAGGCCACCGAATAATCAGGACCAGTCCAGCCACCTTCCGACCACATGAAATAGTATTTGCCGTTTCTTACAAACATAAAGGGCCCCTCTACATATCCTTCTGGTGTTATCTCCTTAAAAATGCTGCCGTCGGCATGGGGTAGAAATCCGGAAAAATCCTGATTAAGCCTGGCCACGTTACAATGTCGCCACCCTCCATAGAACAGATAGTGCTGGCCATCAGGCGCTTTGAAGACGAACTGATCGATGGGCTGAGCACCATTGTAGAACTTGTCGATCAGTGGTTTGCCCAAATGATCCTTAAAGGGCCCGGCGGGATTATTGGCTACGGCCACCCCGATTCCCCCTTTTTCCTGATCGCTCTGAATATCGTTTGCTCCGAAAAACAAGTAATATTTTTTGTCTTTCTCAATGATTGAGGGAGCCCACATGGCTTTTTTTGCCCATTTTACAGTTGAGGTATCCAGTATCTTTTCGTGTTTTTGCCAATGGACAAGGTCAGCGGATGAAAACGCATCGAAAAACACCTGCTTTTCGTATTTGTCTGAAAAAGTTGGGTAGATCCAATATTGTTTTCCAAAGATAATACCCTCAGGATCTGCATACCAGCCGGGAAAAACAGGGTTGCCAGAGGTGGTTTTACCGACTTGCGCAAAAGCATTCAGGTTTGCGCAAAGCAGAGCACATATGATTAATTGTATTCTCATAGGGAATCAGACAGTTCGGTTTTAGTACAAATATAGTTAAGAGTGCGTAAAAGGAGGATGGAGGAAGGACCAGGGGCCTTGACGACGATGAATTTTGGTCGCGCAGGCCGACTTTTATGGACAACTGTAAAATGTCAGATTCTGTGTGAGACGGAAGATTGGCCTATAACAATTTACAAAATGGCATTTATTGTTGAAAAATTAGAATTAGTTTTGGTTGCATACAAATCTCCAAAGCCTAACCTTTGAGTCTGGTACATGAAATCAAAGCATCCCGAGAAAGAAATTAAATTGGTAATCATTGAGGGCATCTTACCGCAGGTGGATGGGGGATTATTTTGTGTAAAGGCAGTGGAGGAGGAGCGTATTCAGGTAGTGGCAGATATTCTGGGATATGGGAAAAAGGCGGTGGCAGCGTGCATTCTATTCAAAAATGTGGTGGATGAAGATTGGCAGGAATCCTATATGGGTTGCCTTGAGAACGACAGATGGCAGGGCGAATTCACTGTGTCTGCTGTGGGAAATTACGTTTACAAAATCAGGGCGTGGGTGGATGAAGCGGTAACCTGGCAAAACAGAGTTATCAGCCACCTGCGTTCTCAGGAGCCTATTGGAGATCTGCTTGCCAAGGGAACCGCAGTTTTGAACCTTATGTACCAACTTTCCGGCTCGGAAGACGGCCGTTTACTTCAGGAAGCCTTGCGTATGTTTGGTGATGAAAAACGCCTCGAGGAAAGCCTGCAAATGGCGACAAGCTTTCGTTTTACAGAATGGGCACATCGCTATCCTGTCCGCGAGGGCGTGAGCGAGTCCGGCGAAATAAAAATTACAGTTTACAGAAAAAGCCTCTTATTCAGCGCCTGGTATACACTTTATCCCAGGTCGTCGTCCTCCGTACCGGGTACACATGGCACCTTTGGTGACGTTATCGGACTTTTACCCCGCATCAAAGACGCGGGCTTTGACGTAATTCATTTCCCCCCTGTTCACCCAATTGGAGCCACGGTTAGAAAGGGGAAAAATGGCTTAAAAAACGGATCAGGGGACGTCCCTGGGTCTGTTTATGCCATAGGTAGCGGGAAGGGTGGTCACGATTCGGTGCACCCTGAACTAGGCACAGTGAAAGATTTGAAAAATCTGATCAAAGAAAGCGAATCTTTAGGGATGGAAGTGGCGATGGACCTGTCACTGTACTTTTCCCCGGACCACCCTTGGTTAAAGGATCATCCGGATTGGTTTGACAGCGGGATTTTGGAAAAACCGTTGACATCAGCCGTCAATGACGCACATGGGCTGGTGGTTACGAGTTTCAATTGGTTTGAAACGCAGCTTGCGGTTGTGAAGATTATCAGTTTGTGGTCGGCCTGGGGTGTTCGTGTCATTAGGATCGACCGTCCCGATAACCAGCCACTTACCTGGTGGATGCAGATTATCGAATGGATGCAGGAGAAGATTCCTGATCTCGTTTTTTATGCCGGCACATTCGCTCGTCCATCCACGATGGGCCACCTGGCAAAATCGGGCTTTGCGCTGTCTGACTCCTATTTTATGTGGAAAAATTCGCGTCAGGAGCTCGAATCATACGTCAGGGAGTTTACAACTTCACCCCTGAAGGATTATTACAAGCCGATTTTTTGGACCAATACCCATCAGATCAATCCCTATAATTTACAGTCGGGGCATGAACCACAGCATTTAATAAGATTTTTTCTGGCCGCCACATTGTCAAGTTGTTATGGTATCTACGGTCCTGTTTTCGAACAGGTGGCCTTCGAACCATTTCCGGGTAGGGAGGATTACTGGGATTCAGAACAGTACGAGATAAAAACCTGGGACTGGAAAAAGGAAACAAAGCTTACTTATCTGATCAGCCTGATCAATCAGATACGGAAGGAGAATGAGGCTTTACAATGTACCCACAACATTCACTTCTGCCAATCGGGTCATCCGGATATAATGGGGTATCTTAAGGTGAGTCGGCAAAACAGGATTTTGTGTGTAATCAATCTGGATGCCCACCACCGCCAAGTTAGCATGATTGGTGTCCCCGGCAGTTTAATAGGCAAAACCCACGATGAACCCTACATTGTTCATGACCTGATTACCGGCGCCCGTTACACCTGGAAGGGTTATTGGAACTATGTCGAGCTTGATCCGTATATAATGCCCTTCCACTTACTGCGGATTGAAGATTACCGGGAGGAGCTGGATGGCCGGTAATTCTTTAGATTTATTGGTTTTTTGGAAAAAAACGGCCAAATTATGCCCTGTTGCATTCTTCACTCCAAATACTGATATGAAAAAAATTCTTGCCTTTTTGGTGTGCCCCCTTCTTGCTTTCGCTCAAACTGAACAAGATCCAGTCAAAGAAAAGGCTGCCAGGATACATGCGAAAGCCTTGGTGATTGACACCCATGCCGACGTCCCTATCAATATGATGAAAGACGGCTTCGATGTGGCGTTGGAACATGATTATGAGAAGGATGGGACTCAAATAGACTTTCCGCGCATGGAAAAGGGGGGCATGGACGGGATGTTCTTTGCGGTGTATATGGGGCAGGGGAGGCGTACCGCCGTTGCCAATGCCGAAGCCAAGACAAAGGCGCTGGCTATTTTCGATAAAATACATGAAGCTGTACGGCTACACCCCGATGTAGCGGGTATCGCTATTTCCTCAAAAGATGCCTATCGGCTTCAAAAGCAGGGAAAGCGCGCTGTTTTCTTCGGAATGGAAAACGGATGGCCTATCGGAAACGATCTGAATAACCTCAAAATGTACTACGATCAGGGGCTCAGGTATGTTACGCTTTCTCACTCCGCCAACAACGATATATGTGATTCTTCAACGGATCCCGACGGACCCGAACACAATGGATTGAGCGTGTTTGGTGAGGAAGTGGTCAAGGAAATGAACCGATTGGGGATCATGGTGGACATTTCGCATGTGTCGGACTCTACGTTTTACGATGTGATCAGGCTAACCAAAGCGCCTGTCATTGCCTCCCATTCGTCCTGCCGTGCGCTGTGTGATGTACCCAGGAATATGACCGATGATATGATCAAAACACTGGCTGGCAATGGTGGTGTGATTCAGATCAATTTTGTTCCGAGTTTTGTAAAAAAGCCGGCTCAGGATCAGGAATTATCCATGAAGGCCATACGCTTGAAAATGCGTCAGACTGATTTGTCGGAGGCTGATAAGAAAGAACTGGCGGCGGAGTTGAAAGCTAACAGTAAAAAATACGAGAAGGATCTGCCCACGGTAGCGGATGCAGTGAACCACATTGAGCATGTTATTAAACTAACCAGTGTAGATCATGTAGGCATTGGTATGGATCTTGATGGAGGTGGAAGGGTGCAAGGGCTCAACGATGTAAGTGAAGTGCGAACCATTACCGAGGAACTTGTGCGGAGAGGGTACTCCGAAAAGGATATTACCAAAATTTGGGGAGGTAATATTATGCGTGTTTTGAACGCCGCAGAAAAAGCCGCTCAAACGAAGTAAATCCGGAATACCCGGTAACGGACAAGTGAAATTGCTTTAAAAAAAATATATACATTTTAAGAAATAGTTTAATAAAATTGTAAATATTACATCCTGTTAACCGATAATGATTAAATAGACTAATAACCAATGGCTAAGTCAACCGTTAAAAATAAAGCAGAATCAACACCAAAGGCTTCTTCGGCAAAAAAGAGCGAAGAAACATTGGTAAATCAACTAAAAGACGTAGAACCACTTAGCCGATTTACAGATTTTGACATTCACCTTTTTCGTCAGGGTAAACATTTCAAACTCTACGAAAAGCTGGGTTCTCATGTGATGGAATATCAAGGTGTAGTGGGTACCTACTTTGCAGTGTGGGCACCCAATGCGAAAGCCATATCGGTCATTGGGAACTTTAACGGATGGAACCGGGAGGCACATTTTCTTGCGGCAAGGTGGGACAGCTCAGGAATCTGGGAAGGATGGATACCAAACATAGGTGTGGGGGAGGTGTATAAGTATCTTGTTGTGGGTGCCAATGGCGAGCATTTGGAGAAATCGGACCCTTTTGCGCTATGGTGTGAAGTGGCGCCGCGAACCGCTTCGATCGTGTGGGACAACTGGTATGAGTGGAAGGATGCGGAATGGATGAAGGTCCGAAAAGAGAAAAACAAGCTCAATGCACCGATATCCGTTTATGAAGTTCATCTGGGATCCTGGCAGCGCGATCCATCAGACCCTGAAAGATATCTTACCTTCAAGGAAATCGCCGAGGGACTGGTTCCTTATGTAAAGGAGATGGGTTTTACCCACGTAGAGCTAATGCCAATTATGGAGCATCCCTATCCGCCGTCGTGGGGGTATCAGATAACCGGCTATTTTTCTGTGGCATCCCGGATGGGAACACCGCAGGAGCTGATGTATCTGATTGATCGTCTTCACCAGGAAGGAATTGGCGTGTTTATGGACTGGGTTCCTTCCCATTTCCCGGGCGATGCGCATGGTTTATTCCGTTTCGACGGCACTGCCCTGTATGAGCATGAGGATCCCCGAAAGGGCTATCATCCCGATTGGAAAAGTTATATTTTCAATTATGGTCGCAATGAAGTCCGGTCGTTCCTGATCAGTAATGCGATTTTCTGGCTCGACAGGTACCACACCGATGGACTTCGGGTGGACGCGGTTGCATCCATGCTTTATCTCGATTATTCAAGAAATCACGGGGAGTGGATACCCAATGAATTTGGTGGACGGGAGAATCTGGAGGCAATACTGCTGTTGAGAGACATGAATGTCGCTGCCTATACCGAATTTCCTGATATCCAGACCATAGCCGAGGAGTCCACCGCCTTTCCGGGCGTTTCGCGACCCGTATTTGTAGGCGGCCTTGGATTTGGGATGAAGTGGATGATGGGTTGGATGAACGATACACTGAAATATTTCGAGAAAGATTCTGCCTTCCGTAAATGGCACCAGGATCAGTTGACGTTCAGCCTCGTTTACGCCTTTTCGGAAAACTTTATGCTGCCTTTTTCTCATGATGAGGTGGTGTATGGCAAACACTCCCTGATCAATAAAATGCCCGGCGACGAGTGGCAGCGATTTGCCAATTTGCGGCTGATGTTCACCTACATGTTCACCCATCCGGGTACCAAACTGGTATTTATGGGATGTGAGTTCGGGCAGACTTCCGAGTGGAACTTTCAGCAGAGCCTGGATTGGCATTTGCTTGAATTTGCCCCGCATCAGGGAATGAAAGAGTGTTTTAAGGCACTGAATCAATTGTATAGAACGGAGCCGTCTATGTACGACTTTTCTTTCGCGCATGAAGGCTTTGAATGGATTGATACACAGGATCGTGAGAATTCTGTACTGGTGTACGCAAGGAAGGCAATCGACCCTTCCCAAAATACGGTGATCGTTCTGAATCTGACGCCGGTACCGAGGTTCTCATACCGTGTGGGCGTGCTTTCAGAAGGAGATTGGGAGGAGGTATTTAATTCGGATGAAACACGTTTTTATGGCAGCGGCATGGTTAATGTTGCCGCTGTAACGGCCGAAAAGCAACAATGGCACGGCAGAACCCATTCTGTTCAGGTTGATCTGCCACCGATGGGGGCCGTCGTATTGAAAATTAAGAAGAATGCCAACAGGCAGATCTCCGGATCATTGTCGAAAGCGCAATAGTGCTTTTAGTACTATTTTTGGATAGATATCATGACATGTTTTTAAGGCGGGAGCTCGATTCCCGCCTTATTTTTTGTAACATTTTTCTACCTTTGCCGTATTACCATTAGCTCAAAAATGAAAATTAACAGGTTCCTTTTCGCAATAGGTTTTTTTTGTTCCTTGCAAGTTTCTGCTCAGACCACGGCTCGGGTTACCTCCGGTGTAGACCTTGGGCTGGGCTATCAGGATAAGGTCTGGGTACCTGCGGTTACCTACCATCAGGAGCTCAGTCTGACCAATTTTTCATGGTTACGCTTTGGCTGGGGAGTACGGACCTGGGGTTACTACGCCGGTAAAACGGATCTGATGCCCGAAAAGACAAGTATCTCCAATGACTATCTGAAGTATGGTAAGATTACCTCCAACGGATTGAGTATTCTGGCGGGTCTTAATTTCAGGTTTGGTGATTTCGACATTGGCGGTAACACAGATCTGATTGGGTTGGCGTTCGGAGCCAAAAGGAACGGACTTTACACCAAGGATTATGCTTTTGAAGACGATGAAGCAGGGTACTACAACACACTGGTTCGCAGTGCACCGTCGTTTTTCAATATGCTTCCCGTTGCGCTCCAAAACCAGAATGGACAATCGGAACTCTACCTAAGATATTGGATAAGCACCACCATCGGCGTGAAAGTGGGCTATGTGATGGGCCGGACCACCTACACCACCTCCGAAAAGCTGGATAACGGTCAGAATCGGTTTTCTAAATCCTACGCTGTACCCTCCGTATCCATTTCGTTTCCGTTATACAATTAATTCCCAGATCAGGCGCCCAATCAAAACGTATTGCGTGTCCGGATTCCTACTCTTCACCAAACGATGCCAAAACCAAAGGATAACCAGAAACTGGTTGATGCACACAAGTATAATTTGTGGCGAAACAAGCTGCTCAAAAGTGGGCTCGAAATACATGACATTGACGAATTATATACCCGGTATAATGGTCACGGAGAGGTGTTGTTTTCGTTGCTTTATACCGATGCCACTACGCCGGAAGGTAATAAAATTCCGCCGATTTGCTTCCTGAAAGGGGAAGTGGTGTGTGTGTTGATCTGTCTTATTGATTCTATTACCCGTCAGAAATTTTTGATCCTGGTACAGCAGCGACGCATCTGCGACGGATCATTGACCTATGAGCATCCTGCCGGCATGCTGGACAGCGAAAGTGATGCGGCGTCGGTTGCAGCCCGGGAAGTTTTTGAGGAGACGGGTATAGCCATTGAAAAAAAACAGCTGATCCAGCTCAACAAGGATCCGTTCTACCCGTCTACCGGTACCAGTGATGAGGCCATGTTTTTGTTCTATTGTGAACTGGAGCTGACTATGGAGCAGATACAATCTTACGACAACCAAACACAAGGCATGCTGTCGGAACATGAGTACATACATACCGTGGTGGTTCCTTTTGCCGAAGGGCACAAGCTGATTACCAATACCAACGGCATATTGCTGGACTTCCTTTATCTGAAAGATGTTAAGGATTGGGAGCTGATGCAGGCGCTGTAATCGTAGATCCTCCGTTGTTGTGTATTTTTATTTGCACTTTTAGTCGCCAAGATTGTCATAAAATCAAATTAGGAGCTATATTTGCACCCCGTTAGCGGTTCAAAGCCACAAGCACCCATAGTTCAATGGATAGAATTTCGGTTTCCGGTACCGACGATATGAGTTCGAATCTCGTTGGGTGCACTAGATAGCTAATCAAAATCAACTAAAACCCTGCAAATCAATGATTTACGGGGTTTTATTTTTTTGTGAAAGTCTCAAAATGTTCAATTTTTCGCATAATTCTGGTGAGTAATTCGGGAGTTTGCCGATAGTTCAAAAATTAACTCACCAGAATGCTTGTAAGTGTCTGTATGACAACTAGTTCTTGGCGAAAACATCTTGATATTTAAAGGCTGCAAACCTAATTTTATCCACATAAAACAGGTATGTTATGCTTAGTAAAACGTTCACTCTACTTTTCTTTCTAAGAAAACCTAAAAATTATGTTAATGGTAAAGTACCTATCTATATCCGGTTTACTGTTGACGGAAGTCGTATTGAGCTAGCGACAAAACGAGACTGTGAACCAGAAAAATGGAATCCTTCCATCGGTAGAAAATTTGGGACGAAAGATGAGGCCCGAAGTTTGAATTCTTATCTTGACAGTTTACAACTCAAGGTTTTCGAAGCCCATAGACGGCTTATCGATGCTGGTACTGACATAACTGCGGAGGCTATTAAAGGTGCCCTCACCGGCGCTACAGACCAGACGAAAATGATTCTTGGGGTATTTAGCCAACACAATAAAGAGATGGAAGCGTTGGTGGGGAAAGATTTTGCAAAGGGAACCTACAACCGTTATGAAGCGGCTTTAAGGAATGTCAGGGAATTCCTACTATGGAAATATAAAGTGGCAGATCTTCCTATAGAAAAACTGGATTATGAGCTTATTTCGTCTTATGCATTTTATCTTAAAAGCCAGCGAAATATCTCTCACAATACCACCATGAAATACCTCGTCTATTTTAAGAAAATAGTCCTGATTTGCGTTAAAAACAACTGGATATCAAAAGACCCTTTCTTCGCCTTTAACATGTCTAAAAGAGAAGTTGACAGGCATCCATTAAACGAAATGGAACTCAGGCGAATACAAGAGAAGCATTTTTCCAATGACCGTTTGAGAAAGGTGAGAGACATATTTTTATTTTCTTGCTTCACTGGACTTGCCTATGTGGATGTTTATAAACTTAGGAAAACGGAGCTTATTGACGGATTTGACGGGAAAAAATGGCTATCGATTAAGCGTCAGAAAACAGATACACCGGCAAATATTCCGATTTTACCGGCAGCCCAGAAAATATTGGACAGGTATAAAGGTCATCCACAATGTGCTTCCACAGGACGGTTATTGCCGGTGATGACTAACCAACGGATGAACTCCTACTTAAAGGAGATTGCCGATGTGTGTGAAATAAACCGGCCAGTCACCTTTCATTTGGCTCGTCATACATTTGCCACCACAGTTACCTTAGCCAATAATGTTCCAATCGAAAGTATTTCGAAAATGCTAGGTCATCGAAAAGTAACTACAACGCAGATTTATGCAAAAATAGTCGATAAAAAAATAAGCTCGGATATGCGGGATTTGGAGGAGATCTTGACCAAAAAAAGTTATATAGAGGTTGAAGGCAAAGGAGTGATGAGAACTAGTTGCGTACAGACTATGGATCTCTATGATAAATCCAAAATTTACCTGCAAAAATTTCCTTCCATCATTGGTTCCCGAATGGCGCAGCAACTTGATAACAAATGGGTTAGTGCCTGTGATTCTCATCATCATTTGATAACTAAATTCTGTGATTGGATCAACACGGATGAGGGCTTGGATTTTTGGTATGAAATATCACTTCTTTACAAGAATGAAGCGGTGTTTGTTAGTAATTCTGATCTGGTGGAAATTTTCAATAAGTATCGCATTTCTTTTTTGTCCAAATAAAATAAATGAAACCCGCAAATGGGACATTCTAATCTTTAATGCAAACATTCCAATGGAGACTTTGAGCCAAAGGTTTGAAGCTCTCACCACGAACAATTATGACGATCAATTTTATGCGAAGGTTGTTGATGAAAAGTGTTTAAGGATGTTGAGTCATTTCAGCGGACGTATTGGGGAATTCATGTAAATAATGAAGGCAGGGAGGATCCGACGCGTTGTGATGTAATGTTAGGATCGTAAGATTTAAATCGGGAACGATATATAACACCTGACAGCCGTAACCAGCAGCATAGATTACGGGAAACAGATTCTCTTTAAGGGAGTGTAATCTGAACTCTGTCTGGCCATCTAAGTTGATTCAAATTTAATTTTTCTTTTCGATTTCAAATGCTTTTTTGCTTGTTATTGGGTTTGTCAAGGGCGGCGGAGGCACTAGGCCGTTCATTTACCCTTGATAAATTCAATAACTGGCTATTTTTGCGTTTTATATTGGAGGGCAAAATTAAAGGTCCATTCGCACTCTATCGCCAAATTTGATAAGCAATTGTTGGGCAGTAAGTGCCCAGTTTTGCAAGGGCGATGTCCATTTCCTACTGATATTTTCGACTGATAAATATATCAATTTCAGCAATGCCATGTCATTGGGAAAAGCGCCTTTTGTCTTTATGATCTTGCGAACTTGCCTATGAAAGCCTTCGACCGCATTGGTCGTATAAATAAGTCTTCTAATTCACTCATTATAAGCAAAATAGGTAGATAGTTTATGCCAGTTATTCTGCC
This sequence comes from Dyadobacter sp. 32, assembly GCF_902506755.1. Lineage (GTDB taxonomy): Bacteria > Bacteroidota > Bacteroidia > Cytophagales > Spirosomataceae > Dyadobacter. The sequence continues at coordinate 1,688,011 of NZ_LR735258.1, read as the reverse complement.
AGGATTTAATTACGACCGGGTATTTGCCACCCCATTTATCATTGAGCTTATCAAGCTCTAATTCTGCTTTATCTTTTGTAGAGGCCTGTTAGACCGTTTTTAAGTCTTGCATGAAAGTTTTTTGATCCCTGGAAGCCACGTATTTAAGCGAATTGCGAATTGGATGAATGATGCAACTCTGAATCTCTGATTCTGGGAAAGAAGCCAATATTGCCTCGGAAAAGCCAGTGAGATTGTCCGTACATGCCATCAAGATGTCTTTCACTCCCCTGGATTTAAGGTCAGTAAGAACTGAAAGCCGCCGCGGCCCCGCAGAAGTTAGCGCCCGCGCGGCGGCCGCCTCACTTTCTGATAGATACATGCCTATCAGGTCTTTATAGCCATGTCGATTTACACCAAGCACATTGTAGACAGCACGCGTGACAACCCGACCTCCATCCCTAACTTTATAGTGCATGGCGTCCAGCCACACAATTGTGTAAAGGCTCTCTAATGGCATACTTTGCCATTCTTTGACTTGCGGAATTACGCGTTCGGTGATTTCTGAGAGCGTAGCACGAGATACAACGTCATACATCTGCTGGATGTGGTCGGATATATCCCGAAAACTCATTCCCTTGCTGTATAAGCCAATAATTTGAGGAGCCAAATTGTCAGCCAGGACGGGATCGCGTTTCTTGACAATTTGTGGCGAGAAAGTAGCCTTTCTATCTTCTGGCGTAGTTAATATAATCTCACCAGACATCGTCTTTAAACGCTTGCTCCCTTTCCCATTTCGCTTGTTACCTGATTCTCGCTCCTGCTCATTTAGATGAGTATTCATTTCTGACTCCAGAGCGCTTTCTAAAAATTGTTGGAGTAAGGGGGCGAAAACTCCATCTTTACTAGTTAATGATTGTCCTTTCATCAACTGTTCGAGCGCTTTGTCGCGCATCTGTTCAAATTCTGTCTTTTCCATGTTCTGTTTTAAAGTTAAAACTTTTAGACAGAGTTAATTTTACAGTCTCCTCTTTAACCCGGAACACACCCCGCCACCATTGATATCCATCTCCCCAATCCGAACTTGACTCATTTAGTGATAAAACAAATGCGGTAGACTCGGTGATCCAGGAAGTGGACTGGATATTTCGGAGAAGTTGACCACCTGATTCCGTGGCAAATTGACCACCTAATTAGCTGGCGGCCGATAGCAAAAAATGCTGTACAAGCGTTGTCAAAATTAGTAAATAAAAAGTATAACTACAGGTAGTCGTTTTCAGGCTCCGGTTTTCCCTTTCTTCTCATGGATTCTCCCGCGCCGCGTCGGCTTTCAATTCGATGCGGTGTGCATCATGAACAATGCGATCTAAAATTGCATCCGCAATTGTTTTTTCTCCTATCACTTCCTGCCATTTGCTTACGGGTAATTGAGAAGTAATGATAAGCGATGTCTTGCCATGCCTGTCTTCAATGATTTCCATCAGCGCTGCCCTGCTTTGAGCGTCGAAGGGCTGGATGCCAAAGTCGTCAAGGATTAGTAGCTGCTGCCGCTCGATTTTAGCAATTTCTTTGATATAAGATCCGTCAGCCTTAGCCATTTTGAGCTTGGCAAAAAGTTTGGGAGTACTCGCGTAACATACCCGGTACCCCAGGATGCATGCCTGATAGCCAATCGCAGACGCTACATAACTTTTGCCGATCCCTGTGCTTCCAGTGATTAACAGATTCTCATTGCGAATGATAAACCTATATGAAGCACATCTCTAAGGCGCAGATGTATTGCTCGGTGGGATCGGAAGCGAAACCCAGCATGCTATCCCGGTATCAAAAAACCAATTTTGTGTAAATTACTTTTTCTGGACCCAGTTCGTGTTTTGTATGGAGAATTCGGGGACGATGATCAGTAGATTCAGTAGCAGTGTGATCACTTTAAGGAAGTGTTCTATTTGATTGTTAATCAATTATTTGTAATTGATTTTGATGTCCGATTTTATATAATCTCAATTTCCGTATTCCCCTGGTCACGGGCACCAAAATATCCAGTATCGCTAATAAGCATACCCGAACTTCGAAAGATAATATTAAATTGTCGTTTCGGGTAGACTAATTTACAAATGGCATCGTTTCCAGAGTTTACAAGTCAAATATTTAGATAAGAGAAATGAATAAACAAAAATCCGTTCCAAATCAAAGAAAATATTTACGTCTAATTCTATGCGTTATGAGCGTTACCATCGCCAATTTGGGAATTGCACAAGTTCCTATATTTGAAAAAGACTTGAACTTGGACAGTTTGATGTTTGATTCGAAAGTACAATCGATTAAGAACCAGTTACCCGAGGGGTGGCAACTGCAGTATTTTGATAAGAGGATATATATATTATACCATGAAAAAGTTTGGTTCCCGATAAGTTATGTCAGCGACAGCAGAGTGATAGGTAACACAACTTCTTACGAGTACCGAAATGGAAAGAAGGTAATTGTAGTAGAAGCTAACCCTTGTTTCATTCTGGAAGTAATGCCAATTTGGACAAAAGAGCAATGGAAAGATACTATTCTTTACAATGATAAAATCTGGAAGCAGGGTAGTCTAGCGAAAGAGAAAATCAAGCGAGTACCGAGTCATTTGACCGAAAAATTTAATCTTTTTTTGGAATCGGAATATGGTTACAAAGATTATTTACCCACTTTTATTTTTAGGGAAATGAATGAAATTAGAAAAAAAATCAACCAGAGTTGGGCTATCACTTTTTGACATTGTAAGACTTCTACGGCATAATGAAATATTCCGACGCACTAGCCATTAAACATTTTTGTCTTCGACTTGATGATTCTATCACTGTGTGTTACTTATGACGTCCTGGGACCCATACAAAAATTGGAGCGTTGCTTCTTTCATCTAGGTTTACATCTCGACTATCTCATAAGTTATTGACTAGCAATAGTCTCGCCGCCCGATGATGGAAGAATAAGGAATGACAGACAGATCGAAATCTCAATCACACTAGCAATATCGCTTCCAGCGATATTATTGCGAACAAGCCCAGTAGTAAAATCAGCAATAATGAAAAGGTAAATCAAATTATTTTAACATGCAACTTGTTGATTGTCAGATTCATGTAAAAGAAACTAATATAAAGTGAGTTACAACGTCGAAATGTAGTCGAATTTTATTTTTAAAATTTACTAAAATTTTTCACGAGAAAGTTTGTATTTAAGTTGCAAATGATTTCATTTACGCAAGAGTTGAGAATCATAACCAACAGATACAAAAAAAATAGAGCCAAATAAACTTGTTGTCAATCAGGTAGTTGTATAGTAAAGAGACTTATAAAAGGCCACCCTTGAATTAAAGAATTGGTGAAAAAAGTACACACAAATTCTTGTCATTTATTAGTCAGTCATCTCTAAGATTCAGGATAAATAAAGCCTCCTACTTATTATTGTATAAAAGAGATCTTGTAATGACCATGACATTTTTTGTAATTTAAAGAGAAGCGTATTTATTCAGAAATTCCAAAGTATGCGCTTGTTTCTAAAAATTCACCTAATAAACAAGATTGGTATCATGAACGTTAAATTTATTCATCCAAATATCTTAGACAATTATCTGAATGGCGAATGTAGCGAAGCTGAAAGAATGGTAGTCGAAGATTGGTTTGAATCATTAACTACAGTGAAGAACTACTTAGAATGGTTCCCTGAAAAACAACAAACGAAAATTCAAGAAAATATTTTCGCCCTAATAAAGCTGGAAATTGGCTTAAGGGAAAAAAAGCTCGATAGAGAGTCTTAAACGTCAGCGTCAAGTAAATGTCGAATATAATTTTGGGCCGGACGAGGGGAAAGCCGGACTCTTAATTGGTGATTATAAAACTGTTATAAAACGACACAAATGATACTCTTGTACTGCCAATCGGACGATTATCGGTTTTTGTGGCAACTTGAATTACAAATATTTAACTTTAACAGTCTAGGAGTGTCTAATGAACAGTTGCATATCCTTATAGGCTATAATCCCAAAAGGGGAATTGCTGATCATTTCAGATCTTTTTCGAAAAACTTCAAAAACCAAGCTAAAATTTATTTCTATCCTAAAGAAAATACCGATTTCTATCCCTCTAACGGCTACGATTTAATCACAAAGCATATTAAAGGGAATACTGAACTGGAGAATAGACTTATATTTTACTTACCTGTCGATTTAATATTAGAAGCAAGTGTCGGCTTAAACTTTGAGCCATCTTTTCAAAAAGGACTTAAGCAAGGCATATATATTATAAAAGGTCAAAAGAATCCTGTTCACAATGAACAATATTTTTTATGGTTTAAAACAGTCTTGAATTTACAAAAATACAATTTAAAGTATTCCTTCTTTTGTAAATTACTTAATCACAATTTTTTGATTCAAAAATCCAATTGGGTTTTTTGGAGTAACGTGGAAAAAACTACAAAAAGGTTTTATCAGATATACATAAAAAAATATAATTCGGATTTACAAAACTTAAATTATACGGAGTTTCGAAGTAAAATAGCCTTTGCCAAAGAAAGTATGAGGTATATCGAGCAGTTGGCTTTCGCTATTAACATCGGGAAATTTGATGTCAAAATTAGAACGAATAAAGCTGAAATATTAAATTATTACCTAGAAGATAGAAACGAAAGAGCAGAAGATCTTTTTCTGAATTCTTCTCCTTTTTATTCTCGGGAGATTCTCAAAGAACCACTAAGCCCATTGTCCAAGCTTGTTTGTGAATATAAGGCAAAATTGGACGCTGACAGATTTGACTTAAAGGATGTGACGTTTTTAATTCCAGTTAGAATCGATTCGGATAGCAGGTTAGTCAATTTGTACTCTGTTGTTAACTATTTACATAAGTATTTCAAGACGAATATTATTGTGTTCGAATCAGATCATGATTCGAAAATTGATATTAAAGAACTACCTAATTCTTGTTTATATTATTTTAACATCGATTTTAGTCCATATTTCCATCGGACTAGAATTATAAATTGGATGATAAAAAAAAGTACAAGTAGATTTATTAGCATTTACGATTGCGATGTAATAATACCAACGGATCAATTAAAAAAGTCTGTAAGCCTGCTTAGAAAGAACTTATACGATATGATATTTCCTTACGATGGAAATTTCGTAGACGTAGATCCATTATTTAAGCGAATGTTTTCCGAAATTCTAGACCCAAATCTGTTTAATAGTAATAAAAATAAATTCAGAAGTTTCACAAAACGTTCCAATGGAGGTGCTGTGCTTCTCACTAGAGCCTCGTATATTAAGGCGGGAATGGAAAATGAAAATTTTTCCAGCTGGGGTCCAGAAGATCTTGAACGGTTAAAAAGGATGAGAAACCTGGGCTACAAAATTACTCGCATAGAGGGCTCGTTATATCATCTGATCCATGAAAGGAACGAGAATTCTAAATATTATGGAAATAAGAAAATAGAGTTTATGGAGGAGTATTTTAAGATATGCAATCTATCGATCAATGAACTTCTCAATTATATAACATCATGGGAATGGAATCAAAACGATTAAAATTGGTATCGTAAGTTAAGTATGTTTATATGGATAAATTAATGATTTTTTTTAATTATTATAATACTTCAAAAGGCTCAATGCCAATTGGTTTAGCCAATGGCAAGGCGGGACTTTTATTTTATTTAATGTTAGCTTCCAAATCATCAAAAAATAAAGCTCTTTCCAAGCAATTGGAGAATTTGTACATTGAACTTATAAACGAACTTCCACTTATCGAAGATTTTGGTTTCGACAATGGCCTCTGTGGGATTGGCTGGGCATTTAACTGGCTGAATGAAAATGGGCTACTTAATGATAATACCATTAACACATTTCTGGAAGATATCGATAATGTATTGTACAGAAATATAATGTTTTCGAGGGATAGCGAAATAAGTATGAAAAATGGGCTACTTGGAAAGATTATCTATTTTTCAGGTAGATTAAATAATCATAAATTTTCTGATCGTTTTAAAAGTATCATATATCAAGAGTGCTTGATCATGTTAACGGATGAGTTAGAGGACAAACTGCTTCGCAATATCGGAGTACTAAACGGAGAGTTCATTTGCTCAAATCGTTTCACGGATATAGGTAACACTCTTATAATTTTGAGTAATTTTCTCAAAATGGAAATAAATATCACTTCTGTATTACACACCATAAATAAATTGAAACAAATTTTGCTCAATTGTTCTATTGATGTTTATTACAAAGATCAAAACTGTATTCCATTTCTATATTACAATTATTTATCTGCACAAATCGCGGGTAAAAACTTAGGTTCATCCAACTTCTTTGAATTGCCAAGAAAGGCATTTACCAAATTAAATGGCAAGTATAGTCCTGATGCTAAACAAGTTTTACTTTCGGCTCATGCACTTAAATCGATTTTTTCGTTAAATCTAAACAACACGTGGGATACCAATAAGTACACTACTGTTTTAGACCTTGATAAAGATTTTTCAATAAGCTCGCCATCTGGAAAGGCCCTTCTGTTACACGAACTAACCAAGAATTCAAAATATCTGTCTGGAAATGTTGAGTTTTTATTTATGAAGTAATCTCAAAAATATTTTGTTTAGCTCAGTATATTACATTTCTATTTATGAAACATCTAGTTGCTGGTTTTGAATACAGCAAGTCTCAAAATATCGGAGATCATATCCAGTCAATTGCGGCTGAGAGGTTTATTCCAAATGTCAATAAAAGATTTGACAGAGATCGATTAAGATTTATTGAATCTGATTCGGTATATTTCATTATTATGAACGGCTGGTTTTCACATAGCCCAAGTAAATGTTTCCCAATATCAAATTGCCTCACACCCATTTTTTGGGGGATACATGTTACTGATTGGAATAATACATGGGAACATATTTCTAAGAATGAAGAGTGTTTAAATTATTTTAAAGCAAATGCGCCGATCGGTTGTCGCGACACATATACATGTAGACTATTTAATTCTCATGGCATTAACTCATTTTATAGCAAGTGTTTGACTTTGACATTCCCCCATAGGGAAAAAAAAGTTGTTAATGGTTGGAATGTTATTGTTGATGTGCCCTTCCCGCTGCCAACCTTTGTCGAAAATAGAGGAGTTAGGCTTACCCATCAATTATCAAGGGACGTTAGTGAAGGTATTAAATTTGAGCAGGCAAATAAGGTGTTAAGTTTATATAGTAATTTAGCGTCATTAGTTATTACTACCAGGTTACATTGTGCGTTGCCGTGTATTGCCATGGGCATTCCTGTAATTTTTTTTGGTAACCCATCTGATTATAGGCTTTCCATTATCTCTGATCTTGGGTTAACTATTAATCCTATTCCTGAGAATATCTATCTGTCAAATGATAGGCTTAATTCAAATTCGTTATTAGATTTATGGAATGCTGTGGATTGGAAAGGACAAACCATTGATTTTGAAAAAGAAAAAGCTTTAATTATAAATCAGTTTACCGGTTTATTAGAAAAATGTCTTGGCTAATCCTTTGAATTTTTGCGTAGATACTAGTCTTTTTTCGGTATATAATTAAGTTCAGAAATTCAGTTCAAACTAATTTAGAATTCCAAATAATAAATTTAGACCTTTATGAAACTTGGATGTATTCTTCGAAAACTTCGAACACAGCACAATTTCTCGCAACAGGAAGTAGCTGATAAGGTTGGAGTAAGTCAGAGTACCTATTTTACTTGGGAAAATGATAGGACAATTCCTAATATTAAGTGCTATTTTAAACTATCTTCTGTTTTTGGTGTCGACATTAAAGATTTGATTCCTAGGGAACTTATAATAGAGACGGACTTGGCGAAAATAGATGACAATTAAACCATTTCTAACACGCTAGTTGAATTGGCTTCTACGCAAAAACAAACTATTAGGTTACAGCAAGTAAGGATTGAACAATTAGAAAACGAGAATAAGCGATTAAGAGAACACTTTTCAGATAGTGTCTAAGCTTTCAGTTTTAAGAGATAAAATTGGTAGCTTGAAGCTATCGTGGCTTGAAGTCGGTCGCTGTGGTTTTCAGAGAGTAGTACAGCGTCGTCGACAAAATCCATACTCCAGGTTTCATTCAAAGTCTTTGCCTGAATTAAAGGCTGTTTCGGTCTTTTTAGCTTACGCCTTAATTCGAGATCTATACTTCGATAGATTCGAAGCACTCTTTTACGATTCCACGGTAGACCTCTGTTCCTCAAATTACTGCAATACCGATCAAAACCTTTAGTCGGATATTCTTCTGCCAATTCATTAAGCATTTCTGTAACATAATACTTTCGTTTATAAGCTGAGTATATGTTTATTTAAACGACATGTGTTATGCAAGACAATTTTGAGTTCAATGGCATTAGTACCAGGGCTGACAATTACCTAAGGGGCCATTTATCTGTATCCGTCCGATAATACCCATATTTTATTGAATTGATATAGTTTGTAATCTTGTTTCATGAAAACTGAAACAGAAAAAATGCGCGAGCTGTACGATCAGTGGCAGACGCAAGGTGTAAGCAAACAGGCTTTTTGCAAACAGAATGGTATGGGATACCATAAATTTAATTACTGGGTTAAAAAATTCCATCCCAACAATTTCTCTCCTGCTGTACCAACCCGTGGTTTCAGCCGAATTCCAGTCGAAGAGCCAGAGGTAACTGAGCAAAACCAACATTTGCTGGCAGCAATTACATTTCCATCTGGAGCACGTATAGAGCTGTTCGGCTCTCTCGACGCCGCACTTATCAAAAAGCTCATTATTTAATTTCATATGCTGGCTTTATCTCACAGCTGCCGATACTTTTTGTATAGGAGCCCAACGGATATGCGTTTTGGCATATACAGTCTGGCTGGCCTGGTCCGAAATGAATTGGGCTTTGATCCATCGAGTGGCGATGTTTTTGTTTTCTTGGGTAAACGACTTAATCAAATCCGACTCCTGCAGTGGGACCGGGACGGGTTTGCGATGTACGTCAAAAAGTTGGAACAAGGTACTTTTGAATGGCCAAAGTCAGAAGATATAGCCATCACCAGCCATCAATTGACACTTCTTTTACAGGGCGTAATGCTGGATTCCGTCCGCTTCAGAAAACGTTATCAGCACACAAATCAGGTTACAAAACAAGAAGAAAAAATTGCTTAAAAAGTGCCTCAAAAGCTTGTTTAGGCTAATTTTGAGCAGTATCTTCGGGTTATGGAAGACACGGCGACGGACTATAAATTACTCTATGAGAAGTCGCTGGAATTACTATCTGAAAGGGATGACCAGATCCAGGCCCTGAACTTTGAACTTGATAAATACAAGCGGTATATATTCGGTAAAAAGAATGAGAAACTGGCCGGCATACACACGGACGTAAACCAGATCGACCTGTTTGAGCTGGGAACTAACCAGCCGCAGCAAGAAGAACTCTCAGAGCAGGCAGCTGACGTTGTCAAGGAAAAAGTGCCTGCTAAAAAACGTGAAAAGGGAACCGGAAGGATGATACTGCCAGAGAACCTGCGCCGTGAGATCATCATTATTGAACCTACGGAAGATGTTACCGGCTGCACCATAATAGGAGAAGAGGTCACAGAAGTGTTGGACCTAATTCCGGCCGAATTTTATGTGAAGCGATATATCCGTTACAAATATGCACGTGCCAATGGCGAAGGCATCATAACCGCATCACTTCCAGATCGTGTAATTGACAAAGGCATCCCTTCTGAAGCAGTCATCGCCCAAATGGTTGTCGATAAGTACGTTTTTGGTCTTCCACTTCACCGCCAGATCGATAAATACAGACGGATGGGCGTGAATGTTCCAGCTTCCACAGCTTCTGATTGGATCATGAAAGGATGGCAGCACCTGGCTCCGTTGTGGGAGCTTTTAAAACTGCTGGTTCTAAATCAGAAGTATTTGCAAGCCGACGAGTCGCCTCTGAAAGTGCTTGATAGAGACCATAAAAATGGAATCCATCAGGGCTTCATGTGGATATATAATGCCCCCTGCGATAAGCTGACGCTGTTTGATTACCGGAAAGGCGAGATTGATACCCGTCCGGGCGAAAAGATCGTGCTCAGCGCCCGTGGTTCAGCAGATCCGGATAAGAACAACATACAGTGCCGCTGGTGGAACTATTGGGAAGCAGGCAGTTATCCCGGCAAGCTTATTTTGGTTGGTGAAAACAATGAGACAAGCACTTTTTTAGTGCCGTCCGATGCAGAGGCTGGTACGGTTTTTCATATCATACTGGAAGTGACGGATAATGGCAAGCCCGCGCTCACGTCATTCAGAAGAGCTATAATTCGTGTAAAATAAGGTTTGAGGTGGCGTGTATTACAAAAATCGTAATCGGGACGATGTTTTTTAGCAAACCCTCAATGAGCTATCAAACCTTTATAAGCCCTCTATGCAGTCAAATCGTATGGAAATTTGAAACGTGAGCCAGCGGATGTCATAGTGGCATCATACCTTTACAGACACACCGGAGTCGCCCCAAGGCAGGGTCTATTGTGATGATAATTAAGAAGACATGGCAGCCCGGGAAGGTTACTCCGATGGGAAATAGTATCAAAAAAACCGTCGACAGCAGTTTGCGACGGCTTTTTTGTAGGATGAACAGGCATATTAAGACAGAATACGGGTTTTCTGAATTCCGGCTGATGGCCATCTTTAAAACCCAACCGTTTTTACTTTTTCAGGACAAGCAGCGTATTGACTCATATATTCATTTTCCTTAGTTCCTTCACGGCATGGTCGCAGGCCCGCGCGGTGAGCGCCATGTAAGTCAATGAGGGGTTTTGACAGGATGAAGAGGTCATGCAGGCACCGTCGGTCACAAACACATTTTTCACCTGATGCATTTGGTTAAACCCGTTCAGCATGGAAGTTTTAGGATCGCGGCCCATTCTGCATCCACCCATTTCGTGAATTCCATTGCCAGGTGAATTGTGCTTGTCGTTCACCTGAATGTCCCTCAATTCTCCGGAAGAAAGAATTTCCTGGATCTGTTTCATGGCATCGGCGCTCATTCTGTCCTCATTTTCGCGCCAGGTAATATCAAAGCGCACCAGAGGCATTCCCCATGCATCTTTTTGTTCTTTATCCAGTTTGATGGTGTTGTCTTCATACGGCAACATTTCTCCCATAGCGGTGAAGGCTATAAACCAGGGGCCGGGTTCCGAAAGTTTGTTTTTGAAATCGGCGCCCATACCTTCCATATTGGTTCCCCGCCCAAATCCAACACGGCTTGTACCACCGGCAAGGGCATAGCCTCTCAAGAATTCGGTTTGTTTATCGGTCCCGAAATTCCTGAAACGCGGAATGTATAAACCAACGGGACGCCTTCCGAAATAATACTTATCCTGCATTCCATCAAAATAGCCTACACCGTTTACCCTGTAATTATGGTCCATCACATACTTGCCAAGTGTATTTGAATCGTTGCCCAGGCCATTTGGAAAGCGTTTTGAAGTAGAATTTAGCAGCAGTAAATTAGAATTGACTGTGGAGGCATTCACAAAAATGATTTTTGCATAATATTCAATCACTTCCTTTGTGGCTGCATGAACCACACGCACCCCGCTTGCCTTTTCCTTTTGTTCGTCATAAATAATCGATTCCACCACAGCATCAGTAATGAGGGTGAGCCTTCCTGTTTTTTCAGCGGCGGGTAAGGTGGCGGAATTGGTGCTAAAGTAGGCTCCGTACGGACAGCCCCGACTGCACCTGTCGCGATACTGGCAGGGCCCGCGGCCCACATCGGTTTGTTGCTGATCCGCTCGTGAAAGGTTGGCATGGCGGCTGATGATCATGTTTCTGGAGGGAAATTTTGTTTCGATTTTTTCCTTCATCATTTTTTCGAAACAATTCATTTCCATCGGAGGAAGAAATTCGCCGTCAGGGACTTGTGCCAGCCCATCTTTGTTTCCGCTAATACCGGCAAACTTTTCAACGTAGCTATACCATGGGGCTATGTGCTCATACCGGATCGGCCAGTCTACGGCAATTCCTTCCCGGGCATTTGCTTCGAAGTCCGTTTCACCCCAACGCTGCGTCCATCTGCCCCAAAGCAACGATTTGCCACCCACCTGATAGCCTCTTACCCAGGTAAAAGGCCTGTCCTGAATGGAGGGATGATCTTTGTCCTTTACCACAAAATGCTGGTTGTATTCATTGGCAATCCCGCTCCGGGTTACAAATGGGTTATCCTGTTTATAATCCAAAGTGTTCATGCCCCGATGCGGCATTTCCCAGGAATCTTTGTGGGCAGTAGGGTAATCCTTGACGTGTTCCACCATTCGGCCTCGTTCTAGAGCGAGCACTTTCAAGCCTTTTTCGGTAAGTTCTTTCATAGCCCAGCCGCCACTTATCCCTGTACCGATCACAATGGCATCATAAGAATTATTTTTTTTTGCCTTAATATTCAGATTCATATACTGTTACATTAAATTCCCGGATATCCTGGATTCTGTGGCGTTAAATTAAGGTTGTTTTTCATTTCAGGAGCTGGTAATGGCATCAGCAGATGTTTCTCCTGTAACGGTTGCATCGAGCTCTGATTAACATGACCTGCAAATTCATCAAAACCCTTGGTGGTTTCGTTAAATACTTTTTTTAGTCTCACCATATCAAACCAGGTGACTCCTTCATAACATAGCTCATACCAGCGCTCTCTCCAGACTGCTTCACGAAAGGTGGACTGGTTGAAAGTGGCCAATGCAGGTGTCGTAAGCTTTGCCCTGTCCCGGATTTTTTTCAACGCATTATAAGCATCCGTTGTAGGTGCGCCTAGTTCGTTTTGGGCTTCGGCGTAAGTTAGCAAAATTTCCGCGTAACGAATGTTCATTACATTCAGATCACTTCGTCCTGTGCCGGCAACGCCCGGTTTGCCATGTGTTTTCAGATCAAAATGCTTATAAATATAAGGAGCGCCGAGCTGGTAGGCATCACCGTTTCCAAAGTAATAATAACTTGTGTAGAAATATCCTTCCTGGTTTTTTGCACGCAGATCTCCGGTTTCGTAAGAGGCGAAAAATTGTTTGGTAGGAACTGTCGTGCCGATTCCGTTTGCGGCTCCTGCGGAAATTGGCTTGTAATACGGCAGCATAGCCAGCTGGAGCGGATTGCCGGTAATGTCGGCCAGATATTGCACCTGGAACAAATGTTCTAGTTTGTTGTCCTGGGCCACATCATGCATATCTGCATACTGTGAAAACAGGTTAATACTTGAAGGATTGCTTTGTGAATAGGTGATGATTTCAAAGGCTTTATCCGCTGCTAGCTTGTAATGAGAGGCGCCCTTTTTCAGTGGATTCCCCGCCATAGTAAGATATACTTTTGATAACATGGCCTTCACCGCGGCCTGCGATACCCGCCCGCTGCCATCCATCCATAGCAGGCCTGCCGCTTCCGCAATGGTAAGGTCTTCTACTATCTGCGCATAAACTTCGTCCTGAGAACTGCGCTTTGGAAGAAAATCCTCAGAAGATGCTGTTTGGGGCTCGGTGATCAGCGGGATGTCTCCCCAAAGTCTTACCGCGTAAAAATAAGCCCATGCCCGCAAGAACCGGGCTTCGCCCAGAATGGCCTTCTTACGTACCTCATCCATTTCGATCGCAGGAACATTTTTGATCACCAGATTGGCTTGTGCAACAATCCGGTAAAGCTGTCTCCACCAGTTTACGATATGCTGCGTGTTGCCATCGTAGGTTAACGAATAAAGGTTGTTCAGGTCAGAGTTTTGAGCCGTTTCAGACTGCGATGTTCCTGTCGGGGCTTCGAGCAGTTGCCAGTTGTATGAGAATATTCCGGCACCGGCTGCCATGAACCTTGTTTCCGCATACACCGCATAAATGCCGGCTTCTGCATGCTGGGCAATTTTGTAAAAGCTGTCGGCAGTGAGGTTGGAAGGATCCGTTTCTTCCAGAAAGTCGGAACAAGAGGTTCCGTAACAAAGGATGCTGATAACAAGCACCAACCGGGTGATCAAAGATTTATATCGTTTCATCATGATGTTGTTTTGACTGTTATAATTCAATCTGGATTCCTAATCTGTATGTGGTTGGGCGCGGATAGGCAAAAAAGTTCATCCCTTGCGCAAACACATTGTTTGCATCTGCACCAAAGGATGGCAGGGTAACTTCCGGGTCACCACTGGTATATTTTGTTGCAAGAAAGAAATTCTCAACCGAAGCATACAGCCGTAATCTGTTCAGCTTCATTCGGTCGGTTACGCCTGAAGGGAAAGAATAGCCAAGCAAAAGGTTTTTACCACGGATAAATGAACCGTCCTGGATCCAGCGGGTATCGACATTGGTAATATAACCCGCGAGCAGATTACGTACCTGCGGCACCATTGTGTTCTGATTTTCGGGCGTCCAGGCATCCAGCACGGTTCTGTAGCTATTATCCAGTCCCACACGATCCTCCATGGTATGTTTGGTCATATCGAGCACATCGTTGCCGTAAGAGTATTGGAGTTCAACGGTTAAATCCCAGTTTTTGAACCGGAGGTTATTACGGAATCCACCCCAGGCTTTCGGACTACCGTTTCCGATGATCATCCGGTCTGCGTCGTTGATCGCGCGGTCACCATTTACGTCCTGATATTTGATATCTCCCGGCAGAATGGTAAGCCCGCCCTTGTAACTTGTGAATTTCGCCGCCTCGTCCGCCTCACTGGTGCTCCAAATACCAAGGCGCCTCAGGCCCCAAAAGGATCCTACAGGTTCGCCGACCCGGATAATATTGGTCTGATTTGTAAAGCCGGGACCTCCCACGCCAAATATGTCCGAAGGCGTTGCGAGTGCCAGCACCTTATTGCGGTTCATGGAAATGTTGAAATTTGTAGTCCATGAAAAGTCCGATGTTTCTATATTGACGGAAGTTAATGCCAGCTCAATTCCCTTGTTTTCCATGGACCCAATGTTTTTCCGGATCGTCGAGTAGCCGCTGGTTGTCGGAACCGGGGCATCGAGCAGCATGTTGGTCGTTTTCCGGTAGTAAAGATCCGCTTCAAAGGAAAGTCTGTTTTTCAATAAACCCAGTTCTATTCCTATGTCGCTTTGGGTCGTTTTTTCCCATTTAAGATCCGGATTGGCCAGACGCCCAAGTCCCGTTCCGCCTGCTCTTTGTTTGTTGATGATCGCGGTCGAATTCGAACTTAAAACCCCTAAGGAAGAATAGGGTGGAATCTCGGAGTTGCCGGTTACGCCGTAGCTTGTACGTAGTTTAAGATTGGAGACTAAGTTATTTTCTTTGAGAAATGCCTCCTCCGAAATTCTCCATGCCAACGCCGCGGAAGGGAAGAATACAAACTTGTGATTTTCCCCAAATTTTGAAGAGCCATCTGCACGCCCTGTGACGGTCAGTAAATATTTGTCCTTGAGACTGTAATTGATCCTGCCAAAATAAGAATTGAATGCAAAGCGCGAGGCATTGGACCCGTAGCCGGGCGCTGTACTTCCGGCGCCTAAATTGTTGAACTCAAAAAAATCTGATGCAAAACCGGTAATGCTGGAATTCATCCTGAAATAATTGGTTTCCTGCCATGAGATTCCAAGCAAAGCCGTCAGCGAATGTATCTGGGCGAAGCGTTTGTTGTAAGTCAGGTAATTTTCCAGCGACCAGAATGATTCCCGTTGGTTTTGTACGGAAGCGCCTCCCTGCTGCGCTATCGCCAATCCCCGGCTTATCGACTGTTTGTTTTCCTGGGTCATTACATTGGTGCCCAGCACGGTCCGCATCTCCAGGCCTTTGGCAATACTGATATTGGAATAAAAGCTGCCTAGTACCGTCTGCGTGCCCAGAATGTATTGCCTTTCGTTCAGGTAACGAAGCGTGTTAAAATTTCCTTGCGAATTGGGATAATCGCGGTTATCGGCATACATCCCGTTTTCGTATCGCACAGGCTGAACGGGATACGATTCAGCCATTGTTCGGGTTACCTGATAATCGAAGTCGACCAGGTTTTCATTCTGATTGGTGTAGCTTAGTGTACCGCCTACCCGCAGCCATTTTTTGATCTGACTGTCAAAAGTAAATCTTGCCGAATATCTTTTCAGAAATGATGTTTTCACCAATCCCTCATCGCCCCGGTAACCGAGCGATACAGAGAAATTGGTTTGTTCGTTTCCGCCACTAAATCCCAGTTGATGGTTTTGAGAAATTTTGCTTTGGGTAGATTCTTTCAACCAGTCCGTGTCGTACAGGTTATTTCCCTGTGCGTCAAAAAGTCGGCGGTCCTGCCTCGCTATGGCCGGGTCGACACCCTTGTATTTTCCGGAGTTCCATCCTGCCGGGTCAAATTTTTCGATGTTTTTGTAAGCAAGATCTTCCAGCGCCATGTATTCCTTTGCATTGAGCACTTCCAGCCGGTTAGGCCCGATGGTGGGAACACTAAAATCGGCATTGTAAGAAACTTTCCCTCCGCCTTTCGATCCTCTTTTGGTTGTGACGAGAATTACTCCATTGGCCCCTCTGGCACCGTAAATGGCCGTAGACGACGCATCTTTCAATACTTCTACCGATACTATATCGTTGGGGTTGATATAATCAATCGCCTGGCTCCCCTGGACCTGGTTCCCGATCGGAAGCATCACACCGTCAATTACATACAAGGGATTGTTGGATGAATTAATAGAACTGAAACCTCTGATTCGGACGGTCGTGCGACCACCCGGACGACCCGAATTGGAATTCACCTGTACACCCGAAACCCGTCCCGACAGAGCCTGATTCAGTGAGGGTGCCGGGCGTTCCTGCAACTGATCCACGTTCACGGACCCCACGGCGCCGGTAAGATCTGACCTTTTCTGTGTACCGTAGCCGATGACTACCACCTCGTCAAGCGCCTTGGTGTCTTCGGCCAGGGTGATGTCAATGGTTGTTCTGCCTTGTATCGGTACTTCCTGAGCTATGTACCCGATGAAAGAGAACGAAAGCACCGAGCCGTCTTCAAATGCATCCACGGTATATTTACCGTTCACATCGGTTATGGTGCCGATGTTGGTACCTTTCACCACTACACTCACGCCCGGCAAAGCAATTCCATCGAAAGATTTTACGGTGCCTGAAACTTTGGCAACGACGGGGTCCATGAAGGTGCCAGCCATAGTCATATTGAAAAGGCAGCACTGCATCAAAATGCCCAAAAGTACACGCCTGACCATGCAGGCATGTGGATTGGTAGGAATATATTTCATACTGTCTGGGTTTGGGATTAATTAATTTATGGAAAAATGGGGCCGAGTTATCCAGGCACACAGAAAGTGGCTCTGTGCGGTAGAATGCTCCGGTAAGTTGACGTCTGCTTATAATTCTCTGATCCAGATATTCCGGAAACCGACTTTGGCTCCGTGTTCCTGCAGCATGATGGATGCCCTTCCATGAGGCTCATATCTCGGGATTCCGGTATGCTGGATGGTTCCCTGAATTTCGAAATGATTGATGATCAAGACACCATTCTGGACAACTGTAATGAAGGCAGGTTTTTCAATGGAACCGTTGAATCTGAATTTTGGCGCCGTGTAATAGATATCATAGGTATTCCATGCACCGCGCTTGTTCGTTGGGTTGACCAGGGGTATGGATTGTTTATAAATGGTGCCGCATTGTCCGTTGGCATAAATTTTCGATGCATTCTGATGTGAATCGTATATCTGTAATTCGTAACGTTCCTGAAGATAGACCCCGCTGTTACCTTCGTTAAGATGACCCGTTTCAGCGGTTGTTGCTGAGGGGTACATCAGGAATTCAATGTGAAGCTGGCAATCGCCGAATTTCTGTTTGGTCTGAATATTGCCCGCGCCCATTTTGGTTAGCAACACGCCGTCTGAAACCTCCCAGGCATTGGCACTACCGTCCTTGGATGCAACCCAGTTTGCCTGGCTTTTGCCATCAAAAAGCACGATTGCATCCGATGGAGGTGCATTCGGTTCCTTTCCCGGGGCTACTATTTTAGGTGTTGGCTCCCATATTTCGGTTGCTTCGGGTTTGGAATAATCTTTAATAACGTCCTGTGCTGAGGCGGTGAGACCGCAAACCACCAGCAAACAACAATATAGTACCTTCTTCATCATGCTTCGGATAGGAGAAAAATTGGGTAAGAAATCAACGTCCGTTTATCAGTAACTTATTATCAATGAATTCTTTGGCGCGCGGAATGTCGCTTTCTGCCAAATGCTCTATGATGATCGGGATGTTGGGGTGATCTTTACCAAGCCTGTTGAGGTACAAATCGTAGTTAAGTGATCCCAAACCAGGTGCCGGTAGTTCTATCATACCTACACCGCGTAAGGCATGTGATTCAGCCGCGTCAATGTCGGCCAGCTGTACACCTTGAAATCCGTCGGCCCGTTTTACGTCTTTGGCATGGGAAATTTTAATCCTGTGGGATAAGGCATTGAAAATTTGGTTCAAAGTTTGATCCATCTGATCAATATTGTGCTCCTCAAAATAGTTGGTCGGGTCCATCAGCAAGCCCAGACTTGGATCTGTGATGTCGGTAAAAAGACGCTGCGTTTCCTCAATGGATCCGATCACATTGTTGACATAGGTCTCAATCAGAAAAGTGACGCCGTGCTCCCTGGCGAAGTCAACAATGCCCTGGATTACCTGCCTGCAATCCTCGTAACCTTCCTCCGTTTTATTTTTTGGGTGGTGCACCCAGTCGCTGTCCGGATCAAAGGTGCCGGTTTCGCTGATGACATACGGTGAGCCCAGATCATGGGCATGACGGATGATCTGTTTCAGATGCGCGAGATTGGACTTACGTTTTACCGGGTCGGGATGTACCAGATTGGTATACCCCGAAACACAGCAGACTGGCAGGTTGTGTCGTCTGAATGTGTCCCGTATTTTTTGGCATTTTACCTGATTGATGCTTTCGGTTGAAAGATCCATATCCTTGAAAGTCGCATCCAGCTGCACGGTATTGAAACCAAGATTACGGATGCGCTGTGCCGTTTCTTCCAATCCATAAGGAAAGTACCCTGTAAATATTCCAACTTGAATCATAGTTCATTACGGTTAGTAAGTTTTGAATTTATTTTTACCCGACTAAGAGCTCATCCAGTGAGATGGCCCGGTGCTGTTTGTATGATAGGTAACAGGCTTCTACCAGCGCCATGGTTTTTAAATTGTCTTTACCCCCGATTTCGGGTTCCCGGTTTTCTTCAATGGCACACATCAGCTGAGCCATAGGACCTACAAATGCATCAGGAAACCACACTTCTTTCCACCGGGGCTTGAACCAATAGCCAGGCTGCCTGGTGGTGGTGAAATCCAGTGTACTGGGGGTCGGAGAAGGATAGGAGGGCCAGCCAATGGTGCCCATGGCTATTCCCTCGGTACCTTCTACACGCCATTTAATATATATGTCGCTTTCTGAACCCTCCCTTGCAGGGCCAGTCCAGACGTCGTCCCATGCCGATGCCCGAAAACCATTGGCATATTCCAGAATATACAATGCAATGCCATCTTCGTGATCAAATGCAGAGACACTTCTTGGATCTTCTGCCACGCTGGCAAATATCCGCTGCGGATCACCGAATAAATAGCGAAAGGCATCCAGATGATGAATGCTCATGGTACGTAAGGTTGCCCAGCCGAGTTCTTTCTGCCAGGGTGCCCAGTGAGGAATGGCCCGCATATCAATGGAAGCAAACACCGGCTTGCCCAGATAGCCTTTGTTGAGCAGATCTTTACAGGCGCGGATGGACTGATCGTATCGCATATTCTGATTCACACCCAGGGTAATTCCTGCTTCTTCACATAACCTTACAATTTCCTGTGCCTGCGCAAAACAGGTACCCATTGGTTTTTGAGCAAGTATCCCCTTAATCCGCCCTGCGTATTTTACCGTCTCCTGCACAACTTCCAGTAGCAACTGAGGAGGTACTGCGATGTCCACAATGGCTACCGAGGGGTCCTTAAGTAAGTCCTGATAAGTGTCATAAACTTTTTTGATTCCATGACGATCTGCAACAGCCTGACTGTTCGCACGGTTGCGTGAAGCAATAGCTACCGGATTAAATCCCGCGTTACGATAAGCCACCAGGTGACAATCCGCCATGATGAATCCGGATCCGATGCAGCCGATTCCCATCGCCTTATCCTGAGGCAAATGCGGGAGATAATCAAGATCAAGGCTGATAGGCTTATCCATGCTGTTCATCTTTTAGGTTAAGGGTAATTTCATTTTCTTTCTTTAAAAAATCGGTGGTTTCGGATAACCCGGATGCATTTGAGGCTAAAATCGCACCAGCCGGCACAGTCTTCACAGGCGTTATGCACGAGGGGTTTGCTTCTCTGAAGGGCTTGTTATAGCTTAGGTTATAGGCCGAAATAATCGACCACCTTGGTTTATCGGAAAGATTGGCCTCCGACATGTGCAGTAAGTTACTGTGGAAGAATAATGCATCTCCTGGTTCCAGTAGTACATATTCTTTTTCACAGAACTTTAAAGCTTCTTCCACAAAGGGTGCATCTGCCCCCTGCTGTTCGCCGACAAAATGATGTTCCAGCCGACCCATTTTGTGTGAGCCTTTCAGTACCTGCAGACAGCCGTTTTCCTTTGTTGCTTCCGTAAATGCAATCATTACACTAATCATTGCATCGGGGTAAAGGAAACCATTTTTATACCAGTAACCGTAATCCTGGTGCCATTCCCATGCACCGCCTACCTTAGGTTCCTTTTGCATGAGCTTGGAGTGAAAATGACAGACGTCACCTTCGCCCAGCAGCTCTTTTACGATGTCTATCGTCTTCTGACTGCGTGTTAACAGGCCGTATGCATCATCACCCGGTGTAAACCATAAAGTAAGTTTGGTCCGCTTTCCTGACTGGTCATTAAGGTCCAACGCATTGTTGAGGAGGACATTATCACCCACCGCGAGGCCATACAGTAATTCAATTTCCCTGGGATCGAAGGCACCTTTCCGGATCAGATACCCGTCCCTGTCGTATTGTGCTTTCAGGGATTCTGATTCTGAATTGTTCATAATTTGTTGGTTAAGGGATTAGGATTGTCAGTGTATTATTTACATGGCAAATATCATTTATAAAACTACCTTCAACTAGTACTTTTGTGGCAAAAAAATGCACTTTTTTGACATTGAAATTGAAATATTTAAAATATATTAGTATATTTTGATATATTTTTTGTTTGTCTTACGATCAATTAAGACGACATAAATGAAGCCTCAGATTCAAAAATTACCACTCTCCGACTTGTCCTCCTTCGTTACGGACAAGTTTGTAACCCCTTATTTTGAAACACCCTGGCATTTTCATACCGAGTATGAACTGGCGCTGATCATTGAAGGGAACGGTAAACGATTTGTAGGGAATCATGTGTCCGATTATTCGGTAGGTCAGGTCGACTTCTTAGGCCCGAATTTGCCTCACTGGTATCATAAGGATGATCCTGCTTCTTCTGGTGGCGCTTTGGTCATTCATTTTCGTGAAGAATTTTTGGGAAAGGAATTCTGTGATATTCCTGAAATGCAAATCATAAAGCAACTCTTTGAAAAAAGCCGGATGGGTATTCAATTTTATGGAAAAACATCACAGCAAATCAATAAGAGCATGAAAGCCATGCTGGATCTGCAGGGCATGGACCGTCTCATTAATTTGTTGTCTCTCTTGCTCATGATGGCCAATTCCACAGAATATAAATTACTTTCCAGCTCTTGGTTTGTAGGCCAGAACGACCGGGATAATGACCGGCTCAATGCCATATTTGAATATGTAATGAACAATTATAAAACAGACATTTCAAGTAAAGAAATAGCCGACCTGGCCATGATGAGTTATTCGGGCTTTTGCCGGTATTTTAAAAACCGTACTAAGAAAAACTTTTCCAGCTTCGTCAATGAAATCCGAATAGGTAACTCTTGCAAACAGTTGCTGGAAGGGGATGACGTAAGTGTAAGTGAGGTCTGCTATGACAATGGCTTTAATAATATGAGTAACTTCAACAAACAATTCAAGAAAATAGTAAAATGTACTCCGTATAGCTTTAAACAACGAAGTAAAATGCTCTAAGGAAAGGAAGGTGCCTGTATTTCCAGCATGCCGGTAATCAGTTTGGGGCTGGCCGGTACCTGCAAAACTTGCGCAAAGGAATCGTATCCAACGCTGCACTGTTATACGCAATCTAATGGAGACAAAGCTTTTCCCGGATCAGGTTAAATGGGTTTTTGGGCACTTCGTTGGTACATTATTATCCATGAGTTCATAGGGCTGTAATCTGTTCGTTATGAGAAAAACAAAAGACATCATGTTTGTAAGCATTCAGCTGGCGTTGTTTGGCCTGTATGTATTTATGCCGGAATTATTTGTTTTTCCAGTCGATAGGTTAGGCCAGGTGGCTGGTCTGCTCCTGGCGTTTTCGGGGCTGCTCATCATACTCACAGCGGTGTATCAGATCAGAAAAAGCCTGACCCCCTTTCCGTCACCCGTAACGAACGGCCAACTCATTACCACCGGGCTTTACCGATACATACGGCATCCCATTTATTCGGGTATTATTCTGGCTGCTGCCGGATATGGGCTGCTGGCTGGTGATGCCACAAAGCTCATCATCAGTGGGGCTCTTTGGCTGCTTTTTTATTTTAAATCAAAATACGAGGAGACCATGCTCATGGCGTTTTATGATCATTACAGCCAGTATAGCAGTCGCACTTCCCGGTTTTTCCCGTTTCTATAACCGGCATACATCCGGATTACGCATGAGATCATGTGCTGTAATAATTTTGCCTCGATGCGTTTCCACATATTTTGTACACAATAGGCTGTCAAAAGGATATCAGTCCTTATCCGTAAAATTTTATCTCTCCAACATTCCGATAGCGTCATACGGAACCAAAATAAAAACAGGTCGCGCTGTCAAATTGGAAGGTCTATATTTTATTTTGAAATATTTATATTGGTCTATGTGACATAAGTCACCAGGAACCGATCAGCTCATTGGTAGTTTTGGTGTACTTAAACCAAAACCAACGACAATGAAAATGAACAGATTTGCACGGGTTTTTCCAAGGCTGATTGCGGTGGCGATTGTGATCCTTTATTTTACCCACATTATTTCTGGCACTGTTGCGCTTATTCTGCTGTTTGTGACCGGAATTTTTATCCTCAAAAGCTTTATAGGTTTTTGCCCTTTGTACCGTTCATTCGGTCTTCACACGAACAAATCAAACAAGTAGCTTTATGAAAAATCACTTTCAGATTTTGGTTGTCGGGGGCGGTAACGGGGGCATTTCAGTGGCTGCCCGATTGTTGAATCAGGATAATAAGCTGGATATCGGCATCATTGATCCGTCCGAAAAACACTATTACCAGCCGGCATGGACCCTGGTGGGTGGAGGTGCGTATGATGTAAACAAAACGGTCAGAGATCAGTCAGACTGCATTCCGGAAAAGGCGTACTGGATCAAAGATCGGGTCGTGACTTTTGAGCCAGACCAGAACGCACTTATCTGTGCAGTGAGTGGCAGAATTACCTACGATTATCTGGTGGTAGCACCAGGTATCCAGCTGGACTGGGGCAAAATTAAGGGGCTCAGGGAAAATCTGGGTCAGTTTGGGGTGTGCAGTAATTATACGTTTGAATCGGCACCCTATACCTGGCAAACGTTGCGCTCCATCAAGCGCCCGGTCAAAGCCATTTTCACGGCACCCAACACGCCGGTCAAATGTGGCGGAGCTCCACAAAAGATCATGTACCTGGCTTCGGATCACCTTAAAAAACAGGGTCTTTTGCCGCGGTCCGAGGTGCACTTTTACACCGGTGGTAGTGTTATTTTTGGGGTGAAAAAATATGCTGATGTGCTAAACCACGTGGTGGAAAATTATGGGATACACACCCATTTTAACCACAACCTGACAGAAATAGACGGGCCAAACCAGCTGGCCTATTTTGAAACGAAAACTCAGGATGGCGAAACCCGGCAGGTGATTCAGAAATTTGATATGCTGCATGTGACCCCGCCGCAATCGGCTCCGGATTTTATAAAAAACAGCCCTCTGGCAGTCAGCGGTAATCCTCTTGGCTGGGTGGACCTGAATAAGGATACCTTGCAGCATAACCGTTACAAGAATATATTTGGCCTGGGCGATGCGGGCAGTACACCCAACTCCAAAACGGGCGCAGCCATTCGTAAGCAGGCACCCGTTCTGGTCAAAAACCTGCTGGCACTTATGCAGGGACAGACTCCGGGGCAGGTATATACCGGGTACGGGTCTTGTCCGTTGATCACTGGTTACGGCAAGCTGGTTCTGGCCGAATTTGACTACAACAACAATCCCATGGAAACGTTTCCCTTCAACCAGGCCAGGGAAAGATACAGTATGTGGCTGCTAAAGACAAAAGTACTTCCATGGCTCTACTGGAATAAAATTTTAAAAGGAACAGCTTAATTGAAAAAAGTATTTTATGAAGGTCCGACAGTTTGAAGATAAATTTCTTGCACATTATAGTTATGCCATTCTGAGTGAGTGTGAATCAAAGATCGTATTAGTCGATCCGGGGCGTAACCCTGAGCCTTATTACAATTTTGCGAAAGCGAATCAGGCTGAGATTATCGCCGTTGTTGAAACGCATTCCCATGCCGATTTTGTGAGCAGTCATCTGGAAATAGCTCGGACAACCGGTGCGGCCATTTATGCGAGTAAAAAAATTGAGGCTAAATATGATCTGACACCCTTTGACGAGGGAGATTTGCTGGCTTTTGGAAAGATTGTCTTGAAGGCCATCAACACGCCCGGCCATTCGTATGACAGTATATCGGTTCTTTTAGAACATGATGGTGTGCCAAAATATTTATTCAGCGGAGATACGCTGTTCATTGGTGATTGCGGCCGCCCGGATTTGAGAGAGTCTGGCGGAAATATGGATGCGCAGAGAGAAAAACTGGCAGCCAAAATGTATCATTCTCTACGTGACAAACTGATGCTTTTGCCTGATGATGTGATCCTATATCCGGCACATGGAGCGGGCACGTTGTGCGGAAAAGCGCTGAGTGATGCCGCAAGCAGCACGATGGGTGAGCAAAAGGCGGAGAACTGGTCACTTCAACCCATGAGTGAAGAGGCTTTTGTAAATGAATTGACGTCCGACCAGCCTATTATCCCGGCCTATTTTCCTTTCGATGTTGAACTGAATAAAAAAGGTGCGTCCGGATTTATGGAAAGTACTGGCAGGGTAAAAGTGACTGATTCCAAAGCGCGTCAGTTGGAGCCGGGTGTTTGGGTTGTAGACAGCCGTGGTCAGGAGGAATTCAAAAAGGGCCATCTGGCCAGATCGATCAATATCATGGATGGAACCAAGTTTGAGACCTGGCTGGGAAGCATGATAGATCCTTCGGAGGAATTTTATCTGGCTGCACAG
This sequence comes from Dyadobacter sp. 32, assembly GCF_902506755.1. Lineage (GTDB taxonomy): Bacteria > Bacteroidota > Bacteroidia > Cytophagales > Spirosomataceae > Dyadobacter. The sequence goes on along the minus strand of NZ_LR735258.1, from coordinate 1,662,624 downwards.
GATATAGAAACTTTGGAGAGGCTTATAGGGCGCACGGCATCCATCGGGTACGAAACCAGGATCAGGGAGGCTTTTGTGTCAAAAGGTGGCGAACAGACAATGCCGCTTTTGGATCTAGAAAATTTTAAAGAACATCAGGACCAGTATACGATTGTTGATGTCAGAAACGGATCGGAAGTATCGGCCAATAAGATTTTCAGCAACAGTATCGCCATCCCGTTTGCTGATATAAAAAGCAGGATCGCTGAAATACCTCTTGATAAACCCATTGCTGTACATTGTGCAGGCGGCTACCGGAGCGCCATTGGCAGTTCGCTGATCGCTTCTTTGATCCGAAAAGATGTACCCGTATTGGACATCGGCGAGCACATTAAAGGATTTGATCAGCAACTGGTGTACAATAGCTAATACTCACAGCTCAGTCGATAAGGTAAAGTTCAGCCCATCTGCGCTGGTGTTGCTGGTGATCAGTTGAGGGCGGTCTTCCTTATACCAGGGTGCTGGACTGCGTGGTAAATAACGGGCAAACCCGTTCGACCTAGTATTCAACAACGGATCAGCCAATTATCTCGTTGATGTTGCCGTAACGCTTACATTACCTAAGAATTCAACAACAATCTCGTAAGCAAACTGCATGGCGTTCAAGAACAGATTGATCGGCCAGTTGCAATTCAGGAACTTGTTCGTGAAACAATTCAGCTCGGTGCAAAAGCGTCTTAGGGCTGCGAACCGCAGGTTCTAAAAAACGTTTAAAACCAATCAGAATAAATAGTTATGAAAAAGAAATGGTTTTCAGTATCCAATATCATTACGGCTGTGATGGTTATATTTTTAGCGGCCATGGTCATTAGCCCTGAAGTGAAAGCATGGACAATCCAGACGCTGATGAAGGTAGGCCTGTTCCAGCCCAAAATTGACAAACAGCCCAATACAGCTTCTGCAGAAACTTTACCGAATGTTCATTTCCGGGAGGGTGACGGTAAAACGGTTGATCTGGCCTCCCTGAAAGGGAAAGTCGTGTTTATCAATTTCTGGGCCACCTGGTGCCCTCCCTGTATTGCAGAAATGCCCTCGATCAATGCTTTGTATGGCAAATTCAGGGATAACCCAAAAGTCGTTTTTTTAATGGTTGATGTAGATGGGAATGATCTGAAGTCGGACAGTTTCATGAAAAAGCACCATTACGATTTGCAAGTAGTGAGTCCGGCTGGCCAGATACCACCCGTGTTTATGCAGGGGGCGGTTCCCACCACAGTGATCCTGGATAAGGAAGGAAAAATGGTTTACCGTCAGGAAGGAGCGGCGGATTATAACAGTCCGGAGCTGGTGGATATGATCAGTAAGTTGGCTCTTTAGTGCTTTGTGACAAAAGTCACCAATTTTGTTTGATGATTGGATGACATTTGACAAAGCAGTTTGGGACGATTAATTCCCATAAAATATTAGCTTGGGATGTAGATTATGAATAATTTACTGAAAAACAAATCGGGTATAGCCAAGAGAATGAGCCGCACGCTGATGATAGTCATTACATCTTTTTTAGGTAGCACCATTTTTATTGTGATGTTTCCGGGTGTTTTCAGTTCAGGTAAATTTGGCACCAATCACCTGAATGCGAAAGCTCAGACAGGTGAGCCAGTTCTGGCGGTTAAAGACACAGCCGATGCAATGAAATTGATTTTATATGGTAAAGATCTGATCGCCAATACATCCAGATATCTGGGGCCGAAGGGCAGCGTGATGCATATTTCGAATGGGATGAATTGCCAGAATTGTCATCTGGATGCAGGAACCAAGCCAATGGGCAATAACTATACCGCAGTTTACTCAACCTATCCCAAGTACCGGGCAAGATCTGCAAGCACGGAGACGATCGTGAAACGGATATCAGACTGCTTTGAAAGAAGCCTGAACGGGCAAAAGCCTGATAGTTCCAGTAAAGAAATGAAGGCAATGGTGGCTTATATGAAATGGGTAGGGAAGGGCGTGCCGAAAGGCGTTGTTCCCAAAGATGCCGGAATCAGTAAACTTGCTTACCTTGAGCGGGCAGCCGAGCCAAAAGCAGGTGGCGTACTTTATAAGGAAAAGTGTGCGGTCTGTCATGGGGCGAAGGGGCAAGGGGCAATGCAACCGGATGGGAAATCGTTTGTGTACCCGCCTCTGTGGGGAAACCGAAGCTATAACGATGGGGCCGGGCTTTTTAGGGTTGCTTCCTTCGCTGGCTTTATAAAGGATAATATGCCATTCGGAACAAGTCATGAAAATCCTATCCTAACCGATGAGCAGGCCTGGGACCTGGCGGCATTTGTAAATACACAGCCACGGCCTCACAAGGATCAGGCGCTGGACTGGAAAAATCTATCTCAGAAACCAATAGACTTTCCATTTGGGCCTTATTCCGATGCATTTCCGGAAAAGCAACATAAATATGGGCCCTTCAAGCCCATTGCAGCGGCCAGAGCAGTTAAATAACAATCATTCAATTATCTAAAAATGAAAAAGATCGCTTCCGTTTTATTTGCAGCCTCCTTACTGCTTTCAGTTGGCGTCAATGCTCAGATTAAGGGGTTTAACCCAGCCGAGTTCCACGGGGCTGTGGCTGATAAAAAGTTGTACAAGGTTGTCTACCAGCTCAATAGTGACGATGAGAAGGTCATCAAAGCCACCATGAAAAACGTAATGAACGCACTGGAGGATCCACGACTGAAAGGGAAACTTGAAGCAGAGCTTGTTGTCCATGGAGGAGGCGTGGCTGTCTTCAAAAAAGACGGTCCTTATGAAGCGCAGTTAAAGGCATTACAGGCAAAGGGCGTTATTCTGGCACAGTGTGAAAATACACTCAGAGAGCGCAAAATCAGCAAAGATGAGCTCTTTGATTTTATATCCTTTGTTCCCAGTGGCAATGGCGAACTCATTATTCGTCAGCAGCAGGGATGGGCCATGCTGCATCCCTAGAATTTTTCTGGTTTAATAAAAATTCCCGACCTTATTTTAACGTAAAAATGAATCAGTCTTGGGATGAGCGTTATGCGACCGACGAATATATCTACGGGACAGCGCCAAATGTGTGGTTTGCAGAGAATTTGCATGGGCTGAAGCCTGGAAAATTACTTTTGCCGGCCGAAGGTGAAGGTAGAAATGCTGTGTTTGCGGCTACTGAAGGTTGGCATGTAACTGCATTTGATACCAGTGAAGTTGCCAAGAAGAAAGCTCTGCTGCTAGCCGGGAACAATAATGTATCGTTAGATTACAGAGTCGGCGCTCTTGAGGATGTTGTTCTTGAAAATGAAAGTTATGATTGTATTGCGTTGATCTATGCCCACTTTCCATCACGTGAAAGGATCTTATTTACAGCAAATGTGATCGCACGGCTCCATACCGGCGGCACGATTATTTTTGAAGGATTTTCTCCGAGACAGCTTGAATATCAGGCGCTATACCAATCTGGTGGTCCGAAGGATATTGATTTTCTTTCCTCAAAGGAAGAAATCGGATTTTTGTTTAAGGAATTAACCATTACTTACCTTCAGGAAGAAGAGCTCGTTTTGAAGGAAGGTAATATTCATCAGGGTAAAGCGTCTGTTATCAGGATGTTAGCCATTAAAAATGCACTTTTTTGATCCACCTGAATTACAACAATAGTAATTGATTAAACCCCTATGAAACAGCTACAATTAGTGTATGTCATCGTCGTGCTGATGTTTATCTCGCTCTCATCCCAGGCGCAAACGCCCAAAGAACCCTGGAGTGCTTCTGAGCTAATGCCGCCAAAGTTATTGGCAGACCACATTGAACAGGGTAAGAAACCGATGCCACTTGTCCTTAACATAGGTCCACAGGCGGTCATTAAGGGTTCAGTGGACGTGGGCCCGGGTAGCGAAAAGCCCAATATAAAGAAACTCGAAAATTTGCTTTCAAAAGTGGACAAAAACCGGGAGGTGGTTATCTATTGTGGCTGTTGCCCGTTTGACCGCTGTCCTAACATCCGGCCTGCATTTTCCAAAGTGAAGCAGATGGGTTTTAAAAATACGAGGCTGTTGAATATTCCGAAGAATATCAAAACGGACTGGATTGATAAGAATTATCCGGTACAATAAAAGTATTTGAAATGCGCAATGTTAAGTTGTTGATCGGTTTTGCATGTCTGCTCTTTTTCCTGAACAAGGAAAGATCATTGGCTCAAACACCGATAAAAGTGGGGGACATGGCACCCGAAATCGAGCTGCCTACGCCGACGGGTAAAATGGTGTCACTTTCATCCCTAAAAGGAAATGTGGTTCTGATCGATTTTTGGGCATCCTGGTGTGCTCCGTGTATCCAGGAGCAGCCTGAGCTTAAAAAATTATATGCAAAATACCATCGCTCTGGTCAAACGGCTGCTAATCTGGAGATCTATGCAGTGTCTCTGGACAGTAAAAAGGATGCCTGGGAACGGGCTATTAAAAAATTGGGCCTGCCCTGGACACAGGTAAGCGATCTGAAATTCTGGACATCATCAGTGGCTAAAACATACCAACTCGATGGAATACCTTTTAATGTGGTAGTTGACCCAAAAGGGTATATCATAGCTCTGAACCTGCATGGTAAGGATCTGGACCAGTTTTTAAGCAAAAGGGTCGGCAGGTAATTCGCATATTACACAAACTGATAATCAACGCCGGAGACCTGGCTAAGCAAACTTTGAGGACCATCCAAAATCTTTGCATCAGCGCGCAGGGTAGGGGATACCGGTGAATATTCTTTTAGGTATTCTTTCAGCACACTGTGCAGCGTATAGTCGGTATTACGGGCATTTTTAACACCTCTGAGGCGGCAAAGCATGTCCTCGGGATCACCTTCCCGTTCACATGCACAGACGGTGTATTCCCGAAGGGGATCCAAAGGTTCTCCACCGACGGTGACTTGCTGGATTCTTTGGCCCAATTGTTCATAAGCCTTGAACGCTATTTGCATACCTTTAAAACGTATCAGCCAGCCGCCAAAGCGCTTGGAGGCATCCTGGGCAAATACGTTCTGCAGTTCTTTTTCGAGCCATTCCCGGAGTTGTAACCCCGTTGCGGTTGCTGTCCGGACAACAGCGTCTACCGGAAGCATGTCGTACAGGAATCCTTCTGTGATGGCTGCTTTTCCATCTTTTCCCAACGCAAGAGGCGGACAGAATCTGAATCCGTTAGACAGGACAATATCCGTTTTGATTTTGTTTTTCAGCGCATCAACGATCAGGTTGTCAATTGTGTTCTCTACCACAAAGTTCCGGTACAGTGGCAGCGTGCTATATCCAATGATCTGGTTTATTTCTTTTTTAAATGGTTTTTCGATCTCGGTGATCAGGTCGGCGATCTCTTTTTTTGCCGGGTATTTTTGTGGGTCTACCTCAATCAGTTCGTAGTCTTCACGCTGAATTTTTCCATCTTTTACCTTCAGATCAAGCCGGCCAATAAATGAACCAAAGGCACCCGGTTCTACGATTTTGGTATATTTTGTCTGTATTGGTCTGCGGATCCTTTCATGCGTGTCCGCACCAAAAATGTAGTTGACGCCTTCACAATCCGGATGATTACCCAGAGCGATCTGCTGCGACAGTCCCAGGTGCGATAAAATGATAATAAAGTCGCATTGTTCCTGTTCCCTTAGCACCGTTACATAGTTTTTGAGATTCTCTTCGGGCTTTGTATAAACAATCCCTTTGCTGTACAGCGGCGACTGTCGCAAGGGCACAAGGGGGTCGGTATAACCCAGAAATCCTATTTTAATGCCTAAGCGGTGCATGATCTGGTAAGGCTGAAAGATCAGTTCACCTTTTTTACCGTCACCTATATCATGATACATGTTGGCGCAAATTTTGGGGGCGAGCAGTCCCCCCATCAGTTTTTGCATATTCTTTTTGTAATAAACCACTTCCCAGTTTCCGGGTAGATATAAGTCGTAGTTCAAGGCATTTAATAACGGTACAAACGCATGGCCATTTGTTTTTACAGAAAGCAGACTGCCCTGAAACATGTCGCCCGTGTCAACTGCAATGGTATTATTCGGGTTTTCCATTTTTAGTGCATCCAGTGCGGCGGCCAGATGGGCATAGCCTCCCGTCTTCCGAAATACCACCTTTCCGTTTTCCCAGAACAATTCATCATGGCTATGGAGCTGGCAATGCACGTCTGTGGTCTGTAGGAGCGTTACCGTGCCGCTTTGTGAACCATCAGGCTTTTCCATGCGCATACTTTTTTTATCCTCAAACAATAATGAGGTGGAACTTCCAGCAGCAGCCGTGGCAAAAATGCCGGATTGTATGAATTTTCGTCTTGATTGCATCATTAGGTCCATTAGGGATAACCAGGTGTCTGGTCAATAATTGGCTAAACTTATCTAAAAGATCAGATATCCTATGTGACATTAGGCACATAGCGAAAGAATATAAGTTATCCCCACCAAAAATATGAGCAGGGTCTAATAAGAAAATTGTCATGATCATTTGTAATGAATGGCTGTGAGGCATCCTGTTGATCACGTTTACTGTCGTCAAGTATGCTCTCGTAGTGCAGTCATTTAACCAAATGGGCGTCCTGAAGAATATAATTGAGGTGCTCAACATTGTCGGGGTTCAATAGCAATTTGCCACTGACGGTCTTAACCGCATCGGTCTTGAATCTCAATTTCTTATCTTTCATTTGCAGTTCAATAATAGATTCCGGACCGGCTCCACCGCAGAAAAAGCACATGGCCATGGGTTGGGCCGATATAACATAGATGTTGTTTTCTTCATCAACCGGTATCATATAGCCGCGGATCTGAACCTCTTTACCCTTTAATGCGGTCACTGCCGGACCGAAAGTGGGGTATAGAAAATACATGTTTACTTGCTTGTTAAATTTTCGGTCAAATTTCACGTCGGTCAACCGTTTCCAATTGATCAAAATCGGAGTATCTGTCTGATTCAAAAGTACTACATAGGACAAAAGGCCTGTAAACAGAAGCGTTTTCATGGTTGCTCAATTTTTTTTTCGAGGGCGTCAACTTGTGCTTTAACGGATATAATGGCTTCTCTGGCACGGATCTGATAATCAAGCATAGACGGTTCGGTCATTTGAGGTGCTGGTTTGTGATCGTGATGCCCGGCATGACCATGTTGATGTTCAAAACCGGGGACCTCTACCACGGCCTCTTCCCACAGCCTGATCAACTTATTTAAACTGTCGATTTCGACAACCGATACGGAATCCTGGTGCTTTTGCCGAAGTGAGAGAAGGGTTTTTTCCAGATCTTCCGCTATTGCGAAAGCTTCCAGATGTACCGTATAAGCCTGTTTTAAAATATCCTTCTTGTCCCCGCTGGCGCATCCGGCTAACGACAAACAGAAAATGGTCACAGTCAGGTAAAGAATCGCTTTCATGTTAATGAACTTATGTAAATGCAACAATGTTGCAAATATTATCAAAAAGAATGAACATTCATCTATTTACCTTATGATTATCAAGTCTATCTCATCGTTATCCGTTGTAGTAATCCTCTCTTTTGCCCATGTGGCCTGCTGCCTGATGCCATTGTTTGCAATTGCCAGTGGCTCAGTGCCCTATTTTTATGCTTTGAAGCCATACGTTGCCTTGTTCACCGGAATGCAGCTATTTATGGTGCTTTTCATTGGCATACGACTGGCCCTGGCGTTTGTGGGCAGAGCCCGTTTTCACACGCAATTGGAAAAGGTATCCTATCAAATCGGAATGATGGTGGCGGTTACAGCCGTGGTCATAGGGCATTTCGAGCCTTTTAAAACGGAAAATCAAAAAATTGCTGAGCAGCAGTTCCAGTTCTTTAAATCGCATCGCAGTCTGCACCTGGATATTGCCGGAAGCTACGATTCAGAGCTGTTGAGAAGTGATATCTCAAAGATCAGAGGGATTAGAAGCAGCAGAATCCCGGATGAGCAGAATACTTTTTCAATAACCTATCAAATTGACCTGATCTCAAAGGCCCAGGTACTGCATATATTACGACAAAACGGATATGATGTAACAATACAGGAATAAATATATGCAACAATGATGCATTTGATACTTAATTTTTATATTTGCAACTATGTTGCAAATATAAAAAAACCATGAATATGAGAAAATTGCCCGTAACTGTATTGAGCGGATTTTTGGGAGCCGGAAAAACAACACTGCTCAATCACATTCTGCATAATAAGGAAGGACTGAAAGTAGCCGTGATCGTGAATGACATGAGCGAGATCAACATTGACGCACAGCTTGTGAAAAATGAAAATACACTGAGCAGGACGGAAGAGCGGCTGGTGGAAATGTCCAACGGGTGCATCTGCTGCACACTCCGCGAAGATCTGATGGTGGAGGTAGAGAAACTGGCGAAGGAAAACCGTTTCGATTATTTGTTAATTGAAAGCACCGGAATCTCTGAGCCCGTCCCTATTGCCCAGACGTTCAGTTTCGTAGACGAAGCGAATGGGGTCGATCTTTCAAAATGGGCTGCGATCGACTGCATGGTAACCGTGGTGGATGCCCTGAATTTTGCCAAAGATTTTGGCTCGCAGGATACGGTTGTGAGCCGGCAGCTGAATGAAGATGAAACCGATACACGTACCATTGTCAACCTGCTTACCGATCAGATCGAGTTTGCAGATGTGATTATCCTGAACAAATCGGATTTGGTCTCCAAGAAAGATCTGAAAGAACTTCACGCAATCATCAACGCTTTGAATCCGACTGCTAAAATTATTGAAAGCTCTTTTTGCAGAATTGCTCCAAAGGATATTCTGAACACGGGCTTGTTTGATTACGAAAAAGCGGAGCAGTCTGCCGGCTGGATCCAGGAGCTCAGCAAAGTGGACAATGGGGGACATGTGCCGGAAACGGAAGAGTATGGCATCAGCTCCTTCGTGTTCCGTGATGTGCGCCCTTTCCATCCGAAGCGTTTCTGGGACTATATCTCTCACAACTGGCCTGCGGGTGTCATCCGTAGCAAAGGACTTTTCTGGATTGCATCAAGACAAAATGATGCGCTGAACTGGAGCCAGGCGGGTGGTTCGGTCCGTGCCGAGTCGGCAGGTGTCTGGTGGGCAACTATGCCTTTGGGGCAACGCATGCATTATCAGGCGTATATGGATAATCGTGAAGCTATTGAATCCCGTTGGGGGCGCTTCGGCGACCGGCAAAATGAGCTGGTGTTCATCGGTCAGGATCTGGATAGGGATCTGATCATTGCCGAACTCGGAGCATGCCTGTGCAGCCCGGGGGAGATCGTGCAAATGGAGAAAGGGCTAAAATTCGTAGATCCGTTTCCGGTATTGTAGTATCCTTGAAGATTCGTGAAATCCAGGCGGGAAACACAATTTAGAAGGAGGCTCTTACGAGACTGTTGCTGTATTCTCCACAATACACTTAATGAGAACTGGTTGGGCGAATCAATTGGGGCATCTGCATTTATCCGGGGTGCCAATATCAAACGAGTATCAGTCGCTGGTCATTGTTTGGGTTCAGACAATGACCAAATGCCTGACCTGGACTATGAAGTGTATAAGTTGGTTGAGTTCGGTATCCCAGTTGTTTTCCCATTCTTCCTCCTTCATGACCACAGAGAAGAAATGCCGAATAGAAAGTCAACTAAATCCGGCGATCATCTCGTCGGAGGTCACCGAGTATTGGCCAAACATTTCCAGGTGAAGGATAGCTCCGTGTGTCTGGCTCATGGTTGCTTGTGTTTCCCGTGTTTCCATTCCGGTGGTACAGTCACGCACCAACAAGACCTGATAGCCCTTTTCACTCATTTTGATGGTGGCGTAATCGTTTCTAAGTACACACGCGTTGGTATTGAAGCCGGCAAAAAATAGAAAAAGAATGCCTTTCTGTTTACAATAAAGATGTAGTTCATCGCCGGTTGCAATTACGGCCTCCTTTGTTGTGGGTGCGACTTTGGGATGAATTCGAAGTGTGGGCAAATTCTGTCTTTCCTTTTCGCGTGGCTCTGTAGGGCGCCGATAGGCCGCAAAAGGCCCGTTTAGCGACCTGAAATCTGCCGGCGGCCAATCTGCATGCAATTGGCGTGGCTGATTTATTGGAAGATTGATCCAGTTCGGATGGGCGTGTGCGGTGGGGGCTGAAGGCGTATGTATCACTTCCATACCTGATTTCCGGCAGGCTGTGATGAGCGGAACCAGCTTATTGTCAATGATTTCCTCTGATCGTTCCTCCGTATCTTTCAGGTAATGTCGCTGCCACACATCCACAAGCACCAGGGCCGTCTGAGCCAGCGGGATCTTCCAGTCCAGATGGCTGTAAGAAGTATTGGTTTCCACCCATTCAATACCGGGGTCTACATGCCAACGATGATAACGGGGAGCGACATGTATGCTTCCGGCCGAACCTGATGCGGTGATATGTTTCAAATTCTTGGTTTTTGAACTATCAGGAACAAAATCCGTCATCCCCAGCATTGTTCCAGCAAGTGTGCTTTTCTTAATAAATTCGCGTCGTGAGGCTTTGTTATGGGGCATAGGAATGGGGTGTTGCTTTTTCAAAAAGCAAATTAAGGATTTTTAGTTATTTTCAAATCATGGAATACTCAGTAGCCATGCACGAAAACGGTAATTTGGTTCAGAATGGTGGGAGGGAGTAAAGGTTAGGGTGGGTTGTACCATACAGCCTGTGTTCGCCGTTTGAGTAGGAAATGTGGAAAATACGCTTAGAATGAAATTCCACTGTTAAACGACCTCCAATGATTTTCAACTTTACCTATCATTTGCGAAAGAAATACGGGCGCTTTTTTCCGGGAATTTTTGCTCAGGTACTTGTTCTGCTAATCTGTGTGTTTTCTTACCTTTCAGCCATCGCCGACGAGGGGCCAAAACCTGGGAAGGGGCAACTGGACGCCTGGATTACAGCACAGTTTGCCAAAGGAAAGACACCTCCCTTTTCATTCGTATATGGAGGGAAGGATTCGGGTTCTTTTATAAAAAAATGGAAGTATACCGCTGAACGTAAAAAGAAGCGTGAAGACGTTTCGGAGTATGTATTTTCTTATTCAGAAGGTAGCTCGGGATTGGTAGTGGTGTGCAGGGTGACAGGTTTCCACCAGTTTCAGGCTGTGGAGTGGAAACTGGAATTTACCAATAAGGCACCGGCCAAATCGCCCCTGATTGAGAAGGTAAATGCGGTTGATCAGCGATTTGATTACAAAAAGGATGGTCTATTTACACTGCATTATGCCAAAGGCTCGGATGCGAAAAAAGCCGACTTCGCTGCGGTAGACAGTGCGCTGGCAGCAGGAAGCAAAATATACCTCACCACGGGTTCGGGCAGATCTTCCGATCAGTCTGCATTTCCTTTCTTCAACGTCGAAACGGCAAGTCAGAAGGGTATCGTGGTAGGTATCGGCTGGACTGGCAAGTGGTTCTCACAACTGGAAAGGGCCAGCGACGGTAAAAGTCTGAACCTGAAGGCAGGTATGGAGCGTGTGAAACTGAGGCTTTTGGCGGGTGAATCGATCCGTACGCCAATGGTAAGTATGCTTTTCTGGGAGGGCACCGACAGGATGATCGGACATAATCATTTCAGGCAGTTTGTTCTGGCACACCATTCCAGAAAAATAAATGGGAAGTTTGCCGAATATCCACTTTCTGGGGGCTTCAACTGGGGTGATCCGCCTCCGTGCAATGAATACAGCTGCCTTACCGAGGATTACGCCATTGCCCTGGTTAAGCGATACAAACAATTCGGGATTGTGCCGGAGGTTTTTTGGTTGGATGCCGGCTGGTACACGGGCTGCGGTATGCAGAAAGGTGGGCAGTGGCACGAAAACGTAGGTAACTGGACCGTGGACAAAGATCGTTTCCCGAACGGACTGAAGCCCATCTCGGACGCCGTGCTTGAGGTGGGAGCGAAATTCATGGTCTGGTTTGAACCTGAACGGGTGCACAAAGGAACTCAGATTGAAAAAGAGCATCCAGAGTTTCTTCTTTCGCATCCCAAAAAAGGAGATCATTTGTTTAACTTAGGTGATCCAAATGCGCGTTTGTGGATGACCGATCACATCAGCGATCTCATTTCAAAGGGCGGGATTGACTATTACCGGCAGGATTTCAATATGGATCCCATGCCGTATTGGGAAATCGCCGATGCACCGGATCGGATCGGAATGGCGGAGATCAGGCACATTGAAGGATTGTACGCGTTTTGGGACAGTTTGTTGGTACGCTTTCCGAAATTGCTGATCGACAATTGCGCAAGCGGAGGACGCCGACTGGATATGGAAACAACTTCACGGAGCGCGCCATTGTGGCGGACTGATTATCATTATGGTGAACCCAATGGTTATCAGAACCACACCTACGGCCTCAATTTTTATCTTCCCCTGCATGGCACAGGTGTATTCGCCAAGGCAGATCCGTACACGTTCCGGTCGAGCCTGAGTAGTGCGATGGTGCTCAACTGGAAAATAACAGGCAATGAGGTCACGATACCGGATATGCAGCGGTCGGTCAAAGATTTTAAAAGATTACGACCTTACTACTATGGCGACTATTACCCGCTTACGGGTATTGGTGATAATACCGGAGATGCCGTGTGGCTTGCCTACCAGCTGCACCGACCGAATGTGAACGATGGTATCATCGTAGCGTTTCGCCGATCTGCGAACGAACAGGAATCCATTGTGGTGAAACCCGGTGGACTGGATCCAATGGCAAACTACGAATGGTTTAATGAAGATACCGGTGAAAAGTTCGTTATGACGGGGACAAAGCTGAGCGACGGTGTAACTTTAAGAATTAAAAATAAACCAGGGTCAGGATTGATCAGTTACAGGAAATTGGACAAGTGATTTTTAAGCTATTACCTTGGTTTCCCTCTGACCGGATGGCAGAAAGGAAACCAGGTTTAGTGCAAATGATTGTACACAGAGATTAATTATTCACTCCTTTTCCATTATCCGATCTCTAAGAATTCCTTTTTCAGAGTCGGTAAGTTCATCAACCAGGGCGTAACGTCTGGTTTTGGTGATTGTCATTTCATCCAGGGCGTCTACCATGTTTTTATAATTGGAGAGCGCCAGGGGTTTAATAACAACAACAAGTCCTTCCGTATCGGGTTTCATAGAACGCACGCGCCGTTGTGCCGCAAAAATTACACTTCTTAAGCCATCACCCTGACGTGTTGATTTTAAAGAATACCGCGCTTGATCCTCCGATGCCGCTATGCCGTCCAGGTAGTAAATGTCCCCGTCAGCACCAAGAAATAGGGTTAGTACACCAGATGCTTTCAGAGGTTGTTTTTCTTCCACTGTTTTAGCAGGAAAAAAAACGGACATTGCCGTTGGTTTGGTCATTGTAGTAGCAAGCATGAAGAACGTAATCAGAAGAAAACCGAGGTCCACCATCGGTGTCATGTCTACACGTGTCGAGATGGTTTTGTTTTTTACTTTACCATCGCCATGCATGTTCTTGGGTTCTTCAATTGCAGCCATGTGAATAGGTAAGTTAATGGTGATAAATTTTTTTTGAACTTTACTTCCAAGCCGGCCGCCGCGTAAGGAAATCACGCGGAAAGGTTGATGTGTTATAACAACTCAAATATATAAATAAATTATATATAAATTTGATGACATTATATTTTTATAGTCATGGAATTTTTAGTTTTTAATTTCTACTGACTTTTTCATCAAATCCAGTCCTTTCTGATTCATTTTTTCCATGTCCGATTTGACTCCAAAAATCCACATGAAGAAGGCACTCACCAAATCAGACTTTACTCTGAAAACTTGTTTTACTTCAATTCCGTTACTGGTTTCGGTAAAGTAATAGTCGAAAGTAGGTTTGGCAGTAAATGGTTTTTGAATATCACATTTCATTCCTACAAACTTCAATTCGTCAATTTTTGTGATTTCTTGAAAACCCATGTCTTTTCCGCCATTTCCATCCCAGTGGTACTGCGCACCTACTGTGCCGTCTGTTCCCTTGACCTCATATTTTTGAGCCGGGTCTGCTGCCAAAAAGGGCGACCATTTCGGGAAATTTTTCAGGTATCGTACATTATTGAAGACCTCCTCTTTCGGGCCTTTTATGCTTACCGACTTGACGATTTCAATAGTAGTAAGATCGCTGGCTTTATAGAAGCCAAACCCAATATACGCCACCAGGGTGTTCCTAACCACTTTCCAGAAAATAGTAGAATTTGGCCGTGGCACCTTCCGGAATCAGAAAGTCGTTCTTCGCAAATTCGACACGTTCGTACTGACTAAATACGATTTCTAAATCTTCTTTTTTGAAGTTTTCGGGGTTGAATATTTTGCTTAGGAAATGATTGTCAGTCAACTATGCAATTTTTTGTCTGTATTCTATTCGTGTGATTACTGCTAAAGTTATAGGCTTTGTGCAGTTGGGGTACTACCGGGAATAGCTTTAAATTCGAATACAAAGAGCACAAAATCAGTATGTTAGTGTTTCTTTGCTTATGTTTTTTGTCCTCCGGATTTTATTTGTCTAAAATCTTCATATTTGGTAAAATGCTCTAATCCTAAAACCAACAGCACCGAGCTTATAACATATACTTTCTGCATAATGATTGATAAACCCAAATAACCTAAGCCAAAAAGGGAAAAGAAACCATAATAAGTCAATAAGCAAATAATACAGCAGAATTTAAGTAAATGAAGTTTAGATCTTAGGATAAATACAGTGATAATAAATAAACCAGTCAAGGTTAAAATGATCGATATTGTTCCCAGGTCATGCAAGGGTGTTGCGATTAAGAAAATTAATACAATGTCGGTAGCGCCTATAAATTTTAAAATATTAGCCCACGGTATTGAAGACATCTTTTTTGATATATTGATAAAAAAAATTCCATAACCAGCGGAGTGGAATGCCATTCCAATAATTGCCCAGATCCGGCCGGAGTTTTCTGAGCCATTTATCGCGGTCGTTGCAAATAAATTGCTCATGAAATTTTTCGACCAGTCAAACCCGATAGAATTTTTGTCAAACATCGAGCCGCCCGGATACGCCAAAGTTGCTATTAATATGAATATCACTGAGGTAATCAGGCATAGCAAAACCGAATACTTCTTAATCATCTGTAATGTTCTGGTCAATAACGAGTGATGTAGAGAGTTATGGCAAAGTCGTTCGCAATTACGGATAAAGCCCTTGGGCTATACGAAGTGCGCCTTTGGGGACTGTGAGGTACAAGATAAATTTTATTGTGCAGTTTGCAAAACCGACAGTTAGACGAATGTCATGTGGGATGCTGTGGTGGAATACTAGGAAAGATACACCCATAAGTAAAGATGGGTCACTGGGGTTTTTGTACAGCACCTGCAAACGCCAAGAGTTCAGCAAACCGTTGGCTAGCCTTGGTATAAATACAAGGCAAGGGACCACGGAAACCATCGAATTTCCGAAAGTGCCCCTGCTGTATGGCGGTAATATGTTGACCGTGAAGGTGTTTCTGTATGTCTCTATTATTTGTTAAAACAGCTTTCTTAATCCACTGTCCTATTACTAAAAATTAAATCCGAAATGCAGGCCTGGTTCCCCGTTAATTGTGTTCGCTTGTCAGCTATTTTCAAGTTTCAATCCTAGGCCACTTCCATGCATAAAAGATAATCAGACAAAGAAGGACTACTTCGA
Source organism: Dyadobacter sp. 32 (assembly GCF_902506755.1). GTDB lineage: Bacteria > Bacteroidota > Bacteroidia > Cytophagales > Spirosomataceae > Dyadobacter. Next base: position 1,646,993 of record NZ_LR735258.1, on the reverse strand, counting down.
CGACGGCTCCGTACACCATGTGCATCCAAGCTTCACCTGCCAGATTAAACAGGGAATAGGGAATATACGCCATAGCAATAATGATATTGGTCGTCCGATTTACTTTTGCAGGCAAGGCCACAGAAAGGAAAATCATTAGCGCCGGAATGGTCACTGAGACGAGTGCTCCCAAAAGAAATCCTTGCGTAATATCAAATACAAACACCCTCCCTGTCAGAATACTTTTTATCTTGCCCGGCATGTACAAGGCGAAATAATCAACATAGATATAGAGAAACATAAAACTCGCCCACAACGTAGCGAGCTTCAGTTTCAAACTAACCTTCATGTCTTCCAGTGTTTTTTGTGTATTCATAATTGATCGACTAAAAATTAAACCCAAAATGAAATCCCGGTTCGCCGAAAATGAATTTCGACCATTTGTCGTCTAACTGTTTGAATCCATCAGGCAATTTTGTGTGATGTGCACGGTGCGTAATGGCAATGGATGGTTGAATAAAAAATCTGTCCTTAAAAAATTTGATGTGATAACCAACGCGGTATGTATTGAAAATCTGGAAACCATTGTCAATTTTTTTGCCTTTGTCGTTTACAAACGTTTGTAAAGAAGGCATCACATTCAGTTCGGCGTACAAACCTTTCCACAAAAACCGTTGGTAAGCCACTGATAAGCCATACTCACGAACATATCCCGGAAATTCTTCTTCCGGCTTTCCGTACGCTTTGTTAAAAAATGGGTGAATACCATTCGGCCAGGCATATTTCCAAGTTTTTGGTTCTAAGGTAATTACATCTTTTCCCGTAATCCGATAACCCAAATTGAGTTGTGCGAAGTTGGGCGGATTCGTAGAAGACAGATTGCCCAATAAAAACACAGAGCTGCCAATGAACCACCGTTTGTAAGTGCTGTCTGTTTTAGTATATTGTGCCTGGAGGTGGAGCGTGCTTGCCATCATGATGACAAAACCAATGAATAAAATTCTCTTTTGCATTTCTTTCCTTTTTATGTTAAACGATACTGCAAAAGTAGATTTGCTCCAGACCTGAAATCGTTCACTTAAGTTAAAAAATGAAGTTGCAATTTGATTTTTTTAAATCCTTGCTCCTGGTTTGCCCGATGATTGAGGATTAATCCCGATAACTCGCTATTTGGTGCTGGGGCATACACTGAATTAGGTTTTTTGCATTTTAATCTAGTCAAGTCAGGTGGGATCTGATAGGTCTCCAACTGTCAATCTCCAAAATAATATACAGTCCGTTTCTTAGAAACTACCTCGTAAATTCAACTACCTGGGCACTCACAGTTATAGTCCTTCTGACAAAGAATGGGGCAAAACCACTGAAGTGTTCCTCTTTCATCACGTTGATGATGGCTTTGGACCCATTCAACAAGTTGGCTTTCTTCATCATCGTTGAATAGGCATTTTCATACAATTGCCTTTTTTTGATACCTCCAATTGCCAATATATAAGTAGCCTCTGAACTTCCGCTTACCTGGTCAATTACTTTGAAATTGTTCTGGCCTAAGTGTACCTGCGTGGCGTTTTGATTGTGATTGGTAATGTGGGAGGTGCCGAAGCCACATGAACTGAGAAATGCCGAGAGCAATAACAACACGGAATAAATGCCTGTCTTTTTCATTGTAGTAGTTGTTTATAGTTATAGATGTATGAACGTTTAAAAAAAATCCTATTCCTAAGCAATGGAAGTCGCTGTTGAGAATTTTATTGTATTGAAAGCCATCCGAATTATTTCGTTTATGAGGATGCTAAAAGTTAAAGCCAAAATGAAACCCGGGTTGAATAAAGTAGTTAGGCCATTTTTTTTCTACGACTTTAAAGGATTCCGGAACATTGGTTCTTAGAGGCCAATAACTACATCCAATAGCTGGTTCAAAAAAGAACCGGTTTTTGAAAAACTTAAACTGGTAACCCAAATGGAAGTTCATATATAAGGTGTATCCATTTCCAATCTTCTTTTTACGCTCATCCATATATTTTTCAAAAGCATTCAATGCATAAACGGAAGTGTATACACCTTTCCACCAAAAACGCTGGTATCCTAGTGTAGGTGCAAGTATACGTGCATGACCGGGATAGTTTAGTCCTGGTGCATCAAAGGATGGTCCAAAAGGGATACCGATTGGCCAGGAATAAATGGATCTTTTGAATTCAAGGGAAACAACATCTTTGGGTGTTATCCTATATCCGACATTTAATTGGACATACTCAGGGTTGTTTACTTTGGAGAAATTTCCTAACATGAAGAGCGAACTTCCAATGTACCACCTTTTATAAGTACTGTCTTGTTTGGTGTTTTGTGCATTCACCTGTAAACTACTTGCCAGCAACAAGGCAAGTCCAATCCCTAAAATTTTCTTTTTCATAGCTTTCTTGAACGATGTGAAACGATCGTGCAAAGATTGCCAGGCAACAGACCTGAAATCGTTCACTTAAGTTAAGAAATGAAGTTACTCTTTGCTTTTTTCCATAACTCTTGATCTTAGCCGGCTTAATGATTGAGGCTTGATACCTAAGTAGCTCGCTAACTGGTGCTGCGGAACACGCTGGATCAAGTCTGGCCTTTTTTGTATTAGGTTCAGGTAGCGCTGCTCAGGGGAAGAAGTCTTGAACTCGTCAAAATTAATTTGTTGTTTAGCCAACAATTCTTCCGACAACATTCTGCACATGATTTCAAATTTGGGGAATTTACTGTTTATTTCTACTTCCATATCAGAATTGGAGACTGTAATGATACTGTCTTCCACGCAACTTACGAAATATTCAGAAGGTGCTTTATTAATAACGCAATGTGGCGTCAAAGCGTCCAATTCCGTAAAAAAGGCGGTAGTTTTTTCTTCACCATCTACAATGTAATATTTCCTTATGCATCCCTTTAAAACAAAGTAGCTATCTTTCGATTTCTGACCTTCATGGAGTAAAGTCGCGCCTTTCTTAACCGAGTGAAACAGGTTTAGCGAAATTAATGCGTTCTTCTCATCTTCTGTCAGCGAAATGTATTTTGCTATAAAGTCAAACAGGATGTCTTGCATTGTGATGATATGTGGTTATGTTATTGCTTTCTGTTACACCAGCCACCAACGTCAGTTTGTGAAAAAACTACCGTAAGATGGATATCAAATATATGCATAAACTTTCTTCGAAAGAAAATGTATTTTATCTGTTTTAAGCTCTTGATAATCAGTTATTTATTTCGGACTGAATCCCCTCAGGCCAGTACCAACCAGCGCAGGGTTGAATGGATAAGCTTACGGAAATGGACAATCCTGTGTCTCACTAAATCTGGGAGGCCTTGATGGCACTATGATCCGTTCAATGATGAGCAAATCCACAAGCAAGGTTTAAGGTAATGAACAATACCGAGGCGGATCGCTGAAGATCGGACGGCAGCGGCCGACCGTCGCCGAAGCGGCCGTGCGACGGGAGACTGTCAAGACTGGGTGGCCAGGCACGGTTCTGCGCGGACGTGGGGGGGAATTCTTCTGCGTTGCTGGATTAGCTGTTGGTATTTTTTTCGTTATATCTATTTAATGAACTCCAGTAAATTCCCATTTGCCCTCTCGTTTTCATTTCTTCCTTGTCAATTGAGTTCGGCATTTCGGTTTTTTCGGTAGTTAGTTTTCTATAAAATGATTTGTAATCTCTGAATTGTTCGAAAGAAAATTCAATATTTGAGTAATAACTCAACATCCAGTCGAGTTCATAATCTGTAACATTCATATTTATCCGTCTGTCAAGTGTTTTAATTATTGCATGTTCAGCTTCAGGGACTAAGTCTGCAATTCCTGTATAGCAAGAAGGTTCTGTTCGAGAATACCAAATTAAAAACAAACCTCTTTTTAGCGCTTCCAAATCACTTTTGTTTAGTTTTGCATACTCTGAATGTATTTTTCTATACTGTTCTGAATATCCCAAAATAATAATCTGTTCAGTTTTTTCTTCCATAGTTCCAGTGATGGAAATTACAGAAGAATAAAGCTCTAATTCTTTTTGTCCTAATTCCTTTACGGTCATTTTATACTTGCAGGTAACGTTTCAGGGCTTTGCGTTCGGGCGGGAAATCGAAGCACAAAAGTTGATATTATTACTAAAGTTCAATTGAAAAACTGCTGTTGAATTTTGCACTTCAGCCCGCCTGACGCAAAACCCTTGTTGGCAGTAGTTTTATTCTGTCCAAAATTTTCCAATTGAATATGTTTTTGCTTGCCCACTAATAATCACTCGGTCTCCTTTGTCTTCACAATACAACTTCCCTAATCGTTCAGAAACTTGTTTGGCATAAAGTTCTTTTTTATTAAGTCTTTTTGACCAAAATGGAATTAAAGAACAATGTGCAGAACCTGTTACAGGATCTTCTAGAATTGATGCTTGTGGTGTAAAAACCCTTGAAACGAAATCGCATTTATCACCAACTGCTGTTACAATTACACCTCCTGGGTCAATATTTATTTGGTCGAATAATTGTCTATCAATTTCAATGTTTCTAACTTCTGTTTCATTTTCATACACCAAAACATAGTCTCTTGATTTTAAAATTTCTTTCGGTTTAATATTTAAGGATTTTGAAATTGTCGGTGGTAAGATGTCGACAACAGGCATTCTTGATGGGAAGTTCATTTTATATTGTCCATTTTCAACTTTAACAAACAAGTCACCACTTAAAGTTTTAAAAACAATTTCACCTTTTTGATAGTCAAGTATAGTCGTTAAACAATGAGCTGTTGCAAGTGTAGCGTGACCGCACAAATCCATTTCAATTTCAGGTGTAAACCATCGTAAATGGATTTTCTCTCCTTTGTCAACAAAAAAAGCTGTTTCTGCAACTGCGTTCTCCTTTGCGATTTTCAACATGATTTCGTCTGGCAACCATTTGTTCAGCGGCACAACACAAGCAGGATTTCCTCCAAAAATGGTGTCTGTAAAAGCGTCAATTTGGTATAGTATTAATTCCATTTTACTTTTTAAATAAACAGCATATAGTCATTTTATATTTTGAAAAGACTATATGCTGTAAGTTAAATTAATTATGCATCAACAAGGATAACTTGACCTGTAATAAACCCATCAACCGAACGCTCAAACGCTTTACCCACCAATGTACTTGGTACGGGTTGAAATCCTGGCATCATATCGCCATAAACGTCCCAAGCCTCCGTTAAAACTGTTGGATTTACTGAATTTACACGAATACCTCTTGGCATTTCGAAGGCTACACATTTTACAAAGGTATCAATGGCACCGCTCGTAGTTGCATCTGAAATGGCAAAAGGAATAGGTTTTAAGTTTAGAATACCTGTAATAAGCGTAAAAGAACCTTTATCCGCAATGTATTCCTGACCAATTCTAACAATATTGATTTGCCCCATCATTTTACTCATTACTGTAGTCATCCATTGCGCTTCAGTCATTTCCTCGAAGGTCGCATATTCACATACGCCAACAGTATTCACAACCGCATCAAAGTGACCAACCTCTTTGAACAATTTTCTCAAAGATTCTTCACTAGTAATGTCAACTTGGTAGTCGTAACCGTCATTTGAACGACCAGCTGTAATCACTTTGTGTTTTCCTAAACCTGTCAGTGCTGCTTTTCCCATTTTCCCATTAGCACCTATTAAAATTACTGTTTTCATCTATTTAATTATTTTAAAATTGAAGTGCAAAATTACACTCCTGCCATACTATTCACGTAGGACATTTGTCTAATAATTAAATTGATGCTCTTATTCTACTTAAATGTCTTTGAGTAATTCCAAGATAGGAAGCTATATAGTGAAGTGGAATTTGTTGTACAATTTGTGGATTGCTGTGTATCAAATCTACATATCGTTTTTGGGCGTTGGATTTTTGATGATTAAATATCCATTTTTCGAGTTCAACATATTCTTTTTCAGCAATTATTTTTAAAAAATTCAACCATTTATTGTTTGATTTCGCAAGGTTTTCTAATGTGTTTTTTGAAATTGAAATAATTTCAGAATCGGTTAAAGCTTGTAAATTTTCTTCTGATTTATTCTGTGTAATAAATGAAGAATAAGCCACTAATAACGTATTGGGAAAGGTAAAACAATAGGTTATTTCTTCGTCATTATTAGAATAATAGAAGGAACGGAAAATGCCAAAATTCACAAAGGAAAGTGTGGTACAGATTTCATCTTGTTTAATGAAAAAATCTCCTTTTTTTATGGTAGAAATAGTGGCTAAACTTATAAATTCATTTATTTCGCTGTCTGTAAATAAATTATATTGTTTTAAGTAGTCAACTATTGATTTTTTTTCGAACATTTATTTTAATCGTCGTTTTTGTTAAAATTACTGCCAACGGTTTAGGGCTTTGCGATGGTTGGGCAATAGAATTCGGTGAGCCCAACCCTTGCACAACAGCCAAATTGAGAAACAAAAGTTGAGCCTTTGTGCGTCAGCCCCATTATTGCAAAACCCATGTTGGCGGTTCGTTGTTTGTCTGCATTGGGTTCTAGGATAGTGTAGTGTCTCTGATGGTTTTAAAAAATTCGGCTTCCACTTTGTCATCTGGTAAGTTAGTATAACAATGGTCAGACTTGCGAATTCCATTTCTTTTGAAATCAATAACCCAACCGGTTCTCTTTTTAAATTTACTAATTGTAAAAATATCTGCGTTTGAAATCCCCGTCCAATTATCATCATCTACATATACCCAATCAATTTGAAAATTAAGCTTTTCAATTGCTTGTCTAAATTCTGTACAATTTTGAAAACGACTAGCCTTTATTTTGTGAATTGCTTTGTTTAAAACCTTAACAATCTTTTCAGGAATATGTGGTAAATATTGTCTTGGTGGAAATAGATCTTTCTTGACTGCCTTCAGCCATTCATCAACGGTCTTAAAAGTAAATGGAAGGTTGTTCGTATTGTTCAATAAGCGATATAAAGTAATACCTGTTGCATAAATATCACTCAATTTATCCATTGGATTTCCTTCAATAACTTCTAATGGTTGGTGTGGGCGGTAGCCCAAAATATCGCTTGGGTCAGCATGGTAGTTAATAGCTAATCCAAAATCAGAAAGCTTTGCTTCTCCATTGTCGCCAAACATTATATTCCCTGGCTTGACATCTCTGTGTAAAACGTTATTATTGTGTGCTTGTTCAAGCCCTAATAAACTTTGCTGGATAATTTTGCAACTTTCCTTAGCTGAAATAAATCTTTTTTCAATGTGCTTTTGAATAGAGCCTTTTGAAAGATATTCCATCATTATGATAACAACACGTTCAGCATTATACATTGTTGCCCGAACATCCTTCACGTCAACTATGTGTTTATGTCTATATAGGTCAAGTGTTTGACCTTCTTTAACTGCATTAACAAATTTTTCTGGGTCAGGCACCTTTATGACTTTGACCGCAATCTCCTTCTGCATGAATGGGTCATAACATAAAAACACATGCCCAAAAGCACCATTTCCTAAATGGTCGATTACTTGAAATTTGTCAATAGTTGTTCCTATCATTATAGTAAATTAAACCATGCTACTAAAACAGCTTCCTTTGTTGATTTGTCCCAATAAGGTGGATGTGTCCCGATTAATTTGTCCATATAAGCATAAACATCGGTTTTTTTTGTTTGTCCAAATTTTGTAGCATTTATTGCTTGAGACGAGAAACAACTAATCGGAGTGTTCTTCTTTTTTGCAAGCAAGTTCAAAATTCCTTGTGGATAGCAAGAGGTTTTAATTTGGTCAAGTGTTGTCAAATTAAGAGAAATTTTATGAGAAAGCTGGTTCGGTTGATGCTTGTCTATTATTAAAGACAGTTGCGTTTCGAACCATTCCATTAATTCCGATGTATCCATATTGTTTGGGTACACAATTTTATTCTTTTCTATAATTGTCGGTGGGTTTGTTAAGCCATCAAGGACACAAAACCTAAAGTCGTTTTTTGTAAAATTGAAACCAATAATTTTCATTGCTTATTTTTAAAAAGGTCGGTCTACGTGAAGGTCGGTACAATGACCGCCAACGGTTTGCAGCTTGGCGTAGTGGGGGATTTATATGTACTAACTTTCAGCCTTGCACAAATGTAAATAAAAAAGACTAATGTTCAATTAAGCACGTCAGCCCCCATTACGCCAAACTGCTGTTGTATTGGAAATTCCGGCGAAAGTGAGCCAGCGTTCCGGGAAAGTGAGCCAGTTCTTTTTTGGAATTGAAGTGTTGTAAATTTAGCTGTTTTTTATCTTTCTCAAAGAAGCTCCTTCGAGATTTATTCTGTGCGCGTTTGCTGTCAGTCTGTCACATATCGCATCAGCCAGGCTTGGGTCATTTATGTAATCATGCCAGTTTCCTACGGGCATCTGTGCGGTTATAATTGTTGATCCGGAAGCGTATCGATCCTCGAGTATTTGCAATAGGGCCATTTTGATGTCGTGGCTAAGCGGCTGTAAGCCGAAGTCATCGAGAATCAGGAGTTTGACTCGTGCAATTTGATTGAGCCATTTTAAGTAACTTCCATCCAGCCTGGCCAACGCAAGCTGCTCTATAAACCTGTTTATGGGGTAATAAAGTACTTTATGGCCTTTTACGCAGGCTTGCCTGCCGAGTGCACAGGCGAGATAGGATTTTCCACATCCCGTGGCGCCTGTGATCAGTACGTTTTCTGACTTCTCGATAAAGCTGCAATCGCTTAAACGGATTAACTGCTCGGACGTAAGTCCTCGTTCAGGCTTGCAATTCACCTGTTCAACATGTGCGCTGTACCGCAGTTTGGCAAGCTTTAGATACATCTGGGTGCGCTGCTGGACTCGCTGTTCTGATTCTGCCTCTGTAAGCATGGCAACCATTGTATGCGCTTCAGGCTGCTGGTGTAACGGCTGTTCAAGAATGGCGGAATACCGGCTCGCCATTCCTTGCAATTTTAGTTCTCTTAACTCTTCCCAGGTCTTGTTTGTATTCATTGTTATTTTTGTTTAAGTGAGGCAATTGATTCGTAAGGGCGTTTTATTCATACGCTCCGGCTCCCCTAATGTTTTCATGGTCAGGTGTCTGGAATAAGGTTGTCTGCATAAAATGGGGAGCTTTGTCAAGATTATTAGCCAGGATCTTCGTTAGTGTTTTATAACTAAAAGAACCGGAGGGTAGTGCTCTTTGACATGCTGACTCGAGGCGGTCATTACCATAGCTGCTGCCAAGCCGCAGGATACCACGGCATGAATTAAATGTTTGTTCGGTAAATTGCCGCCCTTTTAGAACACCTTCCATGTAACCCTGTGTGCATGGTCCTATCTGTGATGCTAACCGCAGGAAGTAATCACTGTCCCATCCCCTTTGCTGTGAATAGCTACGATGGTTCTCTGGCATGTGCTCTTTGAGCGTAGTATAACCATGCTGATTATAGAAGCGTTTATGAACAGCAATACGCTGATGATCAAGAAAGATCTCTACCGTCTGGGTATCATAAATAATGTTTACCTGCTTGCCTATATAGTGGTAAGGCACGCTGTAATGGTGCCAATCTTCTCCCAGGGTGACATGATAATTTTTCTGGACTTTGGCAGAAGTGCTGTGCTTTAAGGTAAACGGATTGTCTGCCAGCGGCTGAAGTAAATGCTGTTCCTGTTCGTTGAACTGCTGGCGGCGGCTGTAATTTTTTCCCTTGAAGTTCTTGTCATTATGTAGCTCGAGTTGATCTCGTATAGCGGCGTTAACTTCCTCGATATTACAGAAAATACGATCCCGTAAGGGAGCGTAAATGCGCTGATAGGCAATTTTTACGTGACCTTCTGCCGGCGCTTTATCTTTAGGTCTATATGGCCTTGCGGCAACCAAATCCATGTTGTTATGCAACGCCCATTGCTGCATAAGATCTGTAAAGGTCGGTTCGTAGCGATTGACCTTTTGGACCACCTGTTTCATGTTGTCGGTCTTCAGAGACAATGGGGCGCCTTTAAAATACCGAAGGCAGTTATTCAAAGCAGCCAACAAATAAGGAAGCCTGGCATTAGGCAGCGCTTCAACATAAGTTAAATTGCTGAAAGGAAGCACACAAACCAGTACCGGGCAACTTATTTGTTCACCGGTGGACTTGTCGAAATAGTGCATCATGCTGCCCGCAAAGTCCACCATGACAACCTCACCCGCCTTGTAAGTCGCATGGAAACTTGGCTGTAGAACTTTACCGAGTTCGTTAAGTTGATAGCAAAATTGGGAATAACGGTATCCCGCAGGATGTTTGTCAAAATATTCCTCCCAGAGAAGTTGGCGCGTGACACCGGTACGTTTAAGCTCTGAAAGAAAATAAGGTACTTGCTGGCGAAAATCTTCCTTCCGCTGGTCTTCATCCTGCACCGAGGGTGTACCAGAATATAGAATGGCAGACAAGCCTGCATCGTTAAGGGCTTGAAGTTCCTTGAAGCTGTGCGTGCTCTGAAGTAAGCGTTCACGATAATATTTAACCGTGTTACGGGAAAGATTAAGTTGCCTGGATATTTTACGTTCGGAAAGATTCCGATCCAGCAACTGTATGATCATGCGCAGTGTCTGCATTGAAGTAACTTTGTTTGCCATCCGTTGCTTTTGTTTTTCACAAAAGATGGTGGTTATAATTACTTCAATACCAAAATACAACTGGCTCACTTTCCCGGAATAACTTTGAAGAGCAATCACAAGTGGCTCAATTATGCCGGAATGTCAGTAGTCCCGATTGGCGCAAGTTGCCGGAATAGCTGTAAAAACCTTCCGATAAAGTGGCTCAAGTTCCCGGAATTACTGGCTCAAGTTGTCCGGAATAAGTGGCTCTCTTTGCTCCGGAATATCCAGTTGTATGCCGTTTTTTATATTTCATACAATTCGATTGGCAATTTATCTGGGTCTTCAAAAAAAGTGAAGCGTTTTTGGGTAAACTCGTCTATTCGTATCGGTTCAGTCTTTATATTGTAAGTTTCAAGTCTTTTTATTGCTGTTTCTAAACTTGATACTTCAAAAGCTAAATGTCTCATTCCACAAGCTTCAGGTCTTGAAACTCTTGCTGGTGGATTGGAAAACGAAAATAATTCAATAACATAAACATCATTTAATGCTAAATCAAGCTTGTAAGACAGTCTTTCTTTTCTATAAACTTCCCTTATGATTTCCAGCCCTAAAATTTCAGTATAAAAATGTTTCGACTTTTGATAGTCAGAACAAATAATAGCAATGTGATGAATTCTTTTTAGCATAACTTACTTTAATAAAAAATGAGGCAACTTAGTCAGTTGCCTCAAATGTATTTTGAAAATACTTATAGTTTTTGAAGTTCTTTTAGAACAGCTTCACCAACACCATGAGCTGATTGTGGATTTTGCCCTGTTACAACTCTTTGGTCAACTGTTACATGTGGCTGCCATAATCCAGATTTTTCAAATTTTGCACCACGTTCAATTAGTTTTGTTTCCAAACTAAATGGGACAACGTTTTCAAGTTTTACCGCAATTTCCTCTTCATTTGTAAAGGCATTGATTTTTTTGCCGTCAACTAAGTACTTTCCATTACTTAATTTGATATTTACCAAGCCAGCTGGTCCGTGACAAACAGCACTTACAATACCATTATTTTCATAAATCTTTTGTGCGATTAATGCCAGCTCAGTATTATCTGCAAAGTCCCACATTGTACCATGTCCACCAGCATATAAAATAGCTGTGTAGTCAGATGGATTAACTTCTGATGGTTTCATTGTGTTTTGAATTTTAGCTTGATATTCCTTATCGGTTAAAAATCTTTGATTAATCGGGTCTTCATTGTTCGCTCCATAATAGGGTGGATTACCTCCTTTAGGGCTTACAAAATCAATTTCATAACCTGCATCAACCAATACAGCCCAAGGATGCGTTACTTCACCCAAATAATAACCAGTTGCTTCGCCTGTTTCTCCCAATTTGTTGTGGCTTGTTACCACAAATAAAATTTTCTTACTCATTTTTTTTGAATTTAAAATTTGTGCAGTTGCTTGATTTAATCCAAGAAAAATGGTGCAACCTGCAATTACCATTATTCCTGCCAAGATGTTTTTAAATACTTTGTTCATTGCTTCATTCATTTAATTTGATGATGCAAAATTCGGAACATTGTCAATCTTGGCACAGGAGGTAAATCACAAGTTTGGTGTGACGTACATCACACTAAGAGGAAAGTCGACTAAGAGTTTCTCTTGAAACGCCTAAATAAGAAGCTATTAGTGTTTTGGGAACTCTTTGAAAAAGCGTTGGATATTGTTGGAGGAGTTGCTCATATCGTTCTTTTGCATTGCTATTGAGTAAAGAAAGGATTCTCCGTTGCAGGGCTACATAACCTGAATTTGATTTCTTTCTGAAAAAATGCTCTATCTTGTGCATATCTGCACAAAGTTTCTCCCGATTGTACAAAGATAAACATAGTACTTCAGTTGCTTCAATGCAGTCGATATTCAACGATGCCTTTGTTTCATTAAAATAGGCTTGATAATCCGTTATCCACCAATCCTCCATTGCAAACTGCATGATATGCTCTTTGCCCTCCTCATTTACATAGTATGCTTTCAAAAGACCTTTGATTACGAAATAGTCATTTTGAACGAAATCACTTTCTTGTATTAGGAATTGATGTTTCTTTAATTTTTTTGTAGTAAAGTGGGAGAGAATGTAATCAAATTCCTTGTCCGTCAATGGCGTGATTTTTTCTATTTGTTGTCTAAGTATTTCACTCATCTTATTTTGTAGTCTGTCTCTTAAAATGGCATACAACATTTCTACAGACGCACTATTGCGTCTATATCTGTTAGGTGCGTAGTGCGTTTGGTTTGTTCATTTTGGTCAAGTTTCGGCATGTAGGTTCTATCACGGTCCGTTTTCCATGTATTTATTTTCATATTTTTGGTTTTTTGCTTTTGTCCCTTGTAAACAAGACCGCCCTCATTCAAGTATTTTGCGCAGAATCGTGTCAGGGAACATTATGCGCTATATTGTGCCACACGATACTTACAGGGTTATACAAGTTACTGTCCTTGTTGGATTGTGTACCTTCAAAGTAAAGTTGACGTCTGTAATACTTCCCCTAAGACGAAATTTCCTGAGTTTTGCTTAAATTTTCAATAAATGTTAATTTTTGTTAGCTCACACGCTTTAAACCTACCCATATTAGGTCGTCGCATGTGTACGATAAATCTAACCACTCTGCCTCAAATCTGCAAGTCGTCAAATGGACTAACGATTTGGTCGAAGCCTTTGGTGGTCATATGGGTGTAAATTTCCGTTGTTTTGGAGCTTTCATGGCCCAAGAGCATTTGTATGTATCGCAAATCGGTTCCTTTTTCCAATAAATGGGTGGCAAACGAGTGTCTTAAGGTGTGTACGCTCACTTTTTTTGTAGTACAGGCTTTTTTACAGGCTTCTGCAAAAAAAGCTTTTATACTACGTACTGAATATTGTCCCCCCTCTATTCCTTCAAACAAATATTCGTGGGGGTGATAGGTTTTTACGTAATTCCTTAATATCGCTAACGTCTTGGGTGATAGCAGGGTGTACCTGTTCAACAAATCCGGCTCCCTTAACTCTCAAACTTCCCAACTCCTCGCCACCGCACAGTCCTGGCACACACTTTGCTCATTGTGATCTTTAGCCTAAAACACGTTGACCATGAGCATTGTTAAGTACAAACAGAAGAGATCGTTCAATAAAACACCGGAGCCTGAGGGTGGGGAGTCCGACGGAACTGTGCATCGCTTTGTGATCCAGAAGCATGCCGCATCACGCCTGCATTACGATTTCCGGCTCGAAATGGAGGGGGTGCTCAAAAGCTGGGCCGTGCCCAAAGGCCCTTCCCTCGATCCTGCGGTGAAGCGATTGGCCGTGATGGTGGAAGACCATCCCTATGACTACCGCACATTTGAAGGCATCATTCCCAAGGGGGAATATGGGGGTGGTACTGTGATGGTGTGGGACGAGGGAACCTACGAGCCGGCCGAAGGTGCGCAGCATGATAAAGCGGCCAATGATAAAAATCTCCGTCACCAGCTTCATGCCGGCAAGGTCAAATTTGTACTCAAGGGAACGAAACTGAAAGGCCTTTTTGCCCTCGTAAAAGCGCATGGCAGAGAGGAGAATGCATGGCTGCTCATGAAGCTCGAAGATCAATATACTTCTGAAAAGGACATTTTGCAAAGCGACAAATCCGCTGTGTCCGGTAAAACTTTGGAAGAACTTACTGCTACGAGTGACGCCATTTATGGCCAAAAGAGTAAGACCGCCAACCAAACCAAAAAAAGCAAGAAACCTTTGACGAAGAAAGCCTTGGAGAAAACCGCCGACAAGCAGATGGATCCGGCTCCAGACACCGTGACCGATGTGCCAGCACTTTTGAAGAAAGCCCCAAAATGTAAGTTCGATCTGACGCTGAAACCCATGCTGGCTACCCTGGTGGATGCGCCTTTTGATGATACAGGATGGCGCTATGAGATAAAATGGGACGGATACCGGGCCCTTGCGTTCCTGAACAAGGGGGTTACAGAGCTCAAATCCAGAAACAGCAAATCGTTCAATGATCAATTTTATCCGGTTTATGATGCCTTAAAGCGCTGGGGGATCAACGCCATCGTCGACGGCGAGATTGTGGTGGTCGATGACAAGGGGATTTCTCGGTTCAACCTGCTGCAAAACTGGCGAAGTGAGGCGGATGGCGAACTCTTGTTCTATGTATTTGATGTACTCTGGCTGGATGGCAAGGATCTTACAGGTCTTACCCAACAGGCCCGAAACGCGATATTGCAGACACTAATCCCGAAAGAAAGCAACATAAGAAGCGGATTCAGCGTAGAAGCAAGTGGCACTGACTTTTTTGGGGTGGCAAAAGAGATGGGGCTGGAGGGAATTATTGCCAAAAGGTCTGATAGCCTCTACCGGCCTGGTGAGCGTTCAAAAGACTGGCTAAAAATAAAGGTACAAAAGCGACAAGAGGTGGTAATAGCCGGTTACACGCGCAACGAAGGAACGGCCAAACAGTTCAGTTCCCTTCTGCTTGGCGCTTACCGCGCGGGCAAGCTGCAGTACGTAGGCAAGGTAGGAACCGGATTCACCGACAGGCAGCAGAAGGAAATGCTTGCCCGGTTTGAGCCGTTGACGATAAAAAAAACGCCTTTTGAGGAACTGCCGGATTATAATAAACCGTCCAGGTTCCGGCCCAATCCACCCCTCGCATCTGCCACCTGGCTTAAGCCGGAGCTGGTCTGTGAGATCAGTTTTGCTGAGATCACAGATGACGGTGTGTTCAGGCACCCGTCGTTTGTAGGGATGCGGGAAGATAAGAATGCCAAAGAGGTGGTGCTGGAAAGCGCCGCGGATGCAGAAACAATTGTGAATGTGCAGGACGAAAGTATAAAACAGCAGATCATTATGCCTACCTTGAAAATCGCCGGAGGCACGCTTCTCAATCCTACTGAGAAAACGCAGGTAAAACAGGTAAACGGCCATGAGCTGAAATTTACCAATCTGGACAAAATATTCTGGCCGGAGGAAAAGATATCCAAGCGTGATCTGGTCAATTACTATTACCAGATGGCCTCCTATATGCTGCCCTATCTGAAAGACCGGCCGCAGTCGCTGAACCGTCATCCCAATGGCATTACCGGCAAGAGTTTTTACCAGAAGGATGTTACCGGAAAAGTGCCTGACTGGATGAAAACCTATCTTTATCACGCCGATGGGGATGAGCAGGATAAGCATTTTCTGGTGGGTGACGATGAAGCAACACTCTTGTTTATGGCCAATCAGGGGGTCATTGAAATGAACCCATGGAACAGTACGGTTTTGAAACCCGATCATCCGACCTGGTGTATCATTGACCTGGATCCCGGCAAAAATACTTTTGAACAGGTCATAGAGGCAGCCCGGGTGACCAAGGAAGTGCTGGACAATATGGAGGTTCCTTCTTTTCCCAAAACCAGCGGATCCACTGGCCTGCACATTTACATCCCACTGGGCAGCAAGTATACCTATGAGCAGTCCAGAGAATTTGCACGGGTGATCGTGACGCTGGTGCACGAACAGATCCCGGAGTTTACCAGCCTGGAAAGGGCGGTTGCCAGCAGAAAAGGCAAGATGTATCTCGACTTTTTGCAAAACCGATCACAGGCAACCATTGCCGCTCCATACGCCGTACGTCCGAAACCGGGAGCAACCGTATCCATGCCTCTGGAATGGGATGAGGTAAAGCCTGGCTTGAAAATGAAGGATTTTACCATTTTCAATGCGCTGGAAAGGGTAAAAGAAAAAGGGGACCTGTTCAGTCCCATACTGGGCGAAGGTATTGATCTTGAAAAAATAACCGGGAGATTTTAAAGGGTGAAAGAGTGAAATATTGGTCTGGATGTGAGGATGGTAAGTATATAGGTAGCGGGATGTATCATGATCTGATATTGGGAAAGGGTGAAATTGAAACAAACGGTTCCGAATTTCCAACTCCGGATTTAGGGTAAGTTTTCGTGTTTTTCAAAAATCTATTAGGTTATTTATGATTATTTCAATACTTTGTTGAATAAAATTGAATATTATTATGCCCTTTTCTGAAACATGGAGTTAGTAGACGAAATTTTGCTGCTCAGTCGGATTCGTGAAGGGGACAGGCGCGCCTTTGATGAATTGTACAGAA
Organism: Dyadobacter sp. 32; assembly: GCF_902506755.1. Taxonomy (GTDB): domain Bacteria; phylum Bacteroidota; class Bacteroidia; order Cytophagales; family Spirosomataceae; genus Dyadobacter. Next base: position 1,630,343 of record NZ_LR735258.1, on the reverse strand, counting down.
GGTATTGGAAGCAAGTTTACAACGCAGCTTACAAAAGACTTCAGAGTTACGACCATGCCAAGGACATAGCCCAGGATGTCTTTACGCAGCTATGGGTTTATCTCAATGCATCAACAGGCGCGATAGACAATTTGCCGGCATACCTCTACACGGCAGTCAGAAATAACGTTTTGAAATCGATTGAAAAAGAGAAGAAGTTTATCAGTGTACCGGATGTGCTTTTTACTCTGGAGAATTTAAGGGATCATGCCGATGCCGATATGTTGTACAGTGAACTCGAACGTTCGTACAGAGCGGTGCTGGAGAAAATGCCACAGCAGCAACGGACCATTTTCCAGATGCGTTACCAGGACGAACTGTCCAGTGATGCCATCGCACAGGAGTTGAAAATATCACCCAAAACCGTCCGTAACCAGTTGGGTAAAGCTTTGATCAAACTCAAGACCAATCTGTTCTTCACCCTGGTGTGGTGGCTGTTCAACTAATTGAGGCCCGGCCAGAGGTTGAATTGCGGCCGCCGCGCGGTTGAATTGTTAACAACCGTCCCTTTCCTCCTTCATCCTGCCTCCCAAACCAACCCCTGACAATTTCCTGCCCACCCCTGACCTTCCTCCCAAACCAACCCCTGCCAATCCCATCCCTTCGTCCCTTTCCTCCCTTCCTCCTGCCTCCCAAACCACCCCCTGCCAATCCCCTGACCCAATTCTCCAAGTTTGCATTTTTTTGAGAAAATTTATTTTTATCTAAACACCTGAAAAAGAATCTATTACTATTTCCTGAAATAGTAGAGAAAAATAAATATTCAATTCGCGTGGGCGCTTTTCTGATTTTCAGAACATGTAGTTTATAAAGTTGATTTAATTGACTGGCATTGTTGCAATCGTTTAGGAGCCAATAAGTTTTGAGCTGAGCATTTTATGGAAGATCTAAGTAAGGAGGCGTTTTTAGAAATCTTGCGCAGGTATCGTTCAGGCACGGCCTCTGATGAGGAGATCGCGCTGGTGCATAGCTATTATGAGGCCTTTGAGTTTCAACCCGATATTCTTGATACCTTCACCGAGAACGAAAGAAATGAAATAGAGGCGGAGGTCAGGGAGGGACTTGACATACAGCTTCGTTTTCAGGATCAGATTGCAAAAAAGAGAATGAGTAGAAAAATACTGATTCGCTGGTCTGTGGCGGCGTCTGTAGCGGCACTCGTTTTATCCGCTTTTTTTCTGTTTAAAACAGCTGTTCAGCAGCAATCGGTTAGTAGCACGGATACAACTAGGGCAGTAACCAGAAAAAATAACCTGGTACAATTGCCCGATGGCAGTACGGTTATTCTCAGTGCAGATAGTAAAATAGACTATCCGACTTCATTCGAAAAGGAAAGTAAACGTGTGGTGTACCTCACGGGGCAGGCCTACTTTGATATCCAGTCCAATCCGGATAAACCTTTTGTAGTACACACTGGAAACCTGGTAACCACCGTGTTGGGAACGGCATTCAATATCAAGGCCTTGCCGGGTGAAAAAAGTATAACGGTTACCGTTACCCGTGGTAAGGTTCAGGTTGCCAATCAGAAGCGAATATTCAGTGTTTTGCTGCCTCAGCAGCAGATGGTATATGATATTCCCAAGGACGAAGCGGTAAGAGAGGTAGTGGATGCAGCAAAGGTTGTGGAATGGAAAGAGGACGATCTGTACTTTGACGACATAACGGTTTCTACCGCATCGGCCATTCTCTCCGAAAGGTTTCAGGTTGAAATAGAGATCAATGATGAGCAGCTTAAAAATCAGCGATTCACGACCACATTTGGCAAGGATGAAAATCTGGAAAGTATCCTGACCAGTATAACAACATTTTCAAATGCCACTTACAAGGTTAGCAGTGACAAAAAACACATTGTTTTATCGCCAAAATAATTGTTGGCAGACATTACTTATAAACCCTCCTTTTTCACTTAACTCTTTACAACGTTATGAAGCAGAATACACAGATAAACCCTGAAATGAAAATGAATATCTCAATTAAATCAGACAGATGAAAGCAACTTTACAGCCCCAAAATATACCCGCCTCAATAGGTGGGGCTATTTCAAGAAGCAAATTATTTCAATTTATGAATCGCTCCCTGATTGTTTCGCTTATCATTGTAGCAACCGGCAGCTGGCTTGGAGCCACCGGCCTAAACGGACAAAACCTTGAAACCGCCGAAGTGAAAATCGAGCTGAGAGGAGAATCGCTGGTGAGTGCATTTCGCAAGATTGAGAAACAAACGGCCTTTCGGTTTATGTACAGAAAACAGGATGTGAATTACATACAGAACCTGCACCTGGCAGAAACCCGGATGACGGTGGATAAACTGCTCCGGAATATTTTGAATCCCAACGGGCTCACCTACAAACTGGTAGATAACCGCATTTTGATTTCAGCAGCACCAGCGAAACCCGTTCTGAAATCGGCAGAGATCAGGCCTGAAATCCAGAAGGAACTGATTCAAACGATCAAAGGAAAGGTGGCGGATGTGAAAGGGGAAGCGTTGATCGGTGTCAGCATCGTGGTGAAAGGAACTACCAATGGGACCACTACGGATATTGACGGAAACTTTTCACTTACCACTCCCGACAACAGTGCCATTTTAATTGTAAGTTTTGTCGGGTTCGAGTCGCAGGAAATAGTGGCGGGCAACCAAAGCATCATCAATATTGTGCTGAAACCAGACCTGAAGCAGCTGGAGGAAATTGTAGTAGTTGGCTATGGTGAAATTAAAAAAACGGATCTGACGGGTGCGGTAGCCTCCATTCAGACGCGGGACATCACCAGAGCCAATCCGGTGATGGCCTCCAAAGCGATTCAGGGACAGGTGGCAGGTGCAACGGTTACTAAATCTAGTAACAAGCCCGGTGCTCCCTACAACATTACCATTCGTGGAGAAAACACGATCAATAATTCTACTGAACCGCTTATCGTTATTGACGGGCTGATGGGAGGTAATCTCAACAACCTCAATCCCAATGATATCCAGTCCATGGACGTTTTGAAGGATGCCTCCTCCACGGCGATTTACGGAGCAAGGGGTGCAAACGGGGTGATCATTGTGACTACCAAAAAGGGCCTTTCGGGGAAACCAAGGGTTAGCTACGACGCTTACGTGGGTTACAAGGTGCCTGCACACCTTCCCAAATTGATGAACGCACAGGAGTTTTACAAAACCACTTATACGGACAGAGTTCTGGAAGGCGCCGTTGGTGCTACATTTACTACTGCTGAAATGAACATGATTAATTCCGGCCAGTCAACCGACTGGGTGGATCTGATCACGGATCCCGCCCTGCAGACTAGCCATAATGTGAGTGTTTCCGGTGGCAATGACAAAACAACGTATCGTTTCTCCGGAGGCTTTCTGAACGAAGATGGTAACGTGCTGTACACGGGATACAAAAGGTATAATCTCAATGCCGGGCTTGATAGTAAACTAGGTGAGCACTTTAAAGTGGGCTTCACATCCTATCTGACGTACAGCAACCAGAATGTGGGCTCTCAGGAATCCTTGCGTGGCGCATATCGTGCGCGTCCAACCGGGGTGCCGTATTTTGCCGACCTTGCCAATCCGTCTGAAAACCAGGATATCAATGTCGATGGTACGGCGATCTGGATGGGGATCAATGACAAGCAGGTGCCCAATCCGCTGGCCGATGTGGATCCCGCCAACTCTAAATTGCTTACGACCACAATCAACGTAATGGGCAATGCCTACGTGGAATATATTCCATTAAAAGGATTGAGCATTCGATCATCCCTTTCTGCCTCTTACGGAATGGATAGGATAGGAGATTACCGGGGCACCTGGTCTAAGTCACAGATAGGCAACAAGCCCAGAGCTCAGGTCGATAACCGCGCCGTTGGAAATTATACGCTGGATAACATCATCAGCTACAACGGTGACTTTGGGAAACATAAATTTGGTATTACTGCGCTGCAAAGTACGTATTACCAGCGTAATGAAGCATACATGACGGCGGTGAACAACCTTCCTTACAACTCGGACTGGTATGCCTTGAACACAGGTACGGTAACCGGTTACAATAGTTCACTGGTGGAGCGTTCGTTGCTTTCATTTATGGGAAGGGTGAATTATTCGTACGCCGACAAATATTTACTCACTTTAACGGGTCGCTCAGATGGCGCTTCGCAACTTGCAGAGGGTAACAAATGGGCCTTTTTTCCGTCGGTTGCTTTGGCATGGAGATTGGGAGACGAAGCTTTCATCAGTGATTTGAATGTATTTTCCAACCTGAAACTGCGCATGAGTTACGGCCAGGTAGGGAACTCTACGGTGAGCCCATACAGCACGCAGGCGGGTCTGCTGAATACCGGATATGATTTTGACGGAACAGCCGCATTCGGCTTTGCACCTTCCAACCTGGCCAACAAAAGCCTTAAGTGGGAGCGAAGCGGAGAGTATAATGTGGGTCTGGATTTCGGTTTTTTCAAAAACCGCATCGCTGCATCGCTGGAATTATATAACAGAAAAACAGTGGATCTGATCCTGAATCAGAAGATCCCGACCATCAATGGATTTGCGCAGCAGGTCGCCAACGTTGGACAAATTGAAAACAAGGGCATTGAGCTGACGCTGAACACCGTGAATGTTGCGAAGGGGCCATTTGGCTGGAATAGCACGTTTACCTTCACCAGAAACAGAAATAAATTACTCCAATTATATGGTGATGGGCAACAGGTCGACAAAGGCAATAAGCTATTCGTAGGGAAGCCTATCCGATCCAATTTTGACTTCGAGTTTGACGGAATCTGGCAGACTGCCGATAAGGATCTGGCAGCGAAATATAAGCAGGTGCCGGGATCTGTGCGTGTTGTGGATCAGAACAACGACGGTATAATATCATCTACGGATGCCATCGATGACCGTGTGGTTCTGGGTTCGACCCTTCCCAACTGGATACTCGGTGTTACCAACCGTTTCAATTACAAGAGTTTCGATTTTTCTTTCTTTGTGTATTACAGAAATGGTGTGCAGTACAACAACAGTACACTTTCAGGAACCTTTGGAGAAATAGGAGGTACGCGTTACAACAAGCTGGCTTCATTGGATTACTGGAGAAGCGACAACCCGTCCAATACCTATTTTGGTGTGGCCGCGGCCAATCCTTACCGGAGCGCGATCAATTACCAGGATGCTAGCTTTCTCCGCATCTCGGATATAACTCTTGGGTATTCGCTACCGTCCAATCTGATCACCAAGTTCAAGATGGTGAACGCACGGTTCTATGCCCAGGTGACCAACCCGTTCGTATTCAGCAAGTTTACCGGGTTTGATCCGGAATTCAACTCCGCAATTTACCAGGATGATGTGCCGTCTATGGCGTACACAGTAGGCGTAAACATCAGTTTTTAACCTTATTTAATGTAAAGTATAATGAACATATTTAGACAAATCCGCCCCATTGCGCTTGCTGCCTCCTTTATTGGCATGATAGCCTCCGGATGTAGTGAAGATTTCCTCATCGAAAAGCCGGTGACCACGTTAACTACAGATGTGTATTACAAAACGGAAGCTGGTTTTGAAGACCTGGTGCGTTCATGTTATTCATTGCTTCGTAACATTCATCAGAACCGGAATCTGGTGTTGAATGGCACAGATATTTTTTCTTCCGCATCAGGCTGGTCGTCTCCGCTTATTACGGTAGCACCTTCATTTGATATCTATGATGCCGGCTTCAATGCCAGCTCTGTGGGTGAGCTACAGAGTCTCTGGCAATTGTTGTATGCCGAGATCGGACGAACCAATACAGCCATCGATCGCTCCGCTGACATCACCACGATGGCCCCTGCGTTGAAAGACGCCCGGGTATCAGAGGCCAAATTTCTGAGGTCACTGTGCTATTTCTATCTTGTGCAGCAGTGGGGCGACGTACCCATGCCTTTGAAAGAAGCAACCAATGGCAGCAAAGAGGCTATTCGTGTGGCATCCGCTGATGTTTACAAGCAAATAATCAGTGACCTACTGGATTGTGAAGCAAAATTGCCGGTAACGGCAACCAATTACGGTCGTATCACCAAAGGTGCAGCCCAGTTTTTACTTTCCCGTGTTTATCTCACCAGAGGCTGGAACTTCAAAGGGGCTCTGGGTGGGACTTCTGCCGATTTTGATCAGGCGCTTATTTATGCTGACAAAATCATTGAGGCATACCCCTTGGCTGCTTCCTATAATGCCTTATTTCCCATACGTAATGAAAACCCATTGAAGCAGTATACGGGCGCACAGAATGATAAAAATGCCGAAATTATATTTGCCGTGCAGTACAACGCCGATGTGCTGACCAACAAAACGGATCCAGCTTTTGCGGTGGATGCGGCGGGCGGTAATAATCTGCATTCTGTTTTTGGTGGAAACGGGGGAGGGTATGCCGGATCAAAAGGAAGGACAACCGATTACAACCGCCAACAACCGTTCCATGTTACTACCCCAGCCATGTATCGCTTGTTTGATCCTCAAAATGACAGTCGTTACGATCATAATTTTGTGGATGCCGGATATGCGCTGGCAGCTGTGAAAGACTTCAAACCTATTCCGGCAAACGCCAATCTGAAAATCAATCTGGCAGTAGGCGATACAGTCGTTTATTTCCCGCCATGGAATACGCCCGCCACATCGTTGAATGAAAAAGGAGTGGACGTGGGTGGCAAGAAAAATTACGCCGTTATGAATGTTTCCGAGTACGGAGGCGCCTACTTTACGGGATCGGGATTTGGTGCAGGCGACCATCCGATGATGTGGAAGTTCTGGCAGCCCGGACTTGCTTACGGAGATGCTTTTGGAACCTTCAATACCGCTGTTTTCCGGTCGGCAGAAGCCTATCTCATTGCGGCCGAAGCCATTGTTAAGGGAGCCAAAAATGGCAAGTTGGGCACAGCGGATGTCTATTACAACAAAGTGCTTGACCGCGCTCTGGGTGCTAAAAAAGCAGTGGATCCAAAATGTGCGGCAAACCCTGGTGATGTGACTTCCCTGGCTGCCGTGTCGTATCGGGCAACACCTGCTAACATTACAATTGACCTTATTCTCGACGAACGTGCCCGCGAACTGATGGGTGAATACACGCGCTGGTATGATCTGAAAAGAACGGGTAAACTTGTAGAGCGTATTAAGAAATACAATCCATGGTCATCGAAAGGAAATCAGATAACCGAGAAACATAACCTTAGACCCATTCCTCAAAGTGAAATTGACCTGTCTTTTCCGGCAATGAAGCAAAATGAGGGCTATTAAAATCCATTGATCCGTTAATTTATTTTTACCACGGGTGATCCGGAGTTTTTCAGGATTTTAACCAAGACCTTTTCCTGGTTAAAATCCTGCTCCCTGAATGCCGTGGTGAATTTTTTAGGAAACTACCTTCCTCTATTCTTAAACAAAATGCCCAAATACCTGGTCCTCCTCTTTTTTTTAATTTCAACGAAGGTTTTTTCACAAAAAACACATCAGGTTTGGCTGGATGATCTTATCATTCAGACTTTTTCAGAAGGCATAAGACCGGTGAAGGCAAAAGCCAACTACGTGGATGATTCTATGCGCATCGCCGGGGTTCATTACAAACGTGGGATTGGAGCACAGTCGGTCAGTGTTCTTTCTTTTTATCTGACCAAAAATGCATCCCGGTTTTCGGCGGTGGTTGGTGCTGATGATCAGGGGAATCGGGAGATACCCGTTAAATTTTACGTTCTTGGCGATGGCAAAATGCTTTTTGAAAGCAAGGAAATGCGCATTGGGGACGCCGGGCAGAAGGTGGATGTTGATCTTGAGGGAATCGACAGGCTCGGACTTTTGATCACCGATCCTATTGGTGGATCCAATAACAAAAGAACTTATGCCAACTGGGCAAACGCGCAACTCACCATGCGGTCAGATAGCCTGCCAGGACATATTCCAAATGATGGCGAGCGGTACATCCTCACACCCGCGTCATCCCCGTTGCCCAAGATAAATTCTGCCGGAATTTTTGGAGCTACCCCCGGCAATCCATTCCTTTACACCATTGCTGCCACTGGCACACGGCCCATGTCTTTTTCGGCGGAGAATCTGCCAAAGGGTCTTTTTTTGGATAAAAAAACGGGAATTATTACAGGGAAGGTCAATCAGAGAGGGAGCTTTGTAACGACACTCAGGGCAATGAATGCCCTTGGTGAGGCAAAAAAGCGTTTAAAGATCGTGATTGGAGACACAATCGCATTAACCCCGCCGATTGGCTGGAATGGCTGGAATTCATGGGAGACACATATTGACAGGGAAAAAGTCATAGCATCGGCCGACGCCATGGTGCGGATGGGGCTTAGGAATCATGGCTGGACCTACGTAAACATCGACGACGCCTGGCAAGGGGTTCGGAGTGGTCCTATGAATGCCTTACAACCAAATGAAAAATTTCCCGATTTTAAAGGAATGGTCGACTACATTCATTGGTTGGGATTAAAAGCCGGGCTATATTCTACACCCTACATATCAAGTTATGGGGGCTACGTTGGCGGTTCATCCGATTTTGAAAAAGGCGGTGAAACGCATGAATCCATTATGGTCAACAGGAGGGCTTTTAACCGTATAGCCAAATACCGGTTTGAAACGAACGATGCCCGACAAATGGCCGCTTGGGGAATCGATTTCCTGAAATACGACTGGCGTATCGATGTGAATTCCACTGAACGCATGTCCACCGCTCTGAAGGAATCAGGCCGGGATGTGGTTTTGAGCTTATCCAATTCGGCACCGTTCGCTCATGTTGAGGATTGGATGCGCCTTTCTCAAATGTTCCGCACCGGGCCCGATATCCGCGATAGCTGGTCGAGCCTTTATCAGCTGGCCTTCACGCTGGATAAATGGGCTCCTTATTCTGGTCCCGGCCATTGGCTCGATCCGGATATGATGATCGTCGGGAATGTGGCCACAGGCCCGGTTCTCCATCCGACCCGCCTCACGCCCGATGAGCAATATAGCCATGTCAGCCTTTTTAGTTTGCTATCTGCGCCACTTTTGGTAGGGTGTCCGATCGAGCAGCTAGACCCTTTTACACTGAACCTGCTCACCAACGATGAGGTGATTGAAATCAATCAGGATCCACTGGGTAAAGCGGCGAGGCTCGTTAAAGAGGAAAACGGAGTTCAGATTTGGCTTAAAAGCCTGGAAGACGGATCCTATGCTGTGGGATTGTTCAACACCGCCGGCTACGGCACTACACCAGGATCTTACTTCCGATGGGGTAACGAGCCAGCCAGGCAATTTAATTTTGAATTTGCAAAAATTGGTTTGAAAGGAAAGTTTAGCGTTCGTGATGTATGGAGGCAAAAGGATCTGAGCGCGCATGAAACCAGTATCGAAACAAGTATTCGTCATCATGGCGTTACGATGTTCCGTTTGAGCCCGAATTAATAGTCGGTTGGGTTATTATGTTTTAATAGTAAATGCTATCAAAATGAGGATTGGATTACTTCTTCTTGTTGGTTTTTTAATGCCTGTTTTATGGTGCAGTGCCGAGGCGGTTCCGAAAGAAGATCAAGTTTCAAAAAGGTATACCTACGAGTCGCTGTCGGCATACCAGAAAAAGTTGCTGAATGATTTTATTGAAGACGAGCTGCCTGCGGGAAAGAAAATCTCCGAAATGCTTACGGACAGCATCAGTATCCGGAATATGACCCGTATGGCACAAGCACTCATGTTCAGGAATGCCGCGGGAGATACAGAAAATGCATTGAAAATCATCAGGTGGATTCTCCAATTTCAGCATCAGGATGTCAGCAGCCGCAATTATGGTGTATGGAGAACCCATGTGGTCGGAGACCGCTTCGATCAGAACTGGCGGGAATTTGTTGGCTGTGATCTGATCATTATTTATCGTTTTTACAAAAACAGGCTTCCGGCGGATTTGCTGGCTGATATGGAAAAGGGACTAACCCATGCGGCGTTAGGTGCCATGAAAAGAAATGTAGGGGCCGATTATACCAATATTTCCATCATGAGCGCATTTCTGATGGATTTTGTCGGGAATGAATTTAAAAGGCCTGAGCTGGTTGCAGCTGGATTGAGAAAAGCCAATGAAATTGCTACACTTTACAACCGTCACAATACTTTTAGTGAATACAATTCCCCGACCTACTACGGTGTCACACTCATCGCCATCGCACTCTGGCGGGAGTTGGGAAGCTCGTCGGAATTGAGGGACATGGGTAGTGCCTTTGAACGGGAATTCTGGAAGGAGATCGTGACTTTTTACAATCCTGATCTCAAAAACATGCCCGCACCTTATTTCAGAGGTTACGGTATGGATATGCAAAAGTATTACGCCATTACAGGTTTATGGATCGCCGTGGCTGTGAACGACAAGGCACTTGCACCCATTCCTTTTGGACAGGGACCGAAATTTGGAGAGATCAGCAACATAGCAGCGATTTATCATCTGGGCCTGGAAATTCCGAAAGCAGGTCTTGCTCAATTAACCAGGTTCACTTCGCCGCGTTATCTCGAGCGGGCTGTACCCAATACCTATCCGGGTGACACTTTGAAACAAGTAACCACAATGATCTACAAAGACTGGATGATGGGCGGGGTGTGGGGCAATCGGAAACCCTGGAATCAGGTCAAAACAGGTGCTATGCATTGGAAAAATGGCGCGAATGATGTGGGCTGGTTACTGGTGCCGGGTGACGGTAATACCAATGTGATCGTTTCCAGGTCTGATATGAAGGTCTATCTGGCCAACAAAGAGGCGAAGCAGGTTCATCTTTTTGTCTATACCAAGGATATCACTGCCACATTGCTGGCAGGTCAAATGTGGATGCTGCCCGGAATGGCCCTGAAAGTGAGTACACCTTTGAAAAGAGTAAAAACAGAGACCGTTGATGCGAAAGTGTTTCGTGAGCAACAGGCCGTTTCGGATATTTTACCCTCGGTGGTTGGAATAACCTTTGAGGTTCCGGTAGGGTGGGATACTTCCCGGGCTTTACTGGAAATTGTGCCGGTGAAAAAATGAGAATTCGGGTTCTCATTGAGCATTTTGATAAATGATGTACAAAAGACTGCCCTTGTTATTCTGGTTACTGCTTGCAGCATTCTGCGGACGTAGCCAGCAAATTACCGCTCCGCATCACCTCAGAACCGATCTCTTACTACATAGCCAACTGGTGAGGCAAAGTGGATTCATTGAGGAAGTCGGTCTGGTTAATGCTGTATTGCATGGAGGTAAATACCAATTTCCCGAAATTGTGTCTCCCCATCCGGCGTTTAGTTGGGAGGTTGATACGCTGGTTAAAAGGGTGGCTGCTTACCGAGTTTTGGTGGCGTCATCGGAGGAACTGTTGCGTAAAAATAAAGCCGATGTATGGGACTCAAAAAAAACACCATCCAGTCCGAAAGAAGTCCGCTACACCGGCAAATCACTCTTGGCCGGAAGGATATATCATTGGAAAGTTCAGATCTGGGACGAGAAGGGACGGCGATCCCCTTTTTCTGAACCCGTTCCCATTGCTACTGCTGCGCAAAGACCCGGAGAGCCATTCTCCCATTATCCTCTCGCCGCCGAAATAGAGCCCGCCGTAGTTATTCACAAAACCGAAGAGCATAAGTATTTTCTTGACTTTGGGAAGGATGCCCTGGCACAACTTACGCTTCATTTAACAAGTCAAACGAACGACACCATTTGGGTGGAAGCGGGAGAGCTTACCGATGCACCTTTCTCCATACATAAAAATCCGGGTCGTAATATTAGGTATATCAGGATACCTTTGTATCTGAAGCCGGGAACTCATGATTACCGGATCAGCTGGCCCGAAAACGCAAAAAGGAATAGCCGTAATCCAATCCTGATGCCGGCCTATATAGGAGAGGTATATCCTTTCAGATATGTGACATTACATCATTACAAGGGACCAGTTGATAAAAACACAGTCGTTCGTAAGGTGGTGTTTTACCCGTTCGATGCACTTGCGTCGTCCTTTACGTCCAGCGATACGACTTTAAATCAGGTGTGGGATCTTTGTAAATACTCAATCAAAGCCACCAGTTTTACGGGGTATTATGTCGATGGTGACCGGGAAAGAATCCCTTATGAGGCTGATGCACTGATCAATCAGCTGTCGCACTATGCCGTGGATGGTGAATACAGTATGGCAAGACGTACCATGAATTACCTGCTTTTTCACCCAACATGGCCCACGGAGTGGAGCTTGCAAAATGTGCTCATCGCCTGGAATGATTACATGTATACGGGCAATGTGGGGCTACTCCGTGCTTATTACCCCGAATTGCAAAAGAAGATGCTGACCGCACTGGCCGGAACCAACGGCCTGATCAGTACCCGGACCGGGAAACAAACGGATGATTTTTTGGCGTCTGTTCATATGAATAAAAATTTCGATGGAAAACGAGGGCTCCACGACAACGTGGACTGGCCACAGACCGGAGAATACATTGGAAGTGAAAAGGAGTACAAAGGTGAAACCGATGGGTTCGTTTACAACAACTACAACGCCGTAGTGAATGCCTATTACTACAGGAATCTGGTTCTGATGCAGAAAATAGCGCTGGTACTGAATAAACCTGAGGATGCATCAAATTACGCACGGATGGCTCGACGAGTATACAACGCATATCAGCAGATATTCAGGGATCCCACGAGCGGTCTTATCAAAGATGGCGACAGCACACTACATACTTCTCTCCATGCCAACATGTTTGCCGTCACTTTTGGGTTGGTTGCCGAAACGGATCGTAAAAAAGTGGTGGATTTTATTAAAAGCCGAAAAATGGCCTGCAGTGTATACGGAGCCCAATTTCTGCTGGATGCTTTGTATGAATCAGGAGAGGGGCAATGTGCGCTGGATCTGTTAACGGCGCATACGCAGCGCAGTTGGTATAATATGATCAGAAGCGGGTCCACCATAACGATGGAAGCCTGGGATAAGGTTTACAAACAGAATCTGGATCTGAACCATGCCTGGGGAGCTGCACCCGCTAATCTTATTGTGAGGCAATTAGGAGGTATACAGCCACTAACGCCCGGTTTTGATCATTTTCAGATCAAGCCGCAGTGGGGAAACCTTGCAAATGCCCGCATCACAACCCCAACTGTAAAAGGTCCGGTTTCGGTCAGTTTTGATCGAAAGCCCGGTTTTTACAGTATGGAGGTTATTGTCCCGGGCAATACGACTGCGGATGTATATATTCCCGGGGCCACAGGTTCGGCAAAGTTGCTTGTTAATGGCAAGGCGCTGGTAGCAGAGAGGTCAGGTGATTTTTTTGTTTTGAAAAAAGTCACTTCCGGAAAACATACCGTTGTTGTTCATTGATTTTTTAAAGGCTCGCATAAGCTTTTGTGACTAAACAAACGTGGTTTTGCTTCCTAAGAAAATAGAACGGTCTCTCAAAAAGGCTGCTATCCAGATGAGTGCCATCGGAAGTACTGCGTTGAAAGGCGTGCCATGTGAAAGCTCGGTCGCCAGTGCGCCTGCAAAGTAGCAGCAAAGCAGAATAAAGCCAATTTTCATCGTTTTGGGATAAAGAAACAGTGCTGTAAAGCCGATCTCCATAAGTCCGAGAATAGTCAGGTATTCGCCAACACCCACTTTGGTCAAACCATCGACCAGCTCCTTACTACCTGTTAGTTTCATCATGCCACTCATCACCACCATCAAGGCAGCAATTACGGTAACGGCAATGGTAATCATTTTCTTTGCTTTCATTTTTTGCTTGTGATATATGTTTGAATGCTGCAAAACTATGTACATTTGCTAATAAAAAGTTAGTAGTAATAGATAGGTTAGTAGTAACCTTTTAGTAAGTTATTTGTATGGAAGTCATAGAGGAAATGTTGTCAAAACCTCATAACGCACAACAGTGCAAAGCACGGCTTAATGCCGTCGGAGATGCCATTTACGTGATAGGAGGGAAGTGGAAGCTCCGGATTATCATCGCCTTGTCTGAAGGGAACCGTCGATTTAACGAACTTCAGCGTGTTATAGGTGGGATATCGGCGCGCGTGTTATCCAACGAGTTGAAAGATTTGGAAATCAATGGATTTGTAAAAAGGAATGTCTATCCCAATACCCCGGTCATCGTGGAATACGAGCTTACTGAATACAGTCAAACTTTAGATCACGTATTGCAGGCACTGGCGGATTGGGGAGCCATGCACCGGGAGAAGATTAAGTCTATGAGTTAGGAGATAAGGGTTTGCTGTTTATTGGCGCATATCAAAACCTTTGAACTACGGAATAGCTCAGAAACGAACAATGAGAAGACAAATCTCATCAGAATAACCTCAGGGCATTTTGCGCGTGCAGATGACACACGGCAGCTTTTTTCGCTGGCTTTTAAGCCAGTAAATCTAGCTGGCATTCTCCGGTAAGCCGTCGATCAATGCGATGGCTTCTTCGTTGCCTTGCTGTGCGGCCAGATCGGCTGCCGAATAGCCCCGGGTGTCCAGGATTGACCTGTCGGCACCCGCATCCAGCAACTTTTTCACCATGTTATTTCTTCCAAACATAGCCGCAAACATGAGTGCTGTGCCGCCGTTTCCATGCTGTAAATCCAGATCAGCTCCATGATGAATCAGTAGCTCCGCAATATCCGGATAGCCTTTGAAAGAAGCGCCCATCAAAGCCGTGTTTCCGCCATAATCCTGGGCATTTACATCCGCATTGGCCTCAAGTAAAAGCTTGGCAGCCTCAAACTGATTATTGTAACATGCGATGATCAATGGGGTGTAGCCTTTCTGGTCTCTTGCATTTACATCGGTTTTTCGTAAAATAAGCTCTTTCAATACCTCAATGTTTCCCACACGGGCTGCATGAATGATCACCTGATCCAAATTCTCCATAGTAACGAGGTTTTTTTGTTTATGGAGAGGAGTTACAAAAGTGGTGCCAGAGGAAGTTTGGGATTAACTGTTGGATTTATCGTCTTTCCCTGGGCGCTGGTGGCTGTAGTTATTAGAGTAAAACACGGGTTAAAAACCGGCCATCAGTTCATCAATACGATTTTGAACGATAGGCAACGGCACAGCGAACCTGACATATCCGTGCTTAAAACGGGAGGCAAAAGGTTGCCATTCGTTACGTCCATCCATCGTTACTTTGCAATAACCATTGCGTTCTACCGCAAGGTACTTTCCAGGCGCTTCTACTGCTTCCAGAATAGCAACCTGATCCCAGCTGGCCCTTCCTTTGAAGCCATTGTAATGCAGGTATGCCTGATACACGGGACTTGACGGTTTGTTCCGGGTCTTAAATGATTCCCCGCCTGTGATGATCACATTGCCCGCCTCCCAACCTGAGAAGGTAACCGGTAAGGTCCATTTCGCCAGACAGTCGACTGTCGAAAGCGGGTCAGGTCTGTAAAAGTTGGCTTCCTTCCCACTGGGAAACTGTCCACCCATACAGGACCAGGATTTAACCTTTTTTGCGATCAGTTCCAGTCCATATAGCGGGCTTATTGAATCTGGTAAGGAGTTGATCAAGCGGCTCAGGCTTGTCAGGTGTCCTATCGTAATGATCACCACACTTTTATCCGAAGCATTGGCCAGCAGTTGGCGATACACGGCAGTACTGGTTTTGGCTTCTGCGTTGGAAGCAAGGTGGTGTGGAAACTGTTCTGCAATTTGTCGGGTATATTTCGAAAATACTTTCGGTGAATCGCGTTGACTTACTCCAATAGGAAGATCAGGTCGCCCAAAATAGGTATTGATTGCCTCGGTACATGGTGCGCTGTATTTTTCGTCACTGGTAACAATGACGCCCAAAATTTTCAGCATCCCCCTTTTTTCGTATGCGTGCAACATCGCCAATGCGCCAACATCGTCTACGTCCGAATCCATATCGGTGTCCAGGATGACTGACAAAGGTGCTGTTACGTCATTTTTTTGCGAAAAAACCGGTGTCAAAAGGCAAGATAGCAGGAACGACAATATTACTGTTTTCATAAATCTATTGGGCTGTGTAACCTCCGTCTATCACAACGGCCTGGCCTGTAATGCCACCGGCTTTGTCACTAGCCAGAAAAAGTACGTAATCCGTGATTTCTTGTACGGTTAAAAGTCTTTTTTGCGGGACCAATGGAAAAATAACCTGTTCCAGCACACTGTTCACGGGTATATTCCTGGTTTCTGCAAGCGCTGAAAGCTGATTCCTGACCAAGGGAGTATCCACATAACCAGGGCAAACCGCATTGACGGTTATTCCAAATTCAGCGCCTTCCAGTGCAGCAGCTTTGGTGAGTCCGATCACCCCGTGTTTGGCGCTATTGTAGGCCGCCTTGCCAGCAAAGCCCACCAGTCCATTGATTGAAGCCATGTTGATAATTCTCCCGTATTTCTGTTTTTTCATTGCGGGAAATACCCTTTTGGTGGCGATAAAGGGAGCGGTGAGCATCACTTTTATAAGTAATTCAAATTGCTCGGTTGGGAAATCTTCCAAAGGCGAGATGTATTGTAAGCCGGCGTTATTGATCAGCACGTCTATCCGTCCCCATTTTTCGATCAGGGCGTCAATGGTGCCTGTAACTTCTTTTTCGCTGGTGACATCGCATCGTACTCCGGTAATATCCATTCCCGATTTTCTGTATAAATCGGCAACTGCCATAACCTTTTCTTCGTTTGAATCGCTGATGAATACACGGGCGCCTTCTCTGGAAAATCCCTCACCAATAGCCAGCCCGATTCCACTTCCTGCGCCGGTGATGAACACTATCTTTTTGGAATCCATAATTAATACACAGTTGTTTTGGATATTGTTGAGCTGGTTTTAGCGGGTATATATATGTCGAAGGCGGCTCCGTTACCAATATTTCCGGTGGCCGTAATCACGCCATCATGATTATCTACAATCTTTTTTACGATAGCCAGCCCAATGCCGGTTCCTTCAAAATTCGTCCGGCTGTGGAGCCGTTGAAACAGCCCGAAGATCTTCTCAGCATACTGTGACTCAAACCCGATTCCGTTATCAGTGACTGTAATGTGGCAGTAGATACCATCGGCTGTCAGTCGCCCCGGGAGAAGGTTTGCTCCCAGGTCAATTTTGCTGCTAATCCGAATATGCGGTGTATGGTCGGGGCGGATAAACTTTAAAGAGTTGCTGATCAAATTGTAGAGAAGCTGCCGAAACTGAAATGGAATAATAGCAACCGTGCTCAGCTCACCCGCTTCAATCAGGGCTCCCTTCTGATTGATTTCCTCCTGTAAGTCAGATAACACATCTTTTAATACATCTCTCAAATCTGCTTCTTCGTATTTTCTTTCAGCTGTATTGGTCCGGGAATAGGCCAATAAGTCATCGATCAGAATTTGCATTCTTGCGGCTGCGTTCTGCATCCGTTGGAAATAATCTTTTCCGTAATCCGACAGGTTATTATATTCCTTGTCGAGAATGCGCGAAGCGAAGGTTTGTATTTTACGCAAAGGCTCCTGCAGGTCATGGCTCGAAATATAGGCGAAGGATTCAAGTTCCTTGTTCATTTTGCTGAGCTCTTCGTTTTTCCGCTGAAGCTCGGCTGCATTTTTGAGTAACAGGTCATTTGCTTCTTTTTTTTCTGTCAGATCATGGGTAAATTTCGAAAAGCCGATCACATCATGGTTTGCGTTGTGGACGGCTGTAATAACCACACTGGCCCAGAAGTGTGTGCCATCTTTCCTCACCCGCCAGCCTTCCTGCACCGCTCGTCCCGTCCGCGTAGCCGTATCCAATAACTTCCAAGGTAGATTTACCGCTTTGTCCTCTGGGGTGTAAAAGACAGAGAAGTTCTGTCCTATGATTTCAGAAGCATGATATCCTTTGATCTTTTCTGCTCCATTGTTCCAATTTTCTATAATTCCTTCACGGCTGAGATATAGTATGGCGTAATCCTGGACTTCTTCTACCATTAAGTGGTATCGTTCTTCGCTTTTTTTTAGGGTTTCATTGAGTGCAATAAGTTCGGTGGTTCGCGCATTCACCTGGGTTTCGAGGTAGTTTGCAAAGTTTTTTTGTTCCTGAATGTCCGTACTGGTACCTACCCAGAGGCGAATATTGCCGTTGCCGTCTTTCTGAGGAACGGCCCGGCTAAGGTACCAGCGATAAGTACCCGACCGATTGCGGAATCTGTGTTCAAAATGAAAATCTGTTCCTTCACGAACCGAATTGTACCAAGCTCTTATGTTTTCTTTCAGGTCGTCGGAGTGAACGAACTTCTCCCATGGGTCTGGAAATAGCTCATCCTCTGTCAGGCCGGTATATTCGCAGAGCGAGTCATTGAAATATTTTACGTTCCCGCGTTCGTCAGAGGTCCATATATGTTGGGGCATCGAATCAGCCAGTAGCCTGAAGGTCTGTTCTCTTTCTTCCAGCTGTCGCTGGTAATTTTTCGCGGTAGTGATGTCACGCACGGTGCCGATCATGTTAACCGGCATCCCGTTTTCGTCAAAAAAAACTTTACCCTTTCCTTCTATCCAGTGGGTTGATCCATCGTTCCAGATTATCCTGGCTTCATAGGCGAGGACACCGGTAGACAGTGCCAATTCAAATGCTTTGTTCCTGATAGGCAGATCGTCAGGGTGGAGATGCCGGAGGATTTGCGGATGCGTGAGCACCGTTCCTTTAGGATATCCAAGCAATACGGGATATCTTTCGGAATAGGTGGCTCTTTGGGTATTTAAATCCAGCTCCCATACAGCCAGTTCACTGGCATCCATGGTTACGTTCAGTTTTTGCTGATTTTCTTCGAGCTTCTTCCTGGTTGCTACTTTTTCAGTTGTCTCGGCGCAGGTCACCAAAACGCCGTGTATTTTTCCCCATTCGTCATGAATGGGGCTGTAACTGAAAGTCCAGTAAACCTCCTCAATTTTCCCATTACGAAATATGGGTATAAGCTGATCATCTCTGAATATGGACTCACCCTCGTTGAGTACTACGTCTATGAGTGGCTTAATAGTATCCCAGATTTCTTTCCAGGCGTCTTCTGCCCGCATTCCCAGTATGGAAGGGTGCTTCCCGGATTGTCCCAGGCTTTTTCTATAAGCGTCGTTGTAAAAGCAGAGTAACTCCGGTCCCCACCATAAGAACATCGGAAATTGCGAATGAAGAATAATCTGGAGTGTAGCTCGAAGACTTTGGGGCCAGGATTCCGGAGGTCCTAAATCTGTTTGAGCCCAATCTTTTTTTCGGATCAGTTCACCCATTTCACCACCTCCTGAAAGAAAATGTGAGTTGTAATCAGGGCGTTGGAATGACATTGAAATTTTTCTTTTTAAGGTTGAACCTGAATAACAAAATTTTTTCTTTCCGCCTTTTGCGTAACCATTTTGATGGTATCATGAATTTGCCCTCTCCAACTGTGAATACTCTCCGGGCTTTTGATGAATAATTTAAAACACTTTCATGAATTCGGTTTATCACTTCGGGAGGCATTGACGCGGAGAAAGATGGGTAATGGGTTCATTATGAGGTTTGTTTTGATCTAAAATAAGCATTCCATCGATATACAATGTTGCGTTTTACGGGGAAAGGCAGTTCTTTCGGCTTTTCTCTGTAAAATGTACAGTCATCAAAATCATCGTCTGCGAGCGAGAGATTGTAATGCCTTTTGATCATGCGTATATGGGTGTTGTGATAATGATTGTCAAACGATTCATAAACGATCAGAAGGGATTTAGTATCTCGGGTTTGTTTCCAAAGTCTAATTTCGTTTTAAATATAGCGGTTTTGCGGAAGTTTGTGCATTCGCCAAGCACTAAGGCATGCAAATATCAAATGGCATGGTTTACGTTTTGCAAATCTGAGCCTGATTTTCTTGACCATACCTTATATAAAATCCCTGATGAATTTGATTTATTATCACGTCATTTCTTCGAAATGCAGGATATTTTCAGTGGGAAGCACTTTTCGGAAACACTTCAATCGAGAGATAAAACCGTTTTTGCCTTGGTTAAAATAAAAAAGGGATTAGATAAGCATCTAACCCTTTTTAAACCCTCCTCTGAATGACTGGCGTCATTTGCTGGTTTGGACGGCATAACGCACTGATGGTCACATCCGCGCAAAGATTTTTTTTGAAATTTCTGTCAAGCAAGTCGTTTACGTTAAATGAAGGCTTATTTCTTCATTTCTACCCCGGCTGCCACAGGGATAAATGGATAGTGTATCAATGTCTAATCCGGTAGGTCCAGCGAATCCATTTTCTGGCGTATCGCCTGCTTGTCCGCGGTGGTCTTAGCCAGAGAATGTGCGTGTTCAAAAATGCACTTTTGCGCGGATAGGATCAATGCCTTTATAGAGTACCCCAGGCAGAGAAAAATAAAAATGATTGGTGTTCATATTTAGTTTTTCGGCTTCCTGAATAGCAGCTTGTGCTCCGCTTATTTTGGATAAGGCGTAAATCCTGTCAAGCGCTGCAAACCGGGAATACACTACCTGCCGCTGCTGGTCATAAAGTCGAAGAATATTGTTCCATTTTTCTATGTTATCGGTTTTTACCGTGTATCGATACGCTATGGGGGCTTCAAGGTGATATCTGGAGATTGTATTTCCCCGAATTAAACTGTTGCGGGATTCGGAATAATAGCCCTCACTGTAAACCAGATACAAAGTAAGCACGACGGTTTCAAGTCGTTTTGTTATTTCAAAATTACCAGGAAACCGGACCTCTACTTTCGCGGAACGTAAGTTCTCTCAGGCACCGAATAACCTCTTGGTAATGGTTTCATTATTGGTCAAAAATGCATCGGCTATTTCGTTGATTCCGAACAGTATCCACAACGACAATGCTACTATTTGCGAATTATACCGCCTGTTCCAAAGATTCGGCTTTCACATAAATATATACGCCGATGGTTTCTTTTATGTCACCAAAGGGGCCGTTTGTCATGACATTATTGTGGCCAACAACCCGGCTTTCGTTAAATGAGCGTCCATTCCCACTCACAAATTTATTTTGAGCAGCAATCGAGCTAATCCAGTCCATTGCCTGCTTCATCCAGGTCTGTAATTGTTCGGGAGAGACAACTTTATTTCCATCCGCATGCCTGAAAATTAAAATGAATTTGTTCATTTTATTCAATGATTTACGGTTGATAAATAATTAAATTGCCTTCATGTCAATCGAAGAGACTTCATCTGGACAATGAATATCAAAAAAATATTTTTTGTTCTCTGATCACCTCTCTCAGTAACCAGGTTTAGAAATCAGCACATAACCAACTTCGCCAGACATCCGTGAAGGGTGGCTCCCGGATCAATCCAGTATACCTTGAGAGAAATCGGCCCGATTATTTTGATAGTAAATGCCGATGTGATGTAGGTTGATTTTTTTATTAAAATGCACTGAAAATGAGTATGTTATGCGGTGTATTATTTTTTTGCTCCCAACGGTTCTTTCGTATCAGTTTCACAGCCAACGACGGTTTCACACGATCCATTCCCGATTTATATTTTTATAAAACTAAGTTTTGAATAAAAGAAGCAACCTCAATTCACCGGTAGATAATGTAAATTAATTCCTTAATACAAATCATTTCAGAATGGTTTCTTATAATTTCTGTTGTTTTTTTGAAATATTATTGTTTCAATTGTTAATTGCCACAGTCCTACTTCCAGGTCAAATGTTACTTCCAGGTGTTTTTCGTTGGAAAATCCCTCATTAACATGCATTGGTTCTTAATAATTTTCGTTTCAGGGCTTATATATGTAATGTTAATTCTGCTAAGTCGACTTAATCTTATAATTTTGTATTAATAATTCACTAAAACTTAATTTGTCTATGAAAGTGAAAGCCATTAAATTCTTTTCTCCTGAGGAAAATGCTCCTAAGATTGAAAAGAGTGTTACGAAATCTAAACCCAAACCTGCCGGATATATATCGGGTACCGGGAAGTTGGTTTTTCCGGTTCCCGTACTTGAAGAACTGGGAATCGAGCCAGATGCAGCCTTCTTTAAGATTGGTTCACAGCAGGGAAAAAGAACACTTAAATTTCTTTATTTGATTCCTTCCTCTGAACAGACTGATACTTTTGCAATGGCAAAAAGTGGAAGGGGCTATGTAATTCCTTTGGCTATCATCCTAAAAAAGGGAGGTGTAGATTTTGAAGGAACTAAATATACTTTTGAAGTTTCGCTCTTTAATTATGAGGAGGGAGTAACCGGTTATGAACTAGCTATTATCAGTTCCGAACCAAAACCTGCGTATACAGGTAAGCCACGGGGTCGTAAGCCACGCGCTGCTACTGTTTCAGAATAGGAACCAGGGAAGTCCTTTGCCGGACTTCCCTTTTTTACTTGAATTTGTAGGTATTTGTTACCTCAATACTTGAATTTTTCTTTCTGCCTATATTTTGTCGAAATAGAAATTTCAACTGGATATATATGGGTAGATTTTCTTCTTTTGCTTCCTTCTTACAGGAAAAATGACTCGACTTTACTTGAGAATCGCTCAGCAACCTCATTAGGAATACAATAACTCAGTGAATGGGGTAATCCTTGATAATTGTTGTCTTCAATTCAACATTATTACTCGGATGATCATCACGGATGATCATATTGTCGTGGATATAGTATTATACGATTGTCAGAGCATTTTTAGTAGTTGTTAGCGAAAGAAGATGCACTTATGAAATGTCTAAAGATTTCCAGGGGTCTCGGAAATAATGGAAGTTTATTTAATCAATAAAGGTGGAATGACAATTTGCAATCACTTTTTTTCCTATAAAGTTTCCTTGAGATGGGCTTCTGGTTCTCTGGGATTCGTTGTTCTCCTGCTGATATTTCCTGTGTTCTCGATTGCGCAGAACTACGATGAAACAAAGGTACCTGAATATGTTTTGCCTGATATGATGAAAATGACTAACCGCAAGCAGGTTCGGAATATTGGTGATTGGGAAAAAATCAGAAGGCCCCAGATTCTCAGGTTGTTCGAGGATAATATTTATGGACAGTTTCCCAAATCCATGGATAGCCTGCGCTTCACAGTCACTGAAAATAAGTCCTCCATGGAGGGCAAGTCCGTTCTCAGGAAAGTGCTTATTCAAGTTTCACATCATGGTAAAACTATTGGAATTAACCTTACGCTTTTTATCCCGGTAAAGGCTGCATTGCCGGTTCCTGTGTTTGTCCTTATCAATAACCGCGGCGCAGAGAACACGGATCCCACACGCGATAAAAAAAGTGACTTCTGGCCGGCCGAAATGCTGATTGATAGCGGATACGCCATAGCAGCGTTTCAGGTGAGTGACCTGGCTCCGGACAACAAGGAGACTTTTTCAAACGGAGTTTTAAAGTTGTACACAGAGCAATTGTCCATGGATAACGGTATGAGAGCAATAGGGGCCTGGGCGTGGGGAGCAAGTCGGGTGATGGACTATTTTGAGCGGGATGCCGATATTGACTCAAAAAAAGTGACGGTGGTGGGTCATTCCCGTGGTGGAAAGGCATCTTTATGGGCAGCTGCACAGGATCAACGGTTTGCCATGTGTATAACAAATTGCTCCGGCAATACGGGCGCAGCACTGGCGAGAAGGCGATTTGGAGAAAGAATTGAGCGTATAAATACCTCTTTCCCCCATTGGTTTACCAACAACTATAAGAAATTTAACAATAATGAAGATTCTTTGCCGGTTGACCAGCACATGCTGATAGCCATGATCGCGCCACGCCCGGTGTATGCGACCAACGCCTCCAAAGATCTTTGGGCAGACCCGACCGGCACTTTTCTTTCTCTGAAAAATGCTGAAAAAGTGTACGACTTGTATCAGGCAAAGTCAACGCTACCCGCAAATCCACCGGTTAAAAACTATCCGATTATCAGGTCCGTGATGGGGTACCATAACCGGGAAGGGGAGCATAACATGACTGCCTATGACTGGATGAATTTTATTCGCTTTGCCAACTTTCATTACCAGAAGAAGAAGGGCTACGGAAATAACTAGCCGGGCGCAAATGGTTACAAGAATTGCCTTGCGTACTTGACGTAATCTGTGGAGGGAGGTTTAATGCCCTTATCACGTATGAGATATATGATTTGACCCCGGTGGTAGGTTGCGTGATTGATGACATGTATCAAAACATCCTGAACAGTATTCATATGTGGCTGTCCTGCCATGTTTGCATAGTTCAAAATTCCTTCAAAACCCGGATCGTCCATGGATGAAATAAGGTCCAGCCATTTTTGATCACTGGCAGACGTTTGTTCGGCAATTTCGTTTAATGTCTTCAAGTCCCATACCGGAAGATCAGTTTGACGGCCGACTGTCCGCCAGTACCAGTTTTCCTGCGCAAGGTAAATATGACTGGCAATGGATAGAATTTTATCTTCCTGAATATTTTTCTCCAGAAGAAATTCAACTACCGTCTCATTGGCCCAGTGATTGAACTTGAAAAGTTTGTAAAAATGTTCTTTCATCATTTTTGAATGTACTATTCTTTCAAAGCTGCTCACGAGCCAAATCTAACGCAGGGGATGAAGTTGCCTGAATTTCAGGGCAGCCTGAGCAAAAGGAATTCCGATGTCGGGCCCCTCCTCAATCATTCAATAGACGTAAATGGGATTCGTATATACCCAGGGTAGAAGTGTGCCTCTTAATGTGATCCGGGCAACAATCCGGTAATTCCCGGGCTTGTTGTCTGGAGAGAATTTGTATTCGTAACTATTGTCTCTGCTATCAATTAACTTGCCTGACCTGTACAGCTCAAAACGGACGGGAAATGGAGATACGGCTTGTAGTGAATATGCCTGCGAGGCTTGAATTGAATCGCCCAGAATTGCATTCAATTTTCCGTTTGCATCAGTTGCAAAGTACTGGAAACCATTCGCCTGTGCAAGGCTTTCGAAAGCAACGTAGGCATGGCCTTTCACCAATTCGTTTTTGAGTGAGCGGCTGGAAAGAGTATCTCCGAAAAGGTGCGTGTTGACAAAGTTGAAAGAATGAAAGTAGGTGTCCAGTTCCATTTTAAATGCCCAACCGGCCACGTCTGGTTTGGAGAGCAAAAGCTTTTCCTTCCAACCGGGTTTGGTAATGGAAAGTGTCTTGGCATTCGATCCCACCCACTCCACCCGGCCATCGGGTAAATATCTGGCCCGGATGCTTTGGTTGTTATGTGCATCCACTGCCGCCATACCCACTATCTTTCTATGATTGTTGAGTGAATCCCATAGGGACGTAATTTTTGTCTGCTCATCAAAAAGCTCCCTGTAGCTCCAATGTCTGTGCTTGCCGCTGTTAACCATGCCATTGATCAGAAAGCTTACCGGATTTTTTTCGTCCTTCAGGTCGGTATGGATGTTGTAAATCTCCATTCCCTGGTAATCTGCATTTCCCCAGTCATGATTTTCTTC
This sequence comes from Dyadobacter sp. 32, assembly GCF_902506755.1. Classification (GTDB taxonomy): domain Bacteria; phylum Bacteroidota; class Bacteroidia; order Cytophagales; family Spirosomataceae; genus Dyadobacter. Next base: position 1,605,005 of record NZ_LR735258.1, on the reverse strand, counting down.
CGAGTGAAGGTAAAATGCCATTCCGCCTCCGCCTACTACTTCTCTAATAATCTGATTCCTCTCTTTTTTCCAGTCGATAATCGTAGCTTTTAGAGGATTCACCATCATGGCTGCACCTGGCGACTCGGTTCCAGATTCAATTAGAATTCCATCAAACATGCCATGGATTCCTCTTGGGAAAGAATCCTGATCGGAAATTCGGTGATCGGCAAGGAAGATAAAATCCAGGCTGGCCTGTCTGGCGGCCGGAAGTATTTCGTTCAACTGCCCCCGGCTATCGTGTGATCTGTAGGTATGGGAGTGTAAAACACCCTTAAAGTCATGATTGCCGATGAACTGCTTGGGTTTTCTGTACGTTTTCCAGAGCTTGGTGCGATCCTTTTCCAATTCAGGATAAACGATGTATTTGTTCCAAAGCGGCTTTGCGAACACAACCAGAAGCAATGTAACAAAGATTATTGCTATCAGTTTGGCCACAAGGCCCATTGTTTTCCTGAATCCTCGCATGGTGTTCCTAGTGTTAATTTAATTGTTCTGACGAACCTGCCGGCATTATTTGACTAGCGCTCGTTCACACCGCAACAGGCACCGGTAAATATCCTTACAATGATTTCTGCAGGAATGTGATTGCCTGCTACTTCTACCCAGAAAAAGTGCATTTCTGAGCTGACGATTCTTTAAGGCCATTTCTGAATCTAGAACAAAGTTATCTATCTAAATAATGGTACATCAATACGAAGATTCGGGCTATTGAATGTGACTTCGTCGATATAAATTATTTCTTGCCAGAATAAATACTCCATTTACGTTGGCTACCCCTTTTTTACCGAAATGTCAGAACCTTTCCATTTGTTTGAATCTGTGACCTGGAAAGTCAGAATTTTAGCGCTTTATTCAATACAAATGCCTTGTTATCAGCGTAACAAGGCATTTGTATCGAATAAGTATTATGAATAGTTGCTAACGGTGTTAGCTTATTGAATGATTCCCGAATTCATGATTTCCCTCAATTCCAGAATGTTTTTTACGCCCAGTTTTTTGAAAATTTTTGCCTTGGAAATACTGACGGCGGATAGGGCCAGGTTGAGTGTTTGGGCAATGGCGGAAGTCCCCAATCCATTTTTAAGTTGATTGGCAATAAGAAGTTCCTTCGGAGTGAGGTTTTCCTTAAACTTGTCTTTCCCACCGATAACCTGATCGGCGATCATGATCAGTGCCTCGTGACAGATATAACGTTTACCCTGCAGCACCTGTTTAACACAACTTACGAATTCCTCCGGCTCCTGATTTTTAAACAATATTCCTAAGGCACCGTCGGTTAAAAACTTTACCAGTTGATAGTATTTAATCTGCGAGCAGTAGATTACAATGGGTGCTGTAACATTCTTATTCATGATCTGCTCCCATGTTCTCAAATTGATCTGGTCATCGTTGGTCAGGCCAATCATGATCAGGTCAGTCGATGGGGATGAGATGTTTTCTGGCAGGACAGTCTCATGCTTTGTTTCAAAAAAATTAGAATTTTTGAAGTTGTCTTTAATAAGATGTTTTATACCCATTCTGGATATAAAATGATCGTCAATTATTTTTATGTTCATTAGGTTTCTAGAATTTCTAAGCTTGCCCTTTATTTAGTTAATCAATTTGTTTTCCTATTACTTTATGGAAGTTTGGTTATTCATCGTTTCATTGTTTTTGTCAAATTTGTAACCAGTTTGCGCCTTAATTGCGATAGGTTTTTTTGACTCAAATATGTTTTCATCTGGAAATTTCGAAGTCATCCGAAGTATTTAATTGGTCTACAGTTAATTCTATGAGTTAAATAAGCTATTAAAATAGTTTTATACGTTGAGTAGGTAATATTAACGAAAATAAGTTTAATAAATTGGGTAACACCCGACCAGGTATAACATAACTTGACCACCTATTTATTTACGGTAAGTCTTTTATTTAAAATGGCTCCGTTCGTGTCTACAAGCTGTATGACATAAATGCCTGCTGGTATTCGGTCTATGTTAATTTCTTTCAATGTCATGGGATTGCTGAGAACAACAGACCCGGCCAGGTTCACAATGTTCACTGATTTTATCCGGTCGAAATTGTCCGGCTTATCAAGTTTTATCCAAATGGAGTTCACTGCAGGGTTAGGATAAACCGTGACCGCTGTGTCAAACTTGAATTTTATTTGCACGATCCGACTGTATGCGAAACTACCATCCCGATCAATGATCTTCAACCTGTAAAGATTTTCACCTGCTGAAGGATGCTCGTGAATCAGTGAATAAGATAAAGGTGTGGTGCTTTCAAATGCCGCGTTTACCGTACCAATATCCAGCCAATTTTTACCGTCAATACTGTGTTGCACATCAAAATAATCGCTGTTAACTTCTGATGTCGTGTTCCAGGAAATAGCAGCAGTTTGTTCTTGTTTCGATACCTCAAACTTTGCCAGCGTTACGGGCAATGGGGTATTCCAGCTCAGCGCATATTTTGCAGAAGTTCCCTGTACCCCCGCTGCATCCACAAATGCATAATCGAAATTATCACTGGAGTAGTTGGCACTCGATATGGTCATTTTGAAAAGAGAAGGACTAAAATCCTCACTAACAACGGTGTTTAAGGTTGATATTTCCTTGTCGCCGTAATACAAGCGCCCGTTTTCGGGTAGCCTGGAAATAACCACCCTGCTTCCAGAACCACCAAGTGTCTTATCCTCCTTGTCGAATCCGCATAGAGCAGGAGCGCCTTTGCTGCCGTCAAGAGTGATAGGAGAATTGACTGTCGGGGTGGGTATCGAGCGGTTTTGTGGGTCTGCTTTGGGTATTTTATTTATTCCAAAATTAAGGTTGGCTACATCCTCTTTTTTTATTGTAAACGCAAGTTCGCCATCAGCTTTTCCATCGCTTCCTTTATTTACTCCGTGATTTTCTCCGGTATTTACCCACAATCCTGATAAAGGTAAGGCGGGCGTATTACTTCCGTTGGCTGTAGTATGAAGCACTATTTTGTAATCGTCAGCGGTATACCTGGCGGAAAAAAAGTATGATCCGTTCTCGTTGACTGGCTGCGTCTCCAATATAGCCGTGCCCTGTACCAGACTGACATAAACCGGTTGGTCCTGATCTTCGAATTCATCGATGTCGGGCCCATGAACCCCGGGACCATCTACTTTATTTTCATTTGGTGGTGTACCCAGCATGCCGTTTGCATCGTTGAAGACATTTCCTGCAATACCATAGGTTGCATAGAAGGGAATGAGCACCTCCGCAGGTTCGGAATAACTATCTGCGGCATCCCTATGGCTGTACTTAAAGGATACGGTCATTGTTCCGTCTGCGGGGTCTACGGTTAATAAGGCTGGGTCGTAGTTTACAATGATCTGGTTTTTTTGCACTTCCTGATCGTCATAGTAAAGTTGCCCTTTCCCCGTGGCAGGAATGGATGTGATTTTTATGGTGTTTGTCTTGCTATCGCCATTGTATTCGATGTCCTCCCAGTCGGTGCCGGTAAGTGTAGGCACAGCAACTCTATTCTTGCCATCTGGATTGGGGCGGGCTTCTGCTGTTTTCGGATCACTTTCCGGAATTCTGTTAATCCCAAAGTTTGCATTCGCTATGGCTTTGGTGGTGTTGTCCAGTTCAATGGATAGTTGACCGTCAACCACGCCGTCGTTTCCGGCAACGGAGGGTACGCCTATGTTTTCTCCCGTATTGATCCAGTCAGAAGGAAGTTTGGGTTTTTTGGAGCGACTGTCGTTCGTTAAAACCAGGGTATACGTAGAAGTATAGTCCGGATTCGGTATATCCTGAAAAATATACCCACCATCCGCGCCCACATCCGCGGTAGTAACAATGGAGTTGTTGCTAAGCAGATTTACATGTAAGATCCCCTCTAGATTCGTTCCGGCGTTATTATTACCGGCGTTCGGGTTTACCTTTTGATCTTTAAGCGCATTTCCGTCGTCATAAATATTTCCTGAAATATCGGGAGTGTTCATTGAAAAGGCCATCAACCATTGATCTCCGGAGAATTTATCATGCGCACTCCAGCTGGATCCACGTCCATCGCCACGCACATATATTTTAAAGACCAGCGTGGTGATATTGCGGCCAGTTACACGGATTGAGCCCGTTACAGCACCACTAGAAGACAATTCGTCAATCGCTACGCTTTCGTTCAGGATTTTATTGTTCTCTACTTTCAGCGCCTTACTACCCGATAATTTTGTCAACCTGATATCCGATCCGTTTTCCAGCTCAAGCTCCGTAGAGAAGCCAAGTTTATTCTGACTGGTAAATGCTTCACCCAGCCCGACGAGGTGTAGCACGGGGTTGGACACGGCGCGGCTGAAATTCAGTGTTATTTTACTGTAATAATATCTGCCATCATTGTTTCTGTTTTCAGAGTGTAAGGGTTCGACTGTAGTAAATAAATTGAAGCCATGATTTATCTGAACATCCATTCCCTTGCCCATTTCTCCGACTGGGTTTGAGGTGAACATATTCGTTGTGGGATTTGAAATACTATTCAGTGAACTCCAGACAGGCTGTGCTACAACAGACTTGCTGTTGTCATTCACGCGTCCACCAAAAAAACATCCTTTGAGGTCCTGAATTCCTCCTGCATGATTGAACTGCTGGTCAGAAAAGGAGGCTGTTATTGTAATTTCCGGGTTGAAAGCCTCAAATGAATTATCTGAAATATTATGATCCAGTCTGGCCCTTACGTAAGCTGCTTTGGGGCCGGATGGGATACTGCCTACATAGCTTGACTGAGATTGTTCGAGTTGCGTTATTTGAGCACGAGCATCTGGTAGGATTGAGAGGCTTAACCCAACTGATGTGAGAAATAGGGGTAGGTAGGTACGGGGTTGGAACCTCTTGGTCCATTTAGGTAAAAAATAAGTAACGTAACGAAGGTAAATCATATGATGTTGAGTTGTACTATCAAAATTACTAATCGGGTTTGTTGTGTATCGCTTGATCCGGATGCTACTTAGCTGGGTTTTCAAAATGAACTTCGTGTGGTTTCTATCGCAACTAGCCGATTAAGCAAAATAATGTGGACTCTATTTTTATTAGACCTGATGCAATCGTCCCGGTTGCAGAGTCTATCATTTGAAAGTTTGTGTGTGTTATGATTTCCTACCTGAAAAAAAATTCATCACATTCCGTATCAGGAAGTCCAAAGGCTTAGAAGTATTTTTGATCATTGACATAATAAAATGATCCAAATAATCTGTTGCTTTGAGAATTATCTTATTCAAGGGTTGAAAATTACCGGTATCAGGCAAATATTTCAACCGTTTTGGGGTCAAATGGGATCAGAGGCCGGGCCGATCTTGGAAGTGCAATAGAAATTTTAATAGTAAAATATTGATTATTAATGTGTTAATCGAGCTTTTCTGTGTACCTAGAGCCGGTTTTGGGTATTGCCGTTTGGGGTAATTTGGGGTGTAGTTATTTTGTAACGGATTGTTTAAAACAAAGGTCAGGCCTGGTTAAGCCCTATTGTAGAAATGTAGAATAATGTTCTGAGGCAGTTTTGGCAGGATTGTTAATTATTTCGGGTAATTCAATACTTAGTTTGGTAATAGGTTTTGCCGCCAGGAGAAAAAACTGTTGACTATTCTCAACTAGAAATTGGTTCATGATGCAGATTGCAGATATAGCCGATTACGCACCTGGCATAACAGTGGATTTGGTAAACCATAGGTTAAGATTTCTGAATCGTTGATTAGTACCACAGAATATCTTCTTTGTCGTTTTATAATCGATCAAATTCCTCAATCTTTGCAGTATATAGAAGGGGTAGAGGCGTTCGGCGGCTTGCGCCCATATTCAATGAACTTTGATCATGGCAAAACACAGCAAATTACATAGTGTTTTTTTTAATAAATGTCCCCGTTGCGGAGAGGGTGATTTCTTTATTGCAAAAAGTGCATACAATCTTCGGAATTTCGACAAAATGAACCGTAGCTGTCCTCATTGCGGAGAAAACCTTGTACCAGAACCGGGTTTTTATCAGGGGGCTCTTTATATGAGTTATGCGTTTTATGTGGCATTTATGCTTATATATTTTCTTTCCTATAACTATTTCTTCCCGGAATACCTGGATTACTTCCTGATCAGCATAATACCGGTGTTGATCATACTCACACCCTATTTCTACCGCCTGGCGCGTCGTGCGTGGCTGGCCATTTTTATCAAACCTTTACAAGAAAACGTCTGATTGGTTCTCGAAATCCTGTCAGGCGGACGGAGAATATGTGTGGAAGGTACTTTTTACTGTCTCTGCGTAATCATTTTTTTTCGAAAGACCTCCGGTGGCATTCCTGTCTGCTTCTTGAAAAATTTGGTGAAATACGATTTGTCCTCAAATTTGAGTTGAAAGGCTATTTCAGATATGCTTAGACCCATGTTGACCAATAGCCTTTTTGCTTCCAGTGTTATCCTGAGCCTTATTACTTCCCCGGCCTGCAAGCCCAGGTGTTCTTTACAGAGGGCATTGAGGTGATTGGGGGTGATGGCGAGCAGGTCTGCATACTGCCCGGGTTGTTTTAAATGCATGAAGTTTTTTTCAATCAATTTCTGGAAGTTTTTAAGTGTCAGATTTGGTTGAGGTAAGGAGCGATCTGGTTCCACACCATTCTTTGTTTGTTGTATACGGATGAATATTTGAATTAAAATAACCCGTATCAGATCCTCACGCATAAGGTGTTCGCTACCAGATTGAACCACAAGGTCTTCGAATAGTAATTTTACTTTAAAGGCTACTTCTTCGGGCAGATTAATGACGCTTTGTTCAGTGACTCCGTTCAGAAAGTAAAAGCTGTCCAGATACGCTGGCCTTAATAGAAATGATTGGAAAAAATCCTGAGAGAAATTAACAAGGTAACCGCTCATAGTCTCTGTGAAATTCCATTCATGCACCTGTCCCGGAACCATAAAATAAATTTGGTCCGACTGCACTTCAAAGTTGTTGAAATCAATGGTATGCGAACCTGCACCGGCAGTAAAATATACCAGATGGTAAAAGCTATGACGATGTGGAAAAACCAGATTCTGGTGTTCCAGCAGATAATCAGCAAATCGGCTGACCATAATATGCTCCTCCTTGTTCTCGGATAATGTGCATATGTCAAACTTCGGGATCGTTTTCAGCATCAGTTACAGGGCGTTGGTCATTTCCTTTTGACTTGGAGTGCAAAGTTCAGTATTTGGAACCTTATTAGAAAACCCGGCAACGGTATATCTGAACTTGTCCGGACTTTTTCAACCGTACAAAACGATATCTCAAATGTTTCAGATGAATTGCACATTTTCGGCATTACTTCTCAAAAGGCTACTTTTTTTTGCCTGTATTCTATGTATAGCCGGGTGTGGCGGTACTGTTGCAGGCGATGATCACGATAAATACCGTGTTGTTTATAAGGGTGATCATGGTCCCGGATTAGGCAAAAATATCGTATTCATCGCTACGGATCATGAATACAGAGGGGAAGAGTCACTGCCGGCACTGGCACGTATTCTTGCAAAAAACTATGGATTTACCTGTACGGTAATATTTGCTCTGGATGAAAAAGATTTTATACTTCCTGGTGGCTCCAACGTGAAAGGTCTCGAAGTTTTAGATAAGGCGGACCTCCTCGTTATGTTTATGCGCTTTGCCAATTTTGAGGATGAGCAAATGGAACATCTGGACAAGTATCTCAGGCGGGGTGGACCTGTCATCGGTTTCAGGACATCCACACATGCGTTCAGTAATCTTACCAATAAGAAATGGGCGCATTACAGCTGGGATTACAAAGGAGAGCTATCTGAGTGGAAGGATGGATTTGGGGAGTTGGTACTGGGTGAAACCTGGGTCTCACATTATGGCACCAATCACAAGCAGTCGTCCAGGTTGATCATTGAGGAGAAAGAGATGGGACACCCTATTATGAAGGGAGTAAGGGACATGTGGGTGCAATCAGGTGCATATACCACTTACCCCAAAGGGACCGTGCTGGCACGTGGCGAAGTGCTGAATGGCATGACCCCTTCTTCCAAGCCAGATGATACTAAGGAGCTTCTGCCAGTAGCATGGACCCGAAGTTATCAACTTCCTGGGGGTAAGAAGGGCCAGTCGTTTGCCACTACACATGGTGCTTCTGAGGATATTTTGAACGACGGATTTCGGCGTATGATTGTAAATACGGTCTTTTGGATCAGTGGAATGGAAAAGGAAATCAAACCCGATTTGAATATTGATTTTGTGGGACCTTACAAGCCTACAACCTTCAACTTCAGTGGTTACAAGGTCGGCGTGAAGCCTTCGGATCTGTCTGGTTGGGATTCGCTGATCATGCCTGGTGAAGTGATGAAGAAGGGAAAGTAGTTTGAAATACGCTGCTTTCCCGGTGGTGGTGACAAGCAGTTGCGCAAAGGTATTATCCCGCGAAGCAAGTATTTATTTTATATAAAATAAAATTTTATATTATCATTCGGATGTTATGGTATTTTGTTTAATATTGTAAGAAAATAGGAGACATTATGCTGGAACAGGAAATTGTAAGGAGGCCAAAGTCCGGAAAGACGGCTAGGTCACCCTTTCGGGAATGGTTGGGTTCCGTTTTGTTTGCAGTCGTTGTGGCAACCATCATCAGGTGGTTGTTTTTCAGTGCCTTTGTTATTCCTACCCCGTCGATGGAGAATACGTTGCTGGTTGGAGATTATTTGTTTGTGAGCAAATTGCATTACGGTGCCACGACACCTGCCACCCCTTTGCAAATTCCATTGACTCACCAAACCATATGGGGTACTTCTCTTCCGTCTTATCTGGATTGGATAAAATTGCCTCAAATGAGGTTGCCGGGTTTCTCGGAGGTAAAGCGGGGCGATGTCGTTGTTTTTAATCTGCCGGTGGAGCATCCCGACTTATATCAGAAATATGGAAATGTTCTGCCCGATCTTAAGCCCCATCCGGTAGACTTACGTACCAATTATATTAAAAGGTGTGTAGCGCAGGCTGGTGATACGTTACAGGTTATCGACGGTCAGGTTGTCGTTAACGGAAGCCGCGTCGTGAATCCTGTCCGTATGCAAAATGAATATTTTGTATCCACTACCGGCCCGGTCAATGAAGTCAATATATTCAAAAAGAATGGCGTAACTGCCTTTTCAAGTTACACCGAAACATTTGGCGACACGATTTCAGCAAATGACGAATTTTGTTATATCCTACACACTACGGAAACAATTGCAGAAAAACTCCGGACCTATGCGTTTGTAAGAGGAATCAGCCGGATCCATTCAGCGAAGGGGCAGGCAGAGCCATTTTTGTTTCCGGCCACGAGCGGATGGAATAAGGATCAGTATGGCCCGTTTATCATTCCCCGGAAGGGTTTGGAAATCAACCTTTCGCCTGGTAATGTTTCACTTTATGGGGAGGTTATCAAATTTTATGAAGGTAATGATGACATCACCGTATCTGATAGCGAAATTAAAAGTGGGGGTGTGATTTTAAAATCATACACTTTCAAACAAGATTATTTTTTTATGATGGGGGATAACCGCCATCAGTCAGCCGATTCCCGTTATTGGGGCCTTGTGCCAAAGGATCATGTGGTGGGCAAAGCAGTATTTGTATGGATGTCGATTGATCCCGATCCTACGCGTTTTTTTCATAAAATCCGTTGGGATCGGTTGTTCAGAGTTATTGAATAGCCTGAACAAATAGAGTCCGTCTCCTCAGTGGAAGACGGACTCTATCATGAAATTATTTTCCCGATACTTATCAATCTTCTTGGGAGAAAATCAAAGCGGTATACGGAGGTAAATGCAACGAAGCATAATGATGACATTGGTCGTATTCGCCTTCCATTGTTTCCAGATCAAATACCGCCTGATCCGAAAAATCCGGGTCGTACTCTGCGAGATCGCTATTGAATCGGAGATGCCATTTGCCCCCTCGTGGTAGTCCTACTTTATAATCTTCAAAGGTCTCGTGTGAGAAATTAAACGCGACTAGCACACTGTCCTTTGGCCCCTCATCAGCATAACGATGAAGCACAAGGACTTTTTTATCGTTGTCTTCTCTCAGGATCTGAACATGTTGTCCCTGTAAGCCTTTGGTTACGCCAAACCAGTTACGTCTCAGATGAATGACATCACGATGAAGGTTAGCGAATCCGCTGAATTTTTCCAGCCTCGACCAGTCAATCGGGTCGTTATCTGAAAACCATTTATCCGCAAGCAAAGGTTGTCCCTGAAACACCATCGGTATGCCAGGCGATGTCATTACCAATACCACGCCCAGTGCCGCTCTCTTTTTAGAATACCAGTTATTCACATCCCCGTCTGCAATTTCTTCTGCCACTCTGGCCTGGCCATTGGCTACTTCATCGTGAGATTCGGTATAGATTATGCGCTGAAACGAGTCCAGGTTATAGCGCGACTGCACTGCCTCGGATACAGAACTGATGTCCCTGTCGGAGTCATTAGGTGTGATGATGGCGTCCCGCACAGCATGAACAAATTTTGCGTCCCACTGAGATCCATATCCCATACCTCCGTTCTCCACAGAATTGGTGATGAAGTCCAAAGAATGCATGTCTTCCGCGATGGTAATGTGGTTGGGAAATTGCTCAGAGATATCCTTGTTGATCCATTGCATCAGCGTAATGCCTTCAGGGATGTCGTTGCCTGGATTGCCGTCTGCTTTCACATTCCGGATGTAAGGCACCATGTCCATTCTTAACCCGTCAATATGATAATCTCGGAGCCACATCATCGCGTTTTCATGGATGTAGTCGCGAACTTCCTTTCGGCCGAAATCCGGCCTTGTACTGCCCCAGGGCGTATCGGACTTCCAGTCATTGTAAAAGTAAATACCACCCCCATCGTTTTCATGCCATCCATCAAACTGCCAAAGATCCATATCGGATGGACCGAAGTGGTTGTACACCACATCAAGAATAACCGCAATTCCGGCTTCGTGAGCAGCTTTTACGAAATTTTTAAGTCCATCCGGGCCTCCATAGTCCGACTCTATTGCAAAAGGGTTTGCGGGATTATATCCCCAGGATCTTGATCCTGCAAACTCAGAACAGGGCATTAATTCAACAGCATTGATTCCCAGGCCCTTCAGATAATCCAGTTTTTCTATAGCCGTGTAAAGCGTACCCACCTGGTCTTTTTCTTTGGCATTAAACGTACCGATATGCAGTTCATAAACTACCAGTTCGTGCCATGCCGGAATGTGAAACACATCCCCATGCCAATCGAAGGCACTCTGGTCGTAGATCACGCTATTTCCGGCCGAATTGGTCATCTTTAAAGCATACGGATCGTTTCTTTGCAGATCTCCTGCCGTGGTTTTAAGGTAATATTTATATTCATCATCAACTTTTGCATCGCTTATCAAATTGCCCCAATGACCGTTTTCTTCCTGAATAAGGGGATGTGCGTCCGGGTTCCAGTCATTAAAGCTGCCTACAACAGAGACTTGTTCAGCATGCGGTGCCCATACCCTGAAAAAAACACCTTCTTCGTGGCATGTGGCTCCCATTCCTTCAAACTTCGTTGCAATTTCTGTGTCAACTTCTGATAATTTTTCCATGTAAGCTTTTAAAGATTATGACTAGTTTTGAGGTACAATTATGTTTTAAGGTATACTCAAAATTTGTGCCAGCTTTTTGGTGTACACTTTTGGTGATCATACGGACAATTACATTTTTCATCAACCCGTTAAAAATATATGCTTCTCTCAACAGAAGACGACCGAATCAGCACGCTCGCATTGGTACATACGCCAGGAGTGGGGGCGGTAACGATCAGGCAGCTCATCAGCTATTGCGGAGGTGCGGCCAATGTTTATAAATCAGATTTTAAGAAGCTGATCAAAATCCCTGGAATTGGTGACAAGGTTGTTCGGGAAATACTCAAAAAGGACAAAATTGCATTTGCAGAAAAGGAGTTGGAAGATTGTGAGAAGCAGGGGGGCCGTTTACATTTTTATACGGATGGTGATTATCCATCCCGGCTAAAAACCTTATATGATGCACCGGTCGTGTTATATTCCCAGGGGAATTTTAGCTACAATATGCAGCGGACACTGGGTATTGTAGGCACCCGGCAAATCAGCGAATATGGCAAATCAGTGACAGAAGCCATAATTAAAGAACTGGTACCCTACAAGCCCCTTGTGGTGAGCGGCCTTGCATATGGAGTTGATATTACGGCACACAGAGCTTGCCTGAAAAATGAAATTCCTACCATTGGTGTGATGGCCGGAGGACTGAACGCGATTTACCCGGCAGCGCATAAAAAGACTTCCAGGGAAATGATGGAATCGGGTGGCTTGGTAACTGAAAATGCCATGGCAACCAAACCCGAGTTTATGCGTTTCCCAGCCCGGAACCGGATTATTGCCGGTCTCAGTGATGTTACGATTGTAGTGGAGTCGGCAGCCAAAGGAGGGAGCCTGATCACAGCTGAGTTTGCGCAGAATTACCATCGAGAGGTTTTCGCGGTTCCGGGTAGCTTGAACAGCCCGCACTCCGAGGGGTGTAACCAACTGATTCGTGACCAAAAGGCTATTATTTTTACCTCGGTTAAAGATATGGCTGCTTCCATAGGATGGCACTTGAACGAAAATGCTGATGATCGAAATCTTACTGAATCTTCAACCTCAGCTCCACCTAGTTTTGAGGGATTTACATTGGATGAAGGGCAGGTGTTATCACTTTTGAAGAAAAATGGGCCCATGCAGGTGGATGAATTGAGCTGGCAAAGTGGGATGCACTTTAACAAATTAGCGAATCTACTTTTGAACCTGGAATTTCAAGGGATGGTTAGGTCATTGCCGGGTAAGAAATATTCTCTCATGTAGGTATCACAAAAGTCTATGAGCGTAAGTACCATTCAATTGATTAAAAAAGGGGAAGGATTGAACATTGAATTTAAGCGCACCATTGATAGTTCCTTTAAAATTGCCAAGACAATTGTTTCTTTCGCCAATACATCGGGCGGGGTGTTGCTTGTGGGGGTAGGGGACAGCGGGGAAATTATTGGTGTAGATTCGGAATTGACAGAATTGCAAAAGCTTGAGAGGGCCTGCCGCGAATTGTCTGAACCTCCGATCTCCCTGGGATTCAGGTCGCTGGTTTTAGACGGGAAAAATATTCTAAGAATTGAGGTAGAAGAAAGCCTGGAAAAGCCGCACGTGGCGATTAATGAAAAAAATCACCACACGGTTTATATCCGGGTAAAAGACAAAAGTGTTCCTACACCCAAGTTGCTGGTACAAGTGTCGGAAAATGTTGATCTGCAAAAGATCCTAAACACACGACATGTGAAAACCCTTATTCAATTTCTTCGGGAAAATGATACGGTTACGGTAAAGTCCTATGCCAAAATGATTAACATTTCTGATAAACGTGCGGAGCGAATGTTGAATGACCTGGCTGAGAAACAAATCCTTTTAAAAATATCGCTCGGTAAGGCAGGACTTTTCAGTCTGAAACTTCGGAATAACTGATTGATTATTTCCAGGCAAATACGACGCATGCCGATGTATTTATTTGCTAAACAAAAGCCGAAATCATTGAGGCAGGAATCTGATCCTTCTCAATTGATTTCGGCTTTTACTTATTTTATAAAATTAGTTTGAACGGTGCCTTCGGCTGGTTACGCTATCCCAACCAGCTCCAGCTCAAAAATGAGATCCTGACCTGCAAGGGGGTGATTGGCGTCCAGAATCACGTGCTCGTCGGTGACTTCCCTGATCACAACCTGCATCACCTGGCCATTACCCTCCTGATGCATATTTAATGTTTCTCCTACTACAAGAGGAACCTCGTCCGGGATTTGATTCCTTGGGAAATCGATAATCATTTCCTCATTGATGGGGCCATATGCATCCGCATTGGGGATGTGAACCGTTTTTTTATCACCTATTTCCATGCCGGTTACCCCGTCGTCAAAACCTTTGATGACCATTCCGCTACCCAATTCAAAAGACAAAGGCTCACGACCTTCGGATGAATCAAAAAGTTGTCCATCAGGCAAGGTGCCTTTATAATGAACGAGAACTGTATTTCCTGCCTGCGCCTGCTTCATAGTTTTTATTTGATTTATGTTATTTACCGAGAGCGGAAAGTAATCGTATTATGTCCTTATACGGGCCTGCTAATAAGCCCGGGCAAAAACAACCCTGCCTGTCGAAGGTTTACCAGAGTAGATGCAAACCCCTGTTTCTTGTTTTTGGTTCAAAGGGATGCACCGTATGGTCGCTTTCGTCTCTTCTTTGATTTTTTCCTCAGTTTCAGAAGTCCCATCCCAGTGGGCAAGAATAAACCCGCCTTTGGATTCAAGCACTTTATTGAATTCCTCAAACGTGTCCACACTAAAGGTATTTTCTTCACGGAAGGCCAACGCCTTGTCATAGATCGATTCCTGAATGTTATCCAGTAATTTGGAAATATGGTCGGCAATGCCTTCAAGACCAACCGTTTCTTTTGTTTTAGTGTCTCTCCGAGCCACTTCAACCGTTCCGTTTTCCAGGTCCCGGGCACCCATGGCGAGCCGTACGGGTACGCCTTTCAATTCGTACTCAGCAAACTTATAGCCAGGCTTGTAAGCATCATTCTGATCGAATTTTACACTGATGCCCAACTTTTTAAGTTGCTTAGCTAAATCATTGGCTTTCTCGGCTATGGCAGCCAACTGTTCTTCATTTTTATAAATTGGTATGATCACAACCTGGATTGGCGCCAATTTGGGAGGAAGAACCAATCCCGCGTCGTCCGAATGTGCCATAATCAAAGCACCCATAAGCCTGGTACTGACTCCCCAGGAGGTTCCCCAAACGTATTCCAGTTTCCCATCCCGGTCCTGGAATTTTACATCAAATGCTGCCGCGAAATTCTGACCCAGGAAATGGGAAGTACCGGCCTGAAGTGCCTTCCCATCTTGCATCAATGCTTCTATGCAATAGGTGTCCACAGCTCCTGCGAACCGTTCATTCGCAGTTTTTACACCTTTCAGCACCGGCAGAGCCATCCACTCTTCCGCGAATGTTGCATAGACATCCAACATTTGCTTGGTTTCCGCCACGGCCTCGGCCGAAGTGGAGTGAGCGGTATGTCCTTCCTGCCAAAGAAATTCTGTAGTGCGTAAAAACAACCTTGTGCGCATCTCCCAGCGGACAACATTGGCCCATTGGTTGATCAGCAACGGGAGGTCGCGGTACGATTGTACCCAGTTTTTGTAGGTGCTCCATATGACCGTTTCTGAAGTGGGACGCACAATCAATTCCTCCTCAAGTTTCGCTTCAGGATCAACAATCACTCCTTTTCCATCCGGGTCGTTTTTGAGCCGATAATGTGTAACCACTGCACATTCCTTAGCGAAACCTTCTACATGTGAGGCCTCTTTACTCAAGTAGGATTTAGGAATAAATAAAGGGAAGTAGGCGTTACTGTGGCCGGTTTCTTTAAACATATCGTCCAGGGCACGCTGCATTTTTTCCCAGATAGAATAGCCGTAGGGCTTTATGACCATGCAGCCTCTAACGGCGGAGTTTTCGGCCAGGTCGGCCCGTTTTACCAATTCGTTGTACCATTCGGAGTAGTTTTCACTTCGGGTAGGCAAGGCTTTACTCATTATTGGGATTAATTTTAAATAAATATGGAGTTTTCCGTGGTCAGTAACCAGCGGTTTTTTGAATTTGCAAAGATAGTTTTTTATGTTAACTTTGGAATTAATACCACTTTATTGCTGTTTCTTTACTAGTTGCAAGAAATATCAGGTATATTAGCAACAAACATTTAACCGTTTTAAGCCATGTTAATAAATAAAACAAAATATTTGTCACTGTTGGTGCTCGTTGGAATGGGAGGTTGCACAACCAATCAGTACATATCCGGGTCCGGTGCGGGATATGATGACCTATACGGTGGAAATTCAGGTCCGGCTCAGGTGGAACGAAAGAATGTAGATCCCGATGATTCCTATGCCCGATCCAATAATCCGGATTATCAGCAGTCTTACGAGAATACGCAGGGTACTGCGGATTATTATGATGAATCCTATCTGGCTGCGTCAAGTGTAAAGCGTGCGGTATCCAGCGAGGTAGGATATAATGCTGGTTTCGTTGATGGTTACAATCAGGCTACACGGTTTTCCAATCCTTACAATAATTTTGGTTACAACGGATTCGGTTCGTTCTTCCCCGGTAGCAGCATGAGTTTCATGTTCGGAATGGGTCGTGGTTTCAGAATGAGTCCTTACATGGGTTTTGGAATGGGTTCTATGCTTGCTTACGGATACTCGCCATGGGGATATGGAGGTATGTACGACGCTTTCGGTTATAGTCCGTTTGGATATGATCCATTTGGATACAATAGTTTTTACGGCGGTGGATTCGGCATGTTCAACAATTACTACGGTGGTTACGGATATGGTGGTTATGGAAGGCCTGTGATTGTGGTCAATAACTACGAACGTCCGGGTCTGACGCGTTCGTTCGGTCCGCGCACGGCAACTAGTGGAAACGCAAGAAGAGCCGATCGTTACAACAACGGGTTTGTGAATACGCCACGTTCCAATGTCAACTCCGGAAACGGTAGGCGTTCCGCAGAATCGGTAGATGGATCTGATTACAGATCTCCAAGATCTAATCGTTCTACCGGTTACAGTTCTGGCCGGGTCAATGCGGAGGCTTCAAACGCTTCACGTAGCGGCAGAAGTTATAACGCTGGTGACGCGAATAATACCTACTACGCGCGCCCAAGGTCGAATGCTTCCAATTATTCTGCAGCGGAGGGAGTACGCAACTACACTGCACCTAGGTCCTCAAGAAGCGCTGGCGCTTATGACGCATCAGGAACAGCTCCCGCATACAGAGCACCGGCAAGAAGCCAGTCGAACTATAACTCGGCTCCTTCCAGAAGCAACAGTACTTACAGTTCACCAAGCAGAAGTACCGAATCTTACAGGGCACCTGCGCGTAGTAACAATACCTACAGCGCGCCAACGCCTTCATACAGCGCACCGTCAAGAAGCTACAGTGCACCAAGTGGTGGAGGTTCTTCTGGTGGAGGAGCACGTTCTTCGTCACGTGGACCAAGATAATTGACAATAATTCTAGAATCGAAATATTTTGACCCTGCAAAATGTCATATTTTTGCAGGGTCTTCGTTTAATATCCAGTAATTTTAATTAGATAATAATCAGCCATGCAAAGAATAGTCATTGGAATTGGGATGCTTTTCGGTCTGTTTTTGTCGGTTTCAGCTTCCGCACAATATGCATCTGACATGTTTAGATATTCAGAGATAAATCAGGCGGGATCGGCACGTTTTCAGGCCATTGGAGGCAATCACGCCTCACTGGGTGGAGATCCAAGTTCAATTAGTGGAAACCCGGCCGGTCTGGGATTTTATAACCGATCCGAATTTACGCTCAGTCCTGTATTCACCAATGTAAATACCAACACCAATTACATTGATCAGATGACCTCTTCAGGTAAATCGACCGGTGGCCTTACGCAGGCTTCTCTGGTCATCACAAGTCAACCTGGCTTTCAAAGGAAATGGAAGAGGACTTCGTTAGGGATTTCATACTCCAGACAACAGTCGTTCCAGAATTCATTTAATTACAGGGGACTGAATAACCGCAGCGCATATGTGGATAAGGTTGTGGAAGATGCTAATAGATTGGGCTGGACAGCGGCCGATTACGATGATGAGTATGATGCCAATGGTGGTAGATATAATTTTCTGGATGAAGCTTACTTTGGCCTTCAGATGATCTATCCTACTACGGCAACAGGTAAGACCTATGTTCGGGATGACCGCGATAAACCCACCAGACAGGACGGGATTTTTGATTCCGAAGGATCACACTCTCAATGGTCAATCTCCTATGGCGGAAATTATGACGATAAGCTGTATGTAGGTGGCTCAGTAGGTTTTACGGGCGTGAAATATTCCTTTATGCATTCGTTGCAGGATACATACGTGAATGGCACCGTTTTTAGAAGTTCTGTTCTGGATGAAGATTTTACCGTGAGATCCAATGGGATTAATGCGACCCTGGGCGTCATATACAAGGTGTCACCAATAGTGCAGTTGGGCGGATCCTTGTCCACACCCACTTTTGCACGAATCAGCAGTGAAATTTTCAACCAAAATGTACGTGCAGATTACATAGCCGGCTCCATTAAGAATGAGCAGGGGCAGGATGTTGGGCCAATTGATACAGATATAGCTTTGGAACCGAATGAGTTTCAGTATTCTATGACAGGCCCGTTCAGAGGCTCCGCAGGCGCTACCTTTTTTGTTGGGAGGAGTGGATTTATTAGTGGAACCGTTGAGTATGTAGGATATTCCGGTATGAGAGCTAACTCATCGTACTATCAAAACAGCCAGCAAAACCAGGGCTTTAAGGATGAAACAAAATCAGAGGTGCAGGATCTTTACCGAAATGTGGTTAATGCAAGAGTTGGGGGAGAGTATCGGGCCGGAATTTTTAGGGCACGGCTTGGTCTGGCATACCTTTCAGATCCGTCCAAGGAAAAGTTTGATGACATTAAGCGGGATAAATTGATCTATTCGGCGGGATTAGGTGTCCGTATGAATCGTTTTTTTGCTGATATAGCGGGCACATTTTCGAGCTTTCAATCCGCCTACACGCCCTACGTATTGCAAAATCAACAGGATTATTCGTCTGCCGAAATCGACAATAAGATTACGAATGTGGTTCTTACCGTTGGTTTCTTGTTCTGAAAACTTGGCTGCTAAGGTATAAATCACACTTAAATTAAAGGTTTTATTAACCTGAGCAATTCCCCCGCCTCGGTTTGGCCTTGTACTGTAAGTTGCGCTTGAGAATAGAATGGCATTCGCTGTTCTATTTTTTGCTTTAGTTCTAGTTCCAGCGACGATACGCCTGATAGGATGGGTCTGTCGTCTTTACCGTGATTTTCAATCCGTTTGGCCAGATCGGATGCTGGTATATCCAGAAAAACACTTATGCCTAAGTTATTGATGTACTGCATGTTATCATAAAAGCAGGGGGTGCCCCCACCAGATGCCAGTATTATACCGCGGTTAGCTTGGATTTCCTTTAAAACCTCGCTTTCAAGTTTTCGAAAGTACGGCTCCCCTTTCGATGAAAAGATAAGGGAAATAGCCATTCCCTCTCTTGATTCAATTAATTTGTCCAAATCGAGAAATCGATAGCCCATCATGCGGGCTAGCTTTTTTCCAAGTGTAGATTTTCCGGAAGACATCATTCCGACAAGTATTATATTTTTCATTTCCGGCAATTTCCAATCCCGTCGGGATCAGCAATAGGTATAAGAGAAATTGGTGTGATTTGTATTATTCAGTATTGTAATGGGTTACCTGACCAAATCCGCAACCTGCCGGACAGAAGGCGTATCGTTATAGTGCCACTTCCCTTTGACTGTCCCATCTTTCAAGAGCCAGATTCCAGGATTGGAACGCGAGATTGTCTTAAGTACAGTTGCATCGGCATAGTAGAAAGGCACAGATATTTGATGCTCACGAAGAAACTGTGTTGTCTCTGCGCCGCTTCCGGATGTAAGAATGATAGGCTCAATTCCTTCTACCTTAAGACCTGACACAAGTTTACGAATGTCGGGTAAAGCAGCTGTATTTATGTCATTGAAATTTTTCAGAATCAAAAACAGCTTTTTCCCTTCAAACGTAGACTGCGTAAAATCGGCTTCATCATTCCACACTTTGTAGTCCGTGATTTTAGGTTTGGCGTCTTCGTTTATTACGCTCATGTCCTTAAACACTAGTGTAGTGTCCGAAGGGTATTGCTCATACTGATGCGTTTTTCCATCCTTTTCGAAAGTGTAGAGGTAACGCAGAGGCTCCGATGGCTTCATTTGGGCCGGTATGTTGGATCCAACCTTGTAAGGTAGCATGTCGATAAGGGGTAAATGACGAATGGCGTACACAGCGATGCCGAGCGAACCCAAGGTGGCAAGGACAACGATGAATCCGGTGGGTAGCGGTTTGATTTTTTTTCGGTAATAAACAAGTATTAAAATTAGGGCAAGCAAAAACAAGTCCTTACCAAAAGAGGTCCAGGGCGTCAGCTTGATTGCGTCTCCGAAACAGCCGCAATCGGTTACCTTGTTGTAGTAAGCCGAATAAAACGTAAGAAATGTGAAGAATACTGTTATAAGAAGTAATAGCACCGTGGTGGTTCGTGGCTTGTACCCTACCAGAAGGGCTACACCGAGAACAATTTCTGCCGTGCACAGAAATACGGATAAGTATAACGAGAGCGGAATTAGCGCATTAAATAGATCATGGAAATAGGAGAAATCGGCAGCGAAGACTTCAAAGTATTCCTCGAGCTTAAGCTCGGTTCCTACGGGGTCGTTTATTTTGATCAGTCCTGAAAATATAAATAACAAGCCAACGATGAGGCGGGAGATCTGAGCTGATATTTTCATTGAAAATTGTATTTGTGCAAATGGATTGAGCTGGCTTACGACGACAGTTTTAGTTGGTGTTCAGGCCGTTGGATTTAATGAGACAAAAAACGGAGTAATTGATCATATCCTGATATCCCGACTTAATACCCTCAGAAACAAGTGTAACGCCTTGGTTATCTTCAATTTGTTTTATTCGCAACAGTTTCATCAGGATAATGTCTGTCATGGAGCTGATGCGCATGTTGCGCCACGCTTCACCGTAGTCATGATTTTTATTAAAAAGAAGCTCTTTAACCTCCTTAACCTGTTCGGTATATTGATTTGTGAGGTCGTCCGGCGCAAGTTCTGTTTGGTTGTTACCCAACTCTATCTGAATAAGCGCCATCACGCAGTAGTTGATGATCCCTACAAACTCAAAAGCAATGTTGTCTTCTACTTTTTGTAACCCCTTCTCCTGAATTGTCCTGATGCGTTGCGCCTTAATAAATATTTGATCTGTGATGGAAGGTATTCGTAATATCCTCCACGAAGTTCCGTAGTCCTTATTTTTTTTTGTAAAAAGATCTTGGCAATACTGAATGATTTCCTGATATTCCGATTCTGTCGGTTTCACGCGATTCTGGTCTATTTGAAATTTATTTTTATGCCGCAAGTTAGTAAAAAAACACTCAAGATCAGGGGGGAGCTGATGGATCTGTCGGTGCCTCGGGTTATGGGGATTCTGAATGTTACACCGGATTCATTTTATTCCGGAAGCCGTTTTTTGTCGCTGGCTGCGGTATTGGATCGGGTGGGGGAAATGGAAGAAGAAGGGGCACAATTTGTAGATGTTGGCGGTTATTCTACCAGGCCAGGTGCTGAGGATATTTCGGTTGCTGAGGAATGCGAGCGAATTGGTGCCATTATTGAACCGATTAACAAGAATTTTCCAAACCTTATCATATCCATTGATACCTTTCGTTCAGAGGTAGCCAGGCTAGCTGTTGAATGTGGTGCCGACATGGTCAATGACGTGTCTGGTGGGCTTTTAGATGTGAATATGGTTGATACTGTGGCAGCACTGGGAGTTCCTTATGTACTCATGCACATGCGTGGAAACCCTCAGACCATGAGTCAATTAACAGACTACCGTCATATCGTAATGGATGTAATCGGGGAGTTGAACCAGGGATTAAATACGCTAAGGGCCAGTGGAATTTCAGATATCATGATTGATCCCGGTTTTGGGTTTGCTAAAACGATTGAGCAAAATTTTGAATTAATCAACGATCTATCCGAATTTCATTTACTAGGATGCCCTTTATTGGTTGGGATTTCCAGGAAGGCAACCATTTATCGCACATTAAGAGTAACGGCCGGGGAGTCTATGAACGGAACCACGGTTTTAAATACCATAGCACTGCAAAAGGGCGCCTCAATTCTGAGGGTTCATGATGTGAAACCGGCAGTTGAAGCTATAAAACTATGGATGGCAGTTGGTGGGGTGAATTAAAAAATGGTAATTTAGTCGCTAAATAATATTGATTTTTTTATGAATGTGGGTTTTTTAAATATCAATTGGACGGATGTCCTTGATGTATTTTTGGTTTCAATTCTGTTGTATCAGGTTTATATTCTTGTAAGAGGCAGTATTGCCAGCCGGGTTTTTTTAGGGTATTTATTTGTATATGTTTTTTACCTGGTTGTCAAAGGGCTGGGATTGGGCTTACTTACTGCCATTTTGCAGTACTTCATGGGCGTGGGAGCCGTGGCGCTGATTGTTATTTTTCAACAGGAAATCAGACGTTTTTTGCTTATTATCGGGAAATCCACCATCTATACCAACAACGATTTCATCAAGCGGTTTATGGGAACCTCGGTTCTTGATGTAAAAACCAAAAACCTTAAAGAAATTGTAGATGCAAGTAAAACGATTGCGTCCAATTTCAATGGAGCCCTGATAGTGGTCAATAAACGTGACGATCTTGGCAAATACATAGAAACGGGTGAATTGATTGACTCCAAGGTATCCAAACCGCTCCTCGCTTCCCTTTTTAACCAGTATAGCGAACTTCATGATGGAGCAGTAATTATCGTAGATGGTCGCCTGAAAGCTGCGCGTTGCGTGTTGCCGGTAGCTGATGGAGTGGATGTGCCATCATCGTTAGGTTTTCGTCACCGAGCAGCCATGGGAATGAGTGAAGCTACGGACGCCGTGGTCATTGTAATTTCCGAACAAACAGGAAAGATTTCACTGGCGGTCGATGGGGAGCTACATGGTGGAATCCCTGTTGGGGAAATTCAAAGCCGTCTTGAAGAGTATTTAGCTTCGGACAAACAACGCCTGACTCATTGAATGGACATAGGGCGATGATGAAATATATTTTCTTGTAAATTTGGCTTTATAAGAACAGATTGCTATTTTTGCACACCAATTGAGAAATAAAGAAATATTATCATAATAAAATGGCAAATCATAAATCAGCTTTAAAAAGAATTCGCGCTAACGAAACCAAACGTTTGCGTAACCGTTACCAACACAAAACTACCCGTTCTTACATAAAGAAATTGCGTGAAACGACTGATAAGGCAGTAGCTGTAGAGGTTTACAAAACAGTTTCCTCTATGTTGGATCGTTTGGCAAAGAAAAATATTATTCATAAGAAAAAAGCGTCTAACCAGAAATCAAAACTGGCTAAGCTTGTGAACTCACTGTCGATAGCGGCATAGTTTTTCTTACAAGAGTTGGACCCCGATGATAACCCATCGGGGTTTTTTTGTGCCCGGTGGTCTCCTATCACTCGATTTAGCGCACGGTAAGATGTCCGGCTTGCGGGTTGGAAGGGACCATGAAGTACGGCAGGGGTCATTATAGGAAGACCAGAAAGTGCATTTAGTTTTCTCCATCTGATGGGTTTTTTTCTATATTGCGAAATAAACATAGAAACCTTGATAGCCTTTCAGGAGGTGGGCAGGGTTTCTTTTACTAAGTAAGCGTGAGAATTTATCAGATTGTTCAACTATTAACTAAACTTCTTTCAATGAAAAAAGTAGCAATTTTTGCCGGTTTAGCAGCCTTGGGAGCCTTTTCCGCTTCTGCTCAATCACCAATTAGTTTTAATGCACGGGGCCTTGTGGTTTTATCGGATGCTGATTTGTCGGCCTCGTCACTTATTGATGGCAAGTTATTAAGAGACAACACGGCAAAGGATCAGTTGACGACGATAAAATTCCCGGTGGAGAGAGGGGCAAAGGGTTTAGGAACCGCTTTGATCTCTAATTCGGCAATTGGCAACACCAAGTCCATCGCCGTTCCCACCACCGGTGGTCTGGCGTATGTACTTGAAAGCCGCCTTCGTCCAGAGGATGCTGTCACAGAATATAAGGATCCGTCCACGCAGTTTCCAGTAGGTGAAAAACTCTACGTGGTCGATATTGCCAATCTGGCTGGCCCCAAGGCAAAGTTTGGATTTCCTGTTGGTAAGCGGCCAACTTCCATTGACATCAATAAGAACGAACTGATTATTTCAACTGGTGATACTGGAAAAGAACTTGTGTTTATAGAGGCGGCCGCCGATGGTAAACCTGCCCGTTTTCTGAATCTTCCAGCTGCATTGGATACGGCGAACAAAATTACTGATTTGACATGGCATCCATCCGGTGATTTTATCGCATTTATTTTGGATAACTCCAATGAGGTAGGTTTATACAAAGTGATGCGCGAGGCGGGTAAGTTGAAGAATATTGAAATGGTGGGCAAGCCGATAAAGGTTGGCACCGAGCCTTCATTTGGCAAGTTCTCTAATGATGGAAAGCATTTTTTAGTGCTTGATTCGAAGGGTACTCAGGGAAAGTCTTCTGCTGAAAATGAAGTATTTGTTGTTGATTTTTCAATGGACGGTGCTGCAGAGCACAAAGTAGCGAGTCAGGTAGCAGTAGGAAACAACACCGGCTCTTTCGCCGTCAGTCCGGATGGAACGTTGCTGGTTGCTGCGAATGCTGCTAAAAGTGGTTCTCCATGGAGCGAGGCAGGTGCCGGTACCGGAAGTTCTTTAACGTTATTCAAGCTGGGGGCAACTGGTGCGTTGACCAAGGTAGCCGACTATCCGTTTGATGGAATTTATCCGCAAAGTGTTGTTTTTGATAAAGATGGTTCGAATTTGGCGGTTTCGGTATACGAGTATTTCGACTATGGCGTAGGCAATGGTGGCGTAGAATTTTGGTCCGTGACAAAAGGAGATGCGCCTACATTGAAAAGACAGAGCGCGAAAATAAACGTTGCCAAGGGAGCGCATACTTTGAGAGTCATTCCCTGATAGGCTCAGTAATCGTATTGTAAGGTGATTTGACCAGGCCGATTTATTCGGCCTGGTTTGTTTTTATCAAACCTAAGGTAATAAAGAGCTGTGCTGCGGAGTAGGTGCCCATAACCCAGAGCCCATTTAGTGGTATAGGTGCTATAAATCGCCCTATTGCTATAAGGGAGTCAGATACCATAAATAGTAACGCTCCGAGAAAAACATAAAGAAAGGACACCCTGGAAACAGATGACCGCCGTCGAAATGCCAGCCACGACATTACCGATATACTTGCTGCATAGATTGCCACCGCTACTTTTATAACGGGATCGGTGAGATTGGGTGCTATATATGTAAAGAGGGTTATGGCATAGCCTAAAAAGGGGATAGCGCTAAGGAGTGAGTCAGCCCTGGTGGTTTTGGTTTTTATTTGTCTGCTAAAAACAGAAATGTAAAATAGCTGCATGATTAAAAATGAAGCCAGGCCAGGTATAAATAGATGCATCCCTCTGATCATTAACAAAACGTCACCGCCGAGCGCGAAGAAAAGGGCGATCGGAAAAAGCTGTTTTTGCCGAGGTTCTAAGGAAGTTTTGGACGTAATGAAAAAACAAGCCAGCGAGACCATAAGCAAGGGCTTGGTGAGATAGACCAGGGTGGTGAGGTGTGCTATCTCTGCATAGATTTCTATACAAGTAAGAACAGTATAAAAGAATAGGAACTGAAAATGGTCTTTCACTGCTTCGGGTCGTTGATATGATAGCAAATGGGGTGCAAAATCGCTCTTAATTTCGTAATTTTGCACTTTCATTCATAAAAATTCGATTTTCAGATGCTTACTGTTCAGAACGTATCACTCAGGTACGGTAAAAGGGTGTTATTTGATGAGGTTAATATAAAATTTGTCCCTGGTAATTGTTATGGTGTCATTGGTGCCAATGGTGCCGGAAAATCAACGTTGCTTAAAATTTTTGCAGGTGAAATTGAATCCCAGACAGGTTCAGTAAGCATGAACCCGGGCGAAAGGATGACCTTTTTGAAACAGGATCAATTCGAATTTGATGCATATACCGTTATGGACACCGTGATTTTGGGGCATGAGCGCCTGTATAAAATCATGAAAGAACGGGAGGCCATTTATGAGAAAGAAGATTTTACCGATGCTGATGGTGAAAAGGCGGCTGACCTTGAAGCCGAATTTGCCGATCTGAATGGTTGGGAGGCGGAGACAGAAGCCGCTCAGTTGTTGAGTGGGCTTGGGCTGGGAGAGGAGTTGCACGCAGCAAAGATGAGTGATCTGAATGCCAACGATAAAGTTCGTGTCCTTTTGGCACAGGCACTGTTTGGCAATCCGGACGTTCTTCTGCTGGATGAACCTACAAACAACCTGGATGTGGAGACCGTATTATGGCTGGAAAATTTCCTCGCCGATTTCAAGAATACCGTTATTGTGGTTTCCCACGACAGGCATTTTCTGGATGAGGTGTGTACGCATGTGGTTGATATTGATTTTAGCAAGGTACAGATGTTTTCAGGAAATTATTCATTCTGGTATGAGTCGAGTCAGCTTGCGTTGAAGCAGCGTCAGGATGCGAACAGGAAGTCGGAAGATAAGAAAAAGGAGCTGGAAGATTTTATAAGAAGATTCAGTGCCAATGCATCCAAGTCCAAGCAGGCGACTTCACGGGCGAAGTTGCTGGACAAGCTGACGATCGATGATATCAAGCCGTCTTCACGTAAATATCCGTATATCGCTTTCAAATCCGAGCGTGAGGTTGGAGATCAGCTTCTGCGTGTTGAGGGCCTTGCCAAAACAGCAGACGACGGAACGAAACTTTTTGAGAATGTATCTTTCAATATAAACAAGGGAGATAAGATTGCCTTTGTTAGCCGGAATGTGATGGCGATTAGTGCTTTTTTTGACATTATTAATGAGGAGCAAAAGGCCGACAAAGGAACTTACAACTGGGGAGTAACAATCACAAAATCATACTTTACGAAGGATCCGACTTCATTTTTTGATGTTGATCTGAATCTTGTGGACTGGTTACGCCAGTACTCTGATGAAAAGGATGAGAGCTTTATTCGCGGATTTTTGGGGAGAATGCTTTTCTCGGGCGAAGAGTCACTCAAAAAAGCAAGGGTGCTTTCGGGAGGAGAGAAGGTTCGTTGCATGCTGTCGCGAACGATGCTTTCCGGAGCCAACGCACTGGTGCTCGATGATCCAACCAACCACCTTGATCTTGAATCTATTACCGCATTGAACAATGGACTCATTGATTTTTCGGGGTGTCTGTTGTTCTATTCCCATGATCACCAGTTCGTGCATACCATTGCCAATCGTATCATTGAAATTGGACCAAAAGGAATTCTGGATAAACTGATGACCTATGATGAATTTCTGAAAGATGAAACGGTTAAAGCGCAACGTCAGAAATTGTACTAGAGCACTCGATGGGTGACAGGATCTCAAGAAAAAAGAACGACCGTGAAATTCATCTCAGGTCGCTCTTTTTCTTTTTAGGTGTTATTCAATGTGCTTTGCATATTGTTTTAAAACCTCCTCGGGTGGTCCTTGCCAAACATTTGGTGTATTCCCCACATAACCGATGTCGTCAATACCAATTTTGGAAGTGTAAAAACCTGAAGCAGTAAGATTGCGCATCAGATTGAAAAAGGCAACCCCTTGGCTATACATTGGTTTCGCTTTCTCAGGATAGGCGATGTCGTCGACAATCTGAATTTGCTGGGCTTTGGTAATGAGCGTAAAAACCTTTCCAAACCTCTTTTGAGCTTCCCGGTCTATCCACTTCAATCCACCTCTCATGGGTGTTTGTTGTGCGGGCATATCCTTTACGATAAATTCAATAAAGGCCGGAACACCCGCTTGCGAGGCACTTCCTGATTTTCCATCAGCTGGAATGATAATATCCGCCAATACCTTGATGGTTGCCATTTCTGCAACCGTAAAGAATTTAGCTGCATTCAGTTGGGCGTCACGAATGGCCTCTTCTTTAAGCCTGCCGCCCGGTACTTTCACGGGAACATCAGGCAAAGCGGCTTCGGCAGCGGCTCTGCTTTCTGCCAGCGTCTCCTGTGGATTTAGAGCAGCAAAACCCAATGAGCTGAGGGTTAGTGCTTTTAATGTATCTCTGCGTTTCATCTGTAAATTTTAGCTAGTAGCTGGGTCATGAACCGGATGTTCATAACGCTTGCTTTGTTTAAAATTATTATTACTCCGAACTTTCTGATAATGATCTCGGGTCCCTCAATACACTTTGATCTTATTCAGCGATCAAAGATTTTTTTGTTTGACCTGCTCAATGATGTGCTCCGAAGCTCTCATTGAAAGCGCGAGAATCGTCCATGTTGGATTTTTATCAGCTTGCGAAACAAATGAACCTCCGTCCACAACATATACATTTTTGGCGTCGTGCGCCTGCGAAAATTTATTTAATGCGGAAGTTTTTGGATCGTTACCCATACGCACCGTTCCTACCTCGTGAATAATTCTACCAGGTGCAGCTATTCCGTAGTCCGTATCTGCTCCCGGCTTGGTTCCCATTGCCACACCTCCCAGCGCATGAATCATCTCTTCAAATGTTTCATGCATGTGTTTGGCTTGCTTGATTTCGTAATCGGTCCATTTGTAATGAAACCGTAACACGGGAATTCCGTATTTGTCCACCACGTTTGGGTCTATTTCGCAATAGTTATTGATGCTTGGAACGGCCTCGCCGCGACCGGCCATGCCTACATAGGCCCCGTAGAACCTTCTGTAATCCTCTTTCAGAGATGCTCCATATCCTCCGGCTGGTTTAGTTACTCCGGCTGGAGTAGGGTATTTGCCATTCATGTTTTCAATTCCTGACCCAAAACCGTAGCTGGGCATTCCCATACCACCACCATATTCTATGTGGTAGCCGCGAGGGAAATCCAGTTTTTTGTTATCAAGCCACCATGGCGTGTATACGTGCATGCCCCCAACACCGTCTTCGTTGTAACGCTTTCTATCCATCAAATGGGGAAGAAATGCGCTACGGGAAGCCCCGGTTGAATCATGAAGATATCTGCCTACAATACCACTGGAGTTGGCTAAACCTCCTTCGTGACGACCCGACTTGGAATTTAGCAGCAGTCGGGCACTCTCGCCGGCGCTCGCTGCCAGAACCACCACTTTTGCGTTGATGGTATGTTCTGTTAATTTCTCACGGTCCACGTAGGACACGCCCGTTGCCAACCCTGTTGACTGATCTGTGAGGACCTCTCTGGCCATCGCATTATTGATCAGGGTTACATTACCGGTCTTTAGAGCAGGTATTACGAGTACCGACGAAGAAGAGAAGTCGGCGTATGCCTGGCAGGCGCGACTGCATTGGCTGCAATAGAAACAAACGCCGCGCTCGTCATTAATGGGCTTTGTAAGAATAGACAGGCGTGATGGAATCACGGGAATATTGGCGATTTTACCAGCCTTTTTGATAAAACGTTCGTGCAAACGAGGTGCGGGCGGTGGCAAAAAGATACCATCCGGCTCATTGTCCATATTTTCCACGGTGCCAAACACACCAATCAATTTGTCAACCGCGTCGTAGTAAGGCTTTACATCATCATAACTGATCGGCCAGTCATCTCCCAGTCCGTCAATACTGTGTCTTTTAAAGTCTTTCGGCCCAAATCTCAGAGAAATTCTTCCCCAGTGATTGGTTCTGCCTCCCAACATACGCGAGCGGAACCAGTCGAACTTGGTGCCATCTTTACGTGTGTAGGGCTCTCCATCGATTTCCCATCCTCCCCAGGCGGCGTCAAAGTCTCCGAATGGACGATGTGTATTTGCTCCTCTTCTCGGAGACTCCCAGGGCCATTTCAGCTGCGTAATATACTTGGGATCTCTAGGGTCAAAATATCCACCGGCCTCCAAAAGAGCCACCTTGTAACCAGCTTTCGCAAGTTGATATGCAGCCATTCCACCTCCGGCACCGGAGCCGACAATGCAGACATCAAAAGCAGCAGCTTGTTCTTTAATCTGAAACATAACTAAAGGATTGGTTTAGAAAATACTATTTAATCAATAAATATATATACGGAAAACATAACAGTAACATATCGCATAAACTTTCACGGCTATTTAAAAACAATCTAAATGACTGAGCTGTCTAACCTGTGTAGTGCACCTCGGTTTTAGGCTTAACGGAATCCTGGTTTTAAAGGATTACACAGGATTTAACATCTATTATCTTACTGAAACTGCTGCTCAATGTACCTCTCCGACTGCTGATAAATTCGTTTTATGTATCTTTGGATTTAAAAACAATTATTACTTTGGCTGATATTGGTGTAAATATTGAACTTGCAAAAGTCTTTTTGGAACAGGGGAAGCTGGTTGCCATTCCTACGGAGACTGTGTACGGGCTTGCGGCTAATGCGCTCAACGATAGGGCAGTACTTAATATATTTGAGGTTAAGAACAGGCCCTCCTTCGATCCGCTTATTATTCATACGGACAGTATAGACAAGGTCGTCAAGTTTGTAACCAGGATTCCTGAAAAAGCAGAGCAGTTGGCTCAGCGATTCTGGCCGGGGCCGTTGACGTTACTTTTGCCAAAATCTCAGGTTGTTTCAGATCTGGTCACGTCCGGGCTCGACCAGGTTGCCGTGCGTATTCCTTCGCATCCACTTACCTTGAAACTTTTAAGTCAGCTCGATTTTCCTTTGGCGGCACCCAGTGCGAACCCTTTTGGTTACATCAGCCCCACCACTGCCAATCATGTAGCCGAGCAATTGGGCAATAAGATTCCATATATATTGAATGGAGGAGAATGTGGCGTGGGTATAGAATCAACGATTATTGGATTTGCTGACGAGCAGCCAGTTGTGTACCGGCTAGGCGGGCTGGCCCTCGAAGATATTGAAAGAGTAATTGGAGCGGTTAGGTTTACTGCGCATTCGTCATCCAACCCAAAAGCACCTGGGATGCTCAAAAGCCACTATGCGCCTCGAAAACCATTTTTTTTGAATACCAGGGGCAATATTCCGACTGAAGCAAACGGGTTGACGCATTACTTGCTATTCGACCAGTTTTTAGAAGGCGTAGATGTACGTGTTCAACGATTGCTGAGCCCGGACGGAGACTTAAAGGAAGCTGCCCATAATCTATTTTCATACCTGCGCGAGCTCGATTCTTTACCAGGAAATAAAATATGGGCCGAGCTGGTTCCGGATCGGGATCTTGGACGTGCGATCAACGACCGTCTCAGGAGGGCTGCAGCAATTGGTGAATAGACCTTATAATTTCGGATGTTTTAACTACGGCTTGAAAAATTCGGGATGGAAATTTAACAAAAACACCTCATCAGTTGCTCTCGTAATAGCCGTATACAGCCATCGGATAAACTCATTATTTACCTGCTCCTGAGGAAGATACCCCTGATCGATAAAAACCGTGCTCCATTGTCCGCCCTGGGCCTTGTGACAGGTAAGTGCGTAAGCAAATTTCACCTGTAAGGCATTGAGATACGGGTCTTTACGAAGGGCCTCCATTCGTTCTTTTTTCGACTGGATGTGCGCGTAATCCTGCTGTACACTTTCGTAAAGCTTGCGATTATCCTCGGATGTCATGGAGGGTGTTGCCGAATGAAGCGTATCCAGAATAATCTTAGCGTCAAATTCAGGTTGCTTTTCATAGTCTGTCAGGCGAACTGTGACATCGGCAAAGCGGAAGCCATGAAGATCCTGCGTTTTTCTGATCTTTAAAAGTTCCAAAAAATCGCCGTTGGCGATGAATCCGGCCGGGGAATCCTCATCCAGAATATTGTAATTATTTCGCACAACCATGAGCCTGTCGCCTGCATCCAACTCTTCTTCCGAAAAGTTGATCATTCTGCGGATGTACTCGTTATACTGGACCGCCTGTTTGTTGGAGCGTGTGAGAATAATCGTATTTTCCTGGCCGTACTTTTCGTATGCATATCTTAGCCCTTCTTCCAGTTTTTCACCAGTCATTTTAAACATATCACGGAACGATTTGGTAACGATCCGTATGGCTGGTTTTTCCTGCTGGAGCTGGTTACGAAGTTCTGTGGCGTTGAACAGAATACCCGATTGCTCATCCTGCCGCATAACCTCTGTAAGTTCTTCGGCAAAGACAGACATGTAGAAAGTTCTTTCCAAATAGTCCCTGTCCAGGGCCGGACTCAGTTCCTTACCAACTGGAGGTAACTGAGCAATATCGCCAATGAGCATGAGTTTGTTGCCGGGATTCTCAAACACAAAATCAATGAGATCATTGAGCAGACTGCGATTGCCAAAGTCCGCATCATCCGTAATCATCGATGCTTCGTCAACAATAAACAAAGTGTTGTCGTGGTAGTTTTTCTGACGGGTAAACGTCAACGTTCCGGAAAAAGCGTCGGCGGTTTGTTTGTAAATTTTTTTGTGAATTGTAAGGGCAACTTTTTCTGAATAGTTGGACATGACCTTCGCGGCACGCCCGGTGGGAGCAAGCAGAAACGATTTGTATCCATAGTTCTTCAAAACTTTAATGAGCGTACTGATGATCGTGGTTTTTCCTGTACCAGCGTAACCTTTTAACAGAAAGCAGTCACGATACCTTTCCAGTCCCTTTTCTTCAATCAGGAAATCATTTGTTTTTTGGAAAAAACGAAGTTGGCCCTCAGTTGGCTTGAATGGGAAGCTTCGGATTAATCTTTGAGATGGTAATATTTGGTCTGCTTCCATAACAGCGAATCTACTTTAAGGAATTTTAAAAAACAAAGGCATCAATTCATAACAAAATAATACTTTGATTTAATTGGATTTTCATCACGCAAATCCATATATTAGTTTTCCATTTTATCCAACAATAACCTAAGCTTCTATGAAGGTATCCCAGGTAATAGCGAACAAACCCATCAATGCCCTTTATTCCATCACCAGAGAAACGACGGTTTTCCAGGCGTTGGAGGTCATGGCAGAAAAAAATATTGGTGCAGTTCTTGTCCTAGAAAACGAGGAATTGATTGGTATTTTTTCCGAACGGGATTATGCGCGCAAGGTAATCCTTCAAGGTCGGGCATCACGCGATACGCTGATTAATGACGTAATGACCAGCAAGGTAATTACGGTTGAAACTGATCAGAAAATCGAAGATTGTATGCAGATCATGTCGGATAAGCACATCCGCCATTTGCCGGTTAACCAGCAGGGTAAGCTGGTCGGGATAATCTCTATTAACGACATCGTGTCTGCAATAATCCGTGAACAGAAGGCACATATCAAATCTCTGGAAAGTTATATTTCAGGAAGTCCTTATTCCTAGACCATAAAGGGTTGCTCGTTTTGATTGCTTGGTTATCTTTGCGCCTCCAAAATTAATGTCAGTGCAAAAGAGAGATGAGCGATTACTGGAAGTTTATGCTAACCGCGTTCGCGTTCGGGTATGTGGCATTTGCTTATCTGGCGACAAAATACTGATGGCGGGTATGCGCCTTCCAGGTCGTAATCATTTGTTTTGGGCCCCTCCGGGAGGAGGTGTTCAGTTTGGAGAATCTTGCCGGGGCACTCTGGTGAGGGAATTTCTGGAAGAAACGGGGCTAGATGTGGAAGTCGGAGAAATGTTGTTTCTGAATGAATTTATTCAACCGCCGCTCCATGCCATCGAAATATTTTTTAGGATAACCTCCTTCCGGGGAGATATGTATGTGGGGCATGATCCGGAGTTTGAAAGGACGGATCAGATAATCGAGACCATTCGTTTTATGAGCCTGGAAGAAATTCAGAAACTTCCAGATGGATCGCTACACAGCATTTTTGATGATTTATTGCAATTGGAAGATCTATCAAAGAAGACGAGCTTCTAATTAATACAGTCGTGAGTATTTGGAAATAGAAACATTGTATTTCTAATATCTTGCATTTTTAAATTTATTTGATTCCTAGTGGCACAAACAGAAAACCAGACAATTGACATTATCCCTACTTTATTGGTAGGAGACAATTCATTTGACCCCAACAGTATTGATGTTTGCACTTTGTGCATCGAGATTGACGAGCGTCGTATCCGATTTTGCATTGTGCGAGATGCTGATATGGAATGTATATGGCTTGAAGATTATAATTTTGATGCCGTTTTGAGTCAGGGAGAGATTTTTGACAAGCTAAAAAGGATTTTTACAGGGCACGTACTGTGGTCTTCCAATCATTGGAAAAATGTGCGAATAGCCATTAACTCCCACGCATTCAGTCTGATTCCAAGCGTCATTTTTGAAAACGATGCGGCACCCAGTTATCTGACGTTTGCATTGGGACGAGCAGTATATGACGGAGAAAAGGTTCTATATCATGAGCTTCCATTAGTCCATGCCTTTAATGTTTTCAGTATCCCCACCACGTGGTACGATTGGTTTGTAGCACACTTCGGATCTTCTGATATTTCGTTCTATCACCTCACAAGCCCTTTGATCATCGGTGCGCTCGTAAGTCATGCGGAATATCAGGAGTTGAAAATGGTTTCCCTTTATTTGGAAAAGGATTATTTCACCTTGATCGTAACGGAAGGCCAGCAGTTGGTCTTTTGCAACCGTTTCAAATTCCTGCAGCCTCAGGAATTGGCTTACATCGTTCTTTTCACTTTGAATGAGCTGAATATGCTGCCTGAGGAGGTGAAGATGCTTTGTTACGGGGATGTTAGCCTGTCTTCTGATGTTTTCACCGAGTTGGGGCGTTTTTTTCCAAACCTTCAGTTAGGTGCCGGGCCTAAAACATTGAGATATAGCAAACAATGTGGAGACATTCCCGGGCATCGCTACTTTGGACTTTTTAATACCTATTTGGTTTCTTCATAAAAGAACACCGGAAAGTTCGTGTAAGGTAAGATGAAAGTAATTTGGTCGACAAGTGGTTGAAGTATTGTCATTAATAGTTTCAGGATGAAAAGAATCGCATTATTTCCGGGCTCGTTTGATCCTTTCACCAAGGGACATGAGGATATTGTGCTAAGAGGGTTACGGCTGTTTGACGAGGTGGTTATTGGAATTGGAAATAACGCAACCAAAAAGCGTTATTTCACACTGGATGTGATGCAGGAGTTGATTGAGAGGACTTTTGCAAGGGAGAAAAATGTGCGCGTTGTCGTTTACGACGACTTAACGGCCCATATTGCACGAGAAATTGGCGCAACTTTTCTATTGCGGGGATTACGTAATACAACTGATTTTGAATACGAAAACGGTATCGCGCAGGTGAACCGTTACATCTATTCCGAGATTGAAACGGTCTTTTTAATTACATCACCTCATTTGGCACCTATCAGTTCCAGCATCATTCGGGATCTTCACCGCTACGGGCAGTCCGTTGACGACTTTTTGCCCTACTCGCTCAGAGAGCTGGATAAGCTGAACCAATCCTGAAGAGGAATGGGGTGATTTAACCTTAGAAAAAAGTCCATTAGGCTCTATTTTCCTTTGCGCCTTGCTGCTTTTTAAGACTGTCTACAACGTATCTTATCGAGCTGTAAGAGTTTATCAGAATTGTTTTGGCCTCGGATTGGGTAAACCATTCCAGTTTTTCTATTTGTTCTTCAGCCTGAGGCATTAACTTGGTATCGTCGATGCAATCGCATAAAAACCACTTTGTTCTTTTAAGAATGCGATTGTTGTTCAAAGTGTAGGTGTGCCAGGTGGTGCAAATTTTTCCTTTTACTTTAACCTTTACACCAGTTTCTTCCTGAATCTCACGTAAGGCTGCCTGTTGAGAATTTTCTCCCTTATCAAGCTTGCCTTTAGGCAAATCCCAAATTTTCCTCCGAAACATAAGGAGCCATTTTCCATCTTTAACAACCACACCTCCCGAAGCCTTTATAACTTTATACAGGCCTTTAATCTTTTCTTCTACATCCGATTTCTCCCGGGTTGCCATCGTTACCGAAAGTAGTTCCTGAGGAAATTGCTTTTCGATTATTCCAATAACCTGAATAGCCGCGGCCGCGGTGGTATTCAAAAAAAGAATATGTCCCGTTAATTCCTGTTTTTGGAGCTTTTCTAATCTAAGGTCAATGATGTGATCGAAATGAGCTGTTTCTGCCGTTGAAAGCTGGTTTGTCCTTACAATTCGGAATGGACGGTCGTCGAAAAAAATTATCATTAGCAGGTATTGGTGATACAATTGGCAAAATTAAGTAAAGAGTTTAGTTTAGTACCATGGTGGAAATAAATTCAGCAAATTTTACCTTGGCCAGGGTTCACCATTCAGGTGTTTTGAGTGCAGGTAACCGGCTCTGTTGATTCTGAAATTTACTGGAAATGAGGTCGGGCTGTAAGTAAATTATCGTATAAGTAATCAGACAGTGATTATAATTGGTAAATTTGCAGTGTAAAAAAGTTAAACTTTCTTGGAACTCCTTATTATTTTGTTTCTGGTGCTTCTCAATGGTATTTTCTCCATGTCTGAGATTGCACTCGTTTCCTCCAGAAAATCCCGTCTGGAGTCAGCCGCCAGAAATGGTGACACCAATGCCAAAGCGGCGCTGAAACTTGCCAATTCACCCACTAGATTTCTTTCAACCGTACAGATCGGAATTACGCTGATCGGATTGCTTACCGGTATGTATAGCGGTGACAACCTTACATCGGATCTGGAAAGGTTTATCTCAACGATTCCATTTCTCAGTCTTTATAGTCATACCATTGCTATTAGTACCGTACTTGTTGGGATCACGTATTTGTCCCTGGTGTTGGGCGAATTGGTCCCAAAAAGGTTAGGGATGGCCAACCCTGAGGCAATATCCAAATTCATGGCCACACCCATGAACCTGCTGTCGAAAGTAACCGCACCGTTTATCGGCCTGCTAGGCTTTTCGAGTGATTTAATCATACGCTTGCTCAATATTAAACAAAGCGAGAATGCTGTAACTGAGGAAGAAATCAAAAGTTTGATACAGGAAGGTACCAGTGGAGGGGTGTTTGAGGAGATTGAACAAGAAATAGTTCATAATGTTTTCCAGCTGGGAGATCGGAAAGTTACGTCTCTGATGACCAACAGACAGGAAATCGTTTGGCTCGATGTAGAAGATTCTGTTGAGGAGAATAAGGCCAAGATAATCGAATCCAGGCATTCCATTTATCCTGTGTGCCGCAATACGGTGGATGAAGTGGTGGGCCTGGTGTATGTCAAAGATCTGATCGCCGTTGATCTGGAGGCTCAGCTTGCGAACCTCTCGGGGGTGATCCGGGAGCCTGTGTACCTGCCGGAAAGTAATCGCGCCTATCAGGCACTGGAAAAATTCAAAGAGCAGAAGGTATATTACGGTATTATCGTTGATGAATACGGTGGCATGTTGGGTGTGGTGACTTTGCATGATATCATGGATGCGTTGGTAGGCGATATTTCTGAGGAAAGCGGGGAGGATTCGGAAATTGTAAGGAGGGAAGATGGAAGCTTTCTGATCGATGCCCAGATTCCTTTCGATGACTTTGTTCAGTTTTTTGAGATAAATTTGCAGGAAGCCGATCGTAAGGAACTGACAGGGTTTAATACCCTCGGCGGATTTGTACTTCATATTCTGGAGGATATACCCAAGACAGGTGAGAAGTTCGCATGGAAGGATTTCGGTTTTGAAGTAGTGGATATGGATCGTAGCAGAATTGACAAACTACTGGTTCAACAAAATAAAAAAGAAGCAAACAAAGAATAGTATGCCCAACGAATTAGTTGATTCGGCCCATCGTGTAGCCGAGCTGTTGCTGGAAGCAAAAGCAATAAAATTAAGTCCTGATAAGCCTTTTCAGTGGAGTTCGGGGTGGCTATCGCCAATCTATTGTGATAATAGGGTTGCCTTGTCATATCCTGACACACGTACTTATATTAAAAAAGCCCTGGCCGACCTCATTCGCCGCGAATATCCGGAGGCTGAAGTTGTGGTTGGCGTGGCTACCGGAGGTATTGCACAGGGAGCTTTGATCGCGGATTTGCTCGAACTGCCTTTTGCCTATGTAAGACCTGAACCGAAGAAACATGGTATGGGCAACCAAATCGAAGGTCGGATAGAGGCCGGTCAAACTGTAATCATAGTTGAAGATCTGATCTCAACAGGCGGAAGCTCACTGAAGGTCGTGGATGTTTTGCGGTCTGCTGGTATTGACGTGGCCGGGATGGTTGCCATTTTTACCTATGGCTTTGCTTTGGCTGAGGATAATTTTAACCAAAAGGGTGTGAAGTTGAGCGTAATAAGCAATTACAATGCTTTGATTCAAACCGCCCTGGCACATGACTACATTTCCGCTGAGCAGGTGGAGCGTCTGAGTGCATGGCGGGAAAGTCCTGAGACCTGGGGTAAATAATAAAGCAAAGCCAGTAGTTGACTGCTACTGGCTTTTGTATTTGAAAAGTTAGCGGGCGGTTGGCGCCTGGAATGCCGGAGGAAATTCACTTACCATCCTCTGTGATTATCCAGTTTCTCGTACATTCCTCCAAAAGCCTGCTCTTTCACACCCTCCGATTTAAGAAATTCGTGAGGAAATCCGAGCTCTATCTTGCTGACTTCATCCAGGCGGTTCAGTATTTCCTGAGGAAGCTGGAATGATAAACAACCCAGGGAATCTTCAAGCTGTTTTGCCCGCGAAGCACCAATGATCGGAATCATTACCTGGCTGCGGTGGCGGGTCCAGTTGATAGCAACCTGGGCAGGGGTTACCCCCAATTCATCGGCAATAGCTACAACGGCCCGGGCGATTTCACTACTTCGCTCACCTCTCCTGGAGCTATCTTCGGGCACACGTCCGGATTCGCCCCTTAAATATTTTCCGGTTAACGAACCCCCGCCAATAGCTCCCCATGGCGTTACAGCAATATCCAGCGCTTTGGCCATCGGAATAAGATCCCGTTCCGGTGTGCGTTGCAATAGTGAATATTCAAATTGCAAAGCAGTGAATGCGTTCCATCCTCTGAAATCGGCGATGGTATTGGCTTGCGAAACAATCCAGGCAGGCGAGTCGGAGATGCCAATATAATGGACAAGACCCCGTGTAACCAGATCATCCAGCCCTCTCATTACTTCTTCCACAGGGGTAGTATTGTCCCACAAATGAACCCATAATAAGTCGATGTATTCCGTATTAAGGCGTTTCAGGCTGGATGTTACCGAGCGCATCATGTTCTTGCGATGGTTACCTGAAAAATTCAGATCGTCATTTCGATCCTTAAGAGAATACTTGGTGGCAAGAACCCAGTGATCCCGGTCATTTTCAATGAATTCGCCTACAAATTTTTCGGATGAACCTTCGGTATACCTGTTGGCCGTGTCGATAAAATTTCCGCCCTGTGAACCAAAAGTTTCGAATATTTTAAAGCTTTCGTGCTTGTCAGCTCCCCATCCCCACTCCGTACCAAAGGTCATTGTTCCCAGGCAAATTTCGGATACTCTTAAGCCGGATCTTCCCAATAATTGATAGCGCATGACTTTTACTTAAACTTGTTGAATGAATTTTGTAACCCTGAACCACACCGATACAGCGTTAATTTTTATGTTGCAAAGTTATATCCTTACCGCCCAAATGTCTTTATATTGTAGAAAAATTCGAATCTTTTTTGGTCTATTAAATGATTGATGTCTCATATCCTTATTTCGATATAAACCTAAGCTGGCTTTCCAATAACTATCGATTACTACTTGAAGCGAACGACGAAACGGTTCCATTGCGCGAGCGTCTTCGCTTTCTTGGGATATATTCCTATCAGACAAAAGAATTTTTCAGAGCAAGAATCCCAAACTTGCTTGCTATGAGGGAAGTGAGCAGCGACATCCGGGCGAAATTGAATCTGTACCCTCAGTCACTGCTTGAACACGTATATGAAACGGTCGACAACCAGTTACGGGAGTTCAACGACATCCTTGTATCGGGGATCATACCGGCATTGAATGAGCAGGGGGTACATTTATATTACAAAGAAGCATTCCTGCCCGAGCATATTTCGTTTACCCGGAAATTTTTTATTGATCGGCTGTTCAGGTATTTACAACCTGTTTTTCTTGATGTTCGCCGAAATTCAAAGCTAGCCGTTTTCGAGTCAAAGGAGATGTATCTGGTTACCAGGCTAAGATACAGGGAAGATGCTGAGGAGGACCTTTACGCAGTTGTAAATGTCCCCCTCGAACCATTTGGCAGGTTTGTAGAGCTTCCTGATTTTGATGGGAAAAAACATGTAGCATTCATTGAAGACGTGATCAGGGAGAATCTGCAGACTCTTTTTCCAGGATTTGATATCATAGAGTGCTACGCTTTAAGGGGAGAAAAGGATACGGAATTATCAATAGAAGACGAATACCCCGCGCCCATTGCGCAACGTATTTTGAAACAGCTGGAGAAAAGGAATTTTGTGAAGCCGATGCAGTTTTTCTATGAAATGAAAATGCCCAGGGAGATGCGTGAGTACTTATCCTCCAAGGTAGGAATTCCAATGAATGAGATGTACGAAAGGGGGGATTATATTTTTATGCAGGATCTGGCCACTTTTCCTCAGATGTCAAAGAAGCTGGAATATCCTTTTCAAAAACCTATTCAAAGCATTGACCTTGTAGAGACCGAGTCCATATTTGCTTCTATTCAAAGGGCCGATCAACTGTTGCATTTGCCCTATCATTCTTATGAGCCGATCGTTCGGTTTTTTAACGAAGCGGCTATTGATCCATACGTGAAAGAGATTCACGTGTCGTTGTATAAAATAAGCCCTAATTCTTTTATTTTAAATTCTCTTATCAGTGCTGCCAGAAACGGGAAAAGGGTGATCACCTATGTTGAATTAAATTCGAAACTGGATATCCAGGAAAATTTACACTGGTCCAAAAAAATGAGAGACGCTGGTGTAAAGATTGTACTCAGTGATCCCGGTCTTAAGGTCCACGCTAAGATCGCATTGGTGAAAAGAAGGGTGCAGAAGGGCTGGGAGCGCTATGCTTTTTTAGGTACTGGCGGGTTTTATCGGCTTACGAGCCGGGAGTTTGTGGATCACGCACTGCTTACCAACCACAGGGAGCTAACCAACGAACTGGAGCTGTTGTTCGGATATCTGTTTACGCAGGACGAACCGAAGAAATACAAATATTTGCCGTTTAACTATCTGAGCGTCACACAATTCACCATACAAAAAAAGCTGATTGATTTGATTGATCGTGAAATCGCCAATTCCAATGCAGGACTCAGGGCTTTTGTCACGATTAAGATCAATCAGCTGCAAGATCACTCGCTAATAGATAAACTTTACCAGGCAGGCAAAGCGGGGGTACCCGTACACATCATTGTAAGTGAGAGCTGTAGTCTGATTCCGGGCTTACCCACCATCAGTGACAACATCATTGTGAGCCGGCACATTGATCGCTATGTGGAAAATACCAGGATATTCCATTTTGGAAACCGGGGAAATGACGAAATTTATCTATCCTCCTGCGACTGGACTTTTCGAAATCTGCACAGAAGAATAGATGTATGTTTTCCTATTCTGGACGATGGGCTCAAAAGCCAGGTTCGACAGGTTCTTAAAAATTACATGAATGACAACCAGAAGTCTGTGCGACTGGATGCTTATCAAAATAATCTGAGGCCCGGAGATGAGGGGTTGTCAAAGATCCGTGCCCAGGATGCTAATTACAAACTGACCGAGAAAATTGAAAGGATTGTTTCCAGCCGCAAACCGGAGTGAAGCGCTTGTCATCGCTGTATATTTTCGGGCTTGTAGTAATTGAGTTGGATGTTTTAATGAAAAGTGCTCTTAATGCATCGTTTAGGGCATTTGAAAAATACTGATTTATCAATCACAACTTAAGTTTAGAACGTCCTTGAGATGTAAGGAGTATATCCTTATATTTGAAAGTATATAACTGTACTTCAACAAAAAACAGAGTCTACAGCATGGGAATAGTAGAGCGGAGAGAACGGCTTAGAACTCAGGTTCGATCCGATATCATAAAAACAGCAAAGGAAATCGCCCGTGAAGATGGGTGGACTGCCGTTTCGATTCGTAAAATAGCTGAGGTCATTGAATACAGCCCTCCGATTCTGTATGAATATTTCGAAAGTAAGGATAAGCTTCTGGAAGCAATCCGTTTGGAAGGATTTGATTTCTTACAAGCTGAATTTTTAAAAATCAAAGGTCATTTTGGCAATCCACAGAAGCAACTTGCCGAGGTAGCTCAGGCTATCTGGAATTTTGCAGTTAAAAATCCAGAAGTTTTTCAGGTGATGTTTAATCTTGAGGGAGCTTATTGTGATTCCAAAAGGGTTTACTCGCAGGCTATGAATATAAAGGACAACCCTGTGTGGGAGATGATAGGCGCACTGCGGCCCAAATCTGGTGAAGCAGTTACCAAAACCTATTATGAATGGTGGTGCCTTACCTATGGTTTCATTTCCATTACCATGACCACTCAGCCACGCTACGCCTTTCCGCAGGCGGAATCCGTGTATATGGAAGGTGTTCGTAGGTTTATAAAAAGTATTATGTGATTTTATACCAAACTGTTGGTAGTAAAAGAACGAAGTCGTCATCAGATGGCTTCGTTCTTTTATTTGGAAAAAAAAGCTGTCTGTGAACTAATTTCTAGCTGGATTGGGCAGCTTGTTGGCGTACTTCCACTTTGCTCTGATGGTACACCTGGGAATAAGCAGGCACACTCTTCACGATCCATGCATTTCCTCCAATGACCGAATCATGGCCAATTACGGTTTCTCCGCCCAATATGGTAGCATTGGCATACACAACAACATTATCCTCAATAGTTGGATGCCGTTTGCGCGAAGCAAGGGATTTGGAAACATGTGTGGCTCCGAGGGTCACACCCTGGTATAACTTTACATTGTTACCAATATGGGTCGTTTCGCCAATGACTACCCCAGTTCCGTGATCAATGAAAAATGGATGACCGATTGTTGCATTGGGGTGAATGTCTATACCTGTTTGTCCGTGTGCGAACTCTGTCAGCATTCTGGGCAACAATGGAATGCCACACAGCGCAAAACTATGCGCTATCCGATAAGTAGAGATGGCCATAAAGCCCGGGTACAAAGCGATGACTTCTTCAACACTCACGGCCGCAGGATCATTGTCGGAAATAGATTTTGCGTCAAGGAGCAGCATATCATAGATCTCCGGTAAACTTGCGAACACAGCGTCGAGCACGTCTTCCTTATCCCGTTGTAGTTCTTTTTCGAGCGGAATTAGCATACAATCAAGTCTTTCACGCAAGCTGGCATAATCTTTTAAAAGATCCCTTTGCTTACCATCGTTCAGGCAATCCTGGCTTATTGGAAATAGGAAATTTATTAACTGCTGGATAAATTGCCCGGCCTCGTGTCTTGAAGGCAATTTGTAACGATAAGATTTATTTTGAGCGGCTAGGCGTTCCAGAAAAAATTTCTCTGTTTGGTTCATTTTAAGGATTGGATAACAATCAATTGATGATAATTGATAATTTTCTTTTACATCTGACTTGTATCAACAAAGAAACGGACAGAAAAATTAAATTTTTAATATTTCTTTTATAAAACTTAGAGCGGGTTCACATTTCAAAGGTTAAACTCGTATATTGAATTTAATAACAAGGCGAATAATCATCAGTTCAGTATCACTGGTCTTGATTCATTAACGGAGTTGCTAATAATTGGGGAATACATTACAGTTCATTTCAATCACCACTATGAAGTTATTTGAATATATAAAATCCAAGATTATTAT
Organism: Dyadobacter sp. 32; assembly: GCF_902506755.1. Lineage (GTDB taxonomy): Bacteria > Bacteroidota > Bacteroidia > Cytophagales > Spirosomataceae > Dyadobacter. The sequence continues at coordinate 1,561,545 of NZ_LR735258.1, read as the reverse complement.
TCTGGTTTTCTGCCTGGCTCTCAGCTCGTGTTTTTCAAGATATCTAATTACTCAAAAGGAGGTGAGAAAGCACTATGCGACCAAAGAAAATAAGCCCACAATACAAATTATAAAGAATGATACCCTATCATTATGCATTGCTACCATAGGTGCCGACACGCTACCTATGTTGTTACTGATACATGGTGCTCCCGGGTCACTTTGGGGTTACATGAATCTGATGGATGATATTGATCTTCAGAAGCAATTTCATATTGTGTCGGTAGACCGGGTTGGGTACGGGAAATCCCGGTTGAAAAAGCGAAAATTTGTTACTTCCATAGAAACGCAGGCGAAGGCCTTGCTGCCGGTGCTGGCATTAAATCGGTCCAGTGAAAAAATTACTGTTCTCGGCCGTTCCTACGGCGCTCCTATTGCTGCTAAGATGGTTACGCTGATGCCCGACGCGATAAAAGAGCTCATTATGGTCTCACCGGTTATTGATCCGGATAAAGAAAAATTTTACTGGTTTTCCAAATGGGGCCGAAATTCTTTCATCCAGCTTTTTTTACCTGGCGCCTTCAATACGGCGACTGCTGAAAAATACAGCCATTCCAATGAACTCAAGAAATTGCTACCAGTCTGGGAAAATCTCACTGTGCCCACAACGGTCATTCAGGGTGGGAATGACTGGATTGCCGACCCGTTGAATCTGGAATTTGCAAAAAAACATATAAAGAGTAAGCGGGCGCAATACATTTTCCTTCATAACGCCGGGCACATGATTACCTACACACATGCAGCTATGATCAAGGAGATGCTGATGAAAAGCCGACTATTCCATGATCAAATAACTTCGTTGGATGTAAACTGATGGGTGGATAAATCAAAAAGTCCTGGTCGATTCGAATTGTTTAAGGCGACCCGAAATGTTTTCTTAGACTACTAATTTATAAAGTCGCTCCATTTTTGTTACCGTACTACCTTCTGGCTTACGGATTCCTGGCCGTTGTCGGCTTTGAGTATGTATAGTCCTTTTGGCAGCATACGCACATCGAACTCGTCCTGCACGCTGTAGACAGGCTCCCTCGAAAACATGGCTCGAACCATTTGTCCTTGTAAGTTGAAAAGCTGTACCTGAATAGTGGAAGGTTTAATACTGCTCACCCTGAAGGAAAGGAAATCTTCGGTTGGAATTGGGTATGCATTAATCGTCATGGAAACCTCCGGAGAGTTACCATCAGACGGAGGCACCGATGTTATTAAAGACCCGGCGGATTCATATTGAGGAACTATGACTTGTTCTCCGGGTTTGTCGGAGACAATGATGGTTCCCTCATGATACGATTCGGATATAGCGATCCCATCTCTCCATTCATACACGACGAAAGCATATACATAGCGTCCTACACGCTCTGGGGCATTCCATATAAGCTTCTTACCCTTCTGGTCAATTTTAAAAGTGCCATTTTTGGTCAGATCATTGGGATAGAAAAATGAAGGATGCAGACTTCTGACACCACAGGTTCCCGGCGACGGCCTGCTTGCTGCTTGCAGGCGCATGGTAACACTGTCTTTGTCAGCCACTAACGGTTGGAGGTCGATGGAAAAGATTTGCCGTATTCCAGCAGTTAGCGTTGGATATGGCAGAATTGGCGTTGCATTTGGCGCCTGGGTATCTATTACCGTCCATAAAAAAAGGTTTTCAGTTTCAGCATTTTCCAGGTTTAGAAATCCACCGGTACGTGCGTTTATAGATGCCGAGATTTGAAACGTCCCGGATGAAGGATACGTATAAGTCTTTTCAAAAACACTCAGCATCAGTTCTTCTGATAGGCTTGTCACTGAAACCCGGGGAAACTCACTGGTCTGTCCGTCACCAAAACAAACATTTACCGATTGCATGGCATTGGATGCATTGGTACCCGTGTTTCTATCCAGTTGTAGGTGAACTGATATTTTGTATGTTTGACCAGATACGTGAGCTGCTCTGATTTCACCACCCAACAAATGGGTTGCGTAGCTCTTGGGTAAAGTGATGAAGACAAGTAGAAGGAGAACGTATAAAGTTTTCATGACGGGTACAGAAAAAGATGTTTACCTAGCTTTGAAACGATCGGATAGGCTCATTTTGTATTCAGTCAGGTTAATATTTAGGTCATTAAGTGAAAAGGAGGAGACAAATATTTGAGATAAATATTCCATCGGAGCATGGCTTTCCTGCTCGGTATGCTTGGTGCAAAACTTCACAGAAGCGCTGCTGATAAATTGATGGATAAGGAATGCAGAAAGCCGCCCGGATCAGGCGGCTTTCACTAATCTTACTAAGCCATGAAGGGATTGAGTAGCAATTAATCTGTGTGCGCAATGTAATCATGCGCCATCTGGGTAAGTTAAACTTACTGTTTCATCTGAGCCTCCACAACTGCAATAGCGACCATGTTTACGATCTCCCTCACTGAACTTCCCAGCTGCAATACGTGTACCGGTTTTTTTAAACCCAAAAGGATGGGTCCTATCGTTTCGAGTTCTGCCGCTTCTTTTAATAAATTGTAAGCGATGTTACTTGCCGAAAGGTTGGGAAAAATGAGCGTATTGGCTCCGCCGTCAACAAGATCACTGAATGGATGATTCTCCCGTAATAGATTTGTGTTAAAGGCAAGGTGAGCCTGCATTTCACCTTCCACAATCATTCCCGGATTTCGTTTTTTGAGAATTTTTGTGGCCTCACTCATTTTGTCAGCATCTTTTCCGCTTGCACTTCCGTAGTTGGCATAGGTAACGAGTGCAATACGGGGCACAATGTTAAAGCGCTCAATCGCCCTTGCTGTGAGTTCCGTTATTTCAACAATTTCGTCCACAGTTGGGTCAAAATTAACGGTCGTGTCTGAAAAGAAAAGGGGACCTTTTGGCGTCAAAAGTATGTACATACCCGCAACCTTGTTTACGCCTTCCTGTTTCCCGATCACATGCAGGGCCGGTCGGATGGTGTCGGGATAAGTCCTTGTGAGACCGGAAATAAATGCGTCCGCATCCCCATTTTCCACCATCATGGACCCGAAATAGCTTTTGAAATAGATGGTGCGCCGAGCCTCAATTGGCGTTAAGCCTTTGCGTTGTCGCTTTTCATAGAGTTTAGCTGCATATGCGTCAATCATCTTCTCGTTTTCTTCAGAGCGGGGATCAACAATGGCCACATCGCCCAGATCCAGTTTACTATCCCGAATCAGGTTCTGAATGGTATCCTTATTACCCAGTAAAATTGGAAAGGCAATCCCTTCATCACGTACCTGTTGCGCAGCTTTGAGTACCTGGATGTTTTCAGCATCGGCAAAAACCACCCTTTTGGGGGCAAGTTTGGCCTTGTTCATGATCACTCTGGATATTTGCTCATTCATTCCCAGGCGGCTGGATAGTTCCTGTTCATAGGCATCCCAGTCGGTGATAATTCTCCTGGCAACTCCCGTTTCAATAGCCGCTTTGGCGACTGCCGGAGCCACGGTGGTTAGCAACCGGGGATCAACGGGTTTCGGAATGATGTATTTGTTGCCAAAAACAATATTGGTCTCATTATACGCAAGATTTACGATGTCCGGAACAGGTTTTCTGGCCAGTTCGGCCAGCGCATATACCGCCGCCAGTTTCATGGCCTCGTTTATTTCAGTAGCCCTTACATCCAGCGCACCACGGAAAATGTAGGGAAAACCAAGCACATTGTTGACCTGATTGGGGTAATCTGACCGGCCAGTTGCCATAATCACATCTTCCCGGGCCTCAACCGCATCGGGGTAGGGGATCTCTGGGTTTGGATTTGCCATAGCCAATACAATCGGGTCTTTGGCCATGGATTTTACCATATCCTTGGATACGATATCAGCAGTAGAAAGGCCCAGGAATATATCCGATCCAACCATTGCTTCCTCAAGGGAAGCGTACGTTTTATCGGTCGCAAATTGCTTTTTCATGCTGTTGAGGTCCGTCCGGGCGTTGTTGATATGCCCTTTGGTATCAAACATGGCAATGTTTTGTGGATCAGCACCCAGGGCAATATACAGCTTGGTACATGATACAGCCGATGCCCCGGCACCGGAAACGACAACACGTATATCTTTGATATCTTTCTTCACCAGAACCAAAGCGTTGAGCATGGCGGCAGCACTTATGATCGCAGTTCCGTGTTGATCGTCGTGCATGACCGGAATATTCAGTTCCTTTTTAAGTCTTTCCTCGATCTCAAAGCATTCGGGCGCTTTGATATCCTCCAAATTTACTCCGCCAAAAGTTGGTTCCAGAATTTTTACCGTCCTGACAAACTCATCAACATTTTTGGTATTAAGTTCCAGGTCAAAAACGTCTATATCGGCGTATATCTTGAAAAGTAAACCCTTGCCTTCCATAACGGGTTTGGATGCTTCCGGGCCAATATCACCCAGCCCCAGCACAGCTGTACCGTTGCTTATGACTGCTACAAGATTACCTTTGGCAGTATATAAATAAGCGTCTTCAACATTTTCAGCGATTTCGAGACAGGGTTCGGCTACTCCGGGTGAATAGGCCAGGGAAAGGTCTCTTTGCGTATTGTACTCTTTTGTGGGAATAACCTGAATTTTACCAGGCCGTCCTTTGGAATGGTAATAAAGCGCGTCTTCTTTTCTGATTTTCTTGTTCATACGGTAGCACCATTTTTGTTGCTAAGGTACAAACATTCATGGCAACGCCATGATTTTAGGACTTAATATGAAGGGGAATTTTGGTTCACAAATCTTTGAGAACTTTTTTCGTTGGCGAAATATTCTCGTCGTTGAAAGAGGGGCTACTCATCAGTTTTTTTTTGCGGGAGTTAAAGGAAGCACGCCTTTTCATGAAATAGGCGAATACCATATACATGACAAACATGCCGATGTATATGTAAAAAGATGCCGTGTTACTGATATCGCCGTGAAAGGCGAAGAATAGTGAAGTGTTTACGATGGTGACCATCCACAAAGTGAAAGAGGCCCAGAAATGGTTTAGGCCACTATCAAGCAAAATGTGGTGCATGTGATTACGGTCAGCAACAAACGGAGATCCTCCCTTAACGATTCGGACAATAAACACACGAAGCGTGTCAAAAATGGGAACGATCAAAAGAACCATCACGATGATGGGTGCATTGAAATATGCATTGGGATCGTAGAGGTAGCCAACATTCAGAGATAAAAATTCCACTGCAAAAATGGATAATAGATATCCAACAATCAATGAGCCGGTATCTCCCATGAAGATCTTGCTTGTTTTAGAAAAATTGAATCGTAGGAAACCCAACAACGAACCGGACATAGAGAATGCCAGGCATCCAAATGAAAAATGTTCGTTAAGAATAAACCAGATTCCAAACCCAACGCCTGCAATGAGACTGATACCTCCCGCCAGACCATCGATGCCGTCGATGAGGTTGATGGCATTGATGATGGCAATAAAAATAAATATGGTAAGGGGTATGCTGACGAGGTCGGGAATCTGATTGATGCCGAAAATTCCGTAAAAATTATCGACTTTGAAATTACCCATCGCCACAAGGATCATGGATGCAAATATCTGTACGATCAGCTTTTTGGTGGGATCCACCGCCAGAATGTCATCTTTAAGACCTAAGAAAAACAAGATGACCACGCCGGTCATCGAGAGATTGATCAGATTGGATTCTACTATGTTTTCTGAATGGGGCCATAAGAAGTAGGAGATAAGGGTAGCCGCAAAAATAGCAATCCCTCCCAGGGTTGGCGTTTCGGTCTGATGTGAGCTCCGAAAGCCAGGCTTCGCTGTCAAATTAAGCAATCCCGATAGATTAATAATAATAGGAATGGCTATAATTGATAAAAAGCAGGCAATAAGAAATGAAAGGATGCACTGATAAACATCATGGTGAATAATGTTGTTGAACAAGCCTTCACTTAATATCTGTATGGGTAATAATTTTATCATTCTCCCTTGTGATGTGTTACTTTATCAGTTTCGTTACTCTTCACAATACTTCTCCAAATTTGGTACTTTTTTATGATATGATGAAATTCCCGGAATTTTTATATCAAATTGTTATTTAACGGCTGACTAATAATCCTTGAATCAAGAGCGTAAAGCCCTAAATAAACTGAGAAATTTTTCTCAGGGGCTTCATCAACAACGTAAAAAACTTGGGTTTCATACCGTTGACATGCCATGCTTTTTGATCATTTCTATTCGCTTTCCATCTATTCCCTACACTACTGTTACTGACACCGCCGGTTCTCATCTTCACCAATACTCTTGGCAGGTAGGTGGTTTTTACTTGGAACTTGTGAATCATTCTCAGCATCAATTCGTAGTCAGCGGCACTGCCAAGATCAAGTCTGAAATGTCCGTAATCCTTATAACACTGTGCCGAAATAAAAAATGTAGGATGCGGTGGCATCCATCCGTATAAAAATGATTGCGCCTTGTATTCACCAGCTACCCATCTTCTTTTCACCTTCGAAGTGTCTGCCTCATCCACATATTCCAGGTCTCCGTAACAGGCCTGGGCCCTGGATTCAGTCATGGATCTGACCACATCGGCAACCACCTCTGTGTCGCTGTAAAAATCATCCGCATTCAGAATGCCAATAACGTCACCGGACGCCAGGTTCAATCCTTTGTTCATGGCATCATAAATTCCCCGGTCCGGTTCGCTTATGAAATGAGTTATCTGTGTACCATAAGACTGGATAATCTGCTGGGTCCCGTCACTCGATTGACCGTCGATTATTATATATTCGATCAAAGGGTAAGTTTGATCCAGAATAGATTTTATGCAGCTGTCAATCGTCTTAACACCGTTGAACACAACTGTAATGATGGTTACCTTCAAAGCTCTATATGTCTTCTTTTAATACGTACGGCCGGATTGCCCTGGTAGATGCTATACTCTTCCATATTTTTTGTTGCTACCGAGTTTACGGCCAACACGGCATGAGATCCTACTACAACTCCAGGGCATACGGTTGCTTTTGCGCCAATCCATGCTCCATCTTCAATAGTTACAGGTTTAATGATCAGATCAAACGTAGTTTTAGTGAAATCATGGTTTCCGGTCAGGATGTAGCATCCTTGCGACAGGCAAACGTTTGCTCCTATATTCACCATTGTGAGGTTGTCGATCCACACATTCTCTCCAATCCATGTATGTGGTCCTACTTTTAAATACCACGGATACTTGATGTTTACTTTTGGTTTAATCATAACGTTAGACCCGATTCTGGCGCCAAAGGCCGTTAGAATCAGCCGCTTCAAGGCAACGGGGTATGGGAAATACGTGTTGATGAAAATCCGTCCGGCCAGGTACCACAACAGCTGCTTGAAACGGCTACCCGGTTTGTAGAAGCTATTGTCGTACCTGGACAGATTGGTTTGGGCTGTTGAGATTTTTTCCATATTCTGTCCTGAAGTGCTTTATAATAGATTCTTTATCCTTTCCTGCCTGCCTGTATACCTCATAAATTTTAGCATCCACCAAAAATCGGTACCAGAATCCCTGCAGAAAATGCCAGATAAGCCCCTTTGTACCATCCATAAAACCCGCTTTGGCTATAAAACGATACAGGAAGTAAATGAATGGGCGCGTGAATAGGGGTAGACTGGCATATTTGATTTTCAAATAACGGGTTCGCTGTTCCTGGCTTCCAAAGAAGTCGGGGTGAACCGTTTCTTTATTATCAAAGTTATATTTAATATTCAATAGGTCTATAACCTCTCTGATGGAATAGTTGTTGTGTTTTTGAGTCCACCAGGTAAGATTGTTGAGATTATGGTCGACAATATCGTTCTGCAGCCGTGCCGTTTGTCCGCTGCTAAGTTTAATGTGTTCATCCATCCAAAGCTCTTCACATATCCCAGTTCCTGCTCGCCATACTCTAAGTAACCAGATGGGATAGTAACCCCCACGTCTGATCCATTGATCCATGAACACCACCCGCCGTTTTACATAAAGCCCTGATACGGCCTCAGGGGTGGTATGGAGCGAGGTGTTCAGCTCAGCAGCAAGCTCGTCGGTTATGAATTCGTCCGCATCCATACGCATGAGCCACTGGGTGCGGAAAGGATTCTGCTGAATACCAAAGTTAAATTGAAATGCGTACGATATCCAGGGATTCTGAACGACCACAGCACCGAGCTGTTCTGCAACCTGTACCGTATCGTCGGTTGAAAATGAATCGACTATGAAGATTTTATCGGTAACCTTGAGAAGACTTTTAATGCAGCGCTCAATGTGCTTCGACTCGTTGTGTGTTAAGATGATGACGGATAAATCGATCATGCTTGTTGATGGCGGCAATCTTGTTAGGACTTGGTAAGATGCCCAAATATAATCACGTTTTTTTAATTTTCTTGTATTCTTCCAATAATTGGTTGGCTACCACCGAAATATCAAAGTTCTCCGTTACCATGGTGTAAGCCCTTTTTCTCAATTCATTGGCATAAGATGGCTGTTGTAATATTTTAAGAATTCCTTCCGCAACCCCGTCGATGGTCAGGGGCGTTAAATGGGCAGCGTGGTATTTTTTGATGTAATCGCCAAAGCCTACCCGGTCCGACACAACTGTTGGAACCTTGCAGGTCATTGCTTCCAGTACGGCAATGGAAAATCCTTCGGAATAGGAAGGAAGCACAAATAAATTTGCGTCGGAGAACGCCTCTTTTTTATCGCCGTCGGTTAGCATACCTACCATCCTGATCCGATCCGCAAGTTGGTGCTTACGGATGAAATTTTCAGTTTCTTCCTTGTAGCCGTCATCGGGCCCTGCCAGTATCAAAATAGCCTCCGGGACTTCTTTGTGAATTTTCTCAAAACCCGGTAGCAGCAGATCAAGGCCCTTTTTTATGTTGAGCCTGCCCATAAACAATACGATCTGATGGGTGTCTGACAAGCCCTGTTTTTTTCTGAAAATTCCTTTATCCGGCAAATTGGCATAATCAGAAACCTTCATGCCATTGGGCACGATAACCATATTTTTGGGTCGGTACCCCAGGTAATGCAACACATCCTGTTCTTCATCTGTATTGTTGATCTGAATCAGGTCGGCCTTTCCCAGCAATCGCTTTTGGTACAGTGTCGATACTATTTTCTTTTTCCATTTACTGTGATCAATAGCCCACCGATCGAGCAATCCGTGTATGGTGATGACTTTGGCTACATGGTTCGGTACCAGGAACGGTGCCAGGCTACCAAAATGCCAAATACCGTGCATGTGTACAATGTCGTATTCGGACAGGTGCTGTTTCAGGTAGCTATAAAGCTCCACGGAGAATTCGTTGAAGAATTTACTGACCGGCTTGGATCGTTTACACTCGATAAGTCTGGCACCTGCAGGCACAGGGTAGCTTTTCTCTCCCGGAGTCATTGGGCTCAGAATATCTACCTGATGTCCCTGGCGCAAAACCTCTGTTGTATGATCGTAAATAATTCGCGCCGGACCTCCAATGGCCCAGGTGTAAGCACATATGTTCAGTATTTTCATCAGGCTGGATTCATTTCAGTGGCACTAAGTAGGCAAGTGTTTTTTCCCATGTTCCGGATCAAAGTGTTTTATAGCAATCAATCATCTCAATAGCTACCTGCTTTGCAGCAAAGGGTTCTATGATCATTTTAGATTTTTCACCCATTTCACTTATCTTATCCGGATTTTCGACGAAGTAATTCAACGCCCTTTCCAGTTCCATAACGCTTTTAGGCTGGAACGTGAAGCCATTTTCGCCATCTTTAACGATATCCCTTACACAGCCACATTTGTTGGATACAATGACGGGAAGGCCACAAACCATTGCTTCATTAACCACCAGGCCCCACGGCTCCGATTTGCTTGGGAGTACCAGCACGTCACTTAGGGCAAGCCAGTCGGGTACTTTATACCAAGGATGCCCACCGGCAAATAGTATGCTCGGGTCGGAAGCTGCCATTCTTTCCAGGTTTGCACGGGAGGGTCCCTCCCCAACCAGAATCAGGCCCCATGGTTCGGATCCTGGTTTTCTGTTGTTATTAACTTTTAAAAATGCGCTGATCAGCATTTCCAGATTTTTTTCGGGTGCCAGGCGACCAACATACACAAAGTTGTTGATTGATTTTTGGACCCGTTTTTTAGCTTCCAGAAAATTATTCCGGATGATTTCCTCGTCGATCACAGCTGCGTGACGAACGGTAATGCGCGACCGTGGAATCCCTAGTTTTAATAAATAATGTGCCGATGATTTGCCAAAACAAAAGAATACATGTGGTCTGGAAAGTATCCACTTTTTGATCAGCTCTTTCATTGCCGACCGGTCCCGGTCCATCACCGATGATTCGGAGGAAAGCACCACTTTTACGCCACGAAGCCTGGCATAAGTCATGAGGAGAATTTGTGCCCAGTCGAAATAGCCTGTTACATTCAAAATGGTAGGATTGAACGCATGGAAGGCTTTGAACAAAGCAATACACCTTTCCATAAACTTAACCTGATCCACGCTTCGCTTAAAAAGAACCTTGTAGGGGTAGTCGTAAGGAAAATAGGTGTCGTCAGCTTTCATTTCTCTTCGGCTCGACTCATGAAGCGCTATGTGAACCACCAGAAAGGCACTTTCAGGATGGCTTTCTTTCAACGCAAGATTGATCTCACTGAACAGTTTTGATTTGTAATGCGCCCATAATTGATTGTGAATTAAGAGTATGCGCATTACTTTTTTTTGTTAAGATATTCTAAAAACAACGGATATAGATTTTTTGTTAAAAATGCCTGCCCGGCATCGTTATAGTGTATGGTGTCCGTCTCGCGGTAATATTTAAGCGCAATACCCAGGTCAAACTCATTGATGAGCCTCACCTGATTTGCTCTCGCAAATTCTATAATTTCATCACCCTGTTCGTTGAATTCGCCCATGGCAACCTCCGAAATTTCGGGATGAAGATAAATAAAAAGTGGGATAGAGTCCTTTCTGGACATCGCAAGTAATTGCTCATAGCCAGGATTCAGCCCCTCGCCCGATTTCCGGATTCCACTTTTCTTCTGTTTTGATCTTTGAACTGAATCGAGGGGGGCTTGTACTACCGGCTGTGGACTGGGGAAAATCATGTCGTTTGTTTTGTAGATGACCAGTTCACGATAACGATCCCAAAGTTCTATCAGCGCAAGCGGGTATTGTTTTGTCGGGTACATGGGGTTGACGCCCACGAGGTTCTGCGCACCAGCCATGTTGTCGTGGGCATCGTGACTGCTGGTAACCAGGCATATCAGGTCTGCGTTGAACATGCCGTACTTTTTCAGATAGGCTGCAATATTATCAGGCCCCCACGAACCTGCCGCAATGTTCAGAACCCGCACTGGTTTACCCAGGGTAATTGATAGTTTTTTTTCAAGCTTGGTAGAAGCCAGGCTGTCCTGGTCGGTAAGACTGCCGCCGTTAATTACCGAGTCGCCGATGAGCAATACAACCGTACTGTCGGCCGCAGAAACAGGATCGCTGCGCATGGAAAGTTCATTGGTGCGAATAATATTTCCAAAGCGGCTTAATTCCTGGTTGGGGGCATAAATATATTCAAAATCGGAGTCAGCTACATACAGCGGCGCGGTACAAAATCCATATTTAACCCTAAGTACAACTTCCGTAATTCCTGCTAAAAGAAGAAGAACAATAAAAAATCTAATGATGAATTTCAACATACCTTCATGTCAGCACCGTAAAGTTTGGGCTGCAAATTTAGAACTAGTTTTTTAATTTGTAAGATTGATAACCTGCCAATGACTACAATTAAAGATTAAGTATGGACTATGCAGCGGGCAATAAGGGAGGTTGCAAGCAGTTACAAAATCTCAATTAATTCAATATTATTTCCAAATGGATCTCTAAAAGAAAACCGGGATCTTCCTGGTAATGGTGACTCATTTTTTATGGCAATTCCATTCGATTCAAGGATTTTTCGAGAATTTTCAAGACTGGAAACCACAAATGCGGGATGCCTCCTGGACAGATCCTGATGATTTTCGGGTCTAATGTGCAGCTGAATGTTCCCGATCTGGTACCAGACGGCATCTTTGGGTAATGCATATCCCGGATCAGGTAGTTCTTCAAGTCCCAATACGTTGGAATAGAACGCTCTCGCCTCCTTTTCTTTACCTTCCGGAAAACAGATCATAATGTGATCTAGATGCTTAAAATCAATTTTCATTACTTTGTTAAAGGTGTTGTAACCCAAAGCCTCTCCGGATTCTCCGGAAGGGTATGGCCTCATTTAAAAATTTTACAATAGGAATATCGCAAGTCGTGTCGCCGATTTATCTGGAGAGAGGACCCTTACTGGCAGGTTTGCCATCTTTCCACACAGCTTCAATTTTGCGCGTATTCCTAATATCCTGCTCCGGACTGGATGAGAGTATGATGAAGTCGGCTTTCTTTCCTTTTTCCAAAGTGCCTGTTTCATCTGCTATTTTCAACGCTCTTGCGGCGTTTTTAGTGCCAATGGTAATAACCTGCATCGGGCTCAGTCCTGCCCTTACCATTAGTTCCATTTCCAGGTGTTCTGTAAACCCCTGTGCCCGGATGGGAAAAGCACCCGAATCGGTTCCCAGGGCAATCATTACCCCGGAGTCGTTGATTTTCTTAAGATTCAAAAGGCTTATTTTAGAAGCGGCTTTGTTTTTTTCATAAGCCGTAGAAAATTTTGTTTTTGAATGATAATCAGGAGCGGTGATCATATCCAGTACGCCTGGTTCCAGTGATGCCTGAAAAAACGGATCACCGATCCATGCCGGTTTATCGCCATATACATGGTTGTATTCATCCAGGGCAAGGGTTGGAATATAGATGACGCCTTTCTTCCGCATCAGCTTTAGAAGATCCTCGTCAACCACTTTGTCACGGATGCTGTGCGCAATGATATCCAGACCAGCTTCTACGAGTAGTTTGGCGTCCACGGCGTAAAAAAGGTGGGCGGCAACCCGGATACCATTTTTATGTGCCTCAGATATAATTGCTTTGTAGATCTCCGGTTTCATTTTTTGCGAATTACCACCATGGTCATCTACCCAGATTTTGATAACTGTCGGCTTCACTTTCGCCACAGCGGCCACCATTGGCGCCACTTCTTCCACGGATTCTGGCCTTTGCAGTAAGTTCATCCAGGAGGCTGGTGTGCTATCGGGCGTATTGAATCCGTAGCCTGCTGAATATAAACGTGCACCGGGTAGTAATCCGGCAACGGTAGAGTCTCGTATACCATTATCGAAGATTAAGGGCCTGTCGGTTCCCATGGCGAGGACAGCGTTGACACCATAATCCTGATATTTTTTTAAATGTTTCAGAAGATTTTCTCGTGTGTAATTTTCGGCCGTGGCTGTGAGTCCTTTCAAGGTACCCACATGTGCATGGGCGCAGATGAGTGATGGAATGATGGTTTTACCTGAAAGATCAATTACCCGGGCGCCTGGATCCTGGATATTTTTTCGGACGTCCACAATACGGCTTCCCGAAATCAATACATCCGTAGCCAACCTGGACGGTGAACCGGTTCCGTCGATGACCGCTACATTTTTCAGCAACGTTCTTTCGAGCGGCTGCGAAATGGCAGGTGATCCTAGCAAACCGAGCGCCAGAACCTGGAAAGCGAATAGGGAATGTTTCATAATTGAATGTTTTGACGTCCCCTAAATATAGTACCGGAATCCTGTTAAATCAATTTTCCCCAAAATACAACGATGCAAGATGTCAGCCAAATTTGTTGCGACTGTCATAGGCAAGACCTAAGCCCACGCTTGAAAGCTTGTTTTCCCCAGCCCAGGAGGCATTTGGGAACATTGAACGGAATTTGTCCTGAATCAACGGTATTTCTGTGGAGCCGCCGGTCATGATAACAAGCTCAATATCCGAGGCCGTAATTTCCGCCAATTGTATACATTCATTAGCCGATTCGGTGACTTTATTTACTTTTTGCATAATGGCTTCGTCAAACACGTCACGCTTAACCGGAATAGAAAGGTCATCATCCAGAAAATCGAAAGGTGCCTGATATTCATCCATTTCAGTAAGTGCAATTTTGGTTTTTTCTGTTCCGGCCAACAAAGCATGACCGCTTTCCTGCTCCAAAACTTTTATCAGGCGGCTGTATCTTGTTTTATCATGGGACTGAAACAGAAGTTGTTTGGACTGGAAGATTATTTTCGTTGTATACAAAAAATTCACCTTGCTCCATTCCGATAAGTCATGATAATGCCGCAATGGAACTTCAAGTTTTTTTTCGCCATAGGTACTTCTGTAACCGAGTTCGGGCATGATGGCTGCCAGGCTAAGTTCCTTGTCGAAATCATTCCCTCCGATCCGCACCCCCGTGTTGGCCAGAATATCAGAGGATCGGTCGTGAAGTTTTATGTTGTTTTTGGAAAGGCGTATCACGGTAAAATCTGACGTACCGCCTCCGAGATCCACTACCAGCGCGAGCTTCTCGCCCGTCACGTTCACCTCATGTGCAAAAGCCGCAGCAATGGGTTCAAATTGGAAGGAGACATGCTTGAACCCAAGCTGGTGGGCGATTGATTTCAATTCTGCTTCGGCCCGGATATCAGCCATTTCATCGTGATCGACAAAATGCACCGGCCTTCCCATCACCACGTGTTCAATGGGCTGATTGGAGTCAAGCTCTGCCTTGTCCTTTAATCGGGATAGGAAAGAGGAAATGATCTGGTCAAACTTCATTAATTCGCCGTTGACCATTGTGCCTTGTTTCATCACAGTCGTTCCGAGGACTCGCTTAAGGCTACGCATCAGGCGCCCGGGATTTTTGGCTAAAAACATATCCATTGCTGACCTCCCGTAGTAGGGGGTGTTGTCCTTCCTCAGAAAGAACATGGCGCTAGGGATGGTTATATTCTGGCTTTCAACTTCAATTAATCTTGTGATTTCAGGTGTTGCGACGGCTATGCTTGAATTGGAAGTGCCAAAGTCAATTCCGCAGGAAATATGAGTCATTAATAATTTTTCGAAATTTGGGGGCGCAATTTCAAACTAAAATGCATGGATTACAATTCGCAAAGGAAATTATTGCAGCATCAGGCGGGTCTTGAGAGAGAAATGTTTTTGGATTTTTAACTATTCGGAGACAGAGCTGGCTAATTTCAATAGCAGGAAAGAGGCCCGGTAGTATTTTTTTTGAAAAAATTACCAAATGAATGTTGATTCGTTCCAACCTCTGCAGGCTGAAACGAATCATATTGGTTGTGTAATCACATAATCCTATTAGCATGAAAAGGACATTATTCAGTATCATGATCGCAGCTTCCTGCCTGGTGGCATGCGACAACAAAGATGAGGCGAAACCGGAAATTGTTTTTGGTTCATCGAACTCAAAAGTGGCTTATCGCCAGAGTACTGTTGTTCCGGCATCAGACTCGGAGGTTGCTGTCAATCTAAAAGAAATTGAGGATAGCCGCTGTCCGCTCAATGTAGTATGTATTACAACGGGTTCTGTTGCTTTAAGTTTTGAGATTTCGGATGGGTCAAATAGTACGTCTGTCAAAACCACATTCAGCGGAGATGGAAAAAATTCCGGCGTTCAGACTTTTACTTTGGGTAAGCAAAATTACGCGTTGAAGGTAACGGAGGTCTTGCCTTATCCCGAAACTTCCCAATCGCCCTCTGTTGAAGATTACAAGGTGGGTGTATCTGTTGTGAAATTGTAACAAACCCGGGACTCAGGGATTGTTAATATTCAAGAAGGCCAGTGCGCTAAACTGCCGGTTGTTGCAAGCGCACTGGCCAAAGTGTGTACATGCTCAGGGAGGATTTCGATTACATACCTCGAAGCATTTGAAGTATTCACAAGCCTCCCGATCTGCACTATATCAAACTGGCGTTTCTAAGGCCTGCCTGGTTCACGGCATGGATTTTTAAACAGGTTTTATAAACTGATTTTAAATCTATAACGATCATCACATGAGAGCTATTTGGTCAGGAGCAATCGGATTCGGACTGGTAAACATCCCGGTTAAACTTTTCAGTGCCGTTCAAAACAGCGAACTGGATCTGGATATGCTCGATAAGAAGGATAGTGCCAATATCAAATTCCAGCGTGTTAATGCCAACACCGGCAAGGAGGTGAAATGGGAAAACATTGTGCGCGGTTATAAAGTCGAGGACCATTACGTGGTTCTGGATGAGGAAGATTTTGAAAAGGCGAGTCCTGAGAAGTCCAAGATAATTGAGATTGCAGAGTTTGTCAACGAAAAGGATATTGATAGCATTTACTACGAAACACCCTACTATTTGCAACCCGAAAAATCTGGTGCAAAACCTTATGCCCTGCTGAGGGAGGCGTTGAAAAAGTCGGGGAAGGCTGGTTTGGGGACGTATGTGCTACGTAACCGAGAAAGTCTTGTGCTGATTAAGACGGCGGGTGATTTACTCATTCTCAATAAAATACGGTTTCAGGACGAGATTCGTGATGCTTCCGAAATAAAAACTCCGGCTGCAACACTCAAACCCGCCGAAATGAAAATGGCCGTGCAACTCATTGAGCAGTTGACAACCGATTTTGATATTGGAAGATACAAAGACACGTATACCGAAAAGTTGCTGGAGCTCATTAAAGCCAAGTCGAAAGGGAAAAAGACGTCCACGCCCAAAATGGAGATTGTTCACTCACGCAGCCGCGATCTGATGGCCCAACTCAAAGAGAGTCTTAATCCAACAAAAAAAGCTTCGTAATGACACTTTCAAAATATAGGGCGAAAAGAAATTTTGATGAGACGTCTGAACCGAAGGGCAAGGGTGGCGGAAAAAATTTATTCAGGTTTGTAATACAACGTCACGATGCCTCACATCTTCATTATGATTTTCGGCTCGAACTCGGTGGCGTTCTGAAAAGCTGGGCTGTACCCAAGGGCCCGTCCATGAATACGGAGGATAAAAGACTGGCGGTACAGGTTGAAGATCATCCGGTGAGCTATATTGATTTTGAAGGAATCATTCCGAAGGGAAATTACGGTGCAGGTGAGGTGGAGGTTTGGGATGCGGGTAAATTTTTTCCTGTAAATGAGGAGATGGAAAAGATCTCAGAGAAAGAAGCGCTCAGGGCTCTGGAACATGGAGAACTGAAGATTTTTTTGAAAGGGGAGAAGATCGAAGGAGGGTTTGTATTGGTAAGAATGAAAAAGGATGAAAAGAACTGGCTGCTGATCAAACATAGAGATGAGTTTTCGGTCGATACGGTATATAATATCGAAGAAATTACAAAAAAAGAATCTGGGAAGGGTACAGAGTCCGGAAAAGAGCGGATGACGAAACCCGATTCCATTGCCAGGAGAGATAATACAAAGTCAGCCGGGAAGGAAGCAGCAGGGAAGCTCCGAAAAAATAAAGCCATGAAGCACAAACCTGAATTGACGAATACCGATAAGATTTATTGGCCTGATGAAAAATTTACCAAAGGAGATCTCGTGAAGTATTATGAACAAATAGCGCCCTACCTATTGCCTTATCTGAAAAATAGGCCGCTATCATTGAGAAGAAATCCAAACGGTATCAGTGAGGAAGGTTTCTTTCATAAGGATGCCGGAGATACGGCACCCGACTGGGTTACAACGAAAGAGATTTATTCGGGATCCACTGAAAAGATGATCAACTATCTGGTTTGCAATGATCTTGAAAGCCTTCTGTACATAGTCAACCTGGGTTGTATTGAGATAAATCCGTGGAATTCGACGGTGGATAAACAGGATCATCCGGATTACATAGCCATGGATATAGACCCATCGGAGAAAAATACTTTTGAGGATGTTATTGAAGTGGCTCAAGTGATTAAGGAGATTTTAGATGGTGCCAATGTGCCGGGATATTGTAAGACTTCCGGTTCGAGTGGTCTGCATATTTATATCCCGTTTAATCAAAAATACACCTATGAAGAAAGTAAGGACTTCGCACATATCCTCGCAACCCTGGTTGTAGAAAAGCTGCCGTCGCTGACCACCATTGAGCGTTCTCTTTCAAAACGTAAAAAAAATCATATCTACGTTGATTATCTGCAAAACCGACGTGGGCAGACCCTCGCATCCGCTTATAGCTGCAGGCCTAAACCAGGTGCGACGGTGTCGGCACCATTGGAGTGGAAGGAGGTGAAAACAGGGCTCCGACCATCCGATTTTACCATCATCAATATGCTGGGCAGGGTGAAACAAAAGGGGGATCTTTTTGAAGGTGTGCTCGGCAAAGGAATTGATATTCAAAACGCTTTGACTAAATTGGAAACATCATTTCACCATTAAAGAGACTGTTATGGATATCAAACGCAACGATGCTACCTTGAACCGACCTGATGGAAACAGAATTATTGATGCGCCTTATGTTTTTATGGATATTCCGGTATTTATTGATCAGCTTAAGCGCGAGAAATCATGGGACAAAAATGATCGCAATGGCATTACCGTTTTCAAATCTGAAAAGATGACCATGGTGGTTACCATGTTAAAAACCGGTGCAGAGGTAAAGAGAAACTCTGATTATGGCTATTTAACACTACAAGTTCTGAAAGGTGAAATAAGTGTAAATACTGCTGATGAAGCTTTTCACTTAAAGGAGAGTCAGGCCATTGCCTTTCACCCTAACGTGATTTATTCGTTCAAAGCCACGATGGATACTACTTTGTTGCAAACAAGCTTTTGCCGGTCTAAGGAATGATGCATTTACCCGTTTCAAACAGGAAAAGCGCCCGAAGTATAGACGCTATTCCTGTTTGCTGGTTTATTGTTCAGATGAAATCCGGGGACATGCTTAGTCCTCGTCGTGGAAATGTGAGGTAATTGATCACTCTTCCCACCCCGAAAATATCGCGAATCAGCTTTTTGGCAAGGAGACGTTGATCTTCACTTTCTACGGATCCTTCGAGGTATACCCAGCCTTCTTCAACCAGAAGGAGTATATTTTGCTCACAAAGGAAGGCGTTGCTACGGAGTGCGCTACGGGCAATTTTCAATATTGCCCAGTCTGAGCTGGATTTATACCGATCCGAAACAAGCCTGAGGTAGGACTGAATTTTTCCGGTTTTAACTTCGGATTGCGTAACACCATCTAAAATAGAATTTTCGTCCGGGGAAATATTGTGAGATCTTATCATGGCTTTTTCTAATAATTAAAGATGTAAAAATAGTTTTGATAAGATAGGAAAGCACTCGAAGGGATAACGTAATTTAATGAAAAAAAGCTTATTTTTTCTTAGTAAGTTACAGAATCCGCATAAGACTTCGAATCTGACACGACAATATCATCACCCTTGCGTGACAGAGACGAAAAGCCGATCAATGACTTACGAGTAAAATAGCAGATATTTACAGTGTATTTAGGGCAAATATACATCTTGTCCATTTCCACGTCTTCATATTTCAAGTTTGTCAATGAGTAATCCCGAAGTGCTAAAGCCAGTCAGACAGGGCACGAGGCTGGAAAGCATCGCACGGTTGAAGTGTCCAAGATGCCGCAAGGGAGATTTGTTTATAACAAAAAATCCTTATCACCTGAAGCAAGGATTGGATATGCACGAAAAATGTCCGGTATGCCATCAGGATTTTAAGATTGAACCGGGTTTTTATATCGGGGCACTTTGGGCAAGCTTCCCCATTGTGATCCTATTTATGGCCATACTTTCGGTCATTCTGCTTGTGGGATTTAAATTGTCCTTAACACCTTTTTTTGTGATTATCAGTATAGTGCTGTTTCTGCTTCAGCCGTTGATCATCAGGTGGGGTAGGTCGATATGGATCAATATTTTCGTGCGTTACGATGCCCGCTTCCCCATCAGGTAAGGTAAGAGAATCTGTTTTATTCAGAGTGGGATTAACAAAATGTAAGTATGGAATTTTCTAATAGCAGGAGAAATGCATTGAAGACCATGAGCCTGGTCGGGAGTGCCATGCTTTTGCCTTCGTATAACGCATTGGCTCAAAATAAGGATACAATACTTCAGCGACTTATTCCTTCATCAGGAGAAGAATTGCCGATTGTAGGAGTCGGTTCCTGGCAGCAGTTTGACGTCGGTGCTACGGCAATGGATCGTGAACCACTGCGGGAAGTGTTGAAAAGTATGGATAAAATGGGTGGTAAGGTCATTGATGCGTCACCGATGTATGGCAGATCGGAGAAAGTGATTGGCGATTTAACGACGGAACTAAGGCTGAACGATCGCCTGTTTTTGGCAACTAAAGTGTGGACGACGGGTCGGCAGGCAGGTATTGATCAGATGAAGGATTCAATTTCCAAAATGGGCCGTACAAAGATTGATCTGATGCAGGTACATAATTTACAGGATTATCAGACACATCTACGTACCCTGAAAGACTGGAAGGAGCAGGGGCGGATACGATACATCGGTGTAACGCATTATGTGGATTCTGCACACGCCCGGCTCGAACAGATCGTTAAAGCGAAGGTGGTCGATTTTGTTCAATTTAATTATTCCATCGGTTCTCGACATGCGGAAGGGAGTCTATTAAAGGCGGCAAGGGATCATGGTGTAGCTGTGCTGATTAATGAGCCATTTGAGCAGGGGGCGCTCTTTCGGGTGGTGAAGGGCAAAGCGCTTCCGCCATGGGCCGCTGAAATCGGCATCGCCAGTTGGGCGCAATTCTTCCTTAAATACATCCTCGGAGACCCTGCGGTAACGTGTGTCATTCCAGGAACATCAGATGTGAAGCATCTCATCGATAATATGGGTGCCGGAATGGGACCGCTTCCAGATCAGGCCACACGTAAGAAAATGCTCAACTGGATGGGATTGTAAGTTGCACGTCCGCTTGTCACAGAAACGTACGGGCGATCCACTATATCAGAAAAATGGGATCTTAATTCACTTCGGCAATTTTTTTAACCTCCCTTGTACCAGCGTAAAGTTCATATTCCAATAGTCGACAGTCAATTTTTCCGGTGTAGAATTCAATTCGCCTTTTGGCCTTGAGTCCTATCTTCTTGGCCAGGTCGAGGTTACCCGTGAAAACATAGCCGTAATATCCACCGCACTTTTGCTTCATAAAATCACCGATCCGGCCATAGGTTTCTTCGAGTTCGTCAATTTCGCCCAGCCTGTCTCCATATTCCGGATTGACAAAAAACACGCCCGTATTGCCATCCGGAATTTCGGTGTCGGCAAAATCACACACTTCGAAGTCAATCATATTGGCAACACCTGCTGCAATCGCATTCTTTTTTGCGTTAACAATAGCAAGTTCACTATAATCGGTTGCAATAATGCGCAATCCCGGCGTTTCTATTATTTGTTCCTCCAGTAAATCCTGTTCCCTAAAATACACTTCGTCATCGTAACCGATCAGGTGCATAAATGCGTAATTGTTCCTGAATAAGCCCGGACGGCTGTTGCTGGCGATCAGTGCAGCTTCTATTGCCAGTGTGCCCGATCCGCACATGGGGTTAACGAAGGGTGATTTTCTGTCCCAGCGACTGGCAAGGATCGTTGCCGATGCAAGTGCCTCAAGCATCGGGGCACGGCCGGGAATTTTCCGATAACCATGCCTGGCCAGCGAGTCTCCGGAGGTGTCTATGAAAACTTCGGCAAGATCATTTTTCCAGAACAGGTGAATGACAGCGCCGATCAGATCAGATCCGGTTGATGGCCTCGTACCCTTTTTGTCCCTGAACCTGTCTACGATGGCGTCCTTAACCCGAACATTGGCAAACATGTTGTTGTTGATTGTTTCGTTTTGAACGTTGCTGGTCACTGAAAAATATCCTGGGTCGGGCAGGATGTCTTCCCAGGTTAATTTTAACAAATGCTTGTAGACTTCATCCGCATTACGAGCCTGAAACTGCTCCAGACTGTAAAGCACCTGGCTTGCACAATATAGATTGAGGTTTAGTTTTATACAATCATTAATGGTTCCTTTTATTCTAACCCCTGTTATAAAGGCTTCTTCTATTTGAAACCCCAGATCTTTAACTTCTTGTTCCAAAAAAGGCGCCAGGCGTTTGTTGCAGGTAATGGTAATTGGCGCTACGGTTGTATAAAGGGACATGCTATTCGGTTTGGAGTGTTTGGGCAGGATGCTTGGGTTACAAGCAAACCTTCCTTTGGCGCAAAGTTACTATTTCAACAAAGACAATCCTGTGTTATTTCAAAATGTTTGATACGATCTGAATTCTACATCTTAAAGGTTATCGGACTACTGTGTTTTTGGCGCCTGCCTACACGTGTGAAAACAAAGTCGATGTCAGTCGCTTTCTTCAGCGTGATACTTTTGAAGTACCAATGCTGGTGATATCATGAATAAGCTCAGGGAAAGGCCTGTCAAAACTGTGTCCATAATCTGTGAAATTTCGGGTTACGGATTGTGGCAGATTTTCGGCAAACCGAGATTGGTGATCAAATGGTACCCATTCGTCATCCTGGCTATGATAAAGATATATTCTGGGAATAGAAACCAGCCTGGAGCCAAAATCCTTCCTTAAGGAGAATTGCGCCAGTCCACCTGGCCTCCCCATGAAAAAGGGAGAAGCAATGATAAACATTCCAAGGATGGGTTTCTGATATGGTATTTCTGAAAAGTATTTCAGAAGCACCGACCCTCCAAGTGAATGTCCGATGAGGATAATTTGGTCATCGATCAGATCCAGCTGGGTTCCTAGCGTACCTTTCCATGCCTGATAGTTGGGGTTCTCGGGATCGGGCATTTTTGGGCAAAGCAGACTATAGGATTCCCCTAACGCCAGCTTTAAATTAGTAAGCAGTCCATCGCTTCCCTGGTTGTCACCCTGTGAGCCGGCTGAATGGATAAACAGTATTTTTTGTCCCATACTTTCATTAACCTGTGTTCAGGTAAAGACAGGATTTAAGACGTAATCCGGACATAGTAGCAGAAATTTGTACACCATGTGGAAACGGAAAAGATTACATTCGGAACAATTACGTTGCCCTTGTTTTTTAAATAGCATTACCAAGATTTTTTAGTATTCCAGTTTCAGCGGGAACGCAGGTCGTTGCATTGTCTTAATGCAAAAAAGCGCCTCCATTCGCAGATAGAGGCGCTTTTTGGGATTTGTCCAATCAAGGTTGTAGCATCGGCTCGTATTTTTTACGATTGACGTAAACCAAAAACAGATTCCCCAGCAGCAAAAATCCTGGGATAGCGAGCTGTTCGATTGGTGCCAAAAAGGCATGGAACAGGAAGATGTTAACAATGATAGGAAATAATGCAGCGGTTGCCAGGGGTATAAAGCGACCTGTTATCAGTGCAAGCCCACAGACCAACTCTATACTTTTCAATGTGGGTATGAAGTAACCTGCTGCGGCAATTCCCTCATTGAATGTTTTAATTTTTCCTTCCAGGGGTGGTACGGGCACGAGATTGAAAAGTACCACGATGGCGGATGAAACGAATATAAGGCCCATTAACAGACGGAC
Source organism: Dyadobacter sp. 32 (assembly GCF_902506755.1). Lineage (GTDB taxonomy): Bacteria > Bacteroidota > Bacteroidia > Cytophagales > Spirosomataceae > Dyadobacter. Next base: position 1,538,153 of record NZ_LR735258.1, on the reverse strand, counting down.
AACAATAATTGCAATTTTCATAAAGGCTTTGACTTGATTTAAAATGATTACGAATGAAAAAGATGTAAAACTTGGTATATAATCTGTTCAGGGAATTGATTATCAGATTATGCGCGCGAACTAAATTTATTGCTGAAATAGGCAAAATCGATCAGATGCCCAATACCAAATTTGTCAGTAAAGTAGCCTATTACAGGTGCCCCGCAAACTTTATTGTGATTCCACTTCGATCTTTTCTCCCATGCATCAGCCATTTGCCGCTGCCGGATCCATCCACATTACTTCCCACAAGTGCCCGTCCAGATCCTCGAAACCGTGTCCGTACATCCAGCCATGCTCCTGCTTGTCGTTGGGTGCTTTGCCTCCTGCTTCCAGTGCCAGACTTACCATTTCATCCACTTTCGCAGGACTTTCGGCCGAAAGGCAAATAATGGATTCTGTGATTTTGGTTGCATCTGCTATTTCCTTTTTTGTGAAACTTTGGAAGAATGGCTCCACCAGTAGCATGATGAATATATCCTCTCCTATGATCATGCAAGTTGCCTTTTCATCGGTAAACTGCGGATTAAAAGTGAATCCTAATTTGGTAAAAAAAGTGACACTCTTATTCAGATCCTTTACTGGTAGGTTTACAAATATTTTGGTTGCCATGTTTGATTTGTTATTTAGTTGGTTTAAGATTATGGATTTGCAAGTAGTGTTGCCCAGGTTAAACCTGATGCAAGGTCACCAACGGACTTTTCAATACGGCGCTGCCGCGTTTCCATTGTTTTGGCTCCTTCAATTGAGAGCACAAAACGACGTTGATTGCTATATGAAAGGCTGTCAAAGAGCTTTTCTGCATTTGTGTTGGCGCTTAGTGCCTGGCGAAAATCGTCAGGGATGGTGACTTCTCTTGGAGCCAGATCGAGCTCTAGATTCACCGTCACGTTATCTCCGGCGACTATTTTGGCATGGTTTCTTACTTCCGCGCTAACCGTAAGCATATACTTTCCTGTCATGGTTGCTACCGTAGTCCGATAAGTGTAACCATTCAGGGTGGCTAAAACAGCAGGTTTTTTGCTATCACCTAATTTTGCTACAACCTCGTCAGGTACCTGTATGCCCGTTGCCGTTTTGCCGGCTAAAAGCAAAACGGAGCTAAAACTGACTGAATTGATATTTAGTTTATCGTCATTCATATTCGTTTCCGTTAAACAGGGTTATTTTTTATCACTGTAAAGCATCCAGAATATGCCGTACTTATCTTGGACAGCGGCCATCCTGCCGGCGAAAAACGAATGAATCGGACGCTTCACTTCACCATCCTTAGATAATGCAGAGAAAAACTCCTGCATTTCGGCTCCATTGGAGCAGGTTATTGAGAGTGATATGTTGGATCCCTTTATAACAGCTCCTTCACCGTCCGTCATATCGGAACCCAACAATACCAGATTGTCGCTTATCAAGCTTGCGTGTAGGATCTGATTTTGTAAGCCAGCCGGCCACTGATCGGCCATGGGAGAATCTTTCACGGCTTGCAGCGTAAGCTTCCCACCGAAGCAGTCCTGGTAGAAGCTCATTGCTTCCCGGCATCGACCTTCCAGATGTAAATAAGCATTTATAATTGTTTTCATCCTGCGTAAATGTTCAGTTGGTGTTTACAAGACGTCGGGATGATCCACATCCGGACAAGGGAGTGGATGTTTTTTATTTTTTAGTTGAACTTTATTTGACCAAATGCAGGCTGGAGACTGTAATTGTGTCATTTGGAAACAATATAAAAGTAGCAGGTTGGGATCAAAGGGTAATTCCTGCCCACAGCAAATAGTCAGTTTATCTTGTCGTTTACCAAATAAAAGGCTTCATCATGCTCTTCGAGTAAGTCGTCTTCAAGAATTTCTGCCCGGAAGCCTGAGTTTTTCAGCATGACTATGATTAAAACGGATTGAATCCTCTCTGTTTTACTTTCCACGCGTAATATTTTGTCGCAATCATCCAGATCAAAGTTGGCCTGATACCCGGGGAATGTTCTATGTAACTGTTGCAGGACCTCAACGGCCTGAAAGCGCTCATTTACATTTGTTTTTAAAACTTCTATCATGGTCCGAAAGTCTTTTGTATAGATTGAAGGTGTATCTCATGTTCAACTTAACGAATATCACTACCCAACCAGGTCCGTCTGACAAGTGACCATCTTCCATCTTGAATCCGGACATGAATGGGCTCTTTTTTTATTCAAGTAATAATTTGTGCGTTTGCAATTTCATAAACCGTACATCTTATCCGCCTTTAAGATTTTGGTTTAGCGATGAGGAAACCTATTTAAGTGCCAAACAAAACGGCTGCCCATCATTGGGACAGCCGTTACATTATTCATTTTTTTTATCAAACCGGGTTTGTCAATTTCCCGACATAGAGGCTAACTTTTGCTCGTCCTGAGCTATTTTTTCTCGAAGTGAATCAATATTCTTTTTCAGGTTTTCAAGATGGTCAGTAGCTCTCCGGGCAGATTTTGCACTTCGGCTTGCACGACTTGCCGCTTTGCTTGCTCGGCGCGAAAGCTTCCTGTCTTGTGCATCGTTGCTCAGCTGATTGGCTACTTTTTGATTGTAATCGGCAGAAGACTGGGCCTCAGTTGAAGCTTTTTCTGCCTCTTTGATCTTTTCTTCCAGCTGATTTTCCAATTTGGCCAGCTCGATTTTACTTTCGTTTATTTTTTTACTTATCTCAATGATCTCCTTCTGACCTTTGAGTGCATTAATTGAATCTTTGGATACCACCTGGGCCGAGGCATTGAATGACATGATTATTGTGACTACGAGGGTAATCAATGATAGTTGGGCTTTCATAGAAATTGGTTATTTATGTTTACTGAACAAGCATCCAAAACCATGCCATATGTGAGAAAAGCGACAATTCGGCTTGCCGTGATATTCTTTTGAGAATAAAAAGAATTGTGGCCGTTGCCGCCTTTACAGATTGGAGCCTGGTAAATTTGACAATTAGATCATTTTGTTATGCAAGTTTTTTGCGGACATTTGTAAAAACATTGAAATGATGATACCAACCAATCCGGAGCTTGTTCCAAGCCGTTCCGCCAAACGAGCCAGTTACGATAAAGAAAGTGTCAATTCGATACTGGATGAAGCACTTTTCTGCACCATCAGCTATGCTGTTGATAACCGACCATTTTCCATCCCAACATCCTTTGTTCGCTTCGAGGATAAAATATATATACACGGCTCCGTTGGTAGCCATTTCATCCGGGAAATAGAGAAAGGCTTGCCGGTTTGTATTACCGTAATGCTCGTAGATTCCTTAGTGGTAGCAAAGTCAGCTTTTAGTCACTCCGTAAACTATCGTTCGGTAGTGATATTTGCAAATGCCGAAAAAGTGGAAGATAAAGCCCGGAAATTAGAATCGTTTGAATGGTTTACCAATAAAATGGTGCCAGAAAGCTGGGATTATTTGCGACCGGTTACGGATCGCGAAGTGAATAAAACGAGCGTGCTGGCATTTTCCCTTGAACAAGCTTCTGCTAAGACACGTTCTGGTATGCCCAATGATGAGCCTGAGGATAAAGCGCTTCCAATATGGTCAGGACTGCTTCCCCTAGAGTCAAAAAGAGGGACACCTGTCGCAGATGATTCAAGTGTGAATATTCCGTTGCCTTGTCATTTGAATACTTGAGCTGATCTCAGAGAAGAGTACTGCAGTTGTGTTACCTAAACTGTATCCTTTTCGGTAATCATGGTGTTAAACGGAAGGTTCAAGCTGAAATCCCAAATGCCTGTCGGGTCATCTTTTAACCTTCTTAAGACGGTAACACCTTTACATAAAAACGTTACTTCCATAGTTAACTCGGCCAGATGCGCATGAAGGATCTCATGGTTTTTTATCGGAATGGCCCCGAGAATGGTCAAGTGAGGGTTCGATTTTGTTCCCCTGCCAATACCTGTTTTGAGCTGACTGGTAAGGGATTGTATCAAAGGCTTTTCTGCGACGCGTGCGTACAGGATTTTTGATTCCGGGGTCGGCTCAAAAAATGCCACACCGTTTAATTTAACGGGAAAGGGGGCTTGCCTGGATAAAATGTCCTTCATTCGCTTAAGAATCATCTCGTGTTCGGTATGAAGGAAATTAAGTAAACTGATGTGTGGGACTGAATGAGTAGAGGCTACATCCGCGCCGAGTAGCGCGTTGATTTTTTTTTTACGGACATTTATTTCTTTGGTAATTTCCTCGTCTGGAGAAATCACAATTAAGTACTCATACCAAATTTGCGGCCCGAACAAATCGAGCTGGTTCTTGTCAATTTTTCTCATTGGTGAAGGCTTGGGGCACTAAGCTATGAGATCCTAAGCCTATGTGGGTTGTCTGTGAAATTAGCAAAAAAAACGCAAAATATGTGTCTGAGGTATTTCTTAAGCTACTTGGAGTCTAAAGAAATGGTGATTTGTGGATAAAAGCACCTCCAGTCTACGGGGACGAAATTTAGTGTTCCCGCAGATTGACGCAGATATCACAAGCAGATTTAAGAGGATTTTCATTATTTCAGCCAGTTAAGAGGTTTGAATTGGTCTGTATTTTAGTATCCGCGAAAATCTGCGGATTTAAATCATCTTTGATCTGCGGGGAAGAAATTTTTGTTTTCCCGCAGATTTACGCTGATGCCACACGCAGATTTAAGAGGATTTCCCAAATACAAATAGTCGACTGAGGTGTTGCTTTGATTTTTATTACTATTCCATCAAGCTCCCTGTTCTGGATAAATTCAAAACAAAATTTTATCCATACCATTACTTTTTTAATAGTTCGCGTCAGGATAAGTGAGACGATGACAATGTGGTAAAATGATGATCTTAAATCATATAACCGAGTAATACATGGAAGAGAACGATATTTCGTATGTTATTAGAGGATGTATCTTTAAAGTTTTTAATGCCTTAGGTCAAGGCTTATTTGAATCCGCTTATGAAGCTGCGTTGAAATATGAGATTTCAAAAGCGGGGTTGAATGTTCGTTCTCAGGTATTTTTACCAATGATCTACGATACTGTTCATGTGGATGTTGCTTATTGTTTGGACTTGCTCGTAGAAAGTAAAGTTATTGTCGAGGTTAAGTCTGTAGAAAAGCTCTTGAGTGTCCATCACAAACAGATAATCACTTATTTGAAGTTGTCGGAACTCAAACTGGGATTGTTGGTGAATTTTAACACAGATAATATTGCATCCAGCATTTTTCGCAAAGTTAATCTTATTTAAATCCCTCTGATCGTGGCAGCCTCTTTGTCCAAGTAGAATTGAATTAGGAGGTTCGGGAATTTTCCAGCGAAAGTCTGCGGATTTAAATCACCTTTGATCTGCGGGGAAGATATTTTCATTTTTCCCGCAGATTTGCGCTGATGCCAAACGCAGATTTAGGAAGATTTTCAAATACTGCAACCTGTTAAGGGGTTTGAATTGGTCCGTATTACACTATCCGCTAAAGTCTGCAGATTGAAATCACCTTTGATCTGCGGGGAAGATATTTTTGATTTCCGGCAGATTTGCGCTGATGCGACCCGCAGATTTAAGAGGATTGGTATGGGTAATCTCTATAAATTGCATCGCTTCACGGCCTAGAAGTTCGCGGAAATTCTTGGTGCCGTGTTCGTCATAGTACCATTGCCACACCATATCAGAGGCTACAATAATGTAATTAATCGAGGTCTTCATATTGTAAGATTTGAATTCCTCAAAGCTAGGGAAAATTACTTGAAATGGAAATAATCCTTAAAATGGAAATATTCCAAATTGTTTAACCTGCCTTGGCTGTCTCAGCTAGATATGCGTTCAGGGCATCCGCGTCAATCTCCCCAGGCAGTAATGACCAGATTTCGGGGCCCTCCACTATTTCGGTGCTCACAAAGATAAATCCCTTGCCAGATCCCCAAATCGAGCATGCCATTCGTGATTGGAATCAACACACTGCTTCCAAGTAGCGATGCCTTCAGGTGAGCAGGCATATCATCTGCCCCCTCATAGTCATGCTCGTAATCAGGATCGTTTTCAGGAGCAGTTTTATTGAAAAACATTTCAAAATCCTTTCTCACGGTCGGGTCGGCGTTTTCGTTGATGGTGAGCGAGGCCGAGGTATGTTGAATAAAGATCTGGCAAATGCCCTTTTTCAATGTAGTGATTTCCGTGAAATGCTGGACAATCTCCTGCGTCACAAGATGAAAACCTCTTTTTCTCGCCTTCAGTTGTATATGCTGCTGATAGATCTTCATTTTCGAGCGATTTGGTACATGCTGAATTAAATATTGGGGACCTTCACTTCTCAAATAAACAAAAAGCACGCCATTAAAAAGACGTGCTATTGTTACAGTGAAATTGAGTTTAGAAGCCGTTAGCTGTCACAGATCTTGTTCAATTACGGAAAGAATGTTGCCTGCCGGATCTGTAAACCAGGCGATTAATGGACCACCTCCCCTGAAAATCCCGTCTTCACCGATCTCCATTCCTTCATACTTTTCAAAAACAATACCGTTGGCGTGTAAGGTAGCCACAGTGGATTCGATGTTTTTAACTGGGAAATTCAGAATTGTGAACGTAGCAGGAATGTGTTCAGGTTTGGTGTAGATGAGAATGGTATTTCCTCCTGCAAGACGAAGATGAAGAATTCCCGGCATCTCTTTGCTTTCAGCCACATCCAGGCCCAGCGTATTCCCATAGAAATCTTTTGCTTTCTCAAAATTGTCTACGGAGAATCCGCTGAAGGCCAGACTTTCTTTTAAAGTATCCATGCAATTGATTTTTAGTAGGTTAAGTTATATAGGTTTTCGTATTGTTCAACAACCATGCCAAAACTAGACTTTTGGCAGTCGATTTCATTCGTAGCGCACGGGTGGATAATCCAGCAATCGTCTCCATAAACCGATCTGCCCGATACAGTAGGATTCCCGATCCAGGCAAAACGTGATTGAATCAAAGAGTGTGTAGTCGCCTCCGGGCATATCAAAAGGATCCGCCCCAGCCAGTTCTTCCTCACTCAGGCTTGCAAAAGCCGTTCTCAAGAGAGGGCTGATTGTTGCCCAATCTTTTCGGTATTCATCCAGGTGAGGATAGGTGGTATTTTCCTGAATCCCTTTATGATTAAAGAATAGCGCATCGGAGGTTTGTTTCAGAGCAATCCCAACGGCATTGGCAAGCTCAAACCTTTCATGAACGACGCTGCCGGCGAGCCAAGCAACATGATTGGCCTTTGTATTCAGTCGGTTATGAGAATCTACGTCTGAAAACCCTTCAATTGCATTGATAAAAAATCGGGTATGAAAGTCGTAAATTTCTAAAAATGCTTCTAGATTTGCTTTCTTTGATGTTCGGTTTTCCATTTTTGTTTTGTTTAAATAAATACTAATCGGAAGACATAGGAGGGGCTCCATTCCGTACAGGTAATCATTTTATTTTCTTAGCTGATTGGATTTTTGAGCTGGACTGGTTCTCCACGGCATAAGTAAATGACCCGCTCCTATTTACTTTGGTAACTTACCCGGCGGGGGGGCATCTGCGCTATTCCTTGGTTTTTAGGAAGAACCGTCTGTCCCAGGTGCCCTTTCTGAGACCCGCCTAGGCTGAGGTGATGGTCAATAGGTGCGTTGAAATGGTTTTCAATAAATTCTCTTATTATGATTAAAGATAACTTGCCGGGCATCAGTCAGTTCGATCTCAGTGGGAAAAGTGCGGTGATTACAGGCGGTACCAAAGGGCTTGGTTTTGCCATGGCTGCTGGCCTGGCATCGGCGGGTGCCAATGTTATGCTTGTGAGCCGAAACGCCGGAGAGGCCATGTCTGCTGCCAAAAATCTGGCAGAAGCATATGGCGTTATAACGACCTCAATTTCAGCGGATATGACAAACGAGTCCCAAGCCAAGCTGGTTGCATCGCATGCGATGCTGGTTTTTGGTAAAATTGACATTTTAATTAATTGTGCGGGAATAAATATTCGCGGGCCTATCGACGAACTCTCTTTCAAAAGTTTTACAGATGTGATGGACACAAATGTAAATGGAACCTGGCTGGTTTCACGAGCCGTTGTGCCATTCATGAAGGAATCGGGTGGGGGCAGGATTATCAATCTGGGCAGTGCGTTGGGATTGATCGGTCTGGCCAACAGAACTCCTTACACGGCAAGTAAGGGAGCAGTGATCCAGATGACGAGAACACTTGCTCTTGAGTTGGCCCCATTTAATATCCTGGTTAATGTAATTTGTCCGGGCCCTTTTCTGACGGAAATGAACATACCTATTGCTGACACGGTAGAAACGAAGGAGAAAATTTTGGGAGCGACCGCCCTGAAGCGCTGGGGGCAATTGAAAGAAATACAAGGCGTGGCCATTTTTCTGGCAAGCGATGCATCGTCGTATATGACAGGCTCAGTCCTGTCTGTGGATGGCGGATGGACAGCGGGCTAGGAAGCCTGGGGGATGTTACTGTCGGGTTCTGTATTTTTGTAATTACTTATTGCCCGGATTATCGTGTCTAGTTCCATTTGCTTTTCGTCTAACATTTCCTGGAAATCAGCCAGTTTTTCGTCGCATATCCGCTCTTTTTCAGCGAGTTGTTCCTTAAATCCAAGCTGTACTTCATGCATGATCCATAAAGTAAGAATAAACATGCCCGCCGTAAGAACATGAAAAAATGTATCATACGAAAGACTGGCTACCATGTATGCCAGCATAAAAACAATGAAACCGATCATAAACCGGGCAATCGCAAACTGTTTGAACATGTTAAATGCAGTTGAATTTATTTTTCTTCATTGAAAACAGCATCCATGTAATACCAGTTTCCTTCCTCGTATACAAATGTGGATTTCTCATGATGTATCTGTTGTTTGGAATTTGCTGCCCGGAAGTAAGCCTTGAATTCTACCACAAACGTGCTTGCACTAATAATTTCCAGACGCTGCCATGCGTTGGATTTAGCCCAATTTTTAATTTCTGCCTTGGACAACATGGCTCTTTTTGAAACATGTGTGGTGGCTATAAGGTAGTCGACATCAGCCACTACATACGCGCTGTAACGCGACCTCATGAGCTTTTCGGCTGAATTTGCCGGGACGATTCCCCTGATAATCGGTCCACAACAGCGAGAATAGGGTTGATCCGATCCACAAAAACAGGATTTCATTCTAAAACATTCATTTTAAAAAAGTTACAATTTTTACACCCATTCTCCGCTCCTAAAACGCAATTCTCTTCGTAGCATCAATTTTGAGCCATAGCATTGCTCCTGCAATAAGTAAAACCGCCAGAAGTACAACCGGTGCATGGTAGTTGTTGTCAAAGGCGGTCACCAGGTAACCGAAGCCGATTGTGTTCATGGTTCCTCCTGCCAATCCGGCAGTATTCATGGCACCTGTGATAGTTCCTGCATTTTTCCCGCCAATATCCATCGCTGTTGACCAGGATGCTGGAATGGTAAAATCCATCAGTCCCAGTCCGGCCGAGAGCAGAATCGTGGCCACCGTATTATCTTCAGTAACAACGGAAATCAGCATAAACACGCCCGACAAGCCGAGGCCAGTGAGTGCTACCGAGGCGCGACCCCACCTCGGTCCCAGCTGTTTGACCAGGAAATCACACACATAGCCACCTGATAAGCAGCCAACGGCACCGAGTACGAAGGAAAACGACGTTATGAAAGACATATCCTGATCATCAAGTCCACGTCCTTTTTGCAGATAAGTGGGTAGCCACGATTGAAAAAAGAATGCCCCCGAAGCGTAACAGTAGTACATGGCCATGAGGAGCAATAAATTGGTGTCTTTGAATATCTTCCAGGAAAATGTATGGCTTCCCTCAGGCAAGTTGCGCTGTGTCTGAATTTTGTCCAATTCTACTTCGCTGATCCCCTTCATCTCGGCTGGCTCCTCGCGAAACCAGTATTTCCAGAAGAGCACCCAAATGAGGCCTAGCGCGCCGAGGAAAAAAAAGGTTACGCGCCAGCCATAAAGGTTTTGAATGGGAATAACCAGAAACGGGGTCAAAGCGCCACCTACCCGGCTCGCAGACCAGATCCAGGCCTGTCCGCGGGCTCTTTCAATGGCAGGGAACCATTTGGAGAGAACGATGGAAGAGTTGGGATAGGCCCCAGCTTCACCCATTCCGAATAAAAACCTGGTCAGCAATAACATTCCAAAACCCGTTGCAAATCCGGTAAGAACCGTAAATGTAGACCACCATAGAACAACGCGTATCAAAACCCTTTTTGCTCCAAGACGGTCACCCATGAGACCGGTAGGAATTTCAAAGCCACCATAGGCTAGAGCAAATATGCCGAGTATCCAGCCGAGTTGTTCCTTGCTTATCCCAAGGTCGGTCATGATCCTGGGGCTGGCGACGCTGATCGCAATCCTGTCAAGAAACGTGATTACGGATAGCAGAGAAAGGGCAAAAAGGACCTGGTAACGTTTATTCATGAGGGTAGGATGTGAATCAGGCAGCAAGATAGCGCAAATGACCCTGCCCGCAAAACCGTTTCCTGCCTTTTCGCATGATGGTTATTTCTCGCACATCAGTTCATGCCTAAGGCATTCTCTTCAACGTGATTTCTTAATAGTAATCCACTTGAGATGCTGGCCATAACCAGTTTCATTTCGGAAGATAAACCATTTTTAAACCAAATCTTCCCATTATTGATCGTGGACACGGTGCCTAGAGTTTGCCCGTTCATCAGGAATTCATATCCATAAACGTCATTCTGGGTAAGCAGGGTAGTGGCACCCTCCAGCGCACGGATACCATTAATTTCGATTTTTCTGTTTCCGTTTCTCGCCATGCCCACAGTCGGATTCTGGTTCAGGCTACGGCTCGCACCGTCTACATGGTGCACTACGAAATCCCAGATTTCGTTGCTGTCATTGATCTGGACCGCACCTGCAAAATAGTTTTTGTATTTGAGCGAAACGGAAAAATAATCTTTAAGAGGGGTGTAATCCGTTTCTTTGAAACGGCTTACGACCGATACCTCCGCTGACGCTCCATCGCCACGAAACTGCGTAAAGCTTAGCTTTTCCCGGGCTCCCTGAAATGTTACGATAAACGGGATGGAATAAGCAGATGTCCATCCACGCTTCACCTTACTGGTTTTGTAATCACCAAAGGAAATCACCTGGCCAATTTGTATACCCTGCTTTCCTTTTACGTTATACACTTCACTGTCGTTTTTAAGGTTGCTGTTTACAGCCATTTCTGCTGTGCGGCAGGAATAAGTGGCAACGGATAATGCGGCACACAAAAAAAATGGACTTAATGCACTTTTAAAGTTAATTTTCATGACTATGCTGGTAAATAAGATTTAGTATAGTCAGGAAACAAAAATGGAATCATTCGTTGTAAAGACCTTCTATTTTCCCTGCTTGGCCCGGAGTGCAATGTAAGTCCTGTGATGTGAAAGTGAACGGTCCAGAGTTTCTAAAATGTGCTTACGCTCAAATGCATACCAATTATTTTTCAACAAATATAGGCTCACAAATGACTTGGGATTGTTGCGGATAAACGCTTCTGTCTGATTTAAAAATTCGGTGTGCCCCAGGGCTTTTTGGCCGGCCCAGTAACTCAGGCTATCTACATGACCCGATTTCCTTGCACGCGCCTCGCCAAGCGTGAAAATATTCGATTTTTTTGTAAATGGGGTTAAAATACTGCTCTGGAATAACAGCCATTCCGGATTACTTTTTGAATTGCTCACAACAGAACGTGTTACATCCATGGTGTCAAGCCGGATATGCGTTCCGGGTTCAAGGAAAAATACCAGTGATCCTTTCATTTTTGAGACATTCAGTTCGTAAAGATCAGGCACCAGATCTTGTGACATCTGAAGTTCAACCTCTCCGGCGGTCAGTTTCAATGAGTGGACAATCGCTCCGAAACCTTTCTCCCGTGTGAGAAGAATCGCTTTGCGTCCTTTGATGTCACCTGGAGCTGAAATGTGGATGGTAATCTGTTGAGAGAATCCTGTATGCGCCAGCGTCCAGAGTAATAATAGGTATTTGTACATGCCTGATTTAAGAGCTGGGTTGTTCATGTCAAGTTTTCTGTTTCACCAACGCTTTGCCCAAGGACTTTATTCATAGCATGCCAATTTAAAAAATAAATGATTCCACGTGATCAAGACAGCCGTTGGAAATAAGTTACCACCATGGTTAAACTGAAAGCTTTGACCTGCCCGTTTCGATGAGTAGCAAAATTGTAATAAAAAGTGCCATTGGGCATTCAATACTCTTTGCCAGGATTAGATTTTCGCAGGGCAATCGATTTTTTGAAGAATAACCTTATTCGGAGTTGTCAATATTATAAAAAAGTTTGGTGTGCTGCTTGCGGAAAATTTTTTCCATCACAAAACGAACGGGCAAAGGCGATTGACAGGAAACCTGTTCATCAACAAAGGTGAAATTATCCCGGGTTTGTATGTGGAATACGATTTCAATTTTTGTTATTTTCATCACAACTGCCCGCATAGTCACTTTTTGGAGGCTGTAATCATGCTCAACGGTGCCAGGATAGGAAAAGGAACAGGGTATGACCGCGATACGGAGGGTTTCAAAAAACAAATATTGATTATTTTGAAGGAGCTCTATTTTGTAAATCACCGGGTGAACCGAGACAAATTTTTGCATGTCCGTCAGGTAGCTGAAAACCTGATCCGCTGACTTTGAGACTTTGTGTTTGAGTGTCATCATGGGGTTATGAATCCGAAGGGATTGCAAAAGATCAAATTTACTTGTTAAATTAATTGTAACAACAGTAATGGGTGAGCCAGAATTTATCTGTTAAATGTAAGAACAAGAGTATCATTGACAGAAAAATGCATCTTGTGTTTACCACGAGGGCTTTTATAAGCCTGAAAAATCTTATTTTACGGTCCGGATTCCTACAACCCACAGAAAACCAGAATATCTATGAAGAGAAGAGATGTAATCAAAGATCTGTCATTTCTGCCGCTTGCCGGAGGAATGATAATTCCTAAAAAGCCCGAATCGTCCGTGATTGATATAAGGCTTACAAATTCGCCGCTGGCTGCCTCTAAACAAGTGTACGAAGCGGTGGGAGTGGAGCCAATTATCAACTGTCGCGGTACCTTTACCATCATTGGAGGCTCCGTTGAGCGCCCCGAAGTGCGGGCAGCGATGGATGCTGCCGCTCAGCTGTTTGTCCAATATGACGAGCTCGCATTTGGAGTAGGTAAGAAACTGGGAGAACTTACCGGTGCGGAATGGGGCGTGGTATCGGCGGGATGTGCGGCCGGTATGAAGCATGTCACAGTTGCGTGCGTTACAGGAGGGAACCCTGAAAAACTGATTCGGATTCCCGATCTCTCAGGATTCGAAAAAACTGAAGTGATTATCCCCGCTTATTCCAGAAATGTTTATGATCATGCGATCCGTAACGTGGGTGTCAAAATTATTACTGTGGATACTATTGAGGAGCTCGAAAATGCAATCAGTTCCCGGACCGCGATGATCTACATTATGGCTGGTGGACAAGCCAATAGTGGGCCATTCTCTCTTGAAGCCATTGCAAAAGTAGCAAAATCTAAAGATATTCCGGTGATGGTGGATGCGGCGGCTGAAGATCTTACTATACCGAATGTTCACCTCCAAAAAGGTGCGACCGTGGTCGTTTACAGTGGCGGAAAGGCACTTTGCGGCCCACAATGTGCGGGTTTGGTTTTGGGTAAAAAAGATCTTTTGATGTCGGCCTGGCAAGCAAGCGCACCGCATCATGGCCCCGGACGGGATAACAAAGTAGGCCGGGAGGAAACCCTTGGTATGCTGGCGGCGGTTGAAGCCTGGATTAAACGGGATCATGCCGCCGAATGGAAAAGGTGGCTGACATGGCTGGATAATATTTCCAAAAAAGTGTCTTCAATAGAATCAATAAAAACCCGTGTGGTAGAGCCAACAGACTTATCCAACCGTACGCCACAGCTCGTAATCACCTGGGATCCGGCGAAGCTGAATATTACCGGTGAAGAAATTGCAGAACTATTTGGACGGAGTAAACCGCGGATCGCTTTGGGGGGAGGATCCCGCGAGCCAGGTACAACATATGTTTCGATTACAACCGGGCAGATGCAGCCCGGTGATGATAAGGTGGTGGCAGACCGGCTTTTTGAGGTTCTCTCTCAAAAACGTGTACCCAAAAAGACCGAAATGGTTGCGCCACTTGTTTCTATTAAAGGGCATTGGGATGTTGATTTAACCTTTTTTAGTAGTAGCAGTAAGCATTCCTTTATTATAGAGCAGGATGGTAACTGGTTGCAGGGATCACACAAGGGAGAGTTTACTGTAAATGAACTGCAGGGTAACATTGAAGGTAACGAGGTGAAAATTCGGGCGAGTAGCCGTACGCCTGGCGATAACATCACTTTTATGTTTTCGGGTGTGGTTAAAGACGATGTAATAACCGGCTCTGTATACATGGGCGAATATATGACGGCAACGTTTACCGCAAAAAAACATACATTCCGTGGCAAGCGGGAAAAATTCATGATCCCGTCGGGCCCGCCGCTGGCAACCTAGATAGAACATGCAGATGAAGGGAGGCAATCGCCTCCCTTTTTTGATGGACTGGAATCGAAAGTTCTTTTTTTGACGTTGATTTACATGCGGAATTTTCTGAAATTGTGTTTTTAATTGAGTTCATTCATTTCAGAAATATTGAAAAGATAGAGGAACAGTTTATGGATAAATCTGAGGAAGTTGACAACTACATAGCATCATTTCCTGCTGAAACCCGAGAGGTATTGGAACTAATGCGATCGACCATAAAAGAAGCTGCTCCGGAGGCGGTTGAGATCATGAATTATGGCATACCAACGCTGACGCTTCATGGTAATCTGGTACATTTCGGAGGCTTTAAAAAACATGTAGGGTTCTACCCGGCACCGTCCGGTATCAAAGCTTTTCAGGAAGAACTGTCTGTGTACAAAGGTGCGAAAGGCTCGATCCAATTTCCGCTGGAACAACCGCTACCACTGGACTTGATCAAGAGAATTGTAAAATTTCGGGTGGAAGAGAATGTGGCTAATTGCTTAACAGTTCCCAAAAAATAAGATGGCAAAGCAATCCGACAAGGACTTGGTAGAAGCGCACATTCAAAAGCTCGACCTCGAAACAGGAAAGATGGTACGTGAGATCAGGCAGGTCATTTTAGCTGTTGACCCGCAGATCGGTGAAAGAATAAAGTGGAATAATCCCAGCTTCTATTATACCGGAGAAATGCAGCCCTTCGATCCCAAGGAATATAAGCGGGAAATAGCCGTATTCAATTTACATAAAGGAAGGGTAATGATTGTTTTTCCAAGTGGTGCCAAAGTGGATAATCATGCAGGGTTACTGGAAGGTAATTATGCTGACGGCCGTCGAGTCACTGTTTTTAAGCATATGGAGGAGGTGAAAGAAAAAAGTGACACTTTGCAACAAGTGATCCGTACATGGCTCAGTATGGTCGAAAAGTAGCTTCCCGGATACGTCGTTATTGACGAAAAAATCATATTCAGATCACGATCGCTCCGGTCAGAATCCATTATTTGTTTCAACAAATGAAACGAACGGTAATTAGTTGACTTAACGATTGTAAATGCTCATTTGTTATTCCATTAAAAAGAATTCAACAATCCGATGTGACTGCTTTGTGTAAGATTAAAGCTTCACGACCTGTTTGTATCTGAGCATCATCTTGATGTTTTGGATAATGTCATTGATACCCAGGTTGGAGTGGCTCCGACTCATTTGCGTATTAAATGCTTTCTTCTTCCGTCCCAGTGCTTCCCGATTTTTCAGAAAATCCATGTAGGCTTCTGCTTTGTAAAACTGTAGTGTAAGTATACCCAGCAGTACATCACAGAAGATGACCTGTAAATGCCACAGCTTCAAGTCGAAATCGTTCAAGTGCAGATAATGTACATAATATCTGTTTCGAAAATGTATCTTTTTGATCGCCCTTTTTTGATTGTGGTTTTTGGTGCTCGCGGATACTTCGTGGCGGCACACGGCATTGTGCTCGTAATAGCATTTCCAGCCAAGTCGCCAGGCCCGAATGGATAGCTCCTGGTCCTCGCAATAGTAGGGGTTGAACATTTCGTTGAAACCGTTCATGGCCTTCAGTTTTTTTGTGTCCATTAAAGCAATGGCCCCGGATAGATAGAAGGTTGGTGTAAGGGTGTTTCTGTCGCTGACATGGAAAAAATCCCCCGACTTAATTTTACGGCCCATGATTTTAGGAGTTCGGGCAGCCTCCCTGATCAGGTCGTCGTCCATGCCGATAATCCTGCCCATTACACCGAAAGTGTCCTCCAGATCAAAATATTTGTAAAGTTTTTCAAAATAGTCAGCCTCCACCGTAACATCTGTATTTAATAGAAAAATAAGGTCATTTTCGGCCTTTTCTATACCGATATTGCAGGTGTCTGAAAAACCAGAGTTGGTGTCTTTTTGAAGCAGGACAATTTTATCACCATAATTTTCCTGAAGATAAGCCACGGAGTCATCTGTGGATGCGTCATCAATTACGATGATTTGCACATCCTGACCCAGGGATTTCAGCACCTTGAAGTTGTGCTCAAAATACTTCTCGAATAAATGTTTCCCATTATAGTTGGGTATCACTACAGAAATACTCTTCATAAAACAGATTATTTAAAATGTGTGAAGTAAATTTTATTCAAATAATCGGTTGCAGTTTCGGTTGAAAAATGATTGAGTGGACGGAAGAGAAGGACTGATATGAATGGTAATACGGGAAATGCATGCGGTAAATTCTGACAATGAAATAATAAAACACTTTGCTGTTATCAATTATTGAACCACCCTGGTGAGTGGATCGGAATTAAAATACTTTCTGTTGCTTCTCGAAAGAATAAAATCTCAATCCTGGCGGTTGTGGTGCCAAAGCTAAGTATCCGACTGACCATTTCAGGTATAGTCACATAATCAACCAGTTTATTCTGTGAAAAACACAAACAGGTTTGTGCTTCTCTGTAATCATTGACGCTTTTGGTCTTTGAAACGTTGTAATTTATTTTCAAAAAAAAAGTATCAGGGGGTTAATTGGCTACGGAAAGGTGCGCGGCAAATTGCGACAAGAATCCCTAATGATTTGACATGCAGTGCTATAAGTGTAGATTAATTACACACTTTTAGAAGAGCTACATTAAAATCTTGAATGCTGATTCGAAGGTCAAAGGTTAGCTTTTAAGGGCCCTTTTTAGAAATGCCCCGATAAAACTGGCGGCGAATGTGAGAATAATGGAACCGTAGAGCATAAAGTTTTCGAGCTCTGTCCTGACTCCAGGACTGTCGGAATATTTAAGAAGCGAATGTCCCAGAACAACAAAAAAACATTGTAAAAGAGCGAGTAACCAGCCCCTTCGTGGCTCCGTATAACCAAGCACCATAGCCGATATAACCGCCACCAGATAAGGCAAATGAATCGTTTCTGCCTTCATGATGATGTAGACCTGCAGCGAGGCCGTTAAAATGGTAAGCAGGGATTTGGCTATTAGTTTTCGATCCACCATTTTTTTATTAATTGATATCTTTTTAAGTCTATAAAGTAAATCTTAGTTCGTTCCAAATGAAGATCAAATAATGAATCGTCATAATTTGTTGCTTTTGCCAGAACCTTCTTCGCTCCGTTGATGACTACAAATTCCACGGTTGGGTGCAAACAGCTATTTGGTGCCAAATGTAACAGCAAATAATTAATTCAAGCAGTAGCCAGGTTGAATTATTGAGAGCAGAACCATCTAACCTCTTTTAAAATACGGGGTACAGGGGTCTTTGCTTTTTAGCTCCTAATGGTTCAACTTTTTGTGTCTGCATTTTGTTCTCCTCACTGTGAAACAAGTCTCGCGCATTGCGTGATTTATGCCTTGTCTGAAAATGTAAAACGAAATCTAGCCGAAGTAGCTGTGAATAGCTTTGAGATTAATAACGACATAGTTGAATTTTTGCAGCCCACGACCTATTCCGGGGCAAGGCTGGTAGCCGAAGCAGTAGAGACACATTTCTTGTATCATCACAAGGGAATAGAATCCCATTATACTCAACAACTGGCCCCTAAGCCCAGTGCGCAGGTTATTGAGGCTATAATAGACACTACATTCTGGTCGAGCCTACGCCGGGAAGAGGGGCGTTCCCCTAAAATTTCGATTGCATTTCTCCCCCCCAGTCTTGCCGGGCATCCATTGGTATTTGAGCAGAAACTACCCCTGTCTTCCAAAATTCTTACAAAACTCGCTCCCGCGGTAGAGCGGTCAGGTATCCACTTGGGTGTATGGTATGAAGGCAACGAGCTATACGTCTGGGGAACTACCCGGGTTATACCTGCCTTATGTTTTGTGCTCGAAGTGGTGGAACCCGGAATGCTTGTCATCAAGCACCGAAGGGCCGAAGGCTTCGGAAAATTTGTGAATGTAGCTGTGTTGAAAGGGGATCAGATCAAGATTATTGATGAAGGAACGACTAGAATACCTGATTGTCCCAAGCTGGTAAACTCAATGATTGGTATTGCCACACCCTCCTTGTGGAATGATTCACTAAACATTCTGGTGCAAATGGCCGTTTCGATCCGCCAGCATGGTAGGGGAGGGACACTGTTGGTGGTGCCATCCGAAAGTGACGAATGGCGCCATTCCATTATCCATCCGATTACCCACGAGCTGTCTCCTTCCTTTTCGGAACTTGCCCTGTTAAATGAACAAAAGGTAAGTGAAATGGGCCACTCGGCGTGGCAGGATAAAGTCAGCTCGGCCATCAGTAATATTGCCGGCCTTACGGCAGTGGATGGGGCTACAGTAATCAATGACCAGTATGAGGTTTTGGCTTTTGGTGTGAAGATTGGCAGATCGCTCCTTGGAAGCCCGGTGGAGGAAATTTTGCTGACGGAGCCCATTGTGGGAAATATTCCGGATGTTGTTCACCCTGTTCAAAATGGGGGGACCCGACATTTGTCGGCCGCACAGTTTGTGCACGATCAGCATAAAGCAATTGCTCTTGTCGCTTCGCAGGATGGAAGGTTTACGATATTTTCCTGGTCGCGGTGCGAAGGAAAGGTGCAGGCCCACAGGGTCGATGCGTTACTTTTATAAAGGTTTAGTCAAACAGGGCAAGTTGATCAGGATCGCGGGTTTTCTTTTGCCTGCTTTCAGGTTCTCCAAAATTTGCGAGTGAAATACCCAGCAACCGGATCGTTTTTCCTTGGATATCCACTTTTTGAAGTAAATCTTTAGCGATGTCGGATATGGTATCCAGGTCATTGACGGGTCGGAGAAGTGAAGTGTTACGGGTGATTTGGGTGAAATCGCTGTATTTAATTTTCAGCGTGATCGTGCGTCCCTTGAGCTTCTTTTTCTCCAGACGTCGGCATACGATGACGGCAATTTTGTCCAGTTCTTTGTTCATTTCGTCAATGGTTTCCAGGTCGTACTGAAAAGTATCTTCGGCGCCCAGCGACTTGGTCTCTCTATGCGGTTGAACTTCCCGGTCATCGATTCCGCGCACGATTTTATAATAGAAGTGACCGGTTTTGCCGAAATGCTTCACAAGTTCTGCTTCGGATAGTTTACGGAGGTCCGCTCCGGTGAAGAGTTGCATGCTTCTCATTTTTTCGGCGGTTACTTTGCCGACACCAAAAAACTTTTCCACCGGCAGCTCATTGACGAAAGCCTCAATTTTGGATGGTCCGATAAATGTCAGGCCGTTGGGCTTGTTGATATCTGAGGCAATTTTGGCAACAAATTTATTGGTTGAGATACCTGCTGATGCGGTAAGGTGTAATTCGTCCTGAATAGCTTTCTTAATTTGCAAAGCAATTTCGATAGCCGATCCTATACCCAGCTTGTCCTGGGATACATCCAGAAATGCCTCGTCCAGAGATAACGGCTCAATGAGGTCGGTGTACCTTTCAAAAATACTTCTGATGTGTTGAGACACCGCTTTGTAGGCATCGAATCGTGGATATACAAATATTATTTGAGGACACAGTTGCATGGCCTTTCTGGACGACATCGCTGATCGCACACCGAATTTCCGCGCTTCGTAGCTTGCCGTTGCCACCACCCCACGACCAGTCGGCGACCCGCCAACCGCCACCGGCTTTCCCCGATACTCCGGGAAATCGCGTTGCTCAACCGACGCATAAAAGGCATCCATATCAATATGAATGATCTTTCTTTTGTTAGTGTTGCTATTATCCTGCATATTCAAAGGATTTTTCTTGTTCGTCCGGAATGTTTGCTATACCCACCTATCGTCTCCGGGAGGTTTGATCGGCCTGGAGATGGATTGATGCAAGTTTTTTAATTTGATTAAATTTTTTTAGAATACAAAGCGTATTGATGTTGTATAATTATTTGTAATTGAGTTGTTTATCATGGTTTTTGGCCCGAATGGAGAACTTGATCAATAGTAATTGTTGAGAAAATAAGTCTGCCCCGCATCACCGAAGCACTTTTCAACGTAATTTATTACAATTCAAAGTTTTTTTGAATCTACCTTTCCGTCGGTGATATGATTTTTCAGTTTTCAGGCAAATTTGACTAATTCGATTTAATGTGAAACATTTATTAAGGTTACTGGTTGTATTGTTTGCACTCTCACTTCCCACAGTCATGGTTGGTCAGCAACGGTGCGCAACGATGTCGGTTCTCGAAAGCAAATTTAACGCCAATCCTGCGCTCAGAGCGATTTTTAATGAACGTCAAACACAATTCCAAAAGATCGTAAACGAGAGGGTGTTACGAAATAAATCCCTGAGAACGGACGGCCTGGCTGTGATACCGGTGGTATTTCACGTAGTGAGCAGAAATAATCAGAACATCGCAACCGATGCCCAGCTCATAGCGCAGCTTGACACCATAAATAAAGATTACTCGGGAACAAATGCAGGTGAGTTAAAAGTACCAGACCATTTTAGGGAGCGTTTTGGTCAATCAGGTATTAGGTTTGCCCTGGCGCAACGCACACCGCAGAATGTTCCGACCTCCGGTATCGTGCGCTACACGACTACCAGAAATTCTTTCACAGACAGTAATGAGAACATCAAACATACGGCGCAGGGTGGCGCCGATGCCTGGAATACGGATGATTACCTCAACATATGGGTGTGCGACCTGGGTTCTCAGACGCTGGGTTATTCCACTTTTCCAGATCAGGGTACTGCCCCGGACGAGCAGGGGGTCGTAATTCATTACCAGAGTTTGCCAGGTAGTTCCAATAACGATTTTAACGGAGGTAAAACCCTCACTCATGAAATTGGTCATTACTTTAACCTCTATCATATCTGGGGCGACGACAATGGAGCGTGTAGTGGTAGCGATCGGGTGGAAGACACACCCAACCAGGGCGATGCTAACCGTACAACCCGCACGGGAATTGTTACCGATAACTGCTCCACTTCATCACCTGGGATCATGTACCAGAATTACATGGATTATTCTCCTGATGTTAATCTGCTCATGTTTACCAAACTTCAGGTGGCCAGGATGGAAGCTGCCTATACGGCTTACCGGTCTTCTTTCAGTAGTTCCCTGGGCGCTACTCCCGTCAACCTGAAAAAAAATGATGCCTCTATTACCGCCATTACCCAACCGGAGCAGCGATTGTGCTTCGATTCCTTCGCTCCGCAGGTCATTCTTCGCAATATGGGTAGCGAGGTGCTGAGATCGGTTACGATAACAGCGGTGATTGAAGGTGGGAACTCATTGACCTATAACTGGACAGGTTCTTTGACAACCTATAATGAGACTACGGTAATGCTACCCTCTTTGCAAACAGCGCAAGGCAACCATGTGCTGACAATATTTACGACTATGCCCAATAACGTGGCGGACGAGGACGCGTCCAATGATGCTCGGACGTTCAATTACATCTATTACGAACCTGTTGCCCCGCCTGTAAGCGAGAGTTTTGAAGGTGCATTTTTGCCAGAGGGCTGGGACATTGTTAATGCCGATGGGGGGAATACCTGGGAAAAAACGACGGTCGGGTCAAAGACTGGACAGGCCTCGGTGCGCATATCCAATTATGCTACCGGAATAGTCGGGCAGCGGGATTTTCTGAGAAGCCCAACGGTCAATATTGCAGGTGTGGATTCGGCATTTGTTTCGTTTAACGTGGCTGCGGCAACTTACAATACTGGAAGCTCCCAGGATACGCTGCAGGTACTGGTCAGTACCAATTGCGGTAAAACTTATACGAGCGTTTATAAAAAATGGGGATCTACTTTGGTGACAAGAACTGCCAACACAAGGACCGCATTTGTGCCGGCATCTTCCGAATGGCGAACGGAACGGATCAATATCAGCAGTTTTGTGAACGCAGGCGTTATATTGGTCGCTTTTGTAAATACCAGCGGAAATGGGAATGACGTATTTCTGGATGACATTAATATCAATACAGTAACCGTTAACCCAAATCTGAAGGAAGCAGGCTTTCTGGTAACGCCTAATCCCACGGACGGTGCGGTCTCTGTTCAGTTTTATCCGCATCCGGTTGGATTGACGGGGATTAACATTTATAATGTCTCGGGGCAGTTGGTGAAGGAGCGTGTGATTCCGTCGACGGGTGTGAGCGCCAATGTGTATGATTTTGACCTGAGTAATTATGCAGCCGGTCTTTACATTGTGAAAGCCATATTCACAGATCGCGTGCTGACAAAAAAGGTTGTAAAAGTCAAATGATAAGATTTAAAATCAGAAAGGCCTGCATCGCGAACCGATGCAGGCCTTTCTGGTTACTTGCAGTGATTAATGAATTCTCTTTACGATCACCTTGCTATTGGTTTGCGATATGGCATAGTCCCGTGCGTTCTCGTTGGCCGGCGGCATGAAAATCTGTTTTTTCTTCTTCCCGTCCGTGGAGACCCAGTTTGCTGAATATATTTCCGGAAGCGTTCCCGCGTAGATGGGGTGGTTGTCGGATAGCATAAAAACTTCCTCCTGCTCGTAAGCCAGTTCAAGATCACTGCCTTCGATCACGTCGCAGATAATTTTTAACTTACCGTAATCATCATCCAGGCCCTTGATTCGCGCTTTTCCGAAAAAAGAATCTTCTTCAAAGTCCCAGTGAATGTAATATTCAATTACGTTGCCTATCTGGGAGTCAATGTAATCGGCTGTCAATAGTTGTTCCTGATTCATGGTGATATATGTTGTCTTATACTATCCGGCAATCTTTTCTGGTAATTCCCGAATTCTGTTGCGGCGAATTTGGCATTTCGACAAATGTAATCGGTAACTCCTTCTTTCCAAAAAATATGTCTTGAATTTTGTTTTTTTTAGGAAAATAGTGTAATCGACATTTTCGGATTTTAAACGTATCTGATTTGTGGCAGGTTATCAGAAGGACATGACCGCAGGTTTTCGGTTTTTGCAATTTACATTTGCCTTTTGCTTTAAATTATTTGTACAATCGATCTATAAAAAGTCAAATTTCAGGGATTATAAGTTTATCAATTTTCCGGATATTACTTTTGGGTATAATTTCTGAATTGTAAATCATGCTTAAACCAAAAGCAGCTTCATATTATTTTCTCTTTGTACTGTTTGCCTTGCTGTCGGGTTCCTGTAAACGACATTTTTCTGTTCAGAATAACCAATATCAGCAGTATGGTATCGATTTGGCGGATGCCGTGGATTCCACAATCCTGAATTATTACATGCCCTACAAGCATAGGATGGAAGCCGAAATGAGCAGGGTGATCGGGGAATCGGAGCGGGAGCTAACCAAGCCATCCACCCCGGAAACGCTGATCGGTAACTTTTATGCCGACGCGATATTAGCGGAAGCGTTAAAAGTAGACCCTGCTATCCAGTTCTCTATGCCCACCACAAAGGGAGGAATCCGCAACTCGCTGCCCAAAGGCAGGCTGACCGTCGAAGATATGTTTGAACTCATGCCGTTTGAAAATGAATTGGTACGATTAAAGTTGTCTGGCGCGGGTGTTCAGAAACTGACAGAATTTGTTGCAGCCAGTGGCGGACAGCCGGTCGCTGGAATCACTATGAAGGTCAGGGACAAAAAGCCTTATGATGTAATGATAGCCGGCAAGCCGTTTGATATAACCCAAAGCTATATTGTGATTACTTCGGATTATCTGGCAAATAGTGGCGACGACCAGGCTGTATTTGCTAATCCTCTTGAGCGGAGAAATATTAACAAAAAGGTGAGGGATGCCTTAATTGACTACGTAGCTGGTCAAACAAAACTTGGTAAGAAAATTAACACCCAGCTAGATGGAAGAGTTACAGTTACAAACGACTGATCGGAGAGAGTTTTTGAAATGGGGAGCAGCCACAGCTGGCATCTTCGCACTTACATCCCCGTTTAAGGCTTTTGCAAAAGAGGATCTGGTTCAGTTAACCATCCTGCACACCAACGATGTACACAGTCGGATTGAACCATTTCCCATGGATGGCTCCCGCAATCAGGGGCTGGGCGGTGTGGCACGACGAGCAGCCCTGATATCAAAAATTCGTTCAGAGCAGAAAAATGTTCTTTTGCTGGATGCCGGAGATATTTTCCAGGGCACGCCATACTTCAATATGTTTGGCGGCGAACTTGAAATGAAACTTATGAGTGACATGGGATACGATGCCGCAACCATGGGAAATCATGATTTTGACAACGGTATCGCAGGTTTTGTGAAGCAACTCCCGCACGCTAAGTTTCCTTTTTTAGTAAGCAATTACGATTTCGCCAACACGGAATTGAAGGGAAAAACCATGCCCTACAAGATTTTCAAGAAGCAGGGACTTAAAATAGGCGTCTTTGGGATCGGGCTGGAACTGGCAGGATTGGTTGATAAGAAAAATTACGGTGACATTGTTTATCTGGATCCTATCACCAAGGCAAACGAAATGGCGTCTCGTCTGAAAAACGATCTGCATTGTGATCTGGTCGTATGCCTTTCACATTTAGGTTATAAGTATAAGGAGCCAAAAGTGTCGGATCAGATTCTTGCAGCTTCCACGCGTTACATTGATCTGATCATCGGCGGGCATACGCATACATTTATGAAGGTACCAGAGGACGTCAGGAATCTGGATGGACAAGTTACCACCATCAATCAGGTTGGATTTGCTGGGATTAACCTGGGCCGACTGGATTACTTTTTTCAAAGGGACACGGGTAAGAAAAAAATGGTGGCTTCGGTATGTCCTGTTATCGGTGATCATTGTATCGTCTGATGTTAACGATTTTCGCTGCTAAGAAGATAATCAAAATTCCTGGCCATCATTTGTGATTATGATGAACCCTTTTCTTTATCCGATTCGTTAGCATTAAACCTAATAGCATACCATAGTTAAATCCATGTCTGATAATCACATTGATGTTTTCCTGATCACCGGCTTTCTTGGGGCCGGTAAAACCACCGTACTTAATCACATGCTGGCAGAGATGCAGGGCAGTAGAAATGTGGTTATTGAAAATGAATTTGGCAAAGCTGCAGTCGATGGAAGCCTCATAACAAGGTCTTACAGTGATATGTATGAGTTGAACAATGGATGTATCTGTTGCTCTCTGGACGAGGAGTTGTATGATGTGTTGTCCATGCTTGCCTTTAGCAGTGAGCGTCCTGATCATCTTTTCATCGAAACAACCGGAGTGGCTGACGCAGGAGCCGTTGCGGCAATTTTTAAGCGCGAAGATGTAGCCAAAGTATTCCGGTTACGCAAAGTGATTTGTGTAGCTGATGCCGAAAATGTGGAAGATTACCTGAGCGAAACCAACGAGACCATCCGGCAGATCGTGACAGCAGATCTTATTTTAATTAATAAGAGTTCTTTCGTTTCTGATGAATACCTCCTAAAGCTCCAGCAACTGATGCGGGAAGCCAATCCGTTTGCAGATGTGGTGGTTTCAAAAACGGGTCATATAGGTCGGGAGCTTTTAATGAAAGGTGAAAATTACGATCTGAAAAGGCTGGGAGAACGGGAAACTGAATTTGCAAATACCAACAAACATAAAATTGTATCGGTTACCTATGCCACCACCAACGAGTTTTACCGGGACTATCTGCTGCACACCCTCAATGTTTCGCTGATGCTTCATTACAGCCAGATCTACCGAATTAAAGGTTTTATCAAACTGGTAGGAAGTAATGAAAAGATACTGCTGCAATCCACAGGTAAAAAACTGACACTCGAAAGTGTAGGCGAATGGGAGACCGAAGCGCCTGAATCAAAGCTGGTCTTTATTGGGATCGGTTTACAAACGCCAGCCATTCAGAGGATCCTCCGGCCTGCAATCAAATCGGTGCGTTCCGGGTCAAAGGATGTGAAGCCGGTAAACGGTGGAAATTAAGCTGATCTGAACCCAAGACCTTTCATTTAAAAACGAATTGACGTTCGGTTACTGGGTCGAACGCAACCCTATTGGGGGCATTGAATAAATCGAGCATTTATTGATGCCCAATGATCGAGCGTCTTGGTTCATGCAATTAGTTATGGTACTCCAGGAACTCAATCCGGTTGTCAAAAGGGTCGCGAATAAAAAATCGGTTTCTTCCGTCGATATCCGATGAATAGGAGAGCACCACTCCCTTCGAAGTCAGATAAGCCTTTGCGCTTTCCATATCTTCAATTTCAAAGGCCGGGTGCCTGTCGGAACAATTTTGATCAGGCTCTTCTCTGATATGGAGCTGAATATCTCCGATGTTAAACCATATAGCTCCCTTGGGATGATTTCCCGGGATTTCCTCCAGACCCATTACGTTGGCGTAGAATCTTCTGGCTTCGGAAGTTTTTCCTACTGGTATAGAAATCAGAATGTGGTCAAGGCGCCTGTATTTGATCATAAACCGATGTTTGTATAAAGTGGTTAGATGGATTGTCATTCTGTCTTTGTAAAGATATCGTTTTGACTTAAAAGTAGAAATTGGTAAAGGGAATCAAGCAGGTAATTTATTTCCGAATGTTTGGGATATTGACACGTTGAGGATCTGAGACCAACAGGTATCATTTTTTAATAATTTAATGGAACATCATAGCTCCATCCCATTTTGAACATTCTGGTCAAACATAGGCCCGCAATTATTTATGGCGCTGCGCTAGCGCTCCTGTTGTTCTTTTTGCGTTGGATAGAATTACGGCTTGTGATTTTTAGCCATGCTATGGAAATCTATATTGGCGCCATTGCTTTGATGTTTACCGGTCTTGGGATTTGGCTTGCCCTTAAACTTGCCCAGCCGAAGGTGCACACGGTCGTCATTGAAAAGGAAGTTTATGTGAAAGGTGCTGCGGATTTTCAATTGAATGAGCATGAATTTGAGAAACTAGGGTTGAGCAAGCGGGAACTTGAAGTCCTACAACTCATGGCAGCAGGATTAAATAATCAGGATATAGGAGCCCGACTTTTTGTTTCACTCAATACAATCAAAACACATTCGTCCAGGCTTTTTGAAAAAATGGAAGTCTCCAGCCGGACGCAGGCCGTAGAAAAGGGCAGGCGGCTGCAGATCATTCCCTGAAAGTTCATCCTTTTGAGTGAAAACGCGTATCTGAATCCAAAATCACTCGAAAGTATGAACAGAAATTCACCTTGATCGCCCAGTTTTGCGGTATACCGAACACCTAAATTATTTTCCTATGAAGAAAAACATAATCATTTGCGGGCTGATAGGAGGGACTTTCCTGGCTGTATTTATGCTGGCCAGTGTGGCTGCGTGCTACAGGAATGAGGATTTTGAAGGGAACATGTGGCTGGGCTATGCCTCAATGATCCTGGCTTTTTCTTTGATTTTTGTCGGGGTTAAAAACTTCAGAGATAAGTTCAATGAAGGATTTGTCTCTTTCGGACAGGCTTTTAAGATGGGCCTCTTTATTTCACTAATTGCATCCAGTATGTACGTAATCGCCTGGTTGATTGATTATTACGTTTTTATTCCGGATTTTATGGACAAATACGGAGCAAATGTGATCAGGGAGGCGACCCGGGAGGGTGCATCGGCCACAGAAATAGCCCAAAAGGTGTCCGATGTAAATCAGATGAAGGATATGTACCAAAGCCCGTGGATGGTTGTACTGATAACCTATGCCGAAGTGCTCCCCGTCGGGTTGATAATTTCGCTCATCAGTGCGTTGATCCTGAAAAGAAAGCCTGAAACGCTTTTATAGTTTCTATCAAAAATTATATCAATTATGAAGATTGGATTAACGAGTATTTTTGTCAGCGATCCCATCGAGGCCTTCCATTACTATACAAAGGTCCTGGGCTTTTGTGAAAGAATGTTTATTCCTGAGGCCAATATCGCAATCGTTGTTTCGAAAGATGATCCGAATGGGACCGGTCTGCTCCTTGAGCCAAATGAGAATCCCCTTGCCAAAACCTATCAGGAAGGGTTGTATCAGGCAGGCATACCTGTAATCACCATGAGCTCAGACGATATCCGGGCAGAGCATGAAAAGCTGCATGCATTGGGTGTAAAATTTACCCGTAGTCCTGCGAAAACAGACTGGGGTATTGAAGCGATTTTTGACGATGGCTTCGGTAACTTTATACAGCTGATTCAGGTCTAAGCCCTTTCCAGGCGTGTGATTCCTGCCGTACATGACCTAAACTTACTTAGACCGGCGTACCTGTGGGTGCCATTTGGCCTAGAGGAAGTGGGAAATCGGAAGAATAACGGCTGGAAAAGCAAGGAAATGTTTAAATTAGCCCGCTTGGAGCCTACCAGGTTGTAGCGCTTAGTTGTTTTTTCGATGATCGGTTTATGAAAATGTTATTCACCATTGCCAGCAGATTCACCACTACGTTTTTATTTATTCTCCTTGCCACCGGAGTTTGTTTTGCTCAGCTGACCAAAATCAATGAGGATTCGGCATACATTCGCAAGCATTACAACAAGATGGAGCGTATGGTACCGATGCGTGATGGAATTAAGCTGTTTACATCCATTTACATTCCAAAGGATATTTCGGCAACAACCACCTATCCGATCATGCTCAACCGGTCTCCCTACAGTTCCGCTCCCTATGGCGACACATTGTACAAACTAACTCTTGGCCCCTCCATGCTCTTTGCCAGGGACGGCTACATATTTGTTTATCAGGATGTGCGTGGCAAGTACATGTCTGAGGGTGAATTTGAGGCAAACCGACCGTTTATTCCTAAAAAAACCAGTAATAAGGATATTGATGAAAGTTCAGATAGTTATGATACCATCGAATGGCTGCTCAAAAATATTCCGGGAAATAGCGGAAAGGTTGGCTCATGGGGAATTTCGGCTCCCGGGTTTTATGCAACCATGAGTGCCATAGATGCGCATCCTGCGCTGGTGGCGGTTTCCCCTCAGGCACCTGTAACCGATTGGTTTATGGGCGATGATCGTCGGCACAATGGCGCTTTTTTTCTCATGGGAAGTTTTTCCTTCATTTCTTCGTATGGTGCCCGCAGGCCTGCCCCCTCACCCAGGGGTTTACCCGGGTTTACTGCATACGGTACACCCGACTCCTATGAATTTTACAGGAATCTGGGTCCTGTCAAAAATGCCAATGAGAAGATATTTAAAGGGGAGAATCCGCTATGGAACCAGCTCATGGAGCATGATACGTACGACGATTTTTGGAAATCGCGGACGCCTGTACCGCATTTGAAAAACGTAAAACCTGCTGTCCTGGTCGTGGGTGGGTGGTTTGATCAGGAAGATCTTTACGGCCCGTTGAAAACTTTTGCGGGCATTGAAATCAACAAACCCAAATCACAGAACCTGCTGGTGATGGGGCCCTGGATACATGGAGGCTGGGCCAGGGGCACAGGGGAATATCTGGGAAACATCAGGTTTGGATCCAAAACCAGTGCTTTTTATCAGAAGGAAATTGAGTTTCCATTTTACAGCCAATATTTGAAAGGTAAGCCGGATCCCGGGCTGCCCAAGGCTTACATTTTTGAAACCGGTGCCAACGAATGGAGAAAATATGATCAGTGGCCACCAAGTCAGTCTGTGGAAAAGAAATTGTACCTGCATCCGGATGGAAAGCTGTCTTTTTCGCCAACCGTGACCACCATGCAGGTTGGCGTGCCGCCGTCATTCAGTGCGTACACCAGTGACCCCGCAAAACCTGTTCCTTTTACTTCGGAAATCCGTATCCTGCGAGGCAGCGACTACATGTATGAGGATCAGCGCTTTGCAGCTTCAAGACCCGATGTGCTCGTTTACGAATCGGAGGTGCTGACGGACGATATTACCATCTCGGGCAATGTGATGGCTAATCTGTTTGTATCCACTACCGGAACAGATGCGGACTTTGTCGTGAAACTTATAGACGTGTACCCAGGTAATGCCCCCAATGATAGTCCGGTGAATCCTGCAATGAAAATGGGTGGTTTTCAGCTTCTGGTTCGTGGAGAAGTGATGCGTTCAAAGTTCAGAAAGAGTTTTTCAAAACCCGAAGCAATGGTTCCGGGCAAAATTGAAAATGTGAAATTCGACATGCAGGATGCCGCTCATCGGTTTAAGAAGGGGCATAAGATCATGGTTCAGATACAAAGCAGCTGGTTTCCACTCGTGGATATGAACCCGCAGAAATTTGTGAATATTCATAAAGCCGAAGCAAGTGATTTTCAGAAGGCCGTTCACAAAATATATTCCTCAGGTAGCAGCTCTTCTTATATTGGAGTGAGGGTGATGGGGGAGTAGATGGGGTGAGATGTGACCGGGCCAGCTGCGGATGGATCCTTGTTACACCTTCCACCTTTCCTGTTTCCACTGATTCTGTTCTTCCGGATTCATAAATGACCACGCAAGGATTCGGCTTATTTTTTGTCCCTGAGCCATTTCGATGGTTTTTACGTCGTGCGCTTTCACGTTCCTTAACGTTTGGTACAGGCGGGGGAGTGTGGTTTTTTTTGAAACAAGGGTTGTAAACCAAAGGCACTGACGGCCAAAGGGCACACTCTGTTCAATCATTTTGGTGATAAAGGCCAGTTCCCCTCCCGGGTACCACAATTCTGCATTTTGACCGCCAAAATTTAAGGCCTGTTTCCGCTTCATGTCATCCTGTCCAAGATTTTTCCATTTCCTTTGTGTTCCTGCCAAAGCTTCGGACGGCGACGCATGAAAGGGCGGATTACACATCGTAAAATCAAACTTTTCTGCAGGTTGCATGATACCCGTAAAAATATCCGTTGCCGAAGGCTGTAAACGGAACCCAATGGATGGTGCCAGAGCTGTGTTCCTGTCAATAATTTCCTGGGCAGATCTCAGCGCTTTGGGATCAACATCGGTACCAATAAAATGCCATCCATACGTTTGATGACCGATGATAGGATAAACGCAGTTGGCTCCCGTGCCTATGTCGAGTCCGGTAACTTCTTCGCCATTTGGAATTTTTTCTGTATCAGCCAATAAATCAGCAAGATAATGGATGTAGTCTGCTCTGCCAGGTATGGGCGGACAGAGGTATCCGGGCGGGATATCCCAATACTGAATTTTATAGAAATGTTTAAGAAGTGCTTTGTTAAGTGCTTTTACTGCGTCTGGATTGGTGAAATCCACGGTTTCGTTTTTGTGGTCATTTACAAAAACAAAACGCGCAAGCTCACGCGTACTGCTGGTCAACTCTCTGAAATTGTATTGGGAGCGATGCGGATTTCTGGGATGCAGATTCTGTTTTTCAGGCCCATTGTTAGTACTTTTTTGTGGCCTGTTTCTATTGATTGGCATTTGCTATTTTTAGTTAGCTTA
Organism: Dyadobacter sp. 32; assembly: GCF_902506755.1. GTDB lineage: Bacteria > Bacteroidota > Bacteroidia > Cytophagales > Spirosomataceae > Dyadobacter. Next base: position 1,506,436 of record NZ_LR735258.1, on the reverse strand, counting down.
ATCGTTTACAATAAGTGCAATACTACCCGTTTGAGCTGCAGTTTTGCGGTTGAAACCAAGGTTAATTTTTGAATCAGGTACCCTTCAACGTAGATTCCCTCACGATGAGCTCTCCGGAAAGTACCAATTCTTCGCCCGTAAAGGTTTTTTTATTGATGTGTTTCAGTAAAAGTTCGCAGCTTTTTTTACCTACCTCATAGGCCGGTTCGGCAACGGTAGAAAGTGTGGGAGAAATAATCTGGCAAATGGGGTCATCTGTAAACCCGATCACGCCAACATCGGCACCTACACGTATGTTCTTCCTCTTTAGAGCAACAATGGCTCCGATCGCCTTTCGGTCGTTTACTGCAAATATGGCATCCGGTCGAAAGTTGTTTTCCCCGAATAAAGTCTCTACGTCAGCCTCACCTGCTTTTTGAGAAAAACCGGAATAAACAATCCTGTCAGAATGGAATGGCAAATGATGGTGTTCAAGCGCATCCTTGTAGCCGTGTAGCCGGTTTTCGGTGAAGAAAATATCTTTCGGACCGGTAATGTGCGCAATGTCTTTATACCCCATCTCGATCAGATGTGTTACCGCCTGGTAGGCACCGTTGTAATCGTCCTGCATCACTTTGGAGCCTTTGATATCGGCTGGAACGCGGTCGAAGAACACCACGGGCATTCCCTCGTCTATTACTTCCTGGAAATGCATACAGGAATCGGAAGCGGATGAAATGCATGCCAGCAATCCGTCGAGGCTGCTGAGCGACAGGTCTTTTACGATCTTTTGTTCCAAATCATGCGAATCGTTCGTTATGTACAGGATGATGTTGTAGCCATTGGCCTGAGCCGTTTCCTGAATGCCCGTGATCACGGTAGAAAAATAATAATTTGTAATCGCCGGAATGACTACACCGAGCTTATGGGTGCTGCTTTTGACAAGTCCGGTGGCATTGAAATTGGGTTTGTAATTCAACTTTTTTGCCGTTTCCATCACCAGTTTTCGCGTCTCTGCACTTACATCATATGCATCCCTGAGTGCTCTTGACACGGTTGCAACAGATATGCCCAATTCTTTCGCTATATCCTTAATTGTTGTAAATCGGCGCATCAATTTTTTAAGAAAAATTATTAGTAATCTGAGTTACCGGTAACGTTCTCGTTAATATTTCCGACCTATTTCCGGGGTATGTACCAAAATCGTTGTAAAATTGTCCTGGAAGCGAGAAGAAACCGATTATAGCCGTTAAGGCCTGGTCATGCGATCCGAACAAAGTTAGTAATTTATTTGACCTGACAGCGTGCGGCGTGGTGAAGGCAGCAAGCTCAATTATTCATCAACATAGTCCAAATCAAAGCTGCTGCCGGCGTGTAACGCTTTTTCGGGCACCTGAAGCTTTTGCTATACCTGAATCCTTAACCTTTGAACAGATAATCATGAAGAAAAGAGACTTTTTAAAGCTTAGCAGCCTGGGCGGACTGGGATTACTTAATGTGGAACATACGGAATCTCCGTCCATAAAGGCTGAGGCCACATGGGCAAGCTATAAGCAAAAGTTCAACATGAGCGGATACGCCGCTCCCAAACTGGACACGGTACGTATAGGCTATATCGGCGTTGGCAACAGAGGGACCGGGGCGGTCAAACGTATTGTGAATCTCGAAAATATTCAGGTGAAAGCCGTGTGTGATATCAGGCCTGAAAATGCAGAAGCGGCGAAGGCTTTTTTGACAAAAGCAGGACAAGCTCCGGAAGTGTACACAGGATCGGCCGATGCGTGGAAAAAAATGTGTGAACGGAATGACATAGATCTGGTGTACATCTGTACACCCTGGAGCCTTCATGCCCCGATGGCACTTTACGCTATGGAGCAAGGCAAACACGTAGCGGTGGAGATTCCTGCGGCAACAACCGTAGAAGATTGCTGGAAGCTGGTGGAAACCTCAGAACGCACGAAGAAGCACTGCATGATGCTTGAAAATTGTTGTTATGACTTTTTTGAAATGCTGACCTTGAACATGGCCCGGCAGGGGTTCTTTGGAGAGATTGTCCATGCGGAAGGTGCGTACATTCATGATATCTACGAATCTTTTTTTGATAAAACCAAACGGTACGATCACTGGCGTTTGCGGGAGAATCAAAGGAACGGTAACTTGTATCCGACGCACGGCCTGGGTCCTGTTGCCCAGGTTTTGGACATAAACCGAGGCGATAAAATGGATTATCTGGTCAGTATGGCCAGTAATGATTTCATGCTGGAAACCAGAGCGCAGAAACTGGCAGCAGAAGACGCAGCGTTTGCACAGTTCAAAGGAAAAAAGTTTCGGGGAAATATGAACACGACCACCATCCGTACAGCCAAAGGTAAAACGATCATGCTTCAGCACGACGTTACCTCGCCAAGGGTGTATTCACGACTGCATTTGATCAGTGGCACCAAAGGCTCCGCTCAGAAATATCCTTTGAGTGGAGAAGGCCAGCAGGGGCGTATTGCCCAGGGCCATGAATGGATGAATGATGAAGAATTCAAAAAGGTGGAAGAAAAATATCGGCCCGAGATCGTGAAGCGAATAGGGGAGCTTGCCAAAAAAGTAGGCGGTCATGGAGGTATGGACTTCCTGATGGACTGGAGACTGATCGACTGCCTGCGAAACGGTCTGGCTTTGGATCAGGATGTGTATGATGCGGCGTCTTGGAGTGCCATCGGGCCACTGAGTGAATGGTCGGTGTCGCACCGATCCAATTCCATTGATATTCCGGATTTCACCGGGGGGGCTTGGAAAAATAATAAACCGGTTGATATTGCGCTTGAAAAGGGCGGGAACACGGGTGTAAGATTGTAATTAATGATTGAGATATAAAAACATAGTATAACAATGAAAGTCGTGATTGCGCAGGATAAGTATGAATTGGGAAGCGAAGCAGCCTCGCTAGCGGCTGGCCTGATACGTAAAACCATAGAAGATAGAGGTGAAGCCAATGTGATACTCGCAACCGGAACCAGCCAGTTTGAGACGTTAAGTGAACTCCTGAAATTTCAGGATTTGGACTGGTCCAAAGTCACCATGTTTCATTTGGACGAGTATATCGGCCTGCCGGAATCGCACCCGGCCAGTTTCAGGAAGTACCTCAAGGAGCGTTTTATTGACCAGGTACCGGCATTGAAAGCGGCGCATCTGATTAGTGGAGAAGGCGATATACAACCTGGGCTGGAAAAACTTAAGAGTGAGATTCTAAATCACCCCATTGATGTGGCGCTGGTAGGCATCGGTGAAAACGGACATCTTGCGTTCAACGACCCACCGGCCGACTTTGAGAATGAAAGTCCTTATCTGGTTGTTAATCTGGATGAACCTTGCCGTTTGCAGCAAATGGGCGAAGGGTGGTTTGCAACGCTGGATGAAGTGCCCTTACAGGCAATCAGCATGTCGGTAAAGCAGATTATGAAATCGAAGCATATTGTTTGTTCGGTTCCGGACGACAGAAAAGCACTTGCAGTTAAAAATAGCCTGGTTCAGAAAGTGAGCAATCTGTATCCGGCCAGTATTTTACAGAATCATCCGGATTGTACTTTTTTTCTGGATAAAAATTCGGCCTCTCTGCTGCCGCAGGAGGTGCTCGCTTAAAGCCAGCTGTATCTCAGGTAGTTCGTATTACGAATTGTAAATGACCATAACTCGATGCGCACGAAGCTTGAAAATCCGGATGCGGACAGCCTTATGCATGCACGCAGAGAATTTCTGAAATCCTCTGTGTATGCCATGGGCTTGTCCTTTACCCTGCCACCAGAAACATTTCGTATTATGACCAACTCTGAGAAACTACTGTTCGGAACGCCGCTTGCCGCAGATAAAAGTATTATCGGCGGGTATGGCACCTGGGCTGCTTCTTTGCTTAAACCGGTGCCGTTGCTATCATTCAGGGATACCAAGCGCGTTAACGTGCAAACCTGGAAACAGGAAGCAAGGGCAAAGGCACAAGAATGCCTTGCAGCCCCAGAGCGACCCAAAACGTTACCCGAGGTTACCATTGACAAAAAATACACTTACGATGGACTGGACATTGAGGAAATTTCGTGGCAACTGCCTTATGGTCGCAGGACCAGCGCGGTAGTACTGAAACGTGCTGGTAGTACGGGACGATTACCAGCTATACTGGCATTGCACGATCATGGTGGTAAAAAATACTTTGGATACCGGAAGATTGTGAAGACTGGCCCCGATCAGCATCCGCTATTGAAAGAACATCAGGACAGCGACTACAGCGGCAGAGCGTGGGCCAATGAGATTGCCAAACGCGGATACGTGGTGATGGTGCACGATACCTTCACATTTGGAAGCAGGCGGGTGCTTTATGAGGATGTAGCCGGGCTGGATTATGGGCCCCTGAATGTCACCAATAAGACAGACGCAGATCCTGAAAAACCGGAGAATATTGAAATTTACAACGAATGGGCGAGTAATCATGAGCATGTGATGTCCAAATCGCTCTTTTGTGCCGGAACTTCCTGGCCGGGTGTATTTTTGGCTGAGGACCAGTCTGCCCTGGATATTTTGTCCCGGCGAAAGGACGTTAAACCGGATCAGATCGGATGTGGTGGCCTGTCCGGCGGCGGCCTGCGGACTGTTTATCTGGCAGGGATTGACGATCGGATCAGGTGTGCGGTTTGTGTCGGATTCATGACCACCTGGAAAGATCTCATTATGGCTAAATCTTTCACCCATACCTGGATGACATTTACACCCAATTTGCCCAACTTCCTTGATTTTCCCGAAATCCTGGGCCTGCGGGTACCCCTACCCACTCTTGTACAGAATAACAACCAGGATGAGTTATATACGCTTTCAGAAATGGTTAAAGCAGATCAGATTTTAAAGGATGTGTATGCCAAAGCTGGTGCTGCGGATCGGTACGCATCCCAGTTTTACGATGGCCGACACAAATTTGACGCCGACATGCAGCAGGATGCTTTTGGATGGTTTGATAAGTGGCTGATGTGAGATGTGAGAAGTGAGATGTGAGAAGTAAGAAGTGAGATGTAAGATGTGTCCGGGCCGCCGGTGCGGATGTGAGAGGTGAATCCGGGTGGTTAGAGGTGGTATGGTGAGCTTGGGAGAGCGTTGACCGAGGGAGCTATTTGTTTGTTGTTTTGAAGCTGCTTGTTTATTGTTTGCTTGTGGATGGAAGGTCCGGGCCGGTGCCACGCTGGTTAGCGAATATAGTTTGTGAGTTGGACGCTTCCATAAATGCCCTTAATTTGATTACCTGTTTCAAAAGGGTTTTAACCGATAACGTTCTCGCTATTATTTTTGGGCAATGTTGTGGATTCAGAATGAATTCATTGTAACATTGTCTTAGAGCAAAATTTACTATTGAGTATTTGGCAATCGCCTAATTAAATTTTCACAATCGCGATTTGTGAGGTGAAATTGTTATGTCTTTACAGTTAAGTTCTTCCTAATGTTCTGTATCCTAAACCCATTTTTTATGTATCCAAAACAACTACTTGCTACCCTGTTAAAACGTGCCCTTTTGGTGCTGTTCCTGATGCTGCCCATGTGGCTGTCGGCTCAGAATTTGAGGGAGGTGTCCGGTAGCGTTACCGACAGTTTAACGACCGAAGGCCTTCCTGGCGTTACCGTGATCATCAAGGGAACACAAAAAGGCACTACCACCAACGCGGAAGGGCGATACACCATTCAGGCGGGTGCAACGGATGTTATTTCTTTCAGTTTTGTAGGCTATGTGCTAAAAGAAGTGCCGGTTGGTGCCCGGTCGATTATAGAGGTTGCCATGCAGCCCAGTACCAATGCCCTGGATGAACTGGTGGTGGTAGGGTATGGAACCATGAAGAAAAGTGACCTCACCGGCGCGGTTATCCGGCTCGATGCCAAAACATTTAAGAACCAGCCCATGACACAGATTTCCGACATGCTCACGGGTACGGTTGCAGGATTTAACGCCAATCAGGGTACCAGCGCGGCAGGTGGGAGTTCATTGCAGGTGAGGGGACCCAAGTCGTTGAATGCTACATCCAGCCCTATGATAGTGATGGACGGCGTCATTTTCAACGGGAGCATTGCCGATATCAATCCGCTGGATATTGAAACGATGGATATTCTTAAGGATGCAAGTTCAGCGGCTGTTTTCGGAGCCCGTGCTGCCGGGGGGGTGATATTGATTACAACCAAAAAGGGGGTAAGCGGGAAGCCAGTAATCAATGTCTCAGCCAATGTAGGTGTTTCGGAAACGACCAATGAATTCAAACCTTTTGATGCAAATGGATACCTGACGTTCAGAAGGGACGTATTACGGGCGATTAATCCCAATAACCCAGCTTACTATTACGACAGTCCGGACAAGCTGCCTTCGGGTGTGACTCTGGAGCAATGGAGAAGCGCCAGCAACAATCCGCAGGCCGACAATACCCAGGAATGGCTGGGGCGTTTACGGTTTTTCCCCATTGAGACAAAAAATTATCTGGAAGGAAAGACGGTTGATTGGTATAACGAAGTCATGAGGCAGGGAAAACGTCAAAATTATGATATCAGCATCGGCGGAGGATCAAAAAATGTGACCTATTATTGGTCGCTGGGTTACCAAACCAACCAGGGTGTGCTTCGCGGAGATAAGTTTTCAGCCATACGATCCAGGCTAAATGTTGATTTCAAAGTGACGGACTGGCTAAATGTGGGTGTAAATTCGCAATTTGGCGACCGGGACGAAAGCAGCGTAACGGCCAGTCTGGGACAAATGTATGTGATGAGTCCTTACGGATCCATGTTTGAAGAAAATGGTGATGTGGCCTGGTTTCCCAACAGTTTTGCCACGGCAAATCCACTCATTAACTATTACGGACAGGACAGGCTTCGCAAGGTAAATACCCTCTTTGCATCCATTTTCGCCAAGGTTAAATTGCCTTTTGGTATTGATTATAAAATATCCTTTCAGCCTCGTTACAACGCGGTCAAAGATTATAATTTCTATTCTTCCAAAACCATCGACGGGGGATCCACCAGATCCAACGGCTACGGTACCCGGGAGGATGCATCTGCGTATGAATGGATACTGGATAACCTCTTGCATTGGAACAAGGAGGTCGGCGTCCATAACTTTGACCTGACGATGCTTTACAGCTCCGAAAGAAACCGGGGGTGGTCGTCGGTCATTTCCAACCAGACCTACGTGCCCAATCAAAACCTGGGTTACCATGGGCTGCAGTATGGTACGAACCCTACCGTCATGACAGACGACTCCCAGATCACGGGCGATGCGGCCATGGCACGATTGAACTACACGTTACTGGGCAAATACCTGGTAACCTTATCGGTTCGTCGGGATGGCTTTTCTGCATTCGGTACGAAACAGCCCAGAGCAACATTTCCGGCAGCTGCCATAGCCTGGAAAATTTCGGAAGAGAAGTTCTTTAACCTGGATTTTGTAAGTCAGATGAAACTTAGGCTATCCTGGGGGGTGAATGGTAACCGCGACATCGGTGCTTACTCGGCACTTGCCCAGTTGCTCTCCACGCAGTACTACAATGGTTCCAACGTTCAGGTGGGAGTTTACAACAGCTCCCTGGCCAACCCTAACCTTGTTTGGGAGAAAACGGAATCCGTCAACGTTGGGGTCGACCTGGGTTTTCTCAGAAACCGGATCGATGTCAGTGCAGAATATTACGATATGACCACTTCGGATTTGCTGATGAATCGGTTGCTGCCGGAAATAACCGGTTTTACCAACATTACTTCTAATCTTGGTAAGCTGGGTAACCGCGGTTTTGAAACGACCATCAATACGGTGAATGTTAAAAAAAGAATTTTAGCTGGAGATCCAGTCTGGTGTTTTCTTTTAACAGAAATAAAATCAAAAGGTTGTTTGGAGATTATAAGGAGACCACTGTTGACGGGAAAACGGTACAAACCGAGTTGCCGGATTACTCCAACGAATGGTTTCCTGGGCAGGCTCTGGATCGGGTCTGGAATTATGATGTGACCGGAATCTGGCAGGTAAGTGAGAAAGATGCCGCGGCGGTGTACAAGCTCCAGCCGGGTGATTTTAAAGCAACCGACACCGATGGCAATGGTAAGTACGAAGCGCTTGCCGACAAAATGTTCATAGGTTACCGCCAGCCAAGATTCCGGATTGGGTTGCGAAATGAATTTACATTTTTGAAAAATTTCTCGGGCTCTATATTTCTGCGCAGCGAACTGGGGCACATAGCACCATTTGCGGAAGGGCTTCGTTCGGGTGGTTCCGATACTTACGACAGGCGCAATACCAACGACTTTCCCTACTGGACACCAGAAAATCCCATCAATGATTACGCACGACTGAATACGAATACGAATGTTTTTGGTGGTGGGATCAAGGTTTATAAATCGCTTTCTTTCCTTCGTGTACAGGATGTAAACCTGGCCTATGCTGTTCCAACAAAACTCGTACAACGTGTAAAGGTGAACAACATGCGTGTATTCGTATCAGCCCGTAACCTTTTTACTTTAACCAAATGGCCGGGATGGGACCCTGAGGGTTGGTCGTCGGCGGCGGTTCCGGTCAATCAGCCGATGCCGAAGACTTTTACCGTTGGTTTAAACATGTCATTGTAGTTGAAAATTAATATAGAAACTCATGAAAAGGAACATACAAATATTATTTGCACTTTTTGCCTTGCTTTTAACCCAGTCTTCCTGCGACAATGAATGGCTGAAACCGAAGCCTTTGTCATTTTTTAGTCCGGAAAATGTATACGTGGACAAGGCTGGCTTTGAATCCCTGCTGATTACCATGCGCAAGGATCTCAAGAATGAAAATACCGGTACAATGCCCAACCTTACGATGGAGTTTGCATCTTCGGATCTGGCTTCACCCTGGTCGCAGCTGGACTTCAATAACCTGACGCCCAATACCGACCAGTACTATCGTTTTTTGAACATGTTCACCGTTATTTATACATCAATTAAAAATTGCAATGTGTTGATTTCGAGGATTGATGATATTAAATGGGCCTCCGAACAGGACCGGAATGCCATACTTTCCGAAGGCTTGTGGCACCGGGCTTACTGGTATTACAGGCTGGTGAATTTATATGGCGATGTACCATTTATCAATGAAGAAATACAGGGGGCGAAGCTCGATTTTCAAACGCACAGCAGGTGGACTATTCTTTCGAAAATTCAGACTGACATGGAATATGCTGTGCAGTGGCTTCCGGCAACGGCTACAAGCGGTGTAATCACCAAAGGTGCGGGTAATCATTTGTTGGCAAAAATCTACCTTGCCAATTTGGAATTCGACAAGGCGATTGAAGCGGCTACCAAAGTGATTACCGGGCCTTATGCGTTGATGACCCAGCGTTTTGGTATCGATGCAGCCAAAGCCAACCGTAACCTGATCTGGGATCTGCATCGCTCCAAAAATTTCAGTTCAGCGCAGAACACGGAGACCATCCTTGCATCCATTGATCGTTTTGAAGCACCTCCCGGGGCCAGGTCTGTGGGGCTTTACACCATGCGGATGTATAATGCCCAGTGGTTTCAGCCGCAGGTACTGGACAGTCAGGGTAAGCCCGGCATGGTGGCAAGCGGGCCGATGTACGATTCTTTGGGCAGAGGCAATGCCAATATTCGTCTGACGGGATTTTATCAGTACGATATCTGGTCTCACAAAGGAGATACCTGGCGCACCACCCCAGATCTCAGAAGAAGTGATATCAACTGGGTGGATATTCATGAGCTTAAGTACAATAATCCGGCTTCTGTAGATTTTGGAAAGCCATTGAAAATAGCATATCTGGCAGCGCAGGTGGATACTTTTAAGCATGTGTATGCCATGCCGCACTACATTATGTACAACCCCATGGACGATCCAAAGGCACAACCTATGGGCGGAAATGGAGACTGGTATATTTTCAGGCTTGCAGAAACCTACCTGTTGCGTGCCGAAGCCTACTATTGGAAAAATCAACTGGCACTGGCGGCGGATGATCTGAACAAAGTCCGTAACCGTGCGAAAGCAATACCGGTTACGGCCAGTGAGGTAACCATTGATTTCATTATGAACGAAAGAGCGCGTGAGCTGTTTGCCGAAGAGCCGCGCCACGCCGAATTGGTAAGGGTCTCTTACATCATGGCCAAAGGAGGAATTGGAGGATATAGCCTCGCTGGCTTTAGCCAAAAGAACTTCTTTTACGATCGGGTGATGAAGCACAATAATACCTACGAAAAGAAGATTCAGCTGTTGGGCAATACCGCCAGCATGTCACCCTTTCATGTGCTGTGGCCCATTCCGTCTGTTGTAATCACTGCCAATACCAAAGGGGTTATCAATCAGAACATCGGATATGACGGTGCAGATAAAAATATCCCGGCACTGACCGTGATCGAATAAAAGGTTAGAGAGGGGTGCCGTCAGCAAAGTGCGGCGCCCTTCGATTTTTTGGGAGGCTTTGATTTCCGGGATTGTTGCAGGAATTAAACAATTTCACATTCTCTCCTTGATAACATTTGTAAATAATTCAGGAAGGTCCTATATTTGCACCCTGAACACCAAAACAGAGAGGTGTCCGAGTGGTTGAAGGAGCTACCCTGGAAAGGTAGTATATGGGTAACTGTATCGAGAGTTCGAATCTCTTCCTCTCTGCGAATAACAATCACAAAAAGCGTTAAAAGCCTGTAAATCACACATTTACAGGCTTTTTTATTTTTCAGAATACACCAAAATATGCAGATTTTCGCAATATTTGGGTGAGCATCGGGTGAGCATTTAAACAGGAGAATAATGCTCACCTAACTTGATGTAACAATTTGATTAACAACCTGTTCGCGAAATAAACATCTTGATTTTTTGACGGCATCATTAGTAGTTTTATTCATCTAAAATTTAATGCTATGCTAACAAGAAACTTCACTATGTTTTTCTATTTGAAAAAACGTAGCAATTTCACTGAGGGAGAACATTCAATCTACGCACGTCTCACACTGAACGGTGAGCGTATCGAAATTTCTACCAGTCGTAAATGCGAATCGGAAAAATGGAATCCGAAAAAAGGGCGAAAAAACGGAACAAGGGAAGATGCTAAAATATTAAACGCTTATCTGGACACCTTGCAATTTAGAATTTACGAGATCTATCGTCAGGCAGTTGAATCTGACATAGAGCTTACCGCTGAAATGCTCAAGAACAGAATCAATGGCGTAACCGACAAATCAAGGCTTATTCTCGAAATTTTTCAAAGCCACAATGAGAAGATGGCCAAGCTGGTAGGAAGCGACTTCGCCTTGGGAACGCTCGGGCGATATCAGACAACTTTTGATCATACACAGGCTTTCATCAAATGGAAGTATAAAGCATCAGATTTAAGCATTCAGGAACTTGACTTCAACTTTATCTCCGAATTTGAGTTCTGGCTTAAAACGGTTAGAAAGATTGGTCACAACACAACAATGAAGTACCTGGCCAATTTCAAGAAGATTGTCATAATATGTGTCAAACAAGGTTGGCTAACAAGGGATCCATTTCTCGCCTTCAAGATGACTATCCGTGATGTGAATAGGAATGCGTTAACAGCAGTCGAATTGCAGAATATTTCAAACAAGACTTTTGATAACGAGCGATTGGATCAGGTCCGAGATATCTTTCTATTTTGCTGCTATACAGGTCTAGCATATGCTGACGTCTTTAAGCTTAAAAGTTCGGAGATCATAGATGGTATTGATGGAGAAAAGTGGCTCTCCATCAAAAGGCAAAAGACAGACACCCCTTCCAGAATCCCCATCCTGCCCATGGCCATGATTGTACTTGACAAATACAAAGACCATCCAAAATGCCTGGCGAAGGGCAGTCTGTTGCCAGTGCTGACGAATCAAAAAATGAATTCCTATTTAAAAGAGATCGGTGATGTTTGCGGTGTAAATAAACCCATCACTTTTCACTTGGCACGGCACACTTTCGCAACAACCGTGACACTCACTAACGGTGTTCCGCTGGAAAGCGTCTCGAAAATGCTCGGACATCGCAATATTAAAACGACTCAACAGTATGCCAAGATCGTCGATAAGAAGATAAGTGATGATATGGCGAAATTGAAAGAGATACTCGTCAATTAAATATCGGTTTAATATTGGGATTATGTGTTGTGATCCCAGCGGGATCACTTGAAGAAATAACAAAAGCGCCAAAAGCCTGCAAATCAACTGATTAGCAGGTTTTTTTCTTTCCGGATTATGCCAAAATATTCAATTTTATGCAAATTTTTGGTGAGTAATTCGGTGAGTTCGAGAATCTGCAAATTTTACTCACCAGAATCATTTTAACTTACTGTATGTGAATGCATTAACTACCCAAACATCTTGAGCTAAAACGCCTTGCACGACTGCCTTTGTTCAACTTTTTAATCTGAAAAGGGTATGAAAACAAAACTGAGTCTGCTTAGCTATGTGAAAAGCCGAAGAATTATCAAAAAGGGCCCGTACTGATTTACTTGCGGATCACGGTTGAAAGTAAAAGAACAGAATTTACGACCGAGCGAGAATGTGAACCTAGCCGGTGGAATGCTGTTGCGGGACGAGCTACTGGGGAGAAAGAGACCGTGAAGTCAGTCAATGCTTATCTCGGCAACTTAGAACAGCAATTATTGGACGCACATGCAGCGCTGGTTCGTGACGGTGCTTCGATAACAGCAGTAACGATCAAAAACAAATTTCCAGACGTCGGCTCTAAGCAGCTATTATTGATGGCAGTCTTCGCGGATCATATCGAGCGCATGATGGCACTGGTAGGACAGGAATGGGCGTTCGGTACATTCAACCGCTACAAAGAGCACGAACACCACTCAACAGCGTTCCTGAAAGTGAGGTTCAAAACAACTGATTTTGACATTAGTCGAATGAACTTCGCTTTCATCGCTGACCACGAGTTCTATCTGAGCTCGATCCGAAAAATGGGAAATAATGCAGTAGTGAAGCACAGGAAAATGTTTCACCAGATCGCAACCCGTCTCTGACGGATATTCAGTTTTGCACTTTTTTGAGTTTTTGTTTTCTAATTACTCATAGACAAGTTGCTCTTTCAAGGCAACCTGTTTCAGGCAATCACAACATAACAACTGTATGATGTCAGGCAGAAATTAACCTTCACGTGCTATATTAGGGGTTGATTAAAGTTTTTGTCCTTTGTGGCTGAACTTTCCAATAAGCGTTTTGGTCTTACTTCAATGACTCGACTCCTCGTTATTTTTATTTGTTTGACTTCGGCAATAAACACTGTTGCACAACGTGCCATTTACACCAACCAGCAACATTTTGGCATTGAAGACGGTTTGCCGCAAAGTTTTATTACGGGTTTTACACAGGACAAAGATGGTTTTATATGGATTTCCACCCTCGACGGCCTGAGCCGGTATGACGGGCGTGTCTTTAAAAATTTCCGTTACAAACCAGGTGATTCCACCAGCCTTGCCCAGAACGCGGTTTTTAAAATGTTCCCTCAAGCTAGCAATGACAAACTGACGCTGATCTATGAAGGATTGCTCTATGACCGTTTTGATACGAGAACGTTCAAATCGAACAGGATTGCACATCTGGCAACCCTGCAAATAATTCCGAAGGGCAAAACGCAGTTTGTGAACAGCGCAAACGTTTACAACCGGACCGATTGGCTTTTTTTAAGAACCAACGCTACCGGGATCGGCTGGAGAAACTCGGAGACGGGTAAAACTTACATCGCCAACAAAGCAAACGGTATGCTGAAACAGGATACAAATCAGCACTGTTTTTCAGGCAGCGGACGGGACCGTTTTTTTGGTTTCCGAAGATGGCGTGCAGGTCAGCAACAAGGCAAAGAGCCATTTCAGGTTTATTCGTTTTAAAACTTTGGTACCAAAGCTGACGCCGGAGATGTTTCGCGCAGCGAGGCTCAACACTGGCTCTGTAGCGTTGCTGCCCAATAATCGGTTGTTGATTTGCCGGGGAGACCAGATCATCATTCTTGATCTAACAAAAAAAACTTCCAAAGTGATTCCCATTCCCGCCGGGGCTCCGGTTCCTTACCAGTCGTATGAAGATTTGCTCTGCCAGGACTCAAAAGGACTGGCTTACTTTGTTAATAATGGTAGGGTGTTCAGGGTGAACCAGCACGACCAACTTGAACTGCTCTGGCAAAATATGACGAACCCGCAGTTCAACATCACAGCTTTTTTTGTGGACCGGTCCGACGTGCTCTGGCTCAGTGTGAATGCGCAAGGCATTACTAAAGTTGATTTACGGGCTATGCCATTTCACTCGCATCCCTATAAAAAAAGCTTCGTGACCGACATTCTTGGAGAAGCCGGTGTTTCGCCAGCATTGGTCCCTACTGCATGGGCTGACCCCAGATCTGCATACTTTTTTCGTCAGGCTCGGGATAGTAAAAACAGACTTTACATTTGCACCAATCCCTATGCAGTAGTTGAAATTTTTAGGTACGATGGAAGAATTTTTGAAAAGTTCGCCCACCTGCTGAGCCGGAGGATCTACTCAGCCCTCGTCGTGAAGCCCATGTTCCTAACCGCTTTAATCTTTGGATGGGTTTGATGCAATCTACGGTGCATTAAGCCTTGGGGCGAATAGAACAAATCAGCGACTGTGGGACGGCTTTGCGTCATCGGGTCACGGCTTTTGTGTCGGCTTGGATCCAAGAGTAATCTCAGAGTCATCGACCCACGGGGGGCCAATGAACTATTACACCTCTGGGAATAAACCGATTATGAATTTTCCGAGAATGAATCATGACGATTACATATCTGACATAATAAACGTCTTTTTCAGTCTTCCAGATCAATTCAGCAGTGAAGATGAATACCGATTTTTTAAGCACGGTCCAGGTACGATTCAGCTGGGAAAGGCAGCGATAAAAGAAGTAATAGTAGGATATGCGATGAATAATGCGAATAAAACAGATCTAATTAGGACTGTCAACGAATCCTTACCAGATGCAGACATTCTAGAAAGTGAGCTTAATCAAGACACAGGCGAAGTAACCATTCGTCCGTTGAGTAGTTTGCGACTAGAAAATTTTGAATGATCGTTTCTACCAAGGATTCGTCGACATCTATCGAGCTTACTAAATAGCGACTTATAAGCCATGCCCATGCCCAACTGAGACAATGAGATCGCGAAAGAAACTTCAAAAAAGCTCGAGACCTACCAAATCAATACAGCTTTTCGATAATGACAAAAAAGAGCCGTCTTTACATGCCTTGTCAATCGGAAATAATTGTCGTAACCCTATTCCTAGGGTTGTTGCGAAGCCGCAATTGGTTGTGATTGCGTAGACAACTTGGGCAAGTATCTGCCGGAACAACGAGCAGCGCCGCTTCAAATGGCGATTTTTACCATACTCTAATGCCCTTAGCCCTTAGAGACCCGAATTGTAAAATTCCGCCTTTGGGATTTCCCGAACAGAAATGTAAAATGCAAGAAATTGCCTCTTACCCACAATAGGCCAGATGTACAATTGTCGGACAATTGAATCTGGCCGCCACTCGCTCCGAAGTCGCTGGCGGGAGAGTTTTATAAATTTTCTAATATCAGCTTCAGCCGAGTTCACCACTTGTAATAGGGGCATCAACAGCCGTCTAAGCCATTTGCCAGGGTATCACTTAAATCCGCGCTTTCGCTTATTCAATACACTAGGTCGATATGTTAGGCGAACTCCGATATAATCGCGCAGTAGATATCTAAACAGGAACTCCGGATTTCATTCAAAGCCTCATTAACGTTCTGCTGGGAATAATTAGAATATCGAAGTAGATCATTCCAAACAAAAAAGTGAGACATTTTACCGAAAGGTACCTTTCAGAAAACACAACGCGTGAGTATTTGCAAAAGCTGACGGATTGGGTATAGTTTGGAGAATTTGGATGGCTTGAGCACAAGATTCCTTGGTAGATCTACCACCTGCGGACTATGGTTCATCAGTAATTAAAGAAATATAAATCCATTATTTAATAAGGTCAATTTCAACCGAAACGACATATCATTATTTCCGCATTGTCGTGATCTAGCTCCATATTCTCCAGGATATGCCCCAATAAAGCTTTGCATTCCGTCGTAAAACAAATCTAAACCTCCCCGAAATCCGCGGGAATCTTCCGGTTGTACCGGGACAAAGCGCAAACATCATAGTAAAACAAATGGTAGACAGAAATTTGGAAATTGGCGCATCTTCATATGCAAATCCGGAAATTTAAATGGCGGCTGCTGACTGGATGAATTGTAACATTTACAGACGCATTGAAGTGAGCTTCCCTATTTATAGTCAAACTTACATAAAAACGAGATTTATAATCGCGTTGAATAAAAATGGGGCCACATAATCACTTCTAAAATTGTTATAGTAATGAACAAAAAAACCAAACAATTATGGAAGGATTTTGTGGCCTTGATGTACATATTAACAGATTCTGGGGAGAAGTTTGAAGGGGTTTTTGGTACCTTAACCCCTGATCTTGAACGTTTGCGCGATGAGCTCACCCTACATCATGTGAACGAAGTAGCTCTGGAAAGCACCAGCATCTACTGGGTGCCAGTATGGCGTGTTCTGGATGCTGACTTTGATGTGAAGTTGGTAAACCCTTATTTTATTCGCCAGCTTCCCGGTCGAAAAACGGATGTGAAAGATGCGCATTGGATTGCGATGGTACTGCAAAAGGGATTGATTAAGTCCAGCTTCATTCCTGATGATCAAGTCCAGCAGTTACGGCACTACAACCGGAAGATATTCTATCTGAACAGGCATTTACAGCGGGCTGAACAAGGCATAGATTTGATTTTGCAGTGGTGTAATATCCGGCTAAGCAACTATGTATCAGACATTGGAGGCAAGTCAATGCGAAAAGTGATTAAGGCTCTCTCAGAGGGCAATCATGATCCAGATCAATTGGTCAAACTGGTGCATAGCCGGATTACCAATAAGCATGGAATAGACTGCATTAAGGATTCGCTTACAGGCATCCTTTCGGCGGTGGATACGGATATGCTCGGGATGGGTTTTTCAGAGATGGAATTCTTTGAAAAACAGCTGAGTGATTTTAAACAAAAGCTGTTAGCGCTTTGTCGGCAATACTATTGTCAGCAAATGGATCTTTTGCAGACTATACCCGGTATCAAGGAGCACAGCGCCGCCAGTATAATAGCAGAGATAGGTGTGGACATGAAAGCTTTTCAGGCAGCCTCATCGCTGGTTGGATGGGCCGGGCTTAGACCGCGTAACGACGAAAGTGCGGGTAAGATCAAAGGCAGAAAGACGCTACATGGCAACAAATATCTTAGGGTAATGCTGGTACAATGCGCCTGGGGTGCGAGCCGGACGAAGGCCAGCCGGTTCCAAATAAGATTTAATACTCTTAAAAAGCGAATGAATCATAACAAGGCACTTGTAGCTAACGCCAGAAAAATACTGGTGGTCATATGGTATATTCTGGAAAAGAAACAACCCTACGTAGCAAGTGCCGCATAGGGTAGTAAAACCGGTAGGAGACCAAGGCCCCTATATTTGTGGTGGGAAAACCCCGTTACGCAAACTGGCATATAGGCGACTACTGGCAAGAAATTGCGTTTGAGTGAAAAGCTCGCAGAGGAAATTATTTTTAAACTCCGTTTCTAAAACAGGGGATGGATAGCTTTTGCCGTAACATTTATAGAGGAAATCTTAAAAAATGCTGCTGCTAGAAATGATTGATATATAGTTGGCAGATACAAAGCAAGATCGTTGTTGTTGATGACAGTTAAGGAATATTACTTTAACTAATAAAAATTGCCGTCGTTCATGGATATTATTTTTTGCACTTTTATCCGGCAAGAATAGGAATAGCTGGTAATCATGTCATTTATAAACATCTTGACATCTCTCACACAACAGGCCTTTCAAACGTATACACCTTTGTATGTTGAATGCAACAATCGCCATTATTGTAGTGGAAGATAGACATCAAAGCTTGACCCAAGCCCCTTTTGACTTTCTGCTCTTATAAAACCCGAGTGGTTTTCAATAATCCTTTTACAGATAGATAGGCCGATGCCGGTGCCTGGAAAATCATTCTGGGAATGAAGTCGCTGAAATATAATGAAAATGCGGTCTGTGAACTGCTGGTCAAAACCAATTCCATAGTCTTTAAAAGTAATCTTTGCATACCGGGTATTGCGTTTTAAGAACGAATGATCGCCTTGATCAAAGCCCACGCTTTGGTAATGGATCTCAAGGCGTGGGTTTTCACCAGAAAACTTAATTGCGTTCCCGATCAAGTTGTAGAAGAGTTGATTCATTTGAGAAGGCACGGCAGGCAGTGTAGGTAGCGCGTCGGCAATGATTTGGGTATTGGTTTCGCGGATAAGTTGCTCAAAATCTTCTTTGATAAGGCTTATGATGGTGTTCAGATCTACTAGCTCAAAAACAGCATTCGGGACCCTCAAACCCGCAAAGCTTAGCAGGTCCCGGATCAAGTTGGACATCCTTTCGGCAGAAGACGTGACTTTTTTAATGTAATCCAGGGTCGCTGTATCTGATTCGGCTACCCGGTTTTTGACCAAGCCTGAAAATATCTGGATTTTCCTTAGCGGTTCCTGCAAATCATGGCTGGTCACATGGGCAAACTGTTCGAGTTCTTGATTGGATTTAACAAGCTGCTGATTGATTACTTCGAGTTCTGCCGTACGCAGAGAGACCCGGCTTTCAAGGGTTTCTTCCAAGGTTTTCTGGTCATGAATATCGGTGCTCGATCCGACCCAGTTTTCGATCAGCCCCAATTGGCTTCTCTGGGCAATACCGCGGCTTAGATGCCATCGGTAAACTCCATCATACCTGCGAATACGATGCTCATACATAAAGTCTTCACCTGACTGCAGGGCTTTTTCCCATGCAACCAAACTGGGCTGCTGTTCATCAGGATGCACCAGAATGATCAGGCCTTTTGCAATTAACTCTTGCCTGCTGAGACCGGAATACTTATGTATAAAATCGTTATAGAAATTTTCGCCACCAGTCTTGTCGATTCTCCACACTAGCTGTGGCATCGTATCAGCAAGCATTTTAAACCTTTGCTCACTTTCACGAACCAGTTCCAGGGCCGTTATCATCTCGGTCACATCGTTGGCAACAACCATCACGCCACTGATCAAACCGGTCAGGTCGTGCAGCGGCTCAAGGGCCAAGTTAACAATTAACTTCGAAGCTTTTCCGTGACGTGCTACTTCCAGTGGCCATTCACTTAACACGCGCCGGTTGCCTGTCTCAAAAACATCTTTGACGATTACCTCCAGTCCGTCGCCATGTGACTTTGTAAATGCCTGGTCAAACGGAAGGCCGCTGACTTGTAAGCTCGTTTTGCCCCAATACCTGAGCATCATCGAATTGGCTACCTCAATGACCAGCTGTGGGCCTCTGAATATACCAATAGCAACCGGCGCATGCATGAAGATACTTCTCAGTTCCGCTTCGGTCTTTGTTGTAAGCTGATTGATCTTTATTAGGGAATCTACTTTTGAAAGCAGTTCCTTTGCTGAAAAAGGCTTAACCAGATAGTCGTCTGCACCCCAGCCCAATCCCTCTACCCGCGATTCTTCCCCTGCCCTTGCAGACAATAAAATTACCGGTATGCGGCTGCCAGGCAGCACCCGCAACTGTTGCAGTAGCTGCTGACCATCCATTACGGGCATCATCACATCACTTATAATTACATCGGGCCTCGCTGATAATACCTTGGCAAGGGCATCTTGGCCATGGATGGCAAAATCTACACTTAAGTACGGAGAAAGTAGTTTTCCAAGATAAGAACGCATGTCTGCATTGTCATCTACGATGAGTACCTTGACATCTTGCTGGATTTCAAAATCTGGAATCTGCTGCTGCAATGCTTGGCTGACAGGTGCATGCTTAGCATGCCCTGTATCATCCTTTTCAAGCAAGCTCATTGCTTCCCGAATAAAGGTTTCTTGCTGTGAGGAACTTATTTGTCTTAACGCTGGGATAATCTGCTCTTTTGGCAGATGGTCTTTGCCTAACGGCACTTTTACGGTAAAGGTGCTTCCTTCCCCAAAAGTACTTTCGACGCTAATCTGCCCATGGTGCAGGTTTACCAGCTCGGCAACAAGAGAAAGCCCGATCCCGGTGCCCTCATGGGTGCGGCCGTTTGAATTTTCAATCCTGTGAAACCGCTCGAACATATGCGGCAGTTCATCTTTCTGGATGCCTACACCTGTATCGCTCACCTTCAATACGGCAAATCCGCCATGGAAATGCAAACCAACCGTGATGCTCCCGCTTAAAGTGTATTTAAAAGCGTTTGACAGCAAATTCAACACAATCTTTTCCCACATTTCCGTATCCACATAAACATCTGGGCCCTGCTGGTTGATATCAAGGACCAGCTCCATACCTGCACTTTCGATAACCGAACGGAAATTGGAAGTCAGGTCAGCCGTTAGTACGCCGAGCTCGACGCACTGAAAGGAAGCTTTTACGCGTCCAGCCTCAAGACGGCTGAAGTCAAGCAAGTTGTTTACCAGCTTTAGGAGCCGTTGCGCATTGCGGTGCATGGAGTCACGGTCCTCTTGGCTCAGCCTGCCTTCAAGCTGGGGATTATCGGCTATTTGCTGCAAGGGTCCCAGGATCAAAGTGAGTGGGGTACGGAATTCATGGCTGACATTGCTGAAAAATGCCGTTTTGGCCCGGTCGATCTCAGCAAGCTGCTGGGCCCGTTTCTGTTGTTGTTGATAAGCATCAACATTCGAAAAAGCGGTAGAGACCGTGTTGGCAAATAATTCAAAAAAGTTTTGGTACTGTTGGTCCAGTGAGCGTGCCGAGCTGACACCAACAATAAGGTATCCGCTTGCCTTGTCATTTCCTGTGATCAGGATTGGAAAGATAAGCGCAGTATGGGGCGCCTGCTGAAAGGGACCACTTTTAAAATCGCCAAACCGCTCACGCAGTTCATTGATCTGGACTGATTGCGGATTATCTGTTGCAAGCTGAAAAAGTGGCCAGAATTTATCATCCTCTGAATCCAGTTCGATCACAGCAAAATCCATGAGTCGATCTGTAATGCCCGAAGAAACTTTAAGGAAGGCCTGATGCGCGCTTTCATTCACTTCATATACCTGGATGAACGGGACATCGTAGTTAAACAGGGATTGTACCTGATATAATTTTTGATAAATTTCATCGTTTGTTTTTGCGTTCCCGGTCTGGAAAGCCAGGTCGCGGAGCACCTGGGTGCGGCGTGAGCTAAGGATTTGCTCAGTCGTTTCGGTAATCGGGTGAAAGATACCGCCCACGTTTCCGGATTCGTCCCGGATCGGCGCGAATGAAAAAGTCATAAATGCTTCCTCGATATAACCATAGCGGTCCAGAAGCATTTGCTGGTCTTTGATATAGGTGCCTTCTCCAGCCAGTCCGCGGTCAAAGGCCGCCCCAACAACTGGCAAGGCTGTTTCCCAGCAAATTTTGAAGTTTTGGCCCATCGATTCGGGATGCTTTGCACCACAAATTGGCCGGTAACTGTCATTATATATTTGGATCAGCTGGTCCCCCCAGGCAATTAAGATAGGGAATGTTGAAGAAAGGCAAAGGCTTACACTAGTTCTCAGGCTCTGCGGCCACTGGCTTATTGGCCCAAGGGCTGTTTTTGACCAATCCATCGAGCGGATCAGGGCACCCATTTGCCCACCGCCAGACAAAAATTGTTCATCATTTTCTGTTGAATGCATTACTAAAAGATCCTGTAGCAGAGTTTTACCGACAACCAATAAGCGCCTGGTAAAGATAGCGATTTACTTTAGCCGTTTCAATTTGTAATTCTGAAAACGGTGGTCTTTTTTTTTGCAAAATTGGATAAACAAGGCAAAGTTTGATACAATCAGCGTATGATTTCATTTCTTCGCAACTACCCAACACGCTCTTCAGTAATACACCTCTGCAGTCGGCAATCCCCATTGGTATTGGTTATGCAGTTAATACAACAGGATCGGTCATCGTTTCGTTTTCCAGCGGTTTGAGAAAAGATCTGAAAATTCACCTTCGTAGTTGGCGTCATTCATTTTCCCAAGAATGTCCATCAGCCAGTTTTGTGGATTGACATCGTGCTTTTTACAGGTTGCAAAGAGAGACTAGATCATACCAGCGTTTTGCGCTGTGTCGATCAACCCTTCAACGCACGATCCTTCCATCCATCATTTCAATGATCCTGTCCGATTTTCGGGCGAAGTCATTGTCATGGGTTACAGTGACGATTGTTTTCCCCTGCTGCCGGCAAAGGTTTTGAAGTAGTTCAAAAACGATCGTGGTGTTCCGGCTGTCGAGGTTTCCGGTTGGTTCATCACCCATGATGATGGCCGGATTGTTGATCAGTGCCCGGGCAATGGCCACCCGCTGCTGCTGTCCGCCCGAGATGCGTCCCGCTGATTTCAGTGCCTGATCGCCCACACCAAGCAGGGTAAGTTTTTCAATGGCCTGATGCTCTATTTCTGCATGGGACAATTTACCAAGTCGCAGCGCGGGAATCATCACATTTTTGAGACAGCTAAAATCGGGAAGCAGGTAATGAAACTGGAAAACAAAACCAAGGTGTTCGTTCCGGAAGCGGGCAAGCTGATCGTTCTTTTGACCGGTCACCTGGCTGCCTTCCAGGGAAAGACCTCCTTTGTAAGCAGTATCCATCGTCGATAAAATGTATAACAGAGTGGATTTACCGCAACCGGATTTCCCGGTGATCGAAACGAACTCGCCCTTATTGATCTGAAACGAAATGTCTTTCAATACCTGAAACTCGTCGGGCAAATAGAAATATTTATTGATTGCTTCTGCTTTGATTGCTATGTCCATACTGTGTTTTGTTCATTGAATTGAGCTTATCCGCGAATAATCTCTACCGGATCCACTTTTGATGCTTTGACTGCGGGAATGTATCCGGCAAAAAATGAGGTGATCAGCCCGAACGAAAAGCCCTGTACGTAATGTTTGATATCGAAGGTCATCGGCAAATATTCCAATGTCCCTTTGCCTATGTAAACGTTGGAGCCTGCTACCGAGCTGAGCCAGCCAAACAGCAAACCTGCCGAGCCACCGATAAGCCCTATAAACAGCGCCTGATAAATAAAAATGCTGACAATGTGTTTTCCCGCAAACCCGGTCGCTTTCAGGATAGCAATCTCCTTAATTTTTTCGTAGATCATCATATTCAGGATGTTGTATATCCCGAAACCCGCCACGATTAAAATGGTGATCACCACCGAATTTGCGATGATATCTCGGATCATGCGGGCCGCTATATTCTGTTCGTTGGCTGACTGCCAGCTTTCACAGTTGTAGCCGGTAAGATGGGTCAGCTGGGTGGCCACCTCGTCGGCGCTGTTATAGTTTTTAATATTGATGTAAATATCGGAAATGAAACTTCGGTCCTTTCTCAAGAGCTGCTGTACCACGGCCAGGCTCGCATAAGCCTTGCCTTCATCCACGGCTTTGATGGTGGTTTTGAAAATGCCTGTTACCTTCAGCCTTTTCATCGTGCCCGATGCGGTGCTGACCGTCAGGTAATCGCCGCGGGAAAGGTTGAGGTCGGAGGCGAGAATTGCACCGATCATGATGCCGTCCGGATTCGCGTCCAGGTCCCTGACCGAGCCCGCCGTCATTGTGGAAGCCAGGTCAAACATTTTGTCCTGCTCAATAATATCGGTTCCATTAAGATTCCCGTTTTTTTCAACTCCGGCGTGGCTGTAAATGACATTGGCCGTAACAAGTGGAAAAAGAGTGAACACCTCTTTGTGGTGCTTTATGGCTTCGATAACAGCATCCGGATTTGAAATACGGTTATCCGAAAAGATCAATTGAGGGTTTGAAATAATTTTTTTCGAACTGTCACTGATGTTTTCCGTCAGCATGTGTGGACTACTTAGCTCATGTCCCCGATACAGACGGATATGTGGTGTAGCACTGAAGGTCATCTCTTCAAAATATTCGTTGGTTCCGCTGATCAGCGAATTCATGAGGATGAACATGCCAATGCCGAACATAACACCGAGGGAAGCAATGATCGTTTGCTTCTTTTTTGAGATCAGGTACGTCAGTGCGATTTCAAGATTGATACTGGTCGTCATGCTGTTTCGAATGCTTAAAGCAGATATGGGTTAGTATTGCAGTTGAATACGGTCATCGACGGTCAGCCCATCTTTTACCTCCACCCACTCGCTGGAAACAATGCCTGTTTTTATTTTATGAGGCAGGAATTTCTTTTCAGTTGCCAGCATCACCTGACCGTTTCCGTTAAGGCTGCTGCGGGGTATGAGCAATGCTTTTTCCTTTTTGCCAATGATGATATTGGCCTGTATCAGTGTACCTGCAATGACCCCGGTAGTTGGCTGGCTGAATGTAGCCTCCACGATAAAGGACTGTGTATTTTCATCAAAATAGGGGTAGATTTTTGAAATGACTGCCTGGTAGGCCTTCTCCTTTTCTGTATTCATTTCGACCAGTACCGTCTGTCCTGTCCTGACCTTGGAAATACTGGATTCATCGACATTGAGACTTACCACTAGCTTTTCACTTTCACCAAGCAGGGCGATCGGATCTGCTTTTTTCAGCATATCTCCTTCTTTTTTTAAGATTTTGTAAACCTTATAATTTCCTGGCGATTTGATGTTAAAATAAGAAGCATTAGAAACAGCTGTTTCATACTGGCTCTTACTGCTGATCAGCGCCTGATCCAGGCTGAGTTTCGTTGCGGCGATATTCTCGCGGATCGAGCGAACCGTGTTTTCTGAGTTATCGTATGAAAGCTGTGCGTTGTCGAGCTCCACTTTTGAAACCGATCTGGTAGCATACAGTCTTTTCATTCGTTGTAACTGAATCTCATCCAGCCCGCGTTTTTGCTGGGCCGATTGCAGCTGTGCGTTCAATTGCAGTAACACGGGCGAATCGTCGGCGGCATTCTTCTGCGATATCCGCATGTTTTGTGCTGTCGAACGCTCCTGAATCACCGCATTGGTGTTGTCCTGAACAAAGAGAATCTGACGTTCTTTCACCAAATCTCCTTCCTGCACGAGCGACTTTCTGAGGTAACCTTCGCTAATGGCGGTAAGTGTAAACTGGTTTCTGGCCTCCAGCTGCCCAGGCGCAAATACGGCCTCGGTGATCGGAGCGACAATGGGCGAGACCAGTTCCGGTGCCTTTTTACCAAAGCAACCAGACAAGCTCAAAAGCACCAGGATTGAAAAATACTGTTTCATTTTTATAGAATTTTCGATCTGATCTGCATTCGGTACTGCTGAATCAGGAAATCTGACATGGATTGGAAAAACTCATTTTGGTTGGCTACGTAATCGTTGTAGGACCTCAGCCTTTCGTCAAGCGAGATCACGCCTTCACGCAATTTCTGACCGGCATGGTAATCGTTGCTGCGATAGAGTTCAAGAATTTCCTTCGATTTGTTGTACTGGTCCCGGCTCGTTTGGTAGTCCAGCATCAGGTTCTGGTCTTCCAGTTCATTTTGTTTGGTAACAGACTCGTACAATGTCGTCTTGCTTGCCAGATCGAGCTTGCTTCTTGCGACCTGGGCGTTCCTGCTGCCGCCTGCCAGTAAAGGAATACTCAGCCGTAAACCATAGTACTGCTGCGGCAGGGTATTGGCATTTTTAAAATCAAACAGCTGGTCGCCAGCCACCTGTGTATTGCCCTGATACACCAGCGACAACACGGGCCAGTACGACGCTTTTGCAGCCTGGAAGTTAGTTCGTGCAAGGTTCAGCCGCGCAAATGCAATGTCTCGCTCCGGGTCGGCAGCAAAATCGCCCGATGCAACCGGTGGATCTGCCGGGATCTCATGAGACAAAACCAGGCTGTCGGCATATCCCAGGCCAAGCAGCTGTTTTATCGTATTTAGTGCACGTTTGCTGTTGAGCATGGCCGTCTGCAAGCTTTTTTCTGAGCGCACTGCGCTGATCCTCGCGGAATTGACCGCAATTTCACTGACCTGTCCCTCCTGCCATTTTTGATTTGCAATGAAGAGGATAGAATCGGTTGTAGCCTTGTTTTCAATACCTAATGCGAGAATCTGATCTGCCAGAAAATGGGTATAATATGCCTTTGCGATCTGCTCATAAACTTCATTTTTCGACTCCTTCAGACTCAGACGGGCAATTTCTTCATGGTTTCGGGCCGCTTTTACCGAAAACCAGTCCCCGGCGTTGACCAGATTCCATTGCAAGTTCAGGCTTGCATTGTAAATATATTGTCTGCCAAACGTAGCTTCGGTGAAGGTTCCTTCTGGCGCAGCAGGGTTAAAGAGACTGTTCGGGATCAGCGTCGGCTGGATGAGTACGTTGTCTGTAAATCCGCCGTTCAGACTTACTGTCGGCAGGCGGTTCCGTTGAGACTGAACGGTATTGACCGATGCCGTTTTTATATTTGTCTCCGCCAGTATTAGAGACACATTGTGTGCGTCGGCATACGCCCACAGGCTTTCCACGGTCGGAAAATGGCGTTGGCCATGAGCCGCGGCATAGGTCAAAACCATCAGAATAATGCCAGCAAGCAGCCGTAAAAAATTACTGTTAAACCCTCTTTCCATTCCAGATTTCGCCTGCCGTGGCCCGAGATTAGTTGCCATTTTGAGACTCAACATCATTTGCTTCTTTTCCACAGTTTCTTCTGGCTCATGACCCCGACTTTTCCTGTAATTTCAAGTTCGTCAGCACGCTTCATACTGATACTGATGTCCACGTCGCGGTCGCGTGCAGGCATATACGCTTTCCCGGACCAGTGATCGTTTTTGTAGGTAATATCTTTCAGTACAATATCTCCGATCTGTGCTTTACCAGAGGGGTTTTTCAGCCATATAATTTTACCAAAAAAACTTCCTTTGTTTTCATAGATTTCAATCTTGCGATCGCCATCCGGGTTGAGCCATTTTCCGATGATTTCACTTTGGCCATAGCCAGCTGTACTCAAAAGGATAAGAAAACCCGCCGTCAAAAATGCCGATTTGCTGATTCGTTTCATTGCTATGTTACTTGTATGATGGATATGCGAAATTAGTACTTGTCCCGGGGCTGCATCTGCCAAAACTGAATGAAAAGGACATATTGCTGATTGAACGGGACGGAATGGGTCGTGGGTTGGTGTTGCCTTTCGTCGAAAAGCATTCCAGCTACTGACGTAAGGAAACCCTGTGTTTTACATAATAACAAAGCATTTGTCAGGGTACCGTTATTTCACGTGTCTCACTAGTGTGTGCGCTGAAATACCCCAAAGCGCCACCCGACATATTGCTGACCGGATTGGCCGGTGATGCCGCGCTTCCATCGCCCAGGGCACTGCGGTCAAGACTGTACCAGTACTGGTACGCCGCCTGATCAATGCACTGCATTTCCACGCGGATTTTATCACCGGTCAGAATGTCATTGTCATCATCTGCCGGGTAACGGAGCGGGGCGGTGACCTGGTTGCCATTTGTCCGTTCGTCATTACGGATAAAAATGGTTTTTTCTTTAACCCCGTTTTTGAATTGAACAAACCGGTAAAAGTTGATCTCGCTTCCGGGATCTGTATAGCTGACATGAGCAAGGTACCGCTCCCTGTTTGAAATATTGGAACCGTCCTTTGCGACGAATAATGAATCCATTTTTACCCGATCAGGCATGATGGAGGATGCCGTATACTCATTTCCGTCCAGTTTTACGTGAAGGTGATAAGTCATTCCTGGCTTTCCCAGCAAAAGGGTATCCTGATAAAAACCCCGCTGCGCTTCTGTCAAAGGAAATACATTTCCATCCGCGTCGGAAATGGTGACGATGGCTCCGGAAATACCCGGATAGGTACCTGCATTTTCAAAATCGGTCGTTTGGGAGATCACCACCAGGGCACCCTTTTCCTGATTGGTGATCTGCCCTTCAATTACATATTGCTGATCGGACGGATCCAGTTCAACATCGATCACCTTTTCACAGGAATATAGAAAAGATGTGAACAGCAGCAATGTGGCCGTATATTTTAAGGTTGACATATCTTCGGTTAAAATTTAAAATTGTAGCTGATCGACGGAATAAATTTGAATAGTGCCGTTTGGACGGCCTCCGTTCTGCCGGGGACCGACTCGCTGTCCCTGAATTCGATCGTATAGGTATTCTCCCGACCATAAGCATTGTACAGGCTGAATGCCAGCTCCTGTTTCAGGTGTTTGCGTTCGCGCAACTTCATGGTAGCACCCAGGTCAAGGCGGTGATAGTCAGGCATCCGGTAGCCGTTTCGTTCGGTATAGTAGTAGGCAGTCTGCCCATCCACCTGATATTTGCCGGCCGGAAAAGTGATCGCGTTCCCAGTGTAGTAAACCCAGTTCGCAGACAACGTCCATTTTTTGTTCAGCTCGTAAATACCCACCAGAGCAACATCGTGCGTACGGTCCTGGCGGGCGTTGTACCAAAGGTTGTCATTGATACCCTCAATTTTTCGCTCAGTTTTGGACAACGTGTAGCTGATCCAACCGGTCAGTTTGCCCGACTTCTTTTTGAGCTGCCATTCGGATCCGTAGGCACGCCCCTTGCCAAACAGCAGCTGTGTTTCAATGGCATCGAAATTGCTGAATATGTTGGCCCCATTGCGGTAGTCGATCTGATTTTGCATGGTTTTGTAATAAACCTCCGCACTGAGTTCGTAGCGATTTTCGGCTAGGTTTCGATAATATCCCAGCGAAACCTGATCGGATATTTCGGGCCTGATATTGTTGTTACTCGCGATCCACTTGTCTGTCGGGTTGGAGGCAGTGGAATTGGATATTAAATGCAGATTCTGCACGTTCCGGACATAAGACGCCTTCACGGAAGCACGCTCGCCCAGCTGATAACTGGCAGACAACCTCGGTTCGAGGTTCAGGTAGGTTTTGGCGATCTGGCCTTTGTCGTAATGCAGCGTATCGGTTATCATTCCTGCCGGGGTCACGGTATAAAAATCACCTTCTCCGATGGCACTGAACGCATTGAGCCTCAGACCATAGGTCAGGTTCAGTTTGGGCGATAGCTGCCAGCTGTTCGAGGCAAACAAGGCATTTTCCCAGGAAAATCTTTTTTGTAATTCCGAAGCATTGATACTCGATGTACCGGTGGGCGTCACCTCACCCGGTGTGATTGTATGATGGATTGCATTCACGCCGAACCGCACCGTGTTTTTGTTGTTGGGAAACCACTGAAACTCCTGTTTGAGGTTGTAATCTCGGATCTGGGAGAAGATATCAAACTGGTTTCCGCCGTTCTGAATGGCTACATTGTAGTCGTAATTACTGAAAATCAGTGAAGTATTGGAAAAAAGCTTGCTGTTGAAGATGTGGTTCCAGCGCACGGTGGCCGTCGCATTTCCCCATTGCAGGCCGAAGGTTTCCCCCATACCCATATCATCTTTTCCAAAGTAGCCCGAGACGTACAAGCGGTCCTTTTCGCCAAGACTGAAATTTAGTTTGGCATTCAAATCATAGAAATAAAGACGATAATCCCTGTATTCACTGGAAGCCTTCAAAAACACATCGGCGTAGGTTCGCCGGGCGGAAAGCAGAAATGAGGATTTGTCTTTCTGGATCGGCCCTTCCACATTCAGCTTGGCCGAAATAAGCCCGATCCCACCACTCACCTCATAATCCTGGTTGTTACCCTCATTCATTTTGATGTCCAGCACCGACGAAAGCCTCCCGCCATACTGAGCGGGCATTCCCCCTTTGTAAACAGTCATATCCTTAATGGCATCAGCGTTGAACGTGGAGAAAAACCCGAGCAGGTGAGACGCATTGTAAACCGGTGCTTCGTCGAGCAGGATCAGGTTTTGATCGGTAGCTCCGCCCCGTACGTAAAAGCCGCTGCCGCCGTCCCCCGCCGACTTAATCCCCGGCAACAATTGCAGGACTTTGAGCGGGTCCCGCTCTCCGAACAAGACAGGAACAGCACTTACTTCCTTGATATTCAGCTTTTCTGCACCCATTTGCGTGCTGGAAACCTTGTCATTTTTGTCGGCAATGATTACCACCTCGTTCAGCGTGGTAGCCTGGTCAGATAGAATAACGTCCAGTTTCTGATCGGAAACCAGTGATATTTCAAATGCCTTTTCGCTGAAACCAACCAGAGAGTACATCAGAGTGTATGTTCCTGGTGGCAGGCTCAGCGAGTAAAAGCCATATTCGTTGGTTACCGTACCGGTGGCAGGCAGCTGATTTACCCTTACCGTGGCACCGATGAGCGTTTCGCCGGTTGCTGCATCTTTCACAGTGCCGGCAATGGTAGCTTGTTTTTGTTGTGCAAAAGAACTCCCTGCCGCCAGCAGGAGCAGGCAGATCGTCAGCTTGATGAATGGGGTCATAAATGAAATAGTATGCAGTGTAAAAAACGCCGGATCAGGGCTGATAATTAATGTTTACTCAACCTTGCCGACAACCACATAACTTTCATTCCCATTTTCGGAAACCGACTTTTCATAGTAGGTATCGTTGATTTTGTAATATTTCTTACCAGCGATGTAAACGCTTTGTGTGCCTTCGGGCAGGGCGGATAATTGGGAAGGGTTGTTATTTATGCTCAGTTCTTTTGGCGGCTCCACCACCTCATACGAGCGAGGCGCACGCTGAACATAATATACGCCACCGACATAAAAATAGGGAACCCTGCCTAGTGTAATGCTGGTATAGCCAACAGGCAGGACGTTCACGCGGAGGCCGACAGGTGGCCGCACCACAACGTATTGGCGGCCATACGGTTTGTAATATACGCCGCCATGATAGTGATACCGAACACCGGAGTGTACAACGATTTTCGATTCGCGCGGAGGCCTCCGGATTACCGTCACCGAAGACTGGGCATTTGTATACATTGAGAAGGCGATCAGGGTCATGACCAGCAACACTTGTAACGTTTTCATGGAATGTTGTTTTAAAATTTGAAATAACTAAAACCAATGGGCTGATGAAGCTTTGACTTCTTCTCAAAATTAAAACAGGACATGACGGCACTTTGGACTAATCGAAATGAAAGGGACAAAAAAGCAGCTGAACGGACCAGTATCAATGACCTTCCATCCACCGCAATAGTTCGGACGACTTTACTTTGGATACGATCACCGGCTCGGGGGTGATAATAGACAGTTTTAGAACCAGGCGTCTCGTAAAATAGTGTTCCGCATTGACAATGCTGTTGCGGTTAATGATAAACTGCCGGTTGGCGCGGAAAAACCGGGAAGGATCTATAAGGGTTTCGAGCTCGTCCAGAGTTTGGGTTAGTACATATTTCTGCCCTGAAAATGAATAGGCGCTCACCAGGCTGTTTTCGTAGTGGATGTAGGCAATATCCGTTATTTTCAGTGGGATGATCTTGTCCTGATGGTGTATCAATAATGTCGATTTGTGCGAAGCTGAACCTAACTTTTGCAGCATCTGCTCCATTTTTTTTGTCAGTGTCTGCTCATATCCGCCGCCGTCGGCCTGGCCGAATGCAGCCTTCATGCGCTCATATTTTTGAAGACTGGCTTCCATTTTTTTTTCATCAATGGGTTTTAGTAAATAATCAATGCTGTTGGTTTCAAAGGCGCGGATCGCATACGCATCGTAAGCCGTACAAAAGATGACGGGTGCGCTGGGTTTTATTTGTTTAAAAATCTCGAAACTGAGGCCATCCGCCAACTGGATGTCGGAAAATATGAGGTCCGGGGCGTCGTTTTCTGAAAACCATTTCACGGCACTTTTTATGGATGGCAGTATAGCCAATATTTCAACGCCGTCGTCAAGCACTTCCAGCTGGGCTTTAAGCTCCCTTCCGGTTTTTATTTCATCTTCTATGATCAGCACTCTCATTTCAATAGGGGTAGTTTGACGATAAAACGGGTATTGTTGTCTATGATTTCAATCTCCCGGCTCGAGAGCAGCCGGTAACGTTCCTTAATATTGTTCAACCCCTTTCCCGTACTTTCTTCCACAGACATTCTTGGGAGTACGTTGTTTTCCACGCAAAGCATTTCCGATTCCAAATAGATACGGATCATAAGCGGTGCATCCTCAGAAACGATATTGTGCTTCACTGCATTTTCGACCAGAATCTGTAACGAATACGGAGGAATGCTCAGGCCTAGGATGGTCTCTGGAATTTCAATCTTCACACGCAGCCCGTGTTCAAAGCGCTCTTGCAAAATGTAGAGATATGACCGTGTAAATTCCAGTTCCTTTTCAAGTGCAGTCAGATGTTCCTGCTCGCTGCCAAGCAGATAGCGGTAAACACTGGCGAGTTGCATGACGTATTTTTTTGTAGGCGCATCAGGGGCAATCGTCCGGAGCGTGCTCAACGAGTTAAACAGAAAATGGGGATTTACCTGTTGTTTCAGCAGGTTGAGCCGCGCTTCCAGATTTTCCTGTTTGAGAAGCTGATTCTCGATCCTGGAATTCTGGTTGTCTGTGACCAGTTTAAGATAGAACGAAATGAAATATTCCAGTCCGCCTACCAACAATCCCCGGAACGCCATGATCATCAGGCGGCGCTCATCGGAAAGACCATTTAAATTCATCCATGGTAGACTGGCACTACGGATATCCCGCAGCGGGTAAAGAATTACAATGGAAACAGCTGAGCAGGCCGCCAACGCAAGCACCGTTTTCAGCGTCGTACCACGGATACGGTCTGACTGCAGTATTACCTGATTCGCGATCCAGCAGATGAAGGCTATCAAAAACGTCAGCATGGCATTCCTGACCATGAGCCGGCTGTTTTCGTCGGTGTCAAAACGGATCACGCTCGGGATGAAAGCGATCAGGGCAATGAAGATTGAAATCACCAGTCCCGGTAATAAGTTGTATTTTTTCATGCTCTAAAATAAATTAAAGAAATTGAATATTATGCATGCAATCGGTAGCCATTAAAACGAAAGAGACAAAACTGAACATCAAACGGCCACTATAGTCGATAAACGGCTGACTGATCTCAGGAGGCTAGTGAAGGCAAAGCTGTCGGATCACCACTCTATACAACAGCGTGCGTCGTTATCCGGCGTGTTACCTACGCACATCACGACCGGGTCGCCGGTGCGATATCAGCTATGTTTGACAATAGAGGAAAGGTTTATGGAAGTGTATGCCGCCTACCTGACGTACACAGACCATGAAATAAAAAGATTGGTGGATGCTCTAACCAATCTGGGGCAACTGGAAAACACGGTGATTTTTGTAATGATAGGCGATAATGGCGCCAGTAAAGAGGGTAATTTGTTCGGAAATATAGATCGGACGGCATTTAATGCCGTAAAATCTGAACAGGAGGAGATTGACTTTGGTATCCGGAACATGGACAAAATTGGCAGAGCAGAAGGTATTTCTGTCAATTATCCCATCGGTTGGGCACAGACCTGCAATACCCCTTTCATGTATTGGAAATCGGACGCTCACAGTGAGGGCGGCACACGAAATCCTATGATCCTGTTCAACCCGAGAAATGTAACCGACAAGGGCGGAATCAGAAGACCGTTTGGATATTCTCCCAACTACATTGGATAGGATCAATATAAAAGCCCCCTCAAAAATAAAGGGAAATCTAACAAGATACCATAGAGGGGATTTCGCTATTCCATTCGATTAAAATGAGAATGCTCCTACGCTGCACAGCAAACAACAATACTATATATTTGGATCAAGGAGTATCTATAAAGACGGCTGGAAAGGATCACTTGCGCATCAATCCAAAACCGTCGTTCCCTGGGCAATGCTGAAAAATTTGAGCACAAACTACAGCGTACCCGATACGCTTGCTAACACCTGGCAACTGTTTAATTTGAACGAGGGCTTTAACGAACAGAAAGACCTTGCCAAAAAATATCCGGGTAAGCTAAAAGAATTGCAGGTGTTGTTCGATCAGGAAGCAAGAAAGAACAGATTATACCCTTTGATAACCTGGGATGATGTGTTGGAGAAAACTGCCAAAGAAATGCAAAGGCTCTTGAACGAGACAAAATAACCGCCAAGGGGAGTGTAATTTAAACTCTGTCTGGCCATCTAAGTTGATTCAAATTTAATTTTTCTTTTCGATTTCAAATGCTTTTTTGCTTGTTATTGGATTTGTCAAGGGCGGCTGAGGCACGAGGCCGTTTATATACCCTTGATAAATTCAATAACGGGCTATTTTTGCGTTTTATATTGGGAAGCAAAATTAAAGGTCCATTCGCATTCTGTCGCCAAATTTGATATGCAGTTGTTGAGCTGTCAGTGCCCAATTTTGCAAAGGCGACGTCCATTTTCGGCTAATATTCTCGACCGCCAGGTAGATCAATTTGAGTAATGCCATATCATTAGGAAAAGCTCCTTTTGTTTTGGTGATTTTTCTGACTTGCCGATGAAAACCCTCGACGGCATTTGTCGTGTAAATAAGCCTCCTAATCTGCTCATCATAAGCAAAATAAGTTGACAGTTTGTGCCAATTATTCTGCCAGGATTTGATTACGACAGGGTACTTGGAGCCCCACTTATCGTTAAGTTTATCAAGCTCCAATTCCGCTTTATCTTTTGTAGGAGCTTGATAAACCGTTTTTAAGTCCTGCATGAAAACTTTTTGATCCTTGGAAGCTACATATTTCAACGAATTTCTGATCTGATGAATGATGCAACTCTGTATCTCTGATTCCGGAAAAGACGCTAATATTGCCTCAGAAAAGCCGGTCAGATTGTCCGTACAAGCTATCAAAATATCTTTTACGCCCCTGGATT
This sequence comes from Dyadobacter sp. 32, assembly GCF_902506755.1. Taxonomy (GTDB): domain Bacteria; phylum Bacteroidota; class Bacteroidia; order Cytophagales; family Spirosomataceae; genus Dyadobacter. Next base: position 1,471,721 of record NZ_LR735258.1, on the reverse strand, counting down.
TCAAATCAGTAAGAACCGAAAGCCAAAAATTAGCTCCCTCACTTTCAGACACATACATGCCAATCAGATCTTTATAGCCATCTCGATTTACTCCTAGAACATTATATACAGCTCGTGTTACCACCCGCCCCCCGTCTCGAACCTTATAATGCATAGCATCGAGCCATACAATGGTATAAAGGCTTTCCAAAGGCCTACTCTGCCATTCTTTGACCTGAGGAATCACGCGTTCAGTGATCTCTGATAGCGTGGCATGAGATATCTCAACATCATACATCTGCTGGATGTGGTCGGATATATCCCGAAAACTCATTCCCTTACTATATAATCCAATAATTTGAGGAGCCAGATTGTCAGCCAGGACCGTTTCGCGTTTCTTGACGATTTGCGGCGAAAAGCTGCTTTTTCGATCCTCTGGCGTAGTCAGAATGATTTCGCCAGACATGGTTTTTAAGCGTTTGCTACCTTTACCATTGCGTTTGTTACCTGATTCGCGTTCTTGCTCACTGAGGTGAGTGTTCATCTCTGATTCAAGAGCACTTTCCAAAAATTGTTGAAGTAAGGGCGCGAAAACGCCATCTTTACCAGTTAACGATTGTCCTTTCATTAACTGTTCGAGCGCCTTGTCGCGCATCTGTTCGAATTCTGTCTTTTCCATGTTCTGTCTTAAAGTTAAAACTTTTAGACAGAGTTCATTTTACAGTCTCCGGCCAAGAAATAAAAACAACTCAGAACATATCGTAATTGCCGCGGTCCGGCACTTTTCCTCGGTCTTTTAACAAAGTTTGAAACTCAATAGATAAGTATCTGCGTTACACGTCAATTTTTCATCTATGCAAATGGTCCTGCGAATCACTCGCATTATACTGGCGTTCATTTTTTCATTTCCTGCCATTGCACAGAATAGTGATAGCATTAGTCAGTCAGTTAGGCGAGCAATCCTTCGAAATTACCCTACCACGCGCCCCATCAACATCGAGTATGACTGGCATGGTGCCGGCAGCTACAACACCACTCAGGAGAAAAGAAGCGTTGAGCAAGGACGGGTTAGGAAATTAAAAATCTTCGCATGTCAGCAAACGTTCCATTATTAATGCGTAAGCGATACTATCTCTTTTAAAACCTATCCTATAACGGGTCCTGTGTAGCGGTAAATGTAGAAAACAATGTTAACCTCAAGAAGCGGGAGCTGGAATCCCATATTTTTGGATTCTCCGCACAACTTATATGGCTCGATTCATTATTCAATAAACCGTACGTAACAGGATTGATTTGGTAATCATGTGTGTGCATTGTCGGGTATGGTTATGGTGACCAACATGATAAAAGTCGGGCTGGACGAGCGACTCGGGATCGGGCTAATTGCTTTCATTGACCCAAGCAGCCCGACGCCGGTACTCCCATTGGTTACGTATTATCGAAGAATAAAACCGCGTTTGGAATTAGACCTGATTTTTCCAAGCAAAATAGCGCTGCGCAAGCAGTTTGAAAATGAATCCTGGTTGTCATTGCTGACTGAATTCAATGCAAATGTTTTATTCTCATCGAATGCCTCCCCATATATTGGAAACTTCCAAACCAACATAGTGAATCTTCGTTCGGGATTTGGCTATGAACGTCAAGTCCATCGTATGCTTTTTGTTGGTGTGAAAGGAGGTATACAAGCAGATATAAATACGCGCCAGCAAAAGATTTATGCTTCGCGCAATGATCTTGTAGCTAAGATTCAAAGAAAATTATCCCCTTTTCTAAGCATAAACGTGGCGTTAGTGCCGACGAAATTTAAGAGATAACCTATGCGAAGGCAAGCGCTTTGCCGGTACGCCAGCAAGTCGAGCAGTTAATCTTTGCATCTTTCCTGGACGAAACAACAAAACAAGATTACCTGCAGGCTTATCAGGGTCGGCTCACTCAGCTTCTGAAAACCTAGCCATTTCTCTGGCGGAGCTCGATTAAGATGCATCGGTATGTCTTACGACCAGGGTAACTTGCCAAAGCAGACTGGGCAGCTGTTACAGAAACAGAGCTGCAAGCAACAGATCCTATTTTTAGGTATCGCTAACACGATGGATCCACCAATTCTTCTGCGGAATCTTCAAACGCCAATATGAAAGCGTTTAGAAGTCAGTTTTGGGGCGTCAGAGATGTTGAATTCTTCCAGTATCGTCTAACTCAGTTGTATGGTTAATCCAAATCGCTCCACAACAATTGGTCTTGATCCTGAATTTATCCTCTAAATCTACAATATCTTGCGTTACCGGATTTAGGCTATTCGAAATACTTCTAGCAGTTCCCTGCGGTAGGTGTTCCCTATCGGCAAACTGACGCCCTTACCTAGTTGCGCCTCTGCGCCTGAAATCTTCTGTATTTTTGTTAAAGCGACGATATAGGATTTATGAATGCGCATGAACCTGGCCTTATCCAGCTTGTTCTCAATTTCCGTTGTAGTCATAGGACTTAAGTAAGTTGCTTCGGTTGTATGGATCCGAACGTAATTGCCCCAGCTTTGGACATAGAGTATTTGCTCCAGCTCTATCCTGACGATATTCCCGTCCACCTTCAACATTAAAAATTCCGATGCGATCGTCCGTCCGCCGGCTCCAGGACCCGCCGGACTGACAGGCCTGTACCGAGTGAGTACCTTATCAACAGCCGCCATAAACCTAGGCAGCTCTATTGGTTTCACAAGGTAATCCACTACCTGGTACTTGTAGCTATCAAGAGCATATTGACTGTGTGCGGTGGTCAATACAACCAAAGGCGGATTAGACATTGCAGCCAACATTTCCATCCCGGAAAGCCCTGGCATGTTGATATCCAAAAAAATAACATCTACGGGATTATTGTAACAGTGATCCATTGCCTGAAGCGCGTTATAGAATGAACCGCAGAGGGTCAGGAATGAAATGTCATGAAGGTAGTGCGCAATTACCCGATGTGCACCCTCCTCATCGTCAACGATGATACAACGTAATGGCTCCATAGTTCAAAAATTCTTTAACTGCAATATCAAGGTTGTCCGATAGCTGTCTTCGCTAGCCGCGGTACGAAAACTATACTGCCCGTTGTACAAGAGCTCCAGGCGCTGCTTAATGTTTTTCAGGCCAATTCCTGTGGAATCCCGTTTAAAAGATAAGTCTGGTAGCGAATTCTGTATATCGAGTATCAGCCTGTGATCTTTCACCTCAATAGTAATATTTATAAACCAAGTTGTCGTAACGGTCAGGCTATGCTTGAATGCATTTTCTACCAGTGTAATCAGAATCAACGGCGCGATTTGATAACTACTTAATAATGAACTTTCGGTGGGACAGTTAAAGGATATGGCACACCTATTGCCAACCCGCTCCTTTTCCATAACAATGTAATTGTGGACGAATTCGATTTCCTGCTGGATACTTACTGTTGGTTTTGTACCATTTTCTAATTGATACCTCATTAGCCCGGACAGTTGTAGGATAAGCGCAGGGACCCTGGCCGGTTCGGTCAGGCTAACCCCGTAGAGGTTATTGAACATATTGAAAAAGAAATGCGGATTCAACTGAGCATGCAGGAACTTGATATTCATTTCACTAAGCAGTAGCTGGTCATGGTACCGGTTCTGCACAGCTATGGAATATTGCCGGGCCAATGAAAATGACATAATGGTAATGGTACTAATCGTACAAATAACAAAATGGTAAGTAAACGAAATAACAAAACCGTCCTCGAAATAATAAGCAGGAGCAAGCCAAAAGTAGTTGGCAGCATAAAGCAGTAAGGCCCCAGCCGATGTTGTAAGGATGCTAACGACCGTGTATATGTCATACTGCTTTTTAAGCATCAGAGGAAGTATAAAGAACCGATGCAATTGAGCCTGAAGATAAAGGATGAGAAAAAAAGCCAACCCTTTTAAAAATCCAATTACAGTATCTACTTCTATCCATTCGTGCAGCATTGTCAGAATGAACATGGCAACGAAGAATCCGGCTTCCTGCACATACACGCTTAAATACCATTTCCTTCTCTCTGACATATAACTGGCTTTTGCATCGAACGCTCAAAATTCTGCTTTTTTCCCCGATCTGGCAACAATAGATGACAAACGCTGTTAGTCACCAAATTTTGCGGGTTGCTCATTTCATTTCCACCCGCAGCCAAAAATACCGTTCATGACCAATTCTGTTAGTCATTTGCATGCAAATGTGTCGCGGCCAAAATTGATTTCCCTGTCTCCTTATTTTTATAGTGCTCATCCTACGAGGGTACCATTAAAAATCGTCACATCGCGCCCGTGGTTTTGATGACTAACAAAGTTTGTCATCAAAACCACGGCGTTGCTCATTTATATTTTAGGCCCTGTTATGAAACAGTTTTCTTTGAGAATTATAGAATAAATCCTGAGAAATGTTTAACAACAGAAGATACCTATGGTATGTATCCTTCATATGGCTTTTAACCGCTGCGACTGGCTGTTTTGGCCAGAATACTGCGATAGATAATGGCTTTATAATTAAGGGAAGCGTGGCGGATTCTTCCTCTAACAATCCAATGGATTTGGTGACCGTTATCTTACAGTCAGAGAATGGTTCGATTATAGGCACTTCACTGACTTCCGAAAAAGGGGCATTTGAATTATTTACCGAGGGCAGGGGCAACTATGCACTTGTCCTGTCCTATTTAGGCTACAAATCCTACCAGTCGCCCACCTTCGCTGTCGGGGCAAGCAGGGTAATTGACCTGGGAACTATTCACTTAAAGGCTGAGGTCAGCACGTTAGGCGAAATCACGATCACCGGTCAAAAGGCACTTATAGTAAATAAGGGGGACAAACTGGTGTATAATGCCTCCTCGGACAATGGCAATAAAGGCGGATCTGCTACCGATGTGCTCCGGAAAGCACCCATGGTCACCGTGGGTGCTGACGGAGAAGTAAAAATGAGGGGAAATTCCAACATCAAGGTTTTGCTGAATGGTATGCCATCGGGGATTTTGGCAAAAAACCTCAAGGAAGCGCTTAAGATGATTCCTGCCAGTACGATCGAATCGGTCGAAGTGATCACTTCGCCTTCCGCAAAATATGAGGCAGAAGGGGCTGCAGGGGTCATCAATATTGTTACCGAAAAGAAAATCAAAGGGACCAATGGCAGTATTGACCTGAGTGGCGGCAACCTGGAGCAATCCGTGAACAGCGCCGTAAACCTATCCCGTGGTAAATTTGCTTTCGGACTTACCTTAAATGGCAGCCAGGAACGTCAGCGTAACGTCTCTAAGCTGGAACGGTCATCATTAGTCAACGGTGTCAAAATGGGTGAGCTGATCCAGCGCTCAGATGCTATTCAAAAGGATAAGGGTATATATGGCGATTTAGATGTTGAATTCACGCCGGATTCCTCGCAAAAGGTGGGACTCGGGATCTCCTATTGGAAAGGGCAGTGGCCACAACGGGCCAGCCTGTACAACTTGTATACCAGTGGGGTTGAAAGAACGGAGTATAACCAGAAAAGTTACCAGGATGGAAATTTCGGATGGGCAGATTTTTCGCTCAACTATGAGAAAAAATTCAAACAGTCAGGACAGAATCTACAGCTGGTCGGCAATTACAGCCGCTCCGATGACAAATCCGGTTATGTGACCGAACAGTTCCGCCTTGACGGGGCACCCTATTTCAGAGAGCAAAGTCCCAACAAAGGCTCGGGTCATGACCTGAGCTTACAGGTTGATTACGGGCACCCCCTCAGTGAATCAGGCAAGCAAATGATAGAAACCGGCTTGCGTTTCGCAAGGAATGAATCAAACAGCGCTTTCACTGTACTGAATAACCAAAATAATCCGGGCGGCCCGCTGCAGGAGGTGCCATTCCGCTCTGACCGCATGGACTACTTTCAAAATACCCTGGCAGCCTACCTTAGCATCAAACTGGAAACGCCGGGCGGCTGGGGATTCCGACCCGGACTCCGTTACGAGAGCACGTACCTTGGCGGCAGTTTCGCAGGGCCCTCCCCTTCCTTTGAGGCGACATTCGGCAACTTTGTCCCCAACATGCTTATTACCAGAAAACTTAATGATCAACACGATTTTAAGCTAAACTATATCGAGCGAATCCGGCGCCCCTGGATATGGGACTTAAACCCTTATGTTAATGCCAGCGATCCCCGCAACATTTCGGCCGGAAATCCCCGGTTAAGGCCGGAAATCACCCGGATGCTGGAACTAGGACACTCCTACAACGCTCCGTCCGGTCTGGCGCTGAACAGCAGCATTTATGGCAACGCCAACAGTAATGCGATTGAACAACTGAGCCGGGTAGATAGTCTTGGCGTCTCCTACACGACCTCGCAAAATATCGCGTCGAATAAGCGCCTGGGCGCCAATATAAATTTGTATGTGCAGATCAATAACAGCTGGACAATGAGGACGGGCGTTGAATTTTATCACGTATGGTTTTCCAGCAGGGCGCTCAACGTTAAAAATGATGCTACCTTTTATGCGTATACACTAAATAGTTCGCACATATTCCCCCGGGGATACGCCATCCAGTTGTCCGGAGGCTACAGTAATGGCTATGTAACCCTGCAGGGAAGAAATTCGGCAGACTATTCTTATAGCTTCTCTGTCCAAAAAGAGCTCCTGGATAAAAAAGCAAGCCTTACACTGGGGGTTAATAATTTTCTGCGCAGCAACTTTCTGCAAAAAAGCCTTGCCACTGCCCCGAGCTTTCAAAGTAACAGCGCCAACCGGTATTACAACCGCTCATTGACGTTGACATTCAGCTGGCGGTTCGGCAGCTTCCGCACCACAGGCAGGCATGAAGATCAACCAGCCATCAAGCAAGAACGGCCAGATCACAAAGGAACTATGCCCGGAAGGAAATTTTAGTTTTTGAATTATCTGTAAATCCATGTTGACCAGAAAAGTTTCCGATTCCCTATCGCGTCCAAAAATAATTTTGGGTATATACCTACTTTTGAGCGTGATTATTGCTATCCAGCATTATGCAGGAGGGCCATCGAAGTACAATAATTTCCAGATTTTCAGAGCGGCGCTGGGGCACCTTGCCACGCACCAGAACCTTTATCTGGAATACCCAAGCGAGTACTTCGACCTGTTCCTCTACAACCCATCTTTTTGTATTTTTTTCGCATCTTTTTCTTTGCTCCCTTTGCCAGTCAGCCTGGTGCTCTGGCTGATCTTTTGCGCCCTGGCGCTCTTCTATGCGATCCACAGTCTGCCGCTCCGTTACTCCGACAAGGTGTTCTTCTGGTGGTTTATTCTTTTCGAACTAGTGACTTCACTCCATGGCCAGCAAACGAACCCGCTGATCGTCGCGGCGGGCCTTTTCACGTTTTCCCTGCTGGAAAATGGAAAGACACGCTGGGCAGCGCTATTCCCGCTGCTGGCATTCTGCATCAAAGGTTATGGTCTGATTTACGCGGGAATGTTCCTGTTTTACCCGCGAAAAGAACAATATATCACCTACTCGGTGCTGTGGGCGTTGGTACTGGCACTTTTGCCGTTGCCAGTCACGGGCGTAGATCATTTCGTGGAGGTTTACAAAGCCTGGTATGGTATTCTGGTTGCCGACCATGCAGTGAACTACGGATTTTCCATCATGGGTCTGCTAAAAGTATGGTGGCCGTCTTTCTCACAGAGCGGCGTCACCAAAGTTCAGTTGGCGGGAGTAGTACTGTTTGGCATTACCTGGCTACTGTGTCTGTTTCGTAATCAATACCGTACGCTTCGGCAGAGAATACTTCTACTGGCCTATGCTTCGCTTTGGGTGATTTTGTTCAACCATGCAGCCGAGTCGCCCACCTATGTGATCGCCATTCCCGGGGTAGTGTTATTTCATATCGTCAACCGCAAGCAACTTGCGCCCTGGTCGAAAATATTGATCGTGCTGGTATTTGTGTTCTGCATTCTCGCGCCAACAGACATTTATCCGCCTGCGCTGCGCCAAAACTTTTTCGAACCTTATCTGATCAAAGTCATCCCATGCATGCTGGTATGGATGGTTTTACAACTACAATTACTGCTTCATCAACATGAAAACTGAAACTAGGCAGGGCATCAGCATTGTGCTGCCGTGCTACAACCCGCTTCCAGGCTGGTGGCAGACACTTCAAGAAGCTATTTGTGAACTCGAAAGAAAACTACCCGGTACTCCGATTGAATATATCGTCTCCAACGACGGCTCCGCTAATCTGAGCCTAATGAATATCCCTTCCCTGAACGGCATCCCGAACCTTATGCTGCTGGACAGTGTGATTAACGAAGGCAAGGGGTCTGCCATTCGGAAAGGGGCTGCCATGGCCAGGGGCGAAATAATCGTGTATACGGACATCGATTTTCCCTTCGGAACCGATCCCATTGTCGAAATGGTTAGAATTTTTCACGACAATCCCCATTGCGCCTTTGTATACGGTAACCGTGGGAAGGACTATTTCGAAATGCTTCCGCTGAAAAGAAGGCTTGTCTCCAAAGTTCTGCAGGTGCTGAACAGATTTTTCCTGGGCAAAAACATAACCGACTCGCAAGCTGGTATTAAAGGCTTTCGCAGAGAGATATTGCCACAACTGCTTGCCACCCGGACCAACACATTTATTTTTGAAATAGAACTGATCCTGAGTCTGCTGCAAAAGGGAGTCAAAATACATGGGCTGGATGTGTCAGTCAAGCCTTCGGTGATCTTTACTGATTTCAGCCTCAAAGTCCTGCTGCGGGAAGCGGCAAGTTTTATGAAAATAATCATCCCCATTAGACTATGCAAGCCGCATTCGTAATGCTTACCTTCGATCTCGAGGAGTTCGATATTCCGGAAGAATTCAACCAGAACATACCTGAGGCGGATCAAATGCAGGTCACCCTGCTAGGTTTGGAAGGCGTACTCCAGGTACTAAACCAGCACAACATTCCGGCGACCTTCTTTGTGACTGGCAATTTTGCCGACAAGCACCCCGCCTTGATCCGTCACCTCTCCCAAAAGCACGAAATTGCCTCACATGCACTCTTTCATTCACACGCCCGGACATTCCGTGAGAGCGACATCATTCACTCGCGTAGAATTCTTGAGGCAGTTACCGGACAAGTCGTCCATGGATTCCGTATGCCCCGTCTAAAACCAGTAGACAAATCCCTGCTACAAAAGTGGGGGTTTCGTTACGATTCGTCTATCAATCCGACTTGGTTGCCCGGCCGCTATAACATGCTCGGCCAGTCTGCCGATCCGCATGTGATGGAGGGACTCATAGAGTTGCCATGCTCCACTACCCCCTGGTTGCGCCTCCCATTGTTTTGGCTGTCTTTTAAAAACCTGCCGCTAAGCATCTATCTATGGCTAAGCTGGGTCACGTTAAAAAAGCGAGGCAATTTGACGCTATATTTCCATCCATGGGAGTTTGCAGATCTGAGCAGTTACAAACTACCCCCTTATGTAAAATGCCCCGACTCTCAAAAGCTGACAACAAAATTTGAAAATTTCATCTTAAAACTGAAAGGGCAGAATGTGGATTTTGTAACCTGTAATTCTTTCTGCGACGAATGGGAAGCCAGCAACCGTGCAGTACATTAAAGTGCAGATCGACCACAATGAAAGCTCATCAACTCAACAGGAGCCTGTTGAAAATGCACGTTTGAATCATTAGGGAGCAGTCAATCCGAATGGGTTCCGGGCTTGTAAATTTCTACGTTATGATCAAAAGTCCTAATAAAATGAAAAGCCGGCTTTTACAGAAATGATGGCAGCAACTGGTCTGGATCTTTGAATTCCGTAATTTCGTTTGGATGACTGAATATAACCAAAGACGTGATCGGGTTACAAATGGTAGTGATATTAAAATCTTACACAACACAAATAATCGTCACTTCGATGTCATTCTTTAAACTGCTTGCCGATCGGGGTCTTTTATTCCTGTTTGTTTGACAGTCGTTTCCTTTAAAATGAAAGAATTCAATCCGCTCTGCTACCTCTGAAATTCCGTCTGGCAAATCGTTTTAGTTTAACATTTGGAATAAAATCCGAATCTACGCTTAGCTGCGCCCTGCCCTTGCTATTTCTTACCAATTCACTGATAAAGTTCCCGTTAGGACATTGACGGGTGTGTCCGTAGAAGTGGTCACAACCAAGATGCTCGGCTTGCCACTGAATGCCCACTTGATCCGCGGAGTAAGATTGTGTCCATCACAAGTGAAGGTATCTTTTCGGTCAATGCCGTATCAGAATCTCTATCTGTTTGACGATTCGGTTTTCTACTGCTACGGTTGGGAGTCTGATTACTCCGTTTAGGTCAAAAAGCCGAAAGCCTGTCCATTGAATGTCTTATTTTTGGTCCTGATAACTCAAATAGAGGACATTTAACCTTTAAAATTTGATACAATTTTTGATTTATGAACACAAATAAAATTACAAATATTTCCTCACCTCTGTCTTATAATGTGGCAGCACTATTGCTCAGAATAGGATTTGGAATCTTGATGATACCCAACCATGGCTATGCAAAGCTGATGCACTTTCAAGAGTTCAAAACTGACTTTGTCGATTTTATGGGGCTAGGCATGGAAGTATCATTAGGCCTTGCGATTTTTGCCGAATTCTTCTGCTCTATTTTAATCATCATCGGACTGGGTACCCGTTTGGCAGTCATCCCTTTAATTTTCACGGTGCTGGTCATTCTTTCGGTGCACAACTGGGAGCTGATCGGAGAACATGAACTTGCCACCGCATTCCTGATAGGTTATGTAGCCATTCTGATTCTGGGACCTGGTGAATATAGTTTAGACGGATTAATCCAAAAGAAATCAACTACGGTTTCCAATCTATAAGTTCCGATTTTAGTGTGTACAGATCCGGAGCTTAATGCCTGTAATACGATGCCCGATCCAATATTATTTAGCCGGCTTTTAAAGAAACAAATACAACATTATGAACTTGATTAATAATCTGCTCTACTGTGCAGTTCTTCTTGCAACGCTTTGGAGCTGTGGTACGAAAGGAGAAACAAAAGAACAAACACAGCCGCTGAAAAAATTACCGGTAATTACTTTAAGGGATAGCAATGTGACTGTAACGTCTGATTTTCCTGCACGTATAGAGGGCAGGGTTAATGTGGATATCCGTTCGCAGGCCGACGGGTATATTGAGAAGATATTTGTCGAAGAAGGTGCGCAGGTTAGAGCCGGGCAGTCATTATTTAAGATCGTGGATGCGCCCTATTTACAGCAGCTGAACCTGGCAAAAGCGAATCTGGGTGCAGCCAACGCGGCTTTGAAAAGCGCAGCACTGGAGGTGGAAAAGTTCTCAGAGCTCAGCAGGAGCGGTGTTACTTCTGATTTTCAGTTAAAAACAGCCAATGCGGCCTATGAAGCGGCCCAGGCCAATGTAGCTTTGCATGACGCGTCGGTTCAGTCGGCAAAAATAAATCTGGACTTTACACTCATTAAAGCACCTGTGAGTGGTTTTATAGGCAGAATTCCAAAGCGGGTGGGAAATCTGGTATCCAAGACGGATGTCTCGCCTATGACAACATTGACCGATATCGGCGAAGTATATGCCTATTTTTCGATGACTGAAAAAGACTTTCTGACTTTTAATCAGCGATATCCAAACAAAACGCTGCCACAAATCCTGGCCGTTCTACCGCCTGTTTCCCTGCAGCTGGCTGACGGTAAGGCTTACGGCCTGACCGGGGAAATACAGATGGTCGATGGTCAGTTTGACAGTAGTACAGGCGCGATCAGTCTAAGAGCGATGTTTAAAAACCCAAGATATATACTTCGCTCCGGAAACACAGGACGTGTTATACTTGGGCAGGTTCAGGAACATGTATTGCTGGTTCCTGCACGTGCAACTGTGGACATGCAGGACAAAATATTCGCATACCGGCTCACTGACAAAAACTACACAGAACGCGTAGCATTTACCGTTTCCGGAAAAAGCGGAGATTATTACCTGGTTAAAAAAGTCGAAGGATCTGAAGGCCTATGTGCAGCAGACCGCATCGTAGCCAGGGAAGCAGCCATGATCATCGAAGGCGAACAGATCGAGCCTGAAAAGTAAATCAAGAATACCATGCTTAAAAATATCATTAACCGGCCCGTACTGGCGACGGTGATTTCAATTGTTCTCGTTCTTTTAGGTATTGTTAGTATTAGCAGGCTCCCTATCACGCAGTTTCCGGATATTGCACCGCCCACGGTTTTTGTTTCGGGTTCTTATCCTGGCGGGAATAGTGAAAGTGTGACCCGGTCGGTGATTACGCCTTTGGAGGAGGCCATCAACGGGGTGGAAAACATGCAGTACATGAGTTCAACAGCAGGTAGTGACGGATCTTTTTCGATTCAGATCGTATTTCGTCTGGGCATCAATCCGGACCAGGCAGCTGTAAATGTACAGAACCGCGTCGCTCAGGTCAACAGCCAGATTCCGGCAGAGGTAGTCCGGGCCGGGATCACTACCAGTAAGCAGCAGAATAGCAACATCATGTTTTTCAATTTGATGAGCCGCGATTCATCCAGATACGATGAAATTTTTCTGCAAAACTATGCAAAGATTAATCTGCTACCCGGTCTGAAACGCATTCCGGGTATTGGGAACGTGCAGATTTTTGGATCCAAAGATTATGCCATGCGTATCTGGCTGGATCCACAGAAATTAACCGTCAATAATCTGGTACCTGGCGATGTACAACAGGCTATTGACAACAGCAGCCTGGAAGCTTCGCCTGGCAAACTCGGCGAAGAATCCGATGCGCCGATGCAGTATGTCATCAAGTATAAGGGAAAATTAAGTGAACCGCAGGAATTTGAACGGATTGTCATCAAAGCAAAAGCGGACGGAGCCATGCTCAGGCTACGCGATGTGGCCAAAATAGAATTTGGTGCCGCTTTTTACGACAGCGATAACAAGCAGGACGGTTTTCCGGCTGTGACACTGGCGATTCAGCAAACCAGCGGATCGAATGCGAACGAGATCGAAATTCAGGTCCGTAACAGTCTGGCTGAACTAAGCAAATCGTTTCCGAAAGGCGTGGAATATCATATCATCCAGAGCGTTAAGGAGCGGCTCGATCAATCAATTGACCAGGTAAAGAAAACACTCCTTGAAGCGTTCATCCTGGTATTTATCGTCGTGTTTATATTCTTACAGAATTTTCGCTCAACGCTTATTCCTGCCATTGCCGTTCCGGTAGCCATTCTGGGTACATTTTTCTTTTTGCAGATCATCGGCTTTACTATCAATGTGCTGACGCTTTTTGCGCTGGTACTTGCCATAGGCATTGTGGTCGATGATGCCATTGTGGTGGTCGAAGCGGTTCATGCCAAAATGAAGGGAACTAAACTTACCGCTAAACAGGCGACGATTTCTGCCATGCAGGAAATCACGGGTGCAGTGGTTTCGATTACTTTGGTCATGTCGGCTGTGTTTCTGCCCATCGGGTTCATGGATGGTCCTGCGGGGATATTTTATAAACAATTTGCCTTTACCCTGGCGATAGCGATTTTGATTTCTGCCTTAAATGCGCTGACGCTGAGCCCGGCGCTGTGCGCGCTATTTCTGAAAAACGGGCACGAAGACGCAGATGCGGATAAAGGATTTAAACAGCGTTTTTTCACCTCTTTCAATGCAGGTTTCGGCAGTCTGACCGGTAAGTACATTCACAGCGTCCGGTTTTTAATTTCAAAATGGCCGCTCAGTTTGATCGGACTGGCTTTGGTCAGTGGCCTTGCATTCTGGATGATGGCCAGCGCGCCAAAAGAATTTGTTCCAAACGAGGACGACCGCTTTATCACCTATGCTCTCGCACTTCCGGCAGGAAACAACCTGAAATTTACCACAGCGGTCATCTCTAAAATTGACAAGGCTTTGGGTAAAATGCCCGAAGTAGAGATGGTTTCGAGTATTTCAGGATTTAATCTGCTCAGCAACAGTTCAGGTCCATCGTATGCACTTGGATTTATCCGTTTGAAACCCAGTGAAGAAAGAGGCGAAATTCAGGATATGGACCAGGTGATCGAAGCGATGAACGAGCGGTTGACAAATGTAAAGGAAGGAGAGCTTAGTCTTTTCCGTTCACCACCCGTGGAAGGATTTGGTAGCGTGAGCGGCGCGGAGCTGGTTTTGCAGGACCGGGCTGGCGGGAAGCTGGACAAATTCAGCCAGACAGCCAATGCACTGATTGAAGCGCTGAATAAGCAACCTGCTGTCTCCTCTGCGTTCACTACATTCAGAAGTGATTTTCCACAGTATGAAGTACTGGTCGATGAAGATAAAACCTATCAGCTTGGCACTACGCCAAAAGATGTAATGAATACTTTACAACTTTTTTACGGTGGCGCACAAGCCAGTGACTTTGTCAGGTTCGGTAAGTTTTACAGGGTGAATATCAAAGCAGAAGGGCAGTACCGCATGGATGAACAGTCACTCGATCAGGTGTTTGTAAAAAGTAATTCGGGTGCTATGATTCCGGTGGGCACTCTGGTGAAATTAAAGAAGGTATATGGCCCCGAGGTTGTTAACCGCTATAATCTTTTCAATAGTATAACCATCAATATACTTCCTGCCGCAGGTTTCAGTACGAGCCAGGCCATGGAGGCAGCCGAAAAGCTGATCCGTGAAAAACTGCCGGCAGGATACGGATATGAATGGAGCGGACTGAGCCGTGAGGAGAAAAAATCGGGCAGTCAGATGATTTTCATTTTCGGGCTTTGCATACTCTTCACTTACTTTCTTCTGGCTGCCCAGTATGAAAGCTACATTTTGCCGCTCGCCGTTATTTTCTCGATTCCGACCGGAATTCTGGGGGTTTATCTGGCAATCGGTACCGCGGGGATAACCAACAATATTTATGTGCAGGTTGGGCTGATCATGCTCGTTGGGCTACTTGCAAAAAATGCAATCCTGATCGTTGAGTTTGCCCTAAAAGCAAGACATGCCGGTGTGGAACTGCACACAGCAGCTTTGCAGGGAGCCAGACAAAGGTTGAGGCCGATTCTTATGACTTCCATGGCTTTTGTAGCAGGGCTGATCCCGCTAATGTTTGCCAGTGGTCCGTCGGCAGTAGGGAACCGTTCCATCAGCACGAGTGCAGCTGGTGGTATGCTTTCAGGTGTATTGCTTGGTGTTTTAATTGTACCAGTACTGTTTGTGGTTTTTCAAAAAATGCAGGAAAAAATAAGCGGTAAGACAGATCCACAAACGCAGCCAGATACTTTATAATTTAGATATGAAAATAAAATTCTTTCTGCTCATATTGGTGCTGATTATCAGTGCCTGCCGCGTTGGAAAAGATTATCAGCGGCCGCAGCTGGGACTGCCAGACCAGTTTGGAACTACGCACAGTACTGACACTACGCTAAGCCAGGTCCCTGACGTAAAGTCTTTTTTCAAAGATGTGAATTTACAGGCGCTGATTGATACAGCCATTTTGCAAAACAATGACCTGGGCATTGCGGTTAAAAATATAGAATCGGCACAGGCTGTTCTAAAAAAGGTACGGCTTAATTACCTGCCTGATCTGAATGCACAGATTACGGCTAACCAGAATATTTCTTCCGCAAACAGTCTGGCCGGGATTGGTAATGAACAGTTCATTGGCTCGCGGAGTGTAAAGGATTTCAGCGCGTCATTAGGCCTAAGCTGGGAAATTGATATCTGGGGCAGGATCAGAAGAGAAAAACAAGAAGCCCTTGCAATGCTTTTGCAGATGCAGGAAGTCCGCAGGGCTGTACAAACCCAGTTGGTTGCAGATGTTGCGAACGGTTATTATAATCTTTTGATGTTAGACCGGCAGCTGGAGATTGCTGTTCAAAGCAGGCAGCTTAGCGATAGTACACTTGCTGTCACAAACGCACAGTACAAGGTAGGAGAGGCCAATCTGCTATCCATACGGCAGGCCGGGGCCCAGCTGGAATTAACCGCACAACTGACTGCTCAAATAGAGCAAAGTATTAAGGTGCAGGAAAATGCACTGAGTTTGCTGTGCGGAAAGTATGCACAGCATATTACTCGTCAACCCATTCAGCAAGAAGATATTTTGGATATTTCTGATGCCGCTTACAATGTGTCGATGCTAGCTGTCAGGCCGGATGTGCATGCGGCGGAGCTTGCCCTTGTGGCTGCGAATGCCCGTGTTGGAATTGCTCAGGCACAAATGTATCCGGCCCTGAGCATAACGGCCAGCGGTGGTTTGAATTCGTTTAAAGCTTCCAATTGGCTGAGCGTTCCCGGAGCGCTTTTTGGCTCGGTAGCCGGTGGCTTAACGCAGCCTGTCTTTCAGCGGCGTAGTCTTAAAACCCGTTATGAACAGGCGGTCATTGAAAGAGAAAAGGCGGTTCTCTCATTCCGACAAGCGGTTTTGCAAGGTTATACTGAAGTCTCTGATGCATTGGTCATAAACCAGAGCCTTGATGAGCAGTTTCTGGCAGCAGAAAGAAGGCAGCAGGCTTTACAAGAAGGCGTAGGTACAGCAGCTGTACTGTTTCGGACGGGTATGGTAAATTATCTTGAAGTATTAACGGTAGAAAATACGTACTTGCAAACGCGTTTAAACCTGGCGGAGCTTCAGCGTGAGAAAGCAGGAGCAATCATCGGGCTTTACCGTTCCCTGGGTGGCGGGTGGAAATGAGAGGCTTATTTTATATGATAAATTTACAAAGAGAACATCACATGGAAGCAGAAAGCCCGAAGCATAACCGGCGTTTAAGACTCATACTCATCCCGGTTGTGATGCTTTTGATCTATTTGCTTTCGTATCTGATGGATCCTGATAATGCTTTCTGGATATGCTCCATCAAAGGCGGAAGCAAAGAGCTCCTTGTTGAGATTTTTTTGGACCTAACTTTAAGCTGGGCGATTATTGAAACCAGCACAGGTATTGCATATAGCTTAGAAAAGAAATTTCCCTGGTCGGAATCTTCCCTGATACGGTTTATGATGCAAACGGTTCTGATCATCTTATGTGTGGCAACGCTGCTGTATTTGCAAGATATTGTTTTTACATTGATTTATGGCGATAAAAATTTTTCGGCTCAGGAGCGACTTGGAATCTGGCAATTTTTCATGGTTACCTTATTGGTGTCCGTAATGGTGAGCGCGGTCCATACGGGCTATTTTCTGTTGGAAAGATGGAAAATATCCATGTCCGAAGCCTCTGATCTTCGGATCAAATCACTGGAATTTAAGGAAATTGCCATGCAGGCCGAACTCCAGTCGCTGAAATTGCAGCTGGATCCGCATTTTATGTTTAACAATTTCAGTACGCTCTCTGAACTGATCAATGAAAATACGCAGACAGCTACATTATTTCTGGAAAATCTCTCGCGGGTATACCGATACATGATTCAGAATCTGAAAAAAGATCTGGTGACGGTAAAAGATGAGATCACCTTTGTCAATGCTTATGTGTTTTTGATCGCAATCCGGCATGGCGAAAATGTCCGGATCCATATTGATCTTGAAGAAACCATAATGAAAGGATTCATACCACCCATTACGATTCAGCTTCTGATTGAAAATGCAATCAAGCATAATATCGCTACGGCGCAAAAGCCATTAATAATCCACATCTTTTCTGTCGATCAAAGCAGCATTACAGTGACCAATAATGTTCAGCTGATCGCGCACAGTTTGCCGTCAACGAGTTTAGGACTTCAAAACATCGAAGACCGCTACCGTCTGCTATCAGGTGGGCTACCTGAAATTATCAGAACTTCGGATCAGTTTAGTGTGGTATTACCTGTGATAGACTTTTAATAATGCTTAAATGAAGATACTGGTCATAGAAGACGAAAAGCATAATGCAGCGCGTATACAAAGGATTGTAGAAGAAATTAATCCATCCTATCAGACAGTCGCCGTTCTGCAGACAGTCAGTGCCAGCGTGGAATGGCTCAATGCGCATGCAGCTCCCGACGTGATACTAATGGATGTCCGTCTTGCAGATGGCCTGTGCTTTGAGATTTTCGAACAAACAAGTGTATCAAGCCCGGTAATTTTCACAACAGCCTATGATGAATATGCAGTTCGAGCGTTTAAAGTCAGTGGAATCGATTATCTTTTAAAACCGATCGAAAAACAGGAGCTGATTGTGGCGCTGCTAAAAGTTAAGCCGGTGTCTGCTGGTTTTCAGCCAGATGCTGGTCTGACCGAGCTACTGAAAGTGTTCATTGAGCGCAATACGGTTTACCGACGGCGCTTTCTTATCCCGAGTTTTGATGGTTATAAAGCCATCGCTGTGGAAGAAATCGATTTAGTATATTCTGAATTTAAGGTTACACATATTACTTTGAAAAATGGATCGGTAGAAATCGTTTCACAAAGCCTCGAAGATTTGGAAGATGAGCTGGATCCCGAAACCTTTTTCAGAGCCAACCGTCAGATTATCGTTAATGTAAATTGTATCAAGAGTATTCAAAACGAGTTGAACGGAAAGCTTCGGATCATATTAAAAAGAGACTTCGATACAGAAATATTGGTAAGCAGGGAAAAGGCTCCGGTTTTTAAAGCCTGGCTGGATAGGTAAATGTTAATATACATCCCTTTACTTTGATTTTTTGACTGCCGCGGCGAAGCAGTTTCCAAACGTAGAGAAAGAGGGATAAAAGGATCGATCGTCAATAAAGTATCAATGAACAGACTGATTTAGGTTACGATCAATGACCTGAATGGTTATTATTGAGAAAGAGGATGGAATTCTGCAGAGTAAAGCTTATGTTATCGTTCCATACTAATTATCTATCTTACTATTTCAAAACATCTGAAATGGAATTTACCAGAATTAGCCCACATCCCGATCTGGAAGGTTTAGTTGAATGCTACTGGATGATGTACAGCGAGGATTCAGTGCCGCAGGTTGAGAAGATCATTCCGGATGGCATATAGAGATAATTTTCCATTATGGAGACGTAACGCGTTGTTCTATAATGCATTGGTTTTACGCACATTAAAAGTCAATGTTCAGCTTCATTCTGATGCCCCATTCGGATACGTCGGAACGGCTTTTTAAATAGGTAAACCTTCGGACTAAATCCACTCTTAAAAATTTGAATATATTGGAAACCCCCAGCCCCCCCTCGATATAGGGTATGTGGCCCAGGCTTCCTGAGAGCCGGTTTCCGTCGGGAGTCGAAGGCAAAAGCATTAAGTGTGAATTATACCCCGGCAGGCTCGATTTATCCAGCGTTCCGGACAACAGCTTAACCGTCAGCATTTCCCGTAGTTTCAGCTTTTTGATGAGTGGTATCTTATTGAAAAAAAATCCATTGAAAGAATGTTGAATGTGTAGGCTTGCATAACGGTTGCTAACAAATTCAAGATTGTTCATCAGGTTATAGGACTGTAGTTGGTTGGAATAGGACTGGTTGGCCCGGTGGATCGTCAGTAAAGGAAAAGGCAATGATCCTAAAACAATTCCCGCTTCTGCCGTAACATCGGAGAACCCAAGTTGTGAGAGAAAAAAACGTTTGGAAACGTTTATTGTAAACCGCTGGTAGTTGTATTGACCTCCCAGAAGACCCTTTATACCGACTGCCGCCCGGAGCGTGTAAACCGGGTAACTATTGATGATCGGCCTGCGATAACGTTTGCCCTGGAAAAAGGTCTCATGTGGGGCCCATCTGAGCTCTGAATAGATTTCGGACGTTGTGAGTTGATCGACTTTCTGACGGGTGTTGTTTTGTGAGGCCGACTCAAAGACCAGGATACCTGCGGGCGCGATTCTCTGGTTGCGATATCCTAACCTGAAGGCCAGGTGACCAGTAGTTTCGTGAAGGTATTCGAACTGGAATTTTTGATTGTACCACATCTTATTGTTGCTCCCTCTTCGGAAAGAAAGCAGGATATTGTCTTCCGTCAGAAAGCTAAGCTCCTGTCCGGGTATACGGATATCGCTGTTATAACGAACTGATACAGCTCGGACAGGAAACCGGTAAATGGAGCTATCCGTAAGGGATACGGTCATTCCCAGGCCATATTTTGTTCGGTGATCCCTGGTTCCATAGGCAAGGTATCCGTCCAGTACTACCCTTCGATTAAACAGCCCGGATGTTCGGGCGCCAACTTTTAACCTGGAACCTTCTACGGCGTTAAAGCTATAAAAGGAGGAGAATGGCCCAAATTCGAACGTCCTCAGGGGCGCATACCCGGAAATAAAAAAGGCGCTCAGTGCCATCGACTTACGGAAAGATCTGGAATTTTTGAGGCTATCGACATTGTTGAGTGCCTGTTGATCGATGGCTGAGAGTTGCTCGGGGCGGTCTATCCCCCCGGCGGCTGCACCTTCATTTTTTACATGGCTTTCCAAGGCATAGGGATAATTCCCACCTTGGACAAAGCCATCGCTGATGTAGGTCTTTTGGCCAAACACACCGATCCCTTCTTTGAATACACCAAGTAGCATTGACATCGTACTCCGGCTCAGGTAATATCGACCCGCAGTTTCGGTACGGTACTCGACAGATAGTTTCAGATCATTGAGCCAATTGATGTTTGCTTTTTCATTGATGGTAAAATCTGCACGTTTTACCGCATAACTTCCGTCCAGGGTAACGTAAAGAAATCCTGTGAGGAGCGCATCTTCCTTGTTGCGGGGAACCACGTTGACCTTTATCAGGTGAGGCTGGACGTTTTTGATCGTATCCTGCAAGTAATATTGGTAAAACAGGGGGGCCGTTTGGGCAATCGGACTCAGAAAGCGTCGGTTGCCTAAGGTAATGTCGACATCATAGAGATCCGGCTCTCCATATATCTTTTCCAAGAATTCATCAAAGCCATCTTCATCCAGGTACTGGTCGATGCGCGACTGGTTCTGGCCAAGAAAAATCGGTTTGGTTGCCTTCTGTTTTTCAACAGCATTCCAGGTGCTTTTTTCGTCCAGGTACACCGGTACCAGGGATTTACCCGCTATCCCTGAGGAATCCATCCCGGTTTTCAGGAATGGGTATTTGCGAAGTATCCAGGACTGGGATGCTTTGTCCTTGGCCAGGGCCAGCGACATAGTGAGTTTCTCGTACTTTTTAAATCCATAATCGTCCGTGGTACGGGCGTTGTTGCTGTCTTTGCGGGCGATGACCATCCTTATAAACTCTACAGCAGGATTATTTTTGTTACGATACCTTTTGCGTTTGCTGCTAATGGTCACCTCCTGGAGGCTGTTGGGATCCGAAGAAAGGAAGATCGCTAGATTTAGGGCTGTGGCGCTGTTAAAAGGAAAGTTTATTGTCTGGTAACCAACTGCGGAAAGCCTCAGGCTACCAGCTGCCTGGTGGGACCGGAAACGGAATCTGCCCAATGAGTCCGTAACGGTGCCTCCGGAGGCAATGCCTTCAAACTGCACCGTAATGAAGGCAAGCGGCTCCCGGGTGTCTTTGTCCAACACTACGCCCGATACAAGGATGGCGCCTTGTTGTGCTATGGCTGGCAGAGTCGCGAGTAACAGGAGGCCCGTATAAATTATTTTAAAAATCTTAGACACCATTCCCGGTTTACTTAAATTTGTATACGTAGCTTGATTATAGAGTCTTTGATCGGCGTGGATGGGAGCAGTCCGGCGGTATTGGACTGGATTTGGGGCATCAGTCATGAAGCATGATATTATCTCTTCTTCCAAATTCCGTTTTGTATTCTGCTTTGACTGGCTCAATAGTTTGTCGGGGGATATCGGCAATTTTGATGCACATCAATCCATCGATCACATTGCTGAAAGACGGGTCCACATTGAAGGCAACAAAACGGGCGTTCTGTTTTATGTATTTTTTGATCAGTACGGGCACTCGCCTACTTTCCGGCTCCAGCTCCTGGACAATCTGGTCAAGTCTGTTGAGATCTGTGCCGACCTGCTCAAAGAGGAAAGATCGATCCGGCTCGTTGAGGGTACCCCGGTATTCATTTTTAGGCTTAACCCAGCGCGCGAAATCCTCCTGATAGTAGTTACATTTCATAAAGTCGATCATCAGGGACTTGGAAAACTCACAAAAGTGATCACTGACGCTTACGCCTCCCAGCAGGAATTGATGCTGCGGGCTGCGCAGGGTAAGGTGAAGGATGCCTTTCCAAAGCAGGAATAGTGGCAGGGTTCTTTTTTGATATTCTTTGGTTACAAATGCCCTTCCCAGTTCGATGGACCGACGAAGAATGTCTGAAAATTCAGGTGCAAAATCGAAAAGCTCGCTGAGATAGAAACCACCTGTACCCTGTTGGCTGAAAATATCTGAGCCCAGGCCGACACGATAGGCGCCGGCTATTTTTCCGGTCTTTTCATCCCACAGAAATAAATGGTGATAGTGGGCATCATACCGGTCGGTGTCTGTTGCTTGATTAGTTCCTTCACCGGCCTCCCTAAAGGTGATTTCCCTTAGTATGCCGATCTGCCGCATAATGCTGGGGATGTGCTCAATTTTTGCCAGGAACACTTCGTAATTGTCGCAGGTTAATAAACTGTGCCCGGAAGCTCTTAGGTTCAGGATCTCGGATCGTAGCTGATCTGGGTCCGTCTGTGGGACCAAAGGAGCTTTCGTTTTCGCGGAGCTGTTTTGTGCTGTGCCCGTCTTTGTGCTGTTAAACGCCTTGGCAAGCATATAGGTTTTTTTACGCAAGAAATCGGAATATGCACTTATGTTGCCCAGTTCGTTCTGCCTGGCTACCGATATGGGTCTGCCAATCCGAATTTTAATTAATCTGTTTTTTTGAGAAAATAATTCGAAAGGCAGCATGGCGGTTCTAACATTGCCGCCCAGCTTTGCCAACAAATAAAAGAAAGGACTGTTTGTTGCATGAAAGTAAATGGGGATTACCGGCACTTGCGCTTTGCGGATCAACCGAAGAGCCGACGGATCCCATGGCCCGTCCGCAGCTAAGCCCATTTCCGGAAGGGTAGAGACTTCTCCTGCCGGAAATATCCCCAGTGGGTTTCCTCTGTGCAAATGAAGCAGGGCATCCTTAAGAGCGTTAACATTGGACAACGAATCTCTATAGTTTTTGAAGGGGTTTACGGGGAAAATGTGGGGTTTCATCGGGACGATTTTGTCAAGCAAAAAGTTGGCAAGAATTTTGTAGTTGGGATTTAATTCGAGCATCACTTTTAAGAGCAAGATTCCGTCAATTCCACCAAGGGGGTGATTGGAAACAGTAATGTATGCCCCGTCCTTCGGCAATCGATTCAAGTCATCTGCCGAAACCTGATATTGCACGTCAAATTCATGGAGAGCCTCGTTTAAAAATGTTACACCTTTTAAATGCTGTGTTTTATCGTAAACCTTATTCACTGCGTCGATCCTAAGGATTTTCATCAGCATAGAGGCTACTAAATTACCGGCAAGCCCAAATCTGTTGATTCTTATGGCCTTGGCGATATCGCTAGCTGTTACCAAGTCCGTCTTCCCTTTTTTTAAAAAAGACATTTGCATGTTTACTGATTAAATGTTGTATTGGTTTCTTACCTCGTAGAAATTTAAAATTGCTGTTGGTTTCCTCTTGCGGCTAAAAATCATCAGCTCGCTTTGCCTCCGTTGCTCCGCGGAATGGCGGTGAGTCGTTAAGTCAAAGTAAACTCATATTTAGAATTCGGTGGGCAAAAGAATGACCAACACGTCGACAATCGTGACAAACTTGTTTTGCCATCCCCTTCTTTTCAGTATGGCTAAGTCCTTGGGCTATCGGCATGGGAGCGGCTGCAGCCGCAGGCACTTCAATGAATGGCAGCTTTGCTGGCGGAACATGGAATCGTTTTAGAAATTCCCGTAGTCCGATTCGAGGCCCTTCCTTTTTCCCAGGGGGGGCCGACGAATCTTGTCAATGGCAGGTAGCGGTACTGGTGACCAACGTCGTTAGTCACCAGTGCCGCCATATTGCTCATTTAATTTTCAGCCGGAATGGAAAAATATTTTCCTTTGGCAGAGCCCTCCAATAACTGAATGATTAGGGTGTAAGAAGTTTAACTTCTTGCCTTAATAAGCAGGTTTAAACGGAGCAGGGTCTGCGAACGGTAACGAGATCGGAGTATTGCCATAAAACCAGTGTTATTTAGATGTATAAATATTTTTTAATTGCCGCGCTGACGATAGGTGGCTCGGAAAAAGCGTCCGGTCAAGTTCAGACGCAGCAGTATGATGTGCTTCATGATGACCGATTTGTGGGAAAGATGCTCGTTACGAAAATTGGCGATGAGCGAAAATGTGTCTTTAAGCTGACTTTCAATGCGTCGTTAAGTCTAGTAATAAAGAATATGGTTATTGAAGGCATTGAGGAAGCGTCTTTCGAAAAAGGTGTACTTGTATACTCGAAAGTCATGCGAAAAGTGAATGGCTATATTAAAACCGATAAGTACACAACAAAAGAAAAAAATGCTTATGTGGCCTACGAGGGGAATACCAAAACAGGGATTCCCTTGGCCGAGATAACGTCTAACTTTTTCACTTTGTTATTTGCCGAACCGGTTAGTGAACCCACAACTTATTCCGACAACCTTCAAAGGAAGGTGGCAATTGTTAGAGCTGGTGCGCACGTTTACCAGGTTGTTACCAAAAACGGTCACTTCAATCGATACAGCTATGTAAATGGAGCATGTTCCATGATTGAAATGAACACGCTGATGCTGAGCCTAAGATTAAAGCGACGTTAGGTGGAATAGTGAAGGGCTATCGCTTCTGAGCTTGCCGAAAGCATCCCTATTATATATAATCTGTAATCCTAAAAGTCTAAGCCTTAATTTAGAAAGGCATGTTCTATTTGCCCAGTAGTTCAATTTTCCTCCGCAACGTTAGCTGTACAATCTTGGATTTTGTCAAATTAATTGCTTCCTCGTAATGTTTAATCGATTTGGCAATATTGGTATCTGAATACAAATAGCCTAACAATTGATGATAATAGCTGTTTTCAGTCAGATTCAATTTTTCAGCCTCGCCAATTGCTTTTTCATGTCCATACACCCTGGCGAAAGCAAATGCTCTATTTAGTGCTATGATTGGTGAATACTCAATTAAAATCAGTTGATTATACAACTGTAAAATGTGTTCCCATCTATTTACATCCGCTGGTGTAGTATGCCAATAGGCTATACCTGCTTCCAAATGAAATTTCGAAATCTCGCTCCCGTTTGTGGCGTTTACCAAATAATAGTTACCTCTTAGAATGAGCGACTTGTCCCATAAATCTTTGTTTTGTTCCTCAAACAAAATAACCTCATTGCTATCGTTGTATCTTGCAATCAAACGAGAGCTTTGGAAACACATTAAGGCGAGTAGCGCATTTAACTGAGCCGTGTTCGTCAGCGAGTTGTCCGTTAGCAACAAAGCTAATCTGGTTGCCTCGGAACAAAGTTCAAGTCTGATCTGCCTGTCGCTTGTACTAGAAAAGTATCCCTCATTAAACAACAGGTATAACGTTTTTAGAACCGTATCCAACCTTAATTTGATTTCGGCTTCGGTTAAATTTCTGATTTGGAAATTATCGCTGCGAAGATTAATCCTTGCTCTTTGCAAACGCTTTTTTATCGTTTCAGTCTTAGCAGAGCGTGTTTGGGATTTCAGAAAGTACGAGGATCGTATCATCTTTGTGGTGACGAAACCTTTTAGAATTGATCAAACAGTACATTAGACTGACCGACCCTCAATGGGGTGCAATATCGGCATTTTTAGATATAAAACGTAAGCGGAAAATAGAGCTGCGGGATGTTATGGATGCAATTTTATATATATTAAGAACAGGTTGCCAGTGGAGGAATCTTCCGGAATGCTACCCCCATTGGCAAGCTGTATTTTGGCGGTCCGCCGCGCGGTACTTTTCCAAATGGAAAAAGCAAAATATTTTCGCAGATATTAATACTGTTCTCAATAAATTAGATAGAAAAAATAACGGTAGAGATGAAAATCCTGCCATATTTAGTGTTGATAGTCAATCAGTTAAACTATCTCCGATGATTTGTGAAAATAGAGGCTTGGATGCGAATAAAAAAGTAAATGGCAGGAAAAGGCAATTACTTGTTGATAGCGGTGGCAGGCTATGGTTTGCACGTGTTGATGCTGCAAATCATCCGGATGGAGCGGCTGCGCTGGCCTTTTTGCCAGATATTATTTGCCAGGATGAGCGGCTGACTAAAATATATGGAGACCAAGCATACAACGGTGTTTTCGCAAAGGAAGTTGAAAAATCTGGCATCGAATTTGAGAAAGCTGCTAAACCAGAATCTTCCAAAGGATTTGTTCCTGTTGCCAAAAGATGGGTTGTTGAAAGGACCATTGCCTGGTCAAATTTCTTCAGGAGAATAGTAAAAGATTATGAATATACCGTATCATCTTCTGTAAACTGGCTGTATCTGGCAAATATTCAAATCATGTTACAACGAATTCATCCCGTTGACCAAACTTAATTCCCAAACATGCTCTTATAACACGTTGTAAATAAATCAATTACGGCCGTTCTTTGATTTTTTGATTTGACATGTAGCTTTGTGGCTTTACACGAGGCTATGAATTCAGGAAAGTACGTTTTTGCTCAGCTATTGCATTTTATTGACTGTTATGAGTTTGAAAAATGTTTTTCAAAATACAATGGTGATTTCCGAATGCTCTTTCACTTGTAAATTCTTTTGATGATTGGCAAACAGACAGAAAATTCAGCAACATCACTTTGCTTTTGTGTTGGTGAGGTTAGCGAGCGATTTATGTAGCGTGGGTTTTTATGAAATTATGATATGTAGGTAGATTGATGAAGAATAAAGCCGACATTTCCTATACCAGCCATTATTTTGACATTATTTCTTATATTTATGAATCAGCTAGCGAACTTATCGGGTACTTATAAAGTGATCTGGCGACTTGTTACATGCATTCAATTGTTACTACCCTCTAAAACTTAACGCACGGTGTTTAATCTTACTAAAGGAGTAGTTGGCGTTGTACTAATTAATATGTGCATCGCACATAACGTTGCCGCATTTGTCAATCAGCAATCAGATTCAATTAAGGTGGGGGTTCTTCATTCGCTGACAGGTACCATGGCAATAAGCGAACGATCACTAGTAGATGCGACACTGCTTGCGATCGAAAGGATTAATAAAACCGGAGGAATTAATGGCAAGTTTATAAAGCCAGTGATTGAAGATGGGGCTTCGAACTGGAGTACATTTGCAAAGAAGGCTGAAAAACTAATTGTAAAGGACAAAGTTTGCTCGATCTTTGGGTGCTGGACCTCTGCGAGTAGAAAAGCAGTTCTACCAGTCATTGAAAAATACAACAACCTATTGTGGTATCCTCTGCAGTATGAAGGAGGCGAATTCTCAAAGAATGTCATCTATTCCGGTGCTACACCCAATCAACAAATTTTTCCAGCCCTAAACTGGTGTATGAGCAATATCGGCAAGCGGTTTTTTCTGGTTGGTTCAGATTACATTTTTCCGCGTGAGGCAAATCGGCAAATCAAACAATACCTAAAAGCTCAGGGTGGAATCGTTTGTGGAGAGGAGTATGTACCGATGGGAGATCAAAATTTTAGGAATATTGTAAAGATGATTAACGCAGAAAAACCTGATGTAATCTTCAATACTGTTAACGGAAGTAGCAATATTGGACTTTTCCTTGAACTGTTCACCAATAGCTCTGATACACTAAATAAAATTCCGGTAATGTCTGTGAGCCTCGCTGAGGAGGAACTTCGTAGTGTTGGGACAATGCTGACCAATGGAAACTATTGTTCATGGACCTATTTTCAAAGTATATCGAGCCCTCAAAACATTAATTTTGTAAACGATTTTAAAAATAAATTTGGACTATCCCGTGTAACAAGTGACCCAATTGAAGCAGCGTACAGCCAGGTCTTACTCTTCGCTGCTGCAGCAAGTAATTCCAACTCCTTTCTTCCCGAGGAGATTCGCTCCAAAGTGCTTGGCAGGTCTGTGCTGGCACCTGGCGGGATTTTGAAAATAGATGAAAACAACCAACATGCATGGAAATATTCTCGGATTGCACGAATTAATCAAGATGGTCAGTTCGAAATTCTAAACAGTTCATCAGTTCCTATTCGTCCAGAGCCGTTCCCGAAAATTATATTTGAGAATGGGCAAAATACACAAAATCAACGAGAAGCGTTGCGGGCATCTGCCTTGGCACAAATTGTTTCATCAAAAAATCTTCCCGAGCAGATAGGAGTAATTAGCAGGCTACTTAAATCAGGTGATCCCGAGTTAGTATCTGTGGCCTTTGCTGAGGTTCGGACTAGATCTATACGCTCAAAGGATCTTATTGATAGCTATATTTTGCTAATTAATAATGAACAGATGTCCTTTGCCCAAGAAGCTATTGATCAGGTCATTAAATTAGGACAGGATGGAGTTCATGCACTCCCAAGTTTAATCGAAGCATGTGAAAGCACGTCTGCCGGCATCAGGTTGCGTGCACAGTTAGCAGTTGTGTACCTAGCCAACAATGCCAGAGTCAACAAAGACCCAAGTAACTTAGGTGTTTTCGAAAAAGCGAAACAGATTATTTCCCATGATTTGACATTTTCAAAAAGCAACGAGTTCTCAAGCCTCAAGCAATCGGTCAGCGAAATCAGCAGTGTAAGGAATAATTCAATTTTCCGGGTTTTGTTAGAAACCGTTCTAGGAAGTGTTATACTCTCACTGGTGAGTATCTACATTCTTGCAATTCTCTTTGTATGGTTTATTCTGTTGCGGGTATCGCCATTATTGGTTTACAGAGCAAACGATTTCATTAGAAAAAATCTTAGCTATGTTGTTTGGGGCGATGTTGATCTGTCGCACTTTGTGAAATACTTTCTGGTCGTTGGTTTTTTTTATTCTTCCGAACGAGTCCTAAATGCGTGGGTCAGTGCACACATACGAAGTGCCATAAGAAACTTCCAGAACCTAAATACCGTTCGTAGCAGGGAGACGTACATACCTATTCCGGTATCTATTGATGGAGTCAATAAGCCGGACTTTCTCATCAGCGACCTTGATCAGATCGTTAGCAAGAAACGATGGTGTATTTTGATCCACGGAGAGGGAGGTATCGGAAAAACCTCACTTGCATGTCAGATTGCAAAAGCCTTTCTGAGAACAACGGAAAAAGCAGTCCAAAGTAGAAGAACAATGATTCCTGTATTGATTGAACCGGGCTCTGGTTATGACATAAACGACATCGATAAATTTAAGGAGATGATTCTGGGTCACTTAAACTCAATAATTGATTCGACAGAACCCATTTCAATGGATTTTATGGATAAGCTCCTTATTGGGGGGAGAATACTCGTTATTGTTGACGATGTTTCTGTACTAGGCGACCAGGAATGGAGCTTACCGAATACTTCCAGGTTTCCCATTTCTTCATTAATTGTGACTTCAAGGAAAAAACAACGGCTAGGCAACACAAACTATAATGAAATTGAGCCTCTCAAAGTGAGTGGAGAAAAGCTTTCTTCATTCATGGATGCTTACCTTCATAAAAAAGGGTGCCGGGATCTATTTTCTGATTCTGAGTTTTTTAAAGCTTGTCAAAAACTTACTGGCATTGTCGGAGACAATGGGAGCAGGTCTATCACCGTTTTATTCGCAAAAATGTATGCCGATCAGATGATCGCTGTTAAAAATGGTAATGCTCACGATCCATTACCACATGATATTCCTGAGATGATGTCAGCTTTTGTAAGTGAATTAAACAGAAACAGACAACACATAAATAATATCTTTGACAATAGAACGGTTCAAAATGCTATATATGCTATTGCTTGGGAGTGCTGTAAGGATCGACTTTTTCCGGGAGTCGCTAGTCTTGACAGCATATATACGATTCTCGGTGAAAATGGGAAAAATCTAGTTAATTATCTCGAAACCGAGCTGGAAATTATAAGTGTCACCGGAACTGGTTTTGACAAGATCAAGTTTTCACTGGATCCCCTGGCCGAATATTGCGCTAGTTTTCATTTGATCAGTAAATATCAATCTGATGTTAAAGCCTGGAAAGACCTAGTTGACAGACTCAGAATTTCAGATGATCTGGAAGGGCAAAGTAAGGGCTTTTTATTTGCTCTCGCGGATACTGTTCATAATCGTGCGCTGCAAGATGGAATTCCTGATTTTGTCTCAAAAACTCTTTCTGGACTTGCCAACATGGGCGACCGCGAGCTTGAAGCTATAAAGGTTGGAATACTGCATTCAATGACAGGCTCGATGTCGATTAGCGAGCGGTCGTTGGTAGATGCTATAAAATTGTCAATTGAGGAAATAAATGAGCAAGGAGGATTGCTGGGCAGACAAATTATACCGGTAGTTGAAGATGGGGCGTCAGATTGGTCAATGTTCGATAAGAAGTCACGAAAGTTGATTTTAGAAGACAACGTCTGTTCGGTGTTCGGTTGCTGGACGTCAGCCAGCAGAAAGGCCGTTTTACCTGTTGTTGAGGAATTAAACAATTTGCTGTGGTACCCAATTCAATATGAGGGCGGGGAGTCCTCTCCCAATGTGATTTATTCTGGAGCAACCCCAAACCAGCAAATAATACCTGCACTGGACTGGTGTCTGGAGAATCTAGGCGATAAAATATTTTTGATTGGATCTGATTATATATTTCCTCGTCAGGCTAATTATCTGATTAGGAAATATTTGACTCAGAAGAATATTGAACCTTTTGGAGAAGAGTATATACCTCTCGGTGAGCGAGATTTTTCCCAAATCGTAGAAAAACTAAATAGTTCTGGTGCAAATGTAGTCTTCAATACGGTGAATGGTAATAGCAATATGGCTCTGTTTGCTGAACTTAATAAACAAGGGATGACCTCAGACAAGATTCCAGTGATGTCGGTCAGCATCGCGGAAGACGAGTTAGCCAGTATTGGATTTAGTATCACGGAGGGCAATTATTGTAGCTGGGCCTATTTCCAAAGCATAACTTCTGAGGAAAATCATGAATTTGTCAATGCATTTAAAAGGGCGAACGGGTTGAACCGAGTCACGGACGACCCAATCGAATCTTCGTATATGCAAGTTAAATTATTTGGAAAGGCAGTACAGATTGCCGGCTCAACCGATCCTCGTGCAATCAGAAATGCCGCAAAAGGGTTGGAGATGACTGGACCACGCGGCCTTGTTAAAATTGATCCTGAAAATCAACACACCTGGAAAGTTTCTCGTATCGGAAAAATAAAAAGTGATGGGCAGTTTCAGATCGTGCACACATCGCCTGATCTGATCAGGCCCGAACCATTTGCGTTCTATTCTCAGGAAAAAATTTTAGACTCCGATATAACGGCTCATACTATTCTATAGAACTAAAATGTAAAATAACGCCAATAGAACGCCCACAGAATAAGCACGTAATCCTGTGGGATTGATGAGCATGAGCTTTATGAGATAATAAGAGACGCAACTGACATAATGGTTTTCAACTCCAGATTGTCTCCTTAAGCGTCAATCCTTATATTGTTCCTATCATTTAGTTTTGCAAACCACCTGGTCCATTCGAAAATTTCTCCAACTGTTCCGTCACCTCGAAACACTGGATTTTCCATTTGTTAATCTGTAAATCGACTTCTCGACCTTCAATGGCCATTTAATTCTTTTACAGTCTGTTAAGCAGTTATTCCATTCTAAACCTCCCTATCCATCGATGAAACTTATCAATAACCTAGACACCTTACTTAGCGATGAACTTAAATTAGCCATGTGGCCTAATTGCGAAGTTTTTATCTGCGTTTGTTACAGCTCAATTAATGCGGTGTTTTCTTTGATTCAAGAATTTCAGGTAGCATCAAAGATTTTTTTGTTGCTGGACACTGATATTGATCAGGATCAAAGATTTTCTTACGACAGTCAGGAATGGTCACAACATCTTGAATTAAATGGGAAGTTTAAAGCGGAGTAGGTTCACCATCTTGTTGAAACAAAATTTGAAGTAAGGCAGGGAAAGGCAGGTGGACAAAAATTCGTACTGGTGAAAAATGAAGGAGAATCACACTGTTTTTCTAACGTGCCACAGGGTTCTTAACCTATTACGCCTTGGCTTGTTGCCATCATCGTCGCCAATTATCATAAGTACATTTGAGGATTTGGGCGGGAGCCGCTTTTGCCACTTTGAAATTACAGATTAGTGGTACACCAAAACAAATTACCGTCTCTTGCCAACTGGTACGTTAAACTGTACTATTTAGAAGCACATAATGGTATTTTGTCGGTTATTCTACCTATCTGAGTTCTATACTTTTACCAAGTTAAATAAAGACTTACTCTAATATTTAAAGGTATATGTTTACTAATAAAGTTTATTTTAAACATATATCTTTAAAAAGTTTGTTGACTTTTAAGTATATACCTTTAATTTTGTAGTCGGAAATAAAGGTAGTTTATATGAAAGTTCCTAATAACCATCTTCTTAGCATAAGACAGCTTGATGCAAAATTGAGTGATTTGGCTCCACTTGGCAAAATTAGCCAGCCACCCAAAGGCTGGATCAGCCAGTTGCGTAAGGCTATCAACATGTCGTTGCAACAAATGGGAAACCGCTTGTCTAAAACACCACAGGCAATCAAGGAAATTGAAAGGCGCGAGAGTGATGAGAGTATTACACTGAAATCGCTTAGAGAGGCTGGTGATGCCTTAAACATGAGGCTTGTCTATGGATTTGTACCTAAGAACGGAAGCCTGGAACAGATGATTGAAGATCGGGCAAGGGCACTTGCCGTCACAATAGTCCAAAGAACGTCCACAACGATGAAGCTGGAAGATCAAGAAAATTCTAACTCACGTTTAAAACAAGCCGTTGACGAATTAACCCAGGATATTAAACGCGAGATGCCGAGAAGCCTATGGGATTAGAGCTGCACTATGACGAGGGGCAGACACCCCTTGATGAAGAAGAAAAAGAAGGATTGCTTCTGGAAACAGTTACCACACGCGGTGAGTTGGACGAAGTCGAACAACGCAATATTGAAGAAGCAGTTCGCTGGACAATCGAACGTCGTAGGAAATTCACAGCCGCTGAAATCCTGACAGAAGACTTCATGAAATCGCTCCATAAGCGAATGCTTGCAAGCGTCTGGCAGTGGGCCGGTTCATTCAGGAATACCAATAAAAATCTTGGCGTTGATAAGTATCAAATCGGTTTGGAACTTCGAATGTTGTTGGACGATTGTAAATATTGGGTTGAAAACAATACCTATTCACCCGACGAAATCGCTGTTCGGTTTAAACATCGCATAGTTTCAATTCACTGTTTTTCTAACGGAAATGGCAGGCATTCCCGGTTGATTGCCGATATCATCGTAGAAAAAATATTTGGCGGGGAGGTATTTACTTGGGGAAGCCTGAATTTGACCAAAGGTGGCGATATGAGATCGGCTTATCTAAATGCTTTGCGCCAAGCTGACAAAGGAATTTATGACGCTTTGGTAGCGTTTGCACGGTCATAGTTTTGTCTCTCCAAATACCTTTGTGATTAATTTGTGCAATTAAGTTACACATAGCCTTGTCTCCAACAATGATATCTTTATAAAATTATTTATCTTGTTGGAAATGTAATAAATTTATTAACTTGATTGCCCAGATCGAAGGGTAATTATTCAATATATGGACTTGCATCATGGTATATTTTTCTGACTATTTTAATGTCAATCCTGACGATTTAGAAGAATACGGCGCTTTTGATATATCATTGATAAACGATCTCCCCCTTTTTATTGATCCGTTTCTATTATACGGAAGTGAAAAACCGGAATACGAAGCCCTGCATGACGGTATACTTAAATATCTTTCATTTCTGCAGGCAAAGTCAAAGCGGTTAGGAACAAATTAAGATGTTCCGCGAATACATATAGTGTCATCCGGAAGTAGTTCATTATCGCATTTGCCTTTTGACAGCAATGTGATAATCGCCATATGTGTATTTATGTAATTTCACCTAAAAATTTAAGTCATGGGAAAATTTGTGATTAAAACTGCCAGCAACGGTCAGTATTATTTCAACCTAAAGGCAGACAATGGCCAGGCAATCTTGTCAAGTGAGCAGTATACCTCGAAAGCTGCTTGTAATAATGGAATAGAGTCTGTGAAAACAAATGCATCGAATGACGATCGGTTTGACCGGAAATCATCAACCAATGGAAAGTACTATTTCAACCTGAAAGCCAGCAATGGTCAATTTATTGGCACCAGTGAAATGTACGAATCCGCATCAGGAAGGGACAACGGAATTGCATCAGTAAAATCTAATGCGCCCAATGCCTCGGTTGTAGAAGAGTAAAAACAAAACAACGTTATGATAGCTATGAGCCTGCCCAAAGCAGGCTTTTTTATAAATCAGGTAGCTACATTTTAGGGATTAGGACAGCCACCAATATGATTATCCGTTAAATGTTCCTCCGGAAACGTCAATATGCCACATTCCTTTATCTAGACATATCAAAGGGCTTTGCTTATATACCGCACGCATTACTGTTAAGTGGGCAAAAGATACGAGCTGAAGCCTCATTCCTGAAAATCGGACTTTAACTAGCTACCCAAATTTTTCGCCATCCTCATTTTGGCTACGAACTACCTCAATTAGGCTACGACCAGCAAATATCATTCATCGACTTTTGTCTAACAAAAATCAAAAATGAAGATATGGAAACGAAAAATGAAAAAACGGCCGGCAAAGTTTGGTTTATAACAGGCGCATCCCGTGGCTTTGGTAAAGTTTGGGCAGATGCCGCATTGAAGCGTGGCGATAAGGTTGCTGCTACTGCAAGAAAGCTTTCGGGTATCACCGATTTAAAAGAAAAATACGGAGACAATGTGTTGACGCTTGAACTGGATGTAACCAATTCGGAACAGGTTAAGTCAGTAGTAGCACAGGCATATGCCCATTTCGGAAGGCTTGATATCGTACTTAATAATGCAGGTTATTCCCTGGTCGGCACCATTGAAGAAGCCAGTGCTGAGGACGTAAAGGCCATGTATGATACCAATGTTTTCGGTGCGCTGGCGGTTATTCAGGCAGCGTTACCTCTTTTGCGTCAGCAAGGTGGCGGTCATATCATGGGAACATCCAGCAACCTTGGTCATGTTACATTGCCGGTGATTGGTTACTATTGTTCTTCCAAGTGGGCGTTCGAAGCGATTCACGAAAGCCTTGCATTGGAAGTGAAGCCTTTCGGTATTAAAGTAACTATTATTGAACCGGGCGCTTATGCTACGGAGTTTGGTAGTCAGGAATCTCTGAAATTTGCGGCAGGGATGGATATTTATGCTGATTTTAAGAAGCAGTTTGTAGATAGCCTGAAAGACATGGAAAGAGGTGATCCGGAAGCCACGCCGGAAGCGTTGTTTAAAATAGTGGATGCTGAAACCCCTCCGTTGCGTTTCTTCCTTGGTAGTCATAATTTGCCATGGGTGCGCAAAGATTATGCAGCGCGTCTGGCAACATGGGAAGCATGGGAATCAGTTTCAAACGCGGCACAGGGGAGCGCAAAGTAAGTTTTTAAAAGATCAACTATAACCGGCATTCACACAGGATACCGGTTATAATTGTATTAATTTTCAATCATGAAAAGGAAAGAAGGAGCACCGTATAATTTTAACTCGCTGTCGGAAGCAGCGAGGGTCTTTGGCCTGCCAAACCCGCAACATCCGCTGATATGTATGCTGGGTGCCGAAAGTAACCAGGTTCTTGAGAATTTTATGCCGCAGTCCCATGTGCTTAATTTTTACAAAATCTCGTACAAGCCCAGGCTTAGCGGCCGGGCAAGGTACGGGCAGCACTTTTATGATTTTGATGAAGGAGGTTTGTTGTTTGCAGCTCCCGGTCAAATAATAGGTGCTGACGATGAGCACCAGGGAGCATGTTCGTTTTATACCCTGCTGATACACCCTGATTTTTTCCTGACCTATCCTTTGGCCAAAAAAATTAAGCAATATGGCTTCTTTTCTTATTCGGCCAATGAGGCATTGCATTTATCTGACAAGGAAAAGGAAACCGTCATTTCCATTTTCAGAATCATAGAGGAAGAGCTGAACAGCAGGATAGACGAGCTTAGCCACGATGTAGTTATTTCCCAGATTGAGCTGCTATTGACCTACGCCAACCGTTTTTACAAACGTCAGTTCATAACGCGCAAATCTCATAGCAGTGACCTCTTGGAAAAGCTGGAAGAAATATTGGAAGATCATTTCAATAACGATCGGTCGGCGACCCAGGGCATACCAACGGTGCAATATCTGTCGGGGCTGCTGAATATTTCACCAAGTTATTTAAGTGATATGCTACGCTCGCTCACCGGACAGAACGCCCAGCAGCATATCCACCATAAACTCATAGAAAAGGCGAAGGAAAAACTATCCACTACCAATCTTTCCATCAGCGAAATTGCCTACGAATTGGGCTTTGAACACCCGCAGTCGTTCAGTAAACTCTTTAAAACAAAGACGTCCCAATCGCCGATAGCGTTCCGGGCTTCGTTTAATTGACGGCTCGACAGCTTCCATAAATCTGCCGCGATTATGTTATGAACTCCCGTGATACGAATATGCCGGTTATTGTTGTCCTGCAGAATTTTGTATTTCAAACTAAACAATTTAGAAATGAAAAAGGTATTGATTACAGGAGCCAACAAAGGCATTGGTTTTGAAATGGCAAGGCAATTAGCTGGAAAAGGGTACTATGTCTTTATGGGGAGCCGCGATTTAAAGAATGGATTGAATGCGGTAAATATTTTGAAGGCAGAGCGGTTGGATAATTTGGAAGCCGTACAGCTTGATGTTACCAATCAGCAGTCCGTAAAAGCGGCACGTATTGAAATTGGCAATAAGACCGATGTGTTGGATATTTTAATCAACAATGCGGGCATAAATGGTATTGAATTTAATGGCAACACACCCATCATGCACAGTTCTCTGGAAAACCGGCGTTGACAAATTCAAGGAAGATCGGCTGTGAATATGTACACCATTGCTTTGGCCTTTGAATTACGTGAGACTAACCTTAAGGTAAACGCGGTAAGCCCGCCATCTACGGCTACTGATTTCAATCATCATCTGGGGACGAGTAGTGTGGAAGTAGGCGCACTGTTCCGGGGCAAATCCAACTGGGTGTTATATCCGTGACTTTTAAAGTTTCTGGTATGCTGAGCAATACGTCCATGTCCATAATATATTTCAACATGATCCCTATCATAGACAATCCGGACTTCTTTCCACCAGTTGTATCACACGTCTAAATGAACATAGAAAAACAGAATAAATATCTCTTTCTGTCCCAGTGCTTATAAATCTACCCAAGTCTGTATAGGGGCATACCAAATTGAGTAGTCTTGGAATCGGATGTTGCCAGTACACCACATGATGACAACTGGAAATTTTTCTAGAGTAGTGATACCAGGTCTAAGATGAGATCCTCGGTAGGTTAAGCGGTAGACGTAGATTTCAAATTTATACTATTGTGATTTGCGTATAAGTATCTTTATGTCAATATTTTAATCAATTTTTCACTATTGCCGTGTGCATTTGATTCTGGAATGATTTTTTTAGAATGAAGTAGCCACTTAAAATTATCGTCAAATGGAGAATGATTTCACTTCTACCGTAGCGTTGCATTTGGAGCAAGGAATTGCGTTATATATCAATCACAGTCTAGAACTGATTGGCTTTTTTGAGGAACAGAAAATGGAACAGCTTGTAGTCGAATTTCCTTGTGATTTTTTATCACACCAGGGACATAAGCAAATCGAGCAAGCTTCTGAACTAATGGAGCTCAATGCAATTTATTTTGACTCCCTGTCGAGGATCAAAGAAGAACTTCAACAGGAGTTTGCTTCACCTTCCAATGGGGACCGCTAAAAATGTGCCCTATAAAAGGTAAAAATATTCGTTTTGAAATGTAGATTGAACGGAAGTAATCTTTGCCCACTTAGGCGTTGTTGTTCAAAAGGTACACAACCAATTTATTTTTTCCTTGTGATAATGTCAGCGAAAGTAAAATGTAAAAGAGAACATTGTTTTTCTTCATTGCTTGCCGGACAATGTGGGCCGTATATTTTTTTGTTTTAAGCAGCATCCTGAATTTTTCTTACCAGTTTGAGAACCCAATTTCTTGGAATAAATCCGGCAGTACTCGCCAGGATATTATTTAGGAATCCCGGTATGGCTACACTTTTCCTTTCATCATAGCCTCATAACCATATGCAGCGACTTCTTTTGATGGGCGAAGGTTACCATTATTGAAAAATTTACTGTTCTGCATAGAAGCTGCCTGCTGAAAACCGCTTTCTGTCGGCCCGGGACAAAATGCAGTAACGGTCTGTGTCGTCCTGATTTTACTTTACAGTTTTTGATGATAATCCTGATTTGACTTTACGCTTCTTTTTTGGGTAGATGAGTTAACGGTCTTTTTTTACTTTCCATCAGAGATCCGCCAGATCATTTATACCACACCAATCTGATAAAGAACCTGCATGGGAAAATGAAAAAGTACACGAAGAGCAAGGTCTAGTTCCTAACTGATGAAGCGGTACCTCAATCTGCTTACCTGGCACTCAGGGAGGCTTTAAGAAAATGAACCATGCCCATACGAAACTGGTGCATGATCTTAAATCAATTTTTGACTATTTTTGAAAATAGGGTCAGGCCGTAAGCTTTGCCCAATACCGATTCAAATCTTTGCGCCGTCAATGCGATAGTCCCTCCAATTAAATATGAACTACCTCTATTTTGTCTTTCTCCTGTTACCTCTATACTGCAACGCCCAACTACTTGAACTGCGCCCGTCGGTGGAATCATATGCGGTTACGCCCAAAGTAGAAATATACAAGGACAATTCTGGAAAGTTACATTTTCAACAAGTTCAACGCCAAAAATTTATTTCTTCCGGCAAAACAGGACTTCTGTTCCCTTTTTCCAACAGCGCTACCTGGCTGAAAGTGATATTGACTAACTATAATCCGAACCAAAAAAATTGGGTATTGGAATGGGATAATGCAATGGCTGAAGAAGTTGATTTTTACATATCCGAACGCAATGGCACCTATCGGGTCAGGAAAACGGGAATGGCAACTCCGAAAAAACCAAATTTATTGACCGGAAACAAACCTATACTGGCATTCGATCTGGATTACCTGAGGAGTAAAACCATTTACATGAAGGTTAAGGGACAAAGAGCACATTATGCATCCGTTAATCTATTTTCCGCCAGCGCGTATCGTAATCATGAAGTGAATCAGCTGAATATCGTCGCCTTTCTTTCCGGAGCAATCGCAATCAGATTAGTTTATGTATTTCTGATGGCCATCTTTGCCGTCAAGGACAGCGACTTTCGCCGTTATGCGGTTTTGCTTGGCGCACGCTCATTTGCTTTTTGGGGATTATATGGCATTCTTGGTTATTTTTTCTCAAATCCAACGATCTCGTTAAAGGTTAGCTTCCTTTCATTCCATTTTCTTCCTTTAGCGTTAATCGTAGCCCTGAGGGTGATATTCCCCGGCAGCCACGTCCATTCATGGATCAACAGAATACTTCAGCTCATTGTAATCAGCACGATATTTCTGGCTGTCGGCATCCTGTTCAGCTATCGATGGGAGCTACTTTTAGCAAGCACGTACCTCATGCTAGCTACCCAGCTCTTTATTCTGGCGATGTATCTGCTTGCCATTGTAAAAAAATATCCCATTAACTGGAACTATTCGCCTGCGTATTTGACAGGATTACTTGGCTATCTGTTTATCCAGATGCGACTCGTTGGCTGGGTCGATTTTATCTGGGTTTTACCCACAGCGTTTATTTTCTTTATCCTTGAATTTCTGGTTTTCGGTTATTCTCTGGGCAGGATTGTGAGGGACTATGAACGAAAACGGTCATTAGCCTTTCAGGAATTAGCTTTCACCAAAGAACAAACCCGGCAGGTACGGGAGATCGATCGGCTCAAAACCCGCTTCTTTACCAACATCTCCCATGAGTTCAGAACGCCGCTTTCCCTCCTTACGGCACCCTTGGAAGAAATCCGGCAAAAATATCCGCAGGAACGACTGATCCCTTTGATGCAGCGGAATGTGAAACGGTTGCAGCTATTGATTGGTCAAATACTTGACTTGTCCAAACTGGAAGCAGGAGCATTCAAACCTGAACCTAAGCACGGCGATATCGCCTGCTTTTTATCCTCTATTGTCTCTTCCTTTGAGTCTCTGGCACAAAGCAGACATGTTCATTTTTCTATTCATCAAAGCCATCCCAACTATGAGACTGATTTTGACGCGGATAAGTTAGAAAAGATTGTCACAAACCTGCTTTCCAATGCTTTTAAATTTACGCCTGCTTATGGTTATGTCCAAGTGGCTATCTCGTATTCCATGACCAGCCTGGTCTTGGAAGTAAAAGATACGGGAAAGGGTATTGATCCTCAGCGGCTGTCCCGCATATTCGACCGCTTCTATCAGGCGGATGACACCGCGGAGCAGAACTTTGAGGGAACAGGCATTGGTTTGGCATTGGTCAAAGAGCTGGTTGATCTGCTCAAGGGGAAAATTATGGTAAAAAGTGAAGTAGGCAAGGGGACAAGTTTTACGGTTACATTGCCTTTAAATCAACAGTATTCAACAGCCCTGCCCGGCTATCAAGGAAAGTCGGTAGAGCAACCTGACGACCTGTCTGTTACGTTTCTTTCAGGCGATCCTTTGTCTGATTTAAATCAGCCTGAAGAACTCCCTATTCTGCTGATTGTAGAAGACAACGTCGATTTAAGAATGTATTTGCATGCGTTATTTGAGCCCTACTACCGTGTAATGGAAGCAACCGATGGGCAATATGGCCTGGATAGGGCCTTTGAGACAATTCCTGATGTAGTCGTAACCGACCTGATGATGCCCCGGATTGACGGCTTTACATTATGTCGGCTACTTAAATCAGACCAGCGTACAAGCCACATTCCGGTCGTGTTACTCACCGCCAAAGCGACCCTGGCTGATCGGCTCGAAGGATTTGAATTAGGGGCCGACGACTACCTGGAAAAACCTTTCCATAAAGAAGAACTACTCCAGCGGGTCAACAACCTGATTCGGCAACGCGCTCTTCTTCGCCAAAAATTCAGCCTTTTGGCTACTAACCCTAAACTTACCCAGCCACAACAGTTGGACAACCAGTTTATAAGGAAAGCCCAGGAAGTTGTGGAGCAGAATCTGGGCAATAGCCGTTTCACTGCGGACGATTTTAGTGAATTAATGCAAATGAGCCGTTCGAATTTACACCGCAAGCTAAAAGCACTGACAGATCAGACGACAAGCGAATTTGTTCGGAATATCCGCCTTCAAAGAGCGTCTCAACTTTTGAAACAAAATGCCAGCACGGTTTCGGAAGTTGCCTATCTGGTAGGTTTTGAAAGTCTTCCCTATTTCTCCAAAACGTTTCAGGAATACCATGGCGTATCGCCGTCGGCAATCAATAGAGCTAAGGAAATCTGACTTACTCCCGTTTTTGAAAGTGTGATTTTACACATTTTTACAAAAAAGGAACAACGTTGTGATTATAAAATAGTTGGCTAAAAAAATCAAATCTTGCCGGGTAGCTTTTTTTTCCTGCAACATAAGAGGAAAAGATTGCAACATTGGCGCTAACGCTCACTTAGCGGATATAACTAGGTTTGTACCGTCACGACCGATGGATTTTCAATGGTTGTCAACACCAGCCCCCCCTCTACGATTTGCCCCTTGAAAGATGTATTTGTTAAACCACTTAAACTAATTTCCTCCTTGATTTATTTCTATTCGTTCTGGTTCCTAATTCGGGTCTTTATTTCCAATTTCTACTAAGGAAACCACGATCCCGGCTACCTATTTTTTGACGTTGTTTACCAATTTAAAAGGTTATGACTTAAACAATGGGGCTGCTGCCGGCTTGGCCTAAACAGACAATTAACTAGTGACTCTTTTAAATCCTTCTACCATGAAATTTTTTTTATTCTGTATTTTCTCTGTTATTCTTTGTTCAACTTCTTTAAAAGGTTTTGCAACGGACAGAACTTTTACCGGAACAGATGCAAACTGGCATACAGCTTCTAACTGGTCACCTTCCGGGGTGCCAGGCACTTCGGACATGGCTTTTATACCAGCAAATAAAGCGGTTACGGTAAGTTCTAACACGAACGTTGGGGCTATCAACATTGATGGAACGAATGCTCATCTCACTGTGAATTCCGGTGTAACGCTTACCATCTCGGGCAGTCCCGTAATTGATAACGGATATTATTGCAAAATAGTGATTAACAACGCTGCAGAACTCATCAACAACGGGACGATTGATTTCTCCCTTTCAGCTGACATAGAGGCATTGATTGTAATTAAAACAACGGGAAACGTGACAAATAATACATCAGGAGCAATTACTCATCAAGGACCGGCTTCAAGAGTCTCGTCAAAAGCTATCTTTAATGACAACGGCACCATCTTAAACAACGGCTTGATTGACATAAATTGTTCAACGTCATTGATCACCATGAGACCTGGCGGAGAGGCGACCAACGCTTCAACAGGTACAATTACCGGATCATCCGCTTACATTATTGATATGGATCAGGGTAACTTTAACAATTATGGGGTTGTCAAAAAATCAGGTGTTGGTCAGGGAAATACCAGTGTTCCATCCGGCAGTACCTTTACCAATTACAGTTGTGCCCGGTTAATTACCGGAAAACTTGAAATCGGTGGACTTATTTCTAACAGTGGTTACCTGATCGCTTCCGACAGTTTCTCAGGTGCCGGATCCATAACCAACAACGGTGTTTATATTTCGACAGGCAGCGCCACGATCACTAATAACAAACTGATAGTCAATAATTCTACTCCCATCTTTAGTTACGGAGCTTCCAATGATTTTACGATCGACGGTATATATAAAGACGCTTCTGCCCTCGTTTCTGCGGGTACTTTCACAGCGCCCAATGCGTTTACG
Organism: Dyadobacter sp. 32; assembly: GCF_902506755.1. Lineage (GTDB taxonomy): Bacteria > Bacteroidota > Bacteroidia > Cytophagales > Spirosomataceae > Dyadobacter. The sequence continues at coordinate 1,428,858 of NZ_LR735258.1, read as the reverse complement.
CCAGTTGCGACTCTACCCGTTGGATCTCAAACGCTTTATGCTAAAGTAACAGCAGCAGGAGGAAGTTGCAGCTACACAGTTCCTTTTTCTTACAATTATGTCCCCTGTATTTCTTTATCTGCTTCGCCCGGAAATGTAAGTGTGACCTGGACAGGCGCGGAAAGTACCGATTGGAATGTTCCATGTAACTGGAGCCCCGCGTGGGTACCGGATGCTGCAAGCAACGTGGTCATACCAGCCGCACCTGTTAATCAACCTACTATTACTGCTAACACAGCCGCACTAGCCTACACAGTAGAAGTTAGAGCGGGCGCTAAGCTTACTATTTCGAATACCTCCACTTTGACGGTCAACGGAACAAGTACTTTTGTACCACGCTTATCCTTTTCTAACGGAGGCACGGTACAAAACAACGGCAAGATCATGATCGGCAATACTTCCGTGTTGGGTGTTTTTGGAATACGCAACACCGGCAATTTTTTCAACAGCACCGATGGCGAAATAAAAATTGACAGGTTTTCCGGTAAGGGATTATTCAATTCCGGCACATTTACTAATGCTGCCAAAATCACGATCGGCGAGAATGGAGAAAGCAACTTTGAAACCGGACTGGAAAACCAGGGTACTTTTTACAATAACGCAGGAGGTGAAATACAAATAGACCGATCTACCCGTTTCGGTTTATTTAATGAAGTGAATAGCGAATCATTCCACAATCGTGCGAAAATCATAATTGGCTCGCTTGCTAACGTTGGTTTGGCCGGGCTCTACAACAGTTCCAGCTTTATCAATGAAACGGGTGGAGAAATAATAATCGATAGAGGTTCGGGGTATCAATTGCTTAATGACGGAACCCTAAGCAATGCGTTCAAGATTACCGTGGGAACCAACTTCAATTCCACCGTTCCTGGAATTCAAAACTGGCTGAAAATCAACAATGACGCCAACGGTGAGATTATTGTTCAAAGAAACTTTTACAACAACGAAGGCTATTCACCCGGCACCGTTGTATTCAATAATGATGCCTGTGCAAAGCTTACAATCCTGAACGGCAATCTGATAAACGAAGCCACTTATACTATTAACAACTCAGGTTTGATTCAGATCAATGGCGGACTACAGAATACAGGCACATTCAACAACACAGGCCTGCTGAGTTACAATTCTATCTCCGGCATCCAACCCGTCAATGCTACGGATGCTTCCATAATTGTGAATAATAGCCAGCCAATTTTTACTTATGGTGGAACATTTGACGGCACAATAAATGGCATTTTTACGAACGAAGATGCGACTGTATCGGCCGGTGTTTTCACAGCACCCAATTCATTTACCCCGTCAGAGACCTTACCGGTGGGTTCTCAAAAACTATTTGCAAAAATAACACCTGCCAGTGGAGGTTGTGAATTTATCGTTTCCTTTACCTATCAAATGACTGCCCTGCCGGTTACCCTTATCTCTTTTACGGGTAAAAAACTGACTGAAAACCAAAACTCCCTTACCTGGGTCACAGCAGATGAAAAAGCATTCGGCTATTTCGAAATTCTGCGCTCGTCCGACGCCCGGTCTTTTGAATCGATCGGACGAGTGAGCGGAACCGAAAATAAAAATTCAAGTTTGAAGAGCTATAATTTCATTGATAATCTGGCCAGAGGTTATAACTACTACCGACTTAAGATGGTGGATCGCGCCGCGAACGGCCAGGATGGTCCACACGAGCTTTCCAAGATCATTTCGATCGCAAATTCTGTTGAAAATACGGTGGTAGGTAGCTTATACCCAAATCCCTCCAAAGAAATGGTATATGTTGATATCTATACCGAGCAAGCCGGAAACTGGAACATTACACTATTCAACCGGACCGGTACAATCTTGCGCAACGAAACCCGGATTTTGAAAAAAGGTATGAACAAAGTAAAATTAGATCAATTTCACCAGGGGATAAATTTGATACGACTTGAGAACGGAAATGTGAGCGAAATTAGAAAAGTGTTGAGAGAGTAATGGTATACCAGAGAATTCGGAAGTATTGACCATCTGATTCCGTAGCGGATTGATCATCAGTAGGCAATTGTTCGATAGGTGCTAAGTGATTGTCCGTCATTTTACTAAGCCGGTGAACTTCAGCCGAAACAGCTTGTCCTCAATTTTCGAATTCAGGTGATCAGTGGCTCCGAATTCTCGACTGCAAGGCGCATAAGTCGTTGATTTTTAACAAATTATATTGGAAGCGTTTCCTCCGCTATTTTTTATTGAATTTAACTAACTGATTTTCAATACTAAATCAAATTAGCAATCTGAAAAAATTACTTGAGTTGGTGAGCAATTCGGTGAGCATTTCCCGAGCAGCTTGGGTGCTGACCTGGGAAAAAAAATAAGCGTATTTCGCGTTTTTAAATTATGAATTTGTTCGTCAAACCTACGCGACGGTTTGGTACTTAACCCCCCAATGCTCTAACCTTATTTTCCTTTGTCCATCATTTCAGCACACTTACAGTAAAATGGGTACAAATACAATCTTTTGGCAATAAGGAGGGCTATTTGCGACACTTTTATTTTTTATGATCGCTTGCTGCAAGTTAGCTTTTCGGTATTTTTCAAAATGGAAGAAGGCAAATAAAGAAATTAATATCGCTATCAATAAACTTGATAGATAAAATAACGGAAGAGATGAGAATACTGCCATACTTTTTATTGATAGCCAGCAAGTTAAGTTGTCTCTGATGATTTTGGGAGAACGAGGGATAGATTCACATAAGAAAGTGTACGGGAGAAAAGGACAACTTCTCGTTGACAGTGGTGGAAGGCTATGATTTGCCAGAGTTCATGCCGCTAACTGGCATGACGGTGCCGCTGCATTGGGATTCATGCCAGATATTATTTGTCAAAACGAGCGCTTTGGAAAATCTATGGTGATCAAGCCAATACCGGAGTTTTTGCTGGTGAAATTGAAAAACTTGATATCAAATTTGAGAAAGCTGCCAAGCCTGAATCATCCAAAGGCTTTGTGCCAGTTGCCAAACGATGGGTCGTTGAGACGGCGCCGGCGGACCGGAAAAATTGCCTGGTCAAATTTTTTAAGAAGGATTGTTAAAGATTATGAATTTCCTGGCTCCTCCAGTACAGGATGGCTGTATTTAGCAAATATTCAAATCATGTTGCAACGAATTTATCCAACAGACAAAACATAATTCACAAACACGCTCTAAATCTGTCGGATGGTTATACCACTCAAAGCGCTGACTTCGGCGTACTGCTAACTATAAAGTTCAAACAGAATACTGGACGCGACTTTTGTTGGGACCAGTACCCGCGTTTTTATTACAATTTTTCACCAGAAGTACCGGTTCAGAATTATGCCCAGATCCTGATTAATACCGAAACGGAAGAAACGACCGATGAGCTGGCTGAGGAGCTTTCGCATGTGGTGGATAACCTCGTTCCGGAAGGGGTGGTACAGGTAAAACTCATGCAGCAGGGGCAGCCGCTGAAAGCGCCGGTGGAGGTCAGAATTATCGTGGAAGACATAAACCGACTGAAACAGATCGCGGCACAGGTTGCTGAGGTTGTTAAAAAGGCCAAAGGAAACCGGCTGGTGCGCAATGATTTCCGCGAGGATTATTACGGGGTCGCCATACAGCTCAAAAACGACGCAAGCCGTCTGCGGTTTACCACCACCGGAATCCGACCAAGTAACTACAAGTTTCCATTCGCACCCGAACGGAATGACCTTGTTCGAGCTCCACTTCGGGGGATGTATATGTGTTTCTTCTCGTCGCCGTTCCTGTTTAAAACTTCTTCGCTGGGAGCATGGCGGTTTTTTTTACGTGACTTAGGTTCCGTAATTCCGCTATATCTGTGAGAGTTGAGGTTATCCGGAGCAATGCAAAAGAAACAAATGGAGACCAGTGTTTCCTGTCTCTTCACGGAGCGAAGTCTTATGTCAGTAGGAACAAAGCAAATGGAGCAGAATACTTTTTCATGAACCGGACCGCAGAGCCCGACAGTTTTAACTTATATTGTTTTGGATTAGATCACTTACTTGATGGCCTGATGCAGAACAGGATTTTAGCCTGCACAGAACATATATGAACTTGTCTGCTTAAGCTAAACTCTGCCGGAATACTCCTTTGTGACTGATATTGACTTAAATTCCCTCGTTATACAGAACCTTCTGTTTGGGAGGCTGTGGGCATAGCGCCCGAGTTGGCTTTTTTAGATTTATCTTCTTCTTTTTGAGCCTTTTTTAATTTCTTATCTGCTTTTTTTAGCACTCTCATCATCTTTTTCGCAAGCTTATTGGCGGTTTTTTTTACGGCCTTGTTAAGCGCTTTCGGCTGTGCAACAACTCCGGTCAATGTAGTCTGAATTGTCACAGTAATACTTTCAGCTAATTCTTTTTGCTTTTTCATAGTTGTTATTTGATGTCATATGAGCCAAAGCTACAATTTGATTTCTAAAATGTAACATTAAGTTTTTCGAGAACGTTTATCGCATAGCGTAAACTTCCTATCCTGGTATTTTTTCGCTCCGAGAATTTTAAAATGATATTTCTATAGTGCAAGAGGTGTCTAATACTTAACATTTTCCTAAACTCAAAATTCAAAGCTTAATCTTTTGGTAAAATGGCACTGAGTAGTTTTACGCAAACTAAACTTGTCCGAAAATGAAAATCCATTTACCAATTCTGCTCTCAATCATTTTTACCGCGTCTATCGTACTTAGTTGTGTCGATCATAATATAGAAGGATCCGAGTTTCCGGAGAAAGCAGAAGCTTCCAGGCCTGCTATCCTTTCAGAGGTCAACGGTGTGAAGGTTTACAATGGAGGCTTTGGATCGTCGATCGTACAAGACTCAATTGACAAGGATGTTTTTTATTTACTAACGGATCGCGGACCGAATATTGACGGTACTGTTTTGAATTCAAAGGTTTTTGCTAACCCTGATTTTGTTCCACAGATAGGAAGGTTCCGTTTGTCAGGTACGGAGCTGGTGCTTGAAAAAGTCATTGATCTGAAAAACGATAAAGGGGGCAAGCTCAATGGATTGCCTAATCCGGTCCAAGGGTTCAGTGGTGAACTGGCCCTGAATACCCAAAACAATACCCTTGCTAACAGTGAGGACGGCCTCGATTCTGAGGGTCTTGCGCTTGCGAAAGATGGTACCTTTTGGGTCAGTGATGAATATGGTCCGCACATCATTCACTTCGATCGGGATGGAAATACGATTGAAAAAATAAACCCTTTCGGAACGGGCAAGGGAGGCCGCAAGATTCCCGCTGTGTTTGCTCGAAGACGAGCCAATCGGGGTATGGAAGGCCTTACCATCACACCGGATGGAAAAACACTGATCGGGATTATGCAGTTTCCACTTTACAACCCTACTTCTGCGGCAGTTAGCGGGTCGCTCGTAACCCGTATTTTAGCGTTTAATATTGCCGATGGAACTAGTAAACAATATGCATACCTGATCGACCGTGCGAATCTTCAGGCCAACAGCGAGATTGTAGCAATAACCAATACAACCTTCCTTGTTCTGGAAAGAGACGGTGAGTTTGCTACAAATGCGAACAAAACGACAGTCTTCAAAAAGGTTTATAAGATTGACATTTCAGGTGCAACAGACATCTCTGATCCGGGCAACTCCGAGGCTGGAAAACTTTTCAGCGGACTCACGGTAGAACAGCTAAAAGATGCTGTAATGCTTCAGGCGAACGGTATAGTGCCTGTCACGAAGACCCTCGCAGCTGATTTGATGACCGATATTCCGTCTTTGTACCCGCATGACAAGGCAGAAGGGATTGTTATTATCAATTCCACATTGATCGGTATTTGCAACGATGACGATTTCGGCGTGACCGGGGTTGGTACGTATGTTTCTAAAATACTGGCAGGTACCGGCTTAGTCGATCGCAATACGATTTACTTTGTTAAGTTGAAAAAACCTCTTTGGTGACAGAATAATTAGCGAAAGAAAGAGCAGCCGTGATGTTATTTACCATGTCTGCTCTTTATTTGAATAAAATGTTACACTAGATTTTCTAATTCGAAATCAGAACCTTCCGGCCCATTCGATTCCGCCAATGATGTGCAACAGTGAATTTGAATCAATGAAAGTGTCGGCAGTATGCCCCATGCCCGTGTAAAACATTCGGCCCTTAGCCATTTGATTAGTCCAGGATATGGGATGGTATTTTCCCATTCCCTTGGGCCAAACCACGGAATAGGAGCTTTCATTTATGGAGATCAGAACCTCAATATTCCTTTTTCCACGAACGCTCTCTTTGAAATTGTACCATTCGTCGACCTTATTCCAGTAATTTGGCAAATGTCGGGTGGCCTGGTGATTTCTGTCTTCGGTAACCAGCGTTGCCTGCGCCAAATGTTTCGGAATCAATGTATGACTTTTAAAATGAGTACCAAGTAAACGGTTATACCATCCCCAGTTATGTTCCGTATCTGATGCGGAATGGATTCCAACGTAACCGCCTCCGTTTTCAACAAACGATTCGAAAGCCTTCTTTTGTTCGGCAGTCATTATATTACCAGTTGTCGAAAGGAAGACTACGACCTTGAATAAATCAAGATGAGCTTTGTTAAAAATTGCCCCGTTTTCGGTGGCTCTTACATCCCAGCCTTTGTCGGCTCCGGCCTTTTTGATAGCCTGTATTCCCGGCTCGATTGAGGCATGTCGAAATCCGTTGGTTTTGCAGAAAATCAATATTCCCTTTTTGCCGACAGAGACAGGTATGCATGGGTCAATCGTGTCGAATAAAGGCTTTTGCCACGGGAGTTTTTTGAGTATAAATAATGAGTACACACCAGTTGCTGAAAGCAAAACTGCGAATAACCAGAAGATTGTAAAATTTAAAGTCGTGTTGGACATGGCTTTAGGTCTGGATTTCAGCTCTCAGGCACTTAATTTTAGAACAAAGTTAACGGGGAAAGTCTCAGGGGTTCTTCGGTTAACAAAATGATAATAAACGGTTATTTGTCTACCTGCGCAAACTACTTGTTATTGGGATTTACCGCAACCACCGATTCAGAATTCGAGATCTGAGAAGTGGAAAGGATTTACGCGCGAGGAGTTATTTAAAACAAAAAACGAGTGAATCAATGCGCCTCGCACATACCTTGGTCAGAGTAAATTGTTTCGGTGACTATTTGATCACAGCTTGTTAATAAATTCTTAACTTAACGGTTGATTTTTAATAGCGTAGAAGATTTAGTTTTGTCAACCTGCATGATGTTTACGCTTTGTCTATGAAGATCTTTTACTGCTTTTTAGTTTTTGTCGTTTCTGTCATATCTGGTTTTGCTCAGCAAAGTGATTCTCTTCGTACAGAACTTCTTAGCCAGGTCAATGTAACAGCGAACCGTATTACCGTGCAGACTCTTGAAACGGCTGGTTCCATATCGGTTATATCCTCTCAAAACTCCAAGGTCTGGCAGCCGAGAACCACACCTGAGGCGTTGATGGGCACAACCGGCGTGTTTGTTCAAAAGACAACCCATGGAGCCGGGTCGCCTTTTTTGCGCGGATTAACCGGAAACCAGACATTGATTCTTATTGATGGCATCAGGCTAAACAATAGCACATTTCGATACGGTCCAAATCAATATCTGAACACGATTGACCCATTTGCCATCGAGAAAATGGAGGTACTTCGAGGGGGAGGCTCGGTAGCTTATGGCTCTGACGCGTTGGGTGGTACATTTCAGTTATTGACCTCCAATCCTTCGTTTTCAGAAAAGTTGACTGTGCACGGACGAGCAGTTGGGCGATATTCGACTGGTGACATGGAAAAAACCCTGCGAACTGGGCTCGAAGTATCTGCTTCCCGAGTCGCATTTTCCGGGGGGCTGAGTGTCAGGAATTTCGGAGACCTGATAGGAGGGGACACAACCGGAAGGCAGTCTCCCAGTGGATACAAGGACCGGGCTTTTGATGCCAAACTGCTCCTGCGCGTAAGTGACTCATGGAGTCTGACGGTTGCCCATCAATCGGTACGGCAAAGACATGTACCACTATACTATCGCTACAAGCTGGAAAATTTTGCCCTGAATGAGTTTAATCCGCAAAACCGTTCTTTGAGTTATTTCAAACTAAAAGGCGGGACGCCGAGGAAATGGGCATCAGAGATATCGCTAACCGGTTCCTGGCAGACGACCAAAGAGGGTAGGCTTAGCCGAAAAACGGGTAGTTCCAGCCTGAGAACAGAGACGGATAAAGTCAAAACCGCGGGATTGATTTTCAACGTTCAATCTGACATTACCGGTTTCTGGAAGGCAAGTTCAGGGATTGAGATTTATAATGATCTGATAAAAAGTAATAAAACTGACCAGGTAGCTGGTGGGAGCCCGGTTTATGGCCGTGGACTTTATCCCGACGATAGCAAATATCTTAACTACGCGATTTACACGCTTCATCGGCTAAGGTTGGACAATCTGCAATTTTCGTTTGGGGGCCGTTTCAACGGTTTTCGTATCGATGTTTCAGATGAGGTATTAGGTAAGGTGTTGGTAAAGCCCAAGGCACTGGTCGGAAATGCATCGGTTTCTTATTTGATCAGGGAAAAGTCAAATTTTTACGGCTCCTTTCATTCAGGTTTCAGAGCGCCTAATATTGACGACATGGGAACATTGGGTATCGTCGATTTTCGTTACGAGTTGCCTGCTTACGATTTGAAACCCGAGGCATCTTATAACTTCGAAGTAGGCTATAAATTCCGGTCAAAATCCCTTGCTATTGGCGCGGCATTGTTTCAGAATAACCTGCGAAACCTTATTACGAGGGTCCAGGTGAAAGGCCAGAAAATTGATGGGATCGATGTTTATCGTAAGGAAAACGTGGAGCGCGCCTATATCCGAGGCGGAGAGCTGGAAGCCGAATATATGTTTAGTGGAAATTGGAAACTTTATGGAGGAGGCGCTTACAACTTCGGGAAAAACGTAACCAAAAACGAGCCGGTTCGGCGTATTCCGCCTCTGAATGGACGTTTGGGTGTCGAATATCGAAAGCTAAGGTGGTATGTGCGTCCGGAAGTATGGTTCGCTGATCAACAAACCCGCCTCGCAGCGGGAGATCTTGGTGATAACCGTATCCCCAAAGGCGGAACACCTGGCTGGGTCGTGGTTAATCTGATGGCCGGCTACGAGGCTAAACACTTTGCCGTGAATGCTGTCGCTCAAAACCTCACAAACAAGGACTACCGTACGCACGGGTCGGGAATAAATGGAGTAGGTCGTAGCCTTTGGCTGACCTTAACCACCAGGTTTTAAATGCTACTATTCAACAATATGTAATAACTCACCATGATAAAATACCTGAAACTAGGACTGAGCATGCTACTAATTTGTGCTCTCACTTATGGCTGCAAGAAAAACATTGGTTCACCCGGGCAATTGGAGGAATCGGTAGTTTATAAAACATTCTCAGCCAAAAGAATCAATTTACCAAATGGCTGGTCGCTAACACCTGTAGGCAGAAGTCTAGAGCTCGATGACCTTCCTCTAAACCTGGTGGTTTCCCCTTCCAAAAGATACCTCGCAGTCACGAACAATGGTCAAAGTACCCAAAGTATTACATTGATCGACGCAGTTTCAGAAAAAGTGATGGACACGGCAAAGGTGGCCAAATCCTACCTCGGGCTTGCTTTTAGTCAGGACGAGAAGATATTGTACGCGTCAGGTGGAAACGATAATAAGGTCTTGGTTTACAACATTGAAGGGGTCCAGCTTGTTCCGACTGAGCCGATCATTCTGGGTAAGCCCTGGCCCGTGAAGATATCCCCGACTGGTATGTCAGTGGACGATTCAAAGAAACGAATTTATGTGGTCACAAAAGAAGATAGTGCCTTGTACATTTGTGATACCGAGAACAGAAAGACGATCAGTAAAGTAAAACTGGGGGCTGCTGCTTATACCTGTATTCTTTCCCCTGATAAAAAGGAACTCTACATCTCGCTATGGGGAGGCGCGCGCGTGCTCGTAGTCAATACAGATTCACAGAAACTTTCGGCAGAGATTGCGACCAACAAAAATCCCAATGATCTTTTGCTGACCAAAGACGGTAAGTTATTGTATGTTGCTAATGGTAATGATAACACCGTAGAACTTATTGATCTTACGAAACGCCAGGTATCCGAAACTTTAACCACCTCTCTTTTTCCGGACGCGCCCGTAGGCACTACACCTAATGGGCTTGCACTGAGTGAGGATGAAAAAACTTTATACATCGCCAACGCCGATAACAACTGCCTCGCTGTGTTCGATGTGGAGACCAAGGGACGTAGTCATTCAGTAGGATTTATTCCGACGGGTTGGTATCCCACTGCTGTTAAAGTAATCGGCTCGAGGATATTTGTTACCAATGGGAAAGGGTTTTCGTCCAAGGCAAATCCTAAGGGGCCGAATCCAAATTTATCAAAAGTCCCGCAACAAGTAGGTCCGAACCCACAGGCTTATACAGGAAGAGAACAGTATATTGGTGGTCTGTTCAAAGGCACCTTATCTGTTATTGACGCACCTAATCCTCACACGCTTTCTGCCTATTCCCGCCTCGTTTATGCCAATACACCTTACACGAAGAATAAGGAATTAAACGCAGAAGGAGAGGCGGGCAATCCGATTCCGATGAAGGTAGGAGATAAGTCTCCGATTAAATATGTGTTTTACGTCATCAAGGAAAACAGGACCTACGATCAAGTCCTGGGCGATATGAAAGAGGGCAATGGTGATCCGGCACTCTGTCTATTTCCAGATAAGGTTACGCCAAACCAGCACGCCCTGGCGAGGGAGTTTGTACTGCTCGATAATTTCTATGTCGATGCGGAGGTAAGCGCTGACGGGCATAACTGGTCTTCTGCTGCCTATGCCAATGATTACGTGGAGAAGAACTGGGTGACAAGTTATGGTGGTCGTGGCGGAACGTATGATTACGAAGGACAAAAGGACATAGCTCATCCGAGGGATGGATTTATTTGGGATCATGCTGAGCGGGCAGGGATAAGTTACCGGAGCTACGGCTGGTTTGCCGATTCCGAGAAGGCCAACATTAAAACGTTGGAAAACAAGTTCTGCCCGACATTTAAGGGGTACAACCTTAATTACATGGATATCGACAGGGAAGAAGCTTGGGAAAAGGATTTCGATGCACTGGTGGCTGCGAATAAATTACCAAGCTTGAATACCCTTCGTTTCGGCAACGATCACACATCAGGTGCAAGCGTAGGGAAACCGACACCCTTTGCCGCTGTCGCAGATAATGATAGAGCCGTGGGCTTATTCGTTGAGCATCTTTCTAAAAGTAAAGTTTGGAATGAGTCGGTCGTGTTTATACTCGAAGACGATGCCCAAAACGGCCCCGATCACGTGGACGCGCACCGCTCAATTGCATTTGTTGCTGGTGGATTTGTGAAGCGGGGTTTCGTTGACCACACCATGTATTCCACTTCCGGAATGCTCCGAACTATCGAGTTGATACTCGGATTGAAGCCCATGAGCCAATACGATGCGGCCGCGACGCCGATGTGGAGATGCTTTACTAGCAAGTCCAATCCCGCGACTTTTAACGCAAAGGAACCGGGTGTAGACTTGACCCAAAAGAATGTAGCGGTTAATTCAAATTCCCGTCGCTCAAGTCAGTTCGACCTTTCAGTCCCTGATGCAATAGACGACCTGGTTTTTAGCGAGATCGTTTGGCAGACCGTGCGGGGCGAGCATAGCGTAATGCCAGCTCCCCGCCGCGGAGCGTTTGTGAGGCTCGAAAAGGAGGATGAAGAGGATGACAAATAACATAAATCAAAGCAACTCAATGAAAAAGTATACGCTCCTGCTCATTTTGTTTTTAACTGATATTTATTGTGTTACCGCTCAAAAATGGTTGGCGAATGCACCCTCGGGTAAGGAATACCTGCAAAAAAGGAGAGACGGGAAAACGATCATACCCAACGGACGGTACATCACCCCCCTTGGAAAGCAGGTGACAGTAGCGCCACATCCCTACGGCCTTGCATTGAGCGCCGATGGGCGTATTGCTGTCACCGCAAATTCCGGCATTAACCCGTTTTCTATCAGTATTCTGAAAAACATTCTGAATGAAAATCCCACAGTGCGACAATATCCGGATGGGCCAAAAACCGACAAGGGAATCTTGGAAGCCTGTTTTATGGGCCTGGCGATAACGCCTGACAATAAAACCGTATATGTTGCTGGTGGCCAAACCAACAAAATTTTCATTTTTGACCTGGAATCCGGCAAGAACAAGATGACCATCAGTTGTCAAGCCACAGAAAATGGTGTTAAATATGACCACGGTTATATCGGCGATATGGTCCTCACCAGGGACGGATCAACGCTTTACGCTGTAGACCAAATCGGGTTCAGGTTGATGGTCATTGATACCAAAACCAATAAGATTATCAGTAATGTACCGACTGGCCGGTACCCGTTCGGAATATGTCTCTCTCCGGACGAAAAGCGTATTTATGTTGCCAATGTCGGCGTTTTTGAATACAAACCTTTTACGGATCTTAACCGGGAAAATCTAAAAGAAACAGCACATAAATGGCCTTCGACGAGGTACGGCTCAAAAGAAATGAAGGAAGGAATACCAGCAGAGGGTGTTCCGGCTTTGGGAGATCCAAATTCCCTGGATGCATTTTCGGTTTGGAGCTACAACCTTACCAAGGGGAAGCCGGTGGTGAAAGCCAAGATCAAGACTGGAATTTTGGTAGGTCAAATGGTGGAGGATTTTCCGGCAGTGGGAGGAAGCAGCCCAAATTCACTGTGTGCAACCGACCAATTTGTATTTGTCAGCAATGGCAACAATGATTGTGTTTCGGTCATTGATATTGAAAAGGATACTGTAATTGGTACTTTGAAACTTAATCCCGAACCGCGTTTGGGGTCACTCCGAGGCATCATTCCTTTTGGAGTTGCCGTCTCTCCCGACCAGAAGAGGCTTTATGTCGCAGAGGCCGGTATCAATGCCGTAGCCATTATCGATATTCCGTCAATGAAAGTATTGGGCCATCTTCCCACGGGCTGGTTTCCAAGCAAGCTAAAGGTCAGTCCCGACGGCAAAAAACTGGTCGTAACCAATGCAAAGGGCTTGGGAAGCGGACCAAACGGAGGTAAGGATTTTAAACTTGGTGCCGAGGGAAGTTACATCGGAAGTTTGATGAAGGGTACTGTTTCTGTGATTGATATTCCGTTGGATAGTGATCTGCCAGCCCTAACGAAAAACGTGTTAGATAATAACTATTTGTTTGAACAGATTTCGGTAAATTCCAGAAACCCCGTGCCGCTTTATCCAGGTGCCTCAGAATCACCGATCAAGCATATCGTGTTCATCTCCAAAGAAAACCGGACTTATGACGAAGTTTTTGGGCAGTTAACCGGAGGAAATGGTGATTCGACAATTGCACGCTTTGGACTGAATAGAAATATTCAAAACCGAAGAAAGACGGCTTCTTTGAAAAATATAAATGTGATGCCTAATCACATTGCGCTGGCGAAGCAATTTGCTGTTTCAGATAATTATTATTGCGATTCAGATGTTTCGGCAGACGGGCATCGCTGGCTGGTGAACACTTACCCAAACGAATGGGTGGAAACCGGGACTGCTGCTGCTTATGGCGGCGGGCGGAACATGCTCGATTCTTCTTCAGCTCCCGGGAATTTATCGTTCTATGGCTCAGCTGGAAGTATTTATCCGGAAGACTACAATGAAGCCGGTTCGCTTTGGGATCACCTGGAACGGAATAAAAAGGATTTTTTCAATTTTGGTTTCGGAGTGGAAATGGCTGCCAATTACTCCGATAGTACCATGAAGTACATCGGTGAACTTTACACCGTCAACTATCCGCTGCCAGCTCCGCTTTTTGATAAATCGTCCAAAATATTTCCTACTTACAACATGGCGATTCCCGACCAGTTTCGGGCTGATATCTTCATGAAGGAATTTAATGAGAAATGGACCGGGACTGGGAAAACATTACCCTCGGTGCTGACATTGATGCTGCCCAATGACCACGGTACCGCCGAGCGCCAGGCCGCAGGCTATCCTTTTGGAGAAAGTTACATGGCCGACAACGACCTTGCCCTTGGCCGGACTATCGAATTTTTGTCTCACACACCGTATTGGAAAAACATGTTGATCGTCGTTACCGAGGACGATCCTCAGGGCGGAGTAGACCATGTCGATGCACACCGAAGCATTCTGCTGACAGTGTCGCCGTATATCAAAAGAAATTATGTGGGCAAACAGCATTATAGTTTTGGAAGTATTTTCAAAACATTTTGGCATATCCTGGGCATTCCCTACCTCAATCAGTACGATGCGACAGCCTCAGATATGAGCGATATGTTTACGGATAAGGCTGATTTCACGCCATATAATGCGGTTTCAATCGATCCGCGTTTATTTGATCCTCAAAAAGCATTGGATCCATTCGACGAGAAATTTGACTGGAAGGCATTTTCTGAATCCGAAGAAATGGACCGGACTGAAACCATGCAAAAAAGGCGGAATGAAGATGATGACGATGTTCGCAAGAAGGTGAAGACCCCGGCTGGTAAAAAACCTGCGAAAAAAATCAAGTAAAATGGTGAGGGATGTTTTAGCGTATTTCAACCGATGTGGCCCTGGTGAATACGGAGCCGTTGCAATGGATGGTTTGCTCGTTTGAAAAGGAGCTGTTCGGAAACGGAAGCCTTTTAAGATAATATTTTACCGGGCTCGAAGATCAAAAAATCCCGGCTTCTATTTTGATGGTTCCCTTGCCAGATTTATTGGTGGGCCAATACATAATTTCAGCTTTGCGATTTCTTTGATCGGATGAAAAGATTCGAACAAAGTCACCAGAAACGGTGCCTGCGGGAATTTTGATTTCTTCGGAATAGCTGCGTTGGTAGGAGGACAGGGCCGCCCGGTCATTGTTTTTTTTGGAGAACAGACTCAGGCGCAAAACGTAGTCGACACTTGAAACACCATCAATCTTAATAAGCAGCTTCTTATGTTCCATTTTGTCTGAAATAATCGAAATCTTTCTTGGATTTCCCAGGTCTTTGATGTAATACTCCTGGTAGTAGGGCTTGAATGAGAAATACAAAATACCGGGTACAATGAGTACTAAACATCCGGTCAAAACGATCCATTCTCTGTTGTTAATCCACATAATTCAGGCCATTTCAGGCATATTGATAAACAGTTAGATGACATTAGGTAATATTTTATTTCTACTCTGAAAACCAAAGGCTATTGCGGTAACTGGGTGCAAAATATTGTCAGAGAGTAAACTAAGACATTATTTTCTCTCTAAATTCTCTGATTGTTTTTCTGATTTGCTTTTCGGAAACTCCGCTGTACTTGATCTGGAGCAACTGCGTTTTGATAGAATCGAGTTTCCTCAGTTTCCAGTATTTAGGGTGTGTTTGACCAATCGCTGGTCTATAATTTTCCTCCCGGGGTTCTTTAATTAGTACTTCAATTTCTGTCTCGAAGTTCGATTGATCCTTTACGGGGGAGGCTTTCGCTATTACTTTTACCGATCTGCCGGTAACAAGTATGAATGTTTTTTCGTGTGTCATATTTCAGGAGTTGCTATGTTTTTCGCAAAGTTAGTAATGAATATGCGGCAGGTGTCGGCTTAACGAAATGATAATATTTCCCTTATGCGACGTTCCTTGCAGTTAAAGCCGATTTGTTGGTGGCCGAGATTATCATATTGTTAACCGTGCATTTTGTAGATCGTGGAAGGCTAGATTTGTTATTAATCGAGGTAGAGCTGGCGAAGTTCTTGATAAAAATAGGAAACACATGGAGCAACAATTTTCAGGCCGTGAGCAATCAGCAGATATGTCGAGTACTGGTTTTTTTTTGAAGGTAGATTTGTTTGACCAGGTGATCAGATCATTGTCTTTCATGTATTCAGAGCTTTGGTCGATTGAAACGAATAAGGAAGCAGGTGATAAGGTGCTTGCTGAAAAATACTTTTTAAGATATCGGGAAATTGTACAATTGAAAGACCGATTTCTGCTCAACGGTATCAGAAGACGAGATAAGGCGGCAAAGGCCTATTTCGCAGAGCTCACTCAAATTCGGAGCATTCTTTTGCAAAATTCTTGAGAAAAAGTAGCACGGAATTACCATTAAAAATCAAACACACCATTGTCAGATATTAACTCAAATCCGATGAAGTCTCTGGTATTTTTCATGTTTATTTCTATTTCAGTAGCGTTGGTGCAAAAGAACAGAACTCAGAATGTCGTTGTCATTTCGATAGATGGATACCGATGGCAGGAAATTTTCCAGGGTGCTGATTCGTCAATACTATTCAGTGAAAACTATTGCAAGCAAAACCCTGCCTCTTTATTTAGCAAGTATTGGGCTCCGTCGGAGCTGGAACGGTGGCAAAAGCTTATGCCTTTTTTGGGGAGCACGATTGCTGGTGAAGGTCAACTTTATGGCAATCGAAAATTGGACAACCGTGTAAATGTTAGAACCGGTACAGGTTCTCCTACCCTGGGCGAAGTGAAACCTTATGCGGTTATTATGACCCCGAAATAAACAGCATCGCATACCCCAACATCCCCGATGAAAACGTGCTTGAATTTTTGAACTCACAAAAGGGGTACGAAGGGAAAGTGGTTACGTTTGCCTCCTGGGATGCTGTTTCCCGAATTGTCAACCGCGACAGGAATAAGATGTTGGTGAACATTCCCGGCGAGCAAGTGAGTGGCATAGCGCTTTCTGAGGCGCAGATTCTATCCAACGAGTTGCAGCAATATTTTCTCACGCAGTTTGGCGGGAGCAGCAGGTTCGATGTACACACCTATGCGATTGCCAAGTCCTACATTTTGGCAAATCATCCCAAAGTTATCCATATCGATTTCGGTGATCCGGATAACTTCGGACATGCAGGGCAATATGATTCTTACCTGGACTCGGCTCATTACCCGGATGCAATGATCGGCAGTTTATGGACTAGCATGCAGGAGGATGAATTTTACTCCGGAAAAACAACGTTTATGGTGTACCCCGACCACGGTAGAGGTGCCAACAAGAATTGGACGCGTCACGGTTTCTTAGCAGCCCAATCTGATGAAACCTGGCTGGCAGTACTGGGACCGGATACGCCGGGATCCGGAGAGATGGAAGAAAAGCTTCAGATATGTCAAGACCAGTTTGCGCAAACTGCGGCGCAACTACTGGGATTCTACTTTACAGCCAATCACCCTGTTGCTGCGCCCTTGACGACAGTGGTTGGCAATTCAATATCTCTAAAAAGTTCGGACTGAGACGTAGTCTCATTACTCGCTTTGCCCCTCGTTGCTTCTTGTCAATATTGTTTTTTGAATCGCCTGAAAGCGAAGTGGTTGTGCTGATTTATTTATAAAATGTTAATATATACTTAACTCGTCCAAGTGGATAAAACAAGATTTTTGCATTTTGAATTTCGCGAATTAAGTGTTTAAAACCTAACAAAAATTTTCATTCTTATGGCTAAACGACTTTACTTAAATGAATGGCGGATGATCTTGCTGAAAAAGGTACATTCCGGCCTGTTGCTTATGTGCGTTTTTATTTCCAATATGGCTTTTGCTCAAATCGGTATCACTGGACAGGTGACAGCAAAAGACGATAATCAGCCGATACCAGGTGTTAGTATTATAGTAAAAGGAAGTACCAACGGTACGATTACAGATGGTAATGGGAAATATAAAATTGAAGTTGCTGAAAAATCGAGCGAACTTATTTTTTCCTTTCTTGGATTCGGTTCACAGGAGGTAAAGGTGGATGGCAGGACCGTTATCGATGTTGTGTTAAGCACCGATCTTCGTCAATTAAACGAAGTGGTAGTGACCGCGCTTGGTATAAAAAAGGATGTGCGACGGATTGGTGTGGCGATTCAAACAGTCGATGGTGCCTCGACGGTAAAAGCCCGTGAGCCGAATGCAATCAACGCATTGGTCGGCAAAGTAGCAGGCTTGACGGTAGGCGTACAGCAGGAGCTTCTGAGGAAGCCTAACCTCATGCTCAGAGGTAACACAGATGTGCTTTTTGTCGTAGATGGTGTTCCAGTAAATTCGGATACCTGGAACGTGAGTCCCGACGACATCGATACCTACTCTGTTTTGAAAGGCGCCTCTGCATCGGCGCTTTACGGTTTTCGAGGTAAGAATGGAGCGATCTTGATTACAACCAAGCGTGGTTCAAAAGATAAACGTGGATTCTCCGTAGACTTCAATTCATCAACCATGATGGACAACGGCTTTTTTGCGATACCCAAAGTACAGGACCTGTATGGCCCTGGTGATCACGGCCGATATGCCTTTGGTGACGGAAAGGGTGGAGGATTGAATGACGGTGATTACGATGGAGGTTGGGGCCCGAAATTTGAAGGGCAGTTGATTCCACAATATGATAGCCCTGTTGACCCAGTGACAGGAGTGAGGTCTGGTACACCATGGATCGCCCGTGGAACTGACAATCTGAAAAGATTTCTTCAGCCTGGTATTCTTTCCACAAACAACGTATCTATTTCGGCAAGCGGCGAAAAGTATAATGTGCGCTTCTCGACGTCACACATTCACCAGAAGGGAATTGTGCCTAATACGAAATTGAACATTACCAATTTCAATGTGGTGGCAGATTATAATTTCTCCAAAAAACTAAAATTCACTTCTTCGCTTCAATATAACAAGCAGTACACCCCGAATATTCCTGATGTAAATTATGGTCCTAACTCGATCATTTACAACATCGTATTATGGGCAGGGGCAGACTGGGACGTTGATCAGATGCGCAATTACTGGCAACCTGGAAAAGAGGGAACACAGCAGATCTATGCTGAGTACCAACGCTACAACAATCCGTATTTCATGAGCTATGAATGGCTCAGAAGCCACCAAAAAACGGATATCATTGGACAGGCTGCGATGAATTATCAATTCACAGATTTTTTTGAAGCGAGCCTTCGTACACAGGTTACAACCTGGAATTTATTCCGTAATGAAAAAATGCCGTACTCGGCAGGCTCATACGGACGCGACGAAAGGAGAGGGGATTACCGTGAAGACAGACGTAATCTTTTTGAGAACAACACCGATATACTTTTAAAGTTTGACAAGGACATTGTCCCGGGTTTGAACGCAAAAATTTGGGGTGGTGGTAACATCCGCAGCTTCGACTATAATTCATCCTTTGCATCAACGGACTACCTGAATGTTCCGGGTCTGTATAATTTTAACAACTCTGCAAATCCTGTAAAATCATCCAATTTCACATCCGCGATGCGTGTTGCATCGGCTTACTATTCAGCGGATTTCACATTCAAGGAGTATTTTACAATCTCCACGACGGGTAGAATGGACAAGCTGTCAACGCTTCCGTCGGGGAATAATACGTTCTTTTATCCATCGGTTGCGGGGTCCACAGTGCCTTCCGACTATATGAGGCTACCTGAGGTTATTTCGTTTCTGAAATTAAGAGGTTCCTATGCCAACGTGAAGGATGGCCTGACCCAATCGACAATAGGAGCTACTCCGGCGACAAGTTACTTCCTTGGTTATGGCGATCAGTATAGCTCTCCATACGACGGTCCAACCTATCAGAATGCAGCTGTGTATTCCACTCCATTCGCATACAACAATACCCCGGCCGCATATTTTACCAATACACTAAACAATCCAAGTATCAAACCAAGCAGTACATCTCAGACCGAAGTTGGACTGGATGTACGTGTGATGGAGAACCGGTTGGGGCTTGACGTTACCTATTTCGTTTCCAACGAAGGACCGCGTATTTTTTCGCTGCCTATTTCAACAACGACTGGATATGGAGCAGCACTGGTAAACGGAATTAAGACAAGGAAAAAGGGATGGGAGGCATCGTTAACAGGTTCACCGATCCGCAGTGAAAAAGGATTGAACTGGGATATTGTTGCCAATTACTCGACTTACAAAGAAATTCTTACGGAGATTTATCCGGGTCAGGACAAATTGAATACGTTCTTCAAAGTGGGTGACAGAATGGATAAATACTACGGTCGCGCTTTCGCAAAAACCAACGATGGTCAAATTATCAATGACGCATCTGGTCGTCCTATTTACAGTCCGGTGAATCAGTTCCTCGGTTATGCCAACTCAAAGTTTGTATTCGGTATCAATAACAAATTCTCGTACCGGGATTTTAATTTCAGCTTCCAGTTTGATGGACGTATCGGCGGTGTGATTTCTAATTATATCCAGAAACAAACATTCCGTGGCGGACGTCATATCGAGTTGATCGAAGGCGCATTAGGTGCATCACGTGCTACCGATTATGAGGCATTTAAGGTCAATAAGGAGAACAAAACCTATGTTGGTGTGGGTGTTCAGGTGAGCGATGGTACGGCTCTCAATTTTGATGCTGATGGAAATATTACCAACCTTTCGTTATTGACATTTAAGCGAAATACTACTGCACAGACCGTACAGGATTGGGTAAGCCGCTACTACAATTCTGATGAGGGTAACCTGATGAGCCGCTCTTTTGGCATGTTGAGAGAAGTGGTTATCGGCTACAAGTTTCCAGCAGCATTGTTAGAAAGGAGTGGTTTTATTCGTGGAGCGTCTGTATCCTTGGTTGGTCGTAACCTTCTGTATTTCGCTGAAAAGAAAGACATTGACCTTAATCAATACGTGTCAGATGGCAGTTCAGGATTGCAGACGCCATCTGTTCGCCGTTATGGAATTAATGTGAATCTTACTTTTTAATCACCGATCAGTAAAATCAGCCATTAGTTTAAAACTCAAATTGAATACGATGAAAATCAATAATATAATATTCGGAATTTTTGCGGTCGTTGCGTTAACGCTGACAAGCTGCGAAAAAAGTTTTGAGGAACTTGAGAAAGATCCTAACCGAGCCGTTACAGCTCCGCCGTCACTTGTACTTCAAGGTATAGAGTACGATATGTACAGCACGATCGGAGTGCCTTTCAGCTCTTCCATGCGTTGGAACCAGTTTTATGCGATCAACTACAATTACTACGGTAACAATGAATACCAATGGTCCGAGTTTCAGAATCATTACGTTACCTTGAAGAACGTTGTGAAAATGGAGGAAGAAGCCATACGTTCCGGGCTTGACGCTGTCAACGTTTATTCATCTCTCGGAAAGTTTTTTCGCTCTTTCTTTTTTGACCAGATGTCGGTGAGGGCAGGCGATCTACCTATGGCAGATGCATTGAAAGGTATAGAAAACGTCGCTCCGAAATATGACTCGCAGAAAGACATCTACATTCAGATCCTGAAATGGCTCGATGAATCCAATAGCGAGATGACTGCACTCATCGCGAAAGGAAATAGCCAGGTGTCAGGGGATTTTTATTTTGGGCAGGATTTAAAAAAGTGGCAAAAGACGGTGAACAGTTTCAGGATGAGGATTTTGATCCGTCTGAGCAAAAAAGAATCAGAAGCAGGGCTTAATGTGAAAGCGCAGTTTGCTGAAATGCTCGCGAATCCTACGAAGTACCCGCTGATGGAAGGTATGGCTGATAATCTTGAATTCAAATTTAATAACTTCAATAAGTATCCATCAAATCCGGATAATTTTGGCTTTGATGCGACCCGCCAGAATATGGCTCAGACCTACGTCGGTTTGCTCACAGCACGCAAAGATCCACGAGTAATGGTTACTGCAGAGCCGGCAGGTGCACAACTCAAAGCAGGTAAACTCCCATCCGATTTTTCAGCATTCATTGCGGCAAGCTCTGGCGAAGATTTGTCGGACATGTCAAATAAAGCTGGTAAAGACAATGGCGCTGGTTTCGCTCCCGGAGAATATTCCTTTCAGAGCAGATCGAGATACTACTCAAACTACACGGGTGAAAATGCATTTATTATTGCTTACCCTGAACTGTGTTTTAATATCGCCGAAGGAATTAACAGAGGCTGGGCAACCGGCAGCGCTGAGGACTGGTATAAAAAGGGTATAAAGGCGTCGCAGGAGTTTTATGGGGTAAAAACCGGTGCGTTAACAATGACTTATTCGAAGACGGGTGGACGCGCCGCCAGTGATTTTGCTACATACACTGTCAACTTCAGTTTTGACGAATATTATGCACAAGCGCTCGTTAAATACGCAGGGAATGATGCAGCGGGATTGGAACAAATATTGACTCAGAAGTATCTGGCGTTTTTTATGAACTCAGGTATGGAAGCCTATTTCAACTACCGAAGGACTGGATTCCCAAAATTCATGACGGGTGTAGGAACAGGAAATTCAGGTAGAATAGCTGTTAGATGGCAATACCCTTTTTCTGAACGCACTACGAATGAGACAAATTACAAAGCGGCTATCCAAAGCCAGTTTGCAGGCAAGGATGACATTAACGACCTGATTTGGTTGTCAAAGTAATATCTTAAATAAGGTTCAAAGTTACTGGTAAGGAGCTTGTCTTAATTCTGATTAAGATGGCCCTTGCCAGTTTTTATAACGTTCTGGTATTGTTTAATTCTGACAAGGATTTGGATTATTGATTAGAATAATGAGCGGCCGTGGAAAACATCGATAGTGATATTTGAACATTTCCATGCTCTTTGAGTCCCTTTTTGAAATTGCTTTCCGTGTGTTAAATTACAATCGCAAATCTAGAAGCTCGGTTGCGAACTGAAAATATGTACTTGCCTGGGTGGCTAATCCGTACGTGCAAAGTCTCAAGTGATGCGCACACCTCGGCTTGTAGCATCTGCCCCCCTCTCACAAAATTTTGATTGAACTACAAAATGCGATTTTATGCTTGACTTCAAGAAGGAAAAGCGTAAATTTGAGCTAATATTTGGTGCTCTAAATTAAAGGTGAGCAATTCGAGATCAGGCTAAAATATACTTTTTAATTTATTCATTCAGAGAGACTTATAAATAGGTTCGAATCTCTTCCTCTCTGCAAAATGCCGTTTCACGCAATTGAGGCGGCATTTTTCGTATTTGTCACTCTATTTGTCACTTTTAGAGTTGGCATGAAAATAGGAATTTTCTGTTTTTCTTACTTGAAAAAATTCTGTTATGCTGTCCATAAATTTTTAAGGGGTCAATATTTTAGATGTACGCATTTTAGTAAGCAGTGCATCAAGTGTGGTTTTTACTGCCAGGTAATCGGCACTTAATGCGTCAAATTCCGCCTTTGTTGGATTGGGCCCCGCCGCCACTGTTGAAGTAGTGGCCGCGCTGTTTACTTGGGCGGCTATAACTGAAAATTCTTTGCCTGTCCAGACCTTATACCACGATCCCCATACACCTTCATATTTCGTTCTGGTGTGCAAAGTACCAGTTAAATCGAAAATAAGCTGATTTATATGTTTTGGGTCTTTACTGGTGCTAACCTGCCAACCGTTGCCATACTGCCCCCCAATGGGTCCATTTAAAGGTGAATGTCCAACACTTGCAATTGAAACATTGCCAGTTATTTTATTGAAATCAGTTATTACGCGTTCAGTATTGAACTCGACCCATTCAGAACCGTTAAAATAATTTGCTTTGTTTGTCGTGGTATTATTCAGTATTAATCCTGGGTATTTTTGCCCAGTGGTGAGGGCATCCCTTTTCGTAGTGGTTATGTCACTTAATGCCGGAGGTGGTATATTGTCCAGAGTGGAACCGGGATAAACGTTATTACTGAATAATAATGGATTTGTACCAGTTCTTTTTACTGCTTTATGCGAACCAGAACCGGCGAAAAGTGAAATAAAATTATCTGTAATCTGAGCACTTGAGGACAAGTATAATCCGTCTCGCACACCTGCAATGGTGTTACTTGAGAATATATTACCTGGACTTTCAGAATTAACCACGGCGGTTCCTCCCGATAGTCGGTTTCCTGTAACCGTATTAAAGCCCGCATTTCCTGTAAGGTTTAATGCATATCCCGAATTAGTCACAAAACTGTTTATTACAAAGGTTGCCCCTGTTTTGGATTGCGTTACGGTCTCGCCAACGACAAACCCCGTTCCAGTGGTTACCTGCAGAAGAGCTGTCCCAGCGGTTGAATTTATCCCTACTAATTGCCCAATTGTTCCACTTGTTCTCCCTGTGACTTTATGGGTTGCATGTGGCCATGCAATCAGGGGAGATCCAGTGTTTGACACATTAGTAACAATATCATTAGAAGTAGGATCAGGAATAAATATTTGATTTCCTACAATTACATGTAATAACTAACACTAGATCTGACAGTTGAGTTTTTTTAGGGATTGCTCAAAAAATGATTTTGGGAAGAAGGGGCTGGAAAACTAACAGCCCCTTTATCATTTTCGTCGGTCAGAGTATTCCTGGCGAGTTGCTCTCCAGCAGAGCTCGTTTCCGCTTTCTCTGACATTATAAAGTTATTACTTTTATCAAAAAGCTCATTCACATTTTTACTTTTTGCGATTGCCTTACTTTCTGAAAAGGTCTGCATTGGTGTTTTCCCATAACAATATCTACCGCTATGTGCTCTTTCTGAATTGTAATACTCCATCCATTTATCCATATCAAGTTGCAGAGATTCTAAGCTATTGTAGATTTTTTTTCGGAATGCAATAGCATAAAATTCTTCCTGCATGGTGCGATGAAAACGCTCGCAAATCCCATTCGTTTGTGGGCTCTTAGCCTTTGTTCGAGTGTGATCAATATCCTCGATATTTAAATAAAGCTGGTATTCATGCTGTTCCTTCGCACCGCAATACTCTGTGCCTCGATCCGTCAGTATACGTAGTAAATCAACTTGTTGGTCCTGATAAAATGGCAAAACTTTATCGTTGAGCATATCAGCAGCAACCAATGCATTTTTGCGATCATAAACCTGCGTAAAAGCTACGCGGCTGTATGTGTCAATAAATGTTTGCTGATAAATCTTACCAACACCTTTTATATATCCGACATAATAAGTATCCTGAGCGCCCAGATAACCTGGATGATGAGTTTCTATTTCACCTCTGCTTTGCTCTTCTTCCTTTTTACGTTCCAGTGCTGCGACTTGTATATCGGTCAGAATTATTCCCTCCTGGGCGACCTTTGCATCAAGTGCTTTTAAACGCTTTTGAAACGTTTCCAGATCATGGCGAACCCAGACACAGCGAATGGTTGAAGGTGCAACTGAAATTCCTCTTTTCCTTAATTCATTAGATGCACGTTGTTGCCCGAACGCTGGCGATTCAATGGCGTAGGCTACTACCACATCCTCAATCTGCTTTTCGATCCTGTTCTTTAACAGCGGTTTACTTCTGCTTATTTCTTTCAACGCCAATTCTCCACCTTCATCATACAGTTTTTGAAAGCGATAAAAGGAATCTCTCGAATAGCCCATTACTTTACAGGCATCGGATACATTTCCCAACTTTTCGGCTAATTTTAACAAGCCAAGTTTGGGTTGAATTAACTTTTGCGTTGTCGTCATAACTTAACTGATTTTATGGTTAGTAAATTTACTAACTGTCAGATTAAGTCTCAACTATTACACTTAAAATGATTCTTTCTGATCTGCAAAGTCATGATACAGCCATTCCATACTAATTTCGGTATCTGTAGTTAACAATTATGTGATCAGATGTTACATTTTGCATTAAATGTCGCTTTGCAAAAACCACCAACCCGGGCGCTTTTATACTTATCACCCAGGATTTTTCATTCAACAATTGAAAGATTTTTCACTGTTTGGCACGTTTTTAGTCTGCTCTCCACAAACTAAAATAACCAAATATGAAAGCGACAGACAGAAATTACGAAGATCAGGAGTCGGGTGGTGCAGGATTTGCTACGGGCCTATTACTGGGTGCTGCATTGGGTGCTTGCTTGGCATTATTGTACGCCCCGAAGTCTGGTGAACAAACTCGTCAGGAACTGAAAGATCTTGCCGATCAGCAAAAGGGTAAATTAAAGGATCAGTGGGACCATGCCAAAGAAACAGGTTCCCAAGCAGTACATTCTGTGAAGGACAAAATGGATTCTCTCGGAGATCAGGCAAAGGGAACGGTAGATGAATACGCGGATAGGGCCAAAAACCAGGCAGATCTTCTCGCGGATGATACCAAAACAACGGTAGATAAATACCAAAGAAGAAATGATGATTTTGGTCAAGGTTTCTCTCAGAATGGATAAATATTGATTGAAGAATTTTGAATGGGTATCTGATTCTTGACCGATCATCCGCAGGCTTGTTATATATCCTGACTTTCTAATAAAATGCGGACCACACGCATTCAAAGGCTTTGAAGTAACCGTATTGAGTCGAAATACTGCGTGTGATTTTCAAATAATCAGCATGCAGTATTTTGGCTCAACGGTTTAAGAAGAGTTGAATGATGTCCATGAACGGTGAGGGGTTTCTCACTAGAGAATCAGGAGTATTTTCTTGGTAAACAGGTTTCTACACGTCGGTTAGCAATGGCCATATACTGGTTGTTCAGGCAAGTTCTGCAAGCATGTAAAATGAACAGTATTTCATTTTCTCCCCAATTGGCTTTGGCACGTTTCTTATCAAATCGGAAACAACTTTGCTACCAAACCATTAACACTTATGTCATTATACCACACAGCAAATGGGATGTCGGATGAGGATCCGTTTACGCAGCAGGAAGTAACATTTAAGATTAACGGAAATTTTGTTCAGTTACAATTAAGTACCTGGGTTAGTCTGCTGGATGCCATCAGGGAATACGCCGGTTTGACGGGTACCAAGAAGGGCTGCGATCATGGACAATGCGGAGCATGCACTGTTATTTGTGATGGAGAGCGTATTCTGAGCTGTCTTACGCTGGCGGTGATGAAAGAAGATTCCGAGATTATCACGATTGAGGGTATCGCCGCGGAGGGGCAGTTGCACCCGCTTCAAAAGGCGTTTATCGAACACGATGCTTTCCAGTGCGGATACTGCACGCCAGGCCAGATATGTAGCGCCATAGGCATGTTTTTGGAAGGTAAAGCGCGTACCAGGGCGGAGGTTAAGGATCTGATGAGCGGAAATCTTTGCCGTTGTGGAGCCAACAGCAATATTGTAGATGCCATCATGGAAGTAAAAAACACCGCGGAGATATGAACCATTTCACCTATTCCAAGGCAAATACCGTAGATGAGGCAGTCGGTCAAATACAAAACAAACCGGATGCAAAATATCTGGCTGGTGGTACCAATCTCATCGACCTGATGAAGTATAACTTAACAAGGTCCGGCGCGCTGATTGATGTAAATCATATCGAAGGACACCAGGCCGTTGAGTTAAGAGGAGAAGATGGGATCCGGCTGGGTGCCTTTATGACCAATGCCAATACCGCCTACCATCCCATCATTGAGGAATGGTATCCTTTATTATCCCGGGCGATACTGGCAGGTGCTTCGGCACAGATCAGGAATATGGCTACCAATGGAGGCAATCTTCTTCAGCGTACCAGGTGTTATTATTTTTACGATGCAAACACACCCTGTAACAAGCGTGAACCGGGTTCGGGGTGCTCAGCTATCGGGGGCTACAACCGGATAATGGCCATATTGGGTACCAGCGAACATTGTATCGCTGTTTTTCCGTCAGACATGTGTGTTGCGCTGGCGGCACTGGATGCGACCGTAAACATTTCGGGACCTGACGGGGATCGTAGTCTGGCTTTTACAGATTTTCACCGTCTGCCGGGCGATACGCCGCATCTCGATAATAATCTCAAGAAGGGTGAGCTTATTACCAGCCTGGATCTGCCTCTTAAAGGGTTTGCTGATCACCATTCCTATCTGAAACTTAGGGATCGCAACTCTTATGCGTTTGCACTGGTATCTGTGGCAACAGGTCTGGAGCTGGACCAGGGAGTTATAAAGGAAGCCAGGATTGCTCTGGGCGGTGTGGCTCATATTCCGTGGCGCTCCAAAGAGGGAGAGATGTTTCTTGAGGGAAAAGAGCCAAGCAGGGAGAATTTTGCCAGGGCGGCAGATATCATTCTGGCAGGTGCGAAAGGATATCCATACAACAGCTTTAAAATTGAACTGGCAAAACGCGCCATCATCAGAAACAGTATGATGGCACTTCACCCGGATACCCAGTTGCCAGGAGCACAGCCTTCCCATTAACGCCCGGGTCGATTTTTTTTTTAAAATGGATAATATACCACAGTGTCGGTCTTAACGGGAATGATGCATAGCACTCTAACCATGTCAGTAATACCAGCAATAGGACAGCCAGTAAGTCGTCTGGAGGGGGATTTAAAAGTAACGGGAGCCGCCAAATACGCCGGCGATTACCATGTTTCCGGGCTTTTGTACGGGTATGTATTCAATAGCGCCATTACGAAAGGGAAAATAACAACCATCAGTACAGAAAAAGCAAAAGCTGTACCCGGAGTCATTGAGGTGTTTACGCATGAAAACAGGCCTTCGCTGGCCTGGTTCAATCAAATGTATGCCGACATGGACGCCCCGCCAGGAGCCCCTTTCAGGCCGCTGTATGATGGTGAAATAAAATACAACGGGCAGCCCATAGGGCTGGTCGTGGCCGAGACGTTTGAGCTTGCCCGATATGCTGCATCGATTGTGGAAATAAGTTATGAGCTCGAAAGTTTTACAACCAATCTGGAACATAACCTGGTAGATGCCCACACACCTGCCTTTGGAATGGCTACGATGCTCAAGCCACCGCCGCCGAAGCCAACAGGTGATTTTGAAACTGCCTTTGCCGGGTCTTTCGCTCAGGTGGAGGCTGCATATACTCATGGAACTGAACATCACAATCCAATGGAATTGTTTGCTACCACCACCATTTATGAAGGTGATGGTAAACTGACCATTTATGACAAGACGCAAGGAACGGTAAACAGTCAGTTGTATGTAGGGAATGTTTTTGGACTGAGCTACAAGGACGTTCGGGTCATATCACCCTATGTGGGAGGTGCTTTTGGTTCCGGCTTACGACCCCAGTACCAGTTGTTTATGTCTGTGATGGCCGCACTGGCCCTCAAACGTTCCGTGCGGGTGACGCTGGATCGGAGTCAGATGTTCACATTCGGGCACAGGCCGCCGACCATCCAAAATACCCGTTTCGGTGCGGATGAAAATGGTAAACTTACAGCCATGAACCATTCAGCGATCGCCGAAACTTCCCGGTTTGAGGATTACACAGAGGTTGTTGTTAACTGGGCACACATGCTTTATCCGGCGCCTAATACACTGATGGAATACAGTCTCGTAAATCTGGATGTTTACAGTCCGTTGGATATGCGCGCACCTGGCGGCAGCACGGGTTTGCACGCCATTGAAAGTACCATGGATGAACTGGCTTATAAACTGAACATGGACCCGCTCCAGCTCCGGTTGATCAATTACAGTGAAAGGGATGAGAGTTTAGATAGACCATATAGCAGTAAAGAATTGCGGCAGTGCTTTCTCCAGGGTGCCGAGAAATTTGGCTGGGCCAATCGCACGCCACAACCTGGAAGCATGCGTCGGGGAAATAAATTGGTGGGTTACGGCATGGCTACCGGGATATGGGAGGCAAACCAGCTGCCTGCCCGGGCCGAACTTATTATGACTATGGAGGGTAAGTTGCATGTCAACAGTGCGGTAACGGATATCGGTACGGGCACGATGACGATTATGGCCCAGATAGCGGCCGATGAACTTGGGTTGTCCCTGGAGGACGTCGTGTTTTCCTATGGTGATAGCAAGAAGCCTTTCGCGCCTATTCAGGGAGGTTCGTTTACGACATCCACGGTAGGCTCCGCCATTAAAGCGGCAGGCAAGGCACTGCGTAAAAAACTGCTCAGGAAGGCAGCATCCATGGACAACTCTGCATTCAAAGCAGTGTCTATAGATGACGTTGTATTTGACAATGGCAAGGTTGTTCTCAGGGACGATCCAGCCGTTTCCATCTCTTTTACGGAGATAATTGCAGCGAATAAGGGGAAGGTGATCAAAACTACCAATTTGGCCGTGCCCAATGTTTTTAAATTGAAAAAGTATTCACGTGCCGCACACTGTGCAGCTTTTGTGGAGGTAGAAATAGATCAGGAACTGGGCGTGATCAATGTAACCAGATCATTGACCGCGGTAGCTGCCGGCAGGATTATCAATCCTAAAACTGCCCGGAGCCAGATTTTGGGCGGAATGGTCTGGAGTATCAGTAAGGCATTGAGAGAAGAAACAATTGTGGATCACGGATTGGGAAAATACATGAATCAGAATCTTAGTGAATACCATATTCCGGTCCACGCGGATATTCATGAAATGGATGTGATTTTTGTTGAAGAAAAGGATACGATCATAAATGAACTGGGGGCCAAAGGGGTGGGAGAGATTGGTTTGGTGGCCATGCCACCCGCTATCGCCAATGCTATATTCCACGCCACGGGAAAAAGGATTAACCAGTTTCCAATTCATTTTGATAGCTTGTTGTGATGGTGTAATATACCGCTCAGGAAAAAATCACATTCCGAGAAACCGGCTTAAAGTTTCAAAGGGTCTTGTTTTCACTGTATTCGATGTCAGCGGATGTTCAGCCTAACAAGACAGTAAGGTTGAATAGTCCGCTGAACAACCGGTTTTGAATACGAGTCTGCGCAGAAGGTAGGAACCCTTTATTTTACTTTCAGATTGAAATCGAGCTGGACATCATCACTTCCCGGGGCTGCAGTGCCGTTTTTGGTGCCGGGTTGGTGGCGCAGCTGAACTTTGAGTTTCCCAAGACCCGCGGCTCCGGCTGTCGCTGTTCCCAGCAATCCAATAGGAAAATTGTTTTTGTCCTTGTCTCCATACGAGTAGGTCAGCAGGGAAGCAGGGGAGGCTGTAAAGATCAGTAAGTGATCTTCTTTCTCCTCCTCAATATCTTTCGTAATATCCACCACTGGTGATTTGCTCTCATCCAGAAATTCAACGGTCAGTGTGTAGGCGGTATTGGCTTTCAACGAAATGGTATCAAATTTGGTGGCAGCATTGCCCCCGTCGCCGTCAGGATCCCGGAAGGTAAAAGTGGACATGGCACCCGACCCGGTTTCCTTAAAATTAAGGATCACAGAGGTAATCAGTTCGTTTTCATCATCTGGAGTAAGGTTTTCACCAGAGTCTTTACATTGCGTAAAAAGTGCAGCCATACCGATTAAGAGGGTGTAGGCTAATTTTCTGTTCAATTTCATGAATGTTACTTTTATAGGAATGATCTTTTAGCACGACTTGCTATACTTATGCAATAGTGTTGCAAATGTATAGCATGTGCAACGATGTTGCAAAGTTTTGAGGTAAAAGTTTTCTATTAAAGGATTTAAGCTTTTGCGAAAGCTGGTGGAACCAGATGGAATTGGTGGTATTGAACGTTCTCGCCAGTCCGGGCCTGATGAGGCATAAAGGACTGTTTGTAAAATCGAATTGAAGAAAGATGATATATGTTTCGGGTGTTGAAATGAGTCAAAACTCCCGCTATGCCATGTTTGTTGACTTATATTATCCACGGCTTTTTAGGCGCATTGAAAAGCGACAACAGCTATTCAGGGATTTCTTCAAGGAGTTGATCGAGCACATGGTCTGCAATATCTGACTGCTCCGATTTATCGTAGATGGAAACCAGATAAACTGTTTCAGCAACCACCTTGATGCAAGTGATCACTCTTGCGCCTCCGCTTTTGCCCTTACCCTTTGACTTGATTGAAAGCCTGATTTTGTGAAATCCGTTTTTTAGATAGGTTCCCAAAAACGGGTTTTGTTCCAGCTCATCAATTAAGTCTGATATCTCTCTATTTAGAGAACGATATTTCTTTTTTAGTCTTTTGGCCTCTTTTTCAAAATGAACGATCGTCTCAACCCGATAACTCATAGTTCTTTCAGAAACTCCTTAGCAGGCCGACTTCTCATCTTTCCTTGCTCCACCAGACGCATTTCTTTTACACCTTGCCTGATGTTTTCTATAATTTGCTCATCCGAGTCACCATCGGACTCTGTTTCCTGAACTTTAACAAACGAAAAGTTTTGAATGAGATCTTTGAAAAACTTCAGCTTTTCGTCCTTTATTTCCAATGTGAGTGTGGCCATGATCTTAGTGATTTTGATTCAAAAATAAAAAATCCCTGTGAGCTATCCTAAATAATGCAAAGCTAAACGTGCCGGGCAGAAAGGCGGCTGTGTTGACCACTGCTTTAAGCATGGATAGGGAGCTGTCTTTGCAATGTAGTTAAAAAGAGGAAAGGCGGCATCCCATTGTCCATCGGGTCGCACGCCTTTCCAATTCTGATGTAGCAAGGGCCGTGACTTTATCAGTATGTGCCTACTTTACTGCCACCTGTGCCTGGGGCTTTGTATGGTTTTTTCTGAGTTTTTGCACCTCTCTGATGCCTTCCTCTGTCACTGTAACGATCACAAAGCGGGTGTTGCTTTCGAGCACAGCCCGGAATTTGGCTAAGCCACGGGCTACAAATTCAGTACCCGTGGTGATGACGTACCGGGGATACATCCGGTAAACACGGCCACGTATTTCTTTGGGAATCCGACTGGCGGAGTAATGCGTCAGGCTGGATTGAAGTTCGTTTGCCTTGTTGAAAACTGCACCGCACGCCAGGCCATCCTGAGAGAAACGAACCAGGCTCACGCTGTCGCGATGGGTCCAGTACACTTCGCTGGCAGCGGGAAATCTTTGCGCAAAACGATAGTCCAGTGCTGTCGGGGTCAAAGGGGCCTCGAAGTAGGGTTCTTTGCCTCTGGTTTCCTGTCTGGCAAGATCCTGAGCGTCCACACCGTGAATCATTGATAGACACAATAGGAGCATGCAAGCGGATAAGTGTAAGCCAGTGCTAACCGTGCCAAGGGAGCCAGACAAACGGTTTAGTAAGCAGATAGCGTAAGTAGATAAGCGAAGTTTTTGGGAAGTTTTCATGACATTTTTTTGTTTTGTTTTGGGAGATTTGCTTGTCACAAAACTATATGGTCATGGAAGGAATGACTGTCGTTCTGGGGGCAAAATCTGTCAATTTTGTCCCATCCTGAATTTTTTGTTTCACAGACAAAAAATTGGAATGTTACAGGTGGGCTATATCAGGTAACCAATCGACTGGTACCATTGAAGCGTTTTATCCGTTTATCGTTTTGAAAAGGTCCCCAGTTCCCGGCAGTAACCTCCATTTGCATGCTGTTTTTATTTATATTACAACTTTTATGTACCTGATAGAAATTGTTTTTTGACATTAATTCCTAAGAAATGAAAGGAAAAGCACGATTTGAGATACATCTTCAAAAGGTGGAAAATTTATTGACAAAGGCCAGAGAGGTGAAAAATCCAGCTTTGTGGTTACTATCCAACGACCTGCGCACGCCCATGTTTATGCTGGAAGGCCTGGCGAAACTTTATGCCAAACTGCACAATGAGGTGATTTTTACCAAACTGCAGAATTACTTTAAAGAGGTGGAAGATGCCCTGGGGGGACTGGATTATTTTGTGGCCTTTCAGAAGGAATTTGCGCTCAATCAGCATATTCCGGATTCTGTCAAACATTACTTCGATTCGAAGATAAAAGAAAAAAGTGCGGCATTATCTGATCTTCTGACGGAAAGTAAATGGTTTTCGGGTAAGCGCCTGAAAAAAGTCAGGGGTAAACTTGGAGATGTAGATTGGCTTGATGAAGAGGTCGAAACAGAGGCTTTGCGGGCCTTTTATAAAAAGCAGGTCCTGAAGATAGAGGAGTTTATAAAAGAGACGACTTATGATTTTGACAACATCGAAGATGATGTGCATGAGCTGCGTCGAAAATTAAGGTGGCTCAGCATTTATGCCCATGCATTACAAGGTGCAGTTAAATTGGAAGAGGCGCTGCCGGTCGACGAACATCTGGGAAAATATCTCACGGATGCTGTAGTGGGATCTCCGTTCAATAAACTTCCCGAAGATCCAAAACAAACCTATTTCTTGTTGCTCGAAAAAAATCATTTTCTTGCCCTAAGCTGGATGATCGCGAGCCTGGGCGATATCAAGGATGAAGGATTGAAGATTACGGCGGTCCAGGAGGCACTGTTGGAAACCGGTGTTGTGAAAGAAAGCTCAGACACAACGAAGGCCTATGATATCCTGGGAAGTGATTACCCTACAATGGATAGCCTTCTACATCTGGCAAGCGAAATTTCTAAACAGTTTTTTGAGGAAAAGGTTCTGAGAGGACTTGTGAAATAGACAGTTCGCCCAAATTGGGAGATTGCGTGCCGGTGTTCAGCTCGTTTAGCGCTCCTTTCTGGATGAAGTAGTCTGAATACCTGTTTTTGAGGTATAAAGAGGGTGGAATTTATCAATATTTATTAGGACAATGAAAACAACGCTTCACTTTGTACTTTACATCTGCCTGCTGGTCGGGCTGGGTTCTTTTAGTGCTAAACCCAGATGGAAACCGCTTTTCAACGGGAAAGACCTTGCCGGGTGGAAAACCAGTGGAAAAGCAATATGGGAAGTAAAGGATGGAGTGATCACCGGAACCGATGGCAGAGGACATCTCTATGCAGATCCTGTTTTACGTGATCTGGAAATAAAAGGGGAGTTCAGGATAAGCAGCCAGGGTAAAAACGCCAACGGTGGACTATATATTCGTGCCAATGCCCCGGCCGATAACCCGGATGGTTTTCCGCTCGGTTATGAAGCACAAATCTGTAACAGCCAGGACGCATTTACCGGCTGGTTGTGGAAACCGGGTACACCCACTGGCAAGGCAAGTGCGTTGCTGACCAAGGATGGTGAGTGGTTCCCGATGCGGGTTCAGGCGATCGGAAATACGATCAGAATCTGGGTAAAGGATCAGCTGGTAATGACCCATAGTGACGAGGAGTACAAAGAAGGGCACTTTGCATTGCAGTGCCACAATGCCGGAATGACCTTTGAGGCGAAAAACCTGTATTACAAAAAGCTCGATTAGTCTGTATTTGTAACCTGTGTAGCACGACTGGCTACGGATTGATTACGTAGAGGGAAGTCATCTTCCCTCTGTATGATTGGTGTTTTTCAGATCAGTTACCTTCGCAATAGGCCTTGAAATTGTTCAGTATTGCCTGCCAGCCATTCTGTTGTAACTCCACAGAATTTTGAGTTTCGGCATCAAATGTTTCTGTAATTTGTGTTTCGCTGCCATTGGCTTCAAATTTTACCTGAACATTTCGTCCGTCTGCCATGGAGTATTGGATGAGTTCGTTGGTAATTACCGTTTCGTAAATACCGGCGAAATCAAAAGAGAAGCTACCATCTTTGGCCGCCATGGTGTACACGAAGCTACCACCTTCTCTCAGGTCACAAGTTGCGCTTGGCGTATGCCACGTATCCGATGCATGGTTCCACTGCATCACGTCGGCAGGGGTATTCCAGGTTTTCCAGACCTTGGCAATAGGAGCCTGGACGGTGGTTTCTACTGTGATTTTCACAGGCTGATTTTCCATTTTGTTTTATTTTAAATGGGTGATGAAATTCTTTTATTGGCTTGGCTGGACGCGTGGCCTGATTTGAATGTGTTGACAGCCCTAAATTAGTATTTTTTGAAATTACCTGTTTCAATACAAAAAAATTATCCTCCTTCAATGACATCCGGATTCATAGCGGATCAAATACTTCTCATATCTACTGCTTGAATTAGGGGTAGATCGGGAGTTTTTCCGTGCAACATTTCTATAAGAAAGAAGCATTGGGCAGTGATTATATTTATTAGACCGGCTGCCTTCTTAAAATAGTTTAATACGCATCAAAACAATCTTCAATAATATGACTTTCCCTATACCTAAAAGACTATTCATTTTGCTGCTTTTTATCAGCAGCCTGGCCAATGCGGATGTAAAACTCCCCAGGATCTTTGGCTCACACATGATTCTCCAGCAGAAAAAACAGGTTCCTGTTTGGGGGTGGGGCGGTGCTGGCGAAAAAGTGACCCTGACCCTGCGTAATGGAGCAGGGGTGCTGCAGACGAAGACAATTAAGGCGGGAAAGGAAGGGCAATGGATGATAAAGCTGGATCCGGTGCCTGCGGGTGGGCCCTATCAGGTTAGCGTGTCAGGCAAAAAGAACAGTATTGTCCTGGAAGATGTACTTTTTGGGGAAGTGTGGATTTGTTCCGGACAATCCAACATGGAGATGCTGGTGAACCGATCCAACCATGCAGCCGAAGAGAAGAGCAAAGCGAATTTTCCTCAGATCAGGCATTTTAAAGTACCTCACGACCGAAGCCTGATTCCCAAAGAGGACGTTACCGGTGGCGAATGGCAACTTACCACACCAGAAACGGTTGGTGATTTTTCGGCGGTGGCTTATTTTTTTGCCAGAGACTTGTACGAAAAACTGCATGTGCCCATTGGCCTGGTCAATGCTTCCTGGGGAGGAACACAGGTTGAATCGTGGATCAGTCGGGATGCTATGAATAGTTTTGATGAATTTAAAGCACATGTTGCTGGCATGCCTGAGTCACTTGAGGCCTTGGCGGTGTTGCGGAAAAAACAGCTGGACGAGAAGATAATTATGGAACAGGGAAGTTTTCCAGATGCGGAAACGCTCAAAACCTGGCCGTCACTGTCGCTGGATGATGCGTCGTGGAAAAGCATGGAAATGCCAGGATATTTTGATCTGAAATACCTCCCGGGACTTGACGGGGCGGTTTGGCTCAGAAAAGAAATCAACCTTCCCGAATCCTGGGCTAACCAGAGTATGATCCTGATGCTCGGACCCATTGATGATGTAGATGTGACGTATGTCAATGGAGTAAAAGTTGGTGAATCAATGAAAAAGGTACCTCAGGGAAGAAATTATATTATACCCGCTGAGATTCTGAAAGCGGGAAAAAATGTGATCGCCGTGCAGATCCGGGATCTTGGGGGTATAGGCGGGTTTTCGGGCAAACCTGAACAGATGAAACTTACGCGTGATGATTATGAAATGCCCCTAGCTGGTAGCTGGAAGTATCGTGTGGAGTCCTCTCTGGAAAACAAGGAGCCGTCTGGTGCAAACGTCACCAGCACCATACTGTACAATGCAATGATTGCACCTCTGATTCCTTTTGCCATGCGGGGAACCATCTGGTACCAGGGAGAGTCCAATGCGTCAAGAGCTTATCAATATCGGAAATCGTTTCCACTGATGATCAATGACTGGCGTAAGCGATGGGGCGAGGATTTTCCCTTTTTGTTTGTTCAGCTTGCCAGCTGGAGTGCCAACCAGGGCAATAGTGAAAAGGGTAGTACCTGGGCGGAGTTACGGGAAGCGCAATCCCTAACGCTTTCCAGCGTTGCCAACACGGGTATGGCTGTGATTCACGACATTGGTGAAACCGCCGACATACACCCCAAAAATAAACAGGACGTCGGGCACAGGCTGGCTTTAAACGCACTGAAACAGGTCTATGTGCAGGATATTGTACACAGCGGACCTGTATTTGAGTCCATGCAGCTAG
This sequence comes from Dyadobacter sp. 32, assembly GCF_902506755.1. Lineage (GTDB taxonomy): Bacteria > Bacteroidota > Bacteroidia > Cytophagales > Spirosomataceae > Dyadobacter. The sequence continues at coordinate 1,391,476 of NZ_LR735258.1, read as the reverse complement.
ACGGAAATAAATTTACAGTCAGTTTTAAACATGCCATGGGTGGCCTTAAATCCTCGGATAAATATGGTTATGTCAAAGGATTCGAAGTAGCGGGGCAGGACCGCAGGTTTTTTTGGGCACAGGCGAGAATAGAAGGAAGCAAAATCGTGGTCTGGAGCGATCAGGTGGCCAGTCCGGTGGCCCTGCGTTATGGATGGAGCGACGATAACATAGAAGCAAACCTTTTCAATGGGGAAGGATTGCCGGCCACTCCATTTCGCACGGATACATGGAAAGGGGTGACCGAAGGTGTGCTTTTTAAATAGATTAGCTTTCTGCGCTTCCTTTTAATTAAAACATTGAAGTACATTTTTTTGAGACGGACTTCATAGTTGTTTCCATTCGCCTCAGACCGATCCTTGGGTTGTGCGCTTAGCAGTGTATAAGGGTAAATTCTGTTGATTTTATTTTTATTCCCTGGGCAGGGAAGTCTATTCCAATATAAAGGGCCCTCAACGCCAGAATGCGTTGAGGGCCTTTCTTCTTTATTACTCACTCCACCTATGCCATTCATCACGCCGTAGATCTTTATGTTCTGCTATCCAATGGGTTACTATTCTTGTAGTTGTTTTGTGAATATTTGAAAGTAGCTCACCCAATCCTATCTTCATTTTCTGGCGGCTTTTGGCTGCATTGGGTTATCCCACAAAATTTTTTTTTTCGCTGGAACGGGTTTTGTATATCCCCAATTTTTCAACATAACCATTAACCTTATGAAGAACGATTCAGGCTCTGAGCCGAAATTTAAAACCAAAACTTCCGCCGGTGCAGAACCAGCCCTTATGGAGTTATTTGTAGATGGGCTGCGTGATATTTATTGGGCAGAAAATCATCTCATTAAGGCACTTCCAAAGATGATTAGTGCCGCCACTTCTGAAAAATTGAGTCAGACGATCCAGGATCACCTGGAAGAGACAATCGAACACGCAAGCAGGCTGGAGTCCATTTTTGACCTTTTGGGACTGGATGCCATTGCAAAAAAATGTGATGCCATGGAGGGTCTCTCCAAAGAGGCGGAAGGGATTGTGGAAAGTACCGACGAAGGCACGGCCACCCGTGATGTAGGGATTATTCTGGCATCTCAAAAAGTAGACCATTATGAAATTGCTACTTACGGAGGTCTCGCGCAGCTGGCAACAACACTGAATCTGGAAGACGTTGCGGAGATTTTGTTAAGAACACTGGAAGAGGAGAAAATGGCCGACCAGTTGCTTACAGAGGTTGCTGAAAATGGAGTTAACTACAAAGCTTCGGAAGAAGCATGAATTTAAATCGAATATCCCATGGAGAAAGATAAGGAGCAGTCCAATAAAGAAGAAAACGATAAAACCAGGAGCCTGGCGCAGCATACTACGGACGATTCCGGTCAGCTGCTCACCACCAATCATGGCCTTCGGATCAACGATGATCAGAATTCACTGAAGGCCGGTGAGCGCGGTGCAACCTTGCTGGAAGACTTTATTTTAAGGGAAAAAATTACGCATTTCGATCACGAACGGATTCCCGAAAGAATTGTACATGCCCGTGGATCCGGAGCACATGGCGTCTTTAAGGTATATGAGTCCATGGCGTCGCTTACCAAAGCCAATTTCCTATCCGACCCATCCGCAGAAACGCCGGTATTCGTGCGATTCTCTACGGTGGCAGGCTCACGGGGCTCTACCGACCTTGCCCGTGATGTTCGTGGCTTTGCGGTAAAATTTTATACCCAGGAAGGTAATTTTGATTTGGTAGGCAACAACATGCCGGTTTTCTTTATCCAGGACGCTATAAAATTTCCGGATCTGGTGCATGCAGTGAAACCGGAGCCCGACAATGAGATGCCCCAGGCGGCATCTGCTCATGATACTTTCTGGGATTTTATTTCAGTGATGCCCGAAGCTGCGCATATGATCATGTGGGTCATGAGCGACAGAGCTCTGCCCAGAAGCTACCGGATGATGGAAGGATTTGGTGTGCATACTTTCAGGTTTGTGAATGCTGAAGGGGTATCCAGCTTTGTTAAATTCCACTGGAAACCCTTGTTGGGCGTGCATGCCGTTGCCTGGGATGAAGCGCAAAATATCTCAGGTAAGGATCCTGATTTCCACCGTCGCGACCTATGGGACGCTATTGAAAGTGGCAGTTTTCCCGAATGGGAGCTGGGTGTACAGGTCGTTCCCGAAGAGGATGAATTCAAATTTGAGTTCGATCTGCTGGATCCAACCAAACTTATCCCGGAAGAGCTGGTACCGGTTCAAAGGATTGGGAAACTAACCCTGAACCGGAACCCGGATAATTTCTTTGCCGAAACGGAGCAGTCTGCGTTTCATGTGGGGCATGTGGTGCCCGGTATCGATTTCACCAACGATCCTTTGCTTCAGGGCAGATTGTTTTCTTACACGGATACACAGTTGATCCGTCTGGGTGGCCCTAATTTCCATGAGATACCCATCAACAGGCCCGTAGTACCTGTGCATAATAATCAGCGTGATGGCTTCATGAGGCAAACGATCAACCGGGGTAAGGTCAGCTACGGGCCCAATGCACTAGGGAATGGTTATCCGGCACAGGCGAAGGCCTCGGAAGGTGGGTTTACTTCGTATCCCGAAAGAGTGGATGCCCGAAAAGTAAGAGCCAGGAGCAAAAGCTTTTTTGATCATTTCAGTCAGGCGAGATTGTTCTTTAACAGCCAGTCTGATCCCGAAAAAAATCATTTGATTGATGCGCTTAGCTTTGAATTGGGTAAGGTTAATGCGGTGGAGGTACGTGAAAGAATGCTCGGGATTCTTTCTATGATCGACAAAAGTCTGGCAGCTGCTGTAGCCTTTGCGCTGCGAATACCAGTACCTCAGGATCCTGAATTGCCAGTAAACCGAAGCATTCCGGCAGATGGAGACCCCGCTGATTTTGATTCGTATATTTTTGAGGGCTCGTTAACTGCTTCGGATGCCCTGAGTATGGCTGGAACAATTAAAGAGGGCATTCAAACCCGTAAAATTGCTTTCCTCACCGCTGATGGCGTGGATGAGAAGTCCCTGTCGATTGTGAGGGACGCTCTCGAAAGTGCAGGTGCAGTAGTGGAAATAATTGCCCCGCGATTGAACTTTATTGTGTCAGGAAATGATTTGCAAATTCCCGTTCACCACAGTTATCTGACCGCCGCGTCGGTGCTTTATGATGCAGTTTACGTCCCGGGTGGTACCAATAGTGTAGCCACTGTGGAAAGTGAAGCGGATGCCATTCATTTTCTCAATGAAGCTTTCAAGCATTGCAAAGCGATTGCGGCGGATGCCAGCGCGATGCAGGTGATCGAGGCTACTTATTTTAGCAACAAACTCCCGGCTGATTTTACGGATCAGACGGTTTTAAAGGAAGGTATTGTAATTAACGACGATCCTGAGGCACTGGCCGATAAATTTATACTGGCTATTGCCCAGCACCGTTTCTGGGAACGTGAAAAACCGAGAAAGATCCCCGCATAAGATCCTTTTAACAAATTCAGAAAGAGCCGCCCGATTCATCCGAGCGGCTCTTTTCATGGTATTTTGGGAAGTTTTCGTGAGCAACACCTTTGGTAGTCGTAGATCACTTGCTGGAATGTTTAGTATTGAACCACTTCTTTGGGATTTGTAATGACCATATGTCATTGGTTAGCGGCGGAACCATTCCTCCAGCGATCCATAGTTTGTCTTTAAAAACAAACGCCGACGGCTCATGGCGTCCCTGCCAGCTTCCGGGTGTTTCATAGGGCTGCCAGTTTTTTCCATCTTCGGAATACCATACATCTGCCCAGTTTTTGTAGGGATTGTTGGACCAGCCTCCCAGTATCCAGATCCGGTTGCGGTATACTACGGACGAAAACCAGATGCGTTCGTGCCAGGGTGCAGCTGCTGTTTCCTGGATCCAGTTTATGCCATCCCCAGAGCTCCACACATCGTTGAATGCCATGTACTCTGGGACATAATTGCCACCCCCGAATACATATATGCGCCCGTTAAGCACCGCGGCCTGATGATAAGCACGGGGCGGCCAGGGTGCAGCCGACGTGGCCAGTTTCCAGTTTTTCCCGTCAGAAGACGACCAGACGTCATTTTTGAGACTTTTCTGATCACCAAAGTAGTAGTTTTCTGTTCCCCCAAGCAGCCACATCTGACCTTTAAATTCCACCAGTGCCCCTGCGGCTCTTGCAGACCAGGGAGCCCTTTCAGTCTCAGATTTCCAGTTTGTTCCGTCGGTAGAAGACCATACCGCATTGCTCGCAGAGTGGCCGTCCAGGCGGCCGTTGTACCAGCCACCCATCATCCACATTTTGTTTTTGAAGGTAACGGACATCGGCAGATCGCTGTGTATCCATGGCGCATTCCCATTGACCAGTTTCCAATCTTTTCCGTCAGCGGAATTCCACACATCCCGCGGCGGTGCTTCCTTTGAGTTAAACCACCCTCCCAATATCCAGAGTTTGTTTTTATACACCAGTTCTCCCTGGGAATCTCGGGCTTGCCATGCGGCATTTCCTGTTTCCCTGACCCATTCGGGTTTTTGGGCAAATGAGAGTTGCGGGAGTAGCAGGAAAAGGATAAGTCTGAATGAGAATTTCACGTAAGAGGGATTTTTGAATTAGCAATCTCGGAAAAAAAGTCCTGTTAATCGTCATTTTACTGCTTTTCGTCGACGTTTCCCGTTGTCGGTCATCATCCCGGATTATTGCCATTCTTCGTAACCCTTCTGTTTTTAGATTTGCACCGGGTTAAAGATCAAAAAGATCACAAAATGTGCCTCAAAATTATGCTTTTCGATGTTTTTTCGGCATGTGCGATTTGCTGCAATGGTGTTGTGTCCAATAATCCTTTCCCGTTAAAGATCAATTATCTATTCATGTAATTAGTTATGAAAAAACAACTAACGCTATTATTTATTACTGCTGTAATCGTCATGAGTTGTACGGATCACAGCATCGAAGGCACGGCTTACTCACTCGACGCAACGAAGTCTGTTGCGGAGTGGAAGGGGTTTCTTAAAACAGGTTATTTTAATGAAGGCTCAATTTCTGTTAAAAGCGACGGTCTTACCGTGAAAGAGGGAAAGGTTACGGGCGGCAGCTTTGTCATGCCGCTGTTGTCTATCGTCAATTTCAATCTGCCCTCGGATGATTTGAAAATGGAGCTGATTACACATCTTCAAAGTGCCGATTTTTTCAATATGGCCTTGCACCCAGATCTCAAATTCGGGATAACGAATGTTACCGTTTTTACAGGATCTGGAGAAGGTGTTATTCCCGGTGCCAATTATCAGGTAAACGGAACACTTACCATGCTGGGTATATCCAAACCAGTAAGTTTCCCAGCCAAAATTATCTTCACAGGGAACGATCTGGCCGTAGAGGCAACGCTTCAGGTGGACCGCACCCAATGGGGAATCACCTTCGCATCCGACCCCGCGTTACCACCTCAAAATTTCATAGAACCTTTGATTGATATCCATTTGAAATTGGCTGGATCCAAGCAGTAATACACAACCGGGCAATCCGAAAGGATGTCCATAACGCCTTTGGTCATGAAAATAAAAATATTAAAAAGGACTGGCTTGGTGCTCTTGTCCATAGTAATTCTTCTGGTTGCCGGATATTTTGGAATTGCTTACCACATGAAGGGGCGGACTTCCAGGCAGTACAGTTTTGAAAGTGAAAAGTTAGATATCCCATCGGACAGCGCCAGTATCGCCCGGGGAAGGCATTTGAGTATCATCAAAGGTTGTCAGGATTGCCATGGCACAGATCTGGGTGGTAAAGTAATGATGGATGACGGTGGGGTGGGTACCTTGTCCGCATCCAATCTTACCCGTGGAAAGGGTGGGTTGCCAGAGGGGTACACGACCGAGGACTGGGTGATGTCCCTACGGCACGGTGTAGATCAATCCGGAGTGCCTCTGATCTTTATGCCTTCTCACGAAACCACCCTGTTATCTGCCGAGGATATGTCGGCTATCATTGCGTACTGCATGCATGTTCCGGCGGTGGACAGGGAACTGCCTCAGATCAAACTAGGGCCGGTAGCCAATGTGATGGGGTATCTGGGCAAAATGCCACTTTTAGCGGTAGAAAGGATCAATCACACTGCACCCATGCTCGCCAAGGCAGACACGACTGAAAGCATTGAGCAGGGGAGGTATCTGGCTATATCCTGCTCGGGTTGCCATCAATCCGATTTCAAAGGGGGGGATCCTGTGGCACCGGGTATGCCTCCGGTGCCCGACATTACAAGTTCGGGTGCAGTGGGGGCGTGGACGCAGACACAATTCATACAGACCTTGCGTAGTGGCAAAACGCCAGCAGGTCATCAGTTGAAAAATGAAGAAATGCCATGGAAAATGACCGCCCAGTACGAACAAAAGGAGCTGGCTTCCCTGTACAAGTATTTCAGGAGTATTTAGAGCAGAATCATTTCGCAAAACACAGTGCCTTAGGGTTTTGAGGTATCATGTTTTGCGAAAAAAGCCATTGGAAGTCAGTCTTTCCGGGCCGTCAGCGTAACTCCAGTTTCATGATGACGATGAAAGTGCCCTCTTCGTTGATTATCCTGAGGATGTGTTTATTCGGGTAAAGGATCTGCAGTCTTTTACGGATATTGATCAGGCCTATATTTCCATATCTGGATGGCGTAGTAGCGGCTTGACTATCAGGCGTTTTATTGTTAGAAATTTTAAAGGTGTATTCATTTCCCCGGATGCGGGAATCAATATTAATCCATCCTTCATCAGGCATTTTACTGATCCCGTGTTTGAAGGCGTTTTCTACCAGCGGAAGGATCAGCAATGGAGCAATTTGATGTTCCTCTGCCGAATGAGAAATGTTGAGATTAATTTCCAGCCGGTGGTCGTATCTGATTTTTTCCAGAGCGATGTATCTCTCAATCATGTGAATTTCCTTGGACAGGCTGATGGATGGCGTGTTACATTCGTAGAGAATATAGCGGAGTATTTCGGCCAGGCCAAGAACCACACCCGGCGATTCATCGGACTTGTGGAGCGTGAGCGCATACAGGTTGTTGAGTGTATTGAAGAGAAAGTGAGGGTGAATCTGTGCCTTGAGCAGACTTAGCTCAATAGACTGATTTTTGTTCCGATATACCAGATAAATAATCATTGAAACTGCAAAAAGCATTAGAATAGCCATCACCGAGACAGATATCCACCGGTTTTTCTTTTGAAGTTCAAGCTGGTTGCTGTTCAGCTCCAGTTTTTGCTGTGCAATGGCCTTTTCTTTGATGGAGGTCTGATACTTTATTTCTGTGTCGTGAATGGCATTTTGTGTTGAGGCATTCAGAAGAGAATCGCTCAATGCACTGTATTTTTTCCACAAATACAAGGCGGTTGCGGGCTGGTTAAGGTTTTCACCAATGTCGGCACCCAGCAGATATATTTCCCGCAGATCGTTTTTAGGCATCAGTTTTTCTGCAACGGGCAGCACTTTCTGAAAATAGGAATGTGCCGCCGGGTAATCTTTTAGATTTTTGTAGGTATTGGCCAGACCATAGCCCACGTACATTTCATAGTCCTTGTCTGGTGCCGATGTCAGGGTTCTTTCTGCTTTTTTGTAAAAATGCAGTGCCTTCCTGAAATTCAGTTTTCGGTTTTCGAGATCGCCAAGGTTCACCAAGGCGTGCATTTCCATAAAGGGATCTTTGTACTTCCGCGCTATTGACAGGATTTCAAGCATGTGCACGCCCGATTGTTGGTATTGTAAATTGAGTGCTTCACTCGCCGATAGATTGACAAGGCTTCGGGCTACCTGCATCGGGTCACGTAAGGTCAGAGCCAGCTCATAGCCTTTTCTTGCATAAAAAAGGCTGTTTTTCTTGTCTTTAAGATCCAGAAATACAGATGCCAGATTGGTATTGAACTTTTGTTTGTCCACCGGGTCGTCCAGGTTTTCCGAGGCTTTTAAAGCCCTAACAATATGTTCAGCGGCTAATTTCAGGTTGCCAAGCGCATGGTATTGCAGGCCCATATTGTTGTAAGCGTTTGCAGTTCTCTTGGTGTCCTTGAATCGTAGGGCCAGGTGCAGCTGTTGGCGGCTCACACGCAGCGCGTCAGCGTAGCGGAGGTTGTTGTAAAGGAAGCTGGAATACTTGCTAGTGAAAGACATGAGTGCCTCTTTGTCATCGACTTCTCTGGCCAGTTTCCCTGCTTTTTTGTAATACCATTCCGCAGAATCGGGTTGATTGCTTTGGCTTTTATTCTTCGCCATATTCAGTAAAGTGCTTACCTGGCTTGTGTCGGACAACGGGCGTGGTGCTCGTCTGTTCTGTGCTGCAACACCTTTTGGGTCTGCGCTCAGCATCAATAGAAGGGTTGTAAAAAGTATCCCAAAGTTATTACTGGCATACCGTTTTGGTTTGCACATGGTGGATCAGGTTTGAGTTTTGGAAGTTTTTGTTGCCTAACCAGGATCAGGTAACGGGCCTGCCTGCAAAGAGGTGTAGCAAGTCGACCTGTATCCGATTCTTTTCCCCCGGACATGCAAAAAAAGTCTCTGACATAATCAGAAACTTTTGAGCATTGTCCGGGAAAATCCCTCAGCCTGCGTCGCGGTATTCATCCCTCAGGCATTGTTCCACGGTGTGTACTCTTCTGCGCGCAACCGGAATTTGCCGGCCGCAACGCAGCAGAATTGTTCGGGCCTCCAGCCAGGATACCACATGATCGGGATTGACGGTATATGATTTATGAACCCTCACAAAGTGCACGTCCAGTTTCTTCTGGATTTGTTTCATGGTTTTTGAAAACAAGTATTGTTTCCCGTCTATGGTATGCACGAATGTGTAATTGCCGTCACCGCGCAGATGTGTAATGTCGCACATGTTCACCAAAACTATTTTGCCATAGCTAATGACCTCTAAGGGCTTGCTGGCCTGATTGATATCCGGATATTGAATCCGGGTAAATGTATGGTTGATTGTATTATTCACTTTTTTGTAATTAATGATTGTAAGAAATCCAGGTTTTTGATTGGTGGGGCATCCCGTTTCTGCGGGAATTATATTCCGGTCGACGGGTTGAAATTGGCGCTACTCGATCTTTTGAAGCTCCGTTACCGATTCTTCGAAAAGGAAGCTCTCAATAGACTTTACAACACCCACACCGGGTGCTGTCCATTCGGTAACCTGGCGTTGCTCATTGAATTGCTCACCTTCCTGTCCGTTGTAAAATATTTCCGTAATGTTGGTGTAGCCATATTCCCATTTGCTGCAGGTGAATTTGCCTGCCGGTGTGTTGAGCTCTTCTATTTTAACCAACACGCCATCGTCATAAGAAAGCGTTGACCTCACTTCGACTACGATATTTTCGCCTTCCTCACCGGGAACATCAAGTTTTACATAAAGCTTGATATCACCACCTTTAAATGTCATTTTGCTTCCTATCGCAGCTTTATTCTCTAATTGTTGCATTTGCGGAAAGCCGGTGATTTTTAAGTCCTTGATTATTCCTAGCGCTTCAAATGGTTCCGTTAGCGCTGAAAAGGCCGCAGGTATCGCCATTTCGTTGGTAGTTACTCCACCTTTGCTATAGGCCTTCCAGTCCATGATGGTCTGGTTTTGTCCGCTTTGCACCAGTGTTTCGATGTATGAAACAGATAATCCGGCCGAGTCGCTGGTGTTTTTGACCCGTACGACTTCTGATGATATACTTCCATCTTCTTCTATAACCTTGTACGTGTACTTTTCCCCTTTCGCAGGGATCACGGCGGTAGGATCTGCGGGCTCGCCCTCCGACTTTATCGGGTCGTTGTCTTTGCAGCTGATTTGGAGCAGGCTGCCTGCTGTGATAAATAAAACGGCAACCGCCCTTCGACTCATCAATGAACGATTTAAACGATTTTTTAACATGGCTAATTTGAATTTAAGAAAAACTAAAAATGGAACTAGTAATGGTATACGTAGTTTTCGGCGTGTAGTCAACGATCAGTGAGCACCTGGATGACCAGCCACATGAACCCCCCGACCGATAAATACCCACGGATGACAATGTATTTCAGCCAGCGCTGCTGCACCTGATGGGCTTCTTCCCGGCAGGTTTCATTTGCAAGCATTTCTATCAGTACATTGAGCGGAATACTGCGTTTGAAGGCAAGAACCATGTCGGCGGTGAGAAGTGCCAGGGCCAAAACCAAAGGAAGAGAAGAAGGTATGTCTTTGAATTTCAAGGTGAGGATAAGCCATATCACCAGACACACCGGTGCAAGCAGATAGAGTATTTTCAGGGGCCTTTCGATCACGCTGTTGATCACCTGACGGATCCTCAGGAATTGATCGGTGGGTATGGTTTGCAAAACCCGTGCAAAACAGAGCAGATAAAAACCTCCTTGGGAGGCGATAAAGAAATAGATCATCACGCTGAAAAGCCTGAGGATATGAAGAAGATCGTTGTTCATGGCGTTGCGTTTTTTACTGCCTCCTGCTGCGAAGCCAATCGCTGCGGGAGGGCAATGAAGGTGTGCCCAGGTCGGTTAGTTTTCTATTTGTTGGCCTGAGAAATCAACCTGATTATTATTTACGGGTAAGTTGAAATAGGGAACCTGGGATTAATTTCTGTTGCTCAAAATGGTCGGGGACTTTTTTGAGCAATTGAGCCGCTAAGAAGAGGAACAGGTTCTTTGGCCGTAAGGAGCGATGTCTCCTGGTGTAGCCGGAGTGAAAAGCAACGGTGAAATAAAGTGGAATAAGCATTCTTTTAGATAACATGGCTGATGTAACAAATGGTAATACAGATCCGGATACTCCGAAAGGACTCTTGATGATTATTTTTGCCACTGGAATTGAATGTAAAGTCATTCATTTTTCCTGGTGACCCAAATAGTTGGAAGGTGCGTACAGTGAGCGGCTTGTGAATTTTTTGCAATGTTACATGGAAAATATTTGCAAATGACGTTGACTTAATTGACTGTCGACCAACAACGGATTTTGTCGACAAAAGGTAGTCCTGCAGACCAGTGAAACTGTTCAGTAAACCAGTTTCAGGCGCCGCTGACAATCCGCCTTATAATTCCGTCCGATTGGGAGCTCCTTTCCCGAGATGTCCACGGCATGCGAATGATAGCCCTCGATTTTTGGAATCGAGACAATAAAAGATCGGTGAATTCGAATGAAATCATCTTCCGGAAGAAGCTCTTCGAGCAGACTGATTTTCTGTTTGGAAATCAACGCCCTGTCTTTCAAGACCACTTTAATGTAGTCCCTCAGACTCTCGATCCAGAAAATTTCATTCACGTTCACTTTAACCATTTTTCGGTCCACCTTCAGATAAAGGAAAACATCTTTAGTACTTACACTTGCTTTTTCAATCAGGGAAACCTGACGGTTTGTAACCTCAAAAACAGTGAATACCTTGTCCATAGCCCTTAGAAACCGGTCCAGTGGAATGGGCTTCAGAAGGTAATCGATTGCATTCAGGTCAAAGCCTTCAATGGCGTAATCCTGGTAGGCCGTGGTAAAGATCACCTTTGGCGGATTTTTGAGGCTCCTGAGCAGATCAGTACCCGTAAGACCGGGCATTTTTATATCCAGAAACATGAGGTCCACCTTGTTCTGCTGAAGGACCTGAAATGCATGGATGGCGTTTGGGCATAGGGCTACGATTTCGATTTCATTGAAGTTCTGGAGATAATTCACCAGTACATCCAGTGCATGGGGCTCGTCATCCACCAATATTGCTCTTATTTTCATAACGTTTTATTTTCATAACAGGCTAATATTCAATATTTTATTTAAATTAATTTCAAGTATCACGGCATACACTTCGTCATCGTCCAGGGTACGAAGCTTGTGCCCGGAAGGGTAGAGGATTTCCAGCCGTTTACGTACATTGGCCAGTCCGATGGTCGATCTCTCCTCAGGGCTTCTTATAGCAACGGATGCCCTGGTCTCCGGTTTACTGTTTGATATTTTAAATCTAAGTAAGCCATCTTTCACATGCAGGTCGATATTGATCCAGGCATCGCCCACTTTTTCGCTTGCGCCATGTTTAAAGGCATTTTCTACGAGTGGGAGTATGAGTAGCGGAGCAATTTTGTGTTCTGCCAAAATGCCGTTGGCGCTGAAAGTGAGGTCCAGGCGCTCCTCGTAGCGGATTTTTTCGAGAGCCACATAGTTCTGTAATATCTCGATATCCCGTTTCAGGAAAACGGTTTCTGCATTGGCCTCGTACAGCATGTAGCGAAGTATTTCAGACAGTCCAATCACCACAGCGGGTGATCTGGGGGATTGGTTCAGGGTAAGTGCGTACAGGTTGTTGAGTGTATTGAAAAGAAAATGAGGATGCAGCTGACCTTTCAATAAGCCAAGTTCGGCTTCCAGTGCCGCCTGTTGTTTTTCGTACCACATTTTAAATAGTTTGATACCGAGTGCAATCCATACAATAAAGTTTGTCTGTTCAATTGCGTTTACAAGATAGGCCCGCCTTAAAAGCTGGTCGTACACACTTCCGTCTAACTTATGCCACACATAGTCCGGATCCTCTTTCCGAATGGCTTCCACAATGATGGGATCGGCAATAAATATTTCGACCAGACGGAAAGCGATTACACAAAGTGCCAGACAAACCGCAACAAACAGAAAGAAACGTAAATATTGTCGCGAATAAAGAAACCAGGGAAAGCCGATGTACGCCACCGCATAAAAATAACCCATGTGCAGTGGCAGAAATGGCAATATAATCCCGACTGAGAACCAAAATCCGGGTAGGTTAAAGCTGTAAATCCATGCTAAAGCAATCAGCACCAAGAGCCAGAATCCGGAATGTTGAATCGTTCGCAGCGATTTGCTTCCTAAATTAAGCGGGACTTTTAAATCCATGTTCAAAGGTAATAAAAAGCAATAGGTGAGCGATAAGCTGTAAACTGAACGTCGACATAAGGAATGTTCCTGACGACAAACTGCATTTCAGCTCATCTTTCCAAGGAACTCACGCATGTTATCGCGGAAGCCTCTGGTACATTTCACTTTCTCTCCAGTGCTGAGATGCACGATATATTCACCGTTAAAATAGGATTCCAGCTCAGAAATATAATTTACGTTGATGATGAAGGAGCGGCTTACTCTGATAAAGTTTGCCGGGTCGAGCCGTGCTTCAAGGCTTGACAGGCTTTCGTAAATGGTATGCATTTTGGTTCCAACATGCAGCGTAATGTAATTCCCATTTGCATCAAAGTGGCTGATTTCATCCGTTTTCACCAGAAACATCCGGCCTGTTTCTTTTACCAAAACCCGTTTTAAATAGTTTTCGCTGGGTTCAGCCACCTGTTTCCCCATCAGTTGTTTTACAAGTTCTTCCATCCTTGGCTGGGCCTTATTGCTGATACGTTCCTTGATTCGCCCAAGCGCCTGATGAAAGCGCACCTCGTCAAAGGGCTTAAGCAAATAGTCGATGGCGTTCACTTCAAATGCCCTTAATGCGTATTGGTCAAAAGCAGTGGTAAAGACGACATACGGCTGGTGGTAAGGCCAAATTTCTTTTAAAACCTCAAAGCCGTCAAAGCCGGGCATTTGAATATCCAAAAAAATGAGATCGGGCCGGTGCTGAAGTATTTTCAGTACCGCCTCTGTACCATTGGATGCTTCGTCCACAACATGTACGGAAAAGTCCGTTCCGAGAAAGGTGCGAATCACTTCACGTGCCAATATTTCGTCATCAATGATGAGACAGCAATACGTCATCAGTTGTTTTAATTTTAGAGTTTTGTCTGGTTTGGAAGTTGATGGTCACCACGGTGCCGCCGGTGTCGGGGTGCTCGACCATTAATTTTGCTTCTTTTCCATACGCCTGTTTTAATCTTGATTCGGTATTTTTCAAGCCTAGTCCCATACCCTGCGGGTTCTTGCGATGTTTGGCTCCTACACCATTGTCCACGATTCTGATCGTGAGTGAACGACCGTCTATTTTGCTCGAAATCGCAATAAGGGCGTCCGTAGTCAGTTCGGCAATGCCATGTGTAATCGAGTTTTCAACCAAAGGTTGCAGAATGAGCTGCGGCACACAGCAAAGTTCTGAGGCCGGGTCAATATCATATGCCACGTGCAGGCGGTCCTGAAAACGAATCTGTTGGATGGATAAATATTGCATTGTCAGTTTGAGCTCTTCGCGCAAGGGAATGAAGTCGGCCTTTTGATTCACCAATACCGCCCTTAACAGATCGCTCAGGGTCATGATCATCAGGGTTGCTTTTTTCGTGTCCTGTTTGATCATCAGGCTCACCACCGAATGGAGCGTATTAAACAGGAAGTGTGGGTTCAGCTGCATTTTGAGCGATTCGAGTTGCGCATTGGCAAGCTGGCCCTGCAGTTGCTCATTGGCCAGTTCTATCCTGAAATGTTCCTCCTGCAAAGCCTGGTAACGGTAAATGTATGATACCTTGTTGAGACCCACAACCAGCAGCATGTATTGTCCGAAACTTGCGGTATAGGAAACACAAAACGAAAGCAAATATTTCTCAAAGGGGATAGATACGCCAATAAACCAATGCATTACGGGATTGGTGAGGTAAAAGTGGATCACATTTACAAAGATGTTCAGGAAGGTGACGATCAGGAAATGATAAAACAACTGCCTCACCAGCGGTTTTTTCCGATCATGGAAACCAAGCGGAATTTTCAGCGAGGCATACAACACGAGGGGAGAGGTCGCACACCAGAATAAGCCGTCGAGAAACCAGATGAATGCCTCATGATAGCCCATACCCGAACCTTCGCTGAGCATCCAGAGCATAGTGAGCTGACCAAAGGTCATAAATGCAAAAATGCTCCAGTAGCAAATGGAATATAACCAGAATTGCCGTACCGTTATAGGTAGTTTGGATTGATTCAGCAAACGTTGAACAAACTGCATGTCATGGATGATTTCAGGACGGCGTCAAATTTTCCTTAAGTTTTGTAATTTCTCTTAAAACTGCAACCGGTACGTTAGCCAACCGGTGTTTCCCAAGTCGCAAATGTACCACTGCCGGCACGCGATTACATTCAATTTTATCCGAAATCCATACCCGGACATTCAAACGGTTGTTTGACTTGTTTAACCCGAGTCAGGCAAATCATTTGCAGGTGCCCGTGCAGTGATTTTTTTCTGAACGCAGCAGCTGCAATATTTGTCTGTTTAGGAATGGTATTTATCAATTTGCAGATGCTTATCTTAACATTTAGGATACAATTTTTTTACTGAGGCCTTCCAACCATTGCAGGGCAACTGGAATCATACCAGGAATGCCTCATTTTGCACGGATCTGAAAAACTTATAAATATGCCTACCGCCAATTTACCCTGGGTCGAATCTCCCTTTTTTGAAGAAATTTTGAAGTCCAAAAAGCTGACCGAAGAACAGCATAAATACGTTACAGAATATCACAACAATGGCTTTGTGGTCGTGCCCGGGCTGTTGCCTGAGGCACTTGTGGACCGAACCCGCAAAGACGCAGAGGAAAAGGCCTTTAATCCTGACTTTCCAATATCTACGCAGCGGGACGACCGGCGGATTCAGGATTTCTGGAAAGTGTCCGAAGCATGTAAGGAACTAGCCTGTTATCCGCCGTTGCTGGAATTTTTGCAGCTATTTTATGATCGTAAACCGATTCCGTTTCAAACTTTGAATTTCAGGTTTGGTTCTCAGCAGCGTGCTCATTCGGATACGATCCATTTTAGCTCACTGCCTGCCCGGTTTATGTGTGGTGTGTGGGTGGCGCTCGAAGACATTACCGAAGAAAATGGTCCGGTGTTCTATTACCCCGGTTCGCACCGGCTGCCGGAATACGATTTTTCGCATATTCGCAGTGAGGCTGAAACACCTTCCTATTCAAATTATGTTGAATATGAAGACTTTATTGAAAAAATTGCAGCTGTTAACCAGTTCGAGAAAAAGCGGTTTCTTGCCAAAAAAGGTGACCTGCTGATCTGGTCTTCAAACATTATTCATGGGGGCACTCCGGTTACCAGAGAAGGTGCTACACGCTGGTCACAGGTAACCCACTATTTCTTCGAGGACTGTTATTATTATACTCCCATGCTCTCCAACATGGTGACCCGGGAGCTTTTTCTGAGGTGGAATCTGGAAAATATTGAAACAGGGGAAAAGGTGGTACAAAACTACAACGGCAGGCAACTCCACTATCAGACCAATGATAAAAAGTTGTTCAATCTTCTTTTTAATAAACCCAGAGTTTTTAAGCACGTATTCAATATGCTAAGGGGCAAAGAGTAGTTTATTGAATGCTACCGGTTTTGACATTCTAAAACGGTTCACAACTTTTTCTTCGGTTTCGATATGCTGCGGGATTCTGGTTGAATCGTTTTCGGAACAGGCGGTTGAAGTTGGACAGGTTTTTGAAACCCGATTCGTAGCAAATTTCCAACACGGACAGTTCTGTTTCGTTCAAAAGCCTGCATCCTTCATTCAGCCTCATTTCGATGACAAAGTTGAGAAAGGGTTTTTGCGTACGCGATTTGAAATACCGGCAAAATGCGGATTCAGATAAATTTACAAGCCGGGCGGCGTCACCTGTGGAAATGTTTCCTTTATAATTCGTGAGGGCATATTCCAGCACCCGGTTCATTTTTGCGCTGTCCAGTGCATTTACCCCACTGATCTCATCAACAGACACGGGCTGTAAGTCTGTTGATTCGGACAAGAGCTCAAAAATCCGGACCAGGCCGGCCAGTTTGGCAACATTACCGCAGCACAGCATATCCAGCATGATTTGTCGGATCTTATGGCGTGTATCTCCCAGGATCATCAGGCCGTTCATGGACAGTGACAAAATCCTTTTCATTTCAGCCATTTCCGGGCTATTGAAAAAGTCCTTACCCAAAAAATCGTCCACAAACTGGATCACAACCGAACTTGGTTTGATTGTCGCGCCTGGTTTGTAAAAACTGTCATCGGCTTTGAACAGATGTGGTACGTTTTTCCCGATCAGCGCAAGCTCACCCGCTGTGTAGGACGAGAAGTTATTGCCAATGAACCTCATTCCGAACCCTGTTTCACAGTACACGAGCTCATATTCCTGATGAAAGTGCCAGGGCGTTTCGAAGTAGGGCGATTGGTAGCGGTTAACGATAAATGAATTCCCCTCGGAGTTGGGCAGTTTTTGGAAAAGAGCTGCTTTGTTTAAATCAATTTTGGTCAATTTAGTATCGGTTAAAGTCGATTTGTGGTGGAAATATAGAACAATGAGTGGTTTATTTGTATTTAAATTGATCTGAAATTTAATCTATCGATATTATACTGACTTAATTATGCTGACAGGCAAAGGCATTGTGATTATCGGGGGAACTACCGGCATCGGATTGTCGGCTGCAAAAGCCTTCGTGAAAGCAGGGGCCCGGGTAGTTTTGGTCGGGCGAAATCCGGCAAGTGCGGCAGAGGCCGGACAGTTGTTGGGCGACTCAGCTGTGATATATGTTGGCGATGCTGCCAATGAGCTTACTGCCGTGGAAGCCATTGAGCTGTGCGTCAATACCTTTGGGCGATTTGATGGCTTGTATCATGTGGCCGGTGGGAGTGGCAGGAGATTTGGGGACGGGCCGTTGCATGAACTCACTCTGGAAGGATGGCAGCGCACGTTTGATCTGAATCTTACCAGCCTGATGCTTTCAAACCAGGCGGCTGTAAGAAAATTTAAATCAATGAATCAACCTGGCGTGATCCTTAATATGAGCTCGGTGCTGGGCTTTTCACCCTCACCAAAATATTTTGTGACCCATGCCTATGCAGCCGCAAAGTCTGCAGTGATTGGCTTTACCAAGTCCATCGCCTCGTACTATGCATCCGACAATATCAGAGTGAATTTGCTGGCGCCTGCTTTGGTCGAAACGCCTATGTCGGCCAGGGCCAGTAACGACGAAGCCATTATGCGTTTTGTAAAAACCAAACAACCACTTGACGGTGGCAGAAATGGGAAACCGGAAGATCTTGATGGTGCTGCCGTTTACTTTATGTCGGACGCATCCAGGTTTACCACCGGGCAAACCCTCTATGTCGATGGTGGGTGGGCACTTTCCGAAGGCCAGTACTTAAACATACCCAAGGAATGAAAGCAGCGATCGGGATAGATCTGGGTGGGACCAATGTCAAAGGTATTTTGCTTTCGGAAGAAGGTGAAGTACTCGAGCAGCATTACATGCCTACCAACGAACATGATGGTCAGTGGAAAGCACGGATACTGGCCATGGTCAATCATTTGCGACAAGTCCACGGAGAGCCAATTGAAGCAATCGGATTGTCGTCGCCAGGATTTGCGAATGATGCCAATAAATGCATTGAATACCTGCCTGGGCGCTTACCGGGTATCGAGAATTTCATCTGGGAGGACTATTTCGGCACAACCACATTCGTAATGAACGACGCTCACGCTGCTTTGATAGCTGAAGCGAAATTTGGTGAAATCAGAGGTTTTAAAAACGCAATTTTGCTTACGCTGGGTACCGGAGTGGGTGGTGGCATACTCATCAATGGAGAGCTTTATCAGGGACTTAGCCAGATGGCGGGACATTTCGGACACACTTCCATCAATCCGTCGGACGATGAGCTGAGCATACTGGGTATACCGGGAAGTCTGGAATATGCAATTGGTAATTACTCCATCAAACGCAGGTCACTGGGGAAATTCCAGTCGACACAGGAGCTGGTGGATGCCTTTTTGCGGAATGAGCCCTTTGCCACCTGGCTCTGGCTGGACCTGGTGCGTAAGCTGGCAATAGCAATCTCCTCGTTCGGCAATTCGTTTTCTCCCGAAATCATCGTGCTGTCCGGCGGAATAACCAATGCAGGTGAAAGTTTATTCAGTCCATTACAGTCATTTGTGGACCTCTACGAATTCCGTCCAAAGGGCAAAGTCATGCCCATCAAACAAGCCAGATTTAGTGACCTTTCGGGTGCAGTGGGAGCAGCTGCATTTGCATTCAGTAAAATATAAAAATCGTATTTAATGTCATATACACAGGAATATTTACAAAAATGTAAGGAACTTGTTGAGCAGGTTTCCGTTCAGGAGGATGAAATAAAGAAAGTGGCGTCCCTTTTTGCAGACGCGATTCTGGCCGGACGCATGGTGCATGTCTTCGGGAGTGGCCATAGCCGGATCATGGTCGAAGAAATGTGGCCACGGTACGGATCTTTCCCTGGTTTTAATCCGATCGTGGAATTGTCGCTGACATTTCACAACCTGGTGGTAGGGGCCAACGGACAACGTCAGGCGATGTTTTTGGAAAATGTACCCGGATTGGCTCAACAGATCCTCCGGAATTTCGATCTGTCCGATCTGGATGCAGCCCTTGTGATTTCGTCTTCTGGCTGCAATGTGGTGCCTATCGAAATGGCCGAATTGTTTCAAAAGGCCGGAATAAAAACGGTGGGTATCATTTCCAGAAAACACTCGGAGGTAAGTACCAGCAAGCGGGCCGATGGGAAGAAGCTTCAGGACTTCTGCGATGTTGTGCTCGATTCAGGGGCACCCATTGGCGATGCCATGGTGAAGATCGAAAATCTGGATACGCCGGTAGCACCCGGATCCACGGTGGGTTCATGTATGCTGATCAATTGTATCAAAGCAGAAGTGGCTCACCTGCTTACGCAAGCGGGCCGTCCTCCGAAAGTGCTGACAGCCGGTGCGGTGGTAGGTGCCGAACGGGCCACGGAACTTTTTCAGGCCGCCTATGACGAACATGCACACAGGATTTCAAAGATGTATCGACAAGTAGGCATTCCCAGTTATGTTTCAGAAGGTAATTGAGGATTGTGACCATCAACCTTTAACCCGTTATCATTTTACCCCTTAGCCCATCCAACAACTAACCAGTCAATTGAAATGCAACCTATACCTATAAAAACAACTGTTGTAGGCTCCTGGCCTTTCCCGGGCTGGCTCGAATTCGCGTCCGAAAATCTGGACAAATTTGGTCCTGCTGATATCAATGAAATGATAGAGGACGCTGTGGTCAATGCCATTCATGATCAGGTTTCTGCCGGACTGGATGTCATCTCAGACGGAGAACAGACCCGCCTTGATTTTAACTTATCGTTTTACGGATTTATCAAAGGCATAGCGCCCAACCATGAAGAGACACGTAAGTTTGGCCCTCCGGCCCACGACCAAAGAGGTAAACATACCATCGTGGAGGCCCTGACCGCCCCTAAAGGCCTGGGTGTGGTGGAAGAATACAACCGGTTGAAGCGGCTGTCCCCGAAGGACAAGATACTGAAAGCCTCTGTTCCAGGGCCTTATACGCTTTCGGGACGGATGTTGCCGGGGGAGATTTATAAGGATCGCTGGGAAATCACAGAAGCCATTCTGCCCCTTGTTGCCAGGGAGCTGGAAGGTCTGGTGGCTGCGGGCGCTGAGGAAATCTGTATTGATGAACCCTCCATGTCCTGCTATGCCTACAAAGAAGATACCAAAAGGTTTGTGGATATTTTTAACCGGACCGTGAAAGGCATCGTTGGGAAAACCCGCATCGGTACACATTTGTGTTTTGGCAATTACAAAGGACGTTCCGTAGGTAAAAAGTCCATTGCCCCCATGTTGCCCGATTTTCTGGATCTGACCGTTGATGAGCTGCATTCGGAAATGACCATTCTTAATTTCTCAGAGATACACTTACTGGAACGTTTTGCCGAGAAAATGGACGTGGCTGTGGGCGTGATCGACGTGAAAAGTTATTACATTGAGACGGTTGAAGATGTACGAGAGCGCATACAAAAATGCCTTAAGTACATTCCTGCTGATAAGCTGGCGGTGGCATCTGATTGTGGCATGTCGCAAACCGCTCGCTGGGCAACCAAACAAAAAATTACAAACATGTGTGAGGCCGCGCGTTCGTTAAGACCGTGAAGTATTGCGCAGCAATTTAGGATTCATGAACCTGATCAAAGCGAAGCAAAAGCATGATGCGCTTTTACACGACATTACCTCGTTCGGAAGTGACAGCACGTTTAAGGTATGGTGGCTTGGGCAGAGTGGCTTTTTGATAAAATGGCAGCATACATGCCTTTTATTGGATCCCTATTTGTCCGACTCGCTTTCGGTAAAATATGCGGATACGGAAAAGCTTCACGTGCGTATGAGTGAACTGGTGATCGACCCGGCCCGGCTGGATTTTATCCACGTGGTCACGTCGAGTCACAATCACACCGATCATCTGGATGCAGAGACGCTGATGCCGATCCTGCATAACAATAAGGATATCATTTTCGTGATTCCGGAAGCTAACCGCTCTTTTGTAGCAGAAAGAGTAAAGTGTGCCCTGGATTTTCCTGTGGGCATGAACGACGGAATGTGTATCGAAGCAGCCGGATTTAAGATAACAGGTTTGCCATCTGCGCATAACAGCGTGGAACGGAACGAGAAAGGCGAGTGTCGGTTTATGGGTTTTGTCCTTCAGTTTGGGGGGTACACGGTGTATCATTCCGGTGATACGTTGTGGTTTGAGGGGCTGGAAGCCTTGTTAAAACCATTTGAACCCGATATCGCTTTTTTACCGATCAATGGCAATAAGCCGGAACGGAAAGTCGCCGGCAACCTCAATCCTCAGGAAGCAGCACAGCTGGGCAAAGCAATCGGTGCTAAACTGGTGATTCCACATCACTACCACATGTTTGCGTTCAATACAGAAGATCCCCGCACTTTTGAAGCGCAATGTCGAAATTATGATGTAAAATACACCGTCCTGGAAATAGGGGAAGGTCTTGAATATCCTGTTCCCGAGTGATGCCAATGCGGATTTTAGGTTGGTATCACTCATTCATTAAATTGCTTCGAAATGCTGTACTTTCGCCCATCCTAAGTCGATCCTGTGTGTGTATCTGTAATAAGAATAAATCCAAATTTTCATCAGAGGGGTACTAATCTTAGCGGAGTCTTCGTATCCTTTGTAAAGCTGTGTAATTTTGGAATAAGCAGATCTCAGCAGGATATGGTTCAACAGAAACGGTTTCGGAAAAACGTCAGTCTCACAGATGCCCAGATCAAGGGCCTCTATGAGCTAAGTGAATTTGATGGCCGGGATCCGGTGGAGCATGCCATGATTGCTATTGACGAATATCTTCGGAAGCAGAACCTTGATTTTACGCCTCCAAAGGAAAAGGATATTTCAGGAGAAATTAAGGAACTTGCTGCCGATACTAAAATTACAGGCGCCTTTTGGCTCACCGGTAAAGTAGATAAATTTGAGTTTTCGGCCCTTTTTCTAAAACTTCCTTCCAAAGCCGCTATCGACAAGGGTCGTATACTGAAGCTTTCGATCTGGGATCCGGCCACGATGGAACGTACTAAAAGTCTGGTTGAATCCTGCATCATAAATTATGATCGGGGGTGGGATATACGCCCCAGCAAAATCGCCGAACCTTATTACAGGAAGGTAATCACGTTGTTGACGAAATCTGCCGACCTCTTTATTCTCGGAAAAGCATCAAAAAGTCATCAAACAATTGCTTGATCCAGACATCCGTTTACAGGTCTCCGGCGCGTGCTTCTTTTTTCTTTCAGCCATTATTTGCACGATTAGATTATTAATTGTGAGTGTCACAGGGAATTTTTAGAGTAAATACGGAATATATTTTCCTTAGTTACTAATTAGCCTACAGCCCGCTTTCGGGGTAGGAGAGCATGCTTTTACATTTCAAACCCAAATCCAAGTATAATGGAAGAAAAGACTACAAATCAACCGAAATCAGCTTCTTCCAGGAGAGATTTCATCAAGGCATCCGGTGTTGCTGCTGCGGGCATCATGATTGTTCCGCGTCACGTGTTGGGAGGTAAGGGGTTTGTTGCGCCCAGCGACAAACTGATTGTTGCTGGTGTGGGCGTCGGTGGCAAGGGGCGCTCTGATATTGCTAATTTTTACAAAAGTGGTAAGGCAGAAATAGGTTACCTGTGTGATGTGGATGATCGAAGTGCGGCTGAATCGGTAAAGAATTTTCCCAAGGCCAAATATTACAAAGACTGGCGTCAGATGTTTGAGAAGGAATCGAAAAATTTTGACGCCGTTTCTGTCTCTACACCCGATCATACGCATGCCGTTGTAGCCATGGGGGCCATGCAACTGGGCAAACATGTGTATGTTCAAAAGCCCATGACACATGATATTTACGAGGCCAGGAAGTTGACCGAGGCAGCAGCCAAATATAAGGTCGTTACTCAAATGGGGAATCAGGGGTCATCCGGTGATGGCGTAAGACAGTTGCACGAATGGTACGATGCCGACGTGATCGGAGATGTACACACGGTTTACATCTGGACCAACCGTCCCATCTGGCCACAAGGTATTCCCTGGCCGTCTGAAAAACCGCCGGTGCCAAAGGAATTGGATTGGGATCTGTGGCTGGGCACTGCTCCGCAAAAAAACTATGTTGATAAATTAATTCCAGGTAGCTGGAGAGGCTGGTGGGATTATGGAACAGGAGCACTCGGAGATTTGGGATGTCACCTGATGGAAGCGCCATTCCGGGTACTGGGCCTGAAATATGCTGTGGATATGCAGGCGAGTGTAAGCAGCGTTTTTACGGACTTTGGCAAAAGAGGACATTTCCCCGACAGCTGCCCGCCGTCGAGCCACGCCACACTTACGTTTCCAAAAACGCCCAAAACCAAAGGTCCGGTGATTATGCACTGGATGGACGGGGGGATCAAGCCGGAGCGTCCCGAAGAGTTGGGAGCTAACGAATTGTTTGGTGATGGTAACAGCGGTATTCTTTTTGTAGGTACCAAAGGCAAAATGATGGCGAGCGAATATGCTGCCAACCCACGCCTGCTGCCACTTTCCCGTATGGAAGAAGTGAAGGTAAAACAAAAGTTTGCCCGTGTACCAGGCAGTGCCGAAGGACACTATGCGCAGTGGGTGGAAGGTGCCATTGCCGGATATGGTAAAATGGAACTGAGCTCTCCGTTTGAGCTTGCCGGTCCTTTAACTGAGGCCATTCTCGGTGCCAACCTGGCTATCAGAGGGGCAGATATGCCGAAACCCAGAGCAAACGGAAGAGGATTCGATTATCCTGGCAGTAACATGAAAATGTTGTGGGATGCTAAAAACATGAAGGTGACCAACTTCGATGATGTAAACCAGTACGTAAAACGCAATTATCGCGAAGGCTGGACATTGGGGGTGTAAGTCGAAATGTGACCGGGTCGCCGGGCGGATGTGAAATGTGACCGGGTGGAGGTGGCCGGTTTGCATGGCGGGTTGGATTTTTTTGTTACGTTTTTATAGTACCAGTCTTTATTCTGGAGCAGGGTGTAAGAACGAAAACTGAAGTGGGCTCACAACATTTTGACGCAATAAAAGCAAATGCCGGAATCCGATCAGATTCCGGCATTTTGCTGTTTTACCAAAAGAGCAGTTTTTATTTTAGTAAACCTTTAAGGTCTTTCGCAAATGACCGGTTTGTAATATTTCAGATCCTCAGGGCGCTCTACAAGGGATTTAACCCCGCTAAGCCTTCCATTATTGAAACCGTTGGCTGGAACTGGTAGCCACAAGCCGTAATTCACCGCATGTCTTACGCGCTTCAATTGTTCCAGGGTAAACGAATTGTTATAGGAAAAGTAATAGTCCATAAAATTATTGGCCTCGTAGCTTTCCCCCGAGCACGAAGTACGCCGGTATCGCTCTGAAATGGCAGAGGAAAGGTTATCGGAGTATTTGCCACGATCATAGTAGCGGGTGTCAGAACAGTAGTCGGGATCGGATGTCGGGCAACCATTAAAGTTACTTCCATTTCCGGAAAACACATGGGCCAGTCCGAGCAGGTGACCGGCTTCATGAGCCAGAATTTCTTCGGTGTCCTGCAGATTAAGATGACTGCCGTTGAGGAAAATGCCAAAGGGCAAAAAGGGTTTCACCCCCCTGGCCAACACGGAGAAGCCAGTCATGGCCTGCGTTACATAGGGATTATAAGCCCAGGAGGAATTGGCGTACGCGCCCGTGATGTTGGGATACACCCAAATGTTCACGTAATGCGTCGGGTCCCAAAATGAATTAAAGGAATCGGTATAAGTATCTTCCTGTTCAAAACTTGTCTTTTGCGAAACAACCCGATCCAGACCCGCCACGGCGAGTGTGCTGCCGTCCAGACCGGTTGTGGCAGGATAAAATTCTACAAATAGGTCTCTGGCATTTTCATCTTTGGTTCTGTTCAGGCGATTATAATTGTTGCGAAAAGCGTTGGTCATGCCGTCTGTAAGGGCCTTTATTCGGGCGGGGGTAAGCTGTGAACGGTTTACCTCATGAAAAATGACAGGTAAACGGATGATGGGGTAACTGGTAGGAGCAACTGCTTTTAATACAACCTGGTTACTCACAAGTCCGAGACCTCTGGCCGTAAATGTATACTCCCCCTGACTGGTCGTGGCAAAGGAGCCATTAAACTGGATATTGTTTGCATACAGGGTCAGTGGCACTTCACCTGTAATTACCTCCGTGCCGCTGAGCAATTCTACCTTGAATTTCAGGCTGTCCGCACCATTTGCAGAGAACTCGCTGCTTGTTCTGTTATTAACGGAAATCCGGATCGTCAGTGTCGCCGGATCCCACACTTTCAGCTGGACCGTATTACTGGTCTTGCCCGCCAGTTTGCCTACCAGATTGAAAGTCCCGGCTTTATTAGGAACAAACGACTCGGAAGCCAGTTTTTCATTATTGGAATAAAAACTAACCGTTTCCTGAGGCGTGGAAATTGATTCCCCATCATTTTCGATGAGTGTCACTGACAATGGAATACTTTCGGTATCCACACCCAGAAAATAATTGAGCTTAGGAGGCGTAGACATTTTCAGCTGACCGAGCTTATCGAACCGATAATAGTCATCGACCGGCAGGAGTTGATCCTGATCACATGCGCTGATCCCGAGCACAATCCACACCAGGATAACCAGTTTATTTGCTAAATATGAAAATAGTTTCATTTGATTATTGTATATGACAGCAAGATGTCATGTGCTGTTGGTGTGCTTTATTTGAGGAAGTTTAATTGAATCAGATCGCCAGCGACAACACGATGGATCTGTTTTTTATTTTAGTTGTGGACGAGACAGCGTTCAGCCCCCCTTCAAATCTCAGCTCAGCCAGTGGCCTGCGTTTTACATAGATTCCCAAGGCGATGGAATAGCCGAAGTCGCTTTTTCTATCCAGGTTTGTGGCCGAGAATACGTCATTTTCCCACGATCCACCAGGTTTCCATTCCGATTTTATGCCCACCCGTTGTGCGTAATATCCACCTAATCCAATGTATGGTTTAACTTTGCCAAAATCATGTTTGAGGATCACCGGAAGCATGCTGAGTTGGACGTATTGTAATTTATTCCGGGTCGGGATTTCAATACGGTCATTGCCAAAGGTTTCTTTTGCACCTTTTGTGATGTAGGACATTTCCACACGGGCATTGTAACGTGGCTTAGTCCACAAATCCATGGCGACACCGGCATGCCAGCCAAGCTGCCTCATGCCACCGGAAGCCTGGCCATTGCCGTGTGTGAAGCCACTTGCGAGCCCCCCAAATCGGACACCCAGATAGTTATTTTTTGAAATGGATGGCTTATCCAGGTTATCCTGAGACTCAATTTCCTGCGCCGACACCGCTATGGAGCAGAACAGTAAAAAGCATGGGAGTAAAAGACGCATGAAGGTATTTTAAGTTTTTGATGAAAAAAATGAATGGATAAGTTTACCAAAATGGCTGACATAATCGCTAATCTCTCACAGATATACGCGCAAAACGAACAAAGGTCATTTTCAAAGGGTAAGAATTGTTAGTTTGGTTTTTTTAAGGGTATGTATCTAAACGAAGGAAACCGCCCTGAAATGTATAGTTGAGCTTGAAAAATAGTTGTGTCATCTCATAGTCAGTCGGACCGCTAGGGATTGGATTTTACGCAAATTCATTGTTGTTTGGTCGGTTTCCTTCCAGAATCAGTATCTTAAATACCCATTCATCATTAACCTTCTTATTCATGTCAGTCCGGTTGGTCGTTTCTAAGTTCTTACCCATACTTGCACTTTATTTAGGTGTTGTCCATTCTGTACTTGCCCAATCCGGAAGGCAGCTTGTTGATATTGGCGACAGGAGGGAAATTTTCGTTGACCACCATTTACTCGAAAAACTGGATGGCGTCCGCCTGGCCTTACATGCCCCTCGCAATGAAGGGGCCGTTCTCTACTTTGATAAACCTTGGGAAGGAAGTTTCAGTGCCTATTGCACTGTGATCAGGGATGGGAATATTTTTAGGGCGTATTACCGTGGAGTTCCTATGGCCGGGAAGGATGGGAATGACCAGGAAGTCACCTGTTATGCCGAATCACAGGACGGAATCAAATGGACCAAACCGGCTCTGAATATCTATAATGTGGGCGGGTCAAAAGCGAATAATGTGATCCTGGCCCATGCAGCTCCCGTCACACACAATTTCAGCCCTTTTCTGGATAAAAATCCCAATGTGCGTGCGGATCAGAAATACAAGGCAGTGGGTGGGACAGAAAAGAGTGGTCTGGTGGTTTATGTCTCCCCGGACGGCATTCACTGGAAAAAGTTAAGGGATGAAGCGGTATTCAAAAAGGGTGTTTTTGATTCACAAAACGTAGCCTTCTGGTCGGAAAGTGAAGGTAAATATGTGTGTTATTTCCGCACCTGGTCCGATGGAGGTTACAAGGGCTTTCGCTCTGTCAGCCGTACCACATCGAACGACTTTATCAACTGGACCGAACCTGAGGCCATGACCTTTGGTGAAACGCCATTTGAACATTTGTATACGCAACAGACCAGTCCCTATTTTCGCGCACCCCATATTTATCTGGCCATCGGCGCACGATTTATGCCCAATCGGCAGGTAGTGACAAATGAGCAGGCCAAAAAAATGAATGTAAATCCATCTTATTACAAAGATTGCTCTGACGCGGTGCTTTTGTCATCCCGCGGGGGGAATCAATACGACCGTACCTTTATGGAGTCCTTCATCCGCCCTGGTATCGGACTGGTCAACTGGGTGTCTCGTTCCAATTACCCCGCATTAAATGTGGTGCAGACCGGCGATTCGGAAATGTCCCTGTATGTGAATGAGGAATATGCCCAGCCTACTGCTCATCTGACGCGCTACTCCATGCGTCTAGATGGATTTTCATCGCTATCGGGTCAGTTTGCCGGTGGAGAAGTTTTGACCAAAACTTTCACGTTTACGGGGAAGGAACTTGAGATCAATTATGCAACCTCCGCTGCCGGAGAGATCCGTGTAGAAATACATGATGAACATGGGAAGGCCATTCCGGGTTTTAAAATGGAAGACTGCCAGCCTGTAATTGGCAATGAGATCAAAAGAACGATATCCTGGAAGGGCAACGAAAATGTTGCCAATCTGGCTTCCAGACCGGTGAAATTGCGGATTTACATAAAAGATGCCGATTTGTATTCAATCAAGTTTAATTAGGCGCGAAGCCTAACAGAAAATTTTTTATTTCCTGTTTCCCGACTAACCAGCATTAGGATGCAGGATGTGCAGGCTTTATCCATTATGAAATACATCGGAATTCTTTTGCGTGCCATCTTGCCATTAATGGCAACAGGGCAGGTTTTGGCGCAGGCGCTATCCGCACCCCTGGGAAAAAATCTGGACATATATTTGCTGATGGGCCAATCCAATATGGCCGGGCGGGGGAAAATAACCGACGATTATAAAAGCATGTCTGATCCCAGGGTGCTGATGCTGAATAAAGCCAATGAGTGGGTAACTGCGAGTCATCCGCTGCATTTCGACAAGTCGGTTGCAGGCGTAGGGCCTGGCCTTGCCTTCGGTGTGGCTATGGCCGATGCTTCTTCTGGCAGAAAGATAGGGCTTATTCCCTGTGCAGTAGGAGGGACGTCCATTAACAAATGGCTCCCAGGTGCCTACGATTCGCCTACCCGCAGCCATCCATGGGATGACGCTGAGGCGCGGATTTTGGCTGGGATGAAGCAGGGGGTGATCAAGGGGGTTATCTGGCATCAGGGTGAAAGCGACAGTAACCCCGATTCGGCAGCCGTGTACCTCGATCGCCTTTCCTCGCTGATATCCAGGGTTCGTATGTTGGTGAATAATGAAAAGCTTCCCTTTATCGTGGGGCAACTGGGACAATACAAAACCGGATACATGCATATCAATAAGGTGCTGCCTAGCCTGCCGGAAAAGGTGCCACACACGGGTGTGGTATCTTCCGAGGGGCTTGTTCACAACGGTGATGGCATACACTTTGATTCTCCTTCTGCGGATGAATTGGGCAAGCGGTATGCAACCAAGATGAAAGAGATGCGGTAGAAACCGTTTCCTGTCAGCCCTTTTCAGGCCCAAAGCTGGCCCAGATATGTTGCGGAAGATCCCTCACTTTTTCGCCCAGATACATACGGGTAAATCTTCGCTGTTCCCGGAAACCATTTGAAATGGCCCAGTCCATGGCCGCAGGGTTTTCGATAGGAATGTCTATGAATACTGCTCGGCTACTGGTTTGCAGTAAAATAGCATCCAGTACCGCCTTCCCGTCATCAGCCTCGAGGGCAACCGCCGGACCTATTTGAAATGCCCGGTTACCTGGCCGGCCACCCGCATAGGCAGTCAGATTTCCCGTTGTGTCCGATCTTGCTGCCAGTAGGCTGTCTTTCTCTTGGTCAAGATGGAAGATCAGATTTGTCCGGTTTGTGGCAGATATCCGACGATCAAATGCAGGGATTTTCTCATTTACTGGCTGCTTGCGCATGACGTTCGCCGGCGCTGGCAGTAGGTCATTTGTAGCAGGCCGCATGTATCGGATAACCTGGTATTCCTCCATAAATCCCAATTTGCCGTACAATGGCTTTCCCATCTCAGTGGCATCCAGCCGGATCGTTTTTACCTGTCGTTTCTTTAGAAAGTCCAGGGCATGCTCTAGCATTTTTCGCCCCAAGCCAAGTCCTCTTGCGGATTCATCCACAAGAACCATGGCGATCCAGGCAATATCATCAAAGCATAGGGTGGTTGTGGTTGCTACCGGCTTGCCGGCGGCTTCGGCCAGGAAGCAGCCAACCGGATCAAGATCGATGGCGCGTTTCCAGTCCTGCTCCGTTTGGTTCCAGGATGCCTGGCGGACCAGCTCCGTACAGTATGGAAGATCCCCGAAGGTCATTGTTCTGATCGATACAGACGTTTGAGTGATTTGTTTTTGATTTGGCATGGTTTCTTAAATTCCCTTTTTACATGACATACCCATCTTTGGGCAGGATTTTGTCAGGAATCTGTGGCGCCTCGATCAGTTGGAGCAGATTGATCTCAATGGTGCGTGATATGGAGGTCATCGGAGTATCATTGGGGCTGCCTTCAAAAGGGTTTTGCATCACGTAAGATATGCTTTCCACATAGAAAAACAGGGAAGAGATAAGAAAGGTAACCGGAATGGCGATACGTCCAATACTGGCAATGAGGCCCATGGGCAGGATAATGGTAAAGAGAAAGATCGTCAGATGTACAAAAAAACTGTATTGGGTAGGAAAAATAGTGTTTTTGATCCTTTCACATTTACCCATCGCCTCACAAAGGATTTGTAGCGTACGGTCCATATTTTGAAAAAAATGCTCTGTCAATTGCCCTTTCCTGTATCGGCCTGCCACTTCCATTTCAATCAGGTAGAGAATGGCGTTGGGGATGTTGTCATGCCGGGCCACATAGGCCAGCTCTTCTTCGGTAAGGTATAAATTGGCATTGACCAGTACCGGTTCCCGTCTCAGTGAATTACTCAGAGCGTAACACCATGCGATCTGCAGATGGGCGATGTGTTTTATTACCTGATCCTTTTCACCATCTGTATTATCGATAAACGCCAGGGATTGTCTCACCAGTGTTCTGCTTTCATTCACAATGGTGCCCCATATCTGCCGACCTTCCCACCAGCGGTCATAGGCGGAGTTGGTTCGGAAACCGAGTAACAGCGATAGTGCGGTACCCATGATCGAAATAATCGAAATCGGAAATTCGAGAAAATGCCAGTGATGGTATTGGTATAAATAGAAAACCAAGGCCGCATAGGTGGTTACTGCCAAAACACCTACCCAGATATCCCGGAGAAGCCGCCACAACGAAAAAACTTCCTTAACATACATAATAAACGTCTACAGATTTTGAAGCGAAAGATAGCAGAATTTACCCAACGAAGATCATTTCATGCCTGATTGGATAAATTAAATTTGCGGCCCGTTATTTAAACAAAAGTCGATTCCGCAATGGTGATTTTTGAGGCCGATTTTGTACACTTAATTGTATAAGCCGGATCAATATCTGCCTGTCCACCAGTAATTCTCCACGAAAGAAAATGAGGAGGACATGAATCAACAAGCCGTCCCTCGTACTAAGGGGCGGCTTGTTGATTCAAACAGAACAATTCAAACGAAGTTGATCGCTACGAATCGGGCATGGCCCGGATTAATGGTCAAGGTTGTCGCCTGCCAGGCGGATCTCTCTTTTTTTCTTTTTGCCCATACTGAATTTTTCAATCAGTACAAATAGAACCGGAACCACAAATATAGCCAGTGATGTGGCGGCAAGCATGCCCCCAAATACAGTCCAGCCGATGGTCTTGCGGGATTCGGCCGCTGCTCCGCTGGCAAACGCCAGAGGCAATACCCCAAGTATAAAGGCCAGAGAGGTCATAATTATGGGTCTCAAACGCAGCTGCACCGCCTCCAGCGTGGCTGCGACCAGTTCCATGCCACCATCTACACGTTCCTTTGCAAACTCCACAATCAGAATGGCATTCTTGGCGGCCAGACCGATCAGTGTGATTAAACCAATTTGTGCATAAATGTTATTGGACAAATTGGGCAGCAAAGTAAGTGTGATAATGGAGCCCAGTGCACCGATAGGTACTGCAAACAGTACCGAAAACGGAATGGACCAGCTTTCATAAAGCGCCGCCAGGAACAGAAATACGAACACAATGGATATGGCAAAAATGGTAGTCGTGCTGCTTCCTGCCTTAATTTCTTCACTACTCATTCCTGAGAACTCATAGCCGTAGCCACCGGGCAGGGTAGAGGCAGCCACTTCCTTGAGAGCCGTAATGGCTTGTCCGCTACTGAATCCGGGCTTGGGTGTTCCGTTGATTTCCACAGAACGGTATATATTGTAGTGGGAGATCAGTGCCGGATTTTCTACCACTTTACTACTCACCAGCGCACTGAGCGGTATCATGTTACCTTCCCGGTTGCGCACATAAAATTTGTTGATCTGATCCAGACTGGATCGGAAGCTGCTGTCTGCCTGCACCATGACCCGGTAGTTCCTCCCATAGAGGTTAAAATCATTTACATAAGAGCTACCCAACAGCGTAGAGAGTGAGCTAAAAACATCATTGACCTGTACCCCCAGCTTTTTCGTTTTATCGCGGTCTACATCTATCTGGTAACTCGGCGTTTTGGCATTGAAGAAGGTATAAGCCATGCCTATTTCCGGCCTCTGATTCACCGCTGCCAAAAATTTTCGGGTAACGCCTTCAAACTGCTTGATGTCGTCACCGGTGGTGGTTTGCTGCAGCTGAAAGGTAAACCCGGAGGTTGCGCCCAGTCCCGGAATGGCCGGCGGCGCAATGGCCAGAATACGTGCCTCCTTAATGCCAGCCGTGCGTTTCTGTATCTCCTTGATTACCGCCTGAACATGGTGCTCGGCTCCTTTGCGCTGCGCCCACGGGTGCAGGTTGACAAACATTGTACCCACGTTGGACTTGTTGGAAAAGCTGATCACGTTCAATCCGGCAAGTCCACCCACGGTACGGATCTCGGGAATGGAGCTGATCTTTTGCATAATGTCTTTCATCATGGCAATGTTACGGGTCGTAGACGTGGCTTCCTGCATTTCATAGGTGACAAAAAGCCGCCCTTCGTCTTCCACCGGGATAAAACCGGAAGGTTTATTCTGGAAAAGAAAAACAAGTCCCACAAACAGACAGATCATCATGATGATGACGTATGGAGTGCCCTTGATCCATTTGGCTACACCTCTTGTGTACCCGTGCGACAGGCCGTCAAACCAACGGTTGAACCTGGCAAAGAATTTTTCCAGAAGATTTTTCTTTTCGCCTTCTCCTTTGGAAGGTTTCAGCATCATGGCACACAATGCAGGCGTCAGTGACAGGGCAACAAAGGCGGATAACAATACCGAAACCGCAATGGTAATCGCAAACTGCTGGTAAAGCCTTCCAACGATTCCGGGAACAAAACTCACGGGAACAAATACTGCAGCCAGAATAAGAGCGATCGCAATCACAGGGCCTGAAATCTCCTTCATCGCTTTCACGGTGGCTTTCTTAGGTGAAAGTTTCAGGTGATCGATATTGTGCTGCACCGCTTCTACCACCACAATGGCATCATCTACCACAATCCCGATCGCCAGTACAAAAGCAAAGAGGGTCAGGGTGTTGATTGTAAAACCAAAGGGAATGAAGAATATGAACGTTCCGATCAGGGAAACAGGGATGGCCAGAATGGGAATCAGCGTGGCCCGCCAGTTTTGCAGAAACAGAAACACGACGATGATTACCAGGATCATGGCCTCTGCAAACGTCTGAAGCACTTCTTTAATGGATACCCGTACGACGGAGGCTGTTTCCACCGGAATGATGTAGTCTATATCTTTAGGAAACGTTTTTTTCATTTCCGTCAGGGCTTTCATCACACCGTCGTAAGTGTCCAGTGCATTGGCTCCCGGTGCCTGATAGATCAACACAAAAGCACCCGGCTTCCCTTCCACCAGGGCATTACTGGCATAGTCGAATTTTCCGAGCTCCACCCGGGCGATGTCTTTCAGGTACACCACACTTCCCTGGGCAGGTGAGGCCCGCACAATGATATTTTCAAATTGTTCCTGGGTGTTTAGCCGGCTGTTGGTCAGTACACTGTATTCAAAGCTCTGTGTACCGGGTTGCGGGTTTCCACCTATGGTCCCTGCTGCAACCTGTAAATTCTGCTCTGCAAGCGCTGCCGATACATCAGCTGGCGTCATTTTTAAGCTGGCCAGTTTGTCGGGGTTGAGCCAGATACGCATGGCAAAATCATCCGCCCTGGAAATGATATCACCGACCCCTTTTACCCGTTGGAGGGCGTCTTTGATATAGATGTTGGCAAAATTCCCGATAAATTGTGCATCATGGGTACCCTTGGGGGAATAGAATGCGAGGGCCATCATAATGCTGGGCTGTCTTTTCCTCACAGTCAGTCCAAGGCGTTTAACTGCATCGGGTAAGGCTGGTTCCGCTACACTTACCCGGTTCTGAACGTCAAGTGCGGCAATGTTCACATCCGTGCCCACGTCGAACACCACATTGATACTACTCTGTCCGCTGCTGGTACTGTTGCTCGACATGTAACTCATGCCGGGGACACCGTTCACCTGCGTTTCAATGGCCGTCGTGGTGGTCTGCTCGACGGTCTGGGCGTCGGCTCCGGTAAAGTTGCCCGAGATCGTTACCGTAGGAGGGGTAACATCCGGATACTGCGCTATGGGAAGCGTTGTCAATGCGATGAGGCCAACAAGCACGATCACTATCGAGGTGACGATCGCCGTGATCGGTCTTTTTATAAAAATATCTGCAATCATTCTTTTAAAGTTTTAATAACCGAAGGAGTGGAAGAGGTATCTTACCTGGTGGTTGCTCCACCCGGCGACGCCACACGGGCCGTATCGGTTTTGATGGTCACGCCTTCACGTAGGTTCTGTACACCCTCCACGGCAATTTTTTCACCCTCTTTTAAACCCTCCTTTACGATAATGTTTGTTCCAACAGGTTTGCCGAGTACCAGTCTTCTTTGGCTAACTTTGCTGCTGTCACCAGCCACGTAAACGAAAAATTCTCCCAGTTGCTCTGTAACCGCTTTATACGGAATGATAATTGATTTTTCCGATGCGTTATTCAGCACCCTTACCGTTCCGGTCATGCCTGCCCGCAACAGATTATCCTTGTTGGGGAAGATTAACCGCGTTTTTATCGATCCGGTTTGCGGATCCACGGCCCGGTCGATCAAAGAAAGCTTACCCGGGTAAGGATATATTTCACTTCCAAATGCCAGTGTAAATGTGGAATCAGAGGCAGCCGACTTTTTCAGCATGCTGGTGAACCGGAATATTTCTTTCTGATCCACATTAAAGTCAACGGCAAGTTGTCCGTCGGTCGACACCGTGTTCAGTAAGGTTTGCCCGGCTGTTACGGCGGCACCCACTTTCACAAGCGAGATACCGATCACCCCTGTAAACGGAGCGTATACTTTGGTGTAACGCACACTGGTCTGAACGGCTGAAATACTCGCTTTTGCGGCGTCGGCCTGTTTTTTAGCCACTTCCAGTGCAGCATCAGCATTGTCGACGAGCTGCTTGGCAACAGCATCGTTTTTATCCAGCTCATGGTAGCGGTCGGCATCCTTTTGCGCTTTGCCTACATTGGCTTCCTGTACTTTCAGATTGGCCACGGCCTGGTCGTAGTTGGCGGCATAGAGCTGCGCATCAATGGAGTAGAGTAGCTGGCCTTTGGAAACCCGTGCCCCATCCTGAAAATGAACCCCTGTGATAAAGCCACTCACCTGAGGGCGCAGCTCCACCACATTCAATGGTGTGATCGATGCCGGGTATTCGTCATAATAGGCCGCATCTCCGGTGGTGACGTCATGCAAGGTAACGGCTACGGCCGGTGGCGGACCTGCCTGCTGTTGCTGATCTTTCTTCCCGCAGGATTGCAGGGTCAATGCGGCAAATGCTGCCAGGTAAAATTTTGTGGAATTTATGAACATATTTTCAATGTGGTTATCTGCCTTCCATAGAGATGGTACTCCATGGTATTGTCCTTGTTTTTCTAAAAATTGAGTTGTCCAAGTGCTTTTTGTACGTCAATCTTGCTGGCCAACACGTCAAAAAGTGCATTGGAATAGTTGATCCGGGCCAGCCGTAGATCTGTTTCGGAGGTAATGACTTCCAGATAGGTCTTGATGCCAGACTTATACTGAAGCTGAATGATATCGTATACCTCTCGGGCAAGGTCCACATTTTCCTTCTGAGAAAGCAGGTTGGCCAGACTGCTTTTGTAATTGGCGATGGCAGCGGTATATTCCGAATTTACATTCAGCTGCAGATTTTTAATATCCAGATCTACGCGTCTTACCTGCCATTCGGCCACGTTCAGGTTGGCCTTACGCTTGCCTCCCTGATAAAGGGGTAAAGCCAGGGTGATTGCTGCAAATGAATTGGGATAGTTTCTTCCATAGAGATCAATGAAAACATTATTCTGGAAGTTCATGTTGTATGCGCCATTGAGTGCCACCGTGGGCAGGTAGCTCCATTTGTTGTAAAGTACATTGGCCTCCAGCAGCCGCTTCTGCGTGTTGAGTAGTTGATATTCGATTCGGGTCTGAAAATCAGCGTTTTGTAAGGTATCAAGCAATATCTCACGCTCCATCTGAAGGCTGTCGTAGCGGATTGTAAAGTCCTGATTTAAAGGGTATCCCATCAATGTTTTGAGGTATTGCATCTTGGCCTTCAGGAGTTCTTCGTTGCTTTTTTTCGCAGCTTTCGTATTGTTCAGCGAGATAGTAGCCCTTTTAAAATCGATCTTGTCGGTAATGCCAGCCTTATACTGATTATTTGCATCTTTCAGGCTGCGCTCAATCCGGAGTATATCTTCTGTTGTTACCTGGATTTGCTGGGTCGTAGCGAGCACATCGTAGAAGGCCTTTGATACATTTACCGTCAGATCGGTCTTGTTGTAAACGGTGTTCTGGTTGGCCTGAAGCTGCACATCTCTTTTGGTGCGGTTGGCAAGCAAGACATCCTTGTTGAAAATCTGTTGATTCAACAGAAACTGTGCAGCGGAAATATTATTAACCCCAAACCGTACCGGATTTCCGCCGATGATGCTGGTTTGTAAAATAAAATTGTGCTGCAGGTTGTAGTTGAAATTGATCTGGGGATACCAGTCTGCCAGTTTACTGCGAATCTGACTTTCCGTGATGCGCTCGTCAATGACCGACTGCTGGATAGAAGGCTGATTTTTCAGCGCGTATTGAATGACATCCTGCAATCCGGCGCTGGTAAGCACAGCACTTTCGGTACGGATCGTACTCCGATACAGTGAATCGGATTGCGCAAAAAGTAAATGTTGGGGCTGTAAAAAAATGAACGCTGTACCCAGAACCAAAAGAATCTTTTTTTCTGTCTTGTACCTATAACTCATGCAGGTAAAGTTTTTAAATAACATTTGTAAATGTGGTGATCATGGACTGGTTCATTACCTGCCAGACTGTTTCTCCTGACCAACGGCAAGAGGCAAAACAATCCGAAAACAGGGAAATGCATTTCGGGAACTTAGTAAAACACTATGTAACAAATGGTGACATAAATGAAAATACTTGTCCCTGCTCCGCATCCGTAATTGTATTTAAGAAGGTATTTGGAAGCGAATTAGTTTCATCATTTTCTCAAATGAATGATATTATCACGCTGATAATTGGAATATTATCATAATTTAGTATGATAGTTAAATTATTGGGGGCATTGAGGCCCAGGGTGAAGATTTTTTGGGTGTACTTGTATCACCCAAGGAGCTGCTTTCCATTTGAGTAAAATGGCTTTTGGGGCAGGGAGATTAACCAAATCAAGCAGTCGGTTACATCATTAGCCTGGGCGGAGCGTTATGGGCGGCGGGAGAAACCTCCTCAGGCCATTACTTTTTTAGGTTCCGGCCAGATCTTTTCTATAATGGCAGCAAAAAAGATGACCAATACGCATCCGATGAGGTTCAACCATAAAAATGCAGTAAGATCTTTCCAATAACTGAACACGACAAAAATCTCGCCGATAACCGCACCCCAGAATACAGCCCTCCCTCCGATACTTTTGAAATAAAATGCCACCAGGAATATACCCAGGATAACGCCATAGAATAGCGATCCAAGCACGTTTACGGCCTCAATCATACTGCCGAGTCGGCTGGCATACTGCGCCACAAAAATACAGAAAACGCCCCAGAAGAAAGTAGCCCAGCGCGAAGCGGCCAGATAATTACGCGTGGAGGAATCTTTGCGGTACATCCGCTTGTAAATATCGATCACGCTGCAGGAAGCCAGCGAATTGTAGGCCGCGGCCACCGAGCCCATGGAGGCCAGTAGTATGACGGCAATGAGCAAACCCACAAGTCCTTTGGGCAGATAATCGATCACAAACCGCAGAAATATGTAATTGACATCGTTCACTTCGCCGCCGGTTGCGGTGGACAGCAGTTTTGTAGCCTCTTTTCTGACTTCCTTCACCTGCGCTTCTATGTCGGCCAGCACGGTGCGTGATTGCTCAATAGCCGGTTGGTCATCCCGTTTGACGGCATCGGTAAGTGCCATGACCTGAACATGTTTACCCGCCTGGATGTCTGCGTGTTTTTTTTCCAGACCGGCATATTCATCCGCGTACATGGTCTTTTTCACATCCTCAACCGCGGTCCGGTTGAAAAACAAGGGCGGATTGGTGAACTGATAAAATGCAAAGACCAGCACACCCACCAGTAGGATAAGGAATTGCATGGGTATTTTGAGCAGTCCGTTCATGGCCAGCCCAAGTTTGCTTTGCCCCTCCGAGCTGCCGGTCAGGAAGCGCCCCACCTGAGACTGATCGGTACCGAAATAGGACAACTGGAGGAAAAATCCACCGATGAGTCCGGACCAGACGTTATATCGGTTGTTGAGGTCAAAGGTGAAATCGATCAGGTTGGTTTTGCCCATCTTGCCGGCCACATGCAGGGCATCGGTAAAGGAGATACTTTCCGGCAAAAGTTTCACAACCGTCACCCCGGCGATCACCATGCCGATGGTAATAATGCCCATTTGCTGAAGGTGGGTGTGTGACACCGCCTGAGAGCCACCGCTGATGGTGTAAAGCATCACAATTCCTCCGGAGATAATATTGGTATAGGTAATGTCCCAGCCCAGAATGGCCGACAGGATCAGAGACGGTGCGTAGATTGACAAGCCGGTGGACAAGCCACGCTGTAATAGAAATAGAAAGGCAGTCAGGCCACGGGTGCGGAGGTCAAACCGGGTCTCCAGAAACTCGTAGGCTGTGAATATTTTGAGCTTGTGAAACTTGGGGACAAAGGTAATGCAAAGGATCACCATCGCCAGCGGCAGGCCAAAATAGAATTGAACAAATCGCATTCCATCCGTGTACGCCTGCCCCGGTGCGGAGAGGAAAGTAATGGCACTTGCCTGTGTCGCCATCAGCGACAGGGTCACATGGTACCAGGGAAGCGATTGTCCCGCCAGTAAAAATGAATCCATCGTATGCTTTTCCCGGCTCCGGTAAATGCCATACGAAACCACGAAAATCAGGGTTAGGGACAGTACAATCCAGTCGAGATAGCTCATTGAAAATGGGTCATGAATAAATAGAAGAAGGCGATCAGGGCAGCGAGTGCCAGGATCAGGATGGTGTAAAGCTGAGGCCAGGATTTTACAAACGGAGGTAAGCCGTCCCGATCTTCCGGAATAATTTCTTTCTTATTCATGTAGGAGACTTTTTAACCTTTACTGGTGACAAAAGTATAACCCTTTTCAGGAAGGAGCAAATTCAAATGTGGTAAAGAGCTGTTGGCGGTCAGCGGTCAGCGG
Source organism: Dyadobacter sp. 32 (assembly GCF_902506755.1). GTDB lineage: Bacteria > Bacteroidota > Bacteroidia > Cytophagales > Spirosomataceae > Dyadobacter. The sequence continues at coordinate 1,351,807 of NZ_LR735258.1, read as the reverse complement.
TCAGCTGTTAGCTGTTAGCTGTTAGCGGTTGGCTGTAAGCTATTAGCTGTTAGCTTTTAGGGCGTTCCTTTTGATAAGAGCGGTTGTAGCGACCGGGCCGTTGGGCGGTTTGTCTTCATTGTAGATAAAGTTTTCCAACGATACAGCAGCCGCGACGGCGGACCGTTTTTTAGCAATTCCAAAAGTCTCAGCAATCTCACTAACTTTTTTGCCAGAAATTAGCATTTTTAGAATTTCAGCCTTGAATACGGGTTCGTAACTTCGACGAGCTTTTGTTTTTTTTGATTCTACATTTTTGCAAAATTTATGCAAAAATGTGTGCCGCTTTCCTAAACCACCTCATTCAGTATAAAACTATGAATAATTTTATGCCCGAACGGCCTCATAAGTTACATTTTCACGAATACGCACACCTCGACTAACACGGATAATCCGGCGTATGTTGACCCTTGAAGTCCGGAAGACTTCGGAACAGCAAAGTGCGCTGATTCATTTAAATCGCCTGCCATTCCGGCATATGCTACCCGCCTTTTAGTGATGAGAGCGGAACGCACCGGAGCATGCGGACTACACCTTAAAGGGTTTTCATCAGTTTTCACCAGAGTATGCTAATTTTACCGGAGCATACTGATCCCTCTCGGCCCGGCGCATGTTTAATCTCGCCACCCGGCCGCAGCACCTTATTTATTTTTTTGAAAAATTCTGCCATATTTATACCTGATCAAAACCTCCATCTTGTGAAAAACCATTTACTCTCCGTCTGCTGTTTGATTTGTCTTGTTTCGATCCCGTGTTTGAGCCAGGGGCTTCCGCCTGTTTTTGACCAGAGTTTCGAAGCCCAGAAAGATTCACGCATTCGTCAATACCTCACGCCTCAGCGAATTGTATGGCAGTCGCACAGGGCCGATACGATCATCAGAGGTGCCGAAAATCTTTTACGTAAGGGAACGGGGCAGGCCAACCTGGTGCATCAGCATTTTTGTAAAATGGTCAGCAGTGAAGGGGTGACTCCTGGCCTTGTGCTGGATTTTGGGAAGGAGATACAGGGTGGGGTTCAGTTGGTGACCGATATGCCCGCCAATCAGAAACCCATCCGCATCCGGATCCGCTTTGGAGAATCGGTCAGCGAGGCCATGTCCGATATTGATACCCTCAGTGGCGCTACCAACGACCACGCCATGCGTGATTTCTCTATTGAGGTACCCTGGCTGGGTGTGCTGAACATCGGAAACACCGGCTTTCGCTTTGTCCGTATCGATCTGATCGACACCAACCGGGAGCTTCAGCTGAAAGAAGTAAGGGGCATATTCGAATATCGCGACATTCCGTACCTGGGCTCATTTAAAAGTAACGACGACCGGCTCAATCAGATCTGGAACACGGGTGCCTACACCGTACACCTCAATATGCAGGAGTACCTGTGGGATGGCATCAAGCGCGACAGGCTGGTGTGGGTAGGGGATATGCATCCCGAAGTGATGACCATCCATACCGTCTTTGGTAAAAACGAGGTGGTGATGAAGAGTCTGGACCATGTGCGGGATATCACCGTACTGCCCGCCTGGATGAATGGCATTAGTGCTTACTCCATGTGGTGGGTGCTCATTCACCGGGATCTGTATCAAAATCAGGGCGATCTCCAGTACCTGAGAAAGCAGCAAAAATACCTGGTGGCGCTTCTGGACCTGCTGATGTCCAAAACCAGGGACAATATGGAAAACCTGGATGGAACACGTTTTCTGGACTGGCCTTCGAGCGAAAATCCAAAGGGAATTCATGCAGGACTTCATGCGATGCTGGTGATGACGCTGGATGCCGGCGCGGAGCTTTGTACCATTCTGGATGAACCCGCGCAGTCCATTAAATGCCGGGAGGCAGCAGCCCGTCTGAAATTGTACGTGCCGGACGCCAATCAGTCCAAACAGGCCGCTGCCTTACTGGCAATGGCCGGACTGATTTCTCCAGAAAAAGCCAATACAGAAGTGATCTCAGTAGGGCAGTGCGAGCGCTTCTCTACTTTTTACGGATATTACATGCTTCAGACCAAAGCGGCTGCCAAAGATTATCAGGGGGCATTGGATTGCATCCGCAGTTACTGGGGTGGTATGCTGGACATGGGTGCCACTACTTTCTGGGAAGATTTTGATCTGGCCTGGACCAAAAATGCAGCCCCGATCGATGAACTGGTCCCGGCCGGGAAAGACGATATCCACGGGGACTTTGGTGCTTATTGTTACAAAAACCTGCGTCACAGTCTCTGCCACGGATGGGCTTCCGGCCCCACGGCCTGGCTTTCGGAGCACGTACTGGGCGTCAGTATTGTGGAGGCGGGCTGTAAAACCATCCGCATTCAACCCAATCTCGGCGATTTGCAGTGGGTGGAAGGAACCTATCCCACGCCGATGGGTATCGTGAAAATCCGGCATGAAAAACAGGCCGACGGCAAGATCAAATCCACCATCGAAGCGCCCAAGGGAGTGAAGGTTTTGCGGTAGGAGGGGAGGAGGATGGAGGAATGGGAGGACGGAGGAAGGAGCAAGCCGTCTCCCCATGCCCCAAGCCCCATGCCCATTACCGCAATCTTTCCAGGCACACCGTCAGGCTGTCTCTCCAGTAGGGGATGGCCAGGCCGAAGGTATTTTTGATCTTGGTTTTGTCCATCACGGAGTAGGCGGGTCTTACGGCCTTGGTGACGTATTCGGAGGTCTTCACCGGGTTAAGCATCACCGGGGTGTTGCTGATATCGAAGATGGTTCTGGCGAAATCGTACCAGGAAGTGACCCCTTCGTTGCTGTAATGGTAAATGCCATAGGCAGTACTACCCGACCCGATGATATCCAGGATGGCAGCTGCCAGGTCTATGGCATACGTGGGCGAGCCCACCTGATCCACAATCACACCGAGCTGATCTCTTTCCTTGCCCAGGCGCAGCATTGTTTTTACAAAATTATTGGCATATTCCGAATAGAGCCAGCTGGTACGGAGGATGAAATGTGCAGGAAGTATGCTGGCAATATCCTGTTCGCCTTCCAGTTTGGTGAGGCCATAAATATTTTCCGGGTCCGTAGGATCTGTCTCGGACAGGACTTTTGGTATATTGCCCTTGAACACAAAATCGGTGGAGATGTGCACCAGTACGGCGTTGTGCTTTACGCATGCTTCTGCAATGTTCGCCGCCCCTTCCCGGTTCACCTTCCGGCATAGATCCTGCTCATCTTCTGCTTTATCCACCGCGGTATAAGCGGCGCAATTAATCACGTAAGCCGGTTGCTCCGCGCTGAACAACTTATCCAGCAGCCCTTTGTCAAGTATATTGCCGTCCTGCTCCGAAGGGAATGAGATGTCTGTGATATTTTTTTCTTCTGCTACCTTTTTCAGGCAGCTGCCCAGTTGCCCGGAAGCGCCAAGAACTACGATTTTCATCCTTAAATGTTTTGTGAGTGTTATTTTGCAAATATAGGGTTAAAAGTGGTCCTATATGATTTTTAGTGAGTAAGGCAGAAACAGTACTCAGCCCAGTTTATAGATTTTACTTTTTTGTCTTGACACAAAAAAGTAACCGCGCGGCGGACCGCAAAAAAAGTCAAGGCTGTACGCAAATCTTAACGGAAATCCGCTCACTAATCACCTAAAAAAAAAAAACCGCGCGGCGGACCGCTCCTCCTAACGTCGTCAAACAGTTTTTTGGCGGGCGCCGCTGCGATTTTTACGGTGCTTAGCAAGCTGATTTCCTAATTTGCATAAGGCCGGTCTTCAAGAAATGCTTCATTGTATATTTCTTCACCCCCTATAATCCATCTAGGGTCTTAAAAGTCCTCTGCGGGAAAACGCATCGTGCCGGGCAATCATAAGAGGATCTTAAATAGCCATATTTTAATGCGTTTTTAATGCTATCCTCCCAAAAAAAAAATGGCCTGCCCGCTTTCGCGGACAGACCTTCACAACGTTGAGTAAGGTAAAGAATTATTAAATGCAAATGTAGGATAAATTTATTATTGGCAAAATATTCTTTGTAGAAATGTTTGATTTTAGGCCATAATTAACAACCCTTATTCCTACTTATCCTAATCTTATTCGGCTAAGAGCCATCTTATTACCTCATAGATATCATATTTTCGCAATGTAAAGTAAAATGCAAATGATTATTCTGGCAAAGTAATATTTATCCGTCTCGCAGATATACCTATCAGGTTTCATTCGGATGCGGCCTCAAGCTGTCGGTTCAGGTAATCCCGGTGGTATTGCCTTAGTTTTTGATCCAGCTGATAGCCAAGTCTGTAACGCTCTCCAATTTTATAGCCTCTGGTATAGGTATACTCCCAGCGGAATTCATCGGTGGTCCGGAGCCGGATGTTTTTGCCCTGCACTATTTTGCCTGGAGGAATAGGTACCGCGAAATTAAAGCCCAGGGTAGAGCCATTTTGCGTGGCGGTGGCATAAAATCCAATCTCAACGTTGTTAAACTGCCGGATCAGGTCCATGCGGGCGCCTTTTACGGCCCATAGAAACTGTCCTCCTGAAAGCTTCACCGTAAAATCCGATCGCTGGAACCGGTAAGCAACATCGGCCAGGAGCAACAGATTGTCGGGATCTTCGTAATAAATCCCGCCAAGGGGGTAGTAGTAAAACCCCGTTAAACCCGCCTCCAGTCCAAAAGAGAAAGCTTTGTTCAGGTCCGCGTGCCGGTATTGTACATTGAGACCGTACTGGTCGTTGTTGAAAAAACCGGCAGAAGCGCTGACAAAGTGCCTGCCGCGGTTATAGAACTGGTTCACAAAAGTAGGAGCGGGGCGCACGTTTCGTGGCCTGCCGTCCATCTGGTTGATGATCGGAAAGAAGATCCCCGTACTCAGCGAAAACCCCGGCCACAGGAAAAGCTGCGTTTGCAGTGCCACGCTGGTGTTGCTCTCTACCGGACGGCTGAAATTACCGAACATGGCAGCAAAATACGGTTGTATCCAGAAATCCAGCTTGTAATTTTTCAGATGCAGCGGAAAATTCCTGGCGCGGAAAATGGCTTTCTGCTCCCTGTCCGAGAGGGCAGCATATTGTACACCTCCGCCCACCTGGTACTTGCCGACAGGAAAGCCCTGAAACAAGGGCACGAGCGTGAGTCCTGCCGTATCTCCTGCCACAGTCCGCATTTCCAGCAGGCCCATCAGCGGGTTACGGTAGAGTCTGTTTTCGTAGGATATCTGTGTGCCCTGCCGGATGATATTCTCCAGGTTAAGGGCAAGTTTTTTACGCTCGTAATTTTGCTCAAAGGTCTGCGCGTGCAGGGCAGCGGAAAGCATGAGCAGACAGATCGCGATACTATTTTTGATCATCACTTAACTTTTTGAGCCTTTTAGAGGGTTTCAGTAAGGAAACAGCATAGGAAGTACCCACCATCACCTGATCGCCGTTGAGCAAGCCGGCCTGTATGGTCCACCGTTTAAACAAAGTGACGAATGCACCGGCATTGATGTGTTTGGAATCGTACTCCACCATCAGGCCGCCCCATTTTTTGTACCGCAAGGCTGCACCGCCGAAGGGTCCCTGAAGATAATGATTTTTATAATTGTCCTCACTTTTCTTCTGCCACTTAAGATTCGTTAGCAGGCTGGAATTCTCCAGATTGCTTTCCTTGCGATACAGGTAGTAAGGGCTTCCAAAACCAGCACTCATTTCCAGGATCAGATCTTTCTGAATGGTGAAATTCTTGGTGGCCATGACTGCATGTGTTAACATGGCCCCATCGATGGTGAAAGGGGTTGTCATGACCACGGCTAAGGACGGACGTTTCTTCTTTTCTTTCAGGATCAGGTAGCGCAGGTCAAGTTGACGATCTCCCAGCGCTTCTTTTACTTTTCGTGTAGGCGTATTGATCATCTGTAAAAAGTTGATGTTCACTTCGAGCCTGGGCAAAACCGTTACATTGGCGTATAAGATACGTTCCGGATTTCTGTTCCGTCCCCTGAGGGAATACCTGATTGGGTTGTAATTGTACCCAAAACGAAACAAGCCGTCTTCGGTCTCCACCGCCGTGGGCGTGAACAGCAGCCCCGGTTTTCCCGAAAGGTTCACCTGGGCCAGTGCGCCTTGCCCCAGCATAAGCAACAAAAGGAAGGACAGCATCAAGCCATCCTTCCGTTTATGTGTATTTTTTTTCAAAAGATCTTCCTGATTATTGTCCACCACCCTGGTTGTGACAGCTTTCAATCAGTTTTGCTCTGGCCGCAGAAGCTGCTGCAATCGCGGCGGTATAAGAAGTGTTAACCTTACCTAAATCCGCATCACGCGCAGCCTGCAGGGCTGTAGTTTTTGCTGTGGTTGTGGCGGTACAGGCGTTGATAGACGCAGCCTCCAATGCTGGTAAGCCTGAAAAAGCACCAATGGCCTGAATACCTACCAGAGCATACAGCGCCGTATACAATTGATCACCCAGGGTAGCCTTGATGGGCTCCAGGTCTGCGTAAGCTTTGTCGATCTGCGCTTGTATGGCCGCCCGGGCAGCCGTCATCGCCGCAGGCACGGATGCCTTGCAACTCGTTTCGTCCGCAGCCAGCGCGGCAACCGCGGTGCTGTACGTAGTGGTTACTTTTCCGTCTTCAACGGCTTTAGCAGCATCCAGTTGTGTCTTTTTTTCCTGGAACTTTGCTTCCGCAGCCACCAGACAGGCGTCTTCTACCTGCACGGCTTCAATCGCTTCAATGGCTTCTATAGCACCGATCCGGCCGTTGACCGTAACACCGTTAACGGTAGGCAGGGTAATCTTGGGTAAATAAGCTTTTAAGGCTGGGTTTGCAGCCACTTTGTCCATAATGGCTTTCAGTTCCGCAGGTACCACACCCGTAGCCGAAACAGACGCAATGGTAGCAGGCGTGATAGCGGCCAGAGCCGTTACGTCGGCCGCAGGCAACGCCGCAGTTACAGCCGCACCAGCTGCTGTCACAGTGGCGGGAACTACACCGGTGGTGGCGATATTGGAAAGGGCACCATTTACTGCTGCGGATTCAGCAGAAGCACCCACCGTGCCAGCCGTGGTTGTCACTGCAGCAGGGGTGGTAGGCGTGATAGGCTCAACTTTCACTTTGTTCAGCTCTTCGAGGCCAGGTCCGCTAGGCTCCGTCGGAAACGGCTCTTCCTTCTTCTTACAGTTGTACATCACCAGCATCAAAGCCAGTACATACAGGATCACAGATAATTTTGTTTTTTTCATTTTACTTCATTTTGATGGTTAGTATAAGTGTATCTTTCATTATTTGGAGGCTTTTTTTTGTTGTGCACTTCGACTTCGCTCAGTGTGCACTTCGACTACGCTCAGTGTGGACTTCGACTACGCTCAGTGTGCACTTCGACTACGCTCAGTGTGCACTTCGACTACGCTCAGTGTGACATGGCTGCCGGGTGGCATGTGAGCACGAGGCTGGTCCCTTGTCCCTTGTCCCCGATCCATCATCTTCCCCTTCCCAGTACCATCACCTGTACGGTTTGGAAAATGAGCATTACGTCGGTGAGCATGCTGTATTTCCGCAGGTACTGCAGATCGTATCTCAGGCGCTGTACGTTTTCTGCCAGGTTAGAGGCGTAGCCTACTTTGATCTGGCCGATGGACGTAATACCGGGTTTTACGGTAAGAAGCTTACGAAATTCGTGTGGTGCTTCTTTCATTAACATGTCCACATCATATTTATAGAGCGGGCGTGGGCCTACGATGGACATTTCCCCTTTGATCACATTGAAAAATTGTGGCAGTTCGTCCAGGCGTGACCGACGTAATATCCGTCCTATCGGTGTGATCCTTGGATCGTGATCACCCTGCGAATGCTGAAGACCAAATTTCTCGGCGTCTACATACATCGTCCTGAATTTCATTACCTTAAAAAGTCTGCCCCAACGACCTGACCGTTCCTGAAGGAAAAACACAGGACCCGGAGAAGAAACCGCTACCACACCCATTAAGAGTAAGAAGAGCGGAGCACCCAGGATCATCACAATGCTGGAGAAGGTTACGTCAAATACACGCTTCACTGTGGCTTCCTCCATGCTGGAGAACGGTTTGGTATTTACCTGGATCACGGGATACATATCGTGGTATTCGATGGTGGCCATGTTGGTCATAAAGCCCCGGAAGTCCGGCACCAGGCGCACCTGTGTTTTCTGGCGTTGTGCTACGTGCATCACCCCTTTTACCAGGGTATCGTCCATTTCCGACAGGCAGCAGTAGATGTAATCGGGCTGTACCCGTTCCAGAAAATGCTCCAGGCGATCCATCTCATTGCCTTTATCGTGCACATCAAAAACGCCGCACTTTTTGTAACCCAGTTCCTTGTGGTCTGCATAGAAGCCATCGATCATGCCGGCCAGTTCGCCGTTGCCAATGATCGCATAGGTACGGAAGTTGTAGCCTGCTTCCCGGTACAGATGGATGGCATACATCATCAGCATCCGCACCGCAATGGCGCTCAGTACAAAAAAGCTATAGGTATAAAGGAATTGCTGTCTGGAATATGCCTCACCCTGTTTGGTAAAGTACAGGAAGCCCAGTATCCCACCGCCGTGTACAATGCTCGCCTTGATCAGGTTGAGCGACTGGCGGTTGATGCTGTAGGAAAGGCGGTTGAACTGATAGGTTTTGAAAAGATGGGTGGCCAGGAGCCACAGTAAGTTTCCTACCAGTAACAGGTTGACATACCGGTTGTCTGGTATCTCAGAAACCGAATCAAAACGAACGTAGTACGCTACGATGAAGGAGGCATTCAGCAGAACCACATCGGTCCATAGATGCACCTTCGGCAGGAGTCCGGAGAGGCGATTTTTCATATAACGTTGAGTAAAAGTATCGATTATGAACGTTGAGTGCTTATTTTGTTCTTCCTGTAATCCTAAATTCCTGCAGCGCGACTTTAATCTGAAATGGATAAGACTTTGCCTAGCTGTAATGAAATTTTCAAATCTCTTAGAAGCTTTTCTACAACAAGTTTACGAATTTTATAATTAAAAGCCAAGAGCTCAATTTTTAAATATTTTTTAAATTGCTGATAATGAGAATATTAACTAAATTAATAATTTTAATTATTATAACTATTCCTGACATAGTCTAAAATGGATATGCCACCTTCTCTTTTTTGATGTAGATTTAATTATATTTTTTATTGTAATGCTCTTACAGGTCAAAATGATATTTGATTGATTCACAGAGTAAGTTCGAACAATTTGTTCTCGAACTTTTTCAGTATACTACTCTTTGACAGGTGTTGCTCTGCGTAGCTGCGGGCATGGGCTCTGAGTTGGCTGGTATCCGTAAACAGTGCGCGTTCAATTCCTTCCTTGAGTGCTTCGGCCGATTCAGGCTCCACCACGATGCCCATCTGATGTGTCGTAATCAGGTCGAATAGGGTGGTGCCGGGCAGGCTGGTCACGAGGGCCAATCCGCCTGCGGCCAGTATACCCGTCAGTTTGGAGGGCATCACCAGGTCGGACGCTGATTTTTTTTGCAGCACCAGATGCACATCCGCCATAGCCAATAGCGCCGATACCTTTTCGTAGGGCTGTAGGGGATGGAATTGTACATTTTCAAGCCCGGATTCCCTGGCAAGCTGGGTTAGTTTTTCTTTAGCACCACCGGTACCGGAAATGACAAAATAGATATCCTGATTTTGACGAAACTGTCCGGCCACTTCCAGGATCATCTCCAGGCCCTGTTTTTCACCCAGGTTTCCGGAGTACAACACGATCCGGTCGGTTGCCTTAAAACCAAATTCTTTTTTGAGCGATTGCTCCGGGCTCAACGGAAAAATGACCTTTTCATCCACCCAGTTGGGAAATTGAAAAATCTGCTCCCGTGGAATTCCTTTCATTTCAATCTTTTTTTGCATGCCCGGACTGATCGTCGAGACGGCCGCACCATGGCGTAGGATGAATTTCTCCATCGCAAACATCAGGTTCAGCATTTGCTGGTTTTTGATCATGCCCAGGTCTTTGGCGGCATCCACCTGTAAATCCTGAATGTGGCTGATGTATTTCACACCACGCAGTTTTGCATACAAAAAGGGCAAAATGCCCAAGTGAAAAGGTGGATTGATGCTGATGACGATATCAAATTTCCTTTTAAAGAGCATGAGTAGCCATATAGGGAGGGTAGCAGCCACAAACGAAAATTCATGAATGATCCTTTTAACAGAAGTGACTTTCGCAGGGACGTACAAGGGACATCTTTGAATCGTGACGCCGTTCCTTCGTTCGCCGATCCAGCCTCTACCTCTGTAATGCTTGTGTACTTCCCATTCGGGATAGTAGGGGGGGGCGGTAATTACTTCCACCGTGTGCCCCTGTGCAGCAAGCCAGGAAGCCATTTCGCCGGTGTATTTACCGATGCCGGTAAGCTCCGGGGTGAAGTTGATGCCGTAGATTAATATCTTCATTTGCAATCAGAGAATACTTTTTAACTTAAAAGCCACTTACAAGTCCAGGCCAAAAACATTCCTGCTACTGAACCGGCTATGCCCCAAAACATGTCCATCCAGTCGAAATGCCTGTAAGGTAGGAAAAGCTGCCCAACTTCGGCAACGGTGACAATCACTGCCAGGCTCAGGATGATCAACGAGCGTTTTTTATAGACCCCGTTGATTGTAGTAAGCCCAGATTCAAGTATGGCTCCAAGTAGGATGAAGGGGATGGCTGTTCTAAGATTTATGTAGTCATTGATTAGGTGACCTATTCGTGTTGGAAATATCTTCATGGAGCCAATGTTCGGATCGGGTACCCAGCTGAAATAAAACACGGAAAATATTACCAGAAAAAGTAGTATTACCAGGATGTATTTAGAGATAACGCTAGGGCCGGTCATTCAGGAGTTCTTTGGTCTTCAAGACAATGAAGTATTCGTAGATGGCTTGCAGGGTAGCATAAGTAAGGCCAGCAGTGCCATCCAAAAAAGCGCGTCGCACAATGACCATATACAGCCATTTGATAAGTGGACGGCCAGGGAGCTTATAAAACAGGCCCTTTTGATGGAATCTTTTTTCTGTAAAATCTTTACTGAAAAGCGCCTTTTTTACAGAAAACTGGGTGCCTTTCCCCATATCTTCCAAACGCATGGTAGCCTCCATATCGGCATAGCCAAGGTGTCTGTTAATCCAGTAACGAAAACCTTTACTGAATGGGTAATGATCCAGAAAGCCCGGTAGCCGGCCCACGCTGCCATCAGGAATCGATACCGGATTAACCAGCCGCTCGTATCTCATTTTGTCCGGGCGAAATAAACGAAGATAGTAAGGCGACATCTGCGCATATTTCAGCCAGGTTCCGTCCCAGGCAAAGTCTCTTCGCTGAATTTCGTAAGCTACATGTGTACTATTCGTAAAATCGTGCGACTGAATGGCGGTATACAAACTTTCCGAAACCCGCTCATCGGCGTCAATATACAGCACCCAGGGGTGTTTGAAGGTGATATTTGCCAAACCCCAATTTTGGTGAGCCGACCAGTTGTCGAATTTTCTTTGGGTGATAAACGCACCTGCTGTCTTGGAAATTTCCATAGTCTTATCATCACTGTATGAATCAAAGACATGTACATCATCACACCATGATGTAACGGAAGCAAGACAACCAGGAAGGTCTTGCTCTTCATTTTTTGTAAGAATGAGAATGGATATCATAATTAATCTTTTGACATCTTAAATTGTGGACTCATTATCGCCACTTATTTAAATTACCTTCTGTTTATTTTTGTGTTCTTGTAATATGATATTCATTTAGGTTATAACGGGTACGTAAATCTTCTTGCCAAATAATATTTTACTTACGTACAGTCTATCCATAACTAACGAGCAGAATATTGAAGCTATTATTGTAATTACCGTTATCAGGAAAATGAAAAACAAGCCGGTTGGTTCAAAAGCTTGGAACCACTTGTAACTGAACTTGAATAAATTTAGAAAAATAGGGTGTAACAATACAACGATGAGTGTATTTCTACCTAGATGGCTTAATAACTTGGTCATGAAGAAAGTCTTAGTATTTCTGTAAGCCAATCCCAGAAATGATATTGAAAAAAATACTAAACCATAAGACTCTAGAGTTCCTCTTTTAATTGTTTCAAAATTCAATATGGCAATCAACAAAATCGGAATTATAGAAACCAGAGAGAGCGGAACTTCAATAGAAAATTTCCTAAAATAGTAGCCTGTTATAAAGAAAAGGCAGTTTCCAAATTTTAGTCCCTCTATTATCTCACTAAAAATGTAACTTGAAAGTGCTATTAAGATAATGCTATTCAGTAAACTTTTTACGAAGTGGTCAATAATATAAACACATATCATACAAAAGATTAACGTGTGTAAATACCAGTAAGCTCCGATGGGTGCTATGAATACCTTATGAAAAATTAACTCAAAATTCAGGATAGAAATACTGTTTTGAAAAGAAAAGCCCATTTTCCCAGCTATATATAAGCTTACAAGATAGATTATTTCAAAGATTACATATGGAATTAACAGCGATCTCAACAAAGTATAAAATCTTTCAGCTAATGGCTTGGCAGTTTTAATAAAGTAGCCGGAAAAAAATAGGAAGATTGGCATATGAAAGGAGTAAACAAAAGGCATAAACGGTTTAATAATTTCTACATATGGTATATGAAACATGACCATTAGAAATATAACAATACCCTTGATAAAGTCTACGTATTCAATTCTGCTATCCATAACGGCGTCAAATTTTAAATAATTATGACATGATTCTTTCCTTAATTGGTTTGCATGGATGTCCTGCACAAACCATCCATGCTGGCATATTCTTCGTCACAACTGACCGTGCACCGATTACTGCTCCCTCGCCAATGGTAACACCGGGATGCACAAATGCTTCAGCTGCAATCCATGCATGATCACCAATTGTGATTGGCATAGTAATTAACGGATGTCCATGCCTTGTGTAGTCGTGAGTCCCGGCGCAGATATGAGCTCCCTGAGAGATAATTGCTCTTTTCCCAATTGTAATTTTTCCTTGACAGTATAATATAGCTCCGTTAGCGACGCCGCATTCATCATACAGTTTCAAATTCCATGGCGCCCATATTATGACCCTGGGATATACATGCACCCCTTTTCCAACTTCCGCGCCAAAACATCTAAGTACAAATGAACGCCATTCATGCAAAGGTTTTGGGGTAAAACGGAAAAACAAGAATGATATAACACTCCATAAGAGTCTTCCTAATCGATTTTTAAATGAGAATGACGCTGAGGTATATGTATCTTGATTTTGCATATTTATTTTAAGATTGAAGAGCTTGCTTCAATGTTAGGGCAGTTTGGTCAATCGAATAGTGTCTAAGATAGACTTCTTTAGCCCTGTTACTCATTTGGTTTTTTTGATCAGTTTTCAAAGAAGTCCATTTAAGAAGTAAGTTTTCGATTCCTTCTATAGTATCACTTTCAATAAGTCCAGCACCGCCGACTTCGATTTCTTTATAAATGTTTACTTGATTGGATATTAAAACTGGTTTACTACAGGCAAGAGCTTCGACTACCGAGATTCCGAAGTTCTCTTGATGACTTGGAAGAATAAATGCCTCGCATCCGTAGAACGCACCCCATTTAGCAGCTCCTTGCAACATCCCAGTAAAATGAATATTTAGTGATGATTTACACATCGCAATTATCTTCTCACTATATTCTCCTTCAATCGGGCCTGCGATTACAAGATCTGGTAGGTTTAGGTTTTGGTCTTGCAATTTAATATATGCACTAACTAACATATCTACACCCTTCTTAGGATGAATCCTGCTTAAAAACAGCAAATACGGTTTTACACTTAGTAGTGTATTTTTGGACCGAAAGGCAATTTTCATAGCATCAGTGAATAATGGGGGCGATTGGACTCCATAGCTTACGTTGAGCTCTCTCTTGGGACGATAACCCTTAAAAGTATCTCGTGCCAGGAGAAGTTCCTGTTCACATGTAAAAAGCAAGCCATCAGAACTATTGACGACATTTCTCTCGATCAGTCGCCAGTATGCTTCATTGCGCAAAGCTTTAATTTTTCTGTTTTTGTTTTTTTGAAACCACGGGTCTAGCATCCCGTGAGGCATAATGTAAACCTTAGGCTTAGAATTGTTTTCTCGTTGATTTAATATTGTTTTGACTGAAACATAACTATGGTATAACCAGAGGCCATGTATAATTACTACGTCGTATTCGGCATAATGCTGTTTCAACCAACTAGGTAGAGTCGAATTGTAAGCCCAGCTACTTTTGGATGCACCAATTGCATGAATAGTAAATTCATCTTGTTTTAAAAATTCTTCATCAGGACTATCCAAGCAGACCACTTCATTGTCTACACCTATTATCTTCAGTGCAGGAACGGAATTACGAATACCTTGAGATGGGCCACCATGCTTTGGATTCATACTAGGAATTATACGAAGAACTTTCATTTTTATGGGTGAATAATATTGTTGGTCAGACCTTGATTGCTTTAATAGCATTGGTAGCAAATAACTCACATGACCAGTCTTTTATATGTTTGTTTGATTCCATACCCATCATTTTTTGCAAAGTAGGGTTGCGAGCAATCGTTACAATTAAATTGGAGAGTTGGCATGAATTTTTTGGGTCGAAAATGAAGCCATTGAGTGATGGAATTACTAAATCTTTACTACAACCTGCAGTTTCCGACACGATAACTGGGACTGAACATGACATTGCTTCATTCACAACAAGGCCCCATTCTTCCCATAAGCTGGGAAGAACAAAAACAGTACTCAGCGAAAATATAAGTGAATTGTCGTCAATATCACGGAATCCACCAAAGTAGACTGTTTTTGGATTATTGGGAGTTGTCTCCGGGATCAAATCTTCAACAAATAAGCCTAATGATTTCGCTACCATTTTCAACTTGCTCTCTTCTTCGCCGTTTCCTATTAAAACTAGTGAAATGCTTTCTTCTGAATCTGATATGTCATTTTGTAATTGTGCATACGCTTTAATTAAAACATCTAGATTTTTTTTGGGAACCATTCGTCCAATATTCAAGACATATTTTTTAGGTAATCCGAGCTTGTATCTGATTTTGTCTGCATTTTCTTCGGAGTATATTTTCCGTTCTTCATAGTAATTGTTATTTACAACATCATATCCTTTAAATAGTCTGTCTTGTGACATGCCAAGGGATTTAAAGTATTCAATTTGAACAGTTCCTCCAACAAGCCCGGCGTCAAATAACTTGATTATATTTTTTTTGATTACCTTTCGGATTCCTTTTGCTTTTTCTGTTCCAGCATGGGATTCATTCATCATTATGCATTTCAACCCCATTAATTTAGCGACTATTAATAGAGCTATTGATCGTCCTGGCCAGTAGCTTGGTAGAAATACAACCTCAATCCTTTCTTTTCGTATAATTTTATAAAAGTCAATGGCTATTCTAAGTGGAGACAGAGTCTCTTGATTCTTTCCTGGATATAGGGTTATAAATGTACTATCGTTGTTAGTATTCTCAACTGATTTCCATTGATAGTTGATTGACTTCCCTGCCAAAGCAATTCCAACGCAATTGAGTACTCCGTATTTTTCGGATAGTACTCGGAATCTCTCATGATGATACGGGCCCCACTTTCCCCAAATTACAGCTACCTTGTGTTTTATTTTAGTTGATTTTACCATATGTATATGTTTCTTGCTGGTTTTGTGGTTCCTGTAAAATGAACTTTTTTAAGTTTTTTGCCTGTGCATTCCAGTGTTTCTTTGTAAGTAGATCTTGAAATTTTGATTTTAGTTGATTTCTCTGCGAAAAGGTAAGTTCTACAACGGACTCCATTGAATCTATCCATTGTTGTACACTATTATTTGCCACCCTAATGAGAACGGAATCATAATCACTAGAAAGTCCAGGAAGCGTAGGACTGATTATAGGTTTCTGATATTTGGCATAGAATAGGATCTTAGACGGGAATATCATTCGAGTTCCCTGAAATTCTGTTTCCCTTGGACTTAAGAATGCTGTTGCTCTTTTACATCCCTCGTCCAATTCTTCGTCTGAAACAAATCCTTTTATTTGGATCCGGTTATCATATTTAGCTAGTTCTTCTAATTCTCTACATCGCCCTTTACCATAAAACTCAAAGATTACATTTTGTCTAGGATACGATTGTATTGATTTAATGATATCTTGAATTCCTCCATATTTTGCGAATTTACCTGCATATAAAAATATTGGAGTAATGGGTGTAATATTTTCTGGCAATAGGCCATCCCAACCTCCATCCAAATGAAGTTTATTACGAATTGGTGCATGTTCAAATCCCCACCATGATAGGAATACACTTCCATCTGATCCTTCAGTATCTTTTAAAAACTTGGACCAATTGTCTTTTAATGGGTCGTCGAGATCTAAAATTATGTTTATCCACTTTATTTCTGGGTATTTTAATTTTATTTTTTTTAAGGCTTTACAGTAGTGCGGGTATGTATTGTAGTTTAAAATTGCGTATGGCTTTTTTTCTTTAATACTGTTTTCTAGCTTGTAATATAAAGATAAAGCTACGCTTTCAGTTCTTAGGTAAGGTAGATTGATGTAGGGTATTTCTGTTTGATCAAAATTCGATTCTAAACAAGATGAATTATTTGGTACTAATGTTCCTTTGGGAAAATACGAATCCCAAATTGGGGCAAAAACTTTTACATCTACTTTTGACTGTATTAGGCCATTTAATAAACCACGCGACCATTGGCTTGCAGCAGGAGTTTCTCCATTATATCTTTTGAGTCCTTTATGATTTAAGATTGCTCCGCACCAAAAAATCAGTGAGTTGTTATTTTTTGTCATATTATAGATAGGTTTTATTCGTTTGGTCATTTTGTGTATTTCCAATTATTTTGGCTGGATTTCCACCTACAATGCTCATTGCTGGGACATCTTTTACAACCACTGATCCGGCACCAATAACAGCACCATAACCTATATTGACTCCTTTAAGAATAATAGATCTAGCTCCTATAAAAACATTAGCTTCTATGTTTATAGGCGACTTAGAGATATGTTTTGAACTATGTCTTAATTCTGGGTCAATTGGATGCGCGTCGCTATCTGTAATCAATACTCCACTACCAATTAATGTGTCGTTACCAATTGTTATCTTACAAGAACAAGAAATTGTGCAACCTGACATTCCTACATTGGAGCCTATTGTTAATTTAGAATTTGGAGAGAGAGCTTTAATTATAACTTTTTGAAACACACCAATGGAATTGTAATAGGGGTCGCTACAGGCCGTCCAATTTTTTCCTATTTTTATCTCAGCCTTCGAATGTTTGTGAATTATTGGTTTACCATATAATTTCCAAGAATGATGCCAGAGTCCTAATTTCACTAAACAAAATAGTATATCTCCAGGATACCTCCATGAGTAAAGAAGCTGTCTTACTTTTTTTTTGTTTTGAGCGGTAAGATGGATCATTGTTAGATTAATGTTACTTTGCTATTTGTGTTTTTTAATCATTTCTAAGAAATGTTCAGGATCATCCATATATATTGACGCATTCTTTAATTCCTCCTTTGTGAGCTTCCACCATTCCGATTCTGTCAACTTTTCACAAAGTTCTTTGTTGAATCTGTATTTGATTATTTTGGCAGGTACCCCAACAACAACCGCATAAGGTGGAACATTCTTAGTGACAACTGCTGCCGCACCAATTATTGCTCCGTGTCCTACGCTTATTCCATCTAAGATTATTGCCCTTGTTCCAATCCAAACATCTGCTCCAATATGAACATTCTTTTTGTCCTCGAAATCATGAACATTTCCGAACCAGACAGACCCTGAAGCGTTTTTCGAATAGAACCCTGGGTATGTTGACACAAAATCAATTGGATGTGATCCAAGTCCACAAATTACATCTGCACCTATGCTTGTAAAAGGACCAATAGTGGTCCTTGCAAGTTTAGAGTTCGATCCAATGTAGGAAAAGGAGGCTATATGGCATCCTCCTATTCTTACGTTGTCAAAAATTTTGACTCCTTCGCCTAAGGTACTATCTAAGGATACAACTGATCGGAAACTTACAGTTGCCAAGGGAAATCTTAATTTTTGCATTATAGGTCTAATTATTTTTTTTATGGTGGATATGATCATTTTTAATTTATGATGAGAAATTTGTTTCTATACTGTTTTTTTTTAGAGGTAATTTATTAATCTGACCTTTTTTTGGGGAGAACCTTTGTTTCCACGTCCGATAGCTCATAAAGTATTTATCAGATAGACTATATACGATTAATAAAACAATTAGGTATCTAAAGAATCCTCTGCCACTGGATACCATTAATGGTGTATCATAAAAAAATCTTATAAATACAAAGACAAGCAATATTCCAAAAACTGTTCCTTTATTTAGCATTCTTTTTGATATACTTTCTACCAATAGGCATATTAGAAACCACATTATTAATGACCCCCAGTAACCAAAGTCAAAATATATATATGGAATTATACCTGTCACCAATGGCAAATATTTTATCATATCAGTTCTATTTCGAAATTCATTTAGTGATGTATTTTCTCTGTCTATACTGGTAATATTTTTTCCTAGGTCTAAATTGCGAGTTTGTTCTGGTATTTTGTTAAACAGAATTGTTGTATATGCTATTCCATCTTGCAAATATAGTAGCTTGGTATAGTAGGTATCATTAGTTATTTCTTTACTACTTTTATCGTTATCGTTTCTTATTACACCTACTACCATTACAATGGAAATGAGAATTGCCAGCGAAGTTATAAACGGTAATATCTCCTTCTTTTCAAATAGGTTTTTGTTTTGAGTTCTTATTAGTATGAAAATGAAGAAATAGCACGAAATAAAGTCAATTACAAACATTCTTCCGCCGATACTCATTGCTTGAGCAGAAAATAGTAGAAAATAGACAATCATTTCACGAGTATTTATTCTGGTTAATGCGTGTTTAATTGACAGCAATACAATAAAG
This sequence comes from Dyadobacter sp. 32, assembly GCF_902506755.1. Classification (GTDB taxonomy): domain Bacteria; phylum Bacteroidota; class Bacteroidia; order Cytophagales; family Spirosomataceae; genus Dyadobacter. The sequence goes on along the minus strand of NZ_LR735258.1, from coordinate 1,332,838 downwards.
AAAGTGGCCAATATATACACATATGATGACACTTGACTAATTATTGCATAACTCTTTGCGCTTTCGAGTTTGAATATTAAGAATGCACTTTGGCGATAATCGTATAATGAGTTCCAGCCAAATAGTGAGATTATTAAAAAGATACGAACTAAACCTAGAATAAAGGATAAGTATATGAATATTCTAAATTTATTGAGTAAATGTTCAATATACCCTATTTCGAATTTTAGATATTTGGTTCTATTTGGAACTACTTCCCCGGAAATCAAAAAGGCAAGAAGAGATACCACAATAAATTTGAATATATATTGCGTTGTTACCTCATAGTCGAATCCGAATGGATCTAGATTGTTTGTCTGAGTTATAACACTAGCTACCATAGCTGCTGCCCACATCAACATAAATATTGTTGATGGAAGGATGAAATCACTTTTTCGTCGTCTCTTGTATTTTATAATTATGTATAAAAGAGCTATTACTATTGAAATAAATAGGTATGTTATTTCCATTTATTGTTTTTGCTGATAGTTTAGTTTCCAAATATTTGCGTTATTGAATTCATATTTTCATGAAGAGTGTTTTTATATCGTAATAACGGTTCCGTCTTTTGCATTAACGGGATAAAACGTTTTGAGCTATTTTTGTTGCCTTAGTATGTGTTTGTTTTGATCAAGTGTTCTAATTGACTGTCTTGGTGTTTATTTTATTATAAATCGATGAGGAAGTTGTTATATCTTTTTCCATAAGCTTTCCAAGATAATATGGATTCCATGTTACTTGAGTATGATCGTTCTCCGGTCTGTTGCTTGGATAACTCAATTCCTTGAAAAATACTATTGGATAACTCTTCAACAGTAAGATCGTCCATTTCGATTATCCATTTAGGGTCTTCAATAAATGCTCGTAGGTCCCTGCCGCCTGTGTATTTGGAGCATACTATTGGTAAGCCACAAATTAGTGCTTGGGGTTGCACAAGAGCTAAACCTTCTTCCCTGGATGGAAGTACAAAAACTTTAGCTTTTGCATAATACAGTCTCAGTTCTTTCTGATTTACTGAGTCAATGTGTGTAAATAGTGGGTCTTTTGGAAATTCAACGTCAATTATTGAACCAACGTGAAGCAGTCGGAATTTGTGGGTTCTGCACGCTTCTATTAATAGGTCACATCCTTTTCTATGACACCATTGACCAACTATTATTAGATCATAAGTATCAATCTTATCTAATGTTGTTGGTGAAAACTCTTTTAAATCTACACCAAATGGATTTACGAATAATTTATGTTTTGGTATTCCATTTATTATAAAGCTCTCTTCTACTATTTTTGAAGGTACAGTTATGCTGTCAGCTAATTCGTAACCTTTTAGGTCTCTTTTAAGAAAAATGTCGGGCATTGGATTTTTGCCGTTAAGTGCTGGGTTTAAGGATAGTGCTTTTACCTGCTCTAAAACATGACGTGTACCTCGCTCTAAAATTATTTTTGCGGAGTATTTTCTTTTAACGTATTCAAGTGAATAGACGTGCATTGGGCTTTGACCTATAAATACGTCACAGGGGCCTGATAGCCAAGCTGTAAGGTGGTCAAAGAAATAGTGGTACAAGAAAAGTGCCCAGTGTGCACGTTTGGTTAATCTCAGAAGTATTAAAAAGGGTATAGCTACCAGAAAGTAGGAATAACTACATTCTTTTTTTAGCCCCATTTTTACTGCTCTCTTTGTCGGGAAATAGGAGAAGAATCTGACATCGTGTCCGAGTTCACTCAATTCTTTCGCCGTGTCGAGTAGCCAGTTTCGGCCTCCGTATGATGCAATGGTTATTCTCATTTTGCGGGCTTGAGCTTCAAGTTAAGATTTGAAAATATTTCTTTTATTGGTTGATCTAGTAACTTGCAGCTCATTGGTAAAATCGATAATGCAAGTATTAGATCCAATAGTATACTACCCAGAGCGGTACCAAGAAGTCCATGAGATTGGGAAAGAAAATAGGTGGCACCCACTGAGATTATAGCGGAAATCGTACCTAGAACTGTAAAGTAGTATGGTTTGTTTAAAGCTTGAAATGTGATTGTTGATGTCCACCACACCGCATTTAACGCAATGCCGACTAAAAATACGTTCCACATGCCCGCAGGGGGATCCAAGGTTTTATGGGTCCAAACTCCGTACAACCATGGACCAAAGAAATATAGGAAGATAATACCTGCAAGTGCTGCCACTATCACAATGGTAAAGGTTAAACGGAATATCTGTCGGGCACTTTCCATGTTCCCTGAGCCAATTTGGAATTGAAATTCCGGAAAAACAGAGAGAGTCACCATGTTAAACACCTGATTTACCGCTCTAACTAAGGTTCTAGTAGTGTTGAATACCGCAACAGCAAGGGGGCCGAGCGTTAACCGAACAACAAAAGTGGTTCCTTGAAAGTATATTGCTTGCCAAACAGGTGATAGTAAGTATCCAAAACCCTTGTTGGCAATTTCCTTTAATTCGGATTTGATTATTACACCTTTATAACGATTGTGAATAGGAAGAATTTGTCTAGCTTTCCAAATGTATATTGGATTGAAGATCAGAGAAACAGCTAAGTTGATTAGAGCATAATGAACCACGCCTTTTCCGATTAATAGAACAGTTAGACCTAATAACATGTTTGCTGCGGAATAAACGGTTTGTAGGTTTATGCTAAAAGCAGCCTTCCTTGCACATCTGAAATATGATTCAAAAAATTGATTGTAGAAATTTATGATCTTCGCTATTATCATTAATGAAATGGCAAGGATGGCATCACTACGTTTGATTAGAGATTTGTCGAACACACCGTATTTATCTAAGCCAATTATTATACTTAGTGATAAGAAGATACTAAATAGAACTACTATTGTGATCATTAACGTCCCACTTTTGGCAATATTGGCGGCTCCTTGTTCGTCTCCGGAAGTGTATTTTAGAAGAAAAATATTGGCAGCTGATGTACCAAATCCAAAGTCAGAGAATGCTAGAAATGATGGGATTATGGTAAGAGTTAGCCATTCTCCATAGTATTCTCCTCCCCAGGCAGATATGAAGAATGGAACCAAAAATAGCTGTTCGGCGATTCTAATAAGTTTTCCAACCCCTGTGGCAAGTCCATTTTTAATAAGATTTTCTTTTATTGTCATTTAAGAGCTTTGATAAGCATTTCTTTGTTTATTTTATATACTTTTTTATTCCACAATCGCTTGACTCCTTTTAGCGTTGTTTATTCCGGTTAATTTCGTCAAGATAGATTTAATGATTGATGTTTTATATTCCGTTACTGTTGCCAATACATAGGAAAATATATAAGAAAATATTAAGCATAGTAAAAATAGTGAAAAACTAATGGATGTAGGATACATCTTGTATCCTACATTTACAAACAGCTGCACAATGGTCAGGAACAGCATTATAAAAGGTAAGTGTATAACATAGAGCGTGAAGGAAAATGAGGCCATTATTTCACTGGGTCTATCCAAAATACCTTTTTTAGCGTCTTCATTAAAGCATGATAAAAATGTAGAAAATGCTAGTGCAGTAATTAAATCATTTTCAAAGCTGGTTGTACTAAGAAAACCGATGGAACTATTCACCAGACACATGATGAAGAGAGTTCCAGTGATATATTTCAACCAGCCCCTTTGCATTTGAAAAAATATTGGAACTAAGCCAACCAACCAGATTATAAAATATTTCAATATTAGAATTGGAAGGAAACTGGATATTGCAATAATTAGCACGATGTAAAAGGCAATTAAGATTGTAATCCTTTTTTTTAGTATCGAAGTGAGAGTGAGTAGAATAATTGGGAATAAAATATAATACCAAAATTCATAATTTAAGCTCCATAAAGGAACATTACTTCCAAAGGGCGGTAGAGTAATATTTTGAAGCATTAAAAGGGAATTCAAGAAATGCGACAAATTAAGCCTTTCGATAACGGAAAAATTGAGTGCAGAAATTGATAATCCATTGTTGTATAGCCCGTTTGTGTCCAGTTTAGCTCCTGAATAATCAAATATCCAAGTTATCAGGAGGGCGGGAAATAGGACAGTGTAGATTCTGCTAATTCGATTAATTAGGTATATTTTCATATCGAATCTGCCATTTTTTTTCTGACTGATCACCGAACGTCCGATCAAATAACCACTTAATACAAAAAAAATTACAACTGCCTCATGCCCCAAGCTTGTAAAAAGATAGAATACTTTCGTAAAAATGGATGGCTGCGTTAAATATTTGAAATCTTGAAACAAAAATGATCGTATATGACTAACCACTACAAAAAGGGCGGCTATCCATCTAATCAAATGCATAACAGTGGATTGAGACATCAGTTGTACTACAGGTTTATTCAAAATAATTCAAAACCCCAAATCCCTCTTTCAGCAACAATTGATCCTTCTGGAACAACCGTAGATCCGAAGTGGCCATGTCTTCAATGAGCATATCTAAAGTATGTTTGGGTTTCCAGCCCAGTTTTTCATCACATTTGCCGGGATTTCCGATCAGCAGATCTACTTCGGTGGGGCGGTAATATCTTGGGTCAATTTTCAGGACGGTGGTACCCAGTTTCAAATGTTCCCCACCAGCAATGCCCAGTTCCAGCATACGTGCAGCGTCAACCCCGGAGATGGTTCCTACTTCGTTTTCCGCTTCGCCGGTAAAGGTGAGTTCCACACCCAGGAAGGCAAAGGTTTTGCGGATAAACTCACGCACGCGGGTGGTGACACCTGTGGCAATGACAAAGTCTTCGGAAACTTCCTGCTGCAGAATGAGATACATGGCTTCCACATAGTCTTTGGCATGGCCCCAGTCGCGTTGGGAATCGATATTGCCCATATACAGACAATCCTGTAAACCCAGAACAATTTTCGCTGCAGCGCGGGTGATCTTACGGGTTACAAAGGTTTCGCCGCGTAGGGGAGACTCATGGTTGAAAAGTATACCGTTGGAAGCAAACATGCCGTAGGCTTCGCGGTAGTTTACCGTGATCCAGTAGGCGTACATTTTGGCTACGGCATACGGAGAACGGGGGTAGAAGGGGGTGGTCTCTGATTGAGGTACCGCCTGTACCAATCCGTACAATTCGGAAGTAGATGCCTGGTAGATTTTGGTCTTTTTGGTAAGTCCGAGTAAACGAACCGCCTCAAGAATCCGAAGTGTACCAATGCCATCTGCGTTGGCTGTATATTCGGGCATCTCAAAACTTACCTGCACATGGCTCATGGCGGCCAGGTTGTAGATCTCGTCGGGCTGTACTTCCTGGATGATCCGGGTGAGGTTCATGGAGTCGGTCAGGTCGCCATAGTGCAGAATGAATTTGGCATTATCCACGTGCGGATCCTGGTACAGGTGATCGATGCGGTCGGTATTGAAAAGGGAACTACGGCGTTTGAGACCGTGCACCGTGTATCCTTTACTTAAAAGCAATTCGCTGAGATAGGCGCCGTCTTGTCCTGTTACGCCGGTGATAAGTGCTACTTTTGACATGGGATTAGTATTTAGCTATTGGCTTTTAGCCGTTAGCGGCTAAGGTATATGGTTAAACTATACTGTGTAAATTTCTTGATTTTTGAGGAAGTCCTGGTAGGCCAGGGATATTCCTTCTGGTAAAGCGATGCTGTGTTTCCAGCCCAGGCCGTGTAATTTGGATACGTCCATGAGTTTTCGGGGTGTTCCGTCGGGCTTGGTGGTATCCCAGTGGATCTCACCTTCGTATCCGGTTGTTTTCGCAACCAGCTCGGTCAGTTCCTTGATAGACAGATCTTCGCCGGTACCGATATTGACCAGCTCACGCCCATTGTAGGTTTCCATTAAAAACAGACAGGCGGCAGCGAGGTCGTCGGCAAACAGGAACTCACGCTTCGGAGAGCCGGTACCCCAGGCCTGCACAAACGCTTTGTTTTCTTCTTTCGCCTCATGAAATTTCCGGATCAGGGCGGGCAGAACGTGTGAGTTGTTCAGGTCATAGTTGTCGCCATACCCATACAGGTTGGTCGGCATTACGCTGATAAAGTTGCTGCCATACTGGTCCTGATAGGCCTCACAGAGTTTGATGCCTGCAATTTTGGCAATGGCGTAAGGCTCATTGGTTTCTTCGAGCAAGCCGGTCAGGAGGTATTCTTCTTTTAGCGGTTGCGGGGCCAGTTTGGGATAAATACAGGAGGAGCCCAGGAACATCAGTTTTTTAACGCCCTGCACATGCGCCTGATGGATGATGTTGGCCTCAATCATCAGGTTTTCATAGATGAAATCGGCCCGGTACGTATTATTGGCCACAATACCGCCTACTTTGGCAGCCGCCAGAAATACATATTCAGGTTGCTCCTCGGCAAAAAAGTTGGCCACAGCCTGTTGGTTACGCAGGTCAAGCGCAGAGGAGGTCCGTGTAATGATATTTTCAAACCCACGTGCCGTCAAAGCCCGGTGAATGGCCGACCCCACCATGCCCCGATGTCCTGCAATGTATATTTTGGCGCTTTTTTTCATGTTTCTTGTTAGTCTATTGTCATACTGAGCGACCTCTTGGCACACTGAGCCGTCTCTTGTCACACTGAGCGTACGGGGCCGCCCGTGCGGTCGAAGTGCCGTTCTGCCTGTCTTCGACTTCGCTCAGACTGACATTTGTTTTGTCAAGTCTCTTTTCACACTGAGCGTAGCCCATGTCACACTGAGCGGAGTCGAAGTGCTGTCACACTGAGCGTAGTCGAAGTGCCGTCTTCGACCGCAGCGGCGGCCGCTCCGCTCAGACTGTCTTCGACTACGCTCAGACTGACATTTGTTTTGTTGTCATGTCACCACCTGTCACACTGAGCGTAATCCTCTGTCACACTGAGCGTACGGGGCCGCCCGTGCGGTCGAAGTGTCGTATTGCCTGTCTTCGACTACGCTCAGACTGACATTTACACTGAGCGTAGCCCCCTTGTCACACTGAGCGTAGTCGAAGTGCGACTACGCTCAGACTGACAAGGTCGCACCTCGGCTAGCAGCTAATTCACCAATTCCGGCTTTTCTCTTTCCAGTCTTTCATATATCTTCTTCACATCCTGGGAGCTGTTTTTGGCCAAGACTAAAATTGCATCGTTTGTTTCCACCAGTACAATATTGCTTACCCCCAAAAACTCCACGTGTTTTTCAGAGCCTACCACACAGTTGTTGTCTTTAAAATGATGGATTTCGCCCTGTCCTTCCCAGTGTTCCCATATGGATTCAAAAGAACCCAGGTCCGACCAGCCAAAATGCGTCTGTACGACCCTGATCTTTTCCGATCTTTCCATCACCGCGTAATCGATGCTTTTGGATGGGATCAGGGCGGTTTCTGTTTCTGGTAAAAAACTTCCCCGGCGTGCCTCGTAGCAGTTCAGGGATGTTTCCAGGATATGCGGTTCAAAGGCGGCCAGTTCGTACAGATAGGTGGCTGCCTGAAAACAGAACATACCGCTGTTCCAGAGGAAGTGGCCATCGTCTAGAAAAGATTGAGCCGTTTGTTCGTTTGGTTTTTCGCGGAAGGAGATGACCTCGTTTCCGTTGTATTCGATGTATCCGTAGCCGGTTTCCGGCTTGGTGGGGGTAATCCCGAAAGTGACCAGGTAGCCTTCTCTGGCCAGTTCAATGGCTTCGGAGACCGCGCTGGCATAGGCGGCTTCGTTGGTGATGATGTGGTCGGACGGTGTTACCAGCAATACATCTTCCGGCTCAGCAGCCATGGCAGCAAAGGCAATCGCCGCGGCGGTGTTGCGCGGTGCAGCTTCGATGATCTCCCCATAGGCGTCAATGCCTGCCCGCATCAGATCGGCCTGGGAGAGGAGGTAATTGTCCTTGTTGCCTACGACGATGGTCTCATGCACCAGATCCTTACTGCGTTCGGCGGTCAGCTGAAAGAGCGACTTATCCCCAAACATGGGGATGTACTGCTTCGGCATGGATTTCCGCGAAACCGGCCATAATCGGCTGCCAACTCCTCCGGATAGTATGATGTGGATGATTTTCATTTTGCTTGTTGTAACGTTGAGTTAACAGGTTTCACGCAAAGACGCAAAGATTCGCGCAAAGGCGCAAAGGTTTTTTTTTGTTTAAGTTTCACGCAAAGGTTCAAAAGTTGTTTTAGTTGACTTACCCTGTCACACTGAGCGGAACCACCTTGTCACACTGAGCGAAGTCGAAGTGTTGCTTGTAGACTGTCTTCGACCGCAGCGGCGGCCGCTACGCTCAGACTGACATTGTACATCCGCCCGGCGCCCCTGTCACACTGAGCGGAACCACCTTGTCACACTGAGCGAAGTCGAAGTGTTGCTTGTAGACTGTCTTCGACCGCAGCGGCGGCCGCTACGCTCAGACTGACATTGTACATCCGCCCGGCGCCCCTGTCACACTGCGCGGAACCACCCTGTCACACTGAGCGAAGTCGAAGTGTTGCTTGTAGACTGTCTTCGACTTCGCTCAGACTGACATCTCACATCTCACATCTCACATCTCACATCTCACATCTCACATCTCACTTCTCACTTCTTCACACCACTTCCGCCACTCCGTTCACCACTTCCCTCCCGATACTGTAATAGGCGAAGCCTTGTTCGCGCATGGTTTCTAGTTCGTATAGGTTTCTGCCGTCGAAGATTACTTTTTCTTTCAGCAGCTTGCTCATTTTATCGAAATCGGGTGTGCGGAACTGGGGCCATTCGGTGAAGATCATCAGCGCATCGGCATCGTCCAGGGCCGCGTAGGCGGTGTGGCAATAGGTGATCTCCGGGATCAGTTTTTTGACGTTCGCCATGGCTTCCGGATCGTATACGGTTACTTTTGCTCCGGCTGCCAGCAGGGCTTTGATATTTTCCAGAGCCGGTGCTTCCCGGATGTCATCGGTATATGGTTTAAAGGCCAGTCCCCATACGGCGATGGTTTTGCCCTGCAGGTTTCCGTCGAAATAATCCTTAACGAGTGGCAATAAACGCTTTTTCTGGTCGTCGTTGACGGCCATCACCGAGGTGAGTGTGCGGAAATCGTACCCATAGTCTGCAGACGTTTTGGCCAGGGCTTGCACGTCCTTGGGAAAACAGCTTCCCCCATAGCCAATACCGGCAAAAAGAAAACGTTTGCCGATGCGGCTGTCCGTTCCGATACCCCTGCGGATGTCGTCCACGTTGGCGCCTACCTTTTCGCACAGGTTGGCGATCTCATTCATGAAAGTGATCTTCAGGGCCAGGAAAGAGTTGGCCGCGTATTTGGTCATTTCGGCGGAACGTTCATCCATGAAGATCACCGGGTTGCCCTGACGCACCAAAGGTGCATACAGTTTTTCCATAACCTTTTTGGCTTTGTCGGACGTAGTGCCCACCACCACCCGATCCGGTTTCATGAAATCTTCCACGGCGACACCTTCCCGGAGGAATTCAGGGTTGGATACCACATCGAAATCCACTTTGGCATTTTTGGCGATGGCGGCGCGTACTTTTTCGGCAGTACCTACGGGAACCGTGCTTTTGTCTATGATGACGGCGTATTGCTGAAGGATAGGACCCAGATCGTTGGCTACGCCGAGGATGTATTTCAAATCGGCGGAGCCGTCCTCACCCGGAGGGGTAGGGAGGGCCAGGAAAATGACCTTGGCGTCCTTGATGCCCTCTTCCAGATTGGTCGTGAACTTAAGGCGGTCCTCGGCAATGTTTCGGTCAAAGAGCACATCCAGACCCGGCTCATAAATGGGGATCTCCCCATTCTGCAAGCGTGCTACTTTGGCGGTGTCGATATCTACACAGGTTACCTGGTTTCCGGTTTCGGCAAAACAGGTGCCGGTTACAAGGCCTACATAGCCGGTACCAATGACTGCGATTTTCATAGGTTAATTATTTTGTGGTGTTGGTTTGCTAAGGTCACGAAAATGTTACACAGAGGTTCACGGAGGTAGAGGGGAGGTGCACAGAGAAAATGAAACCCGGTGCATCTCTTTGCTTATGCTGTGAATCTCTGTGCAATAATAAACCCAGGCACGGTGTGTTCGGGTACCTGTATGTAGAAAGGCTTGTAGAATTTCATAGAAATAACGTTGAGTAAGAGGATAATGCATTTATGCTGAAATCAAGAGCCCAGGTTGATAATGGACTGTTAATCTGTATTAATCTAATTCGAAAATAATACTTTTTTTATAATTAGTCAACAAAAATGTCACGAATATAGGAAATATACAATGATTGCCTTTTATAGTTTACATTCTACGCGCAACATAAAGGACTTCTATGTCTGGTAGAGGTTTGTTTGGGTGCGGGCCCCACCGTTTATCCATTGACCGTTTGGGCCTTCTCAATCGCTCCATCGACCCGGTCATCATTGTCACCCGCGACCCCGGTCCATCCTCCCTTTTGTCCCCCGCAACCCAGCCTTAATTCATCATTCATCATTCATCATTCATCATTCATCATTCATCATTCATCATTCATCATTCATAATTATGAACTCACCCCTTCCCCACCATCTTCTTCAACCGGCTCCCCACATCCAAGGCTTTGTTTTTGTTGTCTTCGGTGTAGTAGCCGTATCCATAGCCACCGTAGCCATAGCCATAACCGTAGCCGGAACCATAGTTGACGCCATTGTAAATGATCGACAGGTTTTTGAATCGTTTGGAGCGTTGGAGCTCGCTGATTCGGTTCAGGTGATCTTTAAGCGTATAATTAAACCGCACCACATACAGAGATGCGTCCACATATTCAGCGATAAGCGCGGCATCTGTGACCAGCCCGTAAGGTGGTGAATCGATCAGAATGTAGTCATATTGTTCACGCAGTTCGGCAAGCAACAGTGGAAGTCGTCCATTGCTAATCAACTCTGACGGGTTGGGGGGCAATGGACCGCTTGCCATGACATCAAACTTCGGGTGAACGGAGGTTTTCTGGATGAGCTGTTCCAGGTTGGTCTGCCCTACCAGGTAGTTGGAGACGCCTCTTTTGTTGTTAATTTCGAGGCGTTCGTGCAAAGAGGGCTTACGAAGATCCAGCCCCAACAAAATGACCCGTTTATCGGAAAAGGCGAGACTGGCTGCCAGGTTGATACTGATAAAACTTTTCCCCTCGCTACCGATGGAGGAGGTAAACATGATAGTGCGGCAGCTGCCATCGCCCAGATATTGCAGGTTGGTACGCAATGCCCGGAACTGCTCGGCTACGGCACTGCGGCTGGTCATTTTGATGATGCTTTCCGTAGGCGCCTGACCCTTAATGGTTTTCATCATGCCTATTTCACCCAATACCGATGCATGGGTGATTTTCTCGATCTCATCCCGGTGCTGCACCGTATTGTTCAGTAAAAAGATCAGGTTGATCAGAAGTATTGGAATAGCGATACCGGCGGCAAGAGAACCGAGCCAGATGGTAGAGCGTTTGGGTTTAATCGGCAAATAGGACGCGACAGGGGCATCGATGAGCCGGCTATCCGTGACGGTGGAGGCATAAGCAAGGGCCGTCTCCTCCCGTTTTTGTAGAAGATACAGGTACAGATTCTCCTTGATGGTCTGCTGGCGTTTGATACCGACGTATTCCCGCTCCTTTTGCGGGATGCTCCTGAGGCCGGATGAAAAACGCGTATTGATGCCCTCCAGATTTTGCTTGGTTACATCCATGCCTCGTCTTAGATTCTGCACATTTTCACGAATGGCCTGCCGGGTCTGCGCCAGCTGTGTGGTGATGGTTTCCAGCAAGGGGTTGCCAGCCTGCGTGGTACGTGCGTAGCGTTCCCGCTGTAGGTCCAGCTCATTGAATTTTGTTAAAAGGGAAACCAAAACAGGGTCATTGATCATGTAGGTGGCGGGTGCTGCTGCGCCTACGCCTGGATTTTGTACGAAATTATCGACACTTTCAAGAATTTTGATCTGCGTATTGATCTCGTTCAGTTTAGCATCATTTTCTTTGATATTTTCCAGAAATAGCTGAGATTCCGCGCTGATGTCGGTTAATCCCTTGGACGTTTTATACACTTCCACGTCTTTTTCTACATCACCTAACTCACCGGTAATCAGCCCCAAACGACTTTCAATAAACTTAAGGGTATTGGAGGCCTCACTGTTTTTGTCATTCAGAGAGGACTGTACGTACACGTCCAGCAGCTTGTTTAAGACATCTTTGCCCCTTTGAATAGAAGGATCCTCAAAACTGAGTTCCAGAACCGTACTCTTCGGGTTGAGCACACTCACGCTCAGTCGCCCCAGCATGCCGCCCGTAAGCCCCTGCACATTTTGAAAATGAACCTGGATTTCTTTGTAAGGCGAAGCTACCCCTTTTTCGACAATGAAGAGTCCCCAGGGATTACGGAGTTTCTGTCCAAACTTGTAGGTTTGGTCCTCATCATTGATACGGAACTTGGTACTGTCTACCAGGTGAATCAACATGGGATTATGCAAAGCAAACTCAGAAATCAGTTCGGTCTTTACCACAACCGGGCTTTTCGCGTATAGGTCGATGGTTTTCAAGCCGTCTTTTACGTCCACATAAACATCCAGGTTGAGGTCTTTGATCACCTGTCCCATGAGCATCTGGGATTTCAGGATCTCGATCTCATTCTCTACCAGTTTGTTGCCGTTGAACTGGGCCATCTCTTCCATAATGGTCCCTTCGGCTCCGGAGCCAATGCCTTTTTTCTCATCTTTGATTAACAACGTTGTTTTTGCCAGAAAGATGGGTTGTGTCGTCTGGAGATAATACCAGGCAGCGGTAATGGTAAGTGCGATGAAGATGGGAAACAGGTACCAGTAACGCAGATAACGGCGTATATAACTGTTTAAATCAAATTTTTCTTCGGGCTCTTCGTAATTTTCGTATTGGTGTGTATTATTTCTGTCGTCCATACTTATGATTTTCAGATATTCTTCTCTGGTATAGTTTAAAACTTTGGATGTGTGAAGGATTATAAAAGCCTTACTAAAAGGAGCGATATTGCGGCAACAATGCTGACATAGAGTGGAGCAAGCTGAACCGTTCTGTCGGTCGCATTCATTTTGGCTTTAACAGGTTCTATATACACCACATCGTTTTTGTGCAGGTAATAATAGGGGGAATCGAATATGTCGCGGGAAGTAAGATCCACCCGGATGTATTCCCTTTTACCGTTTTCTTCCCGGATGATCATGACGTTGTCCCTTTTTCCGAAGATGGTAAGGTCACCTGCCAGGCTTAAAACCTCGGGTAGTGTAATTTTTTCATCGGGTATATTGTAAACTGCGGGACGGTTTACTTCGCCCAGCACTGAAACTTTGAAGTTGATGTTGCGAATGGTAACCGAGGGTTCTTTCAGATAGGTAAGTAATCTTTTACGCAGGGTATCGGCCGCAGTCTGTGTGCGAAGGCCTTCTACTTTCACCTTGCCAATGAGTGGCAACTCAATATTGCCTTCGGCATCCACCAAATAGCCAAAAGGTTGTATGGATGCAGCTCCACCTGTTCCGTAACTGGTGGTAGAGGTTGCGTACTGGTTCGCAGCGTTAAATACCTCGTTGGCTTCTGCGCTTAGGCTACCCACGATGATGGATAACATGTCATTCTTCTGGATGGTCGGAATGTAGGTCTGAGTGATGGTGCTGGATGAATAACGCAGGGTATCACCTTGGAAATATACAATGGTCTTTGGGGATACACAGGAGGTGACTAAGCTAAAAATACCAAGAATGAAAAGAGGAAAGAACAAACCCAGTGCGTGGGTGATGGGATATTTTTTTTTCATGAGTATAACGTTGCATGGATTATGGCAGCAATAAAAAGGGATATTGTAATATATGGTTGTGTTAAATCAGCAGCTGCTGCGGCTACTGGTCTTATTCAGGTTTTTTCAATCGGTTGTGATCATCGTTGTGAATTTGTATTATTCCGTAAATGCTTCAAAAACTGCAAATTCCATTATTTTAATGCAAATATAGAATAAGTTCTAATTGGTTGTCTCATAAGTTCATAAGTTTTTCATTTTGGAAGGGGTAATGAGCGATCAAATCCGCATTCCTTCCCTTTCCGATCATATCCAGATGCTGCATGCGGTGGGCATCGGTACCCAGAAAGGTGATGAGTTCGTGTTTCAGAAGCCAGTCGGCCATTTTCTGTACGTTTTCGCCATAGTAGCTTCCCAGCGACAGGATATTCACCTGTAATTCACATCCCTGCCCACAGAGCGTTTTGTAAATCGTCGGGTCGGCATAAAAGTAGGTATACCGCTCCGGGTGCGCCAGCACGGGTGTGTAGCCCATTTCGATGATGGAGAATAGGGTCTCTGAGGTGTTCATCAGGGGCGTGGAGTAGGGGAGCTCTACCAATACCCGGTTGCCCGGCAGGGTGAGCAGGCTACCCGGCGTATGGAGCAACTCGGTGAAATGCTCGTCAATGAAATATTCGGCAGCCGCATGTACTTCCACGGTGAGGCCGGCTGTTTTACAGGCCAGTCGCACATCAGCAAGCCCTGAAAGAATGGTGTCGGGGGTATTTTTGTAACAATCCCAGATGACATGCGGGGTGGTGTAGACCGTGCGGAAGCCAAGCTCCTGCATTTTGCGGATCATGTCCACAGACTCCTCGATGGTCTGCACACCATCGTCGATATCCGGGATGAGATGGGAATGAATGTCTATTCCGATCCTGGATAAATCAATTTTCTTTTGTTCCTTTTTACCGAATAACCAGTTGAGCATATATGAATCCTTTGACTCCGGCTGAAATAAGTTGCGACGTCTATCGTGCAAGGTAATTTGACAGGAGTATGGAATTTTTCTAGTTGAACAAATTTAAGTTAAAAAAAATGACACTTTTCAGAATATTATACGCAAAACATTAAAGTCAGCAAAAATTATTAAAATTGTACTATTCTTTTTTCGAAGCTGTTGGCTAGCTGTCACCCTGAGCGCAGTCGAAGGGTGAGCGGAGCGGCCGCCCGTGCGGTCGAAGGGTACCCCAAGCCCACCGCCCATAAACTACGCAACACTAGGAGAGAAGTTGGCGTATTATGTATAAATTGCAATGAGTACAGCTAAGCCCTTATAAACCTGCTGCGTATGAAAAAATTTCTGCTCTTCTTTGGTGTTATTTTTTCGTTACAAACACCTGCTTCTGCACAGGTCGACTGCAGCAATATCGGTTTTGAAAAGGGTACCACGCTGGGCTGGGAGACCAGCTATGGTACCATGAGTGAGTTTAACCAGACAACCGTTTTTTCATCCGACATCGGCGGCACCAAAGGTAATCTGCACATGGTGACGAGCCTGTCCAGCGGCACTGATCCCAAGGTTCCGGGGATCCCAATGGTGGCTCCCGGGAGTAGCCATTCGCTACGCCTGGGCAATGTGGTTCAGGGAGGGGATTTTTCACGGATCCGCACCAGCTATCTGATCACGCCGGATAACACACTTTTTCAATACAAGTTTGCCATTGTGCTTCAGAATTCAGCATCATCGGGCAGGGCGGTGCATGAGCCGTTTCAAAAGCCTGGCTTTTATATAGAGATACTGGACAGCGACGGTTCAGTGCTTCCATGCAGCAATTACGGAATTCAGCTTCAGGGAATGGAGGCCGTGGATGGCTTTGAAGCAGTAGGCGATATTCAGTACAGAAACTGGACCACCGGCGCCATTGACCTGCGTAATTATGTGGGAAAAAGGATCACCATTGTGGTTACTGCCCATGGCTGTACCCGGGAAAGGCATTTTGGCTATGCTTATTTTGACGCGCAGTGCCTTAAGACGGAGATCAGGGCGCTTTCGGCTTGTCCGGATGCCGACGGACTGATGACCCTGATCGCCCCGGCGGGATTTGGAAAATACACCTGGAGCAACGGCGCCACGACACAGATTGTCAAAGTGAAGGCCAATCTGGGCGACCAGTTTTTTGTGAAAGTGGAGCCCCTGGCAAGTCTGGACGAATCATGCGCTTTTCAGCTGGATTATACCATTAAATTTCAGGAGGCAGCAGCCGAAATTGATTCGGTTATCTGTGAGGGGCAGCAGGTTGCCGTGGGGGATACCGCGTATCAAACAACCGGTCATTTCATTCGGAAAGTGCGGATGAACGGTGTTTGTGACAGTACGGTCACACTGCATCTGAAGGTAAATCCGATCGTCAGGCATGCGCAGACCTTCGCCGTCTGTGAAGGGGATAGCATTGTGGTGGGAGACACCACATACCGGACTACCGGAGTATTCATCAAAAAACTACTGGCCTTTACCGGCTGCGACAGCATTGTGACTACCGATCTTACGGTGGTTCCACTGGAATTGTCCGTTGCCGCCAGCGACATTTCGATGGTGCAGGGCGACAGCGTTCAGATTCGTGCTTTGATCGACCCGGATGGGCCGTATGCATACCGCTGGGAGCCCAGTACGGGGCTGTCGTGTGTGTCCTGTGCGGATCCCTGGGCCCGGCCTGACCGCTCGGTGAAGTACACCATCTTTGCCAGTGATCCGCTGGAAGCCTGTAATAAAAGTGCAAAAGTGACGCTGACGGTCAAGCCCTGTGCCGTGCATGTGCCAGATGCATTTTCTCCGAACTATGACGGCAATAATGATGTGTTGATCGTCTATGGCGGTCACTGCATCAAAATGATCAAAAAACTAACCATCTATAACCGCTGGGGTGAAATCATATTTCAGCACGAAAACTTCGTGGGTGGCGACAGAGGTGCAGCCTGGGACGGGTTTTATCATGGGCTGATGAGCAATCCGGGGGTATACCCCTACAAGGTCCAGGCAGAGTGGGCCAGTGGCAAGCTTGTCGACTACAACGGTGTGGTTAAACTGATCCGGTGAGGGTGGGTAGTATTTGAACCTATTTTGAAAGCAGTGAGCTGGCCTTTTTGGTTTTCCTAGGAGTGTGTCGGAGTTAAGCTATTTTTAAGGTTTTGATTGAGATTTTCATAATATAATGGGTGATAAAGTCAAGTATTGTCAGGAAATGGTCATTCAATTGTAAAATTGGCAAAGATTTTGACTTAAAAATCGGTTCTATATGATTTATAGTGGGTGAGATAAAAACTAGATTTATCGCATTTTGATAGATTTTACTTTTTTGTCTTGACCGCACAAAAAATTAACCGTGCGGCTGGTACGCCGGAGCGGGACCGCTTCTCTAATGTCATTAAGTTAATGATTTAGAAGACCTCAAAGAGGTCAAATGTTTACAGATAGATAAGGTTTTTGACTGTTCGACCCCGTTAGGGTCGTATAATTAAACAATTCTTATATGCTATAAACATTAGAATCCTTCGGATTCTTGCTTGCCTTAATGACATTGACCGCTCCTCCTTCGTCGTCAAACAGTTTTTTGGCAGGCGCCGTTGCGATCTTAACGGCCCAGGACAAGCCAATTTCCTAATTTTCGTAAGGCCGGTCTTCAAAAAATACATCATCTAAAAAACCATCACCCGCTATGATCCATTTAGAGCCTAAAAATCTAAGTCCGACAGGCTCCTAGGATGAGAATAGTTGAAAATTATTTTTGAAGGTTAGTTGATAAAGAATCTTTCCTGGGTGAACACACCCGCAACATTCACCCCACCGGCAGCCCCCAATAAATTATTCGTCGCATCAAACCATAAAAGCAGTAGTTTTTACGCCATGTTCTTTTTTTGTAAAAACCAGGTGCAGGTTTCATGTTTTTGAGACCTCTGTTCCCTTTCGGTCGTCACCTGGTGATAGGCTGATTTGGCGTTCATGCGTATTATACTCAGAGCCACTTTTTATCTAAATTATTTTCCCAATGAAAAAACACATTATTCTAAGTTCATTCACGCTTCTTTTGGCGTTTATTTTGATTTCTGGGTCGTCCTATGGCCAATCCGGATGGATCAGTCTTTTTAATGGTAAAAATCTGGATGGCTGGAAGGTGGGCGAGAATGCTTCCTCGTTTTCGGTTGTGGACGGTGCGATTAAAGTGGCAGGGCCAAGGGCCCATCTTTTCTATGACGGGCCGGTTAAAAACGCCATGTTCAAGAATTTTGAATACAAGGCACAGGTCATGACCATGCCGGGCGCGAACTCGGGGATGTACATCCATACCACCTACCAGGAAAGAGGGTGGCCCGCGGAGGGTTACGAAATCCAGGTGAATAATTCGCATACAGACTGGAAACGCACGGGAAGTCTTTACGATATTGTGGACATCAAGGAAACCTATGTAAAAGACAATGAGTGGTACACCGAATACATCAAGGTGGAAGGCAAACACATTACGGTTAAAATCAATGACAAGGTGGTGATTGATTATGAAGAAACAGATGCAGACAAACGGCCGGATGATCACAAGCTAAGGTTCCTGAAGAGTGGCACTTTCGCCTTACAGGCACACGACCCCAAAAGTGTGGTTTATTTTAAAGACATTCAGGTACGGCCCTTGACGGAGTAGGGGGAAGGGAGGAGTTAAGAATTAAGGAGTTAAGAATTAAGAAGTGTTTCGATGGGCGGTGAGGGGAGTTATTGAAGGGGAGAAGGTAAGTATGGGGAGCGATCCGACTATGTTAAAGTAGCGACAAAGGATCAGATTTGTTGTAATCCTGAGAAAGTTAACTTCTTAAACTTCCTTTAACTCCCATTAACTTCTTTTAATATGCAATCTCCTGATTTATAATGATCCAGCCCATACATTTCGAGTCCAGAATTGATCGCCTCCCCAGGAAGGGGGGCGAATTTTTTATGATGGTGCCTGATGAGGTGGCAGCGGTTTTTGTGGAGGGCCGCCGACCGGCACGGGTTCGTTGTCGCCTGAATGATGACGTGGAATTTCAGTGTGCCATCAGGCCGAAGGGTGGGGGAGGATTTTACATCAATGTAGGCACCCCGATCCGTCAGGCTGCCAAGCTGGTGTTGGGACAAACGATCGCTGCGACCGTTACCAGAGACGACAGCGAATACGGGCGCGATATGCCGGAGGAATTAAAAGAACTGCTGGCAATGGACGATGAAGGCGACCGGCTTTTTCACAAACAACTGCCCAGTATGCAGCGGAATATTATCCATTACGTTTCAGGAGCAAAGTCGGTGCAGATCCGTATAGACAGGGCTATCATGATGATTAATCGGTTGAAAGGGAGGAGGTAGAGGTTTTTCAGTGGATGAAGGTCCGGGGGCGCGGGCGTAGAGGGAGGAAGGAGGATGGAAGAAGGAGGACGGGGTCGCCGGAGTGATTAACCGGGGTCGCGGGAGACAAGGGAGGAGGGATTGATTAGGATTTACCGGCTGGGCGGGAAGTCCATTCACCCTTCGACCATGCTCACCCTTCGACAGCAGCGGCGGCCGCTCCGCTCAGGGTGACATTGCACATCCGCCAGGGGCCCTGTCACACTGAGCGTAGTCGAAGTGTCACACTCAGCGAACGGGGCCGCCCGTGCGGTCGAAGTGTTGCTTGTAAACTGTCTTCGACTGCGCTCAGACTGACATCTCACATCCGCCCGGCCCCCTGTCACACTGAGCGTCGTCGAGGTGTCACACTCAGCGAACGGGGCCTCCCGTGCGGTCGAAGTGTTGCTTGTAAACTGTCTTCGACTACGCTCAGACAGACATCTCACATCCGCCCGGCCCCCCTTGTCACACTGAGCGAACGGGGCCTCCCGTGCGGTCGAAGTGTTGCTTGTAAACTGTCTTCGACCGCAGCGGCCGCCGCTCCGCTCACCCTTCGACTCCGCTCAGGGTGACATCTCGCTTCTGCTCAGGGTGACATCTCGCTTCCGGCCGGGGGGGCGGTCACCCTTCGACCGCAACGGCGGCCGCTCCGCTCAGGGTGACATTTCACATCTTACATTTCACATCTCACTTCTCACATTTTACTTCTCACACCTCACATCTTACACCCAACTTCTTTAAAATTCAAACTCCTATACTGGGAAGGCGAAATGCCTTCTGATTTTTTAAATTGTCTGCCGAAATAATTCAGATCCGTAAAGCCGAGCTGGTAGCAGATATCCGAAATGCTGGCTTTGGAATCGGTCAGAAGTGACTTGGCCTTTTTTATTTTTTCCTGCAAAATAAAATCCACCGGACTGATGCTGAACTCACGTTTAAACGCCCTGTAAAACGAGGCACGGCTCATACAAGCTTTTTCACTCAATTGGTCAATCTGAATTTTTTCGCCAATGTGGGCGCGTATGAAGTTGATAACGTAGGAGAGCGGGTTGTTCAGATCCGCATGCTGGCCCGTAGCCAGTTGTAAATTTTGAGTCTGAATGATGTGCACGATCATTTCCTGCAGCGTCAGATCCGCCAGGATATCCTTGCCAATGCCCGATCCGGAACAAATATTGATCAGCTTATTGATACTCTGAGCCAGTTCAAGATTATTGAGAAAGTGGTACTGGTTTTTGTGCAGTTGCCAGGGATTCGCATCTTCTCTCGGATAGGCTTCATTCAGCCGGTTGACGATCTGCTGAATTTTGGTCTGATCCAGGGCCAGTGCAATACACTGGGTCGGGTTGTTTTTGGTCGCTTCCGGGAAATCAATTTTCATCGTGGTATGTGCGGGCACAATGACCGTTTCGCCGGGTAGGTAGTCGAACCCAGGTTTATCAAACAGGTGCATCACCTTTTTACCTCTCAGCATACTCGTCACGACAAAATCCGTGAATGTCAACGAAACGAGCTCGGAGGTTTGCAGGGTTTCGAATACATTCAGTTCGCAATTTTCCAGCGTGAAAGCCCGTCGGTTTTCTACCAGGGTTTTCATGGATTTCTCGTCGGAAATGGCTAGCTGGTTTATTTTATGTCCGGTAGGCATGGGTGGTTGATTTTGGTATTATTAAAAAAACCGAAAAACGGTCCCGCTGTTTAGTGGTAGCGATAGGTAAACGTTGTGCAGAAAATGAATCACCTATCCCTGTCCGTCTGCTCAAATGGGGTGGTCCCGATGAAGTGGCAATAAATATAATTGTTTTTTGAATAAATGAGATAATTATCCTATAAGCTGGAACAATAGTGCGAAAGGTTAACGTGAACAGATGCGAGATTTGTATCAGATATTTCACATAACCGCTTAACAAACATCATGGATACAGCATCTGAAAGTGCAGTTTTAGAAAATAAAGGTCATGCAGAGGAAAATCTTGCGAAACGGCCGGAGTTTAAAGAAAGATATGGCAATTACATCGGCGGCAAGTTTGTAGAGCCGGTTAGCGGCGAGTATTTTGACAATATCTCCCCGATAGACGGAGCTGTTTTTACAAAGGCGGCCCGTTCGGGCAAGGCGGATATTGAGCTGGCGCTGGATGCAGCTCACGAGGCCTTCAAAACCTGGGGCAAATCATCTGCTACCTCGCGGAGCAATATTTTATTTAAGATTGCTGCCCGGATCGAGGAGAACCTCGAATACCTGGCCGTGGTCGAGTCTATCGACAACGGAAAAGCCATCCGGGAGACACGTGCGGCCGATCTGCCACTGGTGATCGACCATTTCAGGTATTTCGGCGGGGTGATCCGGGCGGAGGAAGGTGGTATTTCAGAGCATGATGAAAACACGATTTCGATCAATCTTCATGAACCGCTGGGTGTTGTAGGACAAATTATCCCCTGGAATTTCCCATTACTTATGGCGACGTGGAAAATTGCACCTGCACTCGCGGCCGGGTGTACCATTGTAGTGAAACCTGCGGAGCAGACGCCCACTTCCATCATGGTACTGATGGAGCTGATCGGAGATTTGCTTCCTCCGGGTGTGTTGAATATCGTGTCGGGTTTTGGCCCTGAGGCTGGTAAGCCGCTGGCTTCGTCTCCGAGAGTGGCCAAGGTCAGCTTTACCGGTGAAACCACCACGGGGCGTCTGATCATGCAATATGCTTCTGAAAACCTGATCCCCGTAACCATGGAGCTGGGAGGCAAGTCACCGAACATATTTTTCCCTTCTGTAGCCGATGCGGACGATGCCTTTTTTGATAAAGCCGTTGAAGGTGCCGTGATGTTTGCCCTGAATCAGGGAGAGATCTGTACATGTCCGTCGCGGATACTCGTCCATGAGCAGATTTACGACAAATTTATGAGCAGAGTGATCGAACGTGTGAAAGCCATTAAACTCGGACACCCGCTCGATGGTACCACCATGATGGGGGCTCAGGCATCCAATGACCAGTACGAAAAGATCCTTTCTTACCTGAAAATTGGCAGGGAAGAGGGGGCCGAAGTACTTGTAGGCGGGGAAGCCAATACCTTTGAAAACGGCATTGCCGGAGGCTACTACATCAAGCCAACCCTGTTTAAAGGACATAATAAGATGCGCATTTTTCAGGAAGAGATATTTGGACCCGTTGCCTGTGTTACCACATTCAAGACGACCGAGGAGGCGATTGAGATTGCCAATGATACCCTTTACGGACTGGGTGCAGGGGTGTGGACGCGTGATGCGCATGAGATATATCAGGTGCCGCGTGCCATTCAGGCGGGTCGTGTTTGGGTAAATAACTACCACGCTTATCCTGCCCACGCGCCATTCGGGGGTTACAAAAAATCAGGGTTTGGTCGGGAGAATCACAAAATGATGTTGGGCTATTATCGTCAGACTAAAAACATGCTGATTTCTTATGACAAGAATAAATTGGGTTTCTTTTGATTGATAAATCCGGAAAATTCTGTTACTTTTCAGCTGCCATCACAAAACCCCGTTAAGGCATCCAGCCCAGCCTGGCCCGCCGTCAAGGAGTGAATAATGCATTTGCTCCTTGATGGGGTGGTGGTGGTTTTCTTCCCCCGAATAGTCAAGTAACTCTGTTTTTTATTAAGACTGTTACCTATTCTACAAACCATTAGTCAGTTTCAATCCCGATTGCCAACAGCTGGTGTCCGACAGCTGAAAGCCGATCGCCAACTGCCAAAAATGATATATTATGTCCACACCACGTGTTTTGATAACGCCGGAGGCCGAAAAAGTGGTTTCTGAGCTCAAAGGTCGTTTTGGCGATTTGATGTTCCACCAGAGCGGTGGATGCTGTGACGGATCTCAGCCGATGTGTTTTGAGAAAGGTGAGTTTAAAACGGGCGAGAGTGATGTGCTACTGGGAACCATCGCCGGCTGTGAATTTTATATGAGCCGTGATCAGTTTGAATACTGGCAGCATACCCAGCTCAGCATTGACGTTACGCCCGGACGCGGATCCAGTTTTTCGCTGGAGATACCCATGGGGGTACGTTTTATCACCCGTTCACGGATGTATTCCGATGAAGAGCGGGATGATTTGGGAGCTATTTTGTAAGTTGAAAAGTAGCTTCGTGTCGTTTGCTTTTATCCTTGGCCCTTTTTTTCTATCTTTGTTCAGAATCAAGCGGTTTGCTGACTGGGAAATGTAGGTCAGCTTTTGTCAACAACTCGCATAAGGAAAGGCTGCAATGCATGTATATCCTTATCGACCCAATTAGCTGAATTTTGAATTTTAATGAATTTGAGCTCCACGAAGACGTTTTGAACGCCGTGGATTCCATGAACTACCAGCAGGCGACACCTATTCAGGAACAAGCCATCCCTCTTATTTTGAAAGGCAAAGACCTGCTTGCCTGTGCGCAGACCGGTACAGGAAAAACGGCCGCCTATTTAATTCCAATTCTGGATAAAGTGGCGCATGAATCCGCCACACACACAGGTGCCCTCATACTCGTTCCTACCCGGGAGCTTGCCGTTCAGATCGATCAGCAGATTCAGGGTTTGGGCTATTTTGTAGGTGCCACCAGTATCGCTGTCTACGGAGGTAACAAGGGGCCGGAGTGGGACCAGCAGAAAAAAGCACTTACGCAAGGAGCAGATATTATTATTGCCACGCCGGGCCGGCTGATTGCCCACCTTCAGCTCGGATACGTGAGCTTCGGGTCTATCAAGCACCTCGTACTCGACGAGGCGGATCGTATGCTGGACATGGGCTTCCTGAGTGATATTCTCAAAATCATGAGCTTTTTGCCCAATAAGAGGCAAACGCTGATGTTTTCGGCCACCATGCCATCGAAGATCGGTGAACTGGCCAAACGCATCCTGCATCAGCCCGAAGAAATCAGGCTGGCTGTATCCAGGCCGGTAGACCGGATTGATCAGCAGTTTTACATGACCAATGACGAGCAAAAACTTCCGCTGCTTGTGCATTTGCTTAGTCAGGTGCAGAATACCAGTATGGTGCTTTTTACATCCAGGAAATCAACCGTCGAACCCATCGTAAGGGCTTTGCGCAAGCTGGGCCTGAGCGCCCGGGGCATTTCCTCCGACTCGGATCAGGCGGAAAGGGAAATCGTTCTGAGAGATTTTAAAAACCGTACTTTCCCGGTTCTTGTAGCCACGGACGTATTGTCCAGGGGAATAGATATCGACAACCTCAGCCATGTGGTGAATTATGACGTACCCCGTGATCCTGAAGATTACGTCCACCGCATTGGACGGACTGCCCGTGCGGAGACAAAAGGAACGGCCATTACATTTATTAACGAGCAGGATCAAAAGTATGTGTTGAAGATTGAACGACTTTTCGAAAAGGAAGTTGACAAACAATCCATCACGGAAAGCCTGGGTCTTGGTGTTGCTCCCTTATTCGAACCTCATCGTTTCCGTCAGGCAGGATCGAGAAATAAAGATGCCGGTCGCGGGCCAAAAAAACCTGCTGTTGGTCAGGCTAAAAGAAGACGTCCCAAACAAAAGCGGGATGAAAAGACGCAAAGTCAGCCAAAATGAGGCTATATTGCGTCCCTGGCTAGATCTTATCATCGCCCCGACTTGGATTAGGTGACATTTTATTTTCTTTCAAAGGAAATATGGAATGTTTTAACGAATCTATTTGTGTCAGCCAAACCCTCTCCCTTTTCGTTTACGTTATGAACCTAAAATGGATATTATTTGGAACGTCTGATCAAATGGATACGAGAATACCGATTTAGTGTGTCTGAACCCCCGATTATTTCCATCGAGGGTTTGTTTTCTTTGTTGCTTCTCCTGCTTCTGAGCCTGACCGCCGTTTTCTTTCATCTGGTCAGGATCTACTTTGATGCGCCGGTCGATTTTTCAATGGACTGGAATTTGTTTCTGAGCTGGATACCCCTGCTGCTTGCCTTTGTGGCTAACAGTCTCACCAAACGATTTGGCAAAATTCCTGTAACCGTTATTCTGATCAGTATGGTGTGGCTGGCATTTTTCCCGAATGCACCTTACATGATCACCGATCTCGCACACCTTACCGTGGATTACCAGCGTGATCTCACCTGGCATGATACCATTATGCTTTTTATTTACGCTGAGGTGAGCTTGTTCAATGGCCTCGTATCACTTTACTGGATACATCAGTCGTGGCGGCATGTTTTCAATCGCTCAGTGAGCACCTTTCTTTTGGTCATTAGTTTGCCATTGGCAGGCTTTGGCGTTTACCTGGGCAGAGTGAGGCGGATGAACAGCTGGGATATTGTACACAACCCGCTGGATACCATCTCCAACCTGTTTGAGAGTGTGATGGATCGTACGGCACTTGTTTTAAGTCTGGAAATAGGGATTGTTCTGGGCATGCTGTATCTGGTATTGTGGGTAATCATCCGGTTCAGGGTGAGATACAGCAATCGGTAGCGGGCCCGGATTTGATACAACTTGTATTATTTTGTAGGTTTACAGTCACAGGATCTATCCGGGTGGCAAACTATGCAATTATCAGAAAATATTAAGGAGACCTATTCGGGACAGTATGACTCGGAATCGGTAGAATGGCGTAAAATGGGTGCGAAGTACAAGGCCCTCAATATCATTGAACTGAGTAAACACATTCAGTTCCGCAACGTGCTCGAAGTGGGTGCCGGGGAGGGGAGTATCTTACAATGGTTATCGCAAAGCAGCTTTTCAACCGATCTGAACTGTGTGGAGATCTCTGAGAGCGGGATCGAAATGATCAAATCAAAACAGATTCCCCATCTTAACGACATTGTATTATTTGATGGCTACAAAATTCCCTATCCGGATGATCATTTTGATCTGGTCATCTGTTCGCACGTGATGGAACACGTGGAGCACGAACGGATGCTACTTCGTGAAATAAAACGGGTGTCTAAATATCAGATTTTCGAAGTGCCCATTGATTTCTCATTTTATGTTGATAAAAAGCTGAAGCATTTTCTTGCCTACGGGCACATCAACATATACACGCCCGGGCTGTTTCGTTTTTTACTTCAATCAGAAAACTTTGACGTGATCCGCGACAAATGTTCCTTGTATGAGGATGAAATGATCAGGCCATTTTACAAGAACAATAAAGTCGGCTTCCTGTTGGTCAAACTGAAGCATTTGATTCTGGAAACATTTCCTTTCCTGCTTGGTATTAAGCCTAACACCTACACCGTACTCACGGCAAAGAATGATCAGAAACTGAAAATTTTCTGATGTCAAATCCGGAGAATACTTTTTCGGCAGTTCCGCCATTGCTCGAAATAATATACCAGGATGTCCATTGGGTAGCGGTCAACAAGCCGCACGGTCTGCTGGTACACCGATCTTCCATAGCGGCCGATACGGACGTGTTTGCTGTTCAACTGCTGCGCGACCAGCTGTCACAGAAGGTTTATCCCGTGCACCGGCTCGACCGGAAGACGGGCGGGGTGCTGCTATTTGCTTTGGACGATGCCGTTAACAGGGCAACCCAGCTTTTGTTTCAGGAGGGACAGGTTGCCAAAACGTACCATGCGATCGTGCGTGGTTTTACTCCGGATCGGGGAGAGATCGATTATCCTCTGAAGCGCGATGATGGTGTAGTGCAGGAGGCATTTACTTCCTATGAAACGATGGAGCGCGTGGAGATACCGGTTCCGTTCGGTATATTCAACACATCGCGCTATTCACTGGTCCGGCTTACACCGACTACGGGCCGGATGCATCAGCTCCGAAAACACATGGCGCATATTCTGCATCCGATCATCGGCGACCGGCCGCATGGCTGCAACAAACAGAATAAATTCTTCAAGGAGGTTTTTCAGATGAATACGATGTTGCTTCACGCCAAATCCCTCGTTATCCGTCATCCTGAAACGGGTAAAGAGGTTTTTATCGAAGCTAATTATCAGCAAGAGTTTCTGCGAATGCTTGAGACGCTGCATTTTTCTTTGTAGTCTCCGATCCTCTTCATCTCATTCCCACTTTCTGTCAGGTTTATTTCCGCGCAGCCAGGTGTAATGGTCCAATGAATGTTTTTTCTTAAAAAGGGAAAAGTGCCAGGGCCTGGCAGCTCATAACACTTTGCAGTTCCATTAAATGATCAGTAGAACCAAAATGAGCAAGGTTTAGCTCCTGAAGGGTCAGATCGGGCAGGGGGAGGTAATACTTTTACCCGGCACGCAACCTGTACCCGATTGGTTCCGTATAAGCAATTAAACAAACCATTGCTTACCCATAACAACACTTTTTATGAAATTAAAATCTTCAATCCGCTCATTGATTGCCGCCGGGTTCTTTTTGCTGGTAGCCATTGCCTGCAAAACCGACGATGAGCCGCTTCCGACTTACGACATCACCATCAAAGATACGTCTTTGGGTAAGGTGCTGACTGATAACAAGGGTATGACCCTGTATTTCTTTGCCAAGGATGTAAGCGGAGCCAGCACCTGCACGGGTACCTGCCTGGACAACTGGCCTGTTTTTAGCGTAGATAATCTTCGGCTGGATGCGGGTCTAACAGCAGCCGACTTTAGTTCCGTAACTACGGCTGCCGGTAAAAAACAGATTACATACAAGGGATGGCCGCTGTATTATTATAAATCGGATATGGCTGCCGGAGATGTGAAGGGTGAAAACGTGGGCAATGTGTGGTTTGTAGCCAAGACTACCTATTCTCTCATGATCGCAAGCGCCCAGTTGATCGGACACGATACGAAGAATTACATCCTGGATGCGGGCGTTTACAAAGAGGGTACCGGAGCCACAATCTATTTCACGGATGCCAATGGCGTTACCATTTATGGATTTGTCAATGACAAGAAAAATGTGAATAGGTACACAAAATCCGATTTCAGTAACGATGGCACATGGCCTATTTATTATACAGAAATAAAGGATTTGCCTTCCACGCTGGATAAGACACTCTTTGGTAAAATCAGCGTGTTTGGACGGGATCAACTGACTTACAAGGGCTGGCCTCTCTACTACTTCGGATCGGATAACAAGGTCAGGGGAGCCAACAAGGGTATTACTTTCCCACGTGTAGGGGTGTGGCCAATCATCCAAAAGGATACCCCGGCTGCTGTGGATTAAAGGAAAAGGTTAAGGGAAAAGTTGTTTAAAAGGTGGCCTCACTGATGGGGTCACCTTTTTTGGTATGGTGAGGACGGCTAATTTAAACTGTCAAACTGCCAGAGCCCGCATCAGTATAACTCCCGGATCGTGGCATTTTAATTGAAATCAAAGACGAGAATCATGGACAGGAGGATCTTTATAAAGCACACCGGGATGCTGGCAGCTATGGGCTCAGTGATACCGGTGACGCAGCCCTATTTAAAGGTGCCGGTGACCAACAGGTTACCCAAATGGAAAGGATTTAATCTACTTGATTTTTTCTCACCCGATCCTGCAAAGAGCCGGAAGTCAACCACGGAGGAGCAGTTAAAATGGATGAGTGACTAGGGTTTTGATTTCGTAAGGCTTCCGATGGCCTATCCCTTTTATCTCAAATTTGACAGAGGCCGCAATATTACGCCGGAGGAAGTATATCAGATTGACGCGCAAGCTGTAGAAAAAATCGATCAATTAGTTTCCCTTGCGCGCAAGTATCACATGCATGTAAGTCTCAATCTGCATCGGGCTCCCGGATATTGCATCAATGCGGGTTTCCATGAACCATATAATCTGTGGCAGAGCGAAGAGGCGCTTGAAGCTTTTTGTTTTCATTGGAACATGTGGGCCCGGAGGTATAAACAGGTTTCATCCAGGTTGATCAGTTTTGACCTGCTAAATGAGCCCAGTCTCCGCGCTGATATGAATGATCAGCATTCCAGGCACAGCACGGTCCCCGGAGCTGTTTACCGCAAGCTGGTATTGGCGGCCTGCGAGGCCATACGTAAAGAAAACCCCAAACACCTCATTATCGCCGATGGAAACGATGTGGGATCGTCGGTTATTCCGGAGATCACAGATCTGGACGTGGGGCAAAGCTGCCGGGGTTACAACCCGGGTATTATTTCACATTATAAGGCGCCGTGGGCCAATAAGGACATTGAAAATCTTCCTATTCCCAAATGGCCCGGGCAGGTTGGGGACCGGTACCTCAGCCGGGAGCTGTTGGAAAATTACTATAAGCCCTGGATCGAACTCGTAAATAAGGGTGTGGGTGTGCACTGCGGTGAATGTGGTTGCTGGAATAAGACGCCGCATGATGTATTTCTCGCCTGGTTCAACGATGTGCTGGACATTCTTTCATCCCATGGGATCGGATTTTCGCTTTGGGAGTTCGCGGGAGATTTTGGCGTGTTGAACTCAAATCGTGCCGATGTTGCCTACGAAGATTTTCATGGCTACAAACTGGACCGAAAACTGCTCAACCTGCTGATGAAGTACTAGGCCATACTTCCTCTTCTATATTCGATGTTAGGATGCTGCCATTATTTTTGGTACCGGCGTCGCAATTGTCTGGGGTGATATCTGTCCATACGGATTATTTTAGCCATTTTTGTTGAAATTACCCTGAAAGCCAATCCCTAACACCTGTCTGTATTTCCATGCAA
Organism: Dyadobacter sp. 32; assembly: GCF_902506755.1. Taxonomy (GTDB): domain Bacteria; phylum Bacteroidota; class Bacteroidia; order Cytophagales; family Spirosomataceae; genus Dyadobacter. The sequence goes on along the minus strand of NZ_LR735258.1, from coordinate 1,303,181 downwards.
GTGGTTTCGGGTCGGGTGGTCTAGCGACTTATTAAACTTCCATTCAACCTAATTTCATTTTTGTGAAAAAAATTGCCATCACACTTTCCCTGTTTCTGGTCTCATTGGTATCCAATGCCCAGTTGTTATCCGACTCGTTGAAGATAGCCGGAAATTACAGATCCTTTCATTTCAATAAACCAGAGAACGGCACGGCTGGATTTAGTCTTGTTTTTGTGCTTCATGGCTCCGGCGGAAACGGTAAGGGGGTCCGTAATGGAGCTATGTCACTGGAAAAGATAGCCGACCGGGAAAAGGTTATCGTCGTTTATCCGGATGGCTACAAACGATATTGGAACGAATGCCGTAAAGCCGCTACCTCCCAGGCCAATGTGGAAAACATAGACGAAAATGCATTTTTTGATGGAATGATCAGTTACTTTCATCAGAAGTACAAGATTGATCCGAAGCGTGTTTTTGTGGTGGGGACATCGGGAGGCGGTCACATGGCTTACAAGCTCGCTTTGACCATGCCTGATAAGTTCAGGGCCATCGCTGCGATCATCGCCAGTTTACCCTCAGATTCGAATATGGATTGTGCTCCGGTCGGAAAGCCCATGTCCGTGCTGATTATTAATGGAACCAATGATCCTTTGAACCGCTATGAGGGTGGCGAGATGCGAACCGGTGATGTATATTTAGGTACAGTGCGCTCCACCCAGGATACTTTCCGTTACTGGGCGGCGCTGAGCGGATACCATGGAGAGCCTAAAATGACCTTATTGCCGGACAAGGATCCATCGGATGGTAAGACCATCGAGAGATATGCCTATGCAGCAAAAAAACGAGAGGTGGTTCTGTTAAAAGTCATCAATGGTAAGCATGACTACCCAAAAGATATTGACGTGCATCTGGAAGCCTGGGCGTTTTTCAAAAGGCAACTGAACCATTGATTACGTTGTGGATGCTATGAGTTTGCAGAAGTAAAAAAAAGCAGGATCCAGTAATCGATCCTGCTTTTTTACCTCACTTAACCCTTATTTACTATTTTTTCAGATTCATTCCGGTAATTTTCAATTCTACAATGGAAGCCTTTTGTTCGGGGCTATACTGAATCATTTTTTTTACTTCCTTATGTTTTACCTCTGGTCCCTTTATTTCTATGGCAGGAGCACTGCTGGGTAAGGTGGTGTTTGTACGGCTTGATTCTGATTTTTCATTGGCAACAGCGGCCCATCCTTGTGTTGCAGTCAGGACAAACAACAAGGCGGATACTTTCATTAAATTTTTCATGGCTTTTTTTGATTCTTGTCTTTGTTCTATTTTATGAATCAAAGGTATAGTCGTGCTTACCGATATCCATATACATTTTGATGAACACAGAATTGTACGTTTGAACGGCTTATGTGTAGGATAGGTGAACGATACATCTGGATCAGAGATCGAACCTGGATGGGTCATTACAGGACTTTGCTTTTTTCGGAACTTCCTTTAAAAATTCACTTGAATTATTTTTTTTCAAAAATGAATGCAGCGAGAACTTGGTGTAGATAGGCTGGAAAGGGAAGCTATTGGCAGAGCCTTAGAGGTGCTTTAAGAAGAGAAGTGAGATGGTTAGAAAAATAAAATGCCTTGGTAAGTAACCAAGGCTTTTATAAACCCTCCTCTATTTTTAATGATCCAAAGCTAATTCATAAAAATCATATAATCAAATTTTGGGCTTAATAAATACTACAAAATATTTTATTCTCATTGTAGAATTTGTTCAAAACTCACGCTATATGCTTAAAAATCAGTGAAATAAGAGCATAGTTTTCCGGGAATTGAGCTGCTAAAATTTGTTCTATTAAATGAAATTTTTCCAGACATATTAAAATAAATTAATTAACTGCAAACAGGTGGTCGGCCATTTTTCTATCATGCCCATACACATCTTTCCTGAATTGCAGCTGTCCGTTCCTGTCTACCCAGGCAGTAAAATAACCTATAAAAACAGGAATCTCGTTTTTCCCTTTGAGCCTGACATATTTTTCCTTTCCGGAGGACATGGCCTTCTTAATTTTCTCAGAGGTCCAGGTACTGTCTTTCCTGAGTAAAAATTCCGCCAGCTTAACAGGTTCTTTCAGTCGTATACAACCATGGCTAAATGCCCTGTTTGTCGAGCCAAAAAGGCCTTTGGAGGGCGTATCATGGAAATAGATATTATAACTATTGGGAAACAGGAATTTTACGAGTCCCAACGAGTTGGACTTCCCGGGCTTCTGCCGTATGCCACCGGAGTAGCGTTCCATGTTATGTCTTGCCAGGTAATTGGGGTTACGGCGGATGCCTGGCAGGATTTCATTTTTGAGGATACCTGGTGGTATGTTCCAATAAGGACTAAACACGATCTGGTTGAGAGATCCAGAAAATATGACGGTATTGTGGGCTTCGGAGCCTACGACCACATTGATATTGAAAGCAAGTTCGCCTTGTTCGTAAACATGCATTTGAAACTCGGGAATATTTACCAGGATGTAGTCGGTGGACGGAGTAGCCGGCATCCAGCGGATACGCTCCATATTGATCAGAATTTGTTTGATCCGCTCGCTGATCGGTACGTTCAGTTCCTTTATAAAATTGGGGCCGATGGTACCGTCGGCTGTGAGGCCCATTCGGTTCTGAAAGTTGATCACTGCAGCGGATAAAGTGGAGTCATAGTGTGAGGTGCTGTCATTGACCTGCAGATCGCCCAGTTGGAATAGTTTTCTCTTGACCAACTTTATGCTCTCGGCTGAATCACCTTTTTTTAACTTTTTGGTGAAGGTAATCGAGTTGGTATCCAGCGTGTTATGGATCTGGTGAAACTTAAGTACTTTTTCCCTCAATAGTCTGTACTGACGGTTTACAGGCTCATAAGTCGCCAGGTTTTCTCCTTTATTTTTGAGCAGCGAATCCAGGAATGCCCGGGTGTCGATTTTTTTTCTGGGAATAAACCAGTTTAGCTCACGCGCATTGATTTTCTGATTTCCCGAATAGGCCTTATTGGCATAACGGAAAAATTGTTGCGTGAGTGACAATTCTGTTTCTATGATGATCGGATCTTTGGGGTCGATTACTTTGAGCCCGTGAAGGGAGTCGATACGGGCAGTAAGTACTGGATTATAAAGCGTGCTATCACCGGAGTAGTGTATGTAGTCATTTTGAAGACTAAGGAAAGTATTGACAAATTCACCGGCTCCGTCGGGGAAAAACCAGGCAAACTGATAATTCCGCAGATTGTAGAAATTCTGAATTTGACCATGAAGACTATCCGGAGCATCGGCAGGCTGGTTGAATTGTGCAATTGACACCGAATCAAGGAACAACTCTGAGTAGGAGATTTCCTTGGTAATGGTTGTGTCACGTTCGGCAATGACGGGTATTTTCTTTTCTGATGTGGTGCAGGAATAAAGGGAAAGGGCAAATAAAAATAAGATGGATAAGCGTTTCATTTTTTGGTCATTAGTTTCAACACAATATTAAATCATTTTTGCAGGATTCTGTTCACGGACTTGGTACTGTCTTAAAAGTACTGATTTATCCGTTGTCTTTAGGGCTGGTGTCAGCAGGCCTGATTCCCGGGTAAAGATCTGCTAGCCGGTCAGAAAGTCGAACCCGTATTCACTTTCTGACGTCCCTGGTTTAGAATGGCATAAAATATTTGGGTAAGCTTGCTTTGTATCTGTCTTTAATCAAGGAATACCATAATCATCATTGTAATCATAGCCTAACTTCATTTTGCGCCATGTTCAGGAAATGTTCAAAAACCAGCCAGACAAATTCTCTGTCCCGATTTATACCTGCCGTAATGCTGGTATCTGTTGTAATTTCCCTCGGCTTTTCACCTGAAAAAAAGCCTGTGCGGCTGTTCGATGGGAAAACGTTCAATGGCTGGGAAGGTGATACTGTCAAGATATGGAACATCATTGATGGAGCGCTTGCAGGAGGCTCCCTGACAGAGACGGTTCCACACAATAATTTTCTGTGCACCAGGAAAAGTTATGGTAATTTCAGGTTGAAGCTGAAATTTAAACTTACCGGAACCGACGGCTTTATCAATACCGGGGTGCAGTTTCACAGTAAACGTGCCACAAACCCATCGTATGAAATGATTGGTTACCAGGCCGATTTGGGTGATAAATACTGGGCCAGCCTGTATGATGAATCACGTAGAAATAAAACACTGGTCGGGCCTGATTCGGCGACGGTAAGTAAAATTTTGAAGCCGGGCGATTGGAACAATTACGAAGTCTGGGCTGAAAACGGAAGGATCAGGATCAAACTGAATGGAGAACAGACCGTAGATTACCAGGAACCCGATAAGTCGATTCCCCAGGAGGGGATCATTGGGCTACAGATTCATGGCGGGGGTAAAGCTCTGGTTTTTTACAAGGATATGTGGATAGAAGAATTATAGCGTCTTGATAAATAGGAGGGGGGGATTCTAAGGGGGGCCGGTTGGTAGCGTCAAACGTTTTATTTCTTCTTCAATGAGTCATTAAAGAAAGGATAAGAATCCTAATTTTACTATTTTACTAATCTTTTGAACTGAATATGATGATCAGGTATTTAACTGTATGGTTGATTTGTATTACATCGATGACCTATGCCCAATCGGGAAAGGTGATGGACAACCTGTCGGTTCCCAGTAAGTTGCTCAAATCGGAGAGAAAGTTTGCCATTTATCTTCCTCCCGATTACGAGACGTCTGATCGCACTTACCCTGTTCTGTATCTTCTGCATGGGTCGGGTGATAATCATACGGGTTGGGTACAGTTTGGGGAAGTGCTTCATATTGCCGATAAGGCAATAAGAGAAGGGAGCACTACGGCAATGATCATCGTCATGCCGGATGCAGATACAGGAAGAAGAGGGTATTTCAACGATGTGAAAGGTGACTGGCCTTACGAGGATTTTTTCTTTAAGGAGCTGATGCCATTCGTTGAAAAAAAGTATCGAATAAAGGGCGAAAAGCGGTATAGGGCGATTTCCGGACTGTCCATGGGAGGAGGAGGGACCTTTATGTACGCCTTACATCATCCTGAGTTGTTTTCTTCGGCCTGCCCACTCAGCGCTTCAACGGGGCCACTCACCCTGGAGGATGCCCGGAAAAATCTGGTACGTAATAATCCCAGTATCCAGGACTCAACCGTTGCTGATTACTTCAACCGCCACAGCGTAGTACCGCTGGTTAACGCAATCAAGGACGATCAGAAAAAGGCTGTTCGCTGGTATATCGATTGCGGTGACGATGATTTTTTATATGAAGGCAATAGCCTGGTTCACATTGCGATGAAGAAAAAAGAGATTCCGCATGAGTTTCGTATTCGTGATGGCGCACATAACTGGACCTATTGGAGACAATCCCTTCCCCAGGTACTGGAATTTGTCTCCCAGGGATTTCATCAATATTAAAACCGCATCTTTCTTTAAAATAAAACGCGCCGAAGATATCTCCGACGCGTTTTTTATTATTGATTTTTAGTTTTATTCCAGTATAAAGAGTTGCCAACATTTGAGGTAATTCCTATACAAGGCTGGTTACGCTCAGCGTGAGGTTTTGTCAGATCATTTCCTTTTCGAACGACTTTAGTTTCTTCCACACATTCCGATTTACATTTTTAACCGCCCAGTTTTTAGCGATCAACACTGCTTTGGTAATAGCCTCACGAGGTGAAAGGTTATTTGTTCTGATTAAGTCTTGCGCAATAAGTACCGCTTTTTCACGGGTAGTTGGCGACAGGTACATCAATTCGGGCAAAGAGAAATTGCTATGCATAGGGATCAAATGTTGTTGCGTCTTAGAATGAATGAAGTCTGTAATAACTATCTAAAATTGATGCCACGACTAAATCACAAGTTTGGTGCCCTGTGTGGAGGCAAATTGAGTAAAAAAAATCCCCAACTCATTACAGAAGGGGATTTTTTTTAGACAATTTCCCTATTTAACTTCTTCGAAGTTTACGTCAGTTACATCTTCTGTTGGTCCACCTTGTCCGGGGTCTGCACTACCTTGTGCGCCGGCAGGTGCTCCCTGTCCTTCGCCACCCTGTGCGTACATTTCCTGGCTGGCTGCCTGCCATGCGGCATTCAGTTTTTCCATAGCCGAATCAATGCCGGTCACATCCTGGGTTTGATGGGCTGTTTTCAACTCAGTAAGTGCTCCGTCAATGGCTGATTTATTCGGCTCGGATAACTTGTCACCGAACTCTTTAAGCTGTTTTTCCGTAGAGAAAATCAGGCTATCGGCTGCATTAATCTTGTCTATTTTTTCACGTTCAGCCTTATCGGAAGCCTCATTTGCTTTGGCCTCTTCACGCATCTTATTGATTTCGGCATCGGTAAGTCCGCTTGACGCTTCGATACGGATTTTTTGCTCCTTACCTGTTCCTTTATCGCGGGCAGATACATGCAGAATACCGTTTGCATCAATGTCAAAAGTTACCTCAATCTGTGGAGTACCACGTTGTGCTGGTGGAATATCCGATAGGTGGAAACGTCCCAGCGTACGGTTCTGGTTGGCCAACGGCCTCTCTCCCTGGAGAATGTGGATTTCAACAGATGGCTGGTTATCAGCAGCGGTTGAGAATGTCTCCGTTTTCTTGGAAGGTATGGTTGTATTGGCTTCGATCAGTTTCGTAGAAACGCCACCCAATGTTTCGATGCCCAGAGACAAAGGAATAACATCCAACAAAAGAACGTCTTTCACCTCACCAGTTAAAACGCCACCCTGGATAGCTGCACCAATTGCCACCGCTTCGTCCGGGTTAACACCCTTCGAAGGTTTCCTTCCAAAGAACTTTTCAACTTCTTCCTGAACACGTGGTATACGGGTAGAACCACCTACCAGAATAACCTCACTGATATCGCTGTTGGAATATCCTGCATTTTTCATGGCCCTCTTGCAAGGCTCCATCATGCGTTGGAACAAACTGTCGGCCAATTGCTCGAATTTAGCTTTGGTAAGCGTACGCACAAGGTGCTTTGGAATGCCATCTACCGGGAAGATATAAGGCAGGTTAATTTCCGTTTGCGACGAGCTTGAAAGCTCAACTTTTGCCTTTTCAGCAGCCTCTTTTAAACGTTGCAATGCCATTGCGTCCTTGCGAAGGTCCACACCCTCATCGGATTTGAATTCGTCCGCAAGCCAGTTGATAATAACCTGGTCAAAGTCATCTCCACCGAGGTGGGTATCGCCATCCGTTGATTTTACTTCAAAAACACCGTCGCCGAGCTCTAGTATTGACACGTCAAACGTACCTCCACCAAGGTCGAAAACGGCAATTTTCATATCCAGATGTTGCTTGTCAAGACCATAGGCCAGGGCAGCAGCAGTGGGTTCGTTGATGATCCTTTTTACGTCAAGACCGGCGATTTGACCTGCTTCTTTGGTTGCCTGTCTTTCGGCATCATTGAAATAGGCAGGTACCGTGATGACAGCCTCAGTCACCTCTTGTCCCAGATAATCTTCGGCAGTCTGCCTCATTTTCTGAAGAATGAATGCCGAAACTTCCTGAGGTGTATAAAGACGGTCGCCAATCGGAATTCTAGGGGTATTGTTCGGGCCTTTATCTACGCTGTAAGCAACAGTCTTCATTTCACCTGTTACTTCTTCGTATTTCTTACCCATGAAACGTTTAATCGAACTTACCGTATGCTTGGGATTGGTGATTGCCTGACGTTTTGCAGGCGCACCAATCTTACGTTCGCCGTTATCCATGAAGGCAACTACGGACGGGGTAGTACGTGCCCCTTCGCTGTTTGCTATTACGACAGGTTCGTTACCTTCCATTACAGCAACGCAAGAGTTCGTAGTTCCTAAGTCTATGCCAATTATTTTTCCCATTGTTATGTATTGATAGTTATACTTGATTGTTTTCTCATGTCTGACAACACCATCTATTTCTGAATCTGTGTCGCTTTCCATGTTATTCTAAAAACCCCGTACCAGACGAATATGGACCAAATGTATGTGACAAAGTGTCAGGTGCGATTAAGGTAAAATAGAAGGAGGAATTAAAAGTGACCTGGCGCTTTGCAGCAGCCTCTGGCCATCTTTAATTCCTCCTGGGAATCTTCATCTGTATACACCTTTTCTGCTCTTATTTCTGGTGCCGGAAGAGTAATGCTAAACGACCATACCGCCCATAAAGGGATCGCTCTGGCTTTCTTTTCCAGTTTCCACATGCCCTGTGTACCGCTTACCAAAACCATTGTTTCCCTCCACTGTTAATGTGAAATCATACCAGCCAAAGCTTTTTTGCAGATCAATTTTGAAGGTTGATTCTGAGCCGGTTAATCCTGATGCCGACAACGTTTTTGCCTGATTCTTTCCTTTGTAGGCGTTGTCTCTGATGCTCACGAGTTGCTTTCTGGCCGAATCCAGATTTTTAACTTTCAGCTCAATATTTCCTGTGGGCTTCTGGTTTTTGTCCAGTTGATACGCGCATGTAACCTGGATGTTCGGGTCGGCAGCACTCCCCATGAACTCCCTCATGAAGCCGTTGGGACCATATACTTTCAAGTGATACTGCTGATCAGCAAAATCTTCAAGCAACCATTTATCTTGTAGCTTGTCTCCGGCAGAAACGGCGTAGTTCCACACGGCAACCAGCTCTTCTTTATATTTTCCGGGTGCATAAATAATAAACGGTGCGCCTGCCGACTGCTTTCCGAATATGTCATTTCGCGCTTCCAGGTCTATTTCGAATGATTTTTTGTCAGTATTCAATGCGCCATCAGCGTAGAGCTGATAGGGCAGCGGGCACGAAGGCCGGGTTCCTTTTTCCTGTTTTGGCATGGCAGGCGAGGCCATGGGGTTGGCATTGACATGCTTTATTTCTTCACTGGTAAGGGCCTTGTATCCATTTGGTAATTTTCGATATTGCGCGTTATGGATACTTTCCATAAATTCAGTGCGGTCCACAAACTTGGGCAACGGTATTTTTTGACCATCATAAGGCTTAAACGATGAAGTAAGGTCGCCGCAGATTGTACGCCTCCAGGCACTGATATTTTCTTCCTTTATTTCTTTTCCGGATTTGTGACTTACAAATTTTTCTAAAAATTGGAGGATGGAAGTATGATCAAAAACTTCGGAGCACACGTTACCACCCCTGTTCCATGGGGATGCAATAACCAGAGGCACCCGATACCCCAGGCCAATCGGGCTTTCCCGGGATTCTTTTTTCTCTTTTTTTCGCATATCCTGCTCCAGGGTCACGAATTCTACATCGGTATCAATGCCAGCCGAGGTCTTTCCGGAATGTTCTTTATTAGGCGTCGGGACCACATAGGGAGGCACATGATCAAAATATCCGTCATTTTCATCATAGGCCAGGATGAAGATCGTTTTTTTCCAGACTTCCGGATTTTTGGTTAGTATGTCCATCACTTCGGATACATACCAGGCGCCATACCAGGGGGCTCCCGGGTGGTCGGAGAAGTTTTCAGGGGCCACAAGCCAGGACACCATAGGCAGTTTTCCGTTGCTTACATCCGAACGGAACTGGTGCAGTACATCACCCTGAGGTGCTTTTGCTTCATGTTCGATGTCGCCATCATGGTATTTCACCGTAGCAACCGAGCGATAATCAGGGTCGTTGACATTGGTGGTGTAAGCTTTGGCGTGGATATTTTTTTGAAACTCACTCAGCTTGGCAAAGTTTTCCGGACTCCATTCCTTCAATTCGGACTGCAGAAATTCATATAAAAGTCCCTTTTCTTCAATAAGACTTTTCGCTTTCTTACTTTCTTCCGCACTTAAATTACCACTACGCACTTTGACCTGGAGTGCTCGTACCTCCGTGGTAAGATCCTTCACCTTCGATTTCAGATAATCCTGATACTTGGTGTGATAACGAATATTGTATTGTTTAAACCACTCTATCGGGTTGTCGGTAAAATTGCTCAACCAGGCTTCTTCCTCGCCTCCTAATCCTGTTCTGATGCTTAATTCATTCTGGTAGATCCGCCAGGAAATATTGTTTTGCTCAAGTCTTTCCGGGAAGGTTGTCCAGCTGGCCTCGTTATCATCTGTAACATTTTCATTGCGGACATTCGCATAGGCCTGGGTGTTGGGTTGTTCGCGCACCGTTCCGGTCCATAGGTAAAGGCGATTGGGTGTGGTTCCTGTAAGTGAGGAACAGAAATTTTGATCGCAGACCGTAAAGGCATCGGCCAGAGAGTAGTAAAATGGGATATCTTCCCTGTTGTAATACCCCTGTGTCAGAGGCATTTTGTGGTACTCCGCGGGGCCAGGTTTTTTAGCAATAAGCCATTTATCGTATTTCCCTCCGTTTCGGGCATCCACCTGATTGGTCCAGGAGTGGGGCAGGGAGCCCATCCAGGTGGCTTTGGTTTCCTTAATATTCAAGCGAAACGGCGTAAAAGTTTCTCCATATTCGTTGGTTTGCAGCCATACGAGATTTTTATTTGGGAGTGTAATGGCCCGTGGGTCGTTAAAGCCACGAACACCTTTTAAGGTTCCATAGCTATGGTCAAATGAGCGATTCTCCTGCATCAATATGACAACATGTTCTGCGTCGAGGTAAGTGCTCCCTACGGCCGGGTCAATGGCCAGCGCCTTTTGGATTGATGGAGGAAGCGCGCTAAGCAGTCCGGCTGCCCCCGTTAACATTGTTGCTTTTTTGATGAACTCTCTTCTTGATTCCATGGGTTACGTTTAGAAAGGTGGTGGTTACGTATACAGGGTTACCTGAATTGTGCGCTAAAGTACCATGGTTTAGCAAAACTCAGGATTAAATTTAGAAGAACTTTTTGTTTCCCTTTTGGGGGCATGAGTACGTATACAGAGGGGAACCTATTGTGCCGCGGCGGAAGCTTCTTTACAAAAGCGGTGAAGGCAGTTTTATGTTTTGTTAAATACATTAGCTGCAAAGCGCTCGACTATTGAAATGGTCACGTTTTGAAGAGGGAGAAGGGGGGTTCAGAGGCTTCTTTCATTGCGTAATTTCCTACGTTTTAGGTGTGCTGGCCATGGTGATCTAATGGCAGGTGGCTCCTTTTAGAAAAATGGTCCACCCTTCATGCAAACGAAGTCAACGGGTTGAGCGTTGACTTCGCGAAAAACCTTTTGAAACAGTATATGAGCGTTTATTTTCCTCCGAAAAGTCCTCCCAAAAGTCCACCAAGGTCAAGACCTCCCTGTTGCTGTTGGCCACTGTCGCTCTTGCCACTACCGCCCATGAGGCTACCACCCACACGGATGAGATCATTCATATCCAGTTTGCCGTCGGCCATGGCGTACCCGATCTGATTGAAGTCAAACCCGGATGCCTGAGGAGCTGCTGCCTGATTCGTTCCGCCTCCCAGTAATCCGCCAAGAACGCTGTTGAAGTCCAGGCTTGAGTCGTTGGAATTACTTACTTTACTGATCAAACTGCCGATAACGCCTGGTAGAACAGATGCTACGATACCGCTTGCGGCACTACTATTGATACCAAATTTTTGCATGATGGCATTAATAGCATTGGTGGCTATGGAGGAGACAATAGGGTTGTTCATCAATCCGTTGGAAGAAGTGCCGCTATTTCCCGAGAGCAGTCCCAATAACCCCTGAATATTACCCGACTGAGCCTGATTCTGCAGACCGCCTGTAATGGATCCTAAAAGTGTTTGCATCACTTCTTCGTTCTGGCTATTCGGAATGGCTGGGTTTTGTACGATGGCCTCTTGGGAATTTTGTTCGATAAGGCCTAGTAGTTGTTCTAACATATTTTTTCTAGATGTAGTTTTTTGTTCCTTGGACTGATAGGATCTATAAAAGTAACTGTATTCAGTTAATATTTATATAAAAAAACCAAATAGGAATATTGGACAATTGAGAATTAACCGAGGTCGCGGACGACAATGAAGAATGAAGAAGGGACTTAGGTCGCGGCGACAATGGAGGAGCAAAAAAAATCCCGCCGGGTGGCGGGATGCTGTTTTATTTTACTTTATCAACAATTGCTTTGAAAGCATCGGGATGATTCATTGCTAAATCGGCGAGTACCTTACGGTTTAGCTCAATACCAGAGGTAGAAAGTTTACCCATCAAAGCTGAATATGACAATCCGTGAAGTCGTGCTCCAGCGTTGATACGCTGAATCCACAACGCGCGGAAATTACGTTTCTTTTGCTTACGACCTTTGTATGCGTATGCCAATCCACGCTCAACGGCGTTTTTTGCTACGGTCCATACATTTTTACGACGGCCAAAATAGCCTTTCGCTAACTTAAGTACTTTTTTACGTCTTGCACGTGACGCAACATGATTTACCGAACGTGGCATAATTTAAACTGTTTTTGATGGTCGGCGCCCTGTGGGACTTAAAGCCGGCTATCGGGTTGAACAAAAAACCTAATAGGTATTCTTAAACTTGTTGGCCTTCGGAATTACTTCCCAAGCATGGCCAATACTTGTTTGTGATTAGACACATCTATCAGACCTGTTTTAACCAAACCACGTTTCCGTTTGTTTGATTTTTTGGTAAGAATGTGGCTGTGAAACGCGTGCTTGCGTTTGATTTTCCCGGTGCCGGTCAGCGAAAAACGCTTTTTAGCACCAGAGACGGTCTTCATTTTAGGCATAACTCAAATAATAATTGTTGAAAAATATAAAACAGCCCGCAAAATTAGTCATTTACTTGTAAAACAAAAAATCGTGTTGCCGATTGTACCCGGTAACACGATTTTTTATGATTTTCATGCATTCGCAAATGCACGCAACCACCTATTTCTATTTTTTTGCCTGCGCCGGCGCCAGAATGATCGTCATTCTTTTGCCTTCTAGCTTAGGCTCCATTTCAAGCTTGCCGTAATCGGAAAGGGCAGAAGAAAATTTATTCAAAAGATTTACACCCCGCTCTTTGAAAACAATTGTACGACCCACAAAGTGAACGTAGGCTTTCACTTTTGAACCTTCCTTCAAGAAATTGATTGCGTGTTTAAGCTTAAAGTCGAAATCGTGATCATCGGTATTAGGGCCGAAACGGATTTCCTTAATCACCACTTTTTGCGCTTTAGCTTTAATCTCTTTCTGCTTCTTCTTCTGCTCGTATTTGAATTTTGAATAGTCTACAACTTTACACACAGGCGGAACAGCTGTTGGTGCAATTTCAACTAAATCAAGGTTTTGCGCTTTTGCAATTGCTTTTGCCGTATTAATATCAACGACGCCAGCTTCTATATTTTCGCCAACGAGACGAACCTCCTTGGCAGTAATGCGTTCATTAATTTTATAAGGTTCTTCAACAACTCTGGATCGTCCGCTTGGGGGTCTTAATGCCATATAACTTGGGATTGGTGATTTTTTGGTTTTAGGTGAAAATCAGAAAATTAACATTACTATCACAAAAATAGTGCGTTCAGTTCGGAATTATAACTAAATATTGTAAAACCGTCAAATTATTTTTGCAGCATTTTGAAAATAGTCGCCAAATTCTTCAATTGTCATGCTTCCAAGGTCACCTTCGCCTTTCCTGCGAATGGATAATTTACCTTCTTCCATTTCTTTTTCACCCACAATAAGCATGAAAGGCACCTTCGTCACTTCCGCATCCCGGATCTTGCGACCAATTTTTTCGTCGCGGTGGTCGATAAAACCTCTGATGTCTTTTTCCTGTAATTGAAGAAAAACTTCTTCCGCATAGGCTGCATATTTTTCCGAGATGGGTAGGATGGCAATCTGCTCGGGCGAAAGCCAGAGCGGAAACTGCCCACCGGAGTTCTCGATCAGGATGGCAATAAATCTTTCCATGGAACCAAAAGGCGCCCGGTGGATCATTACTGGTCGGTGTTTCTGATTGTCGGATCCTGTATATTCCAGACCAAACCGGTTGGGTAGCTGATAATCTACCTGAATGGTTCCCAGCTGCCATTTTCTTCCGATCGCGTCCCGTACCATAAAGTCGAGCTTTGGACCATAAAACGCAGCTTCGCCCAATTCGGTAACGGTGTTCAATCCTCTTTCAGCAGAAGCTTCAATGATTGCACTTTCCGCTTTTTCCCAGTCTTCGTCTCTCCCAAAGTACTTTTGCGTATCGTTGGGGTCACGCAAGGAGATCTGTGCACTGTAATCTTCAAATCCCAGCGACTTGAAAACATATAAAACAAGATCGATCACCCGGATAAATTCTTCCTTTACCTGGTCGGGCCGACAAAAAATATGTGCATCATCCTGAGTAAACCCACGCACCCGGGTAAGTCCATGTAACTCACCGCTCTGCTCATAACGGTAGACAGTGCCAAACTCCGAATACCTTATTGGTAGGTCTCGGTAGGAGCGGGGAGAAGTTTTGTATATTTCAATATGATGCGGGCAGTTCATGGGTTTAAGCATGTACTCCTCTCCGGGGTTGGGTGTTTTGATGGGCTGGAAGGAGTCTTTTCCATATTTTTCCCAGTGACCAGAAGTAACATACAAATCCTTACTGCCAATATGCGGCGTTACCACAGGCAGATAGCCTGCTCTTGATTGCGCCTTGCTCAAAAATGCCTGCAGACGCTCCCGCAGCATGGCACCTTTGGGCAGCCACAGGGGAAGTCCCTGCCCCACTTTCTCAGAGAACGCAAATAATTCAAGTTCTTTACCCAGGCGACGGTGATCCCTTTTCTTAGCTTCTTCCACTTGTACCAAATATTCTTCCAATTCCTTCTGTTTTGGAAAAGTGATACCGTAGATACGGGTAAGCATTTTGTTTTCCTGGTTATTACGCCAGTAAGCACCCGCTATGTTGGTTAGTTTTGCAGCCTTGATAATTCCGGTGTTTGGAATATGGGGCCCACGGCATAAGTCGGTAAATGTACCCTGTTCGTAAAGGGTAATGGAGCCGTCTTCCAATCCGTCGATCAACTCCAGCTTGTACTCATCCCCCTTGGTTGTAAATAAGGCAATGGCATCGGCCTTGCTGATCGGCTTGCGTATGTATTCATTTTTCTGACGAGCCAGTTCCAGCATTTTCGACTCAATTTTAGGGAAGTCATCCTGCGAAAGGGTATGCTCGCCCAGATCAACGTCGTAGTAAAAACCCTTTTCAAGTGACGGCCCTGTTCCAAATTTGACACCCGGATAAAGTGCTTCTAAGGCCTCTGCCAGTAAGTGGGCCGAAGAATGCCAGAAAGTAGCCTTTCCATCCTCGTCGTTCCATGTGAGTAGCTTTACGCGTGCGTCGTCGTGGATGGCACGGGTAGGATCCCAAACTTCGTCGTTTACTTTGGCGGCAATTACGTTTCGGGCCAAACCTTCACTGATACTTAATGCGATACCCAGTGCGGTGATTCCTTTTTCATATTCGCGCTGGCTACCGTCGGGCAGGGTAATTTTTACTAAAGACTCGTCTTTCATTAATTGCGGTACACTAAACGTTATCAAATATCGGGGAAGCTCACCATGTAACCTTTTTGAGGTAAGTATCAAGTGTGGTCCATGGGGCCAGCAGCCGAATAGGTTACAAAGCTATTCAATTTTCACCTTTCGAGTGGAATCAATGCTCAAATTTGTTGTTCCACGCGGTTGTATGAGGTTAATTTTTATGCGGGAGGTATCCAAAAGCCGGTATTCAGAATTTGCATCTTCTTCCGAGTAAAGTGGTGAATTCAGGTGGGAGGCCTGTTGCCTGGTTCGCCACAACCCGTATCGAGACTGAAGGTCGGTGGGGTCTTTGCTGAACGCCGTTGCGTAATATTCTCTGGCTTTGGGATAATCACCGGATTTTTCGTAACAGTATCCCATCAGGAAATTCAATTGCTTGTGGGTGGGGTTAAATTTCTGAATTTGTCCCAGGCTAACCAATGCTTTGTAGTATTGACGTTGTCCGAGGTTGATATTCACAATTTTGAACAACACATTCTCAAAGTTTGGACGGAGCGAAACGGCCTTTTGGTAATGGATCAATGCAGTGTCCGGGTTGGACAGGATATTGTAGATGTCTCCTCTGAATGAATATAGGTCGGCATTGTCCGGGAATCTTTTAATTGCATTCGTGTTGGTTACCAATGCTTCGTTATACTGGTTGAGCTTCAGTTGCATATTCCCTATTTGCTGATGCCCACGCAGCAAACGTGGATTTAGGTTCACGGCAACTTTCAGGCTCGCCAATCCTGCCAGTGAATCCCCCTGATGCGACAGCAACATGCCTTTTACATAATAGGCTCCACCATCATAAGGTGCCATTAAGATGGCTTGATTTAGATATTTTACGGCATCACGGTACTGTTTTTTCTCCTGAAAAATGTCTGCGAGTAGTACATAGAGATCAGGACTGTTTTGCTGAAGCGCTTCCGCACGCTGGGCATCTTCCAGCGCATTATCCAATTCGCCAAGTTCTCTGTTTATTTTGCCTCTGATCAGAAAATAGTCCCCTACATTGTCTTTTTCATCGATGGCTTCGTTGATATCCGCAAGCGCTTCTTTGTAGAGCTCTTTTTCGATGTAAATCTTTGCTCTTTTGAAATAATTGATGTCGGAGTCAATATTTCTGTTGATGAGATCTGAAAGTGAGAGCAATGCATCATTTTGTGACTGGGCTTTTGATTTTTTTACGACTGGCGGGATGCGCGTAGCATTTCTTGCATCGCTTTGGCAGGAAGCCATGGCCCAACCCAAGAGGAACAGGGTGAGGTAAATGGTAATCCTCAATTTGTATTTGTCTTTTCTCATGTAGCCTCGTTCCGACGAATAACAGCCCAAATTTATCAATTATAGCGATTTTAGTCCTGCTGGTCCGAAAATCGGGAGAAGATCCCGAGTGGAAGCTTTTTGCCAAAGGAGTCAGGAATGAATAATTCGCCAAATTCGTGCGCTATTTCATCTCCGAAATGCGCTTTGATCAGGTTTTCGAGGATCAAGGCCGAAAATCCCAGGGAGTAAAGGTTGATGATGAAGAAGAAGTTTTGTTTCTTTAAAAGCAACGCGCATAGCCTTAATATTTCATTGAGGTTTTCTTCCAAAAGCCATTTCTCCCCATCCGGACCGCGCCCATAAGCAGGTGGGTCAAGGATAATGCCGTTGTACTGATTTCCCCTGCGGACTTCCCGCTGCACAAATTTAAGTGCATCTTCCACCACCCAACGAATGTTGTTCAGGCCGCTTAGATCCATATTTTCCCGTGACCAGTTAATTACCTGCTTCACGGAATCCACATGTGTTACATCGGCGCCAGAAGCCTTTGCAGCTAGTGAGGCCAATCCTGTATAGGCAAATAGGTTTAAAACCGAAGGCTTATCTTCAGGAATACTTTTTACCTTTTTGGAGATATAGTCCCAGTTGGTTGCTTGCTCGGGAAACACACCTACATGCTTAAATGACGATAGTGCCAGTTTGGCTCTTAAATGTAACGAGCCTGAACGATACTGTATATTCCAGCGGTCCGGCATGTCACCTTTGGTAATCCACTGTCCTTTTTCCTGTGAATTTTTATCTCTCTTAAAAACCGCATTCGACTGCTTGTCCCATTCCTGCTCACTAAGCGATTTGTCCCAGATTGCCTGCGGTTCAGGACGGGACAAAATGTATTGTCCGAATCGTTCCAGTTTCTCAAATCCGCCAGAGTCTATTAATTGGTAATCTGTGTGTTTTTCCGGAGAAAGTAAAAGCATTTTATAAATTGTAAATGGCTTGTAATGAAAAAGTTAATTGACTGCTGATTATAACCTTCGTCGTATGATAGAAATCCAGTTCAAAAGAAAGCCAATAGCCAATGGCTGGCAGCTATTGGTTAAAAGGATATTTTATTCAGATAAAAAACATTTCTCCGGCCCCGGGTCTGCACGTCACCAGCTGCATTGATGATTCGTTGATCTCCCCAGGCCAGATAAAAGTTGTCGTACCAGTAGTCGATGTCGTCGGTAGTGGTTTTACGTACTTTGTCGCCCTCTACGTTGGTAGAATTTGGTATCACCCGATCGCCATCTACCACCTGATCCTTCCTGATAATTTTACTTCGGATGGCCCCGTCATGGCTGTATACAAGTTGTGTGGTGCCATCCACCTCGTTTTGTACCTTGATCTTTTGCTTCAGCTCCATACTTTTTACATGATCGAAACTGATGCTATTGTCCCAGAGAAGCTTTCCGTTCTGATCTACTCCGGCAACAATTCCATGCGTATAAGTAAAGCCATCGAACACCTGCTGATTGTACCCGCGGCCGCCATACATCGGATTCCACAAATAAGGATTGTAAAGCCCCATTCCAAAGGGATAGTTCATATAACCACCGTATCCGCCCATCATATTTGGGTTTTGATAGCGATATTCCGGATAAAATACCTCAGCAACCAAAATAAAGCTATTGTCCTTGGGCACTATATCATGCACCAAAAGCCGGTAATTCAATTTTACCTCATCTCCATCCTCTTTTTTCTTACGAATGCGGCGCTCCATTTTTTCCTGTTGCCGGTCGTTCATATAGTTGAAAAAGTTCTTGAAATCGGTGAAGCTGTGGTACTGTGTAAAGAGTACCTCCTCGTTGACGATCTTACTGATAAACAAACCTTGTGAGGCCGCATTGGTGCTGCTCTGCATGTTGCGATAGCCATAAGTGCCGATGATGACCTGTACAGAATCGTTCAACACCTGTAACCGGCCGTTCAGAAAGGAGTATTCATCTTCCGGGTCGATAGAAATCTGTGTATACAATTCACCGTTTTCCTGGTAGGAGCGGGCAACAAGTTTTGTCTGACGGCCCTTTTTTACGGCAAAACTTACATTTACAAGTCTGTGTAAAGTATCGACCTCCACTGTCTGAATGGCGTTCGAGCCTTTTATGGCGGAAGGTAGGATTCGTGTTTGCGCGGTGGTCAGTTGCGTGTATATCAAAACCGGCTCATTGCGAACCATTCCGGCCATGAAGACCGAGTATCCTAAGGTTTTGAAATCCGTGATCTCAAAACGATCCAGGGTGTTGATTGTAAAAGTTTCAACAAAGCCTGGGCCAATGTTGACCTTTACAATTTGATACACGGAGCTGCGAGATTTACTGAATAGCAGAAAAACAGCCTCGCCATCATAGGAAGAGGCTACGTAATCCAGATTCGACTCAACGGGTCCGTCAATGGACCACACCCGATCCAGATTGGTATCAAATTTCTGGACATTAAATGTTCCCTTGTCGGGTTTTGAAATAAGTAAAACACCCTTTTGACCAAGGGGGACGGTCTGGTAAGTTGTATTGATTCCGTTCAAAGGGAGTTCAATACGTTTCACACTTTGGGCAAAAGCTGATAGCGTAATCAGCGATAAGAATACCGACCAGAAAAATCCTGAAGCCAATAGTCGTGCAACTTTATTCATGAGCCAAGGCTAATATCAGATCAAATTCCTCCTGCTTCACCGGCGCAACAGACAGCCTCGACAAACGAACCAGTGCCATGTCTTTGAAACGTTCGTCGGCTTTGATGGTTGCGAGCGTAACTGTTTTTGGAAATGGTTCGATTGGAACCAACTCTACCACCACCCATCGAGGATCGTCGGAAGTTGGGTCGGGATAGTGTTCCTTGGAAACTTTTGCCAGACCAACTATTTCTTTGCCTTCGTTGCTATGATAGAAAAGTACCAGGTCGCCCACCTTCATTGCGATCATGTTCAGTCTCGCAGTATGGTTGCGAACCCCATCCCACATTGATTTTCCTTCTTTTACGAAATCGTCCCAGGAATATTTGAATGGTTCAGATTTTACCAGCCAGTAGTTCATTTTGTTATAGAAAAAGTGAGAAGTGAGAAGTGAGAAGTGACCGGGCCGCCGGGTGGATGTGACCGGGCCGCCGGGCGGATGTAAGATTTAAATGTACAAATTATGTAACATTTCACGTTTTACGTATCACATTTTACATCCCACATTTTACCAAAATCATGGAAACTTGGGAAACTTACTGAAATCGGGATTCCGCTTCTCGATAAACGAATTTTTCCCTTCTTTGGCTTCTTCGCTCAAATAGTATAAAAGTGTGGCATTGCCTGCCAGTTCCTGAATGCCCGCCTGCCCGTCAAGTTCTGCATTAAAGGAGCTTTTGAGCATGCGAATGGAGAGCGGACTTTTTGCCTGGATTTTTTTACACCATGCTACGGTTGTGCTTTCCAGTTCTTCCAATGGCACCACCTTATTCACCAGTCCCATCTGCAACGCTTCCTGGGCATCGTACTGATCACATAAGAACCATATTTCGCGTGCTTTTTTCTGCCCTACGACGCGAGCCAGGTAGGAAGCTCCAAAGCCTCCATCGAAGCTCCCGACTTTGGGGCCGGTTTGTCCAAAGCGTGCGTTTTCAGCAGCAATGGAAAGGTCGCATATCACATGTAGCACATGACCGCCGCCGATGGCCCAGCCAGCAACCATTGCAATCACCGCTTTGGGAATGGATCGGATCATTTTCTGAAGATCAAGTACATTCAACCTTGGAACATGATCTGCTCCTATATAACCACCATCACCACGAACCGACTGGTCGCCTCCTGAACAGAATGCTTTTCCTCCCTCACCGGTAAGTATGATAACTTCAATCCGGGGATCTTCGCGGCAAATGTGCATGGCATCGATCATCTCCGTTACCGTCAGTGGTGTAAACGCGTTGTGCTTATGAGGACGATTGATGCTGATTTTTGCGATACCCTCGTGTAGTGTAAACAGAATTTCCTGGTATTCCTTAATGGTTTCCCATTGTAATGAAGCAGACATATAATACTAATGAGTGAATGAGTGAATCAACGAATACAGTGAATCTGTAAGCTTTAGTGCTTCGTTTCGTTTTTCGAGCTCCAAAATTACAGATTGTTTGTGTTACCTTCAAAAACAAAGCCATAACTTTCGGCTCCGTGGGGCATTTCCTTGTGCGGGGGCAGTCTTAACGTATCTAGCTTGCCAAATCTTGGATTCGGTTGTTTAAATCTTTATTCCGAAAGGCGTTTCGGTACTGAAAATATGTTTTGGAAAACCAGCAGTAAAATATTAACCACACAAACACCGCCGGACCAGCCGTACTTCCGGAAGGCATTTGACTTTATGAAAGCGTGGTCAGATGGGCAGGAGGAGTTCGTTATTCACACTTCTGGCTCAACGGGTGCCCCAAAAAATATCACAATTTTTCGATCCCAGCTGATCAGTAGTGCACGGATGACCGGAAAAGCTCTGGAGTTAGGTAAGGGAACCCATGCCCTGGTTTGCCTGAACATCGCTTACATAGCCGGCATGATGATGCTTGTACGCGGGATGGAACTGGAATGGGAGCTGACTATTGTGGAACCATCCTCAAATCCATTGCCACATGTTCCGGAAAATGCAGTTTTTGATTTCATATCCATGGTGCCTTCTCAGCTTATGGCCTGCCTGGACGATCTATCTACCAGTGATAGAATTAATAAGGTTGGAAAAATACTGCTCGGGGGCGCTCCGGTAGGTGTTTTTATGAAAAATAGAATAAAAGGTTTGACGGTTCCGGTCTTTCAGAGTTATGGGATGACCGAGACTGTTTCGCATGTGGCTATTCGCAGATTGAATGGGTTAAATAGGGAGACAGCCTATCAGATGTTACCAGATATCACTATCGGAGTAGACGAAAGAGGATGCCTGCACGTGGCTGGAGCCGTAACCCAAGGAGAAACGATCCAAACCAATGATCTGGTTTCGCTCACTTCTTCATCTTCGTTTGTCTGGATAGGCAGAGCAGACAACATCATCAACTCGGGGGGAGTCAAGATTGTACTGGATAGCATCGATTCGGTTGTTGAAGAAGTATTCCTGGAATTGAATTATTCGGGTTCTTTTTATTCCTGGTATCAAAATGATGAAAAATTGGGGCAAAGACTCATACTGATCATTGAAGGTAGCCGGCTGAATTTTGATCAGTCCAAGCTGATTGAAGAAATTAGAAAACGCGTTTCGGCTTATGAGACGCCAAAAGATGTTTACTTTGTGCCGCGGTTTCAAAAAACGCAGACAGACAAGATTGATAAACGACTTACAGCAGAAATGTTTTTTACGCAGATAAATGGATAAAAATCTTCAGATACCCGGCCTTTACATCATTCGTTTTCAAACTGCCCAGTCAGTTCCTGCTCCTTTTTCTCATTACGATACTTTCAAGTTGTTTGTAGATTCGGAAACGAAACTCAATGTGGATTTTTCGATCAATTACATTGACCGCGATGATCTTTCTGAGGAAGAAATTTTGGAAGAAGGCTTTTCAATGGATGACAATTATACGTGGAAGGGAGGCGTGCCAGCCCTGTGGGTCAAAGAATTTCAAAATATATTTACTGCTTCCCATATAATCCGAAAGAGAGAGGAAAAGGAGTTTGAAGATTTTGTGGAAGTCGAACTTGAAGAAGACGGAAAACGTGTAACGGTTTATCCTGTCGACAAGGAAAGATGGGGGTATTTTTTACAGGAGTTCATGCAGGCCATCTTTGAAATTTCCGGTCGGGAGAATCCTTTCGAGTTGACCTACCTGCAGATAGACGGAAAGAATGAGAAAAGCCTGAATCTGAAAGCTTCTTTCGCAGATAAGCGTTTTACGATGCGTAAAAATAACGGATCTGATGAAAATCTAAAATGGAGCGATTTGCAGAACGTGATGGATACGGTTTACAGAGCAGGATTTATGGAAGAGCTTGCGGAACCAAAGAAGCCATCAAAAAATGGCAGATATCTTTCCGCAGGAGACGGACTTTGGTACGAGCTTGGCGTAGCCGTGGTAGAAACCACTGCAAAAAGTAAAGATCTGGCCAAAATCGAAAAATTGTTCTCCTCTTTTTGAAAGCGGTTGACGACACTTTCAAAAAGGAATAGAAAGCCTGAATATTTGAACTCCCGCCTATTTAGGACATAACACCATTATAAATGAAGATTAGCGAATCTGGCTTACCTCCTGTTGTAATTCATCAACCAATTTACTTATCCGGGTCAGCGAAGGCATAGGGGTAGGCAGTTGCAGGCTTACAAACGCTTTTACCTCCCAGACTTCCAGCACGTCGCTTAAAGACACAGACAGGTTGGGAATGGACGTGATGTCAGAGGTCAACGACAAGTCACCCGTGGTCCTGACCTGATTAAATGCGGTACGATAAATTATCCCGTGGTTTCGGGTCACAAACAAATATTGACCACCATCCCTAATCTCGTACCAGTTGCGTATGAAAGTACCCACAAGCAATGAACCAGGATACAGAAAATCTTCCCCGCTTTCAAATGCTCTGTAATACCCGGATGGTAGATTGGGCAGTTGAAAGGAAGGTAAATTGGTGAGAAAGGCAGGATTCTGAAATTGGTGAATGTATTCACTGTATTGACTTTTGGCAATCCATTGAATGACAGGGTAATTGTGAGGTCGGCCCTCTTTCGACTCACTGCGACTGGCCTGGAACTGGTTATTGAAAACCGGAAGTTGTGTTGATTCAGGCCTTTGTGCTGGTGCAGTTTCTTGCGGGTTGCCAGCCGGTATGACAGGCCGAAAGCTGTCACTTTCCTGTTGTGGAAATGCATTCGCAGGCGGTGCATAGCTGGTACCGTCTACCGGCTTCAGGGTTACCTGCCGGGCAACCGTCCTGATTTCAGGCTCTGGCTGTTGATATTTTTCTATGACTTTGGCAAGCGGTTGCGGTTCTGCGAAGCTTTGTACACGTGGCGGTGGCTGCACATTACCGGAATGAGAGACGGTCATCGGTCGTGTGGAATTCATGGGCAACGACAGATCCGGCGTCTCTCTTATTTTTCTTAAATCGTTTTTGAGCAGATTATCAACCGTGATGCCGAAAGCGGCTGCCATATTTTTAAGATTGGTCAGGTTGGGATTGGCGCGTGCTTCTTCGTAGGCACCCAACAGAGACCGCTTGATGGCAATTTTCCTGGCAAACTGTTCCTGTGTAAGACCGTTGAGTCTTCGGAGATATTTTATATTGTTGCTAACGATGCTCATAAAATAACCTTTTGCAGAACGACAACTTAATTACAATTTTTAGTAAATATATAACGGATCAACGTTAGTTTTAGTAATTAATTTCTTTTCGGCATTTGCTTGTGGATTTCATTTTATAAATTGTGTGTAAACCCCTTGATTTTCAATCCATGAATAACATGTATATGACCCACGCCCAAATTCAAGGTGTTTTTCAAAAACAAAAAAACAATCGGCTGTTTTTAGCACAATCGGATGCAAAGGTTCGAATTGCTAAACTTAAGCGACTGCAGGGATATTTGCTGGACCATATCGCTGAGGCTTGTTCAGCGACCAGAGAGGATTTTAGTAAGCCGGAAGCGGAAACCATTATTGGTGAGTTGCTGGTGTTACAAAGCGAGATCAGCTACACAGTCAAGCACCTGAAACGATGGTTGTCCCCTCAGAAGCAATCCAGTACACTCTCGGCGATTGGCACTTCGGCTTACATCCAGTATGAACCAAAAGGGTGCGCGCTCATTATAGCTCCCTGGAACTACCCGATCAACCTTGCTTTTAAGCCATTAATTTCTGCCATCGCCGCCGGGTGTACTGCGATCATTAAACCATCGGAGCTTACACCTAATTCATCCGCATTTGTTAAAAGTGTGGTGGAGCATCTTTTCCAGCCCGACGAAGTAGCGGTTATTGAAGGAGATGCCGATGTGGCTACCCAGTTGCTGTCTTTACCCTTCAATCATATCTTCTTTACCGGCAGTCCATTGGTTGGGAAGATTGTTATGAAAGCTGCCGCCGAAAATTTGGCTTCTGTTACACTGGAACTCGGTGGAAAATCACCTTCTATTGTAGATGAAACTGCCGACATTCCTATGACTGCACGGTTAATAGCCTGGGGCAAGTTTTTCAACAACGGACAGACCTGCATCGCACCAGACTATGTCCTCGTGCATCACTCCGTACATGATCGTTTTGTAAATGAGATTAAAAATGTGGTTAACGAGATGTATAACAAAGAAGGTAAAGGAATTGAAGAATCTCTTAGTTATGCGCGGATTGTCAATGAAAAACATTTTCATAGGTTATTGTCGCTGCTTTCAGATGCCACGGAAAGTGGAGCTGTGATAAAGGTTGGCGGTGAAAGCCGCCTAAGCAGCAGGTTTATAGCGCCCATTGTACTTACGAACGTGAAGGATTCCATGCGTATCATGAATGAAGAGATCTTTGGACCGATCTTGCCGATAAAAAGCTATGGTACTTTGCAGGAAGCGGTGGACCACGTCAACAAAGGCGAAAAGCCCCTGGCCTTGTACATTCACAGTAAGAATAAAAACAACTCAGAATTTATCCTTAAAAATACAAGTGCCGGCAATGCCCTGGTCAACGAGGTTTTGACCCAGTTCGGTAATCCTGATATTCCTTTTGGTGGCGTGAATAACAGTGGTATTGGTAAATCCAACGGCATTTACGGGTTTCAGGAATTTTCCAATGCCAAAGGCGTGATGAGGCGTAGATTTGGGACGGTCAGATTTTTATTTCCACCCTATTCGGAGCGGTTTGTTGGGTGGCTGAAAAAGGGGTTGAAGTGGGTTTGAGGGGAGGAAGGGGTAAGGATGAATGGGAGGAAGGACCGGGGTCGCTGGTGACTAAAGGTAGGATAGATTTAATTTATTAATTTAAGGTTTTTGCTAGCCTGATGACATCTATGAAAGAAACGCAGGGTGAGTTATTTGGTGCTCCTGCGGTACGCTGTGAGTACTACCCGGTACTGTTGCCCGATAATCTCGTGCGCTCAGAAATTGCCGGCCTGAATACAATACTGGTCGAGGAATTTGGATTGAAACAATCTCAGTTGACAAAAATGCCTCATATTTCCATCAATGGAGTGACCTGCCCAGAGGATGACTTAAAGGTGTTGGGTACCATTACAACATTCCTCTCGACGCAGAACCCGTTGACCATTGAATTCAGTGAGGTGGGTTATTTTACAGGTAGAGGTGGGATTACTTTAAAGCTTGGTGTACAAAATTCTCAACCATTGGTGGATTTTGACAGGTTATTTATGACCTCCATAAATGGGAAGATTACCAAGCTGAACCTGCATCTCACGCTGGCAAGATATGTAGATCGGGAGCTTTTTGAGTCATTACAAAACCCCGGAATTATCTACCCTAAAAGCTGTGTTTGCAGTAGTGTTGCCGTTCTGAAAAAATGTGTCGGGGAAAAGGGAGCTTATAGGAATATTGGGGTAGTGGAGTTTGGGGGAGGAAGGGAGGAGGAATGGAAGTAAGGAAGGAAGGTTGAGAAGTTGCGTCCTAAAAAGTCGATTTGCCATGAAATCTTGGTAAAAACTGATGAATGCAAAACTGCTTAGCCTAAGGGTATGAGCTAAGCAATTTTCACATCCATCAGGTCTTGTAAGTACCTACCCATAAATCTCCTTCCGCGCTGCTTTCAGCGTATTCGTCAACAATCCACAAATGGTCATCAATCCTACGCCACCCGGAACAGGTGTAATGTAGCTGCTTTTGGGAGCCACGTCGGCAAAATTCACATCACCTTTGATGGCAAAGCCGCTTTTCTTGGAAGCGTCTTCCACACGGGTGATTCCTACGTCGATCACTACGGCTCCTTCCTTGATGTATTCGGCCGTTACGAATTCCGGCCGGCCGAGCGCGACGATCAGGATATCCGCGGTCTGGCAGATTTCTTTCAGATTTTTCGTTTTACTATGGGTAATCGTAACGGTGCAGTTTCCAGGATAGTCGTTACGCTGCATCAAAATACTCATTGGCAGTCCCACAATCTGGCTACGCCCGATCACAACACAATTTTTACCGCTGGTTTCAATTCCAGCCCGGATCAGCATTTCAAGAATCCCGAAAGGAGTCGCTGAAATGTATGCGGGTAGTCCCTTACACATTCGACCTACGTTGATCGGATGGAAACCATCCACGTCCTTTTTAGGATCTACGGCTTCCATCACCGTGTTTTCAGAAATGTGTTTGGGCAATGGCAATTGAACAATAAAACCATCCACATCGGGATCCTGGTTCAACGACTCGACAGCCTTCAACAGTTCGGCCTCAGAGGTGTCTGCATCGAATTTGAGAAGGGTAGAAGTGAAGCCGATTTCCTCGCAGCTTCGAATCTTGGAAGCGACGTAGGTTTCGCTGGCTCCGTCCTGTCCAACCAGAATGGCTGCCAGATGTGGCTTTTTGCCACCGGAGGCGATCCAATTCTCAACCTCAATTTTAATTTCGGATTTTATCTGGGCAGAGATGGCCTTTCCGTCAAGTAGTTGCATTTTTTTATGTTGTGCTTGTATGTTACAGTATTGTTTTGTCAGGTGTCGTCAGTTATGGTCGGTTATTGTCTGGTTTCGTTACATCATATCCTTGACAATAAATGGCAATTTTCTGACCATTCCTGACAAAGTATGACCATTTCCTGACTACTGAATTCCCATAAGTTTGTCTTTCAATATGTCCATTCCCACAGTCGCTTTCTCCTGAATGAAGGTCATATTCTGCTTCAATCGGATATCAGGTTGTGCAGGGTCGATGATGAAAATGGGTTTTGCATAGCCTACGTAATTAACCAGTCCAGCCGCAGGATATACAGCCAGCGAAGTGCCGATAACAACAAAAATATCTGCGTCTTCGGCGATCCCAACGGCCTTTTCCATCATGGGCACTTCTTCCCCAAACCAGACAATATTAGGTCTGAGCTGACTACCCAATTCGCAGAGATCGCCCTGTTTTAGCTCCCATCCCGTCATTTCATAAACCAGTTCCGGGTTTTTGGTGCTACGAGACTTAAAGAGTTCCCCATGTAAATGAATCACTTTGGTAGAGCCGGCCAGTTCATGCAGGTTATCCACGTTTTGTGTGATGATGTGCACGTCGTACAGATTTTCTAGTTCTGCAAGCGCTAGGTGGGCCGCATTGGGTTTGACAGAGGCTGCCTGTTTCCTTCTTTGATTATAAAAATCCAGAACCAGCTCCTGATTTTTTCGCCATGCTTCCGGAGTTGCCACGTCTTCAATACGGTAGTTGTCCCAAAGCCCGCCATTGTCGCGAAAGGTACTGATACCACTCTCGGCACTTACACCTGCTCCTGAAAGAACGACAAGCTTTTTCATAGGTTTTAATAATGATTGTTTAGGATTAGCAGCCCAAATAGCTCCAAAATTAGTGATTGTTTCTTCGGAATAAAAGGAATGAGAGTTATTCCCTAGTGCCTGAGGGCAATATATTTCAGGAATTTTTTTTCGAAATTGAATTCATTGGTACATCTGTTTTTGCTAGTATTAGAGTAGTTAAGCGCTACTGGCTTGGTTACAAGTGTTTGCCATGTAGGCAACGATTTTCCACATAGCTCTGGTAATGTATTTTTGTTCCATTTCAAACAATTACCAGCTTTAACGTTTTTACATAGCTACCTGCGGATAAGCGAAACAAATAAACCCCTGGTAGTAGGTCGACACGATCCATTGGGACGGAGTACCACCCCTTTGAAAGTGATCCATTTTTCAACTGTTTTAGTTTTTGTCCTTTTACATTAAGCAGCTCTAATGAGACCGTTTCGTCTGTGGCAAGATAAAACCTAATGGTGGATATACTCAACACAGGGTTTGGGAAGTTCTGAAGCAAAACTGTTTCAGTGGGTGTTTCTGCGGGAAGGTTTAATGTGTCCGAGAGCACTTCGCAACCATCGGAATTTCGGACCAGGACCGTGTAGTTTCCAGGCAGACTTGTCTTTAATCTGGGCTGGGTTTCACCATCAATTTCTTGTCCATTCAAATACCAGTTGTAATGATGGGCCGATGTCGCTGAGGTAGCGAGCACAGTAATCTCATTGGTCTTTTCCATGATGGAGATGGGCGCGGAAACTTTTGTAGCGCTGAATTTAAATTCATCACTTTCATTGCTCACGACCAACGGATCAGTTAAAAGTGTCCTAAGGCGATATGTGCCCTCAGCCAATTCACCGGGAATGTTAATAATGACCTGATTATTTTCCAACCGGAGGTTGTTCACTCTGGTTATGTTTCCATTTTTTGAATTGATAAACTCAGCGCTAATTTTATTATGTGGTCCAAGCGACGAGTTGGTCGTAAGCGTAATGGACAATTGCTCATCAGAACAATAGATTTTTTTGGGGACGAATCTTTGGATTTTGTTTTCGTCAAAGGTATGAATCTGGCCACTGCTTGTAAGTATTAAGAGCTGGCCCTTGAAGTATTCTAGGTCAAATGGTTGACGGAGGAAATTTAGCCCGTTGGCATAAAAGGTTGCTTCTGAGCCATTTAATTTGGCAATAGAAAAAGTATATTGGGATTGTCGGTTTGGCTTGCCATAAACAGCAGCCCAAAGTTGATTTAGGTTATCAAACACAATTTTTTTAACCGGTTTTCCAGATATCGGTTCAAGGTTTTCCCAGCCCGCATTACTTCCCGTGTTCAGTTTCGAAACTCCCCAGTCGCCATACACATGCGGGATATTATTGTTGTCAAATGCAACACCTCTTAACATACTCCAATTCGGAAATGAAGGCTGCAGAAGCCACGTGTTATCTTTATACATCCAAACGGCACCTTCTTCCATAAAGGCCCATATTTGTTCGTTTTGATCCTTGGCTACCAGATAAGCCCTTTTGGACCGTACTTCATCGGTACCCAAAAACGAATAACTTCCATTTTTAAGACTGGCCACACCTCGGTTGCTTGCAAAGAGAAAGGTACCATCTTTTAACATGGTTGCTGGTTCGAGCATGCCGGGGCCATGATGATATACATCAAAAGGCAGGGGGGGATACGTAAAATTGCCGGTGCCATCCTGATGGATACCCCAATAGTTGTACAAAATTGTCGAATTTCCAGTCTCAGAAGCGCCAAAAAATCTTATTCTGCTTGAACTTTGTCCTTTCGTATTACTGGTGGTATAGTTTTTCCAATTTTTCAAATCGTTGGACTTGTAATAGCCTGTTTCCGCCGTGTATACATAAAGCGTATTGTCCGTTTTAAACAGGCGAGACGCTAGGAATTCCGATTCATCCTGGCTAACCGTTAGTAAGTTGGGCGAAACTTGCCCTTTGAATTCAAAACGCTGATCATTCCACCTGGTGTTCATGATTTGCGTATTCCAATTGGAATATCTATTTTTTTTCCATTCAACCCGGTTACGCAAGTAGTACTTTTTGTTCTCGTTTAATGTCGGATTAAACAGATTAATGTTTGATACAAAAGAATTCATTGTTCTGGAAAAGGCTGTATCGCTGTAAACAATGTTGTTGAATATCGAGTCTTCTGCGATTTCGATCTCTGCCAAAAGATCAAAGTTATCTTCTTGCAATCTGTAATTTGGAAAGTATAAACTACTGGCAAGTATTGGCAAACTTGATGCATTTTCAACAGTAGATTGAGAAGCCAACTCGGAACTGAAAAGATGTGTCAAGTTTTTGGCGTCACTCCATTTACTCCAGATTCCATCCTTTCTGATTCTAAAAGTGTATCGCATATAACTGTAGAGGCCAAGGTTTGTTGAAATCTGAAAACGTTGGCTGGTCAGGTCAGTGCAATTGAAATCAAAGGTGCTTTTCTCGTACGGATAGTAAATGGATGAAACCTCAATCTGAAAAGCGTCGCTTCCTTTGTATTTTTTGAAATGTCCTGAAACATTCCCGCTTTTGTCTAAAAAGACTTGAAGAAGTGCGGGGGGCGGGCTGTTTTCATCAAATGCCCGGACTTTGAAATCTATCGGTTCAGACCATGGCCCCGATACATCATTCGCAGTCTCTGGTCGATATCTGGCGAAATAGTTACCCTGGTCCAGTCCTAAAGATTGGAAACGTGACGGCTTAAGGATCGTATCTTCAACCACGGTCTCGAAGGTGTTATTCGATGCTATCTGAAATCTGAATTTTGTTCCACCTTGGTTCCAGTTAAAAGATGGTCTCGGAGAGCTAGCAGCCGGTGTAGGATCATCTAAGTGTAAAATCCCCTTGGTAAGGGATTCTCTGAAAGGCGCCAGTTTAAAATGGGTGTCAATTTCGCCGTTGGCATAAGCGGACATTAAATTTCTGCAGTAAGGATGAAAACTGAGTACCGCTCTGCAGTAGGACATGATGGATCCGTTGACGTACTCCTGGAATTTGTCATTGCAGTCGGTTAGGTTTAAGTTTTCCAGTTTCGAGCAAAAATCAATAGGCCCACCCGGCCAGTAGCAGCTGTGGGTATGAGGAGAGCCCAGGGTGTGACCTAATTCATGACATAATATTCCTACTGAAAATTCGGGATCTGACGGCTCAGGGAAGGGGGAGGAACACATTCTTCCTCCGCCATAAAATGTTGCGCTTCTGGCGGCTAAGCTTACTACGACGTCGCGGGCCTCAAACCTATTCGCATTCCAGTATTGAAAAACATTTGTAAAGTAATCATAGTCCGTTAGAAGCGGATAGGGTTCGGGATGATCCCAAATCAATATTGATGTTACCGTCAATCTAATATTTACCTCCTTCTCAAATACCTCCGAGGCTCTTTGTATGTAATCGTAGATTACTTTTTCGATTCTTTCCTTATCTCTGTTATAAAGCAAATAGGTTTGGTAATTGATATCCACTGCTAACCGGTATTCAAGCATTTCACCCTGAGTGATGCGCGCGCGGCTTAGGTCAATTTTTTGAGAAAATGATTGAAGGTATTTCTCGGTTAGCGAGTCGCTTGTACCACAGGACGGGTGTTGTGACCTTGCAATTGTAGCGGAAAGTAATAGCACCGAAAGCAACGCAATCGGGTGAATCCATTGTTTTATAGAGAATAACATTACTTGTTGATGAAATTGTTACTATGAATGTTTTAGTTCGCGTAATTATTCAAGCAATGATAGATCCATTCATGGGGATCCAACTTATAAAATTGGCAAGGAAACGAATGCCATAGCTATTGTATCTATCCGGTACAGGATTTGGGAGTGCGTTGATAGTGGTGGTATTTTCCTTGCTGTTCCAAAAATGAAAGGATGAAATAGATTGTTCTCTTTTCAGCTTTTCATTTTTAGAACATGATGATTTTGTTGTTTCTGCTTTCGGAAATTAAACGGTTTTCAATTATTTTTTAGAAGGTGTTTTTTTAGTTGCTGCTTTCTTCGCAGCTGGTTTCTTGGCGGTTGCTTTTTTGGGGGCTGCTTCTTTTGCAACCGTCGCCTTTGGCGCCACTGCTTTTTTACCAAACCTGCCCGCCGGTTTGTCGGGAGTTTCAGCGGCCAGTTTTAGTACCTGATCATAGGTGATTTCAGTGGGTTCTACGCCTTTCGGTATTTTTACGTTTTTCTTGCCAAAGGCAATGTAAGGACCATAACGGCCATTAAGGACTTTGGCATCGGCGTCTTCGGCAAACTCCTTGATCGTTTTGTTGCTGTCGCTGATCCTTTTCAGTTCAATAATTTCAACCAATCGATCCTCTGCCACCGACATAGGGTCATCGGTTTTAGCCAGGGAATAATATTTACCATCATGCTTGACATAAGGACCAAATTTCCCAACGTTAACGATCATTTCCTTGTCTTCGAATTTTCCAACTTCACGGGGTAGACGGAAGAGCTCAAAGGCCTCGGCCAGCGTAATGTTTTCCATCAGCTGTCCCTTTTGAAGGCTGGCAAACTTGGGCTTGTCTTCATCTTCTGCATCGCCGATCTGCACGTAGGGGCCGTACTTGCCAATCCGTACCGAGACTTTTTTTCCTGTTGCGGGATCTTCACCGAGGTCACGGGAAGTTAGGCTTCTGTCTATCGCCTCTTCTTTTACTTCTGCTACCTTTTTCTGGAATGGCGTATAGAAGTTTTTAATCATTTGCTTCCAGGAAAGCTGCCCGTCGGCTATATGATCAAAATCCTTTTCAACGCTCGCTGTAAATGAATAATCTATAATGTCGTTGAAGTTATTGACAAGAAAGTCGTTCACCACCATGCCGGTACTCGTCGGAAAAAGCTTGGATTTTTCTGAACCATAAATTTCCTTGCTTACCTTCGTCCTGATCTGATCGTCGGAAAGGGTCAGTTCCTTAAATTCCCTTTCAAAACCGGCCCGATCCTCTTTGATGACATATTCTCTTCTGATAATTGTCGAGATGGTTGGTGCATATGTAGACGGTCGTCCTATGCCCATCTCCTCTAATTTTTTCACCAGACTTGCTTCAGTATAGCGGGGAGGGTTTCTTGTGAATCGTTCGGTTGCTTTCATGTCAGCCAGATTTAGGATCTGGTTGATATTCAACGGTGGGAGCATTCCTTTTTGTTCTTCATCACCTTCATCGTCACTGGACTCAAGGTACACTTTCAGGAAACCTTCAAATTTGATGACTTCCCCCTGTGCAATAAGCTCCTCTGACGTGGTAGAAATTCCCACCGTGGCAGTTGTTCTTTCCAGTTGGGCATCAGCCATTTGTGAAGCGATTGCCCGCTTCCAGATCAATTCATAAAGGCGTTGCTCGTTGCGGTCGCCGCTTCCGTTTAGAGTGGAAAAATCAGTGGGTCGAATGGCTTCGTGAGCTTCTTGGGCGGATTCATTTTTGGTTTTGAAAACGCGCTTGTTGTAATATTCCGGGCCGTACTCTTTGGTAATTTGTACCCTTGCTTTCTCCAGCGCCTCTTCCGACAGGTTGGTGGAATCGGTACGCATGTAGGAAATTTTACCCGCTTCGTACAGTCGCTGGGCCACGGTCATGGTCTGTAATACCGAAAAGCTAAGTTTTCTCGATGCTTCCTGTTGTAAAGTAGAAGTTGTGAATGGCGGTGCAGGTGATTTTTTTGCTGGTTTTGTTTCTAAATTTTTAATAGAAAAGGCAGCTCCGATACACTTCTCTAAGAATCCGAGCGCATCGGCCTCTGTGGCAAAGTTCTTGGGTAATTCGGCGTTTAAAACTTTTCCATTTCCCAGGTCAAACCTTGCGGTTATTTTAAAGCTGCCTTTAGACTGAAAAGCATCAATTTCCCGTTCACGCTCCACGATAATACGTACAGCAACAGATTGCACACGCCCGGCCGAAAGGTTAGTTTTCCCAATTCTGATCTTTTTCCAAAGAATTGGAGACAATTCATAGCCCACCAATCTGTCGAGTATACGGCGTGCCTGCTGGGCATCCACCAGATCAACATCTATGGTTCTGGGTTTTAAAATGGCGTTTTGAAGCGCCGTTTTTGTGATCTCCCTGAAGACAATTCTTTTCGTATTATCCGGTAACCCGAGTGCTTCTTTTAAGTGCCATGAAATGGCCTCTCCTTCACGGTCATCATCCGTCGCGAGCCATACCTCTGCGCCTTTGGCGAGCTTTTTGAGTTCGCTGATGACTTTGACCTTATCAGTTGAAACCTCGTAAGTCGGCTGAAAACCATTCTCTACATCGACACCCATATCATGTTCAGGAAGATCCCGCACATGTCCGAAACTTGATTTTACGGTAAAGTCTGCTCCAAGGTAATTCTCAATAGTTTTGGCCTTCGCCGGTGACTCTACGATCACCAGATTTTTTGACATAATGTTGAAATTAAATGCTTTTTTGGGCTTTGGAAGCCCAAATATAGGTTAGAAAGCGGCAATTAATCAAAGTACTTGGCAAAAGGTAGGATATAAAATTGTTTTTTTATGTCTTTTTTAAACCGAATTACAGAGGTTATTTCAGCTTAACAGAACAAAAATTGCGGGGGCGTGGTTGTAAAATAGCAACTAGTATATAATCATACTAAATAGCAGCAATTACGTATAGAACTCCTTTGAATATTCTGTAATTTCGTATTTTGCACGTTTAAATAACAACAGATAATCCAATTTTGATTAATGAATATTTATAAGGATTACATCAAAGAGATTGAAGAAAGAAAAACCCAGGGGCTTAATCCGAAGCCCATTGACGGTGCTGAATTGCTAAGTGAAATCATTTGGCAAATTAAGGATTCAGGTCATGAACATCGGTCGGATTCTCTTAACTTTTTTATTTACAATACATTACCAGGAACCACAAGTGCTGCGGTAGTTAAAGCCCGGTTTTTAAAGGAGATCATTCTCGGTGAATCAGTCATTGAAGAAATATCTCCGGCATATGCCTTCGAATTGTTGTCACACATGAAGGGAGGCCCCTCGATCGGTGTGCTCCTGGATTTGGCGTTGGGTGATGAGGCTTTCATAGCCAAAGAAGCAGCGAAGGTTCTTAAGACACAGGTGTTCCTATATGATGCAGACATAGACCGTCTTAAGGAAGCATATAAAAGCGGGAATGAAACCGCTAAGGAAATAATAGAAAGTTATGCTCAGGCGGAGTTTTTTACTAAACTTCCGGAGGTAGCGGAGGAAATTAAGATTGTCACTTACATTGCCGGTGAAGGCGACATTTCTACGGATCTGTTATCGCCGGGCAACCAGGCCCACTCACGGTCAGACCGTGAACTACATGGGAAGTGTATGATCTCTCCACGAGCCCAGGATGAAATCAAGGCACTGCAGGCAGAACATCCCGACAAAAGTGTGATGCTCATTGCTGAAAGAGGTACTATGGGCGTAGGGTCGTCGAGAATGTCTGGTGTGAACAACGTGGCACTCTGGACCGGCAAGCCAGCCAGCCCGTATATTCCTTTCGTTAATATTGCCCCTATTGTAGGTGGTACCAACGGTATTTCACCGATTTTCCTCACCACGGTTGACGTTACCGGCGGGATTGGCATTGATCTTAAAAACTGGGTCAAAAAGCTTGATGAGAACGGCGCGATCGTTCGGAATGAAAGCGGTGATCCTGTTCTTGAAGAAGTGTATTCCGTTGCTACGGGCACTGTGCTTACCATCAATACCAAAACGAAGAAGCTTTACAATGGTGATCAGGAATTGATAGATATCTCCAAGGCACTCACGCCACAGAAAATGGAGTTTATCAAAGCCGGAGGATCTTATGCGGTAGTGTTTGGCAAAAAGATACAGACTGTAGCGTCCAAAATTCTTGGGATAGATATTCCACTTGTATTTGCGCCGGCAAAAGAAATTTCTCATGAAGGTCAAGGCCTTACGGCTGTTGAAAAAATCTTCAACAGAAATGCTGTGGGTACCACTCCAGGCAAAGTATTACATGCTGGTTCCGATGTTCGGGTTGAGGTAAATATCGTTGGTTCGCAGGATACAACAGGCCTCATGACGGCTCAGGAACTGGAGTCAATGGCTGCCACGGTGATTTCTCCAATCGTTGACGGCGCCTATCAATCGGGTTGCCATACGGCATCGGTATGGGATAAAAAAGCGCAGGCTAACATCCCAAGGCTTATGAAATTCATGAACGACTTCGGTCTGATCACGGCCCGTGA
This sequence comes from Dyadobacter sp. 32, assembly GCF_902506755.1. GTDB lineage: Bacteria > Bacteroidota > Bacteroidia > Cytophagales > Spirosomataceae > Dyadobacter. Next base: position 1,266,953 of record NZ_LR735258.1, on the reverse strand, counting down.
CCCGAAAGGTGAATATCACGCCATGACTGATGTGATTCATAAGGTTCTTAATGATATTGTTGTAGACGAATGGGCGATAATCATTGGTGGCGACTCGCACACCAGAATGTCGAAAGGAGTTGCATTTGGTGCGGACTCGGGAACCGTTGCACTGGCGCTGGCCACTGGTGAAGCTTCTATGCCCATTCCGGAATCTGTGAAAGTGACATTTAAAGGAGACATGAAGGATCACATGGACTTCCGCGATGTGGTTCATGCTACACAAGCTCAGATGCTCCAGAAGTTTGGTGGCGAGAATGTATTCCAGGGCAGAATTATTGAGGTGCACCTGGGAACGCTTCCTGCTGATCAGGCTTTCACGTTTACAGACTGGACGGCTGAGATGAAGGCGAAAGCATCCATTTGTATATCAGAAGATGATACCCTGATCGAATCACTGGAGATTGCGAAAGGCAGAATCCAGATCATGATTGACAAAGGTATGGATAATGACAGACAGGTTCTTCAGGGATTAATTAATAAAGCGGATAAGAGAATTGCGGAGATTAAATCTGGTGAGAAGCCTGCCTTAACTCCGGACGCAAATGCAAAGTATTACGCAGAAGTAGTTATTGACCTGGACGTGATTGTGGAGCCCATGATTGCGGATCCTGATGTGAATAACAAAGATGTGTCCAAGCGTTACACGCATGATACCATACGTGCCCTTTCTTATTACGGCGATGATAAAAAAGTTGATCTTGGTTTTGTAGGTTCCTGTATGGTACACAAGGGCGACTTGAAGATTGTTTCTCAGATGCTTAAAAATCTCGAAGAGCAACAGGGCAAAGTTGAATTCCATGCCCCGCTTGTAGTGGCTGCACCTACCTACAACATCATTGAGGAACTTAAAGATGAAGGTGACTGGGATGTATTGCAGAAATACTCCGGTTTCGAATTCGATGACAAAGCGCCCAAGGGAGCGGCACGTACTGAATACGAAAATATGATGTATCTGGAGCGCCCCGGCTGTAACCTTTGTATGGGTAATCAGGAAAAGGCAGCAAAGGGAGATACCGTACTGGCAACGTCGACCCGTCTATTCCAGGGAAGGGTAGTAGAGGATTCGGAACGCAAAAAAGGAGAGTCGCTGCTCGCTTCCACACCGGTGGTGGTGTTGTCTGCCATCCTTGGGCGAATTCCTAATCTGGATGAATATAAGGCTGCTGTGGTGGGAATTGATCTGACCAAGTTTGCTCCACCTGTGAAGCAGTTGAGCAGATAGCGTAGGGTGTTAACTATGTTGAACGTTGTTTTGCCGAGCGGACCGCCGATGAGGTCGAAGCATAGGTGGAGATGTCGGTCGTTGTAAATTAAAAACTTCCAAAAAACGTCAGTGCTTGCGGAGTTGAATTGCATATAGCGAACTGCAAACGACCCTTCGACTTCGCTCAGGGTGACGACTGCGTTCAGGGTGACGACTTCGCTCAGGGTGACATTTTTGTTAGGTGTTATTTATATCAATGGTAGGTAAGCTAGTTACAAGGCACTAGCTATATTTTGAACTAGACGGAAATACATCTGGTTCTTGTTGGTGGCTCAATTTTTGATAAGTATGAATGTGTAGACATTAATTAAAATACTATGGCGTTTGACTTAGAAATGATTAGGGGTGTTTACACCCGCATGCAGGATAGAGTAGAAGTAGCCCGTAAAGTGGTGGGCCGGCCTTTAACCCTGACCGAGAAAATTTTGTATTCCCATCTGTGGGAAGGAGCGCCCGCACAGATTTACCAACGGGGCAAGGCTTATGTGGATTTCGCTCCCGACCGTGTTGCGATGCAGGATGCTACTGCCCAAATGGCCCTGCTCCAGTTTATGCAGGCGGGCAGGCCACAGGTTGCGGTTCCATCAACGGTGCATTGCGATCACCTTATTCAGGCTGAGGTAGGTGCTGTACAGGATTTGAAAAATGCGGTTGATAAGAATAAGGAGGTTTACGATTTCCTTTCGTCCGTTTCCGATAAATATGGTTTAGGGTTCTGGAAAGCCGGTGCCGGGATCATTCATCAGGTAGTGCTTGAAAACTATGCATTTCCGGGTGGTATGATGATCGGAACAGATTCTCATACCCCTAATGCTGGCGGACTGGGTATGATTGCGATCGGCGTCGGCGGTGCGGATGCCAGTGATGTAATGTCGGGCCTTGCATGGGAATTGAAAATGCCACGCCTGATCGGTGTGAAACTGACCGGAAAACTAAGCGGATGGACGGCAGCCAAGGACGTTATTCTTTGGGTGGCAGGTCAGCTTACCGTAAAAGGTGGTACTGGATATGTGGTGGAATACTTCGGCGAAGGTGCTGAAAGTCTTTCTGCAACCGGGAAAGGCACCATTTGTAATATGGGTGCAGAAATTGGCGCAACTACGTCAATCTTTGCGTACGACGAGAAAAGTGCAGCTTATCTGAGAGCAACGGATCGTGCGGATGTAGCGGATGCTGCTGATGCAGTGAAAGGATATCTGCGTGCTGATGACGAGGTTTATGAGGATCCTGCATCTTATTACGATCAGGTAATCGAACTGGATCTTACAACGCTTGAACCACATGTCAACGGCCCATTTACGCCGGATCTTGCCTGGCCGCTTTCCAAATTCGCTACGGCGGTGAGAGAAAACGGATGGCCGGAAGTTCTTTCAGTAGGTCTGATCGGATCATGCACCAATTCTTCTTATGAAGACGTAAGCCGTGCCGCTTCTCTGGCACAACAGGCTGTTGATAAAAAATTAAAAGTTACTTCTGAGTACACGATCACGCCGGGTTCTGAGCAGGTTCGGTTTACGGTGGAACGGGATGGCTTCCTGGATACATTTGCCAAAATAGGTGGCGTGGTGCTGGCCAATGCCTGCGGGCCCTGTATCGGACAATGGGCACGCCATGGAGCTGAGAAAGGGGAGAAGAACTCCATCATCACTTCCTTCAACCGTAACTTCTCAAAACGTGCTGATGGTAACCCCAACACACACTCTTTCGTAGCGTCACCTGAAATCGTGACAGCCCTGGCCATTGCCGGTCGTCTTACTTTCAATCCCCTTACTGACACCTTGACGAATACCGATGGGGAAGAAGTAATGCTTGAAGAGCCAACGGGCATGGAACTTCCTACAAGAGGATTTGCTGTTGAAGATGCAGGTTACCAGGCTCCAGCCGAAGATGGAAGCCAGGTTCAGGTTTTGGTAAGTCCTACCTCAGACCGGCTGCAGCTTCTGGAGCCATTCCCGGAATGGGAAGGTACGGATCTAACAGGGTTGAAATTGCTGATCAAGGCAAAAGGAAAGTGTACTACGGATCACATTTCGATGGCAGGTCCCTGGTTGAAATACAGGGGGCACTTGGATAATATTTCCAATAACATGCTGATCGGCGCGGTTAATTTCTACAACGAAAAAACCAACACGGTTAAAAATCAGTTGAATAACCAATACGCAGGTGTTCCTGATGTACAGCGCGACTACAAGGCGCACGGCATCGGGACTATAGTAGTTGGGGATGAAAACTATGGCGAAGGTTCTTCTCGTGAGCATGCCGCCATGGAGCCCCGCTTTCTGGGTGTTCGTGCCATACTGGTGAAATCTTTTGCCCGTATTCACGAAACCAACCTGAAAAAACAGGGTATGCTGGCTTTGACTTTTGCTAATCCATCGGACTACGAAAAGATTCAGGAAGATGACAGCATTGACATTGTAGGATTAGAAACGTTTACCGAGGGGCAGCCTTTGACAATTGTTTTGCATCACAACGATGGCACCATTGATGAATTCTCTGTAAATCATACTTACAATGCCCAGCAAATAGAATGGTTTAAAGCCGGGTCGGCATTGAATATCATTCGCAAGTCGGTGGGGGCGTAGTCTGATTGAAATATAATAACCAAAAAAACTCCTGGAAACGGGAGTTTTTTTGTTGCGTCCGGGTCATAATGGCTCGTTTTTTACCTCATATCGGCTAAGATATGGTGTTACCGTAATTTCGAGCATCTTGACAAGTTCTTCATTCATGTATGGGTAGTCATCGGGAATGTTCAGGACAATCAACTTTCTGTTTTCCAAAACGGCATCGAATTTTTGCTGAATCATCGTACGGTGCCGTTTTTCCATTACGAAAATTATATCAGCCCATATAATTAGTTTTTCAGTTACTTTCGTTCTTGCACTACCAGAAGTACCAGCCGACTTAGTATTATAATGGTGTCTTCGAAATATGTTTTCGGCAGTCGGACTGCGCCATTGATTTCTGCTACAGATAAATAATAGGTTCAACCGTGATCGTAATTTTAACATTTAGGAAGCCCAGAATACTTCATTCTGGCAAATAAGGCACTAATTGATCTTTCCTCATAAACATAATTTTAGTTTAAATTATCCGATTCCATCTTTGTTCCCAAACCTTTTGTAAAATAGGACTGCACGAAAAACAACATCATGCCCACCGTGATCGAAACATCGGCCATGTTGAATATACCCGTCTGAAATATGCCGAAATTGAGATGAAGGAAATCGGTTACGGAGCCATAGATAATGCGATCGTAAATATTGCCAATTCCACCACCAATGGCAAAGCTCAATGCGAGCCGGCTGATCATACTCAGATGTTGTCTTGTAAATAGATACACGATTCCGAAAGCAAGTGCCAAAAGAGGAACTCCCGATAAAAGTATAAATTTCAGTAAATCCGGAAGACCACTGCCTACACTGAGGAACGCGCCGGTATTTTCTACTTTGGTGAGCGTAAGGTGGTTGTCAATCAGGCTGATGGTTTCGTTATAGCCAATTCTCTTACGAACCAGATCTTTGGATATCTGGTCACAACCTATATTAATAAGCAGAATTAATGCAATGGAAATTGTTTTGAGAATGCCTTTGGAATTCATCATAGATAAAATGGTTCTACCCGGATAACAGGAATTTATTACATATTAGTTTTGATTGCCGTCAGATTGTTGTCATTTGTATCGAATACTTCCGATTTGGGTATAAGGATGAGTCTGTTATACACGGTTAAAATAAAATCCTGGCCAGCTTCATCTCACCACCTTTTCTGATCCACCTCCTTTTTTAAGATATCATTGATATTTACACGTGCGTCTTGCAGGATATAAACACTTGTGCCGACCTCTCTGGCGAATAAATTTTCAATTTTCCCGGTGAATGCCACTTTACGGAACATCGGTTTTTCTCTTTCCCGGTTCTTATCGTCATCATTGGCATTTTGCACAAGTACAATGTGACGGATTGGTTTATCCAATTTTGCCCAGTCGATGTAATCTGCATTAAAGGAGATCGCACCTATATTTTTATGTCTTGAATAAAAATTGATGGCTCCGGCCTGTCCGTAATTGTCGCACAATATCAGGGTATGTTCAGGATCTGCGATTACATCATAGGCATAATCCACCTTGGCGGCTAACTCTTTCCATCCCAGCATATCGGCAAAATCTTGAGGCAGCGTGTGATTTTTACCATCTTCCCATCTCAGCAAGCCCAGTCTTTCGTATGGTTCCGGATTTTCACGTATTTGAGATGGCGTGTAGTTTGGGAGAGCTATGCGGAGTAACGGAATGGAGAGTAACAATACCGTAGCGATTGCAGCGTACGGAAGCCATTTTAAATGAAACCGTTGCCACAGATACTCCAAGTAAACGGAGCCAAATGCCAGAAGGATCGGGTAAAGACCAATCGCGTAATAGCCCTTTGCTTTCAGCAATACAAAAATGCCTAGCGTAAACAGGAAGGACCAAAAGAAAAGTCTGTATTTGAAAAATAACCTGTATCTGAAAAACGACACCATGGCAGCTATGATGACAAATAGGGAGGAGATGAAAAAAAGAAGCTGTTCTTTCAGAAAGTCGGCACGTTGAACATGAACGAGCTGTGTTTTTGCCAGCAATTGCATGTGATGTACCACAGGGAAATTGTTTTCGTACTGCCAAATCAGGTTGGGTGCGATGAGTAATAATGCAAGTGCAAGGGACAGGTATAGGTGCCGGTTCACAAACAGATTCCGGTGTTGGGTCATGAGAATGGCAGGGAGTAATCCGGCTATTTGAAAGGCAATGTTATATTTATTGAGAAAGCCGATTGCAAATGTGACTGCGGCAAAATAGAGCCATTTATTTTTTCCTGAATTAATGTATTTAATGACTGTAAAATTCAGGAACGTCCAGGCGAGGATATCGAAAGAACTAGGCTGATATAGAAGATTTATTCTAAGCAATACAGACGCTGTTACAGCCATCGCACCCAAAACCAATGCAAAAATGCCACCTTTAAGCTCTTCTGTGGCTTTCCAGACTACAACCAGGGTCAGCACGCCAAACATTGCCGGGAAGAACTTGACCCAGAATTCCGTTCCTCCAAAGAGGATAATGAGGTACGAAATCCATGAGGTGAATGGCGGCACGGAAAGGTATCCCCAGGCAAGGTGTTTCCCCTGATCAATATGCAGGAATTCATCACGATGCAACTCGTACACATCGCTTATAGCCAGATATTGAATGACCAGCTTAAAAAGGATAAATAAGTAGAGTATCAGGTTTTTTTTGCTCACAAGGCGATGGTTTAGATGGAGGTTGGCAATTGTGTCGTGGATTATCCTGCTTTTGTTTGGCAAGGTTGTAGGTCATTGTCCGCATGAAGGTAGGAAGTGAAATTTGTTTTTCAATTTGAACGCACATTTAAAAGTTTTCAGCCATGATTGCGGTATTTTTATCCTTTCAATCATCGGTTTCTATTGTTTCATGAACAAGATTGCTTTTGTACTGATAATACTATTTTATTCTGCCGTTAGTTACGGACAAGAATTGGCCTATCATGTATCCTTTCCAAACATCGCTCATCACGAAGGGAAGTTTGAACTGGTGGTGACCAACGCCGTTCAAAAAAGCCTGATATTCAGGATGAGCCGGTCGTCTCCAGGACGTTACGCAACACATGAGTATGGAAAAAATATTTACGATGTGAAAGCCTATGGTAAGTCTGGTGAAGCCTTGAAAGTGGACAGACTTGACGGAGACGTTTACCAGGTCGATAATAAGGGAGGATTCACCCGGTTTACGTATACCTTATACGCTAATCATCCGGATGGCACCTATGCAGGTATAGATCCTAGTAGTATACATCTAAATATTCCTGCGGCCTTTATCTGGGTAAAAGACCTTGATAAGGCACCGATTGAAGTCACGTTTGACCTGCCCGCAGGAAAGAACTGGACGATTGCGACGCAGTTGAACGCAACCAAAGATGTACACAGATACACCGCTCCCAACCTGCAATATTTTATGGATTCTCCCGTAAAAATCGGCGGGTTGAAAACGAGAGAATGGAAGTTGTCCGGCGCCACGTCTAGTTTCAGGCTGGCTTTGGAAGCCCAGGCAAGCAACGGTTTGATTGATGGCTTTGCCGAAAAGCTAAAAAAAGTGACGGAGGAAACTGGTGCGGTTTTTAAGGGGTTTCCAGCTTTTGAAGGAGATCAGTACACTTTTTTAACTGCAATAAATCCATATGTCAAAGGAGATGGCATGGAACATCGCAACAGTACGGTTATACACTTACCGACGGTTTTTACTGGTGATGACAATCTGCTTGGCGTATTTTCTCATGAATTTTTTCATGCCTGGAATGTGGAAAGGATCCGGCCGAAAAGTCTGGAACCTTTCAATTATGAAAAAAGTAATATGAGCCAAGAGCTGTGGTTTGCTGAGGGGTTCACACAGTATTACGGCGAGTTGATTCTAAAGCGGGCCGGTTTCAGATCAATGGATCAATTCCTTGGCACGGTGGCCTCCCTCGTCAACACAAAAGAGAACACGGCAGGTGCAAAAAGAATATCTCCCGCTGAGGCTAGCTGTATGGCGGTGTTTGTGGATGCGGGTATTGCCGTGGATAAAACGAATTATCCCAATACTTATACCTCTTATTACCCCTATGGCGCGTCCATTGCATTGGCCCTGGATCTGGAATTGCGAAGCAGAAATCTCACACTTGACAGGTTTATGCAGGAGGTTTGGCTAAAACATGGCAAAACCGAGATACCCTACACGATTGCCGATCTGCAGCAAATACTGGGTTCGGTTTCTGGCGATGTGGCCTTTGCCAGTACGTTTTTTGCAAAGTATATCCATGGTCATGAACGTTTCAATTATGCTCCTTTGCTGCAAAAGGCGGGTTTGGTCTTGCGCAGGCAGTTCAAGGGGAAGGCATGGTTAGGTGATGTTCGCTGGAAGGAGGGATCCGCCGTTATTTTAGCTAACACTGTTATGGATACCCCCATTTATCATGCAGGCCTTGATATTGACGATCAGATTTTAAAGTTGGAGGGTCGAAATGTTAATTCAGGCGCTGATGTGGACGACATTCTGAGGCGGCACAAACCGGGTGACCAGTTGGCTGTTGAATATGCACACAGGGGGGAGGTCCAAATGAGTATGATAACCTTGTCGGAAAATCCCAAGCTCATGGTGGCCCTGAATGAACAAGCTGGCCTTCCTGTGACGGCAGAAATGCAGGGGTTTAGAAAGCAGTGGTTGGAAAGTAAGGTTGTGGAGACTAAATGAAATAATTAAGGACTGTTAACAGTTATTAATTCAATCCGATGGGTGGCACTTCAACGGAGCTTATTAACTAAATTTTACTGATTCTGCCAATGCGTATCGGAAAGGCCTGTGTTACACTGACGCTCCTTCAATTAATTTTTACAAATATTTCACCTGCTCAGGTGAAAGAATATAAAGGGAAGATCAACCAGCAGTTTGTAATGAACCGCGAATCTGTGATCATCAACAAGTCAACCGGTAAAAGAATCAGTTACGACGAATATGACCAATTGCTAGCCAAGAATCCGGGTAAGTATAAGACAGAACCTGTTTTTGATAAATATGGAAAACCGTCATCTTTTGCCGTGGCAAGGACTTCGGGACGGGAGACAGGATTGAAAGAGGTGAACTACGATTCCGATCTTCTACCTGAAATAGGGGAGACTCTAGCCCCGTTTGTAATGGAGGGACTGGATGGGAAGATATATGATTCCGAAAAACTAAAAGGTGCATACGTGCTGCTGGGCTTTTGGGTGAAATATGAAAAACCACTCTGGACTCTTGCCAGCACTAAGGTTATAACCCAGTTTGTGAATGAGAACAAAAGACGCGGGATTAATATTGTCTCTCTGGGCACCACGCTCAACACCGAGGACGAATGTCGGGAAGCCATTCCCAAACGCAATTGTGGATTTGTACCTGTGCCGGAATCTTACGGATTCAATCACCGCTATAAGATTGGTGAGACGCCTTATTTTATATTGCTGGATAAAAATGGGCTTGTGAAGGCGATGGCACCACACACAGAATTTGATAAGATAGGTTCCCTGGTTTTACGCTGAAATATTTTCTCCCATCCGACCAATTACAGATTACTTATAAACGGGCCCATTTCGGCAGGCGTCAGGATCAGTTTGATGTCATTTGAGGTAATGGCGTGCAAGGGCATCACCGACATTTGCGCCGAAGACGGGTCCTGGGCCACGATGGTTCCACCCGATGCCTTAATCGCGGCCATTCCGCGACTGCCATCTTCATTGGCACCGGAAAGGATAATTGCAACAACACCTTTGGCATAAACATCGGCTGCAGATTCAAATGTAACGTCCAGACTTGGGCGGCTATAGTTAACCTTCTCGGAATCATCCAGTGAAAACGTGAGGTCTTTCTCAATCAGAAGGTGGTAATCGGCCGGGGCGATGTAGATCCTGCCAGGTAAAATTGGATCCTTATCGTCCACTTCCATAACCGGCGCTTTTGACTTCCCTGCAAGTAGTTGAGAAAGCGTGGAGTCACCTGAATTTTTACGGTGGAGAACAAGAACGATTGGAAAGGAGAAGTCGGGCTTCAAAGTGGGCAACAATGCAAACAGCACCGTAAGGCTTCCGGCCGAACCGCCGATGAGTAATATTTCGCAGCGACTCTTTAGCTCACTTTCTTCCATATTTTTTCCTTGTCAAGTTGTAGAAAGTTACGTTGTACCCCCGAAAATTTCAGAGTCTCTTTACTTCCCAGAGCCAGGTATCCAGACAGCCCCAGGCTGGCATCGAATAATTGGAGTGCCCTGTCCTGTAAGTCTTTATCAAAATAAATCAGCACATTTCGGCATAGGATCAGATCAAACTCGTTGAATGAACCATCCGATACCAGATTATGTGTGGAGATGATGATTTTTTCAGAAAGCTCCTCTTTGAATTTCGCCTGGCCATAGTTAGCTGTGTAATAGGAAGAAAAATCTTGCTGTCCTCCTGAGGTCATGTAGCTTTCCGAATATTGCTTCATCTGATTTAACGGAAAGATCCCTTTGCGTACTTTGTCCAGAACACTCGGGTTGAGATCGGTGGCGTAAAGAAGGGATTTATGTAGAAGATTCGCTTCCCGGAGCATGATGGCAAGCGAATATACTTCCTCCCCGGTGGCGCAGCCTGCATGCCATATTCTTATAAACGGTCGGGTACCCAGCAGTGGAAGAACATGGTTACGTAATGCTTTATAGAATAGCGGATCCCTAAACATTTCCGTAACATTGACTGTGATTTCCTCAACAAAGCGCTCTACATAGGCCTGATTTGTTCTGATCTTATACCGCAATTCGGAGAAACTTGAAAATTTATCCAACGAATAAAGCCTTAGAACCCGTCTTTTGAGCGATGCCTTGGCGTAGTTGGTGAAGTCATAGCCGTGTATGCACAACAGATCATCCAGCAAAATATCAATCTCTTCATCTGTTACCATAGAATATCACTTTAATTAAACAAGCAATTGCAGCAGCCTATCCACGTCGATGGGTTTAGAAATATAAGCATCTGCGCCAGCGCTTAAACATTTTTCCTTATCGCCAAGCATCGCCTGCGCCGTCACGGCGTATACCGGCGTACTTTTCCTGTTTTCCAGTTTTTTTATCAAGGGAATAGCTTCGTACCCATCCATTTCCGGCATCATCATATCCATTAAAATGAAGTCAACTTGCAGGTCGGATCGGAGCAGTTCCAATGCTTCCAATGCACCTGTTTTGGCGACACAATCAAATTTTTTAGCTAGCAGCATTGCCTTAAGGGCAAAAATATTTCTGGCGTCGTCATCAATGATTAAAACCGTCTTTTTAGCCATTTTGTTTAAGTTTTTCAGTTGAGTAATGCTTGGTCGGCAACGAGCCTTCGGTATGTTTAGGAATGAACTATAATTTAAGAATTTTTATTTTAAGTTGCCACCAGCCGATTAATATCTTTCATACAACCAGACCCTGAGCAAGGACAGCAGCTGATCTACATCCACCGGCTTGGTAATATAATCAGAGGCACCGGCGTTGATGCACTTTTCCCGGTCACCCGTCATGGCCTTGGCTGTAACGGCAATGACAGGCAGGTTTTTCCAACTTGGATTTTCGCGGATACGGGTAGCAGTTTCGTACCCGTCCATTTTGGGCATCATCATATCGAGCAGCACAACATCAATGGCCGGATTTTCGTACAATTTGGCCAAAGCTTCCTTGCCATCCAGAGCGGTGATGATATTCATTTTATAATTTTCAAGCGATTTGGATAGAGAGAAAATATTCCTCACATCGTCGTCAGCGACCAGGACGGTTTTGTTACTCAATATCTGGGTTAATCCATCCAGTTTCTTGAAAGATGTATCTCGCATATTGGGTTTGGTGTTTTCTTCCACCATGTGCAAAAACAATGAAACCTCATCCAGCATGCGCTGATAAGAATGAGCGGTTTTTACGATGATTGTACTCGCATATTGCTTAATTCTTTGCTCCTCACTCATCGACAAGCTTTTGCCGGTGAAAATAATGATGGGGATATTTTCAAATTCCGGATTCTTTTTGGCTTCCTCCAGGGTTTCGTATGCTTTTTTATCCGGAATGCCCATGTCCAGAATGACACAGTCCACTTCATTGTCCTTCAGGGTTTGCAGTCCTTCTGAGATATTGGTCTTAAGCTCCGAGTTGATGTTAAATGTACCCAGATAGTAGGCCAATGCCTTGGCGTGCTTCGAATTGTCTTCAACAATCAACACTTTTTTTGATTTCCGGCTCACCACATATTCGATTTTCTCGAAAATCTCTTTCATCTTATCCAGCGCGACGGGTTTATCAATAAAATCAATAGCGCCTTTCAGGAGACTTTCATTCTTCATTTTGTGAGAAGACATCATGTGAACCGGAATGTGTCTTGTAATCGGGTTTTGTTTCAGTTCATCCATCACCTGCCAGCCGCTTTTTACTGGTAACTCAATGTCGAGCAGTATACCTGTTGGTTTGAATTCAACGGCCAGTTCCAACCCCTCATCGCCCCGTACAGCCACAAGTGCTTTGTAGCCTTTCTTGTGGGTGTAAGCCAGCAGCGATTTGGCAAAAGTGACATCGTCCTCAATAATGAGTAAGGCTTTGTCTGTGGGCAGTATATTTGCTCTGTCATCGGGGATGCTTTCCGGAATGTTAGGACTAATAAACTGGTATTCTGATTGATGAGACAGTTCAGCTACAACTTCCGGTGCAATGGATGCAAATGGATTGGTCTGGTATGGATGGTTTTCTGCACCGTGCCGGGAAGTGGGTATGGTTATGGTGAAAACACTTCCTTCATCGCTCTTGCTCGTGACAGAAATTTCCCCACCCAATAGTTTGACCAGCTCCCTGCTGATGGAAAGGCCAAGCCCGGTGCCGCCATATTTCCTTTTTGTTGATCCGTCGGCCTGTTGAAATGCTTCGAAAATCAAATGTTGTTTATCTGGGGAAATACCAATTCCAGTGTCCTTTACGTCAAATACAATCATGGACGCACTTCCGTTGGCATGGCTAACGGAAAGCGTCACCGAACCTTGCGATGTGAATTTCAATGCATTGGAAATCAAATTTTTAAGAATCTGTTCCAATCTCATTTTATCCGATTCGATCACCGGAGGGGTGTCTCGGGAAATTTCTATATTAAATTGTAACCCTTTTTGTTTGGCAACAGGATTGAACAAAGAGCGGAGGTCCTCTGTGATATCGGTGATGGATACGGTTTCATATTCCAGATCCATTTTTCCGGCTTCAATTTTGGAGAGATCAAGAATTTCGTCAATGAGACCCAGAAGGCCGTTGCCCGATGATTGGATTACCGTAGCGTATTCAACCTGGTCGTCGGTCAGGTTTTTCTCATCGTTGTCGGACAATAATCTGCTGAGTAAAAGAATGGAATTTAGCGGTGTCCGAAGTTCGTGAGACATGTTAGCCAGGAACTCCGACTTGTATCTTGTGGTGAGTTCCAATTCTGCGGCCTTCTTCTGTATCTCGAGATTTTTTTCTTCCAGTAAACTGCTTCTTTCTTCCAGTTCTTCATTCGTCTGCCGCAGTTCTTCCTGTTGTACCCGCAGTTCTTCCTCGGATGCCTGGAGTTTTTGTGTCTGCGCCTCCAGCTCAGCATTGAGATTTTCGAGTTCGTTATGTTGTGCCTGCAGCTCTTCCGACTGCGTTTGGGTTTCTTCCAGGAAGTTTTGAAGTTTAACATAATCCAATGCTCCGTTTACCCCAATGGAAATGCTCTCGATGCTTGCATCCAGAAATTCCATCTGCTGCGCTGTGGGCCTACCGAGCATCCCGATCTCGATCACACCAATACACTCGTGACCAAATACCAGCGGCATAATCACCACGGTGGCTGGACTCACATGACCAAGCGAAGACTGAATGTTAAAATATGTTTCCGGCAAATCATGAAGGACGATTTTTTTCTGGCTCATAATGGCCTGTCCGGTCATTCCTTTACCCACTTCAATGGTTTCAGGAACCTGCCTGGCACCGTAACTTGCATAAAGTTTAAAGTTATATTCACTGTCGATGATGTAAATGGTTCCCAGCGGTGCCTGAATATAGTCCGTAATCGTTTCAATCAACCTGACAGACAGGTTTTTTAGAATTCTCTCCCCCCGCATGGCATCCGCTACCCGCATCTCTCCGGTCTGTATCCATGCCTTGTGGTTCAGCTCGTTGAATGTGGTCTCCAGCGAAGCAGTCATGTTATTCAGTGCCAGTGAAATTTTACCCAGCTCACCCTCACCACTGTCCGTGCTTCTCGCTGTATAATTTCCTGATGAAACCTGCTTGGTCACGCCTTCAATGGCCGTAATGCGTCTATTGGTTTCAAGATATTTTGCTTCCTCCTGCATCTGTTGCAAAATGCGCTTATCCATATCTTTTTTGATACGCAGATAAGCAAATACCGAAATTAGGAGGGATATCAAGGCCGCAAAAACCAGTATGATAGGGGTGAAGGTGATGTAAATTTGCTGTTGTGCCAGCCTTTCGGTTAGGATATTGTTTTCTTCAGCTTTCACATGGTCAATCAATATCCGGATTTGATCCATTAATTTTTTGCCGCGCTTCATCTGCTTAAGCCGCTGTTCCCGATCAACCTGATCTATCCCAGTTTTTGTGGTAATGTCTATTGTAGACTGCATCTGTCCGAATTTAGCCTCATAAAGAGACTTAATTTCCCGAAGGTTCTTCTGCTGGACCGGATTATCCCCGGTAAGATCAGACAGATCATTAAATGACTTGGTTACATTGGCATAGGAACCATTATAATGCTCAAGGAACTCTCTGTCGCCGGTGACCAGATATCCACGCTGTCCCGTTTCAGCATCTTTTAGTAAAGAGATGATATTCTCGGCCTGGATAAGCACTTCGTTGGTATGGTTGACCAGGCGTGAGTTTGAGATAAGCTTCTGAATACTGTAATAGGATGCCAGAAGACTAAAAAACAACAATAGAATTGAAAAGGAGAAAACAATCTGTAATTGTTGAATAATAGAATTGGAAGTTTTTCTCATAAAATAATGACGTTGTGCTATTCTGTTTAAATGGAGGTAATTTTCGGTTGGGTTACGGGTAGTACCAGGATAAAACTTGCACCTTCATCCTCCCGGCTCCTTGCGGATATAAGTCCATTGTGCTTATCCATGATTTTTTTTGCTATGGCAAGACCAATCCCGGTTCCTTCATAGGTGGTGTGGTTATTAAGGCGCTGAAATATTACAAATATTCTATCCAGAAATTTTTCGTCAAAACCAATTCCGTTGTCATTGATGATGATTCTACAAAACTTACCATTTTCTGAGGGAGCGCTTTCAATTTGCATATCTTCCACAAGTTCAGCGGTAATCCTGATGATGGGGGTCGTATTCCTGGAAGAAAATTTAAGTGCATTGCTGATCAGATTCTGAAATACCTGGCGAATCTGGCTGGGGATGGTCTCAATGACCGGAAGCTTACCGATAATGATTTCCGCCTTTTTTTCAATAATTGTTTCGTCAAAATCGCTCACCAGCTCCCGTAGCAGCTCATTGAGGTCCGTGGGCTGAAACAGCGCTGCCATGGATAGCCTTGAATACTCCAGGAGGTCATTGATCAGCCGGGACATTCTTGCAGAGGAACTTATGGAGCGGTCGAGGTACATGCTGGCCTCTTCATTTCCTGCCAAAAATCTATCTTTGATGAGGTGGCTGAACGTTTGGATCTTCCGTAACGGTTCTTTGAGGTCATGCGAAACAACCCAGGCAAATTGCTGTAACTCATGATTGGTTATTTCGAGCTGGGTATTTTTGTCACTTAACTCCTTCGTACGCCATTGTACCTTATGTTCAAGCAATTCATTTTCGATTTTTTGCTGATGTATATCTGTAAAAGTGCCTACCCATCTTTGAATAGAATCCTGGTGATGTATGGGTATAATTCTCAAAAGAAAATATTTGTAATCTTCCTGATTGAGTGGTTTAAGCCTAACCTCCTGGGAAAACTCTAGGCTATTCGCGAAATGTTCATTCCAATTAACCAGGACGGCGTCATCCGGGTGGAATTCGGGAAACGATTCAAGGCGCCGGGAGTAAAGAAACCAGTGGGCGTTCGCATATTCGATTGCACCGTTTGTGGCAATTGTAAAAGCAATCTGAGGCAACGACTCCAGCACAAACCGAAGTTCCTGCATCCGGTCTGCTAACTCCTGCTGGGCTTTTTTTCGAATCTCGATCTCTTCTCTGAGCGAATTTTGAATGGCTTGGAGCTCTTGCTGCTGCTGATATATTTTGTTAAATATCTTTACTTTCAATAGCAGAATATCGGTGTCAACGGGCTTCGTGAGATAGTCAATTCCACCAGAACTGTATCCCTGTGCTATAAAACGTTTTTCGGTATTGACAGCGGAAAGAAAGATAATCGGTGTGTCTTTCGCCTTGTTGAAACCGGATATTGCCTCAGCCACCTCGAAGCCATCCATGCCGGGCATTTGCACATCCATAATGATCAAAGAATATCTGACATTCAGGATTTTTTTCAATGCTTCCTCTCCCGAGCCTGCGCTGTCTGTTTCGAATCCGTTTATTTCTAGAACTTTTCTTAAAGGAAGAATATTTTCCGGCCTGTCGTCAACAATAAGGACCATATTTTTTTAGGGTAAAAGCATTTCAGGATGGCCTATTTATAAATCCTGTTTTGGTCAAACTTTCATGATTAATTATTCGAAAATCAATTGAATCGTTTACGGAGTTATCATCAGTAAGACACCAAAACCGTCCATAAGCCACTACAAACAGTAAATGTAATGAATTTGAAGTCTTTAATTAGGGTTCGGACATGGTCGGAATTTGACCATATAATTTAGTGCCTGGTTGGCATGTTTTTAATATGTGGAGCTTCGAAATCTGCTGATTTATCGACTGAGGTTAGCGAAGTATGGAGCAGAAAAATTACCGCTGGCGATTGTTTATGGCTTCTTCTCATGCTTTCAACCTGATTTTTTGCTTGTTAGGATATGTCTGAAAGTGCATTGGGCAGGAAGACTTTGGCGTAAAGAATTTGAATGGGTCTATCCGTATTATTGTCATGGAGCCACTTTTTTCATGCCCCACTGAGGAGAAGCTTCCACACTTCTTTCTGCTAAGAGATGCACTGTATGCATATTTTTCAACAGTTCTGTGCAGAAATTTAATTGTGATTTTTGTGGAAAACTAATCGCGGCAAAGAAAAACAGGCACTTAATCCAGAAATCGGACTTTTATGGTAATATCATGTGGGGCTATCTCATTCCCTCCAAAGTAGGGTAGCAGCTTATAAGAAACCCCCACGCCACCCGCGCAATGCCTTGGCATGGTCTGCTCTTTTCCGTTCAATGTAAAAATGTAGTTGTTGCCGGAGGTGGCAATCTTGAAATTGTTGGTTGTGCCGATTTCCACGGCACCCAGCTCTTTCACCTGGCGCTGCCCTGCCACATAATTATACGCGTAAATCTGAATTGCGTTGTTGTACCAGTTCCACCCGAAACGGGCACTGTTTTGCTGGTGATGTGTGCTGCAATCCGAAAAGCCGATCAGTTTATTGATATCCACCTGGTTTTCCGGAGCGGCGGTCTGGTAAATACTGCTACTATCGAAAATGGCCTGAAAACGAATGGAGCTGGATGTGAACAAGCTACTGGTGTTGTGCTCTACCTCATTATTTCCAGCACGGATAGTGTAGCTGACGAAGTCGTCACCAAAGCTGGGGGAATTGCCAAGCCATTCGCAGGAAGCGCAAAAAATGAGCAGGAATATACCTGAAAATATGAATTTCATTGAAACTGTGGCCATTTACCAGATACGCATTCTATTTTCGACATAGTACAAGACAGATCATGTCGTCATGGCTTTACAACGTTGGATTTAGCACGGCATTGCTTAGTTTTTTGCTGAATTGAAATACCAGTTATATTTCCATAGATTACAATTTTGCAAATGTAGTCAGTCCGGCAATGCGAAAGCAACATACTTGTTACCTTTTTTAGTACCCAGCTTTGTGCCCCCACAGGCCACAACCACGTATTGTTTGCCATTAACCTGATAAGTTGCCGGGGTTGCAAACGCTGCCGCGGGTAACCTGGTTTCCCATAGTAACGCTCCGGTTTCTTTATCAAATACTCTGAACTTCTCGTCCTTTGTAGCAGCGATGAAAAGTAAACCACTCGCTGTCACCACCGGGCCTCCGTAATTTTCGATTCCGGTTGTCGGTACACCCTTTGCCCGCAACGATTCTACTTCCCCGAAGGGTATTTTCCATAAGTACTCACCTGTATTTAAATTGATCGCATTTAAAGTTCCCCACGGAGGAGAAATGGCAGGTAGCCCGTTGCGATCCAGAAACTTATTGTATCCCGTGCTGCGGTAGGGCAGA
The DNA here is from genome assembly GCF_902506755.1 of Dyadobacter sp. 32. Taxonomy (GTDB): domain Bacteria; phylum Bacteroidota; class Bacteroidia; order Cytophagales; family Spirosomataceae; genus Dyadobacter. The sequence goes on along the minus strand of NZ_LR735258.1, from coordinate 1,248,692 downwards.
TACACTTTTTTCGAAGCATTTACTTTCGAAGTGGCTTCTGTTTTTTCATCACCTACCAGAAATGCAACGAGCGCCTGTTTTTCATCTGCAGAAAGCATGGGAAAACCAGGCATCATACCCTTTCCGTTACTGACCAGTTGGGTGATGGCCGGTCTGTCTTTCCGGATGTTGATATCAACGAGTGATGGGTAGCCGCTTTTGACGTTTCCCTTTCGGTCGGGTCCATGGCAGGTAACACAGTAGGTCTGATACACCTTTTCACCGGGGCTTAGGGTGGACATGTCACTGGCTTTTGGTGCATCAATCATGGTTAATATCCAGGCCATTTCATTGCTGTTCACATAAATGATACCCGCATTGGGATCGGCTGCGGCACCTCCCCACTCGGCACCTCCATCAAATCCTGGCAGAATTACAGTGCCCTCCTTGCTTGGGGAAGCGAACAAAGCTTTTTTATAACCCTTAAACTTTGCCATCAGCGAGTCCCGGTCCGGAGCGTGTATGCTGATATCATTTTCTGTCAGGGTATGGGCTTGTCTGGCGTAAGGGGCGGGCTTGGTAGGAATGGGCTGCGTGGGCCAGGGAAATTCTCCGGGTAGCGCATCTTTTGGGGTGGGTATCTCCCGGATTGGAAACAGCGGTTTGCCGGTTACCCGGTCAAACACAAAAATATACCCTTGTTTGGTTACCTGAGCGACGGCATCAATTCTTTTGCCTTTATGGGTCACCGTGATCAGGTTCGGTGGTGCAGGCAGGTCTCTATCCCACAAATCGTGATGCATGGTCTGATAGTGCCAGATTCTCTTACCTGTACGTGCATCCAGGGCAATGAGGCAATTGGAAAACAGGTTGGATCCTTTTCTTTTGGCTCCATAAAAATCATAACCCGCAGATCCGGTGGGTACATACAGGATTCCGCGCTTCCGGTCCACAGCCATTCCGGCCCAATTGTTGGCTGCACCCGTGAAAGTGTTTTTATAAGCGTCTTTGGGAAAGGTTTTGTATCCGAATTCACCTGGATAAGGTATCGTATGAAATGTCCAGGCCAGTTTTCCCGTGCGCACGTTGAAAGCCCTGATATCGCCGGGGGCTGCATCCGAGTCTTCGGAGAGTCTTAAAGGCATCACGATCAGGTCTTCGAAAATGGTACCAGGTGTATTGGAAACCATATACTTGTCCATGGCAACTTCGGGCAGGCCCGTGTGCAGGTCTATTTTGCCATTTTCGCCAAAGCTCTCAACTGGTATGCCGGTACGTGCATCCAGTGCAAAAAGTTTGGCTCCTACTGCATGCAGGATGCGCTGATCGTTGCCGTCTCGCCAGTAAGCCACACCGCGGCTGGTATTGGAACCCTTTTGAGATTTGTCCTTAAAATTCCAGATTTCCTTACCTGTTGCTGCATCCAGTGCAAACGCCTGCACGTTGGCGGTAACACCAAACAGAACCCCATCGACAATAATGGGGTTTACCTGCATCTGACCGGAATCTGCTGTGGAATATGTCCAGGCAACTTCCAGGTTTTGTACATTACTCCGGTTGATTTGCGATAATGAGGAATAATGATTCCGGTCGGGTCCGCCCAGGTATTCCGACCACTCGGTATAGCTGGCTTTTTTGTCTTCCCACGATAGCTGTTTTGCGGCGATCAATAGAAATAAGAGCACAGCAACCGTGTATGTTGTTTTTCGTATTATCACTGTATTCAGGGCCTGAAAAGGTTATTCAAATTTATTATTCACCGTTATTCCAGGCCAGTTGTCCGTTCTGAACGGACTGGCCGGAAAGCCTTGCTTATTGAATAAGTTGGCATCTTCGGGGGCATCGGACCATCCGTACCTCACCGACGTGGGGTTGGCAACTTTTGGATGAGATAACACCACCGAACTGCCCGAGACTTCCGCTTTTGTATAGTAAAATACTTTGTCGTCCCCAGCGATTTCGAAGCCTTTCGCATACCCGTATTTATCCTTGATTATAAGTCCTTCCTTGGCGTGGTCAAATGAAACAATTGCTTTATTTCCTTCAAACATCACATGGTTGTAAAGCGGTGAACTGTGTTCGATCTCCTGACCGTAGTCGAATTTTAACGCATTTGCAGCCAGGCGGTGTGCTACGTCCTGTTTATTGGTGGGGTGGATGTCCTTTGGGTTGCCGATATCTGTGGTGACAGCCATACCTGTTTTTGGTAAGCTCAGCGTCATATTTTGCGCTTCTCTGAGTTCGGCCCAGCCACTGCCTTTGTTGCTGTCCTGGCTGGCACCATAGCTGGAAAGCTGCACCCAATAGAAGGAAAAATTATCCGGATTTCCATCGGATGACCATAATTTACGCCAGTCGTTGATCATGAGCGGAAAAGACTGACGGTACTGGTAAGCTCTGCCCGCATTAGTTTCTCCCTGGTACCAAAGTGCCCCACGTATGCCAAAAGGGATTAAAGGTACGATCATGGCGTTGTAAATGGTTGTGCCCACGTTGTTCATTAAGTGAGCATATTCATGACTTTCTACGAAGGAGGGCATCAGCTTCCATTCCGTTGCTAAACTGATCTTTTGAGCGCCATCGGTAAGATAAAGGTCTTCTGCTTTGCCTTTCATGCCCGGCCCAAACCAACTGGTACCCACCATATTTCCCAGTTTTATGACGAGTTGATTGGTGCCCGACAGGAATGTTCCGGCCGGCAGGTCTAATTTTCTGATACCTTTTACTATTTCTTCGGAGACCAGTTTACCATTGATGTAAATTTTAACAGGGCCATCATTTTCGGCAAGGGATAGCGTTGTGGGTTTACCTGCCATTTCTGCCGGAACTTCTATCTGGCGGGCCATGAAACCTTGTCCCCGGAAACCCATTAGTCCCTTCCAGTCCCATTGTCCAAGCGGATCATTGGTTCTGATTCCTTTGATTGCACTATAGCCTGTTTCGACATATTTCTTCTCGTCTTCGGCAGTCGGTATAAATGTTGCGTCTCCAAAAAGTTGCTTCCGCAATTTCCGGTCCATGATCTCGTCGGCATCTTTCCAGGTAGCTGGTAGTTTTTGCGCGTAACCTTTCAGTTCGTCATTGGTCAGCATGGCTTCTTTGCTTATCCATCCTTCGATTTGTGATCCACCCCATGAGGAGTGCAAAATGCCCACCGGAATGTTTAGTTTTTGAAACAACTCCCTGGCAAAAAAGAACCCGATTGCCGTAAAACCGCCAACAGTTTCGGAGTTGGCTATTTTCCATTCACCTGCTTTCAGGTCCTTTTCGGGAGTCAGAGAAACTTCATGCTCTACACGGAAATGCCTGATTTGTGGATAGTCGGCATTTTTCTTTTCCTCCTGGTAATTATTGGAAGCAGAGACAGGCCATTCCATGTTGGACTGGCCGGAGCATAACCACACTTCGCCAATCAGAATATCGGTAACTACAATGTTTCCTGATTTTGCCGTAACACTGAGCTGATGTGGACCACCTGCTTCCAGTGGTGTGAATTTAACCATCCATTTGCCAGAGGCGTCGGCTTTCGTGTTTAGGGTTTGAGAGGCCAATGTTACTTTTACTTTCTCGTTGGCATTAGCCCAGCCCCACACCGGGATTGGTTTCTGGCGCTGTAAAACAACATGATCGGAGAATAGCCTTGCCAGTTTTACCTGCGCATATACATGTTGACTACCTACGGCTAATAAAAGGATGAACAGTAAACGAACCATGAATTTGGGTTGAAAGTGATTGAATGGCAAATTAATTCCGGTGATCGTCCTCGCACGGACTTTCAGCACTCCATTTCATTTATAAATACATGCATGTATGAATTTCTACTTGGCGAAACTTAGTGAAGTCCTTTGGCAATAATAATCCCCGAATTGCATTATTAAAAGGTGTTCGGGTCGCTAACGAGAATATAACGGAACCCTCCCCGATGAAGAACATTGTTTCATTTAAGGTCTGCGTGAGTCAGGTCAATTTAAATGAGGCTTTAAACCATAGCTGAAAACCCAAACGACAAACGATTTAATGATTTCAGTCATCATCTGCTCTGCCAAGGCGATCGATTTAGCATTGGTTAGTAAAAATATAGAGGAAACCATCGGAATTCCGCACGAAATTATTGCTATCAATAACCATAAGGCTGAAAAGGGAATTTGTGAAGTTTACAATGAGGCCGTTGCACTGGCGAAATATGATATCCTGTGCTACATGCATGAGGACGTGAAGCTGCTTACGCAGGAATGGGGACAAACGGTCGTGGACATTTTTGTCAGAGATGGTGAAATCGGTGTAATCGGGGTAGCTGGTGGAGGGTACAAGGCACTCGCTCCTTCGGGCTGGTATTGTGTGGAATTCCAGCATCCTGACAAATCCTTTCAGAATATCCTGCAAGGGTATAAGCTGGATTCAAAAGAGGAAATACACGCTTACCACAATCCTCATGGAGAAAAGCTAACGGAAGTGGTGTGTATCGATGGCGTTTGGTTTTGCACAAAAAAGCAAGTGGTAAGGGACCATCCGTTCGATCAGGCATTGTTAAAGGGCTTTCACGGATACGATATTGACTTCTGCCTTAAGGTCTACGGCAAACATAAGATTGTGGTCACGTATAACATTCTCATGAAACACGCGTCCGAGGGCAACTTTAATAAACTGTGGCTGGATCAGATTTTAAAATTGCATAAGAAATGGTCGAAAAACCTACCGTTAACCACGGCAAAAGTTTCGGACAGGGAGATTTATTTTACCGAAAAAAGAGCATTGCGGAACCTGGTGGAGCAAATGCTGGAATGGGAATATTCATTTTGGGAAATTCACAGGATGTTGCTTACCGTTGCAAAGTCGAAGAGAATGCCTCTTCGTTTATTTTTCAAAGGTTATATCCATTTGCTTGAACAGCGATTTGGCACTAAGCCCTCAGCCGAATAAACGCCCCCAAATAATTTTTGCCTTCAAACCCCATATTTGCCTGGAAATAAATCCCGATCTGCTTGATTTCCTTAACTTTTGAATGAAATACAGGGTATCGAAGTTGGTACGGATCATCATGGCGTAATCATAGGAAAAAAAGCTGTGAATCCTGTTTTCAAACAGCAGGACAAACTGATCGAGGAACGCTTGATTTTTATTCAAACGAAAACTTTGGCATTGTTTAAGCCATTTCAGTTCTTTTTTGAGCTTCGTTACATCCCGGTTTTCGTGATAGGATTTATCAAGTTTTTTTCGCTTGTTGAGAATGTCGGTCGATGTGCTGCTATGCTGACGGTACCGAACCAGGCACTCAGGTATCACCTTAATGGATCCCAGATTGGTGGCTACATAGGCAATCCAATGGTCATGGAAGATACCGTCGGGGAATGGCATGGCCTCTTTCAATAATTCCTTTCTGAAGAAACAAGTGTGTCCGGAAACACAGTTGAAAAAAAGAAAAACTTCCGGCTGATCACCCTGGTAAAGATTGATGACGTCCGACATCTTTTTATTGAGGGCTTTTCCCTCTTCGTCGATAAACGCGGAGTCATGATAAATGAGTGTGTGGGCACCAATGCCTGCTGCCTGTTGGCTGAGCTTATCCAGTTCCCAGATGTCATCCTGATCCGACAGGGCAACCCATTCCCCCCTACAAAGCGATAATGCTTTTTCGAAATTTTTGGTATAGCCCAGATTCTTTTCGTTCTGAATAATATGCAGAAAAGGATATGCCGCTGCGAATTCTCTTAATATTTCCAGCGACGAATCCGTGCTGCAATCATCCACTGCGATAATTTCAATAGGCTGATACGTTTGTTTGACCAGTGATTGCAGTTGTTCCCGAAGGAACCGTTCGCCGTTGTAGACGCAAAGTGCTATCGAGATCAGAGGCAGGTTTTCTTTTCCAGTCATTTTAATGGTCAGGCTTGTGTGGTTGCGCTCAAAATAACTGTTTGGTACGTTCACCCCAGGTTTTTCGAAGCACAAAAAAGAATTTGCTTACAGGGCCTTTCTTTAACAAAAATAGGAGGGACTCTCGGTTTTGCCAGATTTTCCAGCCATAATCAATACCCATCCATGAACGGTTTCGTTGCAAACTCAATGCATACAGTTTAGCCGCCAGATCAGACCTGGTGCTCGCCTGAGCACAAAGTTTTAGCCATGCAGTTTCGTTATGCATTTCATTCAGTTTCACTTCACGCTTACGGGGCTGCCTGCGAGACCTGGTTGCCAAAATATCTGTGCTATTTGTTTCATGCTGCCGATACTGCACGAGTGGCAGATTTATAAAGTCAACAGAGCCCAAGGATGCAGCTACGTACGCAAGCCATTGGTCGTAATGAAAACCCGCAGGAAACGGCAGCGAAGCCTGGAGCAGTGTATTTTTCATGAGGATCGAGTGACCGGATATGCAGTTCAGGAGTAGAAACACCGCGGGATCCGATCCGCGGTAAAAATTGAATTTATCCGAAATTGTCAGACCGATCTTGTTACCAAAGCGGTCAATGAATTCAGAGTCGTGGTATATGAGCAGATTGGCTCCCAACGCCTCCACCTGCATGCTCATTTTTTCGGGGTGCCACACATCATCCTGGTCGCAAATTGCCACCAGCTCACCCTTGCATAGCTGTAGGGCTTTCTCGAAATTTCTGGTGTAACCCAGGTTTTCGCTGTTTGCAAAAATGTTCACATGCTGGTGCTTGCTGGCATAGCCTTCCAGTATATCCCAGGTTGAATCGCCGGAGCAATCGTCCACAACGATTATTTCCAGATTGGGATAGGTCTGGGCAAGTACCGAGTCCAGCTGTTCTCTAAGAAAGGCTTCGCCATTGTAGGTGCAAAGCGCTATGGATACGAGAGGAAGGTCGCTCATCAGGATTCACTAAACTGCTGCATGTCGATAAGTCTTCTATACAAGCCTTCCTGTTGCATCAGCTCCTGGTGTGTGCCTTTTTCTACTATCCGGCCATCTTCCAATACCACAATCAGGTCGGCATTTTGAATCGTACTGAGCCTGTGAGCGATGACCAGAGATGTTCTGTTCTTCATCAGATTGTTCAAAGCATCCTGCACAAGTTTTTCTGATTCTGTATCCAGGGCCGAAGTGGCCTCATCCAGCAGCATGATAGGCGGATTTTTAAGCACAGCACGCGCAATGCAGATCCGCTGTTTTTGACCCCCTGATAATTTCACTCCGCGATCTCCTACGTTGGTATCGTAACCATGTTCCGTTTGCAGAATGAAATCATGCGCATTGGCAATCCGTGCCGCAGCTTCCACGTCCTGTAAAGTTGCCCCGGGTACACCAAACGCGATGTTGTTAAAAATGGAATCATTAAAGAGAATAGATTCCTGATTTACCACCCCGATCATGGCCCTTAACGAATCCATGGTGACCATACGTATGTCATGACCATCTACGCTGATTCTCCCCTCCTGAGGTTCGATAAATCTTGGAATCAAATCCATGAGCGTTGATTTGCCGCCCCCTGAGGGCCCTACAAGGGCAACCGTTTTTCCTTTCCGGATTGTAAGATCTATGCCGTTCAGCACCGGGCGGGAAGGGTAGGAGAAGGATAAGTTCTCAAGGGTAATGGCCTCATGAAATCCGTCGAGTTTCGTGGCATTCGGTGCATCGGTGATCAGTGGTTTTTCGTCAATTAAATCCAATACCCGTTCCCCGGCCGCAATACCGGCGTGAATGGTGCTGAACGAATCGGTGATTGCCTTGGCAGGACGAATAACCTGGGAAAACATGGCTATATAGGTAATGAAGTCATTTGGACTTAATTCCGACTGACGGTTCAGGATCAAAGATCCGCCATAAAGCAAGATTACAGTCACCATCGTAACACTCAAAAACTCGGAAACAGGTGAGCTTAATTGTTGTCTGGCGGCCATTTTACGCCCCAGCTCAGAATAGCGTACATTTTCGTCATCAAACTTCTTTTTGATGGATTCAGTTGCGTTAAAAGCCTTGATGATCTTGATTCCCGACAAGGCCTCGTCAAGATTGCTCAGCATCGTTCCGAACGCTTCCTGTGCCTGTGTTGCCTGTTCCTTCAGTCGTTTCACGATCTGTGCTATCAAAAAAGCTGAAATGGGTACTACCAAAAGGGCGAAAAACGTAAGCTTGGCAGAGGTGGCAAACAGCAAAAATACATAGGCAAAAAGCTGCAAAGGCTCTTTGAAAATAACCTGAAGCGTACTTGTTACTGAAAACTGAACTACTTGTACGTCGGAGGAAATTTTGGCGATGATGTCCCCCTTGCGTTGGTTGTTGAAATAACTGGTGTGCAGATCCATCACATTGTTAAATACGCTTTTTCTTAAATTCAGCAGTGTATGAATCCGGAGATTTTCCATGATTCTTTGTGACAGGTATCTGAAAAGATTTCCGAGTAGAACCGATAATACGATAACCCCGCATAAAAGCTGTAAGGCCACCAAAGGGCCAAAATGATTACTGGCTTGTTGGGCGTAGTAGTTTAAAGTGGGGAAAACATCGGTCCAGCTTTCAGGTTTGGTGAGTGGTACTGCATCTGCTTCATTGGTCTTGAATAATGCCTGGAGCAATGGTGCCAGCATGGCAAGATTCAACGTATTGAAAATGACACTCAGTACTGAAAAAATGATATAGGGAATGGCAAACTTGGCGATGGGCCGGGCAAAAGAAAGTAAGCGAAAATATGTTTTCATCTATTCATAATGGCATAAACTATGCCGGCAAGTGACACTCCGGCTTCCTGAAATGACTGGAGTTTTGACTGCAAAGTTAACGACGTATCGTTGCATTTCGTGCCAATGGCCTCAAAATTGATTAGCAAAGACTGATTTCGGAGATGATCCGTCGCGAGATTTCAGAGGGTAACTGAGGTTTTATTTTGGAAAAATTAATTCGTTGATCAGAAATAAGGTTACCGAATAATGGCGGGTTTTATCTTTTTAAGGCAGGCAACGTGCATAAGGCTACTTAAGCAACTTGTAATTTTTATATTCCCCGAATTTAAAACCAAGAATGTCTTCCAGGGGCTGTATCAGGCGGTCTTTCGTTCTCCATTTGGCTTTTTTGGGGTCAAAAATAAAGGGCTGGTTGAAATTCTTTACCCTGTCAAGCATCAGAGACGGATGTGTACCCTTGAATTTTTCCACCCGATCCACCTGATTATAATCAAACGTAGCCTGCTTTTCGGCGGCAAATGGCATGTCCGGTGTATACATTGAAATGAATGTGTTCACCTTCTTCTTCTGAACCTCCGTACTACGCACCCCATTGTAATGGTAAACCGGAGCGTCGACTTTTTTTACACGTAGTTTCTCGCCCTTCTCTCCTTTTTCGTAGCCTTCCACGGATGTGTATTTACGGAAGCCTTGCGAATCCCGGTAAGACCTGATCACTCCCTTATTTCTTAGAACCCTTACCTCATTCTTGTGAACACGTCGGGTGTTGCGAACATAATCATACCCTCCCCAGAAATGAATAAACGGAAACAATAACCCCTCCACACGCTCATCGCTATCATATTCCTTTATCGCACTTAGCACTTTCGGTAAATCTTTTTCATGAATCACTTCATCAGCCTGGATGTGAAATGCCCAGTCTCCCGTGATATGGTCGAGGCCCACATTGGCCTGTTGGGCAAAGACTTTGCCCCCCTTCCTGTTATTCATGTCCCAGAGCGTGTCCACAATTCTGATTTTGTCGGAATTAATGGCATTTATTGCTTCTCGGCTGGTGTCGCTGGAGTCTCCTAATACCATGATGAATTCATCGCAAATGGGTAGTATGGATTGGATAGCCTGTGTAAAGGGATAGTCGTAATCGACCCCGTTTCTGACATAGGAGAAGCCGGAAATCTTCATATGGCCTGGATTAAAATATATATTTATGCGCTTGCATTTAACCACGAAATTAGAGAAACCGAATGTATTTTACTTCACATGGCGGCCTTATTATGCGATTGTGCCGACTTATTCACCAAAATGAGGAAGCAGTTGTCCACTGAATAACAGCGTTGATTTTTGTTAACTACTTTGTAATCAGATGGTTTATTGAGTTTGCTGTATTTTGGAATGAATATAGGACTATCTGTAGCCAACACGTGCATATGCACATCGTCATTAAACCAAAACCAGATTTTTATGAAAAAGCTAATCATTTCGGCCTTGGCACTCTCATTGATCTCGTTCTCATCGTTGCGAGCAGCAGAAGGGTCGGTTTTAAAATATTCGGAAAATGTGCGTTTAGCTCAGGACAAAGTGGCGGTGAAACCCGAAAATCTTCCAAAGGCCATCCTGGATGTCATAAAAAGTGATGATTTTAAGGGCTGGGATGTTGTGAGCGCATTCCTCATTACAGGCGAGGATCAGTCACAGTATTATGAACTGAATGTAAAAAGAGGAAAAGAAAATGCGCGGGTTAAGCTCGATAAGGACGGAAAAAATGTTGACTGATCCGATGGAACTGAATATGTAAAATAAGAAAGTGATAGCCTTTCATGCTAGAAGGCTGTCACTTTTTGTATAGGGTCGACTGAAAGCTAAGCTATTGGGACAAATAGGCGATTGTGTTTTGTCTATCTATATGGATCTGACTCACAAGCTTGTCTATTCCATCGAATTTTTGCTCCGGGCGAAGATAATGAATGAGTTCAACGCTAAGATCTTCACCATAAATTTCCTTGTCGAAGTCCAGAATATGTGCTTCGATGGTGCGGTGAATGCCATCCACCGTTGGCCGCACGCCTATGTTCAGCATCGCGTTGTATGCCGTTCCCTGGTAATGTGCCTTGATGATATAAACGCCATTGCCGGGAATCAGTTTATACGATTCATGAAGATGCAGATTGGCAGTAGGAAAGCCGATGGTCCGGCCCAGTTGTTTCCCCTTCACTACCGTACCGGAAAGCGCATAGGGCCTTCCAAGTAACCCTTTTGCCACGTTGACCTGCCCCGATAATAGCGCCTGACGTATTCTGGTTGAGCTGATAGCCAGGTCTTCGATGTCTTGTCTGGGAATTTCTTCAACCTCAAAGCCGTACTTTGAAGCATTGCGTACCAAAAATTCAAAACTGCCCTCCCGGTTCCTGCCAAACCGGTGGTCATAGCCTATCACCAATTTTCGGGTATCTATTTTGTCTAACAGTACCTGCTGTATAAATTCCTCCGAGGTGAGTTCTGAAAATGCCCTTGTAAATGGAATTATCACGAGATGTTTAATGCCGAGCTTGGCGAACAACTCGATTTTTTCATCAATCGTGGAGAGGAGAAGCAGATTCTGGCTGTCGTCGGAGACAACCATGCGCGGGTGTGGCCAAAATGTGAGGATTACTGACTCTCCTCCTGATTGGGAACATATTTCATTAAGCCGGTTCAGGATTTTTTGATGACCGATGTGGACACCATCGAAGGTTCCGCTGGTGACAACGGCATGATGCAAATCACGAATGGAATCGAGGCTGTGGTAAATTTTCATTCGTCGACAGATAGCTGCAGTTCGATCCTTTTGTTGTGTATAAAATCGGTAAGATCGGAAGCATCTTTGAGTTCAAATGCACCGATACGTGTTCTGCAAAGGGAGCTCATGTAAGCACCACTACCGGCCAGTAGCCCGAAGTCGCGCACAATACTCCGGATGTAAGTACCTTTGGAACATACAATTCTGAAAGCAATCGTGGGGAAATTGGCCTGGTTGATTTCGAACAGGGTAATTTCCACTGCCCTTTTTTTTATTTCAACAGTTTCTCCGCGACGTGCTTTTTTATAAAGGCGCTCACCATCTACCCGTACCGCCGAATAAATGGGCGGGGTTTGTTCTATTTTGCCAAGGAATTGAAGTCTGGTGTTCTCCAGGACCTCGTCCGTGATGTGCTCGACGGGAAATTCTCCGTCAAATTCTGTTTCCAGATCGATGGAGGGAGTGGTTTTGCCTAATACAAAGGTTCCGGTGTATTCCTTTTCCTGAGCCTGATAGGAATCAATTGATTTTGTTTTTTTGCCGGTACAAAGAATTAACAAGCCGGTTGCCAATGGGTCCAGTGTACCTGCATGACCGATCTTCTTGAACTTACAGGCTCTCTTCAACTTATTAGCGACATCGAATGAGGTCCAGGTAAGCGGTTTGTTAATCAGAATTACTTCCCCTTCGTCAGGTGTATTGTCTGTTGTGTTCAAATCAGTAGTAAGATGGTTCATTACTGCCCGGATACTATACAACATCAAGCTCGTAGCCGAATGCAAGTAATCCTAGCAAAATGAGGCCCAGAACGATCCGGTAATAACCGAAGACCTTGAAGCCGTATTTGGTAAGAAAATTAATGAAAAATTTTATTGCCAGCATGGCTACAACAAATGCGACCAGATTCCCAAGCAATAAAATCTTGATATCCTCGCTTTGAATGGTGTCATAGGTTTTGAGAAGTTTGTAACCTCCCGCCGCCGCCATAGTTGGCACAGCGAGAAAGAAAGAAAATTCCGCTGCCTGCTTACGTGATAAGCCCTGAAGCATTCCGCCTATGATGGTGGATGCTGATCGGGAAACACCGGGAATCATGGCTATACATTGGAAAAGACCAATTTTTAGTGCATCGAAATAAGTAATTTCTCTTTCGCTGACCTGGTCATTGGCGATGCGGTCGATGAATACTAGAATGACACCACCCACTAAAAGAGAAACTGCCACTACCACCACGTTTTCAAGCATAGAATCAATGAGATCATTAAGCAAAAAACCGAGTATGGCGGCTGGTAAAAAAGCCACAAACAACTTGAAATAAAAGTCAGTTGACTGAAAGAATCTTTTCCAGTACAGCACTACCACAGATAGTATGGCTCCAAACTGAATGTTCACAGTAAACATTTTGGTAAACTCCAAATGACTAATCCCCATAAAAGACGAGGCTATAATCATGTGTCCTGTTGATGATACAGGCAGAAATTCTGTAATCCCTTCAATAACTGCTAAAATAATGGCTTGCCAAATACTCATGAATTGCTGGGTTTGCGTAAAATAGCCCAGAATTCAATTACAAACCCAAGGATCGTAACAAGTGGTCCAATGGTTAGCCCTAAGGCGCCAAATCCAAATTCCTCCGTGTCCAGGGTCATGATCAAAAAGCCACCAAGGATCACAGCCAGTCCGATCAGCATCGTGGTGTAGTTGGAAGTTGCAAAGGGAAGGTTGGTTTTATTATTGTTCATTTTTTATTAGTCGTTAAAAATTACATCAATTAATACAAGTCGTCGAGGGTCATCCTTAAATAGCGGGATAGGGACTGATAGGTACTGATAATCCCTATCAAAATGCCCAACAGCATGATTACTACGGCCAGAAAAATGATTTTGCTATACTCCTGTAGTGAAAGTAGTCCTTCTACGTTACGAACTGCAAGCTGCTGCAAACCAACCAGCAGGGCAATGGCAAGGAGGCCACCAATAAGGCCCTGTGTTGCACCACGAATAATGTATGGACGTTGTATAAATCCGTTGGTAGCTCCTACGAGCTGCATGCTTCGTATCAGAAAACGCTGAGAATAGATCGCAAGCTTAATCGTATTGTTTACCAGTAATACGATGATTATCAGCATAATAAGCGCAAATGCTGAAAGCACCGCATATATTTTTGTCACATTTCTATTGATGTTATCGGCCAGATCCTCCTGATATACTACCTCGTATACACCCATCAGCTTCTCGATGTCTTTTTTGATTGCCTGAAGCTTGGACTCTTCAAAATAGTCCTCATGAAGTTTGACCCGGTAGCTGTCACGTAGGGGATTTTCTCCCAGAAGTGTTGTGAAATCTTCTTTGGTACCCTCTATAAACTCTTTGGCAGCTTCTTCCTTGGAAACGAACGTGATGGGTGCTTCATCCGCGGAAGTCAGTACAAATGGCTTTTGTTTGATCAAATTTAAGATTGAATCCTGGCCTGCTTTTGTTTCTGTTTTTTCAAGAAAGACCCTTACTTCAATATTTTGACGGATAATGGAGACCAGTTTTTTTGACTGAATCACAAGCAGGCCACAAAATCCGATCAGAAATAATGCGGCGGTCAGGCTCATTACAATCATGGCATTTGGATAACTACCAATTTTCTTTTTCTTGGGCATGAATCGTATAATTTCTAATTCGTGTTGTTGGAATTCTTCCGAAGACAATAGTATTGGCAAAAGTAACGATTAATCTCAGAAGGGAACGGTTCAGGTGACGGGTTAACTATTTTTAACGTAACCGGTAAACCCAAAATCAGTTCCTGCGACCCATCTCATCTCTGATTTTAGCAGCTCTTTCGTAATCTTCCTTGGACAATGCATCGTCGAGCATACGCTGAAGATCGTCAAAGGGCAGGTCTCTGAGTTGATCTTTTGCCGTAGTTTGGGTCTTCACCGTTTCTCTGACCGCATCTTCGTCTTCATCCTCGTCTTCGGAAATTGAACTTGAAATAATTCCTGCCTCTGATAATATCGCCTCGTAGGTGTAAATGGATATACCAAAACGCAGTCCGATTGCGATGGCGTCGGAGGGCCGGGCATCTATTTCCACTTCACGCAAACGATCCGTGCAAACAATCTTTGCGTAAAAAATTCCCTCCTTTAAGTCAGAAATGATTATTTCTTTCAGTGTATAGTTCATGCCGTCTGCGAATGACTTAAAAAGATCATGCGTCATAGGACGGTTTGGGACAATATTTTCAATTTGAACGGCAATCGCCTGAGCTTCAAAAACACCAATGATGATTGGCAAACGACGATTCCCCATTTCTTCCCCCAGTACCAACGCGAATGAGCCAGCTTGGGACTGACTTGGGCTGAGACCTAATATTTCTAATTTAATTTTTTTCACGTTTGGGACTTTGGCGCTTTGGCTTAATAATTTGATATTTTTTGGATGGATTCTATAAGAAACGCATGGATTCAGACCGACCACAAATATTGGTCAAAGTATTTTGTTGAATGAAAATCAGCTTTTTACGGACCGCATTTGTTTTGCTGAAACAGAAAGCAAACCAAAATAATCTCAATCAAGACGCAAAAATAATTAACCCGACCTGCATAAAAAAATGCCAGGTCGGGTTATAACGTTTCAAGGAGACGGCTTTCTTGAAGTTTGAGAATTTCAAATGAAATGAATTCTTCCCACCTAATTTAGTCTATGTTTTTCACGATGCATATTCAATGATCTGTTTTTCAGTGAAATAGGTTCCTTTTTAATCACTTTGAATGGGCAGCGGTGGCCATTATACCAATTGCTTCAAGCTGCAATAGGGCAAGGCTAACACAGATTTTGATTTATTAATATTTATTAATTTTCCTTTACATCCCGGCTTTTACCGCTTCGGTCAGTCTAGGAAGGATCTCGAAAACATCCCCCACGATCCCATAATCGGCTGCCTTAAAAAATGGTGCTTCGGGATCCTTATTGATTACCACAATACATTTGGAGCCATTGACACCTGCCAGGTGCTGGATCGCACCTGATATCCCGCAAGCAATGTAAAGGTTAGGAGCCACCTTAATTCCTGTTTGACCAATGTGTTCGTGATGGGGGCGCCAGTCCAGATCCGATACAGGTTTAGAACATCCGGTGGCGGCACCGAGGGCTTTGGCGAGGTCCAATAATGGGTGCCATTGATCGGGGCCTTTCATGCCACGTCCTCCGGACACTATAATGTCTGCTTCTGTGAGCGAAATCTCGCTATTCTCCTTTTCGGTGCTGGTAACAGTGGCCTGAAAATCGGAATCTCGCAGGGTAGGGCTGAACGTCTCAATAGTGGCAACACCGTCGTTCCCTTCGGCTTCGATTACATTCTTGTTTATTACCAGGATCTTCACATCTGATTTAATCTCCGTGGTGGCGAAAGCCTTGCCTGTGAAAATGCTCCGTCTGACGGTGAAGTTGCTGTCAACCACCGGCAAGTCGGTCACGCCGGAGACCACGCCTGCTTTAAGCCTTGCCGCTGCTCTCGCAGCCACTGCATCGCCCAGTCCGGATTTTGATATAATTACCACTTTACTGCCCTCGCGCTGTACCGCCTGTGTAAGGACGTCGGCATAAGCCATCGCATTTTCCTGAGACAACCGTTCGTCGGAGGCGTGTAACACTTTGGTAGCACCGAATTGACCAGCTGATGCAAGACTTACCTGATCAGCCTTTCCTACTGCCAGAACGGTGGCGCTTGTTCCGGTCATTTTGGCAACTTCCGCGCCATAAGCAACCGCTTCCAGGGAAGTTTTTTTAATACTCCCGCTGATGTCTGATTCTACAAATATGAGTACTGACATGTTTTTTAATTTTGAATGATGTATTGGGTCAATGGTAGAATCGATGAATTGATCCTCCTTTTGTGGCCCATTTGAAATTTCCTTTATTATATCTACTGTTAAAAATACTTTCTACCCGAAAGATGGGCTGTCTACGAGTCATCCTACCCGTTTCACCCAATTGTCAAAATATACTTTAAATCACTTTTGCTTCGGTCTTAAGCAACTTTATTAAGGTCTCTGCCTGGTCAGCTGGAATCATTTTACAGGCTCCTTTCGGTGCAGGTAACGAATATGTCATCGTGGCGGTTACTTCATCCACAGCCACCGGCTCCACTACGACCAACGGCTTCGTTCGTGCGGTCATAATCCCTCTCATGTTCGGAATTTTCCATTCAGAAATAGGTTCCTGGCAACCCAATACAAGCGGAAGCGGGGCAGATAGTAATTCTTTTCCTCCGTCAATTTCCCTTGCCAATGAAGCCGTGTTTCCGTCTATATCCAGTTTCATCACGGGGGAATACGACGGAATTCCCAGTATTTCGCCTACCAGCCCATGCACCACGCCACTATTAAAGTCGAGAGATTCCCGACCCATGAGGATCAGATCGTATTGATTCTGTTTTGCCACATGAGCTATTTGTACCGCCGTGAAGTACGAGTCGTACGGGTCGCAGTTCACTCTGATTGCATCGTCGGCTCCGATCGCCAGTGCTTTTCTTATTTGTGGATCCGCATCAGCTTCACCCACATGAAGGACAGTCAGTGTACCCCCAAGCTGTTCTTTTAATTCCACCCCACGGGCCAGTGCATAGTCATCGTATGGTCCGATAATATATTGAACACCAGCTTTGTTCAGTTTGGTACCATTGTCTGTAAATGTTATTTTGGCCGTCGTATCCGGCACATTGGTAATACATACGAGTATTTTCATGATTATATACTTAGGTAGTTTAACTTTTCTTAGAATCAGTTAATGTCGCAAGATACAGAAAAAAATAAATAGTATGCAAGCATAACATTGTTGAAATGAAAAATGAAAGATTAGCAAGTTTAATGTCTTTTTTTGAGGAAGAGCCGCACGACCCGTTTAACATTTACGCATTGGCGCTGGAATATTTAAAATCCGATCAGCGGGAGGCTGCGCGCTATTTTGAGAAGCTGCTGGATGAGCATCCGGCCTATTTGCCCACTTATTATCATGCCGGAGAGCTATTTATACAATTGGAAATGTTGGATAAGGCTGGTGAAATATACCAAAGGGGGATAGCGCTGGCTTTAAATCAAAACAATCAGAAAACCTATCAGGAACTGCTACGTGCCTACCGCACTTACCAGGATGAACTGGAAGATTAATATTGCTTTTTCAATGTTAATTTTGTGTTTTGAGGAAAAATGAGTAACTTTCCTAATTGGTAAGAAATGCGACAGCTTTTTAAGTCAGTTGGGTTATAACGCTTTCAATCTGCTCCAGTCAAAATTTATAGTATTTACGTTGAAGTTCCCCGATTGCGGGGATTATAATTATTCATTAGTTATTTTATGGAAAAGGAATTATTCATTCCCCAGGTTGTTAAGTGGGCTCAAGCTCACGGATTCAAAGAAATTCAGGCGAATATGGAAGGGTACGAAACGCCCAAGTCGTACGAAAGAGCTGCCGATAATGAGAAATTTATTCCGGACGTTACGGGTGTAAATATGTTCAACCGGCACTATCTGGAAGTTTCCATGAAAACAGAGCACCTGAGGGGAAGCATATCCAAATGGAAACTTTTAAGCGAACTAGCCGGAATGAAGGGTGCGAAGCTTTATTTGCTTGCACCAAGGGGCCATGTAAGATTTACCCGGGAGATTATTATTCAATACAATATCCCCGCAGAGGTGATCAAGCTTGACTGATTCGGGCTGATGATTGCAAAGCCGGTTAGAAGATTTTAGCATCTTCTAACCGGCTTTTTCATTTGCCGAGGCTGTCTTATTACGATATCAAACTTTCGGATATTGCCATTCGCCCCGATAGTCCCTTCTGAGTAATTTGTTTGCTTCTACGTCCCCGGGGATAATTTCTTTCTCCCCGTCCCATATGATACTTCTGCCCAATTTATAGGAGAGCATACCCAGCAAAGCCACATTGGTGGATCGCTGCCCTATTTCTATGTCACTTACAGGAGGAACATTGGTTTTGATGGAGGTAAGAAAACTAGCCCAAAGCTCCTGAATATTCTGGTCGTCGGGCTTGTTGAGCTGCGCGTCCTGGTGAATAACAGGTTTGTTGGGATTGGTGGGATAGAACGTCCAGCCATCCAGCCATCCCATATGAAACGTTCCCTCCGTACCGTAAAAATACACACCAACCGCCTGTTGGGG
This sequence comes from Dyadobacter sp. 32, assembly GCF_902506755.1. GTDB lineage: Bacteria > Bacteroidota > Bacteroidia > Cytophagales > Spirosomataceae > Dyadobacter. The sequence goes on along the minus strand of NZ_LR735258.1, from coordinate 1,230,126 downwards.
ATGTGTCTTTTCAGCATGGTTTGCGCCAAAGGTCCTATGTTCCCATTCCAGTGTGAAGCCGTCGAAATCGTATACCGCAACCTGGTGGTCGGGGGCATCGGTATTGTCCTGGCGAATGGCCCGGCCCCCAGTCGAATATACCTTTTTCGGGTATTTTTGTTCCGACCACATGAGTACCTGATCCAGCCAGTGGATTCCCCAGTCACCGAGCGTGCCGTTGGCGAAATTCAGATAGCCTCTGAATCCCTTGGGATGCATGGTTTTGTTGTAAGGTAACAATTGGGCAGGGCCGCAGTAAAAGTCCCAATCAAGGCCTTTTGGTGGCTCCTGATCAGGTGTTTTCTGTCCCGGCCCGCCTCCATAATGAACAAAGGCCCGCGCCATGCCAATTTTGCCAGCCTTTCCCGATTTAAGGAACTCCATGCCCGAAACATTGTGCGGGGACACACGTCTGTGTGTTCCTACCTGAACCGTCCTGCCATGTTTTCTTGCCGCATTTACCATTGCACGCCCTTCCTGTATCGTATGGCTGATGGGTTTCTCCACGTACACATGAGCACCCGACTCCACCGCTGCGATACAGCAGAGTGCATGCCAATGGTCCGGTGTGGCCACAATGACGATCTCTGGTTTTTCTTTCCGCAACATTTCCCGGTAGTCGCGATACAGTTTGGGTGTATCCCTCGTAAGTTTGGAAACTTCACCAGCGCATACCTTCAGCTGATTTTCATCCACGTCGCACAGGGCAACCACTTTGGATTCCCCGGCCTGAATGGCGCAGCGCAGGATGTTGGTGCCCCACCATCCCGAACCTACCAGGGCGGTGCGGTAGGGCGCGGCACGAGAAATAGCTGAAAGTAATGGTAGGGCCGAAAACGCTGCACCGGCCAAGGTGGATTGTTCAATAAAGGATCGGCGGTTCATGGAATATAAGTTTTGCGGGTGACAAAAGTTGCAGGTATTGTAGTCGAACCTGTTAACTTTTTATTTTTTGCCTGTTAAGTTTTTTACCAGCCACTCGGTCATTAGTTCCCGCTCCTCGGGGTAAGTCCAGTGACCGGTATCCAGAAACAGCTCGAGTTCTTTGGGAGCTGAGGTTACATTGTAAGCCGCGTACATGGAGGTAGGGGGGCAAGTTTCGTCATTGAATCCCCAGTTGTAATAGCCTGGAACCTTCACCCTACGCGCAAAGTTCACCACATCATAGTAGCCAAGTGTAGCAAGCTTTTCTTTTGTGTTGTTTACCTGAACACTGTTTTTTTGGAAATAATGAGGCCAGCCTCCGGCTCTTCCGTGTAAGTACCCCGTAACATCGCTCAGGGCGGGATAGGAAGCGCCCAGCCATTTGACGCGCGCATCCAGGCCCGCTGTGACAATGGATAGTGCACCTCCCTGGCTGCCTCCTGTTACCGCCAGATTACTTCCGTCGAATTGAGGCAGGCTCGTGAGGAAATCATTGGCACGTATGCAACCCAGGTAAACACGTTTGAAATAAAACTTATCCTTGTCGTCGAGATTGAAATTATAGTAACCGTTGAAGGCACCTGCACCGAGGTCGGTGTATACGCCAGGATCCATGGTTACGGGAATTCCGTGTATGCCAATTTCAAGGGTAATGATGCCTTTTTCAGCAGTAGCGATATCTCCGTAATAGGGACGTACGCCAGCTCCCGGTACACGAAGTAGTGCGGGATACTTTCCTTCTTTTTTTGGAACACACAAAATCCCATACAGTCTTGCACCTGGACGATTATTTTGAATATTGACATGGTAAACATTTACTTTTTCCGTGCAACGCTCAGGAAGTAACGTCATTCTGGCATCCAGAGGCACTGCCGAAAGCTCCTTTTTTGCGCCATCCCAGAATGTATCAAAATCGGCCGGGTTGGCAACGGTTGGCTGGATCTTCTCGGGATCAAATGCCGCGGTGGCCAGCCCTTTGTATTCATTGTTGTTGTAGGTAACAGAAGCAGAGCACCTGAGGAATCCAGGGCTTTTCATGGTTCCTCCGTCGATCGTGAGCACACCATTTGCGGCGGTTTTCGATTCCTTTACGGTGGGGTCCATTTTTTCAGGGCCGATCTGGTAACTGACCTGGGCGTTGGAAAGGGGCATACCGTTTTTTAAAACGGTTATAGTGAACTTCACTTTTTCGCCTACTTTATATGTCCAGTTGTCGGTGTGATCTGCTCCCACAATCACTTTCACATACCTTTCGGCTGGCTGGGCAGAAAGTAGCAGACTCGGCAGGCTCAACAGTACGGATAAGAAAAATATGCTGATCGTTTTCATTAATAGTTTTTTTGAAATTGGGAAAAAAGATACGGATGCTTCCGGTTCTCTCGTACAAAGGGTGGTTTGTTCCAATTCTTTAATTTTACAGGGATAATTTTTTAGAATAGGAGTAATTTGCACTTTCTGAGTAATGTTGCGCCGGGAGAGGCGTGTTTTAACTACAATATTTTTGGTTGAATGCGAATTAACAAATTCATAAGTGAAACAGGTTTTTGCTCCCGCAGAGAGGCGGATAAGCTGGTGGAGCAGGGGAGGGTGACCCTTAATGGAAGGGTGGCATTGTTGGGGGATAAGGTTGGTGAAACGGATCAGGTGCAGGTAGACGGGAAATCGTTAAGAGAGAAAAATAAGGCCATTTACATCGCTTTTAATAAACCTGTTGGCATTACCTGTACCACTGAAAGGCAGATCAAGGGCAATATCATTGATTACATTAATCATAAGGAACGTATTTTCCCGATAGGCCGTCTTGACAAACCCTCGGAAGGTCTCATTTTTCTGACCAGTGACGGAGATATTGTCAACAAAATTCTGAGAGCCGGAAACAATCATGAAAAAGAATACATCGTTACCGTAAACAAGCCTATCAGGCCGGATTTCGTAGCAAAAATGAGTAATGGTATTCCCATTCTGAATACGGTAACAAAAAAATGTATTGTAAAAAAGGAGAGTAATAACACCTTTACCATTATTCTTACCCAGGGGCTAAACCGGCAGATCAGGCGGATGTGTGAATATCTTGGTTATCAGGTCGTGAAATTGAAGAGGGTCCGGATTATGAATATTACCCTGAGGGATCTTTCAGTAGGTAAATGGAGGGAACTTACTATGGCTGAAATGTCAGAAATAAATGCCTTGGTTTCTGATTCAGTCAAAACGGAAGATGCCTCCTATCAGTCGGATTGGGGTGATTGAGATTCGAAAACTGTCTTTATTTTGGATCGGGTGTGGTGGTGCCTTTACCGAACAAGTTCTCCTTAATAAAGTTGCTATCCCAGCTATGGTCTTCGGGTGAGAACTCCAGCAGCAGGTCATTTTGGAGCAATTTTTCCTGAATTTCAATTTCTCGCCTTGAATTTATAGCATGCTCAAAAAAATCATGGCGTGATGCCACGAGTTTTTCCAGTGCTTTTTCATCATAATTTATAAAGTTTTGCCCCTGTCTGGTAGCTGTATATTTTCGGAAACCGAGTTCCTGCAATGCATCTATTGCCAGATGCACAGAGGTGTAAAGTGTTTCCCGATAGATGTTCGAGACGCCCATTTCCATCAATTCGTAGGCATCAAACCGGTTCCTTGCGCGTGCCAGTATTTTTACATGGCCGTAATGCTTGTTTACCGTTCTGATCAAATCATTATTTACTTCCGGAGAATCTATGGCGGCTATGAGGAGTCTGGCATTTTCAATACCTGCCGATTTCAATAAATCCAGTCGCGTTGCGTCGCCATAATATACTTTGAAACCCATTCGGCGAAGTAGTTCCACCTGATCGGAATTGTTGTCCAGGATTGTTGCTTCTACGCCGTTGGCTCTTAACAGGCGGCCAATGGTACTTCCAAAGTGGCCAAATCCCGCAATGATTACCTGATGATGCTGATCAATCTTATCGGCTGGCTTCTGTTCGGGTTGTTCCTGAGTTCCGAAGTAGGGAGAAAGAACCTTTTCATGCAGCAGTAACAGCAATGGGGTGGTCATCATGCTGATAGCCGTTACGGCGGTTAGTTTCCCCAGCCACTCCTCACTGATGATGTTTAACTGGCCGGTAAACGCCAGGAGTACAAAGGCAAATTCACCTACCTGACTTAACCCCAAGGCGAAGAGAAAGTTCTGCTCCGTCTTGATTTTGAACGCTTTGCCGATTCCAAAGAGCACCAGGAATTTGATGAAAACAACAGCAAGAACAATCGTGGCAATTTGCCCGGGTGAATCGAAAAGTAACTGGAAATTGATGGACGCACCTACACCAATGAAGAACAATCCCAGAAGCAATCCTTTGAATGGCTCTATATCCGACTCTAACTCGTGACGAAATTCACTGTTTGCCAATACGACTCCCGCCACAAATGTACCGAGGGCCGGACTCAGCCCTACAAGATCCATAAGATAGGCCACAGCAACTACCAGCAGTAATGATGAGGCTGTAAACATTTCCCTGAGACCCGTTTTGGCTATGATTCGGAATAGGGGAACTACGACATACCGGCCAAGTCCATAAATGGATGCAACTGCGCCAAACACGATAATTGTCTGTAGCCAGGCGGACAGCCCCGACAATAGCGAATGATGTGCGGAAGCCGGGGAGGTAACCGCTGTAGAAGCGAGCAGCGGCAGCATGGCCAGAATTGGGATTACCGCGATATCCTGAAACAATAGCACGGAAAAGGAGGCTTCACCAGCCTGGGTTTTGGATAATCCTTTTTCTTTCAATGTCTGCAGTACTATTGCTGTGGACGACATGGTGAGGGCCAATGCAACGGATAAAGACATTGCCCATTCCTGGCCTAACAGCAAAAACAGAACAAACATAAGTATTGTAGTTCCCAATAGCTGTGTGAAACCAAAACCTGCAATGGCTTTCCTCATTTGCCAGAAAGCCTCTGGTTCGAGCTCGAGCCCAATCAAAAATAACATCATTACAACACCAAACTCTGCTACGTGCATTATGCCTTCTCCTTCCTGGCCAATAAGGCCAAGCACAAAGGGGCCTATGATGATACCCGATATCAGGTAGCCCAAAACCGAGCTCATCCCGATTTTTTTGGCAATAGGTACACATATAACCGCCGCTGCCAGGTATACCAATGCCTGTGAAAGAAAGCCGTCGCTCATTCGTTTTCTGTTAACCAGTGGTTTAAATATTGATGTTTTTTAAGTGTTTCAAATGTCGGAGCATATGTTTTAAGCCTTTCCAGGAGCGCTTGATAGTCTTCGGCATGTGAACGTATTTCGCCAGGAGTGAGTCGATGTGTGCCGTGGACTACAAAGGGAGGAAGGTAGTTCATATGGCACAACTCAGCTGTCCTTTTGAAAGGAAGCAGAAACTCGGTGAGCGTGGCGTGATGAAAGCCATCTGGAAGATAGGTGGCTTGTCCTCCTCCGGTTGAAACCACCTGGAAAATAGATTTTCCCTTTAATGCTACGCCTCCATTTCCATAGGCCCATCCAGCCTCAAGCACTACGTCGATCCACTGCTTAAGAATGGCAGGGCAGCTGTACCAGTATAGCGGATGCTCCCACACAATTAGGTCGTGATCCAATAGAAGCGCCTTCTCTTTATTAATATCAAGGTTAAAATCTGGATAAGCCTCGTACAAGTCGTGAAAGGTAATGCCGTCGGGTATGTGATCGACAAGCGACTTATGTACTCTTGATCTTTCGAACAGTGGGTGTGCAAATAAAATCAATATTCGGTTTTGCATAGCTTATGACGGCGTGTTAACCTCATTTAAAATATAGTTCATTCCCTTTCGACGGGTGTCAGCATCTTGCAATTTATAAAATTGTTTTTTATCAAATAGGAATTGAAATAGACTCAGCAACTCTCTATTTAAAGATATTTTTGTTAGATGATGACCCTGAGGTTATCTGGAACCGGAGTTTTTTGAGGAAAAGTAATGGGCATAGGCAGGACTACATCAGAATGTTATCTACTGGCTGAATAGGGCCCGGGACATTTTCTTCTTCCAGCATCTCTCGAAGGTCTATTTCGATAGTCCTGCAAATGGCAGTCATCGGGACGTCATTTATCGCATTTTCGAACGGGTTTTCGCTGGTGTCGCCAACCACCTCCATGGTGTAAAACACCCAGGCAATCACCATGTAGCAGGGCACAGCCAGCCATGTAAGCATACCTCCCAGTTTGGCAAATTCGTTGATCAACCCGAAGGGCAGGACGAGAATAAAAAGGTTTACGAACATTTTGCTGAAATGGGCATATTGACGGGGAAACGGGAAATTCTTGATCCGCTCGGCCGCACCTTGCTGATTATAGAATTCCTGAACTAAACCCATCATATGAATATAGGATCTTTCGGAAATCGCGTTGCTGCGGAAGAGCTCATCCAGGTGAATCGCCTGAGCCTTCATAATGTGTGTGGCCGGATTTTTCCGTGATACGAATATTTTGACATCTTTTTCTGGGATAAAGGCAACCAGGTTCTGGTAAAGGGGGGAGTCGTCATAGTGCCCTTTGTTTTTTACCACACTGTGTGCAACACTGTTACTGTCTCCCCAAACGCTTTTTTGACGTAATTGAATCCGTAGCGCGTTAACGTAAGCAATGTGCCGGTGAATCAGTTCAGCATGTATTTTTTTCCCCCCCGCCTTCGAATCTGTGTCCGGATCCTTCACATATGCCAGGGTAAAGGCACCCCAGGTTCTGCTTGCATTTACGATTGCCCCCCATATTCTTCTGGCTTCCCAGAGTCGCTCGTAGGATGAATTATTTTTGAAGCCTACATAAAATGCAACAGCGGTACCAATAAGTCCTATTGGCACAAAGGAGATGCCGAGGGGCAAGGCAAAGAAGATGTTTAGACAGCATAAAAAAGCTGAATAAAGAAAAAAGAAAACCAGCGCACGCCAGGCAAACGATAAGATAATTCCGGCTTTTATTTCTCGGGCAGTGTACATGTTGTGAGTTCAGGGTTGTTATCCAGTACCTAATTTCTTTGAAACAGTTCAATTCTGTGATCGAGCAGGAGCTGAAACAGAAAATATCAGCGATTAGGCTGAAAAATCGGGGTGTTAAAATCTGGCACTCATGCCTGTTCTTCAAACCATTTTCTAAAAAGGGGAACCCGCTCTTTGCTGATCAAAATTTGAGTGGGTGACGCGGGAGCCGTTCTGATAAGCAGTCTTCCGTTGAAATAGAGCTCAATTTCTTTGATGCTTTCCCTGGAAATAATAAACTGGCGGTTGCCTCTGAAAAAGTTTGTCGGGTCGAGCTGGTTTTCCAATTCCTCTAGTGATTTATCAAGGACAAAGCTTCGTTCGTCATGCAGAAATGCTACCACTACACTGCTGCGGATGGTAAGCCACGAAAAATCCTGGTCTCTCAGGGGGATAAGCTTGTCACGGTAGGGAACCAGAAAGCTTCTTCTGTGGCTCTTTGGTGGCAATAATTTCGAATGCATGAGATCCTCAAGGTATTTAACCTTGTTTTTTGCATTTTCTTCGTTGAGCTTGTAATATTTTTCAAGAGAAAATGTCAATGATTCCTGGCGAATGGGTTTGAGCAGGTAATCTATACTGTTGAGCTTGAACGCCCTCATCGCATACTCGTCGTGAGCAGTGGTAAAAATAACGGGGCATCCGATGGAAATTTGTTCAAAAATCTCAAAACAAGTGCCATCACCGAGCTGCACATCCAGAAAAATTAGGTCGGGAGCTGGTTTGAGGGTAAGCCATTCTACCGCGCTTTCAACGGTTTCCAATACACCGATCACTACTGCTCGTGAATCAATTTTCTGTATGAGTTGAGTCAAATACTGGCCTGCTGCCAATTCGTCTTCAATAATAAGTATTTGGGTCATGGGGCTTCAATCAAGGGTACTTTTACGGTATAATGCTGTTCATTTTCAGTAAGAGAGGTCTTTTGGCCCGTCTGGATTTTGTAACGTTTATCCAGATTTTGAAGGCCAATGTTATTACCATGTGAGCTTTGCTTCTTATTGACTGTGTTCATAATCGTAAGTTCTTTGTCAGGTTCCGAGAGCCTTATTTCGATTATAAGTACTTGCGCAGTAGTGATTACATTGTGTTTGATGGCGTTTTCGATCAACAACTGAAGGGATAGCGGAATTACATACCACTGCTTCGTGGTTTGCACGTCGGCAATATAGAATACAAGTTTGTCGCCAAAACGGGCTTTATAAAGATCCAGATATGACTTGGCCGCATCGAGCTCATCGGTAAGCAGTACGAGGTTTTGGTTTTGAACTTTTAGGTTGTATCTCAGAATGTCGGATAAATCCAACACAATTCGCTGTGCGAGGTCAGGATTGGTAATGATGGAAATATTAAGAATATTCAATGCGTTGAACAGAAAATGAGGGTTTAGCTGGTTTCGCAACGCCTCTAGCTGAGTTTTCAATTGCGCTCGTTTGAGTTGCTCATTTTCAAGATTTATTCTGTGATTTGCCTGGATCGTTGAAAGGAAATATCGGAAACCCAAAATGGCAAGTAACAGATGAAGATGATATAAGTAGTAAACGATCCGGAAAACAGTGATGTTTGAATTGTCGGAGTCGATTATCAGTTTCAGCTGAAACAGCAATTCATTAATCCCCAGAAACAGAGCAACCAGGAAGGTTACTTTTAGCCAGGATTTCTGCTGGTTGAACCAGCTTGGAATTTTGTAGGTATGTTGTAAACAGAGAAATATGAAAATCCAGGAAAACCCGAAACTGATTACAAATTGAATGATGAGGGTGAAGAAAGCGATGATATAATGCGTGGCACCCGACCCCTCCCCCCAGACAAAAATGAGCCGGGGGATTGTCGCAAATAAGCTCAAAATGAAGCAGAGACGCCAACCTAATGACATCCCTTTATTATAATCAAGGTTGGTGTTCATGTGTGCTCTTAAAACACCAGGTTCGTATTTCTGAGCGTTTGAGCGTGCCGTGAAAGTTGTTTCTGTTGAATTAGGCTAGCCACTGATTTCACCAAATCTACTTCGGAATCAGACCATTGACGTGAGTTCAGCATGTCCTCAACACCAATGAATCCCTGCCAGTTGTCGTTGTAATGGATCGGTACCGCCAAAATCGATTGCGTATCGCGGGCATTCAGCCACTGTTGTTCACTTGCTGGCAACGACGTCAGATCACTCCTCACCGGTAGTTTTGATTCGAAAAGGGCATTCCAGCGTTTGAAATAGGGGAAGTCGGTGTTGTTTGCTACGCGGGGTTTTACACTGATCGCCGAAACTTCATTTTCCTGAACAATCGTTTCTTCTCCATTAGGCAGCGATTTGCGGGTGTAAAGGTAAATTCTGCTCAGATCCAATGCTTCCAGTATTATTTTGAAGGCATTGGAAATGGAATGATTGGCCTGTGTTTCAGTAGCGGGATCCGTGGAAAGTTCTTCTTCAAACACAGCCAAAACTTTTTTGTGCAGAAGGGTGCTGTTGTGCTGGAAACTTTCGATGTTTTCCTGCGCTTTAGACTTCCATTGGGATAGCGTTGTTTCCATGGCTGAAAGCCAGGAACTTTGCTCCGAACTGGTAATGTAGAAGTCGGTGGCCAAAAGAGAGAGTGCCCTTTCAGAGGAAACAGGACAATGCCCTTCGGACATAACCAGGCATGGGCTCAGCCGGCCAAGCACCAAAAGAAGATCAGCCACCTGTCCGTCAGGCAGGGTACAGTTTGAAATTACCAGGTCAAATTTTGTAAGTGAACAGGCCGCTAGTGCCTGCTGTTTCGATTCGGCCTTTTGTACTGTAAACTGATAGCCAGCCTGGGTGAGCGAGTCAGAGATGAGCGGTTGCCAGCTCTCTCTTATGGCAACGATGAGTAAGTTAAGAGGTTCCATTTTGAAGTTTTAAAAAAGTTGGAGTGTTTACCTTGGAATCGCAAAAGCAGCTGTTGTAAATCGAGCTGTCACGCGAGTTGGTTTTGAGCTATGTTGAACTACTATTGTAAAGTAAGCCAAACATGAGTATGAAGATACCGGGTAGGGAGTTATTTCTATTTACCGGTTATGTGTGTTCTACGATTGTAGGCTCAAATGTAATGGATTGACACTAAGATGCAATAAATTGTTTTGAAAATGTAATTTTTATTTGATCCAAAACACCTTTCTACAGTCTGTCACTGATAAAGGAGCTGCATTTATTGGATTTTTGCCTGATCTTGATGTGCTACTTGAACTTACGAATGCTCAGAACTGCATGGCTGTAGCTCACTGGCTTTTGGAACTGTTTGAAGTCCCGAATCAAACGCTTCAGGTGTTTCTTTTTCAGTTTCGGTAACGAATTTCATTTTTAAGAGCGAATGACTTGCGAAATTTAATTCATCATTTGAAGGGAACTGTAGTATTTCCTTGAAGTGTCAGGCATTCAAACGTTATAAACCTTCTTAATACAATGTCAAAGAAAATTTTAGCAGTTCTCTCAGAATACGGCTACTGGGGGATTGAACTTGTTGGCCCTCTTGAAAAGTTGGAAGCCGCCGGATACGAAGTTGAATTTATAACTCCTACCGGCAAGAAAGCCGAAGCCCTTCCTCCAAGTTATGATACCACGTACTTCGATCCTCCACTGGGAGTGGCAGTAACCACCGCCCTGGCTGCTGAGAAGGTTATTGCCTTTGAAGCAAGCAATCGCCTGGATGTGCGTAAAAATTTGTCAGAAGTGATCCCCGAACGCCCCTATTTTTCTGTAGATAATTTTCTACGGGTTTTCGAAAAATACTTCGCTGACCTTAAAATTGCTCAGGAGGCTGTTACCGAGGAGTACGCAGGCCTGCTACTGGTGGGCGGAAGCGGCCCGATCGTGGATATGGTTAACAATCAGCGCGTGCATGATCTTATCCTGGGTTTTCACAAAAAGAATTTACCTATCGGGGCAATTTGTTATGGTGTGGCACCTCTTGTGTTTGCCAGAGACTTCAACGAGCGAATCCCTATCATTAAAGGCAAGCATATTACTGGCCACTGTATCGAATATGACTACCACGATGGTACCGGATTCCTTCATACTGATTTGAACATGGGGCCTCCTCCGTACTGCCTTGAATACATCCTGGCCGACGCAGTTGGGCCAACGGGTCAGTACCACGGCAATTTTGGTAAAGAAACATCTGTTATCGTGGATTATCCATTCATTACCGCTCGTTCGCTTCAATGCGCGTTCGAATTCGGAGATCAGTTTGTCAATGTTTTGGACAATGGATTAGTACGTTATGGCTGGTAAAACCGGTAATCAGAAAATAATAGAGCAGTTTCTGGCCGATGGTATGGACCACATGTTTGGAAATCCTGGCACGGTAGAGCAGGGGTTTCTGGATGCTGTTGAGGAATATCCGGAAATGAAATACATCCTTACTTTGCAGGAAAGTATTGCTGTAATGGCCGCCGATGGATATGCTCGTGCCAGTCAGAAGCCTACCCTTGTCCAGCTTCATAGCTCACCAGGAATAGGAAATGCCGTAGGAGCCATTTATCAGGCCAAACGGGGCCATGCACCATTGGTTGTGATTGGGTCCGACGCCGGAATAAAGTACATGAATATGGATGCGCAAATGGCCAATGACCTGGTTGCCATGATGGCACCTGTCACCAAATACGCCACCATGGTTCATGATTCCAGGTCTGTCTTACGCACTTTGCGCAGAGCTATTAAAATTGCATCGACCCCACCCATGGGGCCGGTGTATGTGTGCCTGCCCATGGACGTGCTCGATGAGATCAATGAGGAAGAGGTGTTTCCTACGCACATCCCATCTACAAAGGTGTTGCCAGGTCCGGCTATGATCGACGAAATGGCTGAAGCGCTTTTAGCTTCGGAAAAGCCTATGATTTTTGTGGGTGATGGCGTGGCATATTCGCAGGCAATTCCTGAGTTGACGGCCGTGGCAGAGCTCCTTGGTGCTGAAGTATATGGGGTAGAGTTCGGCGATTTGGTGATGGATAATTCGCATCCGCTTTACCAGGGTACTACCGGCCATATGTTTGGTGAGTACAGCAAACCCATTACTTCAAAAGGTGATGTGAATCTGGTAATAGGCACCTACATGGTTCCGGAAGTGTTTCCAGGCCTGGGTGATATCTACGCCCCTGGTGCCAGGGTAATTCATATCGACCTGAATGCCTATGAGATAGCCAAAAATCACAGGGTGGATATCGGTGTGGTAGGGGATCCAAAGCTTTCCCTTGAAGCGCTATTGGTGGTTTTGAAGGAGAGAATTTCACCGGTTCAGAAGGAGAAAGCCCAGGCAAGAGTGGAGGCGATTACCGCCCACAAGAATGACAAGATTGCCGATGAACTAGCAGCAGATGAAGCTCAGAAAGGAAGCTCTCCGCTGCAGATGTCTCAGTTTGCCAGTCTTCTGGCCGAGAAACTCCCTCACGATGCGATTATTTTCGACGAAGCTTTAACAAGTTCTCCGGCCATCACAAGGCATATTGTTCCCAAGGTTCCAGGTAATTATTTCGTTACCCGGGGTGGTTCGTTGGGTGTGGGTTTTCCGGGAGCCATAGGTGCCAAGCTTTTCAACAAGGATAAAACCGTAATCGGATTTTCGGGAGATGGGGGAAGTATGTATACGATTCAGGCTTTGTGGTCAGCGGTTCGACACAATACCGGAGCAAAATTTGTTGTTTGCAACAATGGATCGTATAAGCTTCTGCAACTCAATATAGACGTCTATTGGAAGGAAAGAGAGATACCTAAGCATGATCATCCGCTTTCTTTTGACCTTTCATACCCAGCCATCCGGTTTGACCTGCTCGCGGCGGCCATGGGGGTGGATGCAGTGCGGGTAGAAAAGGAAGAGGAAATGGCACCGGCAATAGCACGAATGCTGGCCGATGACAAGCCATTTTTGATTGATCTTGTTTTACAGGGTGATCATAAGTCGGACTGGGTTAAGACCAATTGTTCCCAGTGAAAGTCAGCTATGTGATTGAAAGCAAACTGGCTTTGGAAGGCCGACAGGCTGTGAATACGTGACAACCTAAATTTTATTTTTAATATTAACTCTCAAATAAAATGCTTACTCAGGAATCTATTGAAAGTTTAGCAAAAGATTGGTACAGTAAACTTGACGTACATGCGCCACAGGTAGAGCTGTTGCCATTGATCATCGATGAGGGCCTTGAAATGGTTTTTCCCGAAGCAACCGTGTATGGATGGGCAGGTTTTGAAGGTTGGTTTCAAAGAGTTATCCGTATTTTTTTTGACGAGGTACATACAGTCAAATTGGTGGAGCCTACTATTACAGGGGATACTGCCACGGTGAAGGTTGTGGTTCAATGGGAAGCCAGTGTATGGAATGCGCCCGAGGCATACAGCAAAAGAATTTCCTGTGACGCATTCCAGACCTGGGAGGTGAAGTCGGATGGAAATGGAGGGGCACTGATTACAAAATATATTGTTGACGGCCTTGAGTATCATGAAGGTTCGGCAACCTTGTAGATACCGTCCGGTTACTCTATTACCCTCTAATTCTTCAATATAAAGACTTTTGCTCAATTGATATGGAAAACTTCAAGTACATCAAAGTAATTAAAACAGAACTGAGCACGGCGACGGTCCACACGATTCAGGCACCGATAGATGGCGAGCTCACAAATGCTCAGCTGATTGAAACCTCTGAAAACCTGGTCCTGATCGACACGCTCCAGCTGTCAACACATGCTGGAGAAATGAAGGAATATATCGATAGCCTCGGCAAGCCACTGGAACGCGTAATCGTTACGCACTACCATCCCGACCACTGGATGGGAGGAGCCACTTTCAAAGGATACCCGATCTATGCGCTTAAAGAGGTTATTGACAGGATTGCGGCACTGGCCGACTTCCTGCTGGGGTATCATAGAAATATACATACGGAGAATCCTGATCTGATACCTTCGGAAAAAGTGTTGCCAACCGAGGTGCTTGAAGAAGGTATTCTTGAAATAGGTGGTGTGAAGCTCAATCTCATCAAAATTTCAGAGACCGAGTCACCGGTGAACCTGCTCGTAGAGTTGCCCGAAGAAAACGTAGTACTTGCGCAAGATCTCGTGTACAACAAAGTATATGCCTATTTTGGTGACAGAACTACGGATGGTCAGTTTCCTTTCGATAACTGGATTGCTACCTTAAATGATTTGAAAAGCAAACATTACAGACTTGTCATACCGGGGCACGGTGATCCTGCTGACGAAACTATTTTCGACGTGCAGATAGCCTATCTCGAGTTCGCCAAAAAGCTCGTCGTAGAGGATGGCCTGAAAGGTGAGGCGCTTATCAACGCAATTGTCGCAGCGTATCCGGATTATGAGCTGGAACTTACGCTCAATATGTCCAGCTACATGCTTTTTGAGTGGCAGGAATAAATAAGGCTTTAAATTTCACCAAAAACCCGACCGATAATAATGAAAAATATACCAGATACCAGGCTTGGTAAAATGTATACCGAACATATCCAGCATATTTTGGATAAAAATATAGAGGCCCTCCTGGATCAATATACCGACGATGCACTGCTAATCAGCAGTTTTTCCAAATCACCTGTTATTTACCAGGGGCGTGAACGTGTAAAGGAGCACATGCAGGGAATTCTGGGTATTGATGGCCTGGAAACTGAAATAGTGTTCTGGGCCGAAACTTCAGAGCCGGAAACGCTGATGATCACCGAACAGATCACCATGACCGTAGGCGGAGAAAGTAGCGAGATGCGGTTTGCAGACAGCTGGGTGTTGAAGGACGGCAAAATTGCCATTCATTTTGCAGGAATGGTACAGCATCCCGATGGCTCATTAGCCTGATTTGATCAGAACCTGGCTTGACAAAAAATGAAACTGACGGTGGGATAAAGACGGCTCAACACTTTTAACACAATTAGCAATGAAATTAGAAGGAAAGAAAATTGGTATTCTTTTTGAAGCAGATTTTTACGAAAACGAGATTTTTTACTACAAATTTCGCTTCCCTGAAGAAGGGGCAGAAGTGCATTTTCTGACGCGCCTGTGGGGCCAGGATAAGATTACTTTCCACGGTCATGAATATCGGGCACCCATGGATTGCTGGGAGTCCTTCGAAAATATGACAGACGAAGAGCTCAAAACTTACGACGCCATCATTGTTCCGTCAGGTATGGTGTCGGACCGGCTCCGGTATACCGAGGACGTTAATGAAATACCTCCGGCTACACAATTTCTCAAACGGGCCTTTGCTGAACCCGGTATTGTTAAAGGGATTATATGCCACGGCTTGTGGCTGGTAGCGCCAGCAACCGAGCTTGTGAAGGGGCGTAGGCTTGTTTGTCACAACAACCTCATCGGTGACGCCAAAGCCTACGGGGCCGTGTATACCAACGAAGATGTAGTAGAAGACGGCGATCTGGTTACAGGACGATCGGGTGGTCATGCACATTTGTTTGCAAAGAGAATTATTGAAAGGCTTTCGACTATTTAAATCCATATAACATGAAGGCCACATTCTTTCATCTCGCAGTTACAGTCAAAGACCTCCCCGTCTTTGAGCAATTTTATGCTAAACATTTCGGCTTTAGGAGGGCACGGGTAATAGAGCTTGGGGATGACGCCCAACTGGTTTTCCTGAAAAACGAGGATAATTTCTATTTCGAGGTTTTTCCTCCTGAAGAAGAGAGACCCTGCCCGATGTCGGAGGCTGATGGACCCCATTATGCCGGGTTGCGTCATTTTGCATTTTCAGTTGACGACGTGGACGCGAAAATAGCTGAGATGGGCACGGATGCGGTAATCACATTGGGTCCATTGCATTTTGACGATGTGATCAATGGTTGGAAAACGGTCTGGCTCAAAGACCCGGAAGGTAATATTATTGAAATCACCCAAGGCTATTTCGATCAGGAAGGTCTTGCATAGCAGCTGAAACAAGGGTAAATCCTCCTCATTTTGATATCTATAAAATATTCAAACCCTATTTAATGCTCACTTTATGAATATAAATTTCACCTTTTCAGACACAATCGCCGGTTATGTAACCGGGTACAATGCCGAGGAACGATGGTTTACTTTGGAAACGTCCGACAAAAGGCCTTTCAAAATAAACCTGATTGCTTCCACCTATGCCAGAAATGTACAGAACCTGACAGAAGGATGGCAGGATCCCGGCGACGTTGGGGCGTTTTTAGCAACCGAAGGCCAATATGTTTTTGCCTACGGAACATTTTACCCCAATGATGGTGCTGATACCTCCACTTTTGAAGCGCAGCAACTGATATTTCCTGGTAAAACGCCGGGTACTTACCGCCATGAGGAACAGAATTTCTGGATCAATCAGATCAGTTCCATTGCTTCAAGTTATTTGAAGTGGCAGTTTGATTACCCCAAAGAGGAGATCAACTACAAGAACTACCGTACGATGCTCCATCTTGGTGGTGCCAAAAAAGGTGATTATTTGCAGGAAACGGATACCATATCAAGGATGGTTTACGGTTTTGCCTCAGCCTATTTGTTGACCGGAAAAGACGAGTATCTGGAAGGAGCTGAATTGGGAACGGAATACCTTCGCGACCACATGCGCTTTTTCGATTCGGACGAGGATCTCGTATACTGGTATCACGGATTAAAAGTGGAAGGGCAGAAGGAAACCAAATTACTGACCTCCGAATTCGGCGATGATCTGGATTCACTTCCCATGTATGAGCAGATATACGCGCTTGCAGGACCTACGCAAACGTACCGCATTACAGGTGATCCGCGCATACGTTACGATATTGATAAAACCATTGATCTGTTTGAGAAGTACTTCAAGGATCCGAATGGGATAGGTTATTATTCTCATCTTGATCCTATTACGATGGATGCGCATGAGGAATCTCTGGCACACAATAGAGCCCGCAAAAACTGGAACTCGGTGGGTGACCACGCACCGGCTTATCTGGTTAATCTTTACCTTGCCAGTGGGGAACAAAAGCATGCCGATTTTCTTGAATATACATTTGACACCATCACAAAGTACTTCCCCGATTACGAGAACAGCCCATTTGTTCAGGAAAAATTCTTTGAGGACTGGTCAAAAGACCAAACGTGGGGATGGCAGCAAAATCGGGCAGTGGTTGGACACAACCTCAAAATCGCGTGGAACCTGCTTCGTCAGCAATCGTTGACACCCAAGGAAGAGTACCTTGAATTTGCCAAAAAAATTGCCGAACTGATGCCTGCGGCGGGCTCCGACCGTCAGCGTGGCGGATGGTATGACGTGGTTGAGCGCGTACAAAAAACCGGTGGACGACACCAGTTTGTATGGCACGATCGTAAGGCATGGTGGCAGCAGGAGCAGGCAATCCTGGCCTACATGATAATGTATGGTGTGCTTGGTGATAAGGAGTACGAGAAGCAGGCGCGCGAAGCCGCAGCGTTTTATAATGCCTTTTTCCTGGACAACGACGATGGTGGGGTGTATTTCAACGTCTTCAGCAATGGTATGCCTTATCTCCTTGGCACTGAAAGATTTAAGGGAAGTCATTCAATGAGTGCGTATCATAGCACGGAATTGTGCTATTTGTCAGCAGTTTACGTCAATCTGTTGATCACAAAACAACCTACTTATTTCTATTTCAAGCCTTATCCAAAGGGCTGGAAAGACAATATTCTTCGGGTTTCTCCGGATATTCTTCCGGCAGGCAGCATATATATCAGCGAAGTGTTTATCAATGACGAGCCTTACACCGACTTTGACGCACAAGGCCTGACCATAAAACTTCCTGAAACAGACGAACGTGTTCGCGTGAAGGTGCAGATAAGTCCAACTTTATAATCACCGAAAAAGAAACGATCAATGAAAGTAGTAATAACTGAACTGGAAGAGATTTCAGTCATCGAGGTTACCGGGGATATTGACAGTAAGACGGCTCCTGAATTTGAGCGAAATGCTAAACTAGCCACCGAAAAGAGCGGGCGGATAGTCATTGATCTTACAGCGGTGGAATTCATGTCGAGTGCCGGACTAAGGGTTCTGCTGATGGTGTACAGGAATATAAAGACACAGAATGGGAAAGTGGTGCTCGTTGGTGTATCCGAGGAAATCCAGGATGTGATGTCAACAACGGGTTTCATAAACTTTTTTGCCATCGTGGAGCGGCAGGATGAAGCAATCGTCATTCTTAAACAAAACTAATCATGGCAACAGACCTCAGGATAGATTATTATCCTACCCACGAGCATCAGGGCATCAAGTTTCGAAGAGGACACGTGTTGCCATTTGGTGCAACCATGGTTCCAAACGGGATAAATTTCAGTATTTATTCCAGTGAAGCCATCGACTGTACGCTGGTTTTGTTTGAAAAAGGGGAGCCTGCGCCATTTGCAGAGATTCGCTTCCCGGAAGAATTCCGTACCGGAAATGTATATTCCATGATCGTTTTCGATCTGGATTATGAGCGACTGGAATATGGTTACCGGATGGACGGTCCTTTCAAGCCTGAGGAAGGCCATCGCTTTGATAAAAACATTATTCTCAGCGATCCTTATGCAAAAGCCATTGGAGGCAGAGACTCCTGGCTGGCAACACCAAACTGGGACAATATTTATCCGTATCGTTCCCGGTTGGTCTTTGAAGATTTCGACTGGGAAAATGATCATCCGCTCGAAACGCCCATTGAGGATCTGGTAATCTACGAAATGCACGTAAGGGGATTTACCCAACATCCCTCGTCAAAAGTAAAAAATCCCGGCACTTTCGCGGCCATTCGGAGTAAGATTGCCTATCTCAAAGAGTTGGGGATCAACTGTGTGGAGCTGATGCCGATCTACGAGTTCGATGAGTGGGAAAATAGCAAAGAGAACCCCGTAACAGGCGGGCTCATTGTCAATTTCTGGGGATACAGTACGGTGAACTTCTTTTCACCAAAGGCTGGATATGCCGCAACGGGAAAGTTTGGCATGCAGGTGGATGAGCTGAAAACGCTGGTAAAGGAGTTGCATAAAAATGGTATTGAAGTCATGCTTGATGTGGTGTTCAACCATACAGCAGAAGGTGATCACCGAGGGCATACTATTTCGTTCAGGGGTATAGACAACAAGACTTACTACATGCTAACCCCGGAAGGGTATTACTTCAACTTTTCCGGAACAGGAAACACACTGAACTGTAATAATCCGGTCGTCAGGAATATGGTTTTGGACTGTCTCCGCTACTGGGCTTCAGACTATCATATTGATGGTTTCCGTTTCGACCTTGCGGCGATACTGGGTCGCGATCAGAACGGTGCTCCGCTTAGCAATCCACCTTTGCTGGAATCTCTGGCCTATGACCCGATCCTTGCCAAGTGTAAACTGGTAGCTGAGGCATGGGATGCAGGAGGCCTTTACCAGGTGGGTTCTTTTCCTGCCTACGGTCGCTGGGCAGAATGGAACGGCAAGTACCGTGATGCGGTCAGGAAATTTCTGAAAGGCGATGAAGGCTTGGTAGGAGAGATGGCACAGTGCATTCAGGGCTGGCCGGATCTTTATTATTATCGCGGCCCTACGGCGAGCATCAATTTTATTTCGTGTCATGATGGTTTTACACTCTATGACATTTTTGCCTATAACGAGAAACACAACCTTGCCAATGGCGAAAACAATAATGATGGAGGAAACGACAACCATTCATGGAACTGTGGCGTTGAAGGCGAAACAGATGATCCGTTTATCAATCACCTACGTCACAAGCAGGTCAAAAATGCGCTGGCAATTTTGATGGTGAGCCAGGGCGTACCGATGATCTTGTCGGGGGATGAGATGGGTGTAACCAAATATGGCAATAACAATACCTACTGCCACGATAATGAATTGAACTGGGTGGACTGGGGTCTTCTGGAGCAAAACAAAGATCTATTTTCGTTTGCGAAACACATCACTAAGTTCCGCAGGGGGCATCCCGTATTGAGAAGCCGTACCCATTTTCAGCATCGCGATTACGTGGGCAGCGGATATCCCGATATCAGTTTCCATGGCACGCAGGCATGGCAGGCAGATTTTTCGTCCAGTAGCCGTTGTCTTGCTTTCATGCTTGATGGTGCTCATGCAAAAGAAGGAACCATCGTCGACGATAGCGTTTACGTGGCTATGAACGCCCATTGGGACGCTCTGTATTACGAATTGCCATCGCTTCCGCTTGGCCGTACATGGCACCTGGCCGTGAATACGGATATGCCTACCGGGGAGGACGCTTACGAAATCGGTAAGGAACTACGGCTCGAAGATCAAAATCGCTTTTTGGTAGGTGGAAGGTCGACGGTGATTCTGGTTGGAAAGTGACGAATGCAGCATGGAAGGTTGAAATGAGGACAGGGGCAGAACCTGGCGTTAAGAATAAGGGTAATAATGAACAATTTACAACGCATTTTCACCCTAGTCGCCACTCCCTACCTCGTATATTGAACGAATAAGAAATTTTCAAAAATTTAAAAATATTTAATCATGGCTTTTTCAATTGAATCAGTAATCGCTAGTCCGGTTGCTACACTTACGCTGACAGGGGAGCTGGACTCACTTTCGGCACGCGTTTTTCAAACGGAAATTGAAAAAATTGCAAACCAATCCATTGATTCATTGGTGCTTGATATGGAGAATCTTATCTTTATGTCTTCTGCCGGCCTAAGGGTATTGATCTACTCCAAACAAAAAATAGGGCCTCAGTTGTCCATTTTTATTGTGAAGCCTCAGGAGTTAATTGTGGATACGCTGGAAAAAACCGGCCTTCATCACAGCGTTACCATCGTCGATAAGTTTCCCGTATAACATTTGACAACATGCAAAGGAAGCATTTTCCCGGGACCGTTGATTCCTTGGATACTTTACGGGAGTACATTGGTTCGTTGGCGATAGAGGCTGGTTTGACCAAAAAAGCGGCTTATAGCCTGAAGCTGGCCATCGATGAAATTGCAACCAATATTATTCTGTATGGATACGAGGCGGCAGGACTCAAAGGCAGCTACACCGTAGAAAGCGAAATCAGCGGTGAGGAATTAATCGTCACGCTGGAAGACGAAGCAAAGGCTTTTGATCCGCTTTCCAGAGAACTGCCGGGTGAACTGGATCTCAGTAAGCCTCTTGAGGAACGGGCGATTGGTGGATTGGGTATTTTCCTTACGATCAAGGGTGTGGATGCGTTTTCTTATGCCTACACCGACGGGAAGAACAGAAATAAATTCGTTATGAAAATAGGTACTCCCTGAGCTGGAGTAAGCTGATACGCAGTTGTGAACCATGACATTTGCGTATCAGCTTAAATTGATTGAAATATGTATGGTTGATATAACCAAACTTTCTAATCCTTTTCCGGGACTAAGAAGCTATGAATACGAGGATCATTCTTTGTTTTTTGGCAGGGATTCTCATATAATCGAGTTAAAGAATAAACTTTTGGATGGTCGTTTCCTGGCTCTTATCGGCTCGTCGGGCAGCGGGAAATCGTCCTTGATAAAAGCAGGGTTAATTCCCTCGCTGGAAAACTCCCTGGATACCCGGACGGAATGGAAAGTCGTGGTTTTTCGCCCTGGTGCAAGTCCTGTAAAGAGCTTTGTATTAGCATTAAAAGCAGGCCTGAGAATGGAGGATCCCTCACTGGATTCCATAAATACCGAAAAAATAGAAGAGGAGATTACACGCGATCCACAGATGGTTTTCGAATATCTGAAAGCCGTTGCGGGTAAAAACATTCTCTTTGTTATTGATCAGTTTGAGGAATTGTTCAGGTATGAATTCTCGGATAAAGACTTTGGTAAGCGCAAAACGGAGACACCTGCCTTTATCAATATCCTGCTCACGCTGATCAACCAGCAGGAGGTGCCGGTACATGCGGTGATCACCATGCGTTCGGATTTCCTCGACAATTGTACCGAATTCAACGGACTTACCGAAGTAATTAACAGGGGGTATTATTTGCTTCCTAAAATGAATCCAAGGGAAATCAAGGAGGTCATCGTGGGCCCGGTGGAGGCATTTGAAGTGATGATTGAACCTGAACTTGTTACTACTTTGCTCACCGAGCTGGGAGAAAACCCCGACTATCTGCCCATTCTGCAACACGCGCTCATGCGTACCTGGGATCGCTGGAAATCTACAAAAGCGGCTTCCATGCCAATCAGCCTGCTTGATTATCAGGCGATAGGTACGATGCAAAACTCCATCACTATACATGCCGAGGAGATTTTTACACAAAAGCTTGACGACAAAAGAAGAAACGCAGCTTCAAAACTTTTCAAGTCCCTTATTGTTCTGGGCCCAAGTGAAACGTCTTCACTTCACCCGACGGTACTCAGAGACATCGTTAAAATCTCAGGCATTCCCGATTACCTTTTGATTGATGTGGTCAGGGTTTTCCGGGAGCATGGTGTCTCATTTTTAACCCCACGGCCTGGTGTGAAGGTCGACCAGGATTCCATCATCGACGTTTCTGTTGAAAAGATACTCACCTTCTGGGATCGATCACGCGCTTGGATTGAAGAGGAACTTGAGTCGGCCAAGCTCTACAAACAGCTTAGCTACTCAGCCTTGTTGTATCAGGATGGCAGAGTAGGATTGTGGGTCAACCCCGAGCTTCAGTTGGGTTTGAAATGGCTAAAGGAGAGTGAGCCCACCCTGGAATGGGCACAACGGTACGACCCTTTTTTTGAAAGAGCCATCAACTTCCTGGACTACAGTAAAAAACAGAACGAGCTTGAAGTAAAACAAAAGGAGGATCGGCAGAAAAGAGAACTTCGCAATGCCAGAATTTTTGCTACAGTGTTGGGAGTGAGCTCGTTGGTTTCACTTCTGTTCCTTGTCGTTGCCCTTGTGCTCCGTACCCAGGCAAAGCAAAGTGAAAAAACGGCACTGGAAAAAGAAAGCCTTGCTTTGACTGAACGCAAACGGGCCGAAGACCAAACACGCGAAGCGATCTTTCAGAAAAAAATTGCTGAGCAGCAGGGAATCCTTGCCGAACTCCAGAAATCTTTAACCGAGGAACAAAAAGCGATAGCCGTCCGGGAACAGGATAAGGCGGTGAATGAAAGTATAGCTGCCAAGGAAGCGCGCAAGGTGGCCGATGAGCAGCGTATGCGTGCTGAAAACGCAAAGACAGCAGCAGTGGAGTCTCAAAGACAGACTCAAATACAAAAGGAATTTGCGGTGACGGCCCGGGAAGAGTCGGAGCGTCAGAAAGTGGCCGCTCAGAAAGCGCAGAACCAAGCGGAGATTGCAAGAAATGACGCCCTCCGGCAAAGGTCCAAAGCAGTAGCGCGTTTCATAGCTATTCAATCTTTCCAATTGCCCGCTGGTGACGAGATGGCTTCGTTACTGGCACTAAAGGCTTATGATTTTAACCTGAAAAATGGCGGGGAAAGAGAGAATGCGGATATTTTTAGTGCCTTGTCAAAGGCGGCAGGGGCAAAGGCAACGCTAATTGGTCACAATGATATTGTGAGAGTAATTACTGAACCGAAAGGGAAGAAGGGGCAATTTGCAACGGCTGGTGACGATGGGGTGGTGAATATCTGGAATTACCTGACGCCCGCGGCCAGGCCTGTACAGCTCCATAATCCAAAACAAACTTTTAAAAGTATTCGCTCGCTTGTTTTCACACCAGAGGGGTCAACTTTTTTTACCGGAAGCTCCAACGGGCAGATCGTCCGCTGGGATGAGATGGCTCCGGGGAGTTTGCCAACGAAAACGTTGATAGGTCACACAGGTATGGTCATCGCCCTTGTTGCGACCAATGATAAAGGTAGTCCGAGGTTGATCTCGGCAAGTTCCAGCGGCCAGATCCGGCTCTGGGATATTGCCGAAAAGAAACTGAGCGTAATATCAAATATAGAGTTAGGTACAGAAATAGCCACTTCGGCAGTTACTTCGGATGGGGACTATATTTTTTTCGGAACCGGAGCTGGAAGGCTAATCAGGCTTGATTTGAACAATCTTCTGGCAAAAGCAAAAGAGTATGATTTTGGTAGAATGAAAGGAAGGCTTTCAGCACTATCATTTACACCAGATGGGCAGCAAATCTATATGGGCACAAGTTCCGGGATTCTCTATTCTGCGAAGTTTAAGAACAATGAACCCGAGCTATCAACACTTTCTGGTTTACAGAGTTCTCACACTTCAGGAATCACAAAAATCACGTTTTCGCCAGACGGTAGCAGGGTTGCTACTGCATGTTACGATTGGAAGATCAGGGTATGGAATGCAAAAGAAGATTTGTCGAAACAGCAGCCGGTCATATTGAGCGACTTTGATTACTGGGTGATGGACATCAGCTTTACAAAGGATGGTGGAAAACTATTGGCCACTGGCGCGGATAAAACGGTCAGGATCTGGGACATCAATTCTGCGGCTCTTTTTTTGGAGGTATCAAAAAAGGTTTCGAGAGATTTGACGGAAGAAGAATGGGATAAATACATTGGAACCGACATTCCATATGAAAAACTATCCCGCAATATCAAGTGACAAACCTGACAGATATGAAAAAAAAGCTCCTCTTCTTAATATTATTTCTGGCATGTACAGAGCGTTTTGCATGCGCGCAAAGTGATTGCGATGCGTCGGTAATTATCCCTGAAGCCGACCGGAAGTACAGGACAGGTAATTTTGATGAGGTATTTCAACTACTAAATTCATGTTTGAAAACCCGGTTTTCGCCTCCGGAACAAGTCCAGGGTTATAAACTTATTGCGCTTACCTACCTGGCCCTGGATTCACTCCCGCAGGCAGCGTTGTCGGTTCGTAGTCTGCTGAAAGCGAACCAGAACTATGAACCCGAGTTCTCGGCGTTGCCACAGTTTAAGGATCTTGTTGCTCAGCAAAAGGATCTTATGGACAGAATTATACAGATAACCTCGGTGTCGAAAAAGGCGGAAAATCTGTTGCAGGTGCCCGCCACCGTAACCGTGTTGACGCAAAAGGATATATTACAAAGGGGATACCGGGACTTGACACAAATGCTCAACGACATTCCAGGGTTTGATGTGATCCGGGGGAACGGGCCTTCCTATGTTACATTTTATCAAAGAGGTTATAGATCCACCTCCAACGATCGCTCTATTTTGCTCGTTGACGGGGTAGAGGAGAATGACCTGAATTCCGACAACATTCCAATCTCCAGGCAGTACGCACTTGCGGACATTGAGCGGGTGGAGGTAATTTCGGGCCCGGCTTCAACCATGTACGGTGCCAATGCATTTATGGGGGTAATCAACGTGATTACGAAGAAGTTCCTTGATAAGGAAATGCCGGAGGGTAAAAAACTTTCGGTTTCAGGAAACGGGCAGGTACGTTACGGTTCATTGAATACGAAAATTTTCGACGGGGTTGTGACGGCGAGAACGAAGGATTTGGCTATCTCGCTAACGACCCGTTACTTTTCATCCGATGAGCTTGATTATTCAAAATATCCGGAATGGGATTATTCAGCCCGTACAGCAGACAACTACGCAACGCAGCAAAATATTAACGGAGCCACAGCAGCACAGGCCTACATTGCTAACAACAAGCTGACAACGCTGTTTCCAAACAATCCGATGTATGCCATTCAACAGAATGCAGCGGGCGAAGCTATAGGTTTAAGCCTGACACAAGCCGGCAAAGCCAGAGCTGCAGAACTGGACAACGCTTCTTTGTTTCAGACGAGCATTAACGGAAAGCCTGTAAGGTTTAGCGACGAATCTAGAAATTTTTTCATACGGGGAAAAATTGAGTTCAAAGATTTTACTATTTCGGTTCAAAGCTGGAAAACGAATGAGGGAGCCACTCCCTGGTACACCAACAGATCGAGGATTGTAACGGAAGATGCGTCAAGATGGGTTGCGAGTAATAAGGCATTTTCGCTCACCTATAATAAGTATTTGTCGGATAGGGTACAGATTCTCAATCTCACGTCATACCGGTTGCATGAACTGAATGGAGCTACCAACCTGCCCACTTATAGAGGATATTTCAATGGCACTTACGGAATTATTGATTTGGTTAATGAAAGAAAGCCTACTTATACCATCCCGTACTGGTATCGGGTTTCCAATCAGCTAAGAAACGAGTTTAGAGCGCTCTGGACACCGCTGCCGAAAATGGATGTGAACAGTGGGGTGGAGATACGCAACAGTATCATTCAGGCCAATTACATTACCTCCACCGTGTCAGGTGCAGATGAGTTTGGTCGTCCGGATTCCACGCTGGCTGGTGGGGATAACTTTCGGGTGTTTGATATTGGTGTTTTTAGTCAGGGTACCTACAACTGGACAGATGCATTGAAGATGGTGCTTGCCTCACGTTTGGACTACAACCAGATTAGGAGCAAAGGAGGCTACGGATTTGTATTCAATCCACGTGTTAGTCTTATTTACGCAAAGGGAAAGTTTGTTTTCAAGGGTATCTATGCCGAAGCATTCAAGGATGCATCGTTCCTGCAGAAATATGCAACCACGCGTGAACGTTTGCTCAACAATCCAAAGTTGCAGCCCGAGCGGGTTAAAAACCTGGAGGGCAGTGTATCCGTACGGTTTACCAAGGCCTTATCGCTGAGTGTAGCCGGATATCTGTCCAACTACAGCAACGCAGTAGGGCTGGCCACTGCTACAACGTCATCCGGTGTGGTCACTACACAATTTCAGCCTATTGGACGGCAACGTATCATCGGCATCCAGTCGGAGGCGAAGTATGAGCGCAAGAACCTTAACGTATGGGGAAACTTTACCTACAGTAATGCACGTGATCTAAGCAAAAGCGAAGGTCAGAAAGTCCCGATAAGCGACATAGCACCTTGGTCTGCCAACATCGGGGCGGTATATGAGCCTTTGAAGAACCTGACCGTCAGTGTCACCAATAATTACATAAGTGCCAGAAAATCAGGTATTGGTACATCAGGCAGCAGCAATCCCATTACCAGTTTTGCACCTGTGTATCTGATGAATACGGCGATCACTTACGGCCATATTCTGAACAGTTTCAGTTTGCAGTTACAGGTATCCAACATTTTAAACACAGAATATTTTGTCCCTGGAATTCGTGCCGCGGAGGGTGTAACATCTGCTTCGAGATATCCCCAGGAGCGGCGGGTTTTTTCACTGGGAATTTTGATAGACACAAACCGGCGATAGGGAATGATGTTGACAATGGAACGAACGAATAAAAGAACTCCTCTTACAATGGAAAAATGTTTAGAAATCGGCAACGAAAAGTTTCTGCTGACCAGGCTCGATAGTCCCGAGAGACTAGACGAAATGGGGGCACTCCGGGTTCTTGCCTGGAAGGACGAGCAGGGGATAAGTAAAGATTTTTTCGCTCAAAATGCCTGGATAGACTCCGACGATCAAAGGGCCTTTCACTGGATTATTTCCAAGGACAACGTCATCGTGGCGGCTGCGAGATTGAGTTTTCATAATGAATATAACACCGTTCCTCATGCTGATTTGTTTGACGAAAATGCCTTGGGAACCTTTAATACCGGACCGTTTGCATCGCTAAACAGGCTGGTGGTGGCGCCATCGTATCGGGGTTACAATTTTTCGTCGGTTTTGGATAAAGCCAGGCTTAGCTTTGCCGAAGAGCATGGGGCGAAAGTGATTATTGCCCAACCCATCGCGTCCCGGATCAAGCCACTTGAAGACCTTGGTTTTATTTGTATCGGGAAGATCAGGCCGCTTTTTCAGATGCCGGAGCGTCAGATTTATTTTATGGTTAAGGAAATTTTATAAAGCAACCTGAATGGTAAATGGTAAAAGGATATTGAGGATGCTGCATGTCAGAAAGGACGAGGAGAAGCTCGTTTCTTTTCTGATGGGCTATTCCTTTTTCATGGGTGGTGCCACAGCCTTGTTCTACACGGTGGTGGCATCCTCCTTCCTTACCAGCTTCGAAAGGCAGATACTGCCGCAGGTTTATATTGCCGGAGGCGTTCTCGTGTATATGATGGGCATTGGAATCACGCGCCTTCAGAAGAAATACTCGTTCAACAAGCTGGCAGAAAACATGCTGTTGTTTCTGATTATTTCGCTGGGACTTTTTCTGATCGCTTATTACGTAACCGGAAGCAGATGGGTTTTCTTTTTTCTTTTTATCTGGAACAGGGTTTTTGTGCTGGTCAATGGGGTTACATTCTGGGCCGTTGTAGCCAAGCTTTTCAACCTTCAGCAATCTAAAAGGTTATCAAGCCTGATCAACACGGGTGAGGTTATTTCTTCCGTTGGGATGTATCTGACTATTCCGATACTGGTCAATCTGGTGAGCACCGAAACACTGTTGCTGATCGCCGTCGGGATGCTGATTATATGCAGTTTTTTGTTGCGCAGCATTCATCGCAACTTTGTAACCGGCAATGAGGAGGAAAAGGAAATTGACACAGAAAAACAAAGTATACCCGCTTTTGAAAATGTAGAAATAGTGGATCGTGTCTATTACAGAAATATCTTCTTGCTTGCATTGCTGCCTGTTTTTGCGCTGTTTTATGTGGAGTATATTTTCTTCTCCGAATCTCGTGCCGTTTTTCCCAACAAAGAATTGCTGGCCAGTTTTCTAGGGTTTTTCTTCGGTATTTCGGCCATCATTGAGATGGTAATCAAAACCTTTCTTTACAACAAACTGATCAACAAATATGGCATTCGGGCGGGTATTCTCATTCTTCCTCTAAGTTTGCTGTTCAGTTTTACCATTGCTACCATTTATGGAGTGGGGTACGATACGGCGGCAGTGTTTTTCGCTTGTATTGCGCTCTCACGATTTTTTATGAGCGCTGTGCGGAAAGCGATAGCGGAGCCGGCTTACCAGGTTTTGTATCAGCCCATTCCGGCACGTTTCAGGCTCAGTATTCAGGGGCGGATTGAAGGGCGCGCCAAATCTTTGGGGGGACTTCTTGCCGGGATCGTTCTCATTTTGCTGGTCAATGTTTTGGATTTCAATGTGTTGGTCTTAACGATTATATTTTTGTTGGTTACGTTGATCTGGATACTGCTTTCTGTTCTTGGACAAAGCTCTTACAAAAGAATGGTGCGGGACAGGGTTTTTAATTTTCCGGTGAAAGCACCAAAGGGCACCATGCTGTCCAAGGCGATGGTCAAAGAAAAACCTTATGACGTTTTGACTAGCCAGGTGTTTTCGACCAGGGATGAAGACCGGATTGAAGCCGCGATCGGGCTTGGATTTTCCAAAAGATTTACTTCCGGGAAAAACCTTATCCCACTCTTACAGGACAGCAACCCGAAGGTTCGGGAGGCTGCCATTTATAGTGCAGGCCAATTGGGAAGGGCTGAATTGTGGCCGTACCTGATGGAACAACTGGATCAGGACCGGTTCAGCACCGCCGCGTCCGAAGCCCTCAAAATGGTTGGGACACCGGTTTTAAAGCAAATGGAAAAATCATTTCTCAATCACGGAGACCGCAAGGAACGTTGTTTGAAACTGCTGGAAATCGTTGAAGAAATTGGTGGGAATGATGCGGTGAAGTTTATGCGCAAGAATCTCGACAATCCTGACAGGCTGTTGAAGGATCGGGTGATAAAGGCGCTCTGCAACCTGGGCTACACATGTAACTCCACCGAGCAGCTGATTTTACTTACAGAACTTGACGATTATCTGAACATATTTGCCTGGCTCTTG
Organism: Dyadobacter sp. 32; assembly: GCF_902506755.1. Lineage (GTDB taxonomy): Bacteria > Bacteroidota > Bacteroidia > Cytophagales > Spirosomataceae > Dyadobacter. The sequence goes on along the minus strand of NZ_LR735258.1, from coordinate 1,200,587 downwards.
GCAGCGCAGTACGATCTTATCGATGTCTATGAACGGGAATCGCAAATCATGCTCAATCTGGAACGGGAGAAAAAATGGATCATGCTCAGGGCATTTACAATACTTGAGCTGGTCTATGGCTCCCGATTCCACGTGATAACGCTGCTCGATAAGGAAAATGATGTAGATATCCGTGATTACCTGATTGAAATTGCGGACCTTCTTTTACCTGAAAATGTCAAAAACAAGATTTTGCCGTTTCTTGATTGCGATTCGCTAACGGAGATGCAGGCGCGATATTCAGTGTTTTTTCCGCAAGCGAAGCTCACGGTTGAAGAGCGGCTTATGGACATCATCAACAAGGATTATACCAGGATTTCGCGTTGGACCAAAGCGGTCGCCATCAAAGAATTGGTTCATTATCCGAAGGAGAATGTAACAGCCATTCTGGTTGCCAACGCAGTTTCATCGTCAAAAGTTATTTCTGAAACGGCCTTTTATGTACTAAGGATCGTAAATCCTGAAAGGTTTGGTTCCGTTATGGAAACCATGATTAAAACCCGGGATCATTTTCATCTTGCCATTATGCGGCCACTCGAATGGCTTGC